>NZ_AZFS01000064.1:119619-221622 GCF_001434395.1 Levilactobacillus hammesii DSM 16381
CAACCAGTCTTGGCGTGAAATTCGTCGGCAACTAACTTACAAATGTGCCTGGTATGGGAAGCGACTAGTGATTGTAAACCCATGGAAAACCAGTCAACTTTGTGCAAGTTGTGGCTTTGACGATGGCAAACATGAGCTGTCCCTTCGTAAATGGACTTGCCCAAACTGTGGAGAAAATCACGATAGAGACATTAATGCCGCTAAGAATATTTTGGCCGTAACCGCTTAAATATTAAAACCGTCTTGGGCTGGAATAGTCCTTAGTTGATAGCCGTAACCGCTACGTGACACCCCATAAGTGTCATGCAAGTCAGCGGTGTTTCTAGAAGCTCGTTACTTTAGTGACGAGTAGTTCACGAGGGACCCGTTGAGATAACCCATAAAGCGCTGGGCCGCCTGACTCAACGTTCCCCGCGGATAGACCAACTGCAGGTGGCTGATCAGGGGCTGACGAAATGGGCGAGTCACAAAATCCGAGGTCAAGAAGGGCTGGGCGGCCTTGGTGAAGAGGAAGGTGACCCGTTGCGTATGAGCGACCATCCCCAGCAGTGTCTCAATGTGGGGTGTGGTGAAGCGGATGTTGGGGGTGATCCCGGCCTGCTGGAAGAGGCTGCCCATTTTCTCGTAAACGCCCGAGCCGGGGTTGAGCGTGACCACCTCAACGTCCGTGAGATCGGCCATGGTGAGCGTTGCTTGTTGTGCAAGCGGGTGGTGAGCATCCAGAACGACCCGTAACTCGTCGGTGTCCAGGTTGACCGCTTCAAATTGCGACTTGTTGAGTTGCTGGCTCTGGACATCCCGGAGAATGCCCAGATCGAGTGCCTGGTTCTGCAGTTGTTTGAGCAAGTCGGCTCCCTGCAGTTCCTCCAACCGAATGTTGATCTGGGGGAAATCGTGCATGAACCGGCTCATCTTGCGGGTTAGGCCATACTGGGCCATGACGGGGACGCTGCCGATGTGGAGGGTGCCTCGTTGCAACGTGCGGTAGTCCCGCAGCTCATCTTGCAGCAGTTGGTATTGTGCCGTGATGGTCTGCGCGTAACGAAAGAAGACCTCACCACTCTCGGTGATGGTCAGTTGACGTTTATTGCGGGTGGAAATCAAGGCCGTGTTTAGTTCGTTTTGCATGTTGCGTAGCCGTTTTGACAGCGCCGATTGCGTAATGTTCAGTTCAACGGCGGCGTCGGAAATATTCCGAATCTGGTAGATCACGATGAAACTGTAGAAGTCTTCCAAGGTCATGGGCAGCGGTCCTTTCACGGTAATTGATCTGTTATTCCTGTTAAGCATAACGTTAGTCGAAAGTGGCGTTGTTTGCAAGCGATATTGAGGCTAGAGTTAACTGTAGACATGACATACAGGAGGTAATTTGATGACAAATGAACCCTATGACTTGCGCAAAGTTTTAGCTGAGTTGAAGACGCACCCGGGTCAGTTCCACGCGACCGATGTGGCCGTCGATCCCAATGCCGAACTGTCCGGTGTTTACCGGTACATTGGCGCTGGCGGGACGGTTGAACGACCAACCCAAGAAGGCCCCGCGATGATGTTTAACCACGTCAAAGGCTTTCCGGATACCAAAGTCTTAATGGGACTGATGGCCAGCCGTAAGCGGGTGGGCCTGATGTTTCATCACGATTTCCACACGCTGGGGCAGTTTCTAAACGACGCCGTGGAAAATCCAGTGCCGCCCGTGATGGTCGACAATGCGCCGGCCCATGAGGTGGTTCACCAGGCGACCGACCCCGACTTTGATATTCGCAAGCTGGTTGCGGCGCCGACCAATACGCCCGAAGACGCGGGGCCTTACATCACCGTGGGGGTGGTGCTGGGGTCCAACAAGGCCAAAACCATGAGCGACGTGACCATTCACCGGATGGTTTTGGAGGATAAAGATAAACTGGGCATTTACATCATGCCCGGTGGCCGGCACATTGGCGCGTTTGCCAAGGAATATGAGGCCGCCAACGAGCCGATGCCGGTGACAATCAACATTGGACTGGATCCGGCCATCACCATTGGGTGCACCTTCGAGCCACCAACCACGCCATTAGGCTACAACGAATTGGGCGTTGCCGGGGCGATCCGGCAAGAGGCCGTGGGGCTGACGCCGGCACTGACGGTCGCTGAAAATGCGATTGCCCGGTCGGAGTTCACGCTGGAGGGCTATATCATGCCTAACGAGCGGATTCAAGAGGATATCAACACCCACACCGGCAAGGCCATGCCCGAGTTTCCGGGGTACGACGGGGACGCCAACCCTGCGTTGCAGGTGATCAAGGTGACCGCCGTGACTCATCGAAAACAGCCAATCATGCAAAGCGTGATTGGGCCTTCCGAGGAACACGTCAGCATGGCCGGTATTCCGACCGAAGCCAGTATTTTAGAGCTGACCAATCGGGCGATCCCGGGCAAGGTATTGAACGTCTACAATCCGCCAGCAGGTGGTGGGAAGCTCATGACGATTATGCAGATTCACAAGGATGACGAGGCCGATGAGGGGATTCAACGGCAGGCGGCCTTGCTGGCTTTTTCGGCGTTTAAGGAATTGAAGACCGTTATTCTGGTCGATGAAGATGTGGATATTTTCGATATGAATGATGTCATGTGGACCGTGAACACGCGCTTCCAGGCGGACCAAGATCTTATGGTCTTGCCGGGCATGCGCAATCATCCACTGGACCCTTCCGAGCGGCCCGAATACGACCCGAAGTCGATTCGGACGCAGGGCATGTCGTCCAAACTCGTGATTGATGGCACCGTGCCCTATGACATGAAAGACCAATTCGTGCGGGCCCAGTTCATGAAGGTGCCCGACTGGCAAAAGTATTTGAAGTAAAGGACTGATGGGTGATGAAGAAGATTGTGATTGGGGTAACCGGCGCGTCCGGTACCATTTATGCGATTGACCTCCTGAAGAAGTTGCGGGCCCTTCCCGACGTGGAGACCCACCTCGTGATGAGTGCCTGGGCGAAGAAAAATTTAGCGCTGGAGACGGACTACACGTTGGCTCAGATCAAGGCACTAGCCGATGTGGTCTACAGCGACCGTGATCAGGGGGCTGCGATTGCCAGTGGCTCATTTCTCAATGACGGGATGGTCATCGTTCCCGCCAGCATGAAGACCGTGGCCAGCATTGCGTACGGGTTTGGCGATAACCTGGTGGCCCGGGCCGCCGATGTGACCATTAAAGAGCAGCGTAAACTGGTGATTGTGCCTCGCGAAACGCCGCTGAGTGTGATTCATTTGGAGAACTTGACGAAGTTAGCGAAGCTCGGGGCTCAGATTATTCCCCCAATTCCTGCTTTCTACAATCACCCACAGACCATTCAGGATTTGGTCGATCATCAAACGATGAAGGTGCTAGACGCCTTTGGCATTCATGAACAGACGGCCAAGCGTTGGGAGGGTGATTAGATGCCAAAATTCAGTGTGACGCAGGAAGGCTATACGATTGAAGCGGAAGTGACGGTGATTGGTAAGGATTTGCTGATCGTGGTCACGGGTGGCAGTAATCCGCACATTGGCGATGTCACCACGTTGACCAAGGACACGGCCATCCAGACCATTAAGTATCCCAGTCACGATGGGCGCTTTCACAAGGACAACTTTGTCGGTGAGCGCGTGGCCCGGGTGGTGCAACCGGCACTGCCCGGCAGTTGTACCATCACGGCCGGCATTCACGTGAATCAGATTACCAAGGCGCAGATTGCCGCGTCGGCACCGATGGGCGAGAACCTGGGCCGGCAGATTGTCGCCTGGCTGGCAATGCATCCCGTTGTCGCACCGAAACCACAGTATTACAGCGATGATGAGCGGCCAGGATAGCTTGGATAAGCGGATGGTACGATGATTTTTGAGTACCCGTTAAGGAAGGGACTGGGGATTTTTCCGGTCCCTTTTGTCATGGCGACGGGTACTAAATATTGAAGCTTAAACTTAGCTTAAATAATTGCCCATATTGTTCGAGTCGGGTGTGTTTTCTCCTGAAAATTAGCGTAGTATGAAGTTAACCGTAATGTGCTTAAAATAATTGAGTCGATGTACGACTTAGGTGGCAACGGTGAATGGAGGAGATTTATGATGCGTCGATGGCTTTGGATTTTATTAACTTGTTTTAGCCTGATTTGGTTGGGGTCAACGACCACTCCTGCCCATGCCGCAACGACCAACAGTAACAAGCTAAATATTAGTGTGGATGGTAATTTTAGTGACTGGGACGATAAGCCGATGACCTCACTGAATAATGATGCTAAGGCATCGCTGGTCGCGGACGATAGCGCGGTTTATTTTTACATGAACACCAATCCCAATGATAATAAACACGGGTTTATTGCGTTGCCGGATAGTTATACGCTAAAGTTCGGTTCAAAGTCATTCGCCATCACTCTGGGGAAGGCGAAGGGCCTAGGCGCTGGTAAAGTTAAACCCGTTACCGTTAACGCCAATGGAAGTACCGTTAGTGGTGCTGAGGCCATGATTTCGCGTCCTAAGGATAGTCACGGTAATTATGAAATTGTTGAGATGCGCGTGCCTTTGCGGGATCTAGGCGTCGTTGCGACCTCCAGTCAGAACATTTCGATGACGAGCGGGGATGCGATGTTTGGCGGAACCACCCTGACCACGACCGGTGGCAGTACGGGCGGTGTCATCCTGGTTGCTGCCGGGTTTAGCATTGCCCTGGTAGGGGTGGTTAAGATAGCCCGCCGTCGACGTCAGACGGCCTAAGTGGTCATCGCACGATTGGCGAATTCTGGTGAAAAATGGACTGAAATGGGCTAGGGCTGAGAAAGTGTGCATTATTAGCCAACAGGTTAAATCTTTTCGCCAGAATCTAAAGCAGAAAGAGATCGGCAAGCGAGACGCGTTTTTCGGAACGCGGAATGGCTGTGATCGCGGGTCTCATCATGGAAATTAAAACAAAAAAGGACGGCTAAAATGAGTAGCTACCTGCTATTAGGCATCATTGTATGGCTCTACATAATTTCAGTCTTAAAACGGGCCCACCTTTCCGCCTATTATTTTATCGCGGGAAGTGTTGGCCTGTTCTTTATTCTGATTGCGCTGGGCAACCCATACTGGGTGTGGTTTATGACCCACCTCGTGATCAATGGTGTCGCAACCTTAGGCGACTTGACGCATTGGTGTCGGGTCTTTACTAAATATGGAATCGTTTATATTGGCAATAGCGTCAATCCAGTGACGATGTCGATTGACTATGAGTGTTCGGGAATTATTGAAACCACGGCGTTTATTGGCCTGCTGGCTTTCTTTCCAACCTATTCTCGTCAGGAAAAGAATTTTTATTTGATCGTGGGTATCGTGTGGATTTACCTGGCAAATGTCATGCGACTCATGTTGGTGGTTTCACTGGTCTATTTTGGTGGCGCTGGCTGGTACTTTATGGCCCATACCTTATTAGGACGGTTGTTCTTCTATGTGCTGGTGATTGTGCTGTACTACAACGTCTTTACTTATTCGCAATTATCGCAAAGTCTCTATACGAATTTTAAACGGCATTTTTCGAGAGGTAAGCAGTCGTGACTTATTTTATTGATTTAACTTTAGCGCAAATGGGGTTCTGGATCACATGGGCGTTAATTCCCATTGTGGTGGAGATTATTCCCGCACTCATCTCGGCTATTCACGTGATGCATCGTAGCCATCATCTAAAGCAGCTTGAAGCACCAGATAAATTGCCCTTCATTTCGATTATTGTGCCGGTCTATAATTCGGAGGAGACCCTCTTTGCCTGTCTGCAATCCATCAATGATTCCACGTATCCCAATCGGAATATGCAGATTGTGTTGGCGGATAATCAGAGTACGGATAACAGTTTCGCTGCCTTTGCGCGGGCTCAGAACCATTTCAATTTAAATCTGCAGATGATGCAAACCGCCCAAGGGAAGGCCAAGGCCTTAAACGGCGCGATTTATCAGTGCATTGGCACGTATGTGATCAACATTGACAGTGACGGCGTACTGGAAAAGCATGCGTTAATGAACATGGTTCTCCAGTTTGAAAATGACATTGATTTGGCGGCGATGACGGGCACCATTTTGACACAACGTTCGCAGATCAAACGGACGGTCAGCCGCGGATTGCGGTGCTTGCAAAAGATTGAGTACTTTGAATACGCCCAGGCCTTCTTGTCTGGTCGGACGATTGAATCGGATAATAATCAATTGTTTACCATGTCGGGGGCATTCTCGGCCTTTCGTAAGTCAACCTTGGTGGACACGTTCATGTATAACACGGATACCGTTGGCGAAGATACGGATATGACCTTTCAAGTTCGGCAACGCCTTAAGCAGAAGGTGATGTTGTGTGCAGATGCGATCTTTTACATTGAACCATTGTCGGGTGTGGAACAGCTTTACAAGCAACGTCAACGCTGGATGCGGGGCGAGCTGGAAGTTTCCAAAGAATACATGCATCATGATGCGCAAATCAGTCACTTTTTCAAAAACTTTTTGGTGCGACGGATGATGATCGATCATACCTTCGTCTTTCCCAAAATGATTTGGTTATTTGCCAGTATTGTCCTCCTATTTTTCCGTTATTCACCGGTCGTACTGGGCCTATCTTACGTTGTGATTTACTTGCTATATGTCTTTGTGTCGCTGGTCAATTACGTTAGTGTGGGTCGACTGCTACAGAAATTTCCTGATGAGCGGCAATTTTATCACAATATCAGATGGATTATCTGGTTGCTGCCACTGTATAACTTCGTTGTTTCCTGGATTCGGTTGGTGGGTGTGATTAATTCGATGTCCCTTCCTGGCGTTTGGAACACGGACACCTTCACTGCCGAGACGGGATCGGCTAAAAAGATTGTCGATAAAGATATCCGCTACCTTCGCGATAAAAAGGGGAGCGAGTGGAATCATTAATACCGTGACTGGACAAGATTGGGGAGGCTACTGATGGATCATCGACTATTTAATTATGGGAATCGGTTTATCCGGGGCCTGTTTTATTTCTTTTTTGCGCTGACCACGTACTTTGCGGTGACGTCAGTCAATCTCATTTTGGGCGATAATTCACAGACAGGGTCTGGCACCACCGTGGTCACAGCCATGGTCTTGTTGGTGGCGATCAGCATCAGTCTGGCTGGCTTTTCCTATCCGCGAGTGGCCCGCGTCCTGAAATGGATTTTTGTGCGTCATCAGGTGGTCACGGCGAGTGTCTTATTAGTGGCTACGGTTGCCTGGCAGGTGTTATTTGTTCTGTGTGTGCATCCCGCCATCGGATTTGATGTGAGTGCGATTCATGAGGCGGTTCTTGATCCCAAGGGTGTCGAGACGATGTCTTACTTTAGTCAAAACTCAAACAACTTGCCCATTCTACTGATGCAACATTGGTTGGCAGAGCAATTTCAAACCACGTCTTGGCTATTCTTTGATTGGGTGACACTGATACTGACGGATTTGTCGGCCGTCTTTAATATTCTGAGTGTGGCCGTGATTAGTCGCCGCCAGATTCCCACCGCGATTTATGTTCACGTTGGTTGGCTGGCCATCTTTCCGATGATTATTGTGCCCTATACGGATGCGTGGGTGCTGCCGTTCGTCTCGGCCTATATCTTTTGTTATGTTGTGATGAGCTATGGCCGGTGTCACGGCTTCTGGAAGGTGCTAGCGGCGGCAGGTTTTGGCCTAAACGTCGCGCTGGCTTATTTTATGAAGCCGTCAGCCATCGTCGCGTTGATTGCGATTGTCCTCGTAGAATTGCTGCAGCTCATTCGCCACGAATTTTGGCAAAAGCTAACGTGGCGCAAGGGTGGCCTGCTCGTCGTTCTCCTAGTTGTTAGTGGGCTTGTAGGTGGTGGTGCCTATAGCGCGGGCAACCATATTTTGGATACGCAACATTACATTAAAATCAATACAGCTCGGGCGATTCCGGCGGTCCATTTCATGAGCATGGGGATTTCTGGTGAGGGTGGCTACAATGCCAAGGATGCCCTTAAGATGGCCCAATTGCCGACTAAGAAGGCCCGCACCGAGTGGTCCAAGAAGATGTACCTCAAACGGTTAAAACAACGGGGATTCTGGGGATATTTAACCTTTTTAGTCAAGAAGCAACGCAATAACAGCGCGGATGGCTCATTTGCCTGGATTAAAGAAGGTCACTTCATCCAGCAGGGAACCAAGCCGACTGGAACCGGATTTGCGCGCGGTCTCCGTGAGTTCGTTTATCTTTATGGGACGCGCTTGGGAGATTTTCGTTACTTAGCACAGGCGTGGTGGATCGTTTGGCTAATCATGATCTTTTTTGGGTGGCGTGATCAGCGCAAATTCACCCAGGTTTTGCGTCTAACGATTATTGGCGCGTTCCTATTTTTACTGCTTTTTGAAGGGGGACGTAGTCGGTATTTGATTCAGTATCTGCCGGCGTTTTTGATTCTGGGAACACTCTCTTTTCAATATTCACTGACGCGATTGCGCCGCCTGTTTCAATGGGTGAAGATCCCCATATAGGGGCATTAACCGTACGATTGCGGGCCGCAATTGGACTGCTGAAAAACCGGGCACTTCAGGCCAGCAGTGATTGAAGCGGTTATTTATTAATTTATACGGTTTTTGCGGGCCTGGCTGGTGTATACTATTTCCGTATGAGTCACACATCATATTCCTGGGGAGGAGTTTTACTGATGAAGAAACAAGTTTGGCTTTTAGCATTACTTGCGGGGATGACTTTGGGTGGTGCACAAATGGTGACCCCCACAACGGTCCACGCTAAGGCACAACGGACAATGAAGGTCTATCCGCAACGCCTGCGGGGCACCTGGTACCATTACGAGGGCGCCGGTAAATACGACAAGGTCAAGTTTACGGCGACCAAGTGGCGGACGGCGGGCTATGATAACACGCAGCACTACACCCGGACGACAACGTTACATCAACGCTTGGCGAGCGCCGATCCGGCGCAGATTGCCAAGCACACCAACTGGGTGGTCGGCCAGAAGATGTGGGTTCGCCAGGCCAATTGGGTCGGCCTTCGTGGCTGGAATCAATCAGCCGGGGACGGCACCTACTACAAGGTGGCCAACAAGCCGTATCACGGGCAAAAGCTAGCCGTGCTGAGTGAAGCCGGTGGCGCCGGCCTGTGGGTTGATCAGCACTATTACGCGTCTAAGCAGGTCGCCAAGCAACTCAAGAACCATCGCTTCCACGGTGAAGTTTACTACGCTTCATAAGATTTAATTGCAGAATAAAGAGTGGAACAGCAGGCGGTTAGTTTGCGAGCATTAACGTGAGAACAGGGGTTATGCCTGATCTTGGCATAATTTCTGTTCTCGGGTTAAGCGCAACAAACTGCCTGATGGTCCACGTTTCGACACCATCATGGTAAAAACAAAAAGGCTATTTCAGAACTTCAACGTTTTGAAATAGCCTTTTTTGAGTGACATCCCAGCACCTTTCTAGTTTCACCGGGTTATCACGACTGATGACTTTTGTGAGATCACTAAAACTCGCCAACGGCTGGCTACTCACCTCCGTTGAGGCTCGGGTTCGATGCGCATTTGAAGCGAATTAGCCATGAAGTTTGCTGCTAGAATAGTCTCCGCTATAACGATTAAGTTTTGCCCCTGAATGATTCAATGGCATCGCTATCATGCTATAATGGTGAGCGGAACAATTAGGGTGAATGGCTGGCGGGGAAATCCAGTCGGCACCCGTTTTTGGAGGAGGAGTTTTGATGAAAAGGACACTAGGGGTATTACTGATGGTCGGGATGGGACTCGTTCTCGGGAGCGGGCTAGCAACGACTGCCAGCGCTAAGACGAAAGCTAAAGCGCCTAAACTCGTCTACATTGAGAGTCAGCTCAACACAAACACTTCGGCGGGGACCCAACAGGTCGTGACACGGCGTTCCGTGACCGCGCTCACACAACCAACGGATCAGTCCGCACCGGAGAGTGTGTCGATTCCTAAGAATACGGCACTGTCCGTGGTCCGCCGAACGGGAAGCGATGCTATCGTGGTGGCCCCGGGATCGACCCAGATCCTACTGGTGACCAACGTGGGTCGGATGACCTATAGCAATCGTGCCATTAAGCTGACCAAGAAGCACTATCGCCAGATGGTGAAGCAGTCCAAAGCCTGGGCAGGTAAGCTCAGCAAGCGGCAGGTCAAGGTGATCGGCGTCTACACGGGCGACGGTTCCGACAAGATTAACAACGCCTTACGCTATCCCAAACGCAAGACGACCGCTAAGACACGGCAACGCGTGAAGGATCTGACGGCTAGTCTGAAGACCTTTAAGTTGGCGCACCCCATGACGGTCTACCGGGGAACCTCTAAGAAGGTGGCGCGACTCGCCCTGCACCAGGCCAAGTTAAAGCCAGGCGCTATTTACAGAGATCCGGGTTTTGCTTCAACGAGCACGAGTCATGCGGTAGCAACGGAATTCACTTCACAGATTCTATTGAAGATTAACTTTCCTAAGGGCTATCACGGCGCCTATATTGCGCCCATTTCTCAGTACGATGACGAGAAGGAATATCTCCTGAATCCCAATACGAAGCTCGTGGTGACGAAGGTGCAAACCGTCACGGGAACTGAGAGAACTCAAATTTTGGAACAAACGGGTAAAAAAACAACCCAACACACGGATCATGAAAAAACGTCTTACCAATTGGTTACCTTGAATTTAATGCAGTAACGACGATCGCCGGCCCTGAATGGGGTTGGCGATTTTTTTGGTCATTTTCTCTGAGAAAGGGCCTTGCATTCTAAAAAAGATGTGCTATATTGAAGTTGGTAATTGAGCACTCACTTAATTTTATGAGCAGAGGAGGGATTGCCATGAGAAATCGGGTCTATCACAGCTTTCAAGAGGATTTCGTTACCAGTCGTCATCAGGATTGGCAATTGCCTGCCGATTACGACTGGCAGTCATCGGGCAAACGGTGGCAACAACGGCTAGTCCGCGTCACTGCCAACAGTCTCAGTTATCTTTACTGTCACATTGGGCGATCCGTGACGTTTAAGAATGCTTGGCGGCTCAAGGCGGCCGGTGATCACGGGTTTGTATTGTATGGCAATCATACCCAGCCGACCGGGGATGTGCTGATTCCCTATTATCTAGGTGATCATCGCACGTTTAATGCCCTAGTCAGTCCGGCTAATCTGGGAATTCCCGTTATCGGCTCACTGGCGAGCCGGGGTGGGGCGCTCCCGACACCGCAAACGCTTCATCAACTGGGACGATTTAACCGAGCGGTTATGGCGAAGCTCGCAGCTGATGAATGGGTGCTGATTTATCCCGAAGAGCACGTCTGGCCCTACTATACGGGCGTTCGACCGTTCAATCCCGCCGCGTTTCATTTTCCCGTGGCGGCTCAGGTTCCCGCCTATTGTTTGACGGTTACCTATCGCAAACGTTGGGGGCGACGACCACGACTGGTCGTTTACCTGGATGGTCCCTTTTTCCCGGACGCGAGCCTACCGGCAAAGCAGCAACAGCGCGTGCTCCAACAACAGATCCAAGCGCAGATGACCAAGCGCGCGGCGACGAGCAACGTACAGTACGTGACTTACGAGGAGGGGTGAAGGGTGAATATTCTCTATTGTGGCGATAGTCATATGAAACCGGGCTTACTGATCTCGATCCTATCGTTACTGAAAGAAACGCATGAGCCGTTAGCTATCTACATTTTAACGGCAGCCATGCAGAGCGACACGCGGCAGTTCGAACCGCTCACGGTGAAAACGGTGGCGGAACTGGATGCGATAGTCAAGCAGGCCAATCCAGCTAGTTGCGTGACCCGTATTGACGTGACGGCTTTGGTGGCCGCGGAGCCACTCACGGCCAACCGCAATACGATCTTTACCCCGTGCTGTATGTTGCGGTTATATGCCGATCAGGTGGCCCAGTTACCGGACAAGCTCCTCTACCTCGATACCGACGTCATCTGCCGACTGAATTGCCAACCCTTTTACCACCAAGATATTCGTGAAATTGAGCTGGCTGGCGTGCTGGATCATTACGGGCGCTGGTTCTTCCATCAAAGTTGGCGGCACTTTGACTATATGAATTCGGGGATGCTGCTTCTCAATCTCAAGGTGATTCGGCGCACGGGCCTGTTTGCACGCTGTCGTGAGCTATGTCGGACTGAAGAGATGTTCATGCCCGATCAATCCGCGATTAATCGCTTGGTGACGCGCAAACGTCTACTACCACGACGTTACAACGAACAGCGACGTCTCAAAGCCAATACGGTTTTTCAGCATTTTACCACCAGTTTTCGACTGTTCCCGTGGCTGCATACCCTGACGGTCAAGCCGTGGCAGGTCGAGGACGTTCATCGTAAATTAAAATTACACGAATATGATGATATTTTAACGGACTATCAAAAATTAATTGTGACCCTGTAAGGAGGAGACCACGATGACCCAACCAATTCCAATTTTCTTTTCCATCAATGATGCCTATGCGCCATTTCTCTCAGTCGCGATGACGTCCATCATTGCCCATGCCGATCCGCAGCGCCAGTACGACCTGATTGTTTTGTACGAAGATCTTAACGCGGAGAACCGGGAGCGGTTGGGACAACTGGCAACGACCAACGTTTCGATTCGCTTTGTTACGGTCAGCGATGACCTGATGAAGCAGTTGGCCGGGGAGCACATGAAGTTACGTGGGGCCACGTTTACCCTCACAATCTACTATCGGCTCTTCATTGCCGCCATGTTTCCCCAGTACGACCAAGCCATCTACCTCGATGCCGATGTGGTGACGACCACGGACCTGGCCGCACTGTTCCAGACGGATCTGGGGGACCATTTGGTCGGGGCCGTGCAGGACACCTTTGCTGCCGATCATCCGCAGAGTGTGCAGTACGTGACGCAGCACCTGCAGTTGCCAATTACCGACTACTTTAACTCTGGCGTGATGGTGTTGAATCTAAAGCAGATGCGCGCCGAGAAATTCAACGAGACCTTTACCCACTTGCTGACGACCTATCACGCCGAGTTCATTGCGCCGGATCAAGATTATTTGAACATTCTGTGCCGGGATCGCGTGACACACCTCGATCGTGCTTGGAATGTGATGCCGACCCAGCAGAACCGGGTGACCGCGCCCAAGCTGATTCACTACAGCTTGTTTGGCAAGCCGTGGCACTACGCGGATGCACAGAATGGCCAGTATTTCTGGGACATCGCGCCGCAATCCCCGTATTTCGCAGAAATTAAGGCGATCCAACGCGCCTTCACGGCTGCGGATCGTGCCAAGGATCAGGCCACTGAGACGGGGTTATTGGCTACGCTACACGCTTTTTCGGCGAAGAATAGTGATGATATTCAGCAGATTAGAAGAGAATTAATCAGCGACTAAATAGGTGAGGAGGGTGCTAACATGACGAAAGCTATTCCAATTTTCTTTTCCATCAACGATGCCTACGCGCCGTTTTTATCGGTGACGATAACCTCAATTAAAGCCCATTCGAATCCCCGGCAAAACTACGAATTGATTGTTTTATATGAGGTGCTGAGTGTTGAAAACCGTGAGCGATTGGGAAACATGGCGACCGGCAACGTGGCGATTCGCTTTGTGCAGCTTAGCCCGGACCTGCTCGCCCGGTTGGCCGGAGAACACCGGAAGCTGCCATGGGCAAACTTCACCCTGTCGATCTACTACCGGCTGTTCATTGCCGCGATGTTTCCCCAGTATGATCAGGCCATCTATCTCGATGCTGATGTCGTGGTGGCAACCGATCTGGCGGCGCTCTTCTGCATGGACCTAGGCGATCACTTGGTCGGTGCCGTTCGGGAGACCTTTGCGATTGAACACCCGCAGAGTCTACGCTACGTCGAACATCACCTGCAGTTGCCAATTGCTCAGTATTTTAACTCCGGCGTGTTATTGCTGAATCTGCGTCAGATGCGAGCAGAGGGGTTTAGCGAGAATTTTAGTCGTCTGCTGGCGACCTATCACCTTGACTTCATTGCGCCGGATCAGGATTATTTGAATGAATTGTGTCGCGATCGTGTCCTGTATCTGGATCCCGCTTGGAACACCATGCCTACACGGGGTAAGCGGGTTGTTCCCAAAGTGGCGCACTACACCTTGTTCAGTAAGCCGTGGCACTACCCGGCGGCACAGAACGCCCAGTATTTCTGGGATATCGCGCCTCAGTCTCCATACTATGCGGAAATCCTGGCCATTCAACGGGTGTTCACCGCAGCGGACCGCGCCAAGGATCGTACGGCTGAGCACAACCTCCTACGGACACTCGCCATTTATGCGGAGAAACAACCAGCTAATGTCTGGCAGATTAAAAAAGAATTGGAGTTGATCTAACATGATTATTGGTGGTATGAAAGAAAAAGTTGTCAAAAACATTGAACATGATGCCGTGACTGGCCAACTGAACGCCAAGGTCGAAGTTAATGATCCGATTTTTACGAAGGCCCAACAAACCGCCGTGCTCCAGCGTTACCTTCAGCGCAACGGCACCTTGACCTATCGTTTTAACAATCACGTTTCCCGGCAGGTCGCGGGGTTGGCCACCCGTTACTTTAATCGGCGGACCCGCTTTGAAGGTTTGGAAAATCTGGCTGGGGTGACCGGCGGCGCCATCATCACCAGCAATCATTTTAATCCCCTAGACAACACGGTGGTGCGGCGGATGGTTCAGCGTACCAGTAAGAAACGTCTCTATATTGTGAGTCGGGATACCAACCTGGAGATGGGCGGGGTGATTGGCTACCTCATGAATTACTACGACACGATTCCCATTAGTGACGACAAGGAATATGCCGGACGGGTCTTTCCTAAATTCATTCAGCAGGCACTGGCCCAAGAGCAATATGTGCTGATCTATCCGGAACAGGAGATGTGGTTTAACTACCGTAAGCCACGACCGGTGAAGCGGGGGGCTTATTACTACGCCGCTAAATTCCAAGTTCCCGTCATCTCCTGTTTCGTCGAGATCCAAGATCTGCCACGCATGGATAATGCCGAGTTTGATCAGGTTCGCTACGTCATGCACGTTCTCAAGCCCATTTTCCCTGATCCGCAAAAGTCGGTGCGGGACAATAGCCGTGCCATGATGGCGCTCGATTATCAGCAGAAGAAGACGGCGTACGAACAGGCCTATGGCAAGCCCTTGACCTACCAGTTCGAACCCGACGACGTTGCCGGGTGGCGTGGTGAACGCATGCCTTTTGCTCCCAGTGCGGAAAAGACGGTATAATTAGAGCTAAACAACTTGAGTGGAGCGATGAAGTTATGACGAAAAAAAGTGACCAGCAACGCCAAAAGATCATTGCGGTCAGTCGAGAATTATTTACGGAAAAGGGCTATACGGAAACGTCCACGCGGGAGATTAATGAGCGCGCCGGCATTGCGGAAGGCCTGTTGTACTATTACTTTCCCAAGGGCAAACGGGAACTGCTGGATCAGATTGTCCATGAAGGCGTCGCGGACCGTATCCGCATTGCAGAAGACATGACGGCCGGGTGGACACGAGAAAATATTGAACGGGATGTCATTGGCCTCTTTGAAAACATGTGGCGGTTGTTAGGAAATGGCATTGGTTACCAGGAATTTATCATTACGATTCGCAATCGGGCAATGCTGTCGGATGAACAGTCTGCGTGGTTGATCACGTCTTTTGACCACGTTCAGAAGCGGGTGGCCCAGCGATTGTTCGAGATTACACCGGCAGAGGTGACCCCAGAGAAGGCGACCCAATTGGCAACGGCCATCATGGCGACCTTCCAGAAGGTGATTTTTGATGAATTGTTGATTCGTGATAATCAGGCGTTGCCAGCCAAAACGCACGATTTTATTGCGGGTCAGATTCATCTGCTCATGAAGCTGATTTAATTGCGTTAACTAGGGTTGGAAGATGAAATACCCACCGTGGCCCTGTATTGGTAAGCATTAGCGCCACTAAACTAGTCTAAAGTGGGCGCACTACGGCTGCCAGGGATTCCGCCTGCTGTGGGGACGCTTCAGCCTGGAAGGCCGCCAGTCTTCTCGCTCGATTTGGAGCCACGAAGAGCACCTGTCTCCAAAGTCGCCCGTGCTGTAAACTGGCTGAAGCACGCCAGTTAACACCACTTTCACGGCTGGCTCCATCCCTGGCCTCCTCCGGCTCTGATTGTGTTTTATCACAACACATCGTTCGAAAACGTGACTACCCTGCGTATTCGGTTCAGTTAATAACGCCTGCTATAGTTATGATCACAGTCAGCTAAGAGCACCATGTAAGCCGTGAGGTCGGCAGATATGGCTCAGGTGCGTCGTTCTACTTAGTCAGTAAGTGAACTCCTTACTGGCTTAGTAGAAAACCAAGCTTGTAGACTCGTGATTTTCGAGGCTTCAAGTTGCGTTCGCCCCGTTCCAGTCCATATCTGCTGACCGGTAAGGCGAAGGGACCACTAGGTTGCCCAATTTCAGGTTGACTATTATTGCTAGAATAGGTATACCTGATACTTTAAAACTTTAGTTTAGTTACTAAAAAGGTGAAGTCCAGCAAGTTTTGTGGGGCTTCACCTTTTAGTTTGGCGTGAGCTACTTATTAAAGAACTGAATAATCAGTTGCGCGATCGTTTGGGCGTGGGTTTCCAAGGCAAAGTGGCCGGTATCTAACAGGTCCACCTCAACATTGGCATCGTCACGCTTAAAGGCCTCAGCGCCGGCAGGAATGAACGAGGGATCGTTCTTGCCCCAAACGGCGAGTAGCTGGGGTTGATATTCGCGGAAGTACTGTTGAAATAGGGGATAGGTTTTGACGTTATTTTGATAATCAAAGATAAGATCCAGTTGACGCTCTGCGTAATCTGGCGTGTGGGTATAAGCGATATCGAGCATATAGCCGTCCGGTGCGACGCGATTGGGTTGGGTTCCCGTGAGGTACTGGCCCTTGATGGTCTCGGGAGCGAAGGCCGTCCGGTAGCTATCGCGTTTAGCTTGAGTGGGGTGATCCCAGAAGTCTTGGCGGGTGGCCCATTTGCTGCCTAATCCTTCTTGATAAGCGTTGCCGTTTTGACTAACGATGCCGCGAATCCAGTCGGGATGGCTAAGCGCCAGATAGTAGCCAATGGGAGCACCGTAATCAAAGACATACATGTAGAAGGAGGTGAGGTTGCGTTCTTTTAGGAAAGTCGTCATGATTTCACTGATATGTTTAAAACTGTAGATGAATTCATCGTGATCGGGTGAACTGGACTGACCGAACCCTGGAAAGTCTGGCGCAATCAAATGAAAATGATTTTCGAGTGCCGGCATGAGGTCACGGAACATATGACTAGCGGAAGGGAAGCCGTGCAGTAAGAGCATGGTGGGCTTGTTAGGATCGCCAGCCTCTCTGTAGAAAATGGACAGGTCTTCAACGTCTTGTTTATGATAAGTGATCATTTTAAGTCCTCCCGAATTTTTTGATTATTTGTCGTTAGTAGATGTGTCATGGGGGCTTTATCAGCACCCAGCAGTTGATCGGTTGTGGCCGTTAAGTGACTGAGACAGCGGTTGGCCGTCACCAGAAAGGGGGCGCTATCCGCGGTTAGGTCAATACTGGTCGCCCGTCCTTGTGCTTGTAGGGTGACTAACTTCTGCTGCGCCAGTGACTTGACCAGTCGAGAAATCGTTGAGCGTTCGTAGCCTAATTTCGTGGAAAGTTCCTTGATGGTCTGGGGATGCTGATCTTCCAATGCCATCATGATATAACTGTAGGCGGGTTTCAGGCCAGTTGGCGCAAAGATCTTGTCCGTGAGCTGCTCGACTGCTCGGAGATAGCGTGCGGCGGTGAAATAGGCACAGGTTTCGTAGAATTGGTGAGCCATGGGCAGGGGTCCTTTCTTTATCGTGTACATACACAGTACATCTAAATTCTTCTGTTTGCAAGCTAGTCATTGACAAAATTCAAAGGTGAGTATATACTCACCTTATCAAGTAAGTGATTACTCACTTACCAAGTCAATTCTGTTTTGGGAGGCATCATTATGGGACAAGCAATGATTGATTTACAACATCTCGCCAAAAAATTTGGCGATCAAACCGTCTTAAAAGATATTAATCTCACCGTGAATCCGGGTGAAATCGTTGGCCTCATCGGGCCTTCGGGGGCCGGTAAATCAACGGTGATCAAGGTGGCTTTGGGGATGGAGGTCGCGAGTGGCGGCTCCGCCAAGGTGTTTGACACGACCATGCCAAATCGGGAGTTGTTGGGACGAATTGGTTACATGGCGCAGACGGATGCCCTGTACGATTCCTTATCAGGTCTGGAAAACTTAAAGTTCTTTGGCTTGATGAAGGGCATCGCCAAGGCTGATATGAAAAAAGAGGTTATGCATGCGGCGGAAGTGGTTGACCTAACGGCTGATCTGAACAAACGAGTCTCCGGTTATTCTGGAGGGATGATGCGCCGTTTGTCTTTGGCCATTGCACTTCTGGGTAGTCCAGAACTACTGATCTTGGACGAACCGACCGTGGGAATTGATCCGGCGTTGCGGCGGCAGATCTGGACGGAACTGGGGCGCATTCGGGATGAAGGCCGAAGTATCTTGATTACAACGCATGTGATGGATGAAGCCGAATTAGTTGATCGTGTGGCATTGCTTTTAGACGGCGAAGTCATAGCATTCGATACGCCAGCCGTCCTGAAAAAGCAATATGCTGTTGCGACGATTGAAGACGTCTTTTTAAAGGCGGAGGGGGTTGAATCATGAGAACGATTGGAATTATGAACCGGGTGCTGAAAGAACTCTTTCGGGACAAGCGGACACTTGCACTGATGTTTGTTGCCCCCATTCTCGTGATGCTGTTAATGAGTGTGATCTTTAATACCAACGCCTCAACCGACGTCAGTGTGGGAACGGTCTCCGTTTCCCAGAAGTTGAACAAGGAAATGGGCGGGATCAAGCACGTGACGGTCAAGTCATATGATACGAAGCAGGATGCCAAGAAAGCTCTGAACGATGAAAAGGTTGATGCCATTATTAAGAAGAATGGTAACAACTACAGCCTGACCTATGCCAACACCGATTCTACTAAGACGGCGACGGTTAAATTGGCCTTCAAGAATGTCTTGACGGCAACGAGCATCAGTCAGCTGAAGTCGGCGCTAAAGCAGAGTACCAAGGCCACGGTCAAGTTACAGGCACAATTGCAGGCCTTACAGAAGCAACAGACTGCGGCATCTGCCATGACGGGTAGTGTGACTGCGGCCAAGCAAAACGCTGCTAAACAGGCCACGGCAGCTAAGGCCCAGTCAACGAATCATGCAACCAAGAGCACCAGTCAGTCCACGCCGAAGATCACGAACCACTACGTTTATGGGGACAAGGACACCGGTTACTTTGCTAAGATGCTTCCCATCCTGATGGGCTTCTTCGTCTTCTTCTTTGTTTTCCTGATTTCAGGGATGGCACTGCTCAAGGAACGAACAACGGGAACGCTGGATCGCCTGCTAGCAACGCCGGTTAAGCGGTCTTCCATCGTCTTTGGTTACATGCTAAGTTACGGCGTACTGGCTGTTATTCAAACGATTGTGATTGTCTTGACGACCGTATGGTTATTGGGAATCGAAGTCGTTGGTAGCATGGCTAGTGTCGTCGTCATCAACCTGATTCTGGCGTTGGTTGCCCTGGCATTTGGGATCTTACTGTCGACATTTGCCAACTCCGAGTTCCAGATGATGCAGTTCATCCCACTCGTGATTATTCCGCAGGTTTTCTTCTCCGGAATTATTCCACTGGATTCGATGGCCGACTGGGTGAAGGCTATTTCCTACATCATTCCGTTGAAGTACTCTGGTGAGGCGGTTAACGATATTATCATGCGAGGGACATCGATCTGGAATTTAGGCTTTGACATCTCGATTCTCTTAATTTTCCTGGTGGGGTTAACCATCCTGAACGTGATTGGATTGAAGCGTTATCGGAAAGTTTAATTGAAATTACAAGAGTTTATTAATTAAGTCGCGTATACTAAATAAGTAGTTATGATTGCCGTTCCAGAAAGTCATGGGCTTACTGTGAGCGGCAATTGACGTCATTAATCACATCGATTAAACGGAAAGGGTGAATGGTGTGGAACCAAATATTTTTGTCAATTACCGCGATTGGCTGGAACAACAAAAGATGCCAAAAGGTAAGAAGGCAGCGTTGGTGGCGGCTATGACGCTCTTTTCAGAGAATGGCTTCGATGGCACATCGACTGTTGATGTGGCTAAGGCAGCCGGGATCAGTCAAGCCACCATTTTTAAGTATTTTCATACGAAGCAGGATTTGATGTTGGCCGTAGTACGGCCTGTCATGGCGCACTTCTTTCCCCAGTATCGCGACGAGTTCTTTGCTGGGATTGCTAAACAAAAGACGTTGACGACGATGGTGCATTTCATGGTGACCGACCGGTATGCCTTCATCAAAGGAAATGAAGAAGCCGTCAAAATCATTGCGATGGAACTGATGACTAATGCCGATGTCCGGCAATTGTTTGGGAAATTAGTCAGTGATAATGATTTTGATTTTCTCGGCGAACTGCTGCAGTATTTTCGAGAAACCGGGGAGTTGCGTGACGACATCGAGGCTGCCGATCTGGTCCGGATCATGGCCGGACAGTTGATTGGCTACTTGGTGCAGTCCAATTACGCGCCGTTTCTACTTCATGGTCAGGAAAAAGACCTCCAGTTGATGACGGAACAGATTGTCCGTACGATTAAAAAATAAATGAAACGGAACGGTTAGTTGCCTGAGGGGACTAGCCGTTTTTTGTGTTCTCGTGTACCCTAGAGAGTAAGGTGGATTGTTCCCGAGACGAGCAGTCTTATTTGAAAATTCAGTCCTGTTTAGGCGTACGAAAGGAAGTAGACTATGTCGAAATACCGTCTTCAAACGATTCTCTTTGTCCTAACCTCATTCATGTTGGGGTGTAATGAGTTTATAGTCGTGGGGGTCATCTCCGATATCTCACAGTCACTCAAGGTTTCCGTGGCGACGGTGGGGTATTTGGTGACGATTTTTGCAACGACTTTTGCCGTTAGCACGCCGTTCATTACCGTACTGACGAATCGGTTTAGTCGGTATAAGACGCTGATGGTTCTGATGGGAATCTTCTTAGTAGGAAACACGTTAAGTGGATTTGCCACGAGTTATGGCATGCTACTGCTAGCGCGAATGATGACGGCAATTGTGGCGGGGGCCATCGAGTCCTTTATCATCGCCTTTGCCAATGACATTGCGCCACACGACAAGCGGGCGGTGCTGATTGCGTGGATCTCTGCCGGTTTCAGCATTGCTTCCGTGATTGGCGTGCCCATTGGGGTGGCCATCAGTACCGCTGATAGCTGGCACACGGCATTTCACGTGATTTCAATCATCACACTGGTGACCTATGTGCTACTGGCCTGGTTGCTACCACGGCACGTCCCACAGACCAAGGGGGGCGTCAAGGATCAGTTGGTCTTTCTAACCGATCGGCGGGTCTATCTGGGGATCGCCGTGAACCTCTTCATGGCGGCGACGATGTACGCCTACTACACCTACATTCGACCTTTGATTACGACGAGTATGGGGTTCAGTCTGACGAGTCTAAACTGGTTGCTCTTCGTGCTGGGGATCATGAGTATCATTAGCAACCGCTTGTCAGGTACCCTGGCTGAGCGAAATGGCCTTCGACAGTTGCCGTGGTTTTACGTAGCCGATATGGCCCTATTGCTGATATTGCCAGTGGCGTTAAATAGCCAGGTACTGGGCTTCGGGGTTCTGCTGATTCTGACATTGATTGTGACCATTGCCGGAGCGCCCATCCAGATTCATTTCCTAGATGTGGCAGCCGAGAGCTATCCACAGGCAACTATGCTGGCGTCGTCGGTCAGTCCGATTTCCTTTAACATTGGTATTTCCGTGGGATCAGCGACGGCCTCGTTGATGCTTAGCCAGGTTGGTTTACAAAATGTGAGTCTGGGGGCGGCTGGTTACGCCCTGATTTCATTGATTTTAGTGGTGATTTTGAACCGCGTTATGGCGACTTATCACCAGTCTACGGTGTTAGAAAAATAATGCGTGATTGGGGACGTTTTCATGAGACGTCCCTTAACGTATTTTCTGAAAGATAGTGTATTCTGGTAGGTAGCGAGTGAAAATTTTAAGATTCAGAGGAGAAAATATCTTGAACAAGTATCGTTGGCAAGCCATCGTCTTTGTCCTGGTGGCTTTTATGTTGGGGTGTAATGAATTTATTGTGGTCGGGGTACTCTCGGACATTGCCAAGGAATATCGGATTCCGGTGGCAACCGTGGGTTATTTGGTCACCATTTTTGCGACGGTGTACGCGGTGAGCACGCCGTTTATTACGGTCCTGACGAGTCGGTTTAGCCGTTACAAGACGCTCATGACGTTGATGGGAATCTTCTTAGTGGGGAACACGCTGAGTGGCTTTGCCATGAACTATCCCGTCCTACTGCTGTCACGGATGATGACGGCGATGGTAGCTGGGGCGATTATTTCTTTGATTATGACATTTGCCAGTTCTATTGCGCCGCGTGAGAAGCGGGCGGGCCTGGTTTCCTGGATCTTTGCCGGTTTCAGTATTGCCTCCGTCTTTGGGGTGCCCATTGGAACGGCAATCAGTACCAGTTATAGCTGGCACGACGCTTTTTACCTCATCTCGGTCATCAGCGCGGTCACCTGTGTTCTACTGGGATGGCTACTGCCACGGCAGGTTGAGCAGGTGCAGGGCAGTATTAAAAATCAATTGGTTCTGTTAAAGGATCGGCGGATTTACGTGGGCATTGCCCTGGTTCTGTTCACAGCAGCCACCATGTACGCGTACTATACCTACATTCGACCACTGCTCACGACGGCGCTGGGCTTTAGCACCCAGAGTCTAAACTGGTTGCTCTTCCTGATTGGGATTATGAGTATCCTGAGCAATCGGCTGTCCGGTCGATTGGCCGAACGAAATGGGCTGCGGATCATGCCTCGTTTCTACGTGGCGGACGTGATTCTGTTAGCGCTGTTGCCGATTGGCCTGGGCTTTAAGTTTGGTGGCCTGGGGATCTTATTAGTCTTGAGCCTGATTGTGACGGTCATCAACTCGCCCATTCAGATTCATTTTCTAAACATTGCCGAAGAAGAATATCCGCAATCCACGGTATTAGCGTCATCACTGAATTCCATCTTCTTTAACTTTGGCATCTCATTGGGCTCAGCGACCGCTTCCGGCATGCTGGGTGTGGCGGGTCTTAATCACATCAGTTGGGGAGCGGCAGTGTATGCCGCCATTTCACTGATGCTGGCGGTTATCTTGAACCGGGTCATCAAGCAGCATCGGCAAAATAGTTCCCTTTAGTGCGTTTCCGCGTTAGAGTGAACTTAGTCGTACATTTAGACAGGAGGTTATTTGATGAGTGATGTACCAGAAATAACGTTGAACGATGGTTACCAAATGCCAGCAGTGGGTTTGGGCACTTTTCAAGTTCGCGGTGGACAGGGTGTCAATCAGATCTTAGCCGCAATTCGCGACGGTTATCGGAGCTTAGATACCGCGACGAATTACGATAACGAGGGGGCCGTGGGCGAAGCGATTCGCCGATCGGGTTTGCCTCGTTCAGCCTTCTTCGTGACGTCTAAGTTGCCCGGAAAGTATCACCGGTACGCCGACGCCACGATGGCGGTGCAAGAGTCCCTTTATCGCATGGGACTGGCTTATTTCGACCTGTTCTTGATTCACTGGCCGTTACCCAAGCGGGATCACTACGTTGAAGCTTGGCAAGCATTGATTGATGCCCAAACCCGGGGCTTAATCCGGTCGATTGGGGTCTCGAACTTTGAGCCCGAACATTTGGACCGACTAGTGAAGGAAACGGGTGTGACGCCAGCGGTCAACCAGATCGAGGCGCATCCGTATTGGAATAACCAGCGGATGTTGACGGCGGATCAACAGCGGGAAATCGTTACCGAAGCCTGGAGCCCATTGGGACGCGGTAGTGCCGCGCTACGGGAACCGGTGATTCAGAAGCTGGCTAAGAAGTACGAGAAGAACGTGGGCCAGATCATTTTACGCTGGCACTATCAACGGGGGATCGTGCCGATTCCTAAGGCCAGCCACCTGCTGCATCAACGGTCTAACCTGAATTTATTTGACTTTAACTTAACGCCCGAAGAGATGCATGCTATTGACGAATTGAGCCGTGCTGATGGTCGGGTTGATGGTCAAGATCCTAACGAATATGAAGAATTTGATTAAGCTTGTTTGGCGCATAGTACTTGAACTATGCGTTTTTTTGTGGGGTGAAATCCTGAAAATAGACGTGTTAGGCTATAAATAATTTTGTGAGTGATTGTTGCTGACAATCCAACCTTAATCAGGTATAGTGTGATTATTGGTACTTTGGGGGAAGATGATGAAAATGCTGATCGGTGCAGGCAGTCCGTGTGTTGACGGGGCTTTTTGCCCAATTGTAACTGCCGTAAACTATTTGCAGCAGTCATCAAGACGATGGTTAAATGGGGAAAGCTCCGCCTCCTGACGAGCACTTAGGTAGACAGGCAGACGTTATCTTTTCAGGAGTACCAAATACGACTATTGAGGAGTAAGACGGCTATGAATGGGGAAAGTATCAAGGTGCCACAGAACGAAAAGACGTTAACACCTGGAAAATTATTCTACAATTGGTTCGCCGCAAACATCGGCATTATGGGGATTGTTTTTGGTGCCATTATTGTGAGCTATCATTTATCATTTGTTCAAGCAACGCTGGCTTCGCTGTTGGGGGCATTGTCTTTCGTCTTCCCCGGGTGGGTGGCCATGATTGGTAAACGCGAGGGGGTGACCACCTTTAAGTTGTCGCGCGCCGCCTATGGTACTCAGGGAAATAAGCTTCCTAATGGGATTGCCTGGGTCAACATGGTTGGCTGGTTAGCCATTAATGTGATTACGGGAACGCTACTGTTGGTCTCCCTCTTTCAGGTCTTACATATTGCCAAATCTACGCTGGTGACGGCCGTAGCGTTGGCGTTATTTGCAGGAATCGTGATTCTTTCGGGCCTCTTGAATGAAGCAATCTTGGCTAAGATTCAAACGTGGTTGTCCTGGATTTTCGGGGCACTAACGGTCATTATTCTCATTTTATTTTTGCTAAAGGCCGATTGGCAACAAGCGCTGGCCCGTCCTTCTGGTAAGTGGTTTGGTGGTTTTTGGCCAGCAGTCTCCATTGTGGCCGCCGGTTCTGGTATTAGTTGGTCCATGGCCGCAGCGGATTGGGGAGCCTACGTGAAGCCCCAAGCCAGCCAGAGTGCCACATTCTGGCATACGATGCTGGGCGGCGCGATCCCATTGTTTATTCTAATGTGGGGTGGGGTGCTGCTTAGCACGGTCGAACCGGGATTGGCTAGTGCGGCCAACCCCATCGATGTGATGAGCCGGGCACTGCCATCGTGGATGACGGTGATTTATTTTCTGGTGGCCGCCGGTGGGTTGATTCCGCAGTGTATTATCAGTCTACGGTCGGCACGGATTAACTTGGAGACAGTGGGGATTCATGTCTCACAAAAACATTCGCTAATTCTCCACAGTAGTATCGTGATTCTGATTCCCGTCTATGTGCTGTTTGTTGCCGAGGATTTTATGGGGAATTTCACGCTTTTCCTCGGTTTCTTGGGGACCTGTTTGGCGGCTTGGGTCGCAATCTTTCTGTGTGACAGCGTTCTGTATCGGCGAGAGGGTTACGCGATTAGTGATATGATGGCCGCGTCCACAAATCGATATAACTGGAAAGGGATCAGTTCATGGCTCGTTGCCGTGGTAACGGGTTTCTTGTTTACCAACAATGCGGTGTGGAACGGGCCATTTGCACGGGGCATTTTCCGAGACAATAGTCTGGGTGTTTTTGTCGCGGGGGCCGCTGCGGTCATCTGCATGTTGGTCCTGTTGCCACTGGGAAAGCGGCTAACGGAAGAGGTGGAGTGAGTTGAAACGAGTCTTGGTGATTGGGGCAGCGTATGTCGATATTGTCGTCAACGTGCAGCGCTTGCCACGGAGCGGGGAAGATGTTCCTGGTGAATGGCGGCGTACACAGGTGGGCGGCTCAGCCTTCAATGTGCAACGGGCGCTAACTTACGCTGGAGCGACGGCGAATTTGCTGGTCCCAATTGGACGTGGTGAACACGCCACAATTGTCCGGGAAACCTTCCAACGATTAGGGATTCCAATGCTTCTGCAAGATCCTAGCGCCGACAACGGGTGGGACGTGTCGTTTGTTGAGGCCAACGGCGAGCGGGCCTTTCTGTCGATTAATGGGGTGGAAAGGTATTGGCGATCCGAGTGGTTTGAAACGGTTAATTTAGCTGATTACAGCTACGTTTATTTGTCCGGGTACGAGCTCGAGGATCCACACGCAGCCGCGGTTATCCTGACCGCTCTGGAGAGATTCCCCCAACTTCCCGTGCTTTTTGATACCTCACCTCGTGTGGACCAGCTTACGGCGGCTGTACTGAAACGAATCCTGCGACCAGGTGTGTTGGTTCACAGTAATGCGGTTGAGATTCAGCGACTAGGCTCACCCGATGAAACGTACCAAGCCATCGCACAGCGGTTGAATGCGCTGACTGAGGCGCCGGTAGTGGTGACGTTAGATGCGCAAGGTTGCTATTACGTGGACCAGGGGCAAGCCCATATGGTACCTGGTGAAGCCAGTCAAGTGGTGAATACGATTGGTGCCGGCGATACGCACTGTGGTGGCTTGTTGGCCGAATTGACAGCGGGCCATTCCCTTGAGGTGGCCATGCAACGCGCCAACCATTTGGCAGCGTTAGTCGTCGCGCAACGCGGTGGTGCTTTAGAAAAGGTGTAATGGTGGAGACTGATTTGCATTAGTGAATCAGTCTTTTTTAGCCAGATTAATGACAGGTGTAGCCGTTTAGAACCTGAAAGGATATAAAATTAAAGGGTGGTGTCACGTTAGCAGTGGTGATAGATGCAGGGCTAAGTCAATGGGAATGCGCGAATAAGGCGCTGTTGCCAGTTGTGATTTTTTTAACAGCCCCGATTTTTTCTTGCGCACCGGCATTTTCTTTCGGGAGCACCTATAATAATTACAGACCAGCGAAAGTATTGTCAGTAAAAGCATTTTGTCATACGAGCTGTTAGTAAGCTTGGATTTTAAACAAATTAGAGGGGGAACGGGAAGCGTTGATTGGAGGAGAATAAGGATGAAAAGAAAAGTAGTGGTTGCTATGGCCGGTGGATTGTTGGTGACTGCGATTGGTCTGATCGGTAGTTTTAGCACTGCGAGCAACACGGCTTATGCTAGTGATGTCGCGGTATCTACTGTGAACCCCAATTTGAGCAGAGTTTCAAGCGTTGGAGAACACCCATGGGGCTGGGCCGGGCTGGTGCCGGATATTCCAATTAAGCCCTGGATACCAAGCAAGCCCTGGAAACCAGGTAAGCCGTGGAAGCCAGGCCCAACGAATCCAACGGAGCCAGGGAATCCGGGTCCAACCAATCCAACGGAGCCAGGAAATCCCAATCCAACGGAACCAAAGGAGCCAGAGAACCCAACGAATCCAAAGGAACCAGAAAATCCGGGTTCAACCAAGCCAGAGAATCCGAGTCCAACCAATCCGGTAAAACCAACTGCGCCACAAAAGCCACAGAAACCTCAAAAACCCCAGAAGCCACAAAAGCCGGGCGTTATCGTTAATCGCCCAGTAAGTAATAGCCCAAGAGAACAGGTGGTAAATGGTGGTGCTGGTGTAAACGCCGTTGCACATCACGTGGGCAAGTCAGCAAGCCAAAGTCCAGTAGCGATGAGTCGAGAGAGTCAGCCCAAAATGACAGTCAGTGCGGTTGGCCCAACCTTACCGCAAACGAGTGAAAAGTCCTCGTCGACTGAAGTGGGATTAGGTGGTGCGCTTTTGCTAGCACTCAGCGGATTAGGCGCATTTGTTTGGAAGCGGCAGAATTAGGTTAGAACCAGTGTGACACGATTGACGGCACGTTGTAAGGGGCAACGTGCCGTTTTTTAGGCCGAACTTCATGATCGGGACTAGTCACAAAGTCTAGCTGCTGAAGTGGCGGCTTAAACGCACTTAAGGGAAAGGGGAGACCGTTTTGTTTGAAAAGGAATGGGTTAAACGCTGCTGGTTATTGGCGTTGTTGGGCAGTGGCCTGATGGGTGGTGGGTATGGTCAGGCCTGGCCGCCAATGCGAGAACTGTTTCGAAAGAAGCGGTAGGTATGCCGTAGTTAGGTGGCCGCTTTTGGCGTGTGTATCTTTCTGGAGTTTAAGTTACCGGCCATTCAAGGTATAATAATCACGAGAAGAACTTCAGAAAGAGGCGAGATTGTGGTAAAACGGCGAACCTTAACGAGAGAAATTGTGTTGGACCAGGCTGATCAATTGATTGCGGCACACGGCTTGGAGAATTTAACGATCCGGGCCCTCGCTGATGCATTGGAGATTCGGCCACAATCCGTTTATAACTACGCTGACAGCTTAAATGATCTGCTAGATCAAGTGGGCTTACGCTTCGTGGATAAGTTGACGGATCGTCTCATGCGCCGTTTGTTTGGGGTCGGTGGCAAGGAAGCATTGCTGGTCTTTGCCCAAGAGTTTCGCAAGGGGTGCCGGCAGGAGAAACACTTGGCGCCCATTTTGATGAACCCCAATGATCTGCGGCAGTTGAAACGCACCCACCAGGCACTACGGGATCTGTACAAGCAAATGTTTCAAAGCTTACACGTCCTGGAGGGTGCCGATAATCCCAATCTGGTGGAATCGACCCTGTATCGCTCCGCATTATTTGGGTTTATCATGCAGGAATTGGGTGGTTATTTAAAGTTGCCACAGCGACGGATTGATGAGCGTTTCCAACAGATGATGCAGTTAGTTGTTGATCAGATTACATTTGAATAGTTGCGAGTCGGGCTTAAAAGGGCCCGACTTTTTTGTCCTTTTTGGGCAATTGTGGTTGACTTAAAGTGCACTCGAAGGTGTTTACTAGGGATTGTAAGGAATGAGGGCGATCAGAAAATGGCAGATGAAAGACGCTACCGTATCGGCGAGTTTGCGAAATTAGTGGGACTATCCACGTATACGCTGCGCTATTACGAGGATCAGGGACTGATAAAGTCGCAACGTGATGAGAATGGCGTGCGATACTATACCGACCTAGATATTCGGTGGGTTGGTTTTATCCTACATCTCAAAGGAACCGGCATGCGCTTGAATGACTTGAAGCGCTACGTTAAGCTGCGAGCCGCTGGGGATGCAACAATTCCAGCTCGGCGAGAGATGCTGCAAAAGACCAAGGATGATGCTGAGGCCGACATTGCGGAATTGCAGATGCATCTGCAGGTGCTTAGCCACAAAATTGACTGGTACGATGGCAAAGTCGATCACACCATTGCCGATTCTGAGAGTTTCCACGACTATCTGCAACGTTTTAATCATCAATAAAGGAGTGCTTAAATTTGGCAAAAAATGAAGACGTAAAAAACGGGGTTATCTTCCCCGCTGGCGATAAGAATGTAGCGTATCAGGATGTCTTTACGGGTCAGAGCTACTTACAAGGCTTAGTCAGTGATCCCGATGTCAGTGTGGGAGTGGGCAACGTTACCTTTGAGCCCGGCTGCCGGAATAACTGGCACATTCACCACAATGGGTTTCAGATTCTACTGGTTACGGGTGGTGAAGGCTGGTATCAAGAGGCTGGTCAACCAGCTCGGCGGTTACATGCCGGTGATGTGGTGGTGACCAAGGACGGTGTCAAACACTGGCATGGTGCCACCAAGGACAGTTGGTTCAGCCACATTGCCATTACGGCGGGGACGCCCGAATGGCTTGAACCCGTTGATGATGCACATTACGATGCTTTAGACTAGGAGGTCGATCACTATGGCAAAGAAACAAACGGCAGGTCGGGATAACTTAGGTGATTTTGCGCCCAAGTTCGCTGAATTAAATGACGATGTCTTGTTTGGTCAAGTCTGGTCACGCGAAGAACAATTGTCCGCGCACCAACGGAGTTTGATTACGATTTCCGCCTTAATCTCGGCGGGGAACTTTGAACAATTGCCGGCACACTTGAAGATCGGCAAGAGTAACGGCATCACCAAGGATGAAATTTCCGAAGTGATTACGCACTTGGCCTTTTACGTGGGATGGCCGAAAGCCTGGTCCGCGTTTGGGATCGCCAAAAATATTTTTACAGAATAGACTTTAAGTAAACGACCTAGTCGACGATTGTTGGCGGGGTCGTTTTTTGCTAGAGTCATTTGCAATGAGGTGGGTTATTTTCAACGACAACAGTTGATAAAAGGCGCATAATAAACGGTAAATTGAGTCGTTTAAAGGGGCGTTATGCAGCATGCAAAAGGGAAAATTCTTGAAGTGCTTACTGGGTGTGACGTTAGTTGGCGGTTTAGTCTGGGGCCTAACGAGTGTTCAGCCCGTAACAGCACAGGCCAAATCCAGCCAAGCCGTCACGCAATACAAGCAATGGCAAAAGGCTTATCTGGGTGGTAAGACGCAGAAGTATGTTAAGTCCAATAATGGTCAGGGCGCGACGACCGTACTTTCCGAAGGTCAGGGGTACGGCATGCTGGCGACCGTGTTGGCGGCGAAGAAGGGCGCTAACACCCATGCAACCTTCAATCAGCTGTATAAGTATTACCGAGCACACCGCGTTTCCAGCAAGGTGCCGCTGATGCAGTGGCAACAGACGAAACGATCCGGCAAGATGACCAGTACGGGTTCCCAGAAGAATTCCGCGACCGATGGGGACTTGGACATTGCCTATGCGCTGATTTTGGCTGATAAAAAGTGGGGCAGCAAGCACACGAATTATCGTGCCGCGGCTAAGAGCTTGCTTAAGGCGATTCAGCAAAAGGAAATCAATCACACCACTTACTTGCCAACCATGGGTAATTGGGCCACGAACAGTTATGATTTGAGCAAGTTACGGACGTCGGATCTCATGACGGGATACTTCAAGACCTTCGCGAAATATACCAAGAACGCCACGTGGACCAAGGTCGCCAAACACAGTCAGACTGCAGTTAAGAAGCTCAGTGCGCGGCACCAAACGGGACTTTTCCCAGACTTTATTTTGGCAACGGGAAGTCAGATCAAACTAAAGGCGGTGAAGCCGTACAGCATTGAATCTGGAACGGATAACCAGGTCGGCTACAATGCCAATCGGGTGCCATGGCGGTTAGCCCAAACGTATAAGCTCAGTAAAGATAGCACGACTAAAAAGGCTTTGCTGAAGCAGCTGAAGTTCTTTAACCGTAAGAAGAAAATTACGGCAGTCTACACACTCGGTGGTAAGGCTGTGAATAGTTATGAAAATACGGCCTTTACGGCACCGGTTCACTTTGCGGCTGTGACGATGAAGCAGACGGCGCTAAAGAAAAAGACGGCCAAGCAATTGCCTAAGACGATTGAAAAGCACAATTATTATTCCGCTACGTTACAAGTAGTGACGGGATTACAGTAAACGGAAATGGAGTGGGCCAGGTAATATCTTGGCCAATAAAAACGGCTTTTTCAGGGACTAGTACAGTTCCTGAAAAAGTCGTTTTTGAGTGACAGTCCGCTCTCTTTTTAGACCAAAACAAAAGCCACCCCGCAGGATGGCTTTGTTTGTTTTTAATAAGTTGAAACGTAAGCCTTGTTAGCCGTGACGTACTTGCCGTTGGTTAATTGGAAACGGTAAGCGTTCTTGCTGTTCTTGGTGATGGCTTTGACAGCCAACTTCTTACCAGCAGCGACCTTGTTGCTACGCTTGTTCTTGGTGAATAATGTTGAGTTGTATTCGTAAACGGCCTTCTTGGTCTTGATACCACTAACATCAGTCATGCTCTTGTAGTAACTCGTGCTTGCGGAATCCGCTGTTTTGCCAGAGAACCACTTGTTGACGGCTGAACTGTTCAAGACCTTGTTCAAATCGACGTTTCCACTGATACCGGAAACACGACCTGAACTGGTGTATTGCCAGAGATCAACGGAAGTGCCACTGACCTTAGGCTTAACAGAACTGTATTTGGCAATCCAAGTCCCATCAAACTTGCTGAAGTTCAGCTTGTGGTAGTTGGCGTAGTATTCACCGGCGTACATGATTAATGGCTTGTCGGTCAAACCACGCATAGTCTTTAACCAAGCGTTAACGTAGGTTTGTTCCTTGGCGTTAGCTGATGGCATCCGCTTTTCTTCATCCAAAACGAAGAACTTCGTGTGCTTGTTGCTACGCTTGTAGAAGTCTTTGGCTTCCTGTTGGGCATCCTTAACACTCGTGAACTCAGCAAACATGTATTGGCCAAATGGCACGCCGTTCTTGTAGGCCCCTTCGGCGTTAACATTGCGCTTGCTGTCGATCATGTAGCCAGCGTCACCCTTACTCCCATGTTGAACCCGAATGATGGCGTACTTTAAGTCTTTAGACGCCTTTTTCCAGTTGATATTCCCTTGGTATTGCGAAATATCGGCAACCTTCTTACCGGCAGCGTTAGCCGTAGTGGTGTTTAAACCAACACCAACAGCTAATACAGCAGCAAAAGCAGCGACACCTGCAACCAATTTATGTAACTTAATTTGCATAAATGACATCCTCCTCAGTCTTTGCCTTTATTGTACACGGTGTGACCAACGAGCAGGTTACTACAGATTTACAATTGATTACAGTTAGATTGCAAGTGTCAAAAAAACGTTGATTTTCTATTCATCGTTAGGTGGCGCGAACATAGATGGAGACAGACAAAAGGACCCGGATTGACGTCGCGGGTCCTCAGAGAACAATATTAATTTAATAGGTGGCTGTGTAAATTTTTAAGGCTAATTTGGCACGATTCTTATCGGTTTTGGTAATCGGGTTGTACTTGGATAACCCCGCCTTAACCTTTCGATAGCTGTAAACATTGCTACTACCACTTTCAAAGTACATGAGATCGGCTTTGTTCGGGGAGTGGTTGAGTCCCATCACGTGTCCCAGTTCATGAGCGATCGTGCTGGCATACTCGTACATCCGACCATTTTTAGCAACAGTGTTAACTCCCTTAACTTCCTTTTCAAGGGTGGCATACGCTGGAAGTGCCTTTTCAACGGCCTGTGCCTCGGTGTTGAATTCGGTTTGGTAATTTGCATCGGCGGCGGTCACACCTCGTGCTGCTAGGTTGGCCTTGGCTTTAGATTCGATGGTATTGGCATACTTATTGTAGAAGGCGTCATTCAACTGGTTTGTCATGGCAACGCCGATGTTTTTGGTTTCGGCTTGGTAATAAGACCAACGCACTTGTAAGTGTTTGTTACCTGGTGTCCACCAAGCGTCACTTTGATCGCTCTTCGTGGCCTTAGCTTTTGAAACCGAGAAGGTCAGTGTGTGGTTCTTCTTAGACCCCTGGACAAATTCCTTCTTGCCGAGTTTCTTATTCCAGTAATTCATGGCAATCTTGACGCTGCTCTTTAGCTTAGCATCCTTGGTGTTAATCCAAACGGTGGCCTTGCCATTCTTCTTGAGTGCGGTTTGCGCGTCAAAGGCCAACTTGTACTTTTTACCAAGATTCTTAGCATTCTTGCGATAGTAGCTGTTCGACTTCTTCAGCGTTGCCGTGGAAGGCGTAACGCTGGCCGCATGAGCCGTAACAGTGCTGGTCGCAACGGCCGGCGCGAAAAGTAGTGCAGCCGCAGCCGCAACCAGGAGAGACCGCTTTTTAAAATGGTGTGCTCTGTGCATGATGCTAACCTCCTTAATTCCCCAAAACGTAACATTTACAATAGCATAGCCTTTTCTAGAAGGGCGGTCAAGTAAAAACTGCCCGTTAATTTTCAAGGCGCTTTTTCAATAACGGTAGTGATGGCAACGGTTTCAAAAATATAAAAGTGAACATTTGTTCGGGTGTTTCCATCTGTAATCTGGTATAGTAAGGTCAGTAGAAAAAAGGAGGTTTCACGATGGTTAATCGATGTGATTGGGCGACCTCTTCGCCTAAGATGACGCGCTATCACGATGAAGAGTGGGGACGACCTGAGCATGACGAGCAGACATTATTTGAGTTGCTGTGCTTGGAGACTTATCAAGCGGGTTTGAGCTGGCAAACGGTGTTGAATAAGCGTGAAGCATTTGAAGCGGCCTTTCATCGTTTCGATATTGCAACGGTTGCCGCGATGAAGCCGGCCGACGTGGATCAGTTGATGACGAACGCGGCGATTATTCGCAATCGTCGTAAGTTAGAAGCGACCGTTAATAACGCCCAAGTCTTGTTGAATTGGCCAGACCCCAGCGACTTTTCCACCTGGCTGTGGGCTTTTGTTGGCGGTCAGCCAATTCGTCATCACTTTAGCAGCGCTAGTCAGATCCCGGGAACCACTGATTTGGCACAACACATTTCGCGTGAACTCAAGAAGCGGGGCTTTAAGTTTGTTGGGCCGACGACCGTTTATTCCTTTTTGCAAGGAGCGGGGCTCGTCAACGACCACCTGATGAGTTGTGATTGGGCACCAGAGAACAGATAGAAGGGGAGATAACGGATGCGTTTTTTACATACAGCGGATTGGCACATTGGTAAGAAACTTCATGGCTATGATTTATTGACGGAACAACGCGATGCTTATGAGCAAATCAAAGCCATTGCTCTGGCAGAACAGGTGGATGCGGTAGTGATTGCCGGAGATCTCTATGATCGGGCGCTTCCTAGTGAGGATGCCGTGAGCACTTTGGACGCCATGCTCGTCGATTTGAATCGGCAACAGCAGTTTCCATTGTTGGCTATCAGCGGGAACCACGATTCGGCCGTGCGCCTGAGCCAGGGGAGCGAGTGGTTTGCAAGCACCGACTTTTATTTAAAAACGACCATTGCTGATGGGGTTAAGCCGGTGGTACTGGGCGACACACAATTTTTCCTGTTACCTTACTTTGAGCCTTTTGCCGTGCGTCAATACTTTCAGGATGACAGTCTCAAAACGGTGGCGGCGGGTATGGCCCGACTGGTTACGGCGATGCAGGAACAGTTTGATCCGACAAAGAAGCACGTCTTAGTGGCCCATTTCTTTGCGGCAGGTAGCCAGCATAGTGACTCAGAAACCTTGGTTCAAGTGGGGGGATTAAATGCTGTGCCAGTTGATCTGTTGACACCATTTGATTACGTGGCTTTAGGGCATCTTCACCGCAAAGAAGCACTTCAAAATGAACCGACGATTAAGTACAGCGGTTCTCCTTTGAAATTTTCAACCAGTGAAGCCGCCGATACCAAGGGGGTCTGGATCGTGGACACGGATAAGACGCCCGTTGAAGTGACGTTTAAGCCCTTGAAGCCGTTACATGATCTGGTGGTCTTGACGGATTCCTTTGCACATTTAATGGATCCCGAAGTGAAGTACAACGTGACGCCAGATGATTTCATCGCAGTGGCGTTAACGGACACAACTCCCATCGCCAACGTCATGCAGCGATTAAAAACACGCTTTCCGAAGATCATAGAGCTTCAGCGGGTGAATCAGTTGGATGTTACACCGGAAACTTTAAATATTGAAGAAGTTCAGCGCGATCCGTTGACCTTATTGGGTGATTTCTTTGGAACGGTTACGGATCATGCGCTAACCGAACAACAGCAGGAATGGGCAAAGACCACCCTACAGCAAGCTATGAAGGAGGAAAACTAATGCGACCTTTGACTTTACGCCTCCAATACTTCGGTCCTTATCGGGACGAGATGATTGATTTTAAGAAATTCGATGCGACCCCTTTGTTTTTAATCAGCGGTAAGACAGGAAGTGGCAAAACCACCATTTTTGATGGGATGTGTTATGCCCTATTTGACCAGTCTTCTGGTGTTGATCGAGAACCGCAGGAAATGCGTTCGGATTTTGCAACGACCCAGGATCACACCCGGGTGACCTTTGAATTTAGCCATCGTAATCGGCGTTATCGACTTATTCGAGAACCTGCACAAACGTTACAGAAAAAGCGGGGATCTGGGGTTAGACGGGCAGCTGCGAGCGTTGAACTGACCGTCTTTGAAAACGATGCAGAAATTGCTCAGCTCACGAAATCACGGCAGGTTGACGACTATTTGCAAGAGTTGTTGCAGATGGACGGTAAGCAGTTTGCTCAGATTGTATTGCTCCCACAGGGCGAGTTCCGTCGTTTCTTAGTGGCGCCTAGTGAGGACAAAGCGGCTGTACTCGAACAGCTATTCAATACAGAAATCTTTGCGCAATGGACGGATAAACTACGTGATAAATTACGGCGGGATCGCGCCCAAAACGAGGAAGCGGACCAGCAGCTAAGTCGCTCTCGGAGTAGCCTTACTTGGACGCCAGTTAACCAAGATCGCGCGGCCGAACTGGTGGCAGCACACCAAATAACGCCATTATTGGCCTTGATGGCGGATCAGCAACAGCAGGCTAAAGCCACCGTCGCCGAGCTAACGACGCAGGTCACGACGGCTCAGCAGCAGGTCAAAACGTTGACCCAACAGGATACACGTGAGGAGCAGTTGGTCCGTGACCAACAACAATTGCGGTCACAAGAAGACCAGCAACAGCAATTGGCCACACAAAAGCCAGCAATGACAACGCTGCAACAAACGATTGCTACGTTAGAGTGGGTTCAAAGCATCCAGCCGCAGTGGCAGGAACGCAGCGGGGCTCGAGCAGACCTGCAACAGCGCCAAGCGGCTCAGCAACAGGCCCAGACACGGTTGACTAAAGCGCAAACGATGCAGGCGAGTGCACTGGCTGCGCAAAAGGAATTGCTTCCCGTTTCACAACGGATTGCGGCAACGAAGGATGAATTAGCACAACGCGCGAAGATTAAGCCAATTTATCAGCAGATTGCGGATCTGACGGCGCAGTTGGTGACGGCACGAACGGACTTGACCAGTGTTCAGCAGGTTGTGACCACGGTGCAGGCGGCTTGGGATCAAAATCAAAAAGATCAGCAAGAGCAGCAGAAACTTGTCGATGGTCAGAGCGCCCTTTATCAGGTCAGTCAGTCGCTCACAACGCAAGCCGCACAGCTGAAAGAGTGGCAACGTCAATTGGCGACCCTACAAACTGACACTCAGCAGCAGTCGCAATTGACACAACAACTAGAAAAGGTGACCACACAAGTCGCAGCACAGAAGGCGACAACTACCCAAGCGCGGCAACGAGCAGAAGACCTGAACCAAGAACTTTTGAACCATGAGATCGTGCGCTTGGTTGGCCAGCTAAAACCAGGGAGTCCTTGCCCCATCTGTGGGGCTACGGATCATCCGGCACCGGCGGCTATCGCTGATACCACGGTCACGGAACTTGAGGTCAAACAGGCCCAAGCAGCTGCGCAACGGCAACAAGATCAGCTCACCCAATTGACGACACAGCAACAGAGTCTGCATGCGGCGGTAACCGATCAAGAAGAAAAGCAGCAAACGGCGCTACAAGCCCTACGTGAGAGCTTACCTGAGCTGCCGGCTGCGGTCACTCAGCTTGCTGATATTGACCAATACCTGCAACGCTTAACGACGACGTATCGGAAAAAAATAACTGAAAACAAGCAGCAATTAGCCGCGGTCGATCAGGCACAAAAGCAACTGCAACAGTTGACGCAACAGGCTGCACAGCAACAACAACGTTTACAGGCGGCCCAAACGGCACAACAGGAAAAGATGCGTACGGTAGACCGCTTAACAGCACAGTTAGCGACGCAACGACAACAGTTGCCAGAGCAAGCGGCAACCCTAGGCGAATTTCAGGCCGAGGAACAACGGCTGCAAGATCAGTTGACCGCTGATCAGCAGGCTTGGGATGCGGTTACCCAACAGGTCACGCAGACAAATGATCGTTTAACTGTTGCGACGACTGAAGTTAAGACGGCCACAGACGAGTGGAAGAAGAGCCAGCAACGGTGTCAGACTGCTGAAAATCAGCTTCACGAAACGTTGGTACAGCACTATGAAACGGTAACGGCAACCACGGAAACGGCGGTAGCCGATCACCTGCTTGAGGTGAAGACGCTGACGGAAAAGCGGGCGAAGCTCCAAGCTTTTCGAACGCAGCAGGAACGGGTCGCTACAACTATTGCGGAGCTCAAGAAGCGCGTTGCCGATCGACCGGCTCCCCAGCGCGAGCAGACACAAGCAGCGCTGCAGGCCGCTTCAGCACAGGTGAATACTTTGCAAGATCAACGACATACACAACAAGATCAGTGGCAGCATAATGCCGAGGTTGTGGCCAATTTGCAACGACAAATTGAGCAGCAAGCGGTTGCCGTTAAGCAAACGCAGGAGCTGACGGAGCTGGTCGGCGTGGTTAACGGGGATGGTCCGAATAGCAAATTAGGCTTGGAACGGTATGTTCTGCAGACCTATCTGCGGCAAATCTTGACCGTCGGCAATCACCGGTTGCAGCAATTGACTAACGGCCGCTACCAGTTCTTGGTCGATGAACAGCCGGCCACTTATAAGAAAAATTCCGGATTGGAAATTAACGTCTATGATGACCACGTGGGTGAGCAACGTAGCGTGCACACCTTATCTGGAGGCGAGAGCTTCATTGCCGCGTTGGCGTTGGCATTAGCGTTGGGAGAGGTCATTCAGCAGACGACGGGGAGTGTTGACGTCGATGCACTATTCATCGATGAAGGATTTGGATCGCTTGATGAGGATGCCTTGATGACGGCGCTCGAATCATTGGAAACCGTCGAAGGCAAGCATCGGATGATTGGAATTATCAGCCACGTGAGTGAATTACGCGCACAAGTGCCGAACCAGCTGCAGGTGGTTAGCAATGGAAATGGTGAAAGTAAGATTACCTATCAAATCGATGAAAGCTAGCGAAATGTTTCACTTGGATGCGTTTGGGACTTGTTTGTCGTCAGACTGATGATTTTTGCTAAGCAGCAAGTTGGTGAAATGGGCTGTGGGCGGCGCCTTTTCGGCTGCTGACCGATAAATAGCGGTTAACAGCCGGCCCTTTTTGAAAGGCGCCAGTGTGTTCGACAGAAATCACCCGTCCTTAAGAAAAAAGCAGGGGGCAACAATGCCTGTGATTCACAAAGGCTAAAACGAGTCCCGCAAAACTTTGGATTGCATTAAATGACCATTTTTGATAGTGATTTTCTCACAGCTATCTAATTGTGGTGGGTGACCGTTTCACCCGATTACGGTTCTGGGGTTAAACCTTAAAACGCCGGTATCATGCATTTTGATAGGTATTTTTAAAAACGGTTATATAATCAACGATTATGCGTGCACAACATCTCATTTGGGTTTAGAATAATAAATAACTAAATTGGAAACGGGATGATTTTGATGTGTACTAGTTTGACCTATGAAAATAGCCAAGGTGATCATTTCTTAGCTCGAACCATGGATTATGGCTTTGAGTTGGGTGGTCAGCCAATCTTCATGCCACGGCAACAAAAGATTCAGGGGGACGCCGGCGAATTTACCACCAAGTATGGTTTCATTGGGGCTGGCCGCAATCTGAGTCATTATATGTTTGTGGACGGGGTTAATGAATTTGGTCTGGGTGCAGCGGCCCTATACTTTTCTGACTACGCGAAGTATGCACAGTCGGCACCTGCTGATAAGCTGGGCATTGCGCCGCATGACCTGACGGCTTGGGTTTTGGGAAATGCCAAGAGTGTTGCTGACCTGCGCGAGTTGATCACGCAGGTTCAGATCGTGGATAAGCCAGTTGGGTTGCTGGGAATTACGGTGCCTTTGCACTTTATCTTCAGTGATCCAACTGGTGATACTGCCGTTCTGGAAGCTACCGATCAGGATCTACACTTGATCGCTGATCCGGTCGGTGTCATGGCAAATTCGCCGCAGCTAAGCTGGCATTTGCAGAACTTGAGTACTTATGGGACTTTGGTGGCTGATACGCGCCCGTTGCACGATTACCAAGGCTTTGAGCTGAAGACGGTTGGTCCCGGAACTGGGGCGTTCGGAATGCCGGGCGATTACACATCACCGTCACGGTTTATTCGAACGGTCTTTAATAAACATTACAGTCGGGCTACGGCTGATACGCCATCCACGCTGAATCTGTTACAACATTTGCTAGACGGCGTGACGATTCCCAAGGGCGTTAAGCTCAAGCCAGATGGAAGCAGTGACTACACCCAGTATCGTGGTTACATGGGACTTAATGAGCGCGCCTACTACATGGAGCCTTACGATAATTTAGAACTGCAACGGGTTGCCATTACTGATAAAATGTTAGAGGAGTGGGACACACCGGTGGAGTATCCGCTGGCCCATCAGCCCCACATTAAAACTCTAAACTAAGCGGGTGAGTGAATGCCAGATTTTCAACAGAAGTGTTTTGCGCAGTTGACCACGACGGAGCTATTTGAAATTTATCGTGTGCGGGTGGCAGTATTTGTGGTAGAGCAGACGTGTGCTTATCAGGAGGTCGATGGCCTTGATGTTCAGGCCCAACACCTGTTTACACAGGATACGGCTGGCCACGTGACGGCGTATGCTCGGTTAATAGACGAGGGCAGTCAGGTCCGCATTGGCCGGGTGTTAGTCGCACCGGCCAATCGGGGCAACGGTTCCGGTCGGCAATTGGTGGATACGGCGCTTGCAGCTGCTCGGCGAACGTATCCGGCAGCCACATCTATTGTGATTCAAGCGCAAGCTTATTTACAGAAATTCTACGCCTCGTTTGGGTTTCAGCCAACGAGCGACGTGTATTTAGACACGGGCATTCCACACCTTGATATGGTGTTACCTTTGAGTTAAATATCAAAAAACAACCGTCATCCAATAGGGTGACGGTTGTTTTACACTTATTTTATATTAGCAGCGCGAATGAAGTTTTCAATGAGGTTTGCGGGCACACCCTGCGCAATCAAAGCACGTAGTGGCATGTTCAAAAACATTTGATCTTGTAAGACGGTCGGCTCACCGTTTTCATCGGTTGCGCTGAGCAGGCTAGTGTCTCCTTGTCCAGCCGGCGTTATGACGATCTTCTTGAAGAGGTCCAAGAGTTTGGGGTTCCAAGCGATCGTTGTCAAATAAGTCTCGTCGGTGATCGGGGCTGGCGAGTTCTTGAAGTCCATCGTCAGTTTACTCTGAAGCCGAATGTCACGAGAGGATTGTCCAATCATGATTTCGTAGTCGCCAGAATCGGCTTGCCACCGGTGTTTGCCCTGACGCCACCAACTGAAGTCTTGACGGTCAAGCTTCAGGGTAACGGTTTGCGTTTCCCCGGGGTCAACCGCAACTTTGGTGAAGTCACGTAATTCCTTGGTGGGCATTGGGGCGTGAGAGGCGTGGTTGGCAACGTAAAGTTGGGGAACGGCCTGTCCGGCACGATCGCCGGTGTTGGTCACGTCAAAGGTAACCGTTGCCCCGTGCTCGTTTTGCGTAACAGCTAGGTTAGTGAATTCAAATTCGGTGTAGCTGAGACCATGGCCAAACGGATACAGAACGTGCATTTCATGGGTATCGTAGTAACGGTAGCCCATGAAGATGCCTTCCGAGTAGAGCTCATGCCGTGGATCTTGTGCAAACGTGGGTGCCATTGGCGTATCGGTCAAGCGAACGGGGAACGTTTCCGTCAAATGACCTGAAGGGTTAACGGCGCCAGTTAAGATATCCCAAGTGGCTTCACCAACGGCTTCACCAGCGAGGTAAGTTTCAACAACGGCGGCCACGGTGTGAATCCAAGGCATTTCAACGGCTGAGCCATTTTGCAGAACAACCGTGGTATGGTCGTTGAGTTTGGCCAAGCTCCCGATGAGATCCGTTTGGTTTTCGGGTAACATCAAGGAGTGCTTGTCAAAGCCTTCTGATTCGGCTGCGGCAGGATAGCCAGCAAAAATAATGACGTGATCCGCATTCGCTGCGGCAGTCATCGCGGCATTGGCCAGTTGATCGTCAGTCTCACTTTCATCTAACTGATAACCAGGGTAGTAGTCGGCTTTCAGGCCGGTAGCTTGTAAGGCCTCCAGCGGTGTGACCACCTTAGTGGGGTTCACGTGTGAGCTGCCAGCGCCTTGATAGCGGGGATGTTCAGCCAACTCGCCAACGACCACAATCTTTCCGGTTTTACCGGGGGTCAAAGGTAATTCGTTTTGGTGATTCTTCAACAAGATGATACTGTCATCGGCCATCTTACGCGCAAAGTCGTGATGGGCCTGATGATCATACGTCGTTGCGGTAGGTGCCGGTTTCCACTTGTCCACCACGTGCAGCAGGTGGCGAACCGCCTTGTTCAACGTCCCAATATCCAGTTCGCCGGTTTGAACGGCGCGAATAATTTCATCAACGGAGGCTTGTCCCTTTCCTGGCATTTCTAGATCGAGACTCGCGGTCAACGCAGCTGCGTGGTCCGCCACCGCGCCCCAGTCGGACATGATGGCCCCGTGGAAGCCCCACTCGTCACGCAGAATGTCACGCAGCAGGTGGCGGTTTTGCGAATTGAGCACGCCGTTTGTACGGTTGTACGAGGTCATAATGGTAGCGGGATAAGCTGCCTTGACAATTATTTCAAACGTCCGTAAGTAGAGTTCACGTAGGGTTCGGGCCGACATATCACTTGAAGCGGTGAAACGCTGGTTTTCCCGATTATTGGCGACAAAATGCTTCACCGACACCCCAACGTGTTGGGATTGGACACCTTCAACGTAGGCGCTACCAAGCTTACCGGCGACCAGGGGATCTTCTGAAAGATACTCAAAGTTGCGACCGCCCAGGGGTGAGCGTTTCAAGTTCACACCGGGTCCCAGCAACAGACTCACTTGTTCTGCGCGGGCCTCTTCACCCAAGTGTTCTCCCAATTGGCGCATGAGAGATTGGTTCCAAGAGCTCGCACTTAAAGCAGCGGCGGGGTAGGTGATGGCTTTCACAGAATTTGTAATATCGCCGGCTGAGGCGTCGGGGTCCTGCTTCCGTAACCCCGAGGGGCCGTCCGTCATCATCAGAGCCGGGATGTCCAAGCGGTCCACAGCGGCCGTGTACCAAAAGTTTTTGCCGGAGACCATGGCGGCCTTCTCCGGTAACGTCAATGCAGCAAGCGTTCGTTCGATGTCCATACGTTCAAATCCTTTCTACTTGTTCAACTTGTCTCCAGTATACAGTTTTCCCTTTCGAGATGTTAGTAACCGGTTTTTTTCTTTTGACAAATCAGATAAAAGAGTCTATCTTTAGTCTTGTGCAATCCAATTCGATTATAAAAAGTAAGGAGGGAAAATCACGATGATGTTCAACGTCAACCAAAAACAAATGATGTTAGCCGCATGTTGCCAATGTAACGTGCTTGTTTGTGTTGCGTTCAATCGTGATTTTCCGGCTAACCAGTAGACTTACATAGCGACGACAACGGTAGCGACTGTTGTCAGTGTAAGCGGGTTTCCCATCACGATCAACGTGAGGGAAACCCGCTTTTTCTGTACTTAAGGACGAATTTAGGGATTGCACACCACTAAATTTGAGGATAAGGGAGCTATGAATTTTATGAAAAAATGGACGGGTATCGGCTTAGTTGCGGCAGTCATTGCGATGGGATTGGGATTAGCTGCCTGCGGTCAATCAGCTTCGACAACTAAGCCTTCGCAGGTCTTAAAATTACCGGCGACAGCGCAACTAGACACCATCGATTTAGCCAAGGCGACCGGCTACGGTCAGACCGGGAACGTGTATGAAAGTTTTTATCGTCTCGGGAAAAACGGTAAGGTCGCACCTGGCCTGGCGGATTCAGCTAAGGTTTCTCAGGACAAGAAGACCTGGACATTCCACATTCGTGACAATGCCAAGTGGAGCAATGGGGATAAGATCACGGCCCAGGACTTCGTTTACTCCTGGCGCCGGACGTTAACCCCGGCGACGAAGGCCTCTTATACGACGATGTTCTCCGGTATCAAGAATGGGGACAAGATTATTGCCGGCAAAGCCAATCCGGACACCATTGGGATTCACGCCAAGAATCGCCAGACGGTGGTCATTCAATTGGACAAGCCCATTGCTTACTTTAAAATTTTGATGGCTTACCCGTTATTTGCCCCGCAAAATGAAAAGGTCGTTAATAAATACGGCAAGAAATATGCCACAAAGTCAGAATACATGGTCTACAGTGGTCCCTTTAAGATTTCTAACTGGAGCGGGACCGGTAACACGTGGTCCTTTGTCAAGAATAACCAATACTGGGATAAGAAAGTGGTGAAGCTTCACCAGATTAATTATCAAGTCGTGACCAATCCCCAAACAGGTTTGAGTTTATACCAGAACAAGAAGCTTGATTTTGCCCAGTTATCCACGGAACAGGTTAAGAATTACAAGAATAACAGTGCCTTCAAGGAATACCCGTATTCAATTGTGATTCATTTGAAGTATAACTTTAAGGATGCCAATCAGGAGAAGCGGCGGATCATGAATAACCGTAACATCCGGCAGGCCATCGCACTTTCCATCGATCGCAGTCAGCTAACTAAGAAGGTGCTGGGGGATGGGTCCGTCACACCAACGGGATTCGTTGCGAGTGGCTTGGCCAGCGATCCTAAGACGGGCGAAGATTTTGCCAAGCAACAGACGGTTAAGAACGCGACGACTTACGATCCAACCCTGGCTAAGCAGAAATGGGCGGCTGGTTTGAAACAATTGGGGATTAAGAAGGTTAACCTGAATATCTTGGCCGGTAACGATGACGTTGCCGCCAGCACGGTGACCCAGTACCTGAAGAGTACGCTGGAAAAGAATCTCAGTGGTTTCAACCTCAAGATTGAAAATGTCCCAGCTTCCGTTGCCCAGTCTCGGTCGACCAGCGGTGATTTTGACCTTTACCTGTCTCACTGGGGTGCCGACTTCAATGACCCAATCTCCTTCTTGCAGATTCCGGTCAGTTCTAATGCACTGAACTACGGTAAGTGGTCGAACAAGCAGTACGACGCGTTGATTGACAAGGCGCAAGGGGCCGATGCCGGCAACAACGAGGCCCGTTGGCACGACATGGTTCAGGCGTCCAAGCTGATCAATAAAGAACAGAGCTTTACGCCACTCTATCAGGCCAACTACGCTTACCTGCAGCGGTCAGACGTTCAGGGCGTGATCCACAACACAGCGGGCACGCAATGGAGTTACAAGTTTGCTTACATGAAATAAGCGATGAGACCTTTGCACGGGATGTTGCGAGGCAACGTTCAAGGTGCGAACACCCTTGAACCCGAGTGACCTTAACTGCAGCGATGGTGGGCATCGCTGACGAGGACAAGCGCGGTTGAAGGGTCATCTCAGATAAAATACCGGTACGGCTAGACCAAACGCTAGCGGTGCCGGTATTTTTGCGATATACGCTGAAGATAAACTGAAAGTACGTAGACTACCAACTACGTTCCAGCTAATAGGCTTTGGAAAATTCAAGCTAGATTTTAATTTGCCTGCGGCCTGAAAAGCGGTCCTCCGGTTAAGGGGGTTCTTAACCCTGACATTGATGTGAACAGCAATTGACTGGCAACATTCATCCTAGTTTATGGACAACATACTGTGGAGCCGTGAGTGAGCTAAATTTGGGCTCAGCCGTGGGATTTTCCAAGTGTTCTACTTGGAAAATGGCGACTTTGAAACGCGGGCTATCGGTTCAAAGCGAGGACCGAGACCGCACTTTGGCTCGGACCGTCCTGCCCACAGCGTCCCGGCCCAAATTTGGCGAACGGTAAGGCGGCGTTGTGCCACTATGCTGTCGCTAGAAGTGCAAGTGACACGTGTCAGTAAAGTTTGGTATCATGGATAGGCAGACGGAAGGGGACGGAAACCATGGCAATTGGACCGAACGACGGGCAAGACTGGCACACAGATGGCGTCAAGGAGTATCACGCCTATTTTGGCACGCCGACGCACGATGACCACGTCCTGTTTGAACTCCTCACGGTGGGGGTTTTTCAAGTGGGACTGAGCTGGCAAGCCGCGGCTAGCAAGCTTCCCGTGTATCGACGCGTCTTTGCCGGGATGGCCATTCCCCAAGTGGCGGCCTTGATTGATGAGTTGGCCATTCCAGAAATTGCGGCCGATTCCGAGATGATTGGTAATCAGCGGAAGATTCGTGCGGTATTGAAGAATGCGCGTGCCATCCTGAAAGTTCAGCAGGAGTTTGGTAGTTTCAGTGCCTATCTGTGGGCATTCGTCAACGATACGCCGTTCCTGCTGCCTGCGGTCACGCGAGATGAAGTGACCAATCAATCCAGCCTCGGCAGTGCGGTAGCCAAGGACTTAAAAAAGCGAGGATTCAGTTTTGTGGGGCCCGTCGTCACACACATGTTTTTACTGGCTGCGGGGATTCTCCGCGAGCAGATTTTGGACGAATAAGTGAAATTTACGTGAGAATTTCTGCGAAGGTGAAACCGATTCGAAGTCAGTCGTGGCGGTGGAAAGCCGGTGTGACGGGGTTCGTTATAAATATATTTATTGTCGATTTTCCTTGACACCGGATTAAAGTTGCATTAGACTTGCAATTAAATTAAGCGATTGAAAACAATGTGATCAGGAGAGTAACCACCGTTAATGGTTTCAAGAGAGCTCGCGTTTTGCTGAAAGCGAGTAACCCACGGCGGGGTGAAGATGGCCTGAAATGAATTGGTACCGCTAAGTCCTTGTGATGAAGCGGTGATGCTTGGCACTCATTATCGTGCACGCACTTTAAGGCGCAAGCTGGCGAGTGTTAATGAGGGGTCAGTTTGCATCTGACTTGAATTAGAATGGTACCACGACAGAGTTCGTTTCTATTAATTTAGAAGCGGACTCTTTTCTTTTGGTCACCGTTTTCTCTCGCAACATTTAAGCAATTATATTATAAATTGGGATAAAGGGGATTTTGAGTATGAAGAAATCATTTAAACGGTTCAGTTGGCTCTTAGTATTGTTGATTCCATTGTTAATTGTGGCGGGTTGTGGCAAGTCCAGCAGCTCCAGCGACAAGACGGTTAAAGTCGGAATCATGGGTTCAGACGAAAAAATCTGGAAACCTATCCAAAAGAAGTTGAAGTCGGAAGGGGTCAACATCAAGCTGGTTACCTTCACGGATTACAACCAGCCTAACGCGGCGTTGACGAACCACGAAATTGACATCAACTCATTCCAACACACTTACTTCATGGATCAATGGAACAAGGCGCACAAGAGTGACATCGTCTCCATTGGGAAGACGGTACGCGCACCACTACGGTTATACTCCAAGAAGGTTAAGAGCGTTTCTGACATCAAGAAGGGTGCTCAAATTACCATCCCTAATGACTCAACTAACGAAGGCCGGGCCTTACATTTATTGCAATCTGCTGGCTTAATCAAGGTTGATTCCAAGGTGGCTTTACCAACGCCTAAGAACATTACGCAAAACAAGTTAAACTTGAAGGTTACGGCCGTTGACGCTGCTCAGACGCCACGTTCATTGACCGATGCAGCTGGTGCCGTAATCAACAACGAATTCGCTGCTGAAGCTAAGTTGCCAAACAGCGAAACCATTTACAAGGAAAAGCTGAACAAGGCTTCTATTCCTTACGTCAACATCATTGCGGCTAACAAGTCTGACAAGAACAACAAGACTTACAAGAAGATTGTGAAGGCTTACCAATCTGAAGCCACGAAGAAGTTAATCAAGAAGTACTTCCACGGCTTGTCCGTTCCTGCTTGGTAAACAATACGTATTATAGTAGGTTTGGGTTGCCACTGCGGGTTTAAAAGCACGTGGCCACTTAACCAACGTCCCTGAGTTAAAGACTTTCAGGCACCGCGCTGCGCCGATGATGTTATCCTCACAGCACGGTGCCTGATCGCTGTCAGGGTAGAAAAATGACTGAGCGAAAAAATTCAACTTGCAACGGGCGGCAGGGGTATTAAGATAAGTAGAGAGAAAAAATTGCCAGCATAGGGCGAGTAAGGAGAACGAAGATTTGACTAATGAAGCGATTATTCAGTTAAAAGATATCGACGTCACCTTCCATAATAAGGGGCAGACCGTTGAAGCTGTCAAGAAGGTTTCTTTGACGGTCAACCGGGGCGACATCTACGGTGTTGTTGGGTATTCTGGTGCCGGGAAGAGTACGTTGGTGCGGGTGATTAACCGGCTCCAGCGGCCAACTGCTGGTTCCGTTGAGGTGAACGGCCAGGACATTCTGAACCTGTCATCCCGCGATTTGCGGACGGCACGAACGAAGATTGGTATGATTTTTCAACACTTTAACTTAATGGCCTCCCGCACGATTGCGGATAACGTGGGCTACCCGCTTAAGGGGCGGTTGTCCCATGAGAACCGAAAGAAAAAAGTGGCCCACTTATTAGACCTAGTTGGCCTCAGCGAAAAGGCGGAAGATTACCCCGCCCAATTGTCTGGTGGTCAAAAGCAACGGGTGGCCATTGCCCGTGCTTTGGCCAACGACCCCGAGATTCTGATCAGTGATGAAGCCACCAGCGCGTTGGACCCCAAGACGACTTCCTCAATTCTGGCGCTGTTGAAGCGTTTGAATAAGGAGTTAGGCCTTACCGTGGTTCTGATTACCCATGAAATGGAAGCCGTGAAGGAAATCTGTAACAAGGTTGCCGTCATGGAAGATGGGAAAATCATCGAACGTGGGGACTTGGTCTCGATCTTCAGTCGGCCACAAAAGCCACTGACCCAAGACTTTATCAACACGGCGACCCAGATTAATCAGGCCTTGGAAAAGATCTTCCGGCAGGCCGATTCGCTCAACCTCAGCGAAAGTCAGCAGTTGGTTCAACTCCAGTATGTGGGAGCGAGCACCGATGCCCCACTGATTACGGAGCTGTACAAGCGTTACGGGGTTGTTTCCAACATTTTATATGGGAACGTCGAAATTCTGCAAGACACGCCATTGGGAAACCTGATTGTGGTTATGTCAGGGGAACCCGATAAGTTGGCGGCCGCTTGGCAATACTGTCAGGATGCTGGGATTAACATTACGCATTTAAATCCTAATGATACGGAGGTGGCCTAGATGAGCTTTTTAGCGAAGTATTTTCCCAATGCAGTGACGATGAAGGGTGACTTTATCCAAGCAACGGGTGAGACGCTGTACATGACGGCCATCACCGCCATTGTAGCTGGGGTTATTGGAATGGCGATTGGGATTGGGTTAATTGTGACCCAACCCGGTGGTATTTTGGAAAATCGCGTTATTTATAATATTCTGGATAAGATCGTCAATCTTTGCCGGTCCATTCCTTTCGTTATCTTACTGGCCGTGATCGCACCACTGACACGGATCATTGTGGGAACGGCGATTGGGACGACTGCAGCGATTGTCCCATTGGTTATTGGCTCGGCGCCGTTCTATGCGCGTCAGATTCAAAATGCCTTGGCCGAAGTTGACCGGGGTGTGATTGAGGCGGCTGAATCCGTGGGATCTGGTCCGATTGCCATTATCTTCCGTGTCTACTTAAAGGAAGGTCTGGCCGATATTATTCGGTCTTCCGTCCTAACGCTGATCAGTCTGATTGACCTGACCGCGATGGCTGGTGCCATCGGGGGTGGTGGCTTGGGTAACTTGGCCATCAACGTGGGTTACAGTCGGTTTGAATCGGATGTCACGATTATGGCAATGTTGATTATCTTAGTGATTGTTTTTGCCATTCAATTAATTGGTGATTTACTGGCCCGGCACGTGGATCACACGGCCTAGGGTCGCACATGAAGTGGGAGCAGCTCGTTGCGAGTTGCTCCCATTTTGGGTAGTTTAGTCGTTCAACCTGTAGATATGACTAAATAAATTGCCAAAGGGCTAAACTTTTCACCATTTCATCATCATATTCTAATGAATATCGGGTAAAATTGGAGAATTATAATGCACGCCGTGAGTGTGAGAGAGAAAGGATTCACAGGTTTGAAAAATTCAGAGGTATCGACGGGAAACGTCATTAAGGGTATTTTCTGGGCCACCATCGCTTCAGGGATGTTTGGGGTCTCCGGAACCGTTTTACAGTTTATTTCACAGGGGCAATCCATTCCCGTTGGCTGGTTCCTATCAGCGCGGACGATGGGCGCCGGGGTGGTTTTACTGGCCATCAGTTTGATTCTTTATGGTAAGCAGACATTTACGATCTTTCGTAGTTGGCGTGAAATCGCTTGGTTATTGGCCTATGCCTTGATCGGGTTGGGCGCAAACCTGCTGACCTTTTACATTGCCGTGCAGACAGGGAATGCAGCGGGAGCAACGATTCTACAATACTTAAGTCCCTTATTTATCGTGCTGGGAAGCTTGCTCTTTAAGCATGAGCGACCACTGCGAAGTGACGTGATTGCCTTCGTTGTTGCCATGGTCGGAGTTTTCTTGGCTATCACGCGGGGAGACTTTTCACAATTGGCCATTCCGCTGAACTCCATCTTGTGGGGGATTGGTTCTGGGATTACGGCTGCCTGTTACGTGGTGTTACCGCGGAACTTGGTTCGTGACGACGGACATGCTCCCATCACGGTACTCGGCTGGGGAACGTTTATTGCCGGAATCGTCTTCAATATTCACCAGCCGGTTTGGGTCAATACGCCACCGTTGACGGGAACACTGTTGGCCTCAATGGCAACGGTGATCTTGTTCGGGACGATTTTGCCCTTCTCACTATTGCTGTATAGCTCACACTTTGCGCCATCGGATGTGATCAGTATCGTGGATGCCGTCCAGCCAGTGGTGACGTTCATTCTGTCTATTATTTTCTTAAGCCTCGCGATCTCTACAGCCGAAGTTATCGGGTCTGTTTTGGTGATTGTGGCCATTTATTTACTCCAACGGGGTCGACGAAAGGTCGAAAAAGGGTTTTAATGGGAAATGAGGAAGTGACTGAGAAATGACAACTTTCGATTGGGTTCGCCACGGGCAAACGCAAGCCAACGTGGATCAAATTATGCAAGGCCAATTGGACACGACGGTGACCCATTTGACGGTTCGTGGTTTACAGCAAGCGGAGCACCTGGCACAGTGGTTGCATGCGCAGCGCTACGACCAGTTGATTAGCAGTCCGCTACACCGGACACGACAAACAACGGCGGCGCTGACAACAATGTTGAGTCTTACACCGTCGTTTGATGAACGGTTGATGGAGGCCGACTATGGTGACTGGACGGGAAAGAGTCTTCCGGTCATTAGTGAGCAGCGGCCAGAGGATTTTGATGCCGTTACGGGTGAAGCCCTTCCCGATGTTTTGGCAACGGTGGGCGGCGAGTCTTACCTGGCGATTCAACGGCGGGTTGGCCAGTGGCTGGCCGAGCAGGTCGTGGATCATCCGAATGATCATATCCTGGTGGTGAGTCACGGGTTAACGATCAAGGCGACGGCTCTGTTGATGCTGGCGTCTCCGGCGACGACCGCTTTACCAGAACCCACCAATACCAGCGTGACACGCATGGTGATTGATCCGGCGACGGGGCACCGTTACCTCCAGTTCTACGGTGTCAGTCCACAACTTTAAACTTAAACACAAGCCCCGCTATCCAGACTGTTCTGGATAACGGGGCTTTTACTGATTGGTTGAAAATACTTGTGAATGTCGAAGCTACGCAGCAGGGTAGCGGTTGGCCGCCTTACCGTTCGCCAAATTTGGACTGGAACGCGGTGGGCAGGACGGGAGAAGCCTGAAGAGCGGTCTTCTCCCTCGCTTTGAGCCGAAAAAAATCACGTCTCAAAGTCGCCATTTTCCAAGTAGCCCACTTGGAAAATCCCACGGCTGATCCCAAATTTAGCTCACTCACGGCTCCACGACAGGTTGTCCATAACCTGGGATGAACGTTGCCAGCTCAACGATGTCCACAACAATGCTAGGGAAAAGAACTTTCTTAACCGGAGGAGGCCAGAGATGGAGGCAGCCGTGACGACGGTGTTAGCCGATGGTCTTCGGCTTACAGCGTGGGACGTGTTTGGAGACCGGTGAACTCTGCCGGACTTCAAACCGAGCCGGAGGACCGCTTCTCAGGCCGCAGGCGGTCCCCACAGCGCCGGAATCTCTGGCAGCCGCAGGTGGGTGGCGACTGCCTTTTTTAATTTCAATTCTCCATTGGTGGAAAGTTTATAAGGTAAAGTGGGCAACAAAAATAACCCCACCGAAAACGGCAGGGTTATTTTTAGGTTGAAACAGCCGGTTACTTCTTGAGGTTGTCTTCCACGTAAGAACGAACTTCATCGTCGGACTTAGCGTCGATTTCCTTCATTGAAGCTTCAGTTTCATCGGTGTTGTGACCATTGGATTCCATGAAGTGATCCCAAAGAGCGTCACGAACAGGTAACGTTGCATCGGACCAGTCAAATACTTCGTTCATCTTTTCATCCAATAAAGCAGTCTTTTCTACAACAGCCATAACCATTACCTCCAAAAAAATTTTGGGGTCAGCGGATCTGTGATTGGCATGGGTACCACCGGCTTCAACTTTCATGGTAGTCCTTTAAAACGGAAATGGTAAATATTTTGTCTAATTCCTCGAAAAGATTGCTGGTGAAGCGGCTTATCTTAAAACGGGTTAATTAGATGGTTTAATCAAAATCGATCCGAATGTCTAACACCCAGTTTTCCAATTGTCGGTTGGAGTTGATGGCGTCGGGGTTGTCGACGAGAAAGCGATTGACATCAACCACGGTACCAGCGAAAGGTGTCTTGAAATTTTGAACCGCCTTATCACTTTCGACTTCAATGATATCTTCATCTTGATCAAGGACATCATCCGGCGCAACGATCAGATCAGCAAAGCTAACCTTACCAAGTTGTTGGATGGCCTCGCTGGTGAGTCCCAAGCGATAAATGCTGTGACGCTGTTCCCACCACACACCATTTAACGTGGTGACTTTAGGTTCTACGGGTTTACGACGAAAGAAACTTTTAAATATTTTCCAGAATGAGGGCTTTTGTTCTTCAGACATGGTCTATTTCCTCCCTTAAGGTTGTTACCGTCTTAGTATACCCTTATGCTGTAACCGCTGACAATACGTGAGCGGCAAGTTGTTGCCAGCTTGCCGGTATGCTAAACTAAAATCAAAATTAGTCGCACCCGGCGGTCGGTTATTTTCGACCAGATCGACGGGCGTCGGCTGGGTTAGGTAACGGTTTTAAAACTATAAGAACCCGAGGAGGCAACACCATGTTTCTCATTGATACGAATCGGCAGGGGCAAGTCGTGACCGATGCCGTGGTCAACCAATCCATTGATAACTACCTGGTCAATGACCTGAAGTTGCCTGGCCATGGACTGATGATGTATGTCAATCGGCCGGCAGTGATCGTCGGCATTAATCAAAATGTCACGGCCGAAGTGGACTTTCATTACCTCGCGAAACATGACGTTCAGTTGGTGCGGCGAACCTCCGGTGGGGGCGCCGTCTATCACGACGAACGCAACTTGATTTTTGAACACATTGTCAATGGCGATCCCCAGGACGGGTCCAAGTTCGGTGACTACACGGTGTTTGCAGAACCCGTGCTGAAGGCGTTACGGTCCATGGGAGTTGCTGACTTGGCGATCAGTCAGAAGAGCAATCTGGTGGTGAAGGATCGAAAATTTTCCGGCATGACGATGTTTAAAAATGGGGAGGGTTACGCCGCGGGGGGAACCATCATGTATGACCTCAACGTGGACGCTGCCCATCAGGCCTTGATTCCCGTCAGCGATCGGCGACATCGGGGAGTGGCCTCTAACCGGGTGCCGATCACGAATTTACGGCAGTACCTGGCCCCTGAGTATCAGAATTTAGATATTCAGGACTTTAAGACGGCCTTACTCTGTCACATTTTTGAGGTTGACCATCTCGATGAAATCGAGACGTATCATTTATCGGATCATGACTGGTCGGTGATTGATCAACGCTTGGCGGAAAAGTATGCGACGGATGCCTGGAACTTTGGCGCCAATCCGGGATTCCGGGAGTATCAGCGTTTAACCCTCCCCACCGGGCAACTCCATGTTAATTTTACGCGATGGCATGGTGAGCTGCGGGCCATTACCCTGTTTGGCACGGTCGGCACTCCCGAGGCGTTACACACCATTGCCGACGACTTAGTGGGGCAACCGACCACTGCGACAGCTATTCAGGCGGTGCTCCAACAGCCTGCGGTGGTCGCGGTATTGGGCACTGAAGCGGTGTCCCAACTGACTGAAATCCTAACAGAGAAGGCGTAGTATGAAAGCAAAATACGAAGTGAACCAGTACGTGGGTGTGCCCGTGGCCGCCAACGCTTCTGGAAAATATGAAATTAAACGGGAGCCCGATGGTGATTTTAAGCTGCACTCGTGGCGCACGGGGCGGCATAGCAAGGGCAAATACCGCGGTGTGGGCCAGATCTTTTTAACGGAAAATAATTTAAAGGTGGCCGTTGTGGCGGCCTATCCGGTTCCTTACAAGGAACGCCACGGCTATACGCCCATGGCTCGGTTAACCAGCGAGTTCGTTGGCGATGACGTGATCCAAACGGCGCAAGGACAACTGTGAGAAAGAGTGCACCAAGGGGCGGTTAGTCAGTGAGCATTAACGTTATTAAGGTAAAAATCCTGGGTTTGGATTATTACCTTAATGGCGTTAAGCGGAGCTGACTGCCCCTTGGTGCACGTTTCGGCAATATAAGATTAGAGCAACAACCTCAGAGCATTAACGTCATAAGGCGGAAAATCTCGGGGTGTCCCACGTTTCGGCACCATTATGGCAAAAATAAAAACGACGCTTTCAGAAGATTCCGAAAGCGTCGTTTTGAGTACTGCCTTAATTTTCATTTATGGAAGAGCCATTACTTAACAAAGTAGGCGCTCTTGAAGTTTGACTGGGTCCCAACGGTATTGTAGAGCACACCATTGAGTCTGGAATTGACCAGATAGGTGCTGGCCGGTTGAATCAGGGGCGTCACGCCTTGATCCTTCATGAGCACCCCCTCGGCATCGAGCAGGGTCCGCCAACGCTGATTGTTAAAGGTTGGGGCGTTGCTGGCGGTATCGATCAGACGATCATAGGTGGCACTGGACCAGTGGCCGATATTGGCTGTGTTATTACTGGTGAATAGCGACAGAATGGCCAACGGATCGGCATATTGGGCTCGTTGTGTCGTCAGGGATAGGTCGGTGTTGACCGGGGCCATTCGCGTGTTAATGGTCTGTTCACGTCGCTTTAACGTGAGGGACAGTCCAGGCAGTTGCGCTTCCAATTGATGGCGAATGGTCTTGGCGGCCATTCCACTATTGGTGCCATCCAGATAGCTGAGAGTCAGCGTGACGTGGTCAGCATGGGCCCGTTTTAGCGCGGTCTGCCACTCCCGTTTGGCAACCTTGGGCTGATAGGCCAAAGTCTTTTGATTGGGTTGTGCGGCGGCAAAATCAGCGGTTCCCTTGAGACCACGACTGAGGCCGGCCGGGACAACCCCCTGTGCCGTGAGGGAGGTGTTTCCGTAAGCCTGTTTGAGCAGTGCGCGGCGATTGATGGCATGTGAGATCGCTAAGCGGGCGACCTTTTGCTGCAGAAGACGATTGATCGTGGCATCGCGGCCGTTTTGCCGGTAATTTAACAGCACCATCTTTGAGTAAGGGCGGGCCGTGTAGTCGGCCTTCTTTTCGTAATACTTCATATCGGACTTACCTATGAGCCGCATTTCATCGAGCTTGCCACTATCGTAAGCATCCCACGCGGCGTCGACCGACTTGTAGGTCTCAACGTTGATGCGGCTGAGGTAGACGTGCTGGCGATCCCAGTAGTGGGGATTCGGTACCATATGCCAATGGTTGGCGGTGCTATTCTTACTGGTGACCATGAAAGGCCCAGCATAGACTTGGTAGCGTGGCTTGGTGGCATAGCGTTTGCCATACTTTTTAGCAATACGTTGATTTTGCGGGCCAAATAAAGGATAGGCCAGCTTTTGCGGCAATTCGGCCATCGGGTGTTCAAGGTGAAGGACGAGTTTAAATTTGCTAGGCGCACTGATGCCTAGTTGCGTGGCGGGCAGCTTGCCATCCAGAATCTGCCGAGCGTTCTTAATCCCATCGAAGAGGTCGGACTCTGGCGCTTTCGTCTTGGGTGACAGGGCGCGGCGCCAGGAAAAGACGAAGTCGGGTGCGGTGATGACGTCACCGTTGCTCCAGTAGGAGTCTTTCCAGAGGGTGAAGGTGTAGGTCGTCCGCGCCGCATTCACCTTAACGCTCTTGGCGAGGGCTAATTTAGGTGTGCTGTCACCATTGGATTGATAGAGGCCCTCAATGGTGTTGTTGAGCCGACCAAATTGGGTGAGCTTATCCGTGTCCAGCGTCGTCAAGGGATGGTTCGAAGCCAACGTCAACACCTGATTCTTCGTCATGACACCCTTGCTGTCACTAGGCGAGTCCGTTTCGTGGCTCATGTCGCAGCCAGTCAGGAGGCCACAAGCGATTAAAATAATGAGAATTCCCCAACGTTTCAAGTTTCTTCCTCCATACTAAGGTTGGCCCGTAACCGTGTACGGGATGCACTTGGGTAGCGTGCTGGTTACGCCTAAATATCCGGCGCAACGATAGTCTTCCCTGATAATAGGGGAGCGGCGGCAGCACGTCAAGGTTTAGTTGGGCAGTAAACTTGTGACTGGCTGATGGATTCGCTAGAATGGTAAAAACAAGGACGGTGGCACACTATGGAAAAATGGTCGGCGGCAACGATCCGCGACTTTCGCAAAACGCTGTTGGATTGGTATGACGAGGCGGGCAGGGATCTTCCCTGGCGACACGGACGGAATCCTTACCACACCTGGGTCAGCGAGGTAATGCTGCAACAGACACAGGTTAATACGGTCATTCCGTACTATGAAAACTTTTTGGCGACGTTTCCCACGGTCGCTGACTTAGCAGCCGCAGATGAGGCCACTCTGCTCAAGGCTTGGCAGGGACTGGGGTACTACTCACGGGCCAGAAACTTACAGCGCGCAGCCCAGCAATTGATGACGGACTATCAGGGGAAATGGCCACGCACAGCGGCGGAGCTGGAGGATTTAGTGGGCATCGGTCCCTATACGGCGAGCGCGATTGCCAGCATTGCCTTTGATCAGGTCGTGCCGGCCGTGGATGGCAATGCCTTTCGCGTTTTCGCCAGATTGTTGATGATTGAGGCTGATATCGCCAAACCCAAGACACGGCAACTCTTTACGGAAATTATCCAACCGATCGTCGACCCCCAACGCCCAGGGGCTTTCAACCAGGCCATCATGGATCTCGGGTCGAGTTACATGACGGCTAAGAATCCCGATCCGGCGCACTCACCGGTCAAGGCGTTCGACGCGTCCTATCGTGCTGGGCGGGTGCTGGACTTTCCGGTTAAGACCAAGGCTCCCCGGCCCAAACCGATGGCGTATTACGGACTGATCGTTCATTCACCGGCAGGCTACTTGATGGTGCAACGTGGTGCCAATGAGATGCTAACGGGGTATTGGAGCTTTCCCCTAGTTTTGCAGACGGATTTGCACGCGGATGACCACCAGCCGATGACTCTTGCGGCCGATATAGCCGCGCTTGAAGAGCAGTGGCGAAATGACTACCAACTTCCCCTGAAATTGACGGTCGTTGGCGGGCAACCCGTTAGTCAGACGTATACGCATCAACGGTGGCACGTGAAACTTTTGATGGCAGACTTACCAACCGCTATGCCGTTGGACTTCTTCCCCGGAAAATGGGTCCCAGCCGGCGAAATTTCGGCGTTGCCGCTTCCTAAAGTTCAGGAGAAAATGATGCAACGGTTTGCTAAACAGCAGGATTTCGACGGTTTTCGGGAGAATTAGTTTCAGTCGAGCGTTATTTGCTGTATTATCTAGTTAAACTGAAAACGGATTCGCGAGGGAGTGACTGGTCGTGCAAACGATTTTTGACGTATTAAAAACAGTTTCGGTAAATCATCAAGAAGTCGAAAGCCATCAGGTTGTGGTGACGGATGAAAAGGGAAAACCGAATGGTCTGTTGACCGATTTGTTACGGGACTTAATTGATAACGCGTTGTTATTTGTGTCGCTGCGAGACGTCAAGTCAGGGCCAGAATTAATCGACCAGCTGAAGACGCATACGCCGCTGCCTAACGACGTTTTGTCCGAATATGGGAAGATCCTAGGGGAAGTCTGTTATGGGCTTAATTTCGCCCCTAAAAAGGGCCAGATCGAGTTGATCGTTCGCCGTTAGGAGGAATCAACTTGGTAGAAGAGACCTTAATTGAAACGGCACCGGGGGCCAACACTGAGCCGCCGGTTTTGTTGTTACAGGGAACTGGCGGGACCAATACGGAAATGCTCAACTTTGGTCGTCGATTGGCGCCGCAGAGTCCGTTGGTGACGATTGCTGGGCGCTGCGGTGTCGGTGCCCAGCGCCAATATTTTCAGCAGACGGCAGCGGGACCGGTCAATCCGGAGCAGTTGAACGTCGAATCACAGTGGATTAGCGATGAAATAAAAATAATTTGTGAACACCACCATTGGGACAGTGAACGGCTAATTACGGTTGGTTATTCCAATGGGGCAGCGATGGCAGCCTACGGTATTCGAACGGGTCAATTGCCGGGAAATAGGGCATTGTTGTTTCATCCTTTGTGGCTAGCGGCACCGGAACGTGGTCAACGACCAAACTACCTGGCATGGCTGTCAGCTGGGCAACGAGACCCGTTGGTGACGGTCGCAACTGTGGCCAAAGTTGCGGCAGATTGCGAAGATCGGGGAATTGCCACGACACTCTTTCAGACGGGGGGCACACACATGCTGACACCCCAGGAAGTTTTAGCTGCTAAGGAATGGTTATCGGAAAATAATTAGGGCCTTATTGCAAAATAGTTTAAAAATATCGGAGTTTGCATTTGCTATTCTGGGAAATACCTGTTATCCTATGGTTAATGTATTTATGGTTCGGAAGTTTTAAAGGCTCGACGTTCTTATAAGAATGGCTCCTTTTTACCCCAGCTTTCAAATGCAAATATTATTGCGCTATGCGCATGGAGGTTTCATTCTTATGGAACAAGGTACTGTTAAATGGTTCAACGCTGATAAAGGTTACGGCTTCATCACTTTGGAAAACGGCTCAGACGTTTTCGTTCACTTCTCTGCTATCAACAGTGAAGGCTTCAAGACGCTTGAAGAAGGCCAACACGTATCCCTTGATGTAGAACAAGGCGACCGTGGCCCACAAGCTGCTAACGTTACGGTAGTTGACTAATTTACATTAGCCTAAATCGTGTCGTGAAAAACCATCAACTTCGGTTGGTGGTTTTTTTCTGTCCTTTAGTTATCATCTGAAAGGTGAATTGCTTGAGTTGTTGGTTCAGTCAGTTTATGATGGACCTAAATAAATGAGGCGGTGGTAGTTGTGAGTGAAAAAATCTTTTCCAAGGACGAATTAGCAAAGTTTGATGGTCAACAGGGTCAGCCGGCCTACGTCGCCATTGACGGGACTGTCTATGATGTTTCTGGCGTGGATGCTTGGGCTGGCGGCAAGCATCACGGCAATCTAGCGGGGCAAGAATTGACCAGTGTTATCGATGAAAAGTCGCCACATGGTCGTAAAGTTTTGGCCAAGCTACCAGTTGTTGGCAAGTACGAAGCTTAAAGAAGACACCAGATTGGCCGGAAAACTTCCGGCCTTTTTTTGATTCGACGATTTTTATGGCTGAAATTAAAAAGGTATAAAACAAGTGACGCGCCGCAGGTAATTATCTGCAGCGCGTCACTTATTTCGTGGACATTGGGATGAGTGAAATGACAATTGTGGATGAGGCCGACCTGATGTATGCTAAAGACACAAGTTAATTGAAAACAGGGATTTAGCTGTTTTCAAACATTGGTGTGGCGGCTTTTGTTTAGTGTATTCCCCATATGTATGGGGGTGATCCTTGAGCTATCAGGAAGGGAGTAGTGATTATGTTGTATTCCCCATATGTATGGGGGTGATCCCAGGTGTCACTAGCTCAGTCAGCCCCGCCGCTTGTATTCCCCATATGTATGGGGGTGATCCTGCTCACCATGATGGTTTATGACGGCAAGATCCGTATTCCCCATATGTATGGGGGTGATCCCGGCCAGCTTGACTCATCGGCGATGCAACTACGGTATTCCCCATATGTATGGGGGTGATCCCTTTGCTTATATCAGCCTTCAAAAGATAGTCAGGTATTCCCCATATGTATGGGGGTGATCCCTGTAGAAAAAAAGGCCGCTACCCTTAGTGAGCGTATTCCCCATATGTATGGGGGTGATCCTACACGAGTACTGGCGTTGTCTCAGGCATTCCCGTATTCCCCATATGTATGGGGGTGATCCCAGCGAATTTGTTCGGATGCCGACCGATAAAGTGTATTCCCCATATGTATGGGGGTGATCCTACCGATCAGCACGCGGGGGCTTGTTTCGGATGGTATTCCCCATACATATGGTGGTGATCCCTTGATTGTCAAGTCAGGCGTGATGACTCATGGGTATTCCCCATACATATGGTGGTGATCCCTAGTCGCGACCGACATGGCCCCCCGGGTTCTCGTATTCCCCATATGTATGGGGGTGATCCTCAAAATTCGTTTTAAAGGTGTGGCTAAGGTAGGTATTCCCCATGTGTAACGAAAAAATTGGTACTAAAAATCACAAAACGATTTCTAGTACCAATTTTTAATTGCTGAAATTTAGGACCTTTTGTCCCAAACGCCAAATATGATGTCGCAAGAGAGATTCGAACCCTCGACCTACGGTTTAGAAGACCGTTGCTCTATCCAGCTGAGCTATTGCGACCTAATGAGGTCTAACCAACAACTCCTTAATTATAGAGAAGCCGTCGCGCCCTGTCAATCGCGGATTAGCCGGGTTTACAAGTTGACAGCGCCCCCAGCTCTCCAGTAGAGTAAAGGCAGTTAGTGAGGGGGCAATGGACATGCTGGTCATCCACATCGTGGCAGAAATCGCCGTTTTCTTTTCGGCCATCTGTATTATTTACTATTTTTTTCAGATTACACAGGGGATGGGCAATAAACGGCAAAATTACGTGTATTGTTTATCCGCGGTGATTGTTCTATTATTGGCGGCGCCAGTGGCAAATCTGTCTCGTCAGAAGACGGTTAGCCCGACCGATCAAGTATCCAATCAGGTCCGCAAAGCTCAGAAGAAACGGCAGTCACAGCGGGAATCCCAACAAAAACGGGATAGCCAACAATCGTCAACCCGTACGACCACTAAGTAAACAATCTAATGATTTATATCAAGATATCAAGAATTTCTTATTTTCATAACACAATGCTTGCAATATTCCTGTAACATTTAGATAATATAACTGTAACCTAAAGTTGACGGGGGGAATTGCTATGCAAGCACTAGTTATTATTTTGTTCATTATCATTTTGGCCGGCGTCGGACAGTTGTATCTGAACAACCGGGAAACTTTCCGGAAGAACAGTAAGCATCTGGCAACCCGGCGCGATAAATTTCACGATGGTTCTGATCGTCGCTTAAGTTAATTCAGTCAACTGGTCGTTAGCAAATTGCTAAGGGCCTTTTCTTTTGGCCTTTTTTCTTTGAGCAGACAGTGTCTAGAATGCAAGGCAAGTGTGCTACAGTAGGCTTAATGAAAAAATGTGAAGGAGCTGATGAAGTCATGACCACGTTGGTATTGGTCTCCCATCCCCAGTTGGCAGATTCAACGAGTCAGCAATTCTTGAAGGAAAGTTTGCCCAGCCAGAATGTGATCTGGGAACACATCGAGGGGCAGGCGAAACTGGATGTGGCCCAAGAACAAGCGCAGTTACGCCAAGTAGACCGCATCATTTTACAATTCCCCCTGTATTGGTACGCCGCTCCCGCTGGTCTGAAGGCGTGGGAGGATACGGTGCTCACCCGGACTTTTGTCTACGGCGATCACCGGTATCCGTTGGCGGGTAAGGAGCTGGGGATTGTCGTCACCACCGGCATGCCGGAACCGGCTTTCCAACGGGGCGGGGCCGAGGGCCTGACCCTCGACGCAGCGTTAGCCCCTCTGGCGGCCCTGGCGCAACGCGCGAAGTTGACCTGGTTACCGATTTTTCCAATCTATCAGTTCAGTTATTTGGAAGAGCCGGAAAAGTTACAGTTAGTTGTGGATTACCAGCGTTATTTGACGCAACCTCAGCCGGATAGCTTGGCTAATCGTCAGGCTTGGTTTGCCCAGCGACTCGTTGACAAGGTCCAGCAGCTACCGGCAGAGCAACAGGCGACCGGCCAGTTGATTGCCAGCGTCTTCGACCAAAATCGCGAGCATCTCGATCAGCTGACCGACACTTTGGCAATGATTAAGGAGCAAGAAGATGACTGAACAATCAGAATGGTTGCGCCAACAGATTGATCAGTTGGCGAATCAACAGGAAAAGTTTACGGACCGGGCGTTCTGGCTGGCACTTAAACAAGTCGTGGCCGAGCAGGATCGGCGTAGCGAGCAGCTCGGCGGTGAGGTTGATGGCCGAACGTGGCGGCCCGACCGGTGGTAATCGGAATGACCGGTAAGGCGAAAGGACCACCAGGTTACCCAGTTTTAGGCCAATTATTGTCACTAGTGTAGGTATTTTAAACTTTAGTCAAATAGCTAGGCCCACCGTATTGCAGGGGGCCTAGCTATTTTTGGCATTCAGTTTATTTTAAGAAAAATCGCGATCCATGGCTGCCCAGTGATTAACGGGGCCAAACTTGTGGCCTACTTCAATGGGGGACCCAATTGCGGCGTTGACGAATTGCTTGGCAATCTCAATGGCGTGTTTCATGGGCGTGCCCTTGGCCAGTTCGGCCGTGATGCAGGCTGACAGGGAATCGCCGGTCCCGTTAACCCGGTCGGTTTCGTGGTAGGGTTCACTCAGCCAGAAGCTCTCACCGGAGGCCAGTAGGACGAAATCCTTCACCACGGTTTGGTGAGGATCGGCGTGGCTCCCTTTGGCGATGATGTTTTTGGCGCCCATGTCCTGAAGCTTGTGTGCCGCCTTTTCCATGTCAGCATCGGAACTAATGGTCATTTCTGCAATCTTTTCGACTTCAAAGAAGTTCGGCGTCAGGACGGTTGCTAACGGAATTAAGTTGGTCCGTAAGGTGTTAAACGCGCTCTCCTCCAGCAACTGGTTACCGTGCTTGGTCATGATCACCGGATCAACCACCAGTGGGCCGAAGTCGGCGGCTTGGTAATTCTTGACGACGGTATTGATCAGCTCGGAATCGGCGAGCATGCCCGTCTTGGCGGCACGAATGTGGTAGTCGTCCGCTAGGTCCTTGAATTCCTGATCGATAAAGTCGGTGGGCATCGGCACGCTGGCGTGGATGCCATAAGAGTTACCGGCAACACAGGCGGTCATGACGGAAGCCCCGTAGACGTGACGCGCGAAGAAGGTATGCAGATCAGCCTGCATGCCGGCACTCCCATCGCTATCTGAACCCGCGATGGTGAGGGCTTGTGGGTATGAATTTACCATGTTTAATCAACCTCCGAAATCAATACTGTAGCTTCCAGCATAGCATAGACTGGTTGGAAATGACGACTCCACCGTTCGATAAATTTATTTGTAACGGGGCCGGCCGTGCCTAAGCCTGATCTCCCGGGGAGGAGGCGTCGGTGGTTCGAGGTTAACTGACATCCTTAACGGTGGCTAATTGCTCGTAAACTCAGGGGGAGTCGCGTAAGTTTGAACGTGAGTAGGTGGGACCGGTTGACTAGAAAATACGTGTAGAGGTGAAAACGGATGAGACGTGAACAATGGTGGGTACTATCTTGGAGTTTGGTTGGATTTGTGGTCAGTTGGTATGCGCTGGTTGGCGCTGTTCAGACAATCTATCAGTGGTTTCCCCATGAACCCGTGACTTTATTGTTCGGATTCGGACTAACTGTGATAAGCTTAGTAGGGTTGGTTCGGACCAGTAGAAAGGGACCCTGGTGGTGTCTGGTCCCAGCTACGGTGAGTGCTATTGCCGTGATACTGGGGTTAGTTGCCGACAGCACGCTGCTTTTGCTCGGCCTGACCATTCCCGGTTTTTACTAATCTGATGAAAAAGTGTAGGAGGTAGGTTAACGCGCATGTTAATTCAACAAGGTCTCATCGAAAACGCACAGCAGCCACAGGATATTCGTATTGAGGACGGGAAGTTTACGGCAATTGCCGATCACTTAACGGCTAAAGACAATGAACAGGTGATCGATGCGCAGGGGAAATTAATTTTACCGCCATTTGTTGATCCACACGTTCATTTGGACAGTACCATGACGGCGGGCGATCCCGAATGGAACCAGTCAGGGACGCTGTTTGACGGGATTCGTATCTGGTCCGAACGGAAGAAGACGTTGAGTATTGAAGACGTTAAGACTCGGTCTCGCCAAGCGTTGGAACGTCAGGCAAGCCACGGGGTTCAGTTTGTTCGGTCCCACGTGGATGTCACCGATCCTAATTTGACGGCATTGAAGGCCTTGATTCAGGTTCGTGATGAGGTCAAAGACTTTATCGAGTTGCAACTCGTGGCCTTCCCACAAGAGGGTATCCTGTCATTCCCACACGGTAAGGAATTAATGGAACAGGCGGCCAAGCTGGGTGTTGACGTGATTGGGGCTATCCCACACTTTGAGTTTACCCGAGAATACAGCGTGGAATCTCTGCACTTTGCCGTTGATTTAGCGCAAAAGTATGGCAAGCTGGTGGATGCCCACTGTGACGAAATCGATGATCCTGCCTCACGTGGCCTTGAAACGTTAGCTACCTTGGCCTTGGAGACTGGCTTGGGCGACCAAGTGACGGCTAGCCATACCACGGCCATGGGCTCTTACAACAACGCCTATGCTTACAAGCTAATGCGCCTATTGCAGATGTCACACATCAACATGATTTCTAACCCGCTGATCAATACCCACTTGGGTGGTCGTTTTGACACGTACCCTAAGCGGCGTGGCTTAACCCGGGTTAAGGAACTAAATGCGGCCGGGGTTAATGTGGCCTTTGGTGAAGATGACATCAAGGATCCTTGGTATCCTATGGGTGACGGCAACATGCTGGATGCGCTCCACATGGGGATTCACGTGACTCAGATGATGGGTTACGATGACATCATGGGTTCCTACAAGTTCGTTACGACTAACGGAGCTAAGGCCATGCACGTCAGCGACCATTATGGCATCGCTGAGGGCAAGCCGGCCAACTTGGTCATCATGAACAATGACAACTTCTACAACGCCTTAAATCAGCGCTCAGAAGTGCTATACTCCATTCACCACGGTAACGTGATTGTGAAGACCGATCCCAAACAGGTCCACTTGAATTTAAAATAAATTAATTTTTAGATAACCAAACAGGCATCACGGTCATTCCGGTTGAGGCGGGGATCGTGATGCCTATTTGAATACAAAAAAATCTCCCCGTTTCCTAGTATCAGGAATGGAGAGATTCTCGCGTAAAGTTGTTATTTTTTAGACTTCGCACGCTTTACTTTTTTAACGGTCGTTACGGTAACCGGTTTGGGTGCCACAACGGGCTTTTTCTTTTCTTGGTGTTGGGCGCGTAGTTGATCCTTCAACGCCTCAATCTCGGCGACGTGTTCCTCTTTCCAACTTTGGTAAGAACCAGCGGAGTCCGTATCGTTGGGCTTCAAGCCAGTGTTTAGCCAGAAACAGGCCTCGGACAAACTCGGAAAATTGTGAATCCACAAAGTTTGTCCGTTGTCGGAATCAAAGGCGACGTAGGAACGGAAATGTTTCTTTAAAAAAGTATGCCGCCGAATCTTAAAGGCCTCGCGCTTACGGGTTAACCGATAGTCTGGTAAGATATATTGGCCGGAGGTGGCCAGTTGTGGAAAACGTTCGTCACGTTGTTCACGCTGGTCCTTAAGCATCGCGCGGGCTTGGTCGACGGTAATCATGGACGCATGGATTGGATTCTTCATCAAAAACCCCCTTAAAAATTTGGAAAAATAAGTAAAAATGACAGTCTCCGGCCATTACTCACACTTACAAGATTAGCATAATCTAAAAGTTATGGAAACAATTTACACTTTAAAATTATTGATTTTTAAGGTTTATGGTGGTCGTGGGCAGAAAAAGTTTTTAAGGCCCTAGTTAGGATGGTATCGGCTTCATAAAGCACGTAATAGCGGATTTATTTAGAATGCGGCAAACTATGGTAAACTAGCTTAGACTAGGTTGAAAGTGAGGAATGAATTTGGCACAGAAATACTACGCAGTTCGCCGCGGTCGCAAGCCCGGTATCTACCGAACTTGGGCGGAAACCCAAGCACAGGTCACCGGCTTCTCCGGGGCCCAGTATAAGAGCTTCACGTCGGCGAGTGCTGCAGACGCCTTCATGCAGGGCCAGGCAACGCCGAGTGCGCCCAAGGCCAGTAAAGCGGCCCGGACGACGACACCTGCTCATCCCGTTTCTGCGGCGATCACCGTCTACACGGATGGTGGCTCGCGAAACACCGGAAATGTCGCTGGTGGACACGTGAGAACCGGCGACAAGGCCGCTTGGGCCTATCGCATTGAACTTCCCGCTGATGTTGTGACGGGATCCGATGGTGAATTTGGGGCCAGCAATAATCGAATGGAGATCATGGCGTTTCGTAATGCGCTCCAGAAGCTAGTCGACTTAAACCAGAATCAGACCAGCATTGTCTTTGTCTTAGACTCCCGGTACGTTTTGAACGCCGTTACTGAGGGCTGGCTAGCTGGCTGGAAACGGCGTGGCTGGAAGCGAAGCGCGGGGCCGTTGGCCAACGCCGAGCTGTGGCAGGACGTTGATCGTCTGTTGCCACAATTTACACAGCTCAGTTATCAATGGACCAAGGGACACGCGACCAACCAAGGAAATGTGTTCGTGGATCATTTGTTAAACGAGACCATGGATGGGATGGGGCAAGAACGCCACCATGCTGCGGTCAAACCGGTTGCTTCGCGTCCAGCAGCACTGGCTAGTTCGGCGACTGCGAAACACCCTCAGGCGGCATCCTCACAGGCACCGCTGAAGCATACAACGGCTGAGCAATCGCTCGCTGACATTGCGAAAGGGTTGCGTGACCTACCGTTTTAAGGTGATTAAGGGTATAATACCAGCTAGGGATAAAATGCGGCTAATCTAATCGGGAAGACTAGCACCGGACTAGCGGTGACTAGGCAATCGATTTGTTTCAAAATTATGTGATGAATGGGGTACCGACGATGCAAGCAAAGTTAATTCCATATCTGGAATTTGAAAACGCCAAAGAAGCTATTGCGTATTATCAGAGCGTCTTTGGGGCAACCAACGCCTACCGGGTCAGCCCGACGGCCGAGGAAGTCGAACAGTTTGGGTTAGCACCCACGGTTAATTTAGACGAAATGACCATGAGTGGTGGGTTTAAGATCCTGGGCTTGGACATTCAGTGTGCCGATGCCTTGATGGGTCAGCCCACGTCCTCCACGTTGATTTCACTGATGATCGACGTGGATGCGGACGACTCCGCCAGCGTGAAGGAATTGGCAGGCCTGTACCAACGGCTTCTCAAGTCCGACGTGAAGGTCATCAGTCCCTTCGGTGAACAGAGCTCCGGGGGCAAGATGGGGCAGGTCGTGGACGCTTACGGGATTACCTGGATCTTGCGTGAACAGACGATGCCGGGTGACACGGTTAGTGAAAATGCCTAACGGGGTCGCCAATAGGGGATCGTGAGTGATTAATTTACAAATAAACTGCTGGGAATGAGCGCGTTTAGCTCATTCCTTTTTTACGTCACTGTGGGTTGTAACCATCCGTAAGACGCAATGATACAGAAAATCAAGATGAAAATTAAAATACCGGCGATATTACTTTAAAATGCCGCCTTACCGTTTCTCAGGCCGCCGGCGGTCCCCCAGCCGGAATCTCTGGTAGCCGCAGGTGAGAATGTACATCTAACTTAGGGGTTCAAAACCTTTCCACAGGGGACTGCCCCATAGCGGACTAGATGCCCTCTTTGGGGAAAGCCCGTGGCAAGTGTTATCATGGAATACAAGAGGAGTGATTGATGTAATGACAACAGAACGGGAAAAAATGACGGCGGGTCAGCCCTATGATCAATTCGATGCTGAATTAATTGCACGGCGGGTCGCTGCGAGAAAGCAACTGCGCGCAGTCAATCAACTGGATGATAACGCGCAGCGAAACAACGGTTATCGCAAGTTGATCGCGGATAGTGGGGATGACTTCTTCGTTGAAGCTGGGTTGGAATACGACTACGGCTGGAACATTCACATTGGCGATCATTTTTATGGTAATTACAACATGACTTTGTTGGATACCTGCCCAATCACGATTGGCGAGCACTGCTACTTCGGTCCCAATGTCGGGCTGTACACACCGGTTCATCCCTTGAATGCGATGGCTCGGGTCCATGATGTTGAAATGGGGGCACCAATCACGATTGGTGATAACGCCTGGTTCGGTGGCAACGTGACGGTTTTACCTGGTGTCACGTTAGGGAATAATGTCGTCGTTGGTGCCGGCGCCGTCGTCACGAAGTCCTTCGGTGATAACGTGGTATTGGTGGGGAATCCCGCTCACGCCATCAAGGAAATTGACAACGGTCCCACTGGAAATGCCGCTGCCAAGGCAAAGTGGCCAGAAAAGCTTGACTAACACAAAGAGTTAAGCTATCACCTAAATTCTAATCAAATTCTTAGAATGCAATAGCCATTGGCTATGTAAACGCTTTAATTCCGAAAGAAATTTCTTATCCATCAGCAAGATTTTACTAATCCTAGTGTCCGCGTATAATAGACTTTGGATATTGATTCAAAGAGATTTGCGTAGGCAATTTGTATGTAACCGTAATGGCGCTGTACAGGTGGCTCGTGTGACGACCCATGTATTAGCGCTTTTTTCGTACAATCTCTTCGAAGCATGACCGCTGGGAGTTCGCTCCCAGGAAACAAATGAGGAGGATTATTTATTTTAGCGCGTAAAAATATTGATAAGTTAGTATTCGTACCAACCATCGTTTTATTTATTCTCGCGTCATTGCTATTTATCTTAGGTGGTAACCAATTACAAACCACTCTGAGTTCTCTATTGAACTGGATTGATACTCGCATGTCATGGGCCTATATGATGGTGTACGTGATCAACTTCTTATTTTTTATGTATTTAGCATTTGGTAAGTTTGGTAAAATTAAGTTGGGTGATGCCAATGACAAGCCCCATTACAGTAACTTTCAGTGGGGGTCAATGGTTTTCGCCACGGCGATCGATGCCAGTATTTTGATGCTGTCTATCGTTGATCCACTGCGGTACCTGCAACACCCAGCCTTCGGGTTTAAGCCATTTTCAAGTAACGCCTACAGTGCTGCCCACATGATGGGGCAGTTCAACTGGGGCCCCATGGCTTGGATGATGTTTGCACCAGCAACGATTGCGATTGCTTACGTCCTGTACGTGAAGCACGCCAAGGTTCAACGAGTCAGTGCCGCGATCACCAGTCTTCAGGGTGACAGCACAGGAAAAGTCATTGCACGGCACGTGGTCGACTTCTTAGTGGTCTTTGGGATTATGGGCGGGATCGGTTCGTCCGTCGGGATGGAAATTCCGATTATTTCCAAAGTACTCAGCCGGCTGACTGGGGTTCAAGATAACCTCATGCTTAAAATTGAACTCTTTATCATTTTGTTTATTCTGTTTGCCGTTACGGTATTCCATGGTTTAAATGGTGGGATTAACCGTTTGAGTTCCGCTCACATTTGGACGGCGTTGGGTCTGTTAGCCATTATTTTAATCATCGGGCCCACGGTTTATATTTTAAATTCTGAAACCAATAGTATTGGGTTAATGGCCCAAAAGTTTATTGCTATGTCAACGAACACGATGCCTAACGGTGGGGATAGTACCGCTCAGCAGGAAACCATTTTCTACTGGGGCTGGTGGTTATCCTACATGCCCGTCATGGGACTGTTCATTGCCCGGATTTCCAAGGGCCGGACGATTCGTCAGGTCTTAGTGGGGATGCTCACTTACGGTGCCTTAGGGTGCATGAGTTTCTATGCTATCTTCGGGGGCTACTCATTGTGGCTCCAACAAACCGGGGCCGTCAACTTGGTCCACATCTTAAACACGCAGGGTCAAGCCGCCGTGGTTGCCACGGTGATTGCCACGTTGCCATTTAAGATGATTATCTTGGCATTGTACTGTATCTCATGTTTCATCTTCCTGGCAACGACGATTTCATCGTCCGCCTTCATCGTGTCATCCTTTACCAGTCTTCACTTGGATGACGGTCAGGAACCAAGTCGTTGGAACCGGATGATCTGGGTCGTTGTCTTTATCATCTTCTCCTTCGGGATTGTGATGGTTGGGGGCTTCAAGACCGTTCAAACCGTGTCAACGATCGCTGGGTTCCCACTGATGTTTGTCTGCATCTTGCTGTTGCATTCAATCTGGCACATGTTGGCAGCCAAGCCAAAGCCAGCACCAGTGGTGGTTCCACAACCAGTTGTGGTTCGGCGGATTACCGTCGAATTGCCACGTGCGGTTCGTGGACCGATGATCTTGTCACCGGATCACGCGAGATAGAGTGTAAAAGAGGGCGGTTAGGTTCTGAGCATTAACGGGACTAAGTGCCCGCCCGGTGGAACCGGGCCGGTGCTTAGGCGTGTTAAGCGCAGGAACCTGCCCGAGAGAACACGTTTCGAAGGCCGCTGGTTTTACTAGAGAAAATTCAGCGGCACCCAAAATGACGAAATCAAACCAAAAACGCCTTCCAAATTTGGAGGGCGTTTTTTCATGGCGAGGCTAGAAAGCCATAACGGTTGAACGGATCCAACCGGTGGGCTACTAGTTAAGCCAAGAAAGTACTTTTTTAATCAGGTATGATACAATAGGGCCGGATCACCAATCACTGCAGGAGGGGTTTTATGGCAGACGAAAGTAACAATCCACTATTTTTTCGGCGAATTTTAATCACGATCGACGAGGATGATCGGCCGTCAACGAGCCGCGCATTTCGGTTCGCTATGACGATGGCGCGGGATTACCGGGCCCACCTGGGCATTGCGTCCGTACTGGAAAGTAACGACATCAGTATCTATGAATCGTTGATGCCCGATAAGCTCAACGAGAAGCGAGATGAGCTAAAGGCGATCGTCAAGGGCTATGCCGACCAAGCCACCGCGTTTGGTGTCGAGGACGTGCGGTCCATCGTGGCCGAGGATGGCGACGTCGATGACGTGGTTCTTCAAAAGATTATTCCGGAATTCAAACCGGATCTCGTCGTCTGTGGGGCGGACGTTGACTTCGCTAGTCACGGGCATCCGGGTGCGATTGGCCTGCGATTGGCCAAGAAATCCGACGTTTCAGTTATCGTAATTCGCTAAATTAACCATGGTTCACCGCATAGTTTAAAGCGGTGAACCATTTTATTTTGGTGTATAATAGATTTAAATTTGAAACGCTTTCATAAGGGGGAGAGGAAAATGCAACCACGTCATCTTCGTGGCTTCCTGTTTGACCTCCACGGGGTGTTGGCAGATTCTTGGCAGTACCATTTGGCTTCTTGGCAAACGGTTGCACAAGAACTCCAGATTCCGTGGACCGATCAACTGGCGGCTACTTTACCGGGAATGAGTCGCGCGGATTCTCTGCAAGCCATACTGGCCTCTGTGGGACGTCAGAGCGACTTTACGCCAGCACAGAAGCAACGGCTCACGGATCACGAGAACGCGTTGTATCGCCAGTATGTGGCGTCTCTGACCCCGGCTAATCGCTTACCGGGGGTCACGGCTTTTCTGGACGAGCTGGTTGCGGCTGGGTATCCCATGGCCTTGGCTTCAGCCTCGACCAATGCCCCCGCAGAGATTGCCCACCTGGGTCTCGATCGGTATTTTCCACAGATTGTGCCGGCGGGAAGCCTCAAGGCCAGCAAGCCAGCACCCGATGTGTACCTGGCCGCGGCCGCGCTGATTCATCAGCACCCCGAGGACTGTGTGGCCTTTGAGGACACCACTACCGGTGTACGTGCGGCTAAGACGGCGGGGTGCTTTACGATTGGGATCAACGCGCAGCCACTGCCACGTGCGGATGCCAGGTTAGCCAGTACCCGTGACCTTAGTCTGTCAGCCGTGCAGCGGGCACTCGGTCAGCTAAACGTTTGAGTAAAAAGGCTTTTAAAACCACCGCTTGGTTGTGCTCCTGATCCTTGGCGCCGTATAATAAGATCACGTCTTGGGTATTGAGCTGTTCAGCAACCAAGTCCAAAAAGGCGGGTAACGCTGCGTTAGCTTCAAGCTCGGCAACGTAGCGTTTTTTGAATTCTGGAAACTTTTCCGGCTCGTGATTGAACCACTTCCGGAGCTCGGTTGTCGGGCCCATTTCCTTTTCCCAGGACGCCAGTTGCGCGTTAACCTTGGAAATTCCGCGTGGCCACAGCCGGTCGACGAGCACCCGGTAACCGTCCAAATCGGCGGGTTTTGTATAGATACGTTCACATTTTATTGCCATAAGGTATCATCTCCATGGCTTCATTCTAACATAGTGAAATTGAAGGAGAGATTTGATGTCAGACGCTTTAGCGGATTTTTTTACGGGACGCCCCACGCCCCAGATTGCCCAGGATCTATTGGGACACGAATTGGTTTATCAAACGCCAGCCGGCACCATGAGTGGCTGGATCGTGGAGACCGAGGCTTACCTGGGTGAACAGGATACGGCGGCCCATGCCTTTAACGGTCGCTACACGGCTGCCAATGCGGCGTTGTACGATGCACCGGGGACCATTTACATCTATATCCTGCGGGGCTATTACATGTTTGATGTGGCCACCCAGGCGGCGGGAACACCCCAAGGAATCCTGGTTCGCGGTATCGAACCGCACCGGGGGCTTGACCTGATGCAACGGAATCGGGACAAGCCGGTACCGGATGTGACCAATGGCCCCGGTAAGCTAATGGCGGCGTTGGGCATTCAGTCGAAGGACCTGAACCGGACCCTGTTGGGCGCGCAAAATTTGACGATTACGCCGACAGCTACGCGCCAACCCAAGGAAGTTGCGGCCACATCCCGGGTCGGCGTCTCGGCGGGGAGCTGGCAGGATCGGCCACTACGGTTTACCGTGGCAGGCAACCCCTTTGTCTCCGGCAGCCGTAAGCGTGACTGGGATCGAGAGACCCACGGCTGGGCCTGATGACCGTGAAGATAAAAATTTTGGGGGGGCGTGTCCCGGCCGCCTTTAAATAAACAACCTGAATAAAAAATCCGCACCAAACCAGACGATAGATCATCTAGTTTGGTGCGGATTTTGATTTGCTATAACCTTAGTAAGGTTTAACCCCGAAGTGCACGGCGGCCGCGCCCAGATTAAAGACGTGGTAATGAACGCGTGTCAGTCCGGCTGCCGTAAACATCGTGGCGAGTTGCGTGACCGAGACGAAGTTGTGCGTCGACCGTTGGAGGTAGTTGTAGGCCTGATAGTGGTGGGCAACGAGACTCCCCATCAAGGGAACCACGTGGCCAAAGTAGACCTGCCAGCCCGCATGAATCACGGGATTGGTGGGTTGCGAGGTTTCCAGGCAGACCACCTGACCGCCGGGCTTGACCACGCGGGCCATTTCCCGGAGAACCTGGTTGGCATCCGGGACGTTGCGCAGGCCAAAGCCGATCGTCACGACATTAAAACTGTTGTCGGGGTAGGGCAACTGCATGGCATCGCCCTCGCGCAGGGTAATCCGATCGGTAAGCTTGGCGGCGCGAACCTTCTGCTCGGCCTCGCGAATCATCACGGGACTAAAGTCCAAGCCGACCACGCGACCAGCCGGACCGACCGCCTGCGCCAACGCCAAGGTCCAGTCTCCCGTGCCACAGCACAGATCTAATGCAAAGTCGCCGGGTTTGACCGCCATTTCGGTCATGACGTGCTTACGCCACAGGCGATGGGTGCCCAGGCTAATGACGCTGTTCATCTGATCGTATTGCGGGGCAATCTTATCAAAAATGTTTTGGACAGCCGGTTCCGGCGTGTGATTGGTTAGTGCCATGCAGGGGCGCCTCCTTGATTAAAGTCGGTACTTTTCGTCGATCTCGTCGTCTTGGGACGTCAAGATCTTAGGGCCATCATCGGTGATGACCAGGGTGTGTTCGTATTGAGCGGACAGAGAACCGTCGGCGGTCACGTAGTATTCCCATGACTTGTCGGCCGTTTCCCGTGAAGCAATCTCCCAAGTCCCCAGGTTAATCATGGGTTCAATGGTAATCGTCATGCCGGCGCGTAAACGCAGACCCTTGCCGGCTTCACCGTAGTTCGGCACGTTAGGTTGTTCATGCATGGTGGGTTGAATACCGTGGCCAATCAGCTCACGGACATCACCCATGTGTTCTTGACCCTCGGTGTAGGCTTGGATGGCGTGACCAATGTCACCGATCCGGTTGCCGACAACGGCTTGGTCGATCCCCAAGTAGAGGGACTTCTTGGTGACATCCATGAGGTGTTGGGCTTCAGGACTGATCTTGCCAACCGCGTAGGTCCAGCAAGAGTCACTTTCAAAGCCGTCCAGGTTAACGGTCATGTCAACCGCCACGATGTCGCCTTCCTTTAACAGCAGTTCCTTACGGGGAATGGCGTGGGCCACTTCGTCGTTGACGCTGACGCAGGTGGCATACTTGTAGCCTTCAAAACCCTTTTCGGAAGGGGTGGCACCGTGTTCTTCGATGTACTTGTTGGCAAACCGTTCGATCTCCCAGCTAGAGATTCCTGGCTTAATAATGTCGCGCAGGCCCTTGTGCACACCGGCCAGAACGGCACCGGATTCGGCCATCTTTTTAATTTCACGATCTGATTTAATGGTTATCAACGTGTTACCTCCTCAAAATTTCGTACACTACTAATCTACACCTAATTTAACGTTTAGGCGAACCCGTGACTCGAAAAGTCCGGGCACCGCGTTAGCCGGATTAGCGGCTGTGAGTCTTCTTGAAAAAATGGGTCTTAATGAAGCCGACCGTGGTTAAAAGGAGAATCAGCAACAGCGTTGTTCTAAAGTCTGTGATCAAGCTAAAGATTAGGAAGACTAACAAGCTAAAGATGATGAGTAAGACCAGACTTTCTATAACGATCCGACTGTTCATGATGACCTCCTCGTTGTGACCAACACGGCGGCACAAACGCGCCTGAGGCCGGGGCCCCAAACGCGTTGGACGTTGCTGATACCGGTTGGTTTGATTAGTGTCGATGGGGGACGATTCCCCACTACTCGGCCGTTAAGCGGTTAATGGTCCCGTTGTCGATTTGTTCCAGAATGCGTTTTGCTTCAGTGATGCGGGCGTCACACAAGAACTTCATTGCATTGTCCTTTTCGTCTTTGGCCCGGTTCATTTGTTCCGTTAAGAAATTAATCTCGTCGTGTAAGTATGCCACTAAATCCATATTTTACCCTCATTCCTTGCGTAGTCCGCGACGGCTGAATGGATCAGCCCTTAGTTAGTTTCATTGTACCAAAGATTAGGGGATAAGTAACTTGATTGCGTAGGGAGATAGCGGGTCACGTTGGTTTACAGTTGCGCGGAAAAGGACTAGGATAAAAGTCAGTTGATAATGTTTCTAAAGTAGGTATGAGGGAGGAATTACATGGCACAACCCATTGATTTACAGGGGCGTTCCTACAATCACTTGGCGTTTATCTGGACACTACTGGCGGGGACCTTTACGATGTCCATCAGTCAATCGTCACTATCTACGGCGTATCCGACGCTGATGCGGTACTTCGGGGTGCCGGCGTCGACGGTGCAGTGGTTGACGACCGGTTTTATGCTGGTGATGGTGGTGATGATGCCCGTCAGCCCCTGGCTGTTAAATAACATTCGCTTTCCGGTTCTATTTGTCAGTGTCTTAGCCTTATTCGATATCGGGACCTTTATTATTTACTTGGCCCCGAGCTTCGGTCTGATGATGTTGGGACGGGTGATGGAGGCCATGGCGGTCGGCATCATGTTTCCATCCTATCAAACGGTGATGCTGCGGATTACCCCGGAGAAACAGCGGGGCGGCGTCATGGGGATGGCCGGCCTCGTCATGGGGTCTGCGTTAGCCGTGGGACCGATTATTTCTGGAATTGTGCTCCGTTACACCACGTGGCAGGGATTATTCGTCGTCTTCATGGTCGTGATTACGATTGTTTTCTTAGTCGCGTTGAAGACCATTAAAGATGTGATGCCACAACACGAATCCCACCTAGATTACTGGTCCGTCATCAGTAGTGTGGGGTTCATTGGGATCCTGTACGTGGTCAACCAGATTGGCAAGGTTAACGTCAACTGGGGCTGGATGACCGGTTTACTGATTGTCAGCTTGTTGGCCGTCGCCTTCTTTGTTTGGCGGCAATTTCAGACCACGACCCCGTTGCTCGATTTGCGGGTGCTCAAGACGTTCAACTTTGACTTGGCGGTGTTATTGACGGGAACGTCTTACATTGCCTTGATTGTGGTGACGATTATTTTTCCACTCTATTACCAGGAAGTCCTGGGCATGTCACCATTTGCCTCAGGGATGGCGCTGGTTCCCGGCGCGGTGGTCCTGAGTTTACTCAATCCGTTGACCGGTAAATTGGCCGATCACATTGGGTTTAAGGCAACCATGCTGACGGGGATGTCGATGATTGTCTTGGGCTGGTTATGGTTGACGCTGGTATCCGGTCGGCAATCGTTAATCGCCATGATTCTGATCGCCACGTTGATTGAGGGGGGCAACGCCTTTGTCATGATGCCAGCGGTTACGCTGGGGGCCAACTCCCTGCCGGATCAGTTGATTTCCCACGGGACAGCGGTGATCACGACCGTCCGGCAGATTCTCGGCTCAACCGGGGTCGCCGTGGCCACTTTGATTTTGGCGATGGTAACGGCCAGCCATATCAAAGTCACGACACATCTGGCAGCCACGATGAGCGGGTACCACGCGGTGTTCTTAACCTTCTTGATTGTCGCCGTGGTGGGCTGGATCTTCGCCGCGATATTGCGTGACGGTCGGAAGACGAAGGCAGCGGCTTAAGCGTGATAAAATAAGTGTTATAAAGTCCATTCGTTAGCGCGGATGGGCTTTTTGTTAAAGGAAAACCTAATATTTTGACGACTGAATGGTTTATCCCTTTGTGGGGATTATAATAATAAAAATTAGTAAATGCAGGGGACAGGAAAAAAGTTGATGAGAAATCGAATGGTTTTGGGAACGATAGTAGTGCTGTCTTTAACGCTGGTGGCATGTGCTCGTGATTCTACCAATGAACAGCGAGGGGATATTGCCTTTGGTCAAATGGGGAAAACGGCGAGGACACAGGTTTGGTACATTGCCAAAAGTCAGAATGAGCCTAGTTTAAAGATGCCGTTGAAGTCGATCGTGATTACGCAAAATGGCAAGGCCACCGCCTTTCAGGTGCCCAGTTCGTTTACGTTAGGGGACGCAGCGCGGTTGTCCATTCAACAATTAAAACAAAAGGGAATGGCGCTTTCAAAACAAGCCTTCACCCACAAACGACAAGCCTTAATGACGGACACCAAAGAAAAATTGTCCGTGGAAAAAGAAAACTTAAAAAAGGATCAAAAGGCGACAGTTGTTAGTTTTGCGGCAGTGAAATCCGATAGGCGAATTGTGGCTGGCTATCAGGGCTTGCGGTCGCGTATTGAAAATGCGAAGTTTAAGCAGCCAAGGCCACTGCCATTTTCGGTGGATTTAGAGAAAAAGAACGGTCATGTCACCCAAGAAATGCTGAACGTTGACACCTATGACTTTGAGAAGTCATATCGCGATACCAGTAGTCAATCGGTCAACTATCGAAGAATAAGCCATCAGGTCTTTGCATCCCCCTATACGGGTATCTCCGCCAAGTCAGTGAAATTGGGGAACCACTATTTTGGTTACTACCGACATGCTGGTCGTCACCCGGCGTATGCACTGACCAAAGTCGTTAGCCAGAAGGCGAATGTCAAGTTTGATGCAGCGTCGATCAAATGATTGCTAAAGATTAGTTGGTTTTTTGGCTAACTAATGACTGAAAGTTTTAAAGTACCAGGTATGCCTATTCTAGCAATACCGGTCGGCCTGAAATTGGACAACCTAGTGGTCCCTTCGCCTTACCGGGTGGCCCAAATAAACTGGAACGCGGCGGGCGGACGCTCAGAGCCAAGTCTATAGGTGGCGTCAGTTGAGAGAACTCGGTATTGCAATGCCGAGATGAATCAACGTCTTGGACGACCACCATTGTATTGATCTAACTGTGAATCAATGTACTGTGTCACAATTTCTTTTGAAACATTACCTAAGGTGCTCATGAAAAAACTGGGCGACCACAAGTGCCCCCCCCCCACAGTTGCCGTTTCGTTTCAGGGAATTGCTTAAACTATTGCTTGGCTGACCCACCTTTGAAGGCTTTTACAATTGAAGAGGGCGCGTATTTAGGCGCAAAACTAACAATCATGTACACGTGGTCAGGCATAACTTCTAAGCTAAAAATTTCAATGGCATGTCGGCTGGCAATTTCACTGAGAATATTTTTCAAGGCCGAACACTTTTCAGGGGACGTAAAGACCGGTTTACGGTACTTTGTCACCCAAACCAAGTGAAAGCTAAAATCATAGACGTTAGTTCGTTCATATTTAATCATATGTGTATCCTTTTATAAGTTATTTTGTAAGTGACTACGAGACGTATAGCATAACATCTGTGATATGCTCTTTGTAAAGAAGGTGAACGGATGGTTCTGAAAGGTATTAAGCTGCGAATTTACCCCAGTCTGGCGCAACAGTTAAAGATCAACCTTAATTTTGGCTATAATCGCTTCGTTTGGAATCAAATGCTAAACATGCTGCGTAAACGCTACGAAAACAATCCCCAGGCACCATTTCTGAACGTTTATGCTCTTAATAGTTTGCTGCCAGCGTTAAAGCGGGAATACCCATGGTTAAAGGAAGCGGAGAGTACTAGTCTACAATCGACGTGTCATGACCTAGTAGCCGCTTTTCAAAAGTTCTTTAAGGAAACTAATACCGGTTTTCCTAAATTTAAGTCGCGTAAATTTCCTAAGCAAAGCTACAACGTTAAGTGCTCCGGGACCAGCTTAGCCATCAAAAACAATCGCATTATTAGAATTCCTAAGGTTGGTCTGATGCCCTTTAGAACGGGTAGGAAGATTACCGGTCAGCTCAAAAATGCGACCATCAAACTTTCAACAACCGGCAAATATTACGCGGTACTGTTAGTTGAAACCGAAATCAGTCCGTTAGCTAAAAATGGTCAAACAGTGGGCATTGATTTAGGTGTGGCCGATTTGATGATCACTAGTGATGGGCAAAAACAACCGACAATTCGTTTTGACAAGCTTCTTGCCAAGAAGAAACACTACTGGGAAAAACGCTTAGCGCGTCGTCGACGTCAGGCACAAAAAGAAATTGCCTGGGATCATCACAATCAATTTTCTGAACCCCGCGAATTGTCTGATTTTAAAAATTATCAGAAGGCGAAACGGATGGTCGCTAAGTACAGCGAAAAGATCGCTAACCAACGTCAGAATTACCTGCATCAGTTAACGATCCAACTCGTCAAACAATATGATGTGATTAAAATTGAAGATTTGAAAACCAAGAATCTTCTCAAAAATCATCAACTTGCTCGGGCCATTGCGAACCAGTCTTGGCGTGAAATTCGTCGTCAACTGACCTATAAATGCCCCTGGTATGGGAAGCAACTAGTGATTGTAAACCCACGGAAAACTAGTCAACTTTGTGCAAGCTGTGGCTTTGACGATGGCAAGCATGAACTGTCCATTCGTAAATGGACTTGTCCCAATTGTGGAACAAACCACGATAGGGACGTTAACGCCGCTAAGAATATTTTGGCCGCAACTACTTAAATATCAAACTGCCTTGGACTGGAACAGTCCTTAGTTGATAGCCGTAACCGCTACGTGACACCCCATAAGTGTCATGCAAGTCAGCGGTGTTCCTAGAAGCTCGTTACTTTAGTGACGGGTAGTTCACCTTCATATCCAAGAACTTCCTTTCAAAATTCACATGATCATGGTGGTTGCAGCGCCTTACCGAGTGGCCCAAATAAACCGGAACGCGGCGGGCGGACGCCCAGAGCCAAAGGGCGGTCTCTGAGCTTGCCGTTGAACCTCCAAAACCGAGTTTCAACGACACCAGTGCTCTAAGCGGCCAAAGTCGCCACTAAGAGCATTCCCGCGGCTGAGTTTATTTGGGCCACCCTCACGGCTCACATCGGTTGGTGCATTTTCAATAGGGGTTGTCCGCGTGGTGTCTTAAATAATCATCTGTATCAACTAGTCTGGTCATAATGAACGGCACGCTTCAGGTCCACGACAACCCGGATTATAAATAAATTGATAGCGCTTACGTCTTTTATGGTAAGTCAGCTTTGGGACAAATGCTATTAATATCTTGCAAAGTCGCTTCCTTCTGACCCGCTTTTAGGCTAGAATTACTCTTAAGACATTATGAAAGGGGCTTCACCATGCAGACACCAGCAGCAATTGATTTGGCTTCATTTTACGCAAATCCCGACCGGAACGTTGCGGTTTTGGACTACAATTCACGCTTTATTACCAGCATTTTTGACCTCGTTAACAGTGACGAACTCGCCGATTTTGTGCGCCTGTTCCTGGACGAACAACGGGACCGGACGCCGGAAGTCGCTGACGCATCGACCACCTTTAACCTGGTGACACCACAGGTTTACTTGGCCACCATCAAGGCCATTTTGACGGATCAGCCGGATGCTTTTGCCCAGTATCAAAAATCAGAAATTCTGGCCAGCATCGAAGACCTCTATTCCTACTACCGGACGTACTTGCGGGTTGCGACGATGACCATCAAGCAAAACGATGTGGTCGCCAGTGAATTTATGACGATTGATCAACGGTTTAACGACTTAGTGATTCGTCTGTACCGGACGATTGAAGAAAAATTACAGGGGCACGCCAACCACGTTTATCGTCAAGTGAGCGCCGGTTCCAGCGCCTGCATGTTGCTCCAGGAATTGAACTGGCAGATGCCCGCCGGTTATGAAAAGCTGAAGGACATTCGGTTCATTGACCGGTTGATGTTACGGCCACCAATGATGCTGCACACCAAGAGTAACAAGCGGAAGGGTACCTTTACGGCGACCCAGGTCAACCCCATCACGAACTTCAAGGGCACCGAGGACGATTTCTTCTGTTACCCAGCCATGATTGGGGAAAGCTTGGCTTACATCTACTTCCACCGCGACTACATGGCTTCCGGGTTGGCCTTGGCTAACCTGTTCCAGCTCGCCGATGCGAAGCAGGTGGCAGATCACAAGCCGGATTTGGTGCTCTTGTTTGGGACACCGGGTGTGGCAACGGATACCGATGCCGAAAACGGCCATTATTTCTACGATCAGGCCAACGACATCTACGTCGGTCAGGTGCCTTACAACGACCAGACCACGTACTTTGGCTACATGAAGAAGATGTGCCTGACGCTTCACAACCTGCACATGATCGCGCAGAAACGCCTGCCAATTCACGGGTCAATGATGAAGATTACCTTTGCAAATGGTCAAACCAAGACTGTCGTCTTCTTCGGGGACTCCGGTGCCGGTAAGTCTGAATCCATCGAGGCTCTGCAACAGGTCGCCGATGACCAGATTGTCAGCATGGAAACCATCTTTGACGACATGGGTAGCTTCACGTTACAAGGCAAGGAACTCTACGCGCAAGGGACTGAAACCGGGGCGTTCGTCCGCCTCGATGACCTGAGTAGCGAAGTTGCCTTTAACAACATGGACCGGGGGATCTATATGAACCCCGAACAAAAGAATGCACGGGTCATCATCCCGGCCAACACCTGGCCACGGATTGTCATGCACCATCACATTGACATGTGGGTCTACGCCAATAACTATGACGATGCCGTGGGGGTTCACCGGTTTACGGATCAGGAAACGGCCAAAGCCACCTTTATCGCCGGCAAGCGTAAGGCACTGGGCACCACGGATGAAGTGGGGATGAGCACGACGTTCTTTGCCAATCCTTTTGGTCCCGTTCAGGAACAAGCGGCGACGCAACCGATCATCGATGCCGTCTTTGACCGTCTGTTCACGGATGACGTGTATGTCGGTGAGATCTACACCCACCTGGGTAACGACAAGTCACAGGACAAGCTCAACGAGTCGGCCCGGCAATTGCTGGCTGAACTGTTGGCATTGTAGGGATAGCGAAAAATAATCGTTATACTATTACTAACGAAAAAAATACCGAAACAGTCTCATTTGTTTGGCTAAAAGATAAATTTATTTTGATAATAGCAGAAGAAATCCCGTTCACTAACGATGTTAATCGGTTAGTGGACGGGATTTTTTGTGTAATTGAAGGCTGAAAGGACAAGAATCATTACCGGAGCTTAGATGGCATGGCTAGTCGTCTAAACTAATCACCTGTGGCTGTCAGAAGCCGTTTCCATCTAAGCACAATAGGTCTTAAACAAACTGTGCCAATAAGGCCGACATGAAGGCCTGAGCATCCCCAACGTAGCCGTAATCAGCGACGTCGAAGATGGGGGCATCCTTGTCTGAGTTCACGGCGACAATGGTCTGGGAATCTTGCATCCCAACCAAGAATTGGACGGCGCCGCTGACCCCGAAAGTGAGGATCAATTCGGGATGAATGGTGTTTCCACTCTGGCCAATCTGATCATCGTGGTTGAAGCGTTCTTGGTCGGTCAATGGCCGAGAGACACCAATCCGACCGCCGAATTTTTCGGCGAGTTGAGTGGCGGTGTCGATGGTGGCTGCGCTGGCCGCACCGCGTCCTAGGGCGACGACCCGGCTAGCATCACCCACTGTGGTGGCGGTGTTGACGACTGGTGTTGCGGCCTTTACCTGTAGGCGGTCAACGGGGTGGAAGGTGATGGTGTCGGTGGTGACGGTCGCCGCACCTTCAGCGGTATTTGCAACGAACGTGTTAGGCCGGACCGTGGCCATTTGGGGCCGATGGTCGGGGCAGATAATTTCACACATGATGTTGTCCCCGTAAGAGGGTTTGGTAGCGACTAGGGTGTCGTCATCGAAACGCAGATCCAGACAGTCGGCGGTCAATCCCGTCCGTAACTTGGCTTGCAGCCGTGGGGCGATGGATCTTCCAGTGATCGTGGCGCCAAATAAGATCGAATTGGGCTGGTATTTGGTCACCAACTGTTCTAGGGCATCGGCGTGTTCGGCGTCCGTGGCCGTGGGGAAACGGTCATCCCGGACCACGCGAATCTCGTCGGGACCGTAAGCCTTTAATTCATCTTCTAGGTGATCGTTGGTCGCTTCGAGTAGAATGACGACAGTCTTGAAATGGTCACCAGCTAAGCCCTTGGCCTTGGTGATTAACTGTTGCGTGGTGGGTTCAATGTGGTCTAAGCGGCGTTCCGCAATGACCCATAATTCTGGTTTTGACATGGCAGATTCCTCCTTAGATTAATTGACGGCCTTTCAGGGCCTTGATCAGTTGACTAGCGGCTTCACTGGGCGTTCCCGTCAGTGGGGTTAATTCCCGCTTAACGGGTTCTGGCGCGTAGACCTTGGTAACGATGGTCGGTGAGCCAGCTTGGCCCAGACGAGTGTCATCGAGATCGAGGTCGTCATGATGCCAAACGGTCAGGGGCTTGTCAAAGCTGAGTTGGATGTTGCGGGGGGTGGGGTAACGAGGCGTATTTAACTCGCTTCGCACACTGACCACGGCAGGCAGTTGGGCGACCAACGTTTGCTTGGTGTCTTCCAATAGCCGTTCTGCCGTGACCTCATTCTTGCCGCTTAGACGCAGACTGGCCGCGTAGGTAATCTGTGGTTGGTGGAGGAATTCGGCGACAATCGGGCCGACTTGGCCGGTGTCGGCGTCAACGGCTTGGCGACCAAATAAAATCAGGTCGGCATCGCCAATCTTCTTCAGGGCTTGCGCAATCACATAACCCGTGGCCAAGGTGTCGGCCCCCGCAAAAGCTCGGTCGGACAGCAGATAGCCGGCATCGGCGCCCATGGCCATCCCTTCGCGGAGGGACTCGGCGTAATCATCGGGGCCCATGGTAAGGAGGGCGACTTGAACATCGTCGTCCGCGGTGTCCTTTAAGTGTAGGGCAAGTTCAATAGCATTCTTATCAAAGGGATTCATCACACCAGCCAGACCACGCCGGTCCAGGTTGTGCGTGACTGGGTCAATGGTGACATCGTTGGTTTCGGGAACTTGTTTGAGACATACGACAATTTTCATGGGAAGACCTCCTATTTCTTAAATTCGGCGGTGGCAATGGCGGACCGCATCTTTTCCACGGTTCCTTCGGCAATTTCCATGGCGCGAGCATCACGGATCAGATGTTCTACCGGGTATTCACGACTGTAACCGTAGCCGGCCAGGATCTGTAAGGTGTCATCGCCGGCGCTGACGGCAGCGCGTGAGCCGTGGGCCTTGGCCATGGCGGCTTCCTCACTGTAAGGTTGGCCAGTGGCTTTAAGCTTGGCGGCATTTTGGTAGAGGAGACGTGTGGTTTCCTTGCGCATGGCAATGTCGGCCACTTTACGGTGGGTGACCTGAAGTGCCGTTAATGGTGTATCACCGGCCTTACGTTCCTTAGCGTAGTCGGTGGCGATCTTCAACTCGTGTTCCATGATGCCCGTTAGAACGGCACCCATGAGAACCCGGGCATCGTCGTGGGCGGAATCCCCAATTTTACCGCCGTCACCCAGCTTTCCCAGCAGGTGATCGTCGTCAACGATGATGTGATCCATCACAATTTCACCAACCGGTGTCCCTCGCAGACCGATGAAGTCTTCACGCTTTCCGAATGAGAAACCTGGCATGTCTTGATCGACCACGAAGACGGAAAGCTCTTGGGGCGCCGTCTTGACGAGAACGCAGTAGACTTGCGCTAAGCCACCGTTGGTAATCATGATCTTATCGCCGGTGATGACCCAGTGGTCGCCCTCACGCGTCGCCGTCGAACTGATACCCATGGGGTTGGAGCCACCGGAGGCTTCGGTCATGGAGAAGGCAAAGATCCGGTCATTTGCGGACGGTAAGAGTTGCTTTTGCAGGGCGGGAGTCCCGAATTTTAGGATCTGATCGATGGTCTTAAAGTGACCTTCGAGCGTGACCGCCGTGCTGGCGTTACCGCGGGCGATGTGGTTGAGGGCCTTTGCCGTGGCCTCGGGACCGAAGCCGGCACCACCAAATTCCTGGGGTAGCATGATGCCGAGAAAACCCGTATTCGTTAACTTTTGGATAAAACCGGCTGGAAAGTCACCCGCGGCATCCATGGGCATATCCTGGGGACTAATCTCCCGCGCGGTATAGTCGTCAACCATTTGGAGTAGCAGCTTTTCAGCGGCAGCAGTTGTAGATGGCATAAATAGTTCCTCCTTATCAAGCGTTTTAATTGTGTAAAAGTGCACGATTCGAAGTAAGTATAGAGAATAATCAAATGATAAGTCCAGTAAAAGTATCATTTATTTTAGGAATAAATGATTGTGGGTAATCACAAATTTAGCTATAAAAAAATTGGTACTGACCAGCTGGTTATTATACAATGAAACCGGATTCTAAATTGGAGGAAAGCAATCATGGAAATTACACAAGAAGTTGCTGGAACTATCGCAGGACAGTCCGTCACCAAGTACCTGTTAACTAATCAACAAGGAACGCGAGTCAGTGTCTTGACCTGGGGCGCAACCCTGCAAGAATTTAGTGTCGTAGAGGGCGATCGGCGCCAACAATTAGTGGTCGGCGAGTCCGATATCACCGCCTATGATCACAACGGCTATTGCCTGTGCCAAGCCTTGGGCCGGGTCGCTGGCCGCATTGCCGGCGCCCAGTTTGATCTCGATGGTCAGACGGTTCACCTGGAAGCCAATGAGGGCAAGAATGCCATTCACGGGGGCCCGCATGGTTTTAGAAACGTGAACTGGTCCGGCGAAACCAAGAAGACGGCTGACACGGCTAGCGTGGTGTTGACGCACACCGTGACGCCCGCCGAGGATCGCTATCCCGGGACGTTAACCACCAGCATCACGTACACCCTAACGGCCGAAAATCGGTTAGAAATCAGCTTTACGGGGACGAGTGATGCCGACACGCTATTTAACCCAACCATTCACACGTACTTTAACGTGACCGATGACCAGCACAGCATCGACAAACAGTGGCTGTTGCTGAGCGGCAATCAGCGACTGGAACTCAAGGGAGACAAGACGCCCAGCGGCAAGAAGTTGCCAACGGCCGGCACGGGGTACGACTTCAGTCAGCCACGAACCATCGCGGATGGGTTGGCACAACTCAAAAAAGATGGGGCAGTTGAATACGATGACGCCTTTGTAGTCAAGCCAAGTGCCACCACGCCGATTGCCGCCATTGGGGATGCTGCGGGTCACCGTCGAGTTGCGGTATACTCCGATCGTGACGGCTTGGTCGTCTTCACGGCAAACCCAACGGATGCCAAACGCGCAGAGGTCCGGGACTACAATGCGTTGGCCTTGGAGGCCCAAGCGTTGCCGGATGCCATTCACCACGATGACTTCGGCGACATCGTTCTCCCGGCCAACCACCCCGTCACCCACACCATCGCCTACCAATACTTGGCAGACAACCAGGACTAAGCCAAGGATTAGATAAGCGCCTTCGACGGTCAGGGATTGGGGAACGGTACGAGCCATAAAGCGGTCTCGCACCTCGCGTTGGAGCCTCGTCAAGTTCAACGAGTCTCCAAGCGTGTCCGGTGAAGTAACCTGGCCTAAGACGCCAGCTAACTTCACCCTCACGGCTGGCTCCATCCCTGACCGTCTGCGGCAACGCGGTGAGGCCTCTACTGTTGGTTTAGGTTGAAAACTACGATAGGGTGCCTGTTTCAAGATTGGATTCGGCTTATTTCAGCCATTTGGTTTGTAGTCATGAAAATAGCCGTGAAACGGTGGGCTGACCATTAAAGAAGCCCTTAAGTTTAGCTAACACCTGAGTTAAACTTCGGCCTGACTGGTATAAACTTTGCGGCGTTGCTGGTATAGTAGTGATGTTGATTCTATAATTTCGGTCACACATCGGGGAGTGGATTAAATGATGTGCTGACTGACGATGGTGTCTGGGTTAACGCTAGGTTAGCCGTGAGGGCAGTGTCAATCAGCTCAGCCGTGGGAATTATCCAAGTGGCCAGCCACTTGGGTAATTGGTGACTTTGAAACTCGGTCTGTGAGGTTCGAAGTCAAGCCCGGAGACCGCTCTTTGGCTCCGGGCGTCCGCCCACAGCGTCACGGCTGATTGACACTGCCCGGCAAGGCGACACAAAGCACAATTCCATCCAGACAAAAACGTTAAGTGAAAAAGGAGAGGTTTAGATGAGTTGGCAAGATAATTATCGAGTTTGGCAACAACAACCCACAATGATTCCTTACATCAAGCGGGAATTAGACGCGATTGCGGATGATCCCGAGGCATTGGAAGCCGCTTTTAGTGGTCCCATGAGCTTTGGGACGGCCGGTATGCGTGGCGTGATGGGCCCCGGAATTGGCCAAATGAACGTATACACCGTCCGGCAGGCAACCGAGGGGGTGGCCCGTTACTTGGACACCCTGGATGAGGCCACCAAGCAACGCGGGGTCGCCATCAGTTTTGACTCCCGGTATCATTCAACGGAATTCGCCCACGAGGCGGCTCACGTTTTGGGTGCCCACCACATTCCCAGCTTTGTTTTTGATGATCTACGGCCTACACCGGAACTGTCCTTTGCCGTGCGGCATTTACATACGGCCATGGGGATCATGATTACCGCGAGCCACAACCCGAAGCAGTACAACGGTTATAAGATCTATGGGCCGGATGGTGGCCAGATGCCGCCTAAGGCTTCCGACATGATTACCGACTTTGTGCGGTCAGCCAAGGATGTCTTTGACATCAAGGTAGCTGATGAACAACAGTTGCGGGCCGATAAGACGCTCCAGATCATTGGTGAAAATGTGGATCAGCCTTACCTGCAAAATGTCGAGAGCGTGACGATTAACCACGACTTGGTCAAGTCCGTGGGAAAGACCATGAAGCTCATTTACACCCCACTTCACGGCACAGGGAAGGTCATCGGTGAACGGGCTTTGCGTGGCGCTGGTTTTGAAAACTTCACCATGGTACCAGAACAGGCCATCGCCGATCCCGAATTTCCAACCGTGCCGTTCCCTAACCCCGAGTTTGCGCAGGCCTTTGATATGGCGATTGCGCTGGGTAAAAAGGAGGGCGCCGACCTGTTAGTGGCCACCGATCCCGATGCGGATCGGTTGGGCGCTGCCGTTCGGCAACCCAACGGTGATTACCAACTGTTGACCGGGAACCAGATTGCCTCGATTCTGTTGGCCTACATCCTGAAGGCACGCAAGGCAGCGGGACAGTTACCTGCCAACTCGCGGGTCGTCAAGTCCATCGTGTCAACCGAATTGGCCACGAAGATCGCTGCGGCTTACGGTGTAGAGATGAAGAACGTTCTGACGGGCTTCAAGTTTATCGCCGAACAGATTCACCAATACGAGACCACGAATGATCATACCTTCTTGTTTGGCTTTGAGGAAAGCTATGGTTACCTGATCAAGCCGTTCGTGCGGGACAAGGATGCCATTCAGTCGACGGTGCTGTTGGCCGAAGTCGCCGCCGATTACAAACAACGCGGCATGACTCTGTACGATGGGATCGAGGAACTCTACGCGACCTACGGCTACTTTGCCGAAAAGACCACGTTTGAAGAATTCGCCGGTGTCAATGGCGCGGCACAAATGGCCCACCTGATGAGCGAATTCAGAGAAAACGCCCCGAAGTCCTTTGGCGAGAGTGCGATCGAAACGGTCGAAGACTTCTCAACGAGCACCAAGACCGCAGCCGATGGCACGACCAGCAAGATTGATTTGCCACAGTCCAACGTCTTGAAGTACTGGTTGAGCGATGGCACCTGGATCTGCATCCGGCCTTCTGGGACCGAACCCAAGGTCAAGTTCTACGTGGGGACCAGTGCCCCAACCGACGCCGCCGCACAACAGCGGTTAGCCGGGTACGAAACGGCTTTGAAACAGTACGTGGACGCCGTGAAGTAAATTTGAACGAAAAGATAACTGACAACAGCTAGGCAACTCTTCAGGTGAAGAGCCGCCTAGCTGTTTTTTTGGTGTCGGAACTGGCCCGTTCAGGACAACCGGTTGTTGGGACGGCTTTTGGCGTGGTGACTTGCTTTCAATAAGTTCATGAGCGGCTAAGACTTTTCATCAGGTGGGAGCTGGCTAGGACCAATTTACTTATTCCTTTACTAAAAAAATTGAAATAAAAAAACAACCGGTTGCAATTGCATGCAACCGCCAAACAGCGCTTTAAATCGTAACTTTTTCACAATGGAAACGGTTGCATTTAAGCTGAGATCATCCTAGAATAATGACCGTAAACCGCTTACATTTTAGTTAAAAGTGAATCGCAACTTTTTTACTAATTCCGTAGGTATCTATTTTGAAAAACTAGAGGTGTGTCAAGATGGCTAAGAATGACAAGATTACGTTGAATCCGGAGAAATTTGCTGCGGCTGTTTTGGGTGGTAACACGCAATATCCAGATGAGGAAAATAAGCTGTATATCAAGCGACAGTTGACGCTTTACCTGGAAGCCACGTTACTCGCACAGGACTTTAACAAGCTGGAAGAAACCCGGTTTGATATGGCCAAAGCGCAACAACGGGAGGATGTTCTGTCGAAGATCATTGAACACCGGTATCACTAGATTAGTGTCACCGTTGTGACTTAGAAATTAGTCTCTCGTTGAAAGGTGTGGAATGAACCTTGATTAAGCAATATCTCTCATATGCACTAGGGGCGTTTGGACACGATGCCTTCTACGCAACACTTAATACTTATTTTGCTATCTTCGTAACCAGTGCCTTGTTCGTGGGGAAGGGTGCCGCTGCTGAGGCCGGCATCGTCACCACGATGGTTGTGGTGATTCGGTTAATTGAAATTGCTTTCGACCCCATGATTGGTGGGATGGTTGATAACACCGATACCAAGATGGGGAAGTTCAAACCTTGGTTGCTGGCCGGGGCCATCGTCAGTTCTATCGGACTGATTCTCATGTTCTCTAGTCTGTTTGGCCTAGCCGACTCCAATACCTCGATCTACTTCCTGGTCTTCGGGATCGTCTTCGTCATTATGGATATTTTCTACTCATTCAAAGACATTTCGTTCTGGTCCATGTTGCCAGCCTTGAGTGTGGACACCAAGGTTCGTAACCGGTTCGGGACGGTTGGTCGTTTTGGATCGACCTTGGGCTCCCAAGGGGTCATCATCGTGATTATGCCACTGGTCATCTACTTTTCTCAGAAGTTCTCGGGCACGCACGGTGATACGCAGACCCGTGCCGGCTGGTTGGGCTTTGCCATTGTCATTGGCCTGGTGTCACTGTTAGGGGCCTTGGCCACCTTCTTTGGAACGAAGGAAACCAAGAGCTTGATTCGTCAAAATACGGAACGGACGCGTTTCCGCGATGTCTTCAAGGTGATTGGTGAAAACGACCAGTTGATGTGGTTAGGCCTCTCCTACCTGTTGTTTGCCTTGAGCTACGTCGTCACGAACTCACTGTTGATCTACTACTTCCGTTACGTCATTGGTAATTCGAATGCTTATAGTGTTATCGGGGGTGTGACAGCCATCCTGGGAATTATCTCCGTGCCACTGTTCCCAATCATTGTTTCCAAGATCACGCGACGTGGGGTTTACGTCGGCGGTATCTGCATGATGTTAGTCGGTTACCTGCTGTTCAACTTCGCGGGTGACAGTGCCATCATGATGTACATTGCGGATGCGATCTTCTTCTTCCCATACCCGATGATCTTCCTGGCGGCCTTGATGACCATTACCGACAGTGTGGAATATGGGCAGTGGAAGAATGGGACGCGGAATGAATCTGTGACCTTGTCCGTTCGGCCCTTGATTGATAAATTAGCCGGGGCCTTCTCAACGGGGATTGTGGTTATCGCCGCCGTCCAAGCTGGGATGACCGGTAACGCTAAGCCGAGTGATATTACGGCTCACGGGATGTTCATCTTCCATTCCTTCATTTTCTACATGCCATGATCTTACTGGTGGTATCAGCCTTGATCTACCAGTTCAAGGTCACCTTATCCGAAAAGAAGCATGCGGAAATCGTGAAGAAGTTGGAAAAGAGAATTAAGACTGAAAATGCTGAAAAAGCGGCTGATACGAAAGCCGAATTGGACAACTAGTTAGGATTACAGAGAACCTCAGAACAAGTGTCTGAGGTTTTTCTGTAGAACCACGTTGGCAAGGCGTACGGGCTCCGTGCTTGATGGGCCAGTGCCAAGCCAGGCGTGGTGAATATCAGAAAAAAGAAAGCGCTTTAAAAGTTAATTGACAATGTTGTCAAAAGCGACTATGATAATCGTAGTAAAACTTTACTAAAATTTATTAAGGGGTTAATGACCATGGATTTTGCCAGCTTAGCAACGGAATATCAAGAAAAATTTGACGTCGCACCGCAACGGGTTTTCTTCTCTCCCGGCCGGATCAATCTGATCGGTGAATACACGGACTTCAATGGTGGGCACGTCTTCCCAGCGGCCATCAGTATGGGGAGTTACGCCGCATACTCAAGTCGCGATGATCGGCAGTTTCGGGTTTATTCAGCCAACGTTCCCGATGCCGGGATGCTGACGTTCTCACTGGACGACTTGGCCTTCAACAAGGCTGACAACTGGGCCAACTATCTCAAAGGGATGTTGTTCGAGCTGGCAAAGCAGAACTTAACCATTGACCATGGTTTTGATCTCTTCGTTCACGGGAACTTGCCAGATGCTTCGGGGTTATCTTCATCGGCTTCTATGGAAATGCTGATGGGAGAAATCCTCCACGCCGCTTATGGCATGAAACTGGATGAAGTCGAAATGGTTAAGGTCGGCCAACAGGTTGAAAATGACTACTTCGGGCTAAACACCGGGATCATGGACCAATTCGCCATTGGCATGGGGAAGAAAGACCAGGCCATTCTATTGGATACCAACACCATGGCCTATGAATATGCCCCACTAGATTTGGGCGATAACGTGGTGGTCATTATGAACACCAAGAAGCGCCGTGAGTTGACCGATTCCAAGTACAACGAACGTCGGGCCCAATGCGAAGAAGCCCTTCGTCGCTTGCAAACAAAGCTAGATATCAAGACGTTGGGTGACCTGGACGAAGACCAATTTGATCAAAATGCTTACTTGATCAATGACGAGACCTTGATCAAGCGTGCCCGTCACGCCGTCTTCGAAAATCAACGGACCTTGAAGGCCTTTAAGGCTTTGCAAGACAACGATTTGACAACCTTTGGCCACTTAATCAACGCCTCCCACATTTCCCTGAACTATGACTTTGCCGTAACGGGGAAGGAACTGGATACGTTGGTTGAAACGGCTTGGCAACAGCCTGGCGTCTTGGGTGCTCGGATGACGGGGGCCGGTTTCGGTGGCTGTGCGATTGCCATCGTTAAGAAGGCCAACGTCAAGGATTTTGAAGCCAAGGTGGGCAAGGTCTACGAAGACACGATTGGTCACAAGGCGGAGTTCTACGTTGCCGAAATTGCCGATGGCCCTAAGGAATTGCACAAGTAATTTGGCAGCTAGTCGGTCGTTTTGGTAAAATTTAGTCGGATAGCCGTGAGTTCGGTTCCGGTGGTATTACCGGTGTGAAACGGCTGAATTGCAAAGTAAATTTGTTTAAAATAGATAGATGACAAGAACTTCTGATCAACGTCGAACGTCATTCGGAGACTAGAGCAGACAACGGAGAGTGTGTGCCAGTTAGTCACGGTAAATGGCTGAGACGTTGACCCTGAAGCGACATAATTGAGGAGGAATTGCGCATGACAGTTTTAGTCTTAGGTGGTGCCGGTTACATCGGTTCTCACGCCGTCGATCGTTTGGTAGAAAAGGGTTACGATGTCGCCGTTGTTGATAATTTGGTGACGGGGCACCGGGCAGCCGTTAACCCCAAGGCGCGTTTCTATGAAGGAGACGTGCGTGACCAAGCGTTCCTGAACCGTGTCTTTGATCAGGAAGATATTGAAGGTGTGATGCATTTCGCCGCATTCTCCATTGTTCCCGAATCCATGGAAAAGCCATTGAAGTACTTTGACAACAATACGACGGGGATGGTCTCACTGCTAGAAGTGATGAACCAACACAACGTCAAGCGGATTATCTTCTCCTCGACGGCGGCCACTTATGGTGAACCTAAGCAGATTCCCATCAAGGAAACGGACCCGCAAATTCCAACCAATCCGTATGGTGAAAGCAAGCTCATGATGGAAAAGATCATGCGGTGGGCCGACGAAGCCTATGGCATCAAATTCATCGCGCTGCGGTACTTCAACGTGGCCGGTGCTAAGGAAGACGGGAGCATTGGTGAAGACCACCATCCCGAAACCCACTTGATTCCGATCATTTTGCAGGTCGCTGCGGGCGAACGCAAGGAGCTGTCAATCTTTGGTGGGGACTACCCAACCAAGGATGGGACTAACGTGCGAGACTACGTCCAGGTTGTGGACTTGGTTGATGCCCACATCCTGGCTCTGGAATATTTGAAGGCGGGCCACGATAGCGATGCCTTTAACCTCGGTTCTTCGACTGGCTTCTCCAACAAGGAAATGTTGGAAGCCGCTCGCAAGGTTACCGGCAAGGAAATTCCTGCCAAGATGGCACCACGGCGGGCCGGTGATCCTAGCACGTTGATTGCGGCCAGTGATAAGGCACGTAAAGTCTTGAATTGGCAACCACAATTTGACAACGTTGAGGATATCATTCGCACGGCTTGGAACTGGAAGCAAAAGCATCCGGCTGGCTACGATGATCAGAATGAGGCGAAGTAATGGCACAAGACACAATTCAAACGTTTATTGACGCTGTTGTCAGCTCACCAGCACCATATACCGAATTGGATCGGCAGTACGTGACCAACCGGATCTTTGCCTTGATTGGCGATGGCACGGCCCAGGCGGCCACGAGTAGCGATCCGATTGACTTGGTTGCTGCAATGGTCGAGACGGCCGTTGCGAACCAAAAGATTGCGGATTCGCCTAGTCCTCGGGAAATCTTGGAATCACAACTCATGGATTTCATGACACCACTGCCATCAGCCGTTAACCGGGGATTCTGGGATCGTTATCAGAAGAGCCCGAGTGCGGCAACGGACTGGTTCTATCAGCTCAGTAAGGCTAACAATTATATTAAAACGCGTAACATTGCCCGTAACGTGGTCTTTCCTGCCAAGACGGCCGCTGGTGAGTTAGAGATTACCATCAACCTGTCTAAGCCAGAAAAGGACCCGAAGGCGATTGCGGCAGCGCAAACGCAAAAACAGGTGAGTTATCCACTAGACCAGCTCTGCATGACCAACGAAGGGTATCTGGGCCGTTTGGGCTATCCCGCTCGCAGCAATCACCGCATTATTCGGATGATGCTGGGCGGCGAAACCTGGGGCTTCCAGTACTCGCCTTACGCTTACTTTGCGGAACACGCGATCTTCCTGGCAAAGATTCACCGGCCAATGGTGATCAACCAGCACACGTTTACCAACCTGTTGGAGATTGTTCGGCAGTTGCCAACGTACTTTGTGGGCAGTAATGCCGATCTGCCTATCGTGGGCGGTTCCATGTTGACGCACGATCATTATCAGGGGGGCAAACACACCTTCCCTATGATGAAGGCACCCCTGGACCGTCAGATTGACTTGGGGATTGCCGGTGTTTCCGCGGGAATCGTGCAGTGGCCGATGACGGATATTCGCCTGCGCGGCACGCAGCCGGAACCCTTGATTACGGCAGCCACCAAGATTTTGAAGAGTTGGATTGCTTATTCCGACGAAAGTGTTGACGTCCGGGCCTACACGGGCGAAACGCGGCATCACACGATTACGCCAATTGCTTACCGTGATGGAGCAGATTATGTGTTAGACTTAGTCTTGCGGGATAATCAGACGTCGGCACAGTATCCAGATGGCATTTTCCATCCGCACCAGGACGTGCAACACATCAAGCGAGAAAACATCGGCTTGATTGAGGTCATGGGGCGTGCGATCTTGCCGGCCCGGCTGAAGTCAGAGATGGCTGAAGTCAGCAAGTACCTGTTAGATCAGCCGAACCAGATTGCACCTATGCATCGGGCATGGGCCGATCAGCTGAAACAACAGCAGACCGTGACCGCCGCCAATGTGACGGCCATCGTCCACCAGGCGATTGGGGATACCTTTGCTCGGGTGCTGGCTGATGCCGGCGTCTTTAAGCGGGATGCCCAGGGTCAGGCGGCTTTGGATCGGTTCATCGCGCAACTCTAACATTGTCAGGAGATGATGGTGATCGCAGCCACCTTAAAAGATATTGCGAATGCAGTGGGGGTCTCACTAGCCACCGTGTCACGGGTGTTAAACTATGATCGGACGTTGTCGGTGAGCGAATCCACTAGAAAACAAATATTCGAGGTCGCTGAGAACTTGAATTACACCAAGTCTAAGCGCCGCGCGAATGCACCGGTGAAGCAATTACGGGTTGCCATCGTTCAGTGGTACTCGAAGTCTAAGGAATTAGATGACCTGTATTACATGGCGATTCGACTGGGGTTGGAGAAGCGTTGTGAGCAGCTGAATATGCTGGCCACGCGGACGTTTCAAAATAACCTGCAGGCGATTGATCCCGATGTAGATGCCGTGATTGCCATTGGTAAGTTCAGCGACGCCCAGGTGACCACGTTGTCACACCTGACGGGCAATCTCGTCTTTGTGGATCAGGATCAGCTGGCCCACGGCTACGATAGTGTTGTGACGGATTTTGATGTGGCCGTACAGCAGGTCGTCGACTTCTTCTGGCAACACGAGCAGCGTGAGATTGGTCTGATCTGTGGGAGTGAATCGACGACGGATGATCAACTCGCGGTGATTGATCCGCGTTACACGGCTTATTGCCAGGAGATGCAGGCGCGTGATGCCTTTGATCCGAAACTGGTCTTTACGGGTGATTACACCGCGGAGTCCGGGTATGAACAGATGCAGGCCGCGGTGACGCGGTTGGGGAAGAATTTGCCCCACGCTTTCTTCGTGACCAACGACCCGATGGCCGCTGGGGCACTGAAGGCCTTGCGCGAGAATGAAATCGCGGTCCCACAACGGGTCAGCCTATTTAGCTTCAATGACACCACGATTGCCAAGTACGTGTTCCCCGAACTGAGTAGCGTCCACGTGGATACGGAGATGCTGGGTGCGGAGGCAGCCGATCTGGTTGCTGATCGCTTGCAGTCGGGTCGCAGTACGCCACAGCGGGTGACAATTGGGACGCGGCTTGTGGAACGTGAGAGCACATTGCCACCACTTAAATAAGATTTGCTAAGAAAATGAACAGCACTTAAAAAACGACGCCTTCGGAATTTTGAAATTCTGAAGGCGCCGTTTTGTTATGTCATTGCGCTACCGAGACGTGGTTCTGCCACCGTGCTTGAACCAAGTTAACGAAGGCCTGGATCAGGGGTTGGCTGGTCGTGTTCTTCCGGGTCAGGAGGTGGGCGTGGATCTCGTTAGCAATGGGCGTGGTGACCGCCCGCAGCTGCCCCTGCTGCAACGCGGACTGAACGGTCATCGTCGGGAGATAGGAGAAGCCTACGTGACTGATTACCATCTGCTTGATGGCCTCGATGCTCCACAGTTCCATGGGTTGGAGCCGCTGGTGGGCGGTTTGCCAAAGGTAATGTTCAAACTGATTGCGGTAGCTACAGTCGGGTTCGTTGATGATCCAGGGGAGGGTGTCGGTCGTGGTGAGCGTATCAAAGGTGGCGGTAGTCTCGGGGCTGGTGACACAGGTCATCGGAATCGGTCCCAAGTCATGGTCGACCAGGGCTGTGGACGTTAGTGCCGGCCACAGCATAAACGCCAGGTCAGTCTCACCGGTCGTCAGCTGTTGTCGGTTGACCCGGCAGGTGGCGTTGGTGATCTGTAGCTGAACGGCCGGGTAGGCTTGACGAAATGCCGCCAAGATTGGGGGTAATTTGTAGATGGTCAGGGATTCTGGCGCGGCGATTCGGAGGGTTCCGGCTATGGGAGAATCGCTGGCTAAGTGCTGGATGGCCTGATAGTCGGTGAGCAGGTTCTCCGTCAATGGGAGAAGTCGTTTGCCCGTTGCGGTCAGCGTCAGTTGACGGTGTTCATAGATGAAGAGTGGGGCGGTTAGTTCCTGTTCGAGGTGCTTCATCTGGTTGGAGACCGCTGATTGGGTGTAGCCCAGTAACGTTGCGGCTTGCGTAAAGCTTCCGGTGTCAGCGATGGTCCGGAAGGTCATGAGTTGGCGGATATCCATAAAACGCCTCCATTTCAAAAATTGATGGTTGTTAGTTATTTTATTCATTTCTCAAATGCAAATGGTCATGCTAACCTTAGGCTATAAGAGGGGAGCTGTCAAACATTGGAAATTAAACCTTACACGGAAAGCCCACAAACGGTAGCTGAATTGGTGGATCTCATCATGTTTTGCCAGAATACCGAGGCACATTTGGGGATTAAGATGGCGGAACAGGCGGATGTTTTTGATATTCAGCGACACTACCAACAGACGGGGGGCAACTTCTGGTTGGCGTGGGATAAGGGCCACGTGGTCGGCTGTATCGGCCTATTGCGGGTTGATTCGCAGGTCGGAGTGCTCAAAAAGTTCTTTACCTATCCGCCATATCGTGGTCAGCCGCACCGCTTGGGACAACGTTTATTTACCACGTTTATGGCGTATGCCAAGGCTGAAACGGCTTTGACGGAAATCGTGTTGGATACGCCGGCTGCGGAAACGCGATCGCATTATTTTTACGAAAAGAATGGGTTTCAGCAGATTTCCCGGCAGGCGCTGCCAGTGGCCTATGCGTTCCCGGATCGGCAGTCGTTGATTTATGCGCAGGGGATTGTGAGATAGTCGAAACCGCTGTGAAAATAGTTAAAGCTAAGACCAGGAAAAAGCCAAGTTTAAGAAAAGCAATGTGCGAATGTGAATATTAGTTTTGTCGTCGTTGCTAAACTATCGAGTGTTCCCCAAAAAGGCAGGTCGTCATTAATCTCTCTTGAAGATTAACAACGACCTGTCTTTTGTCATGCCATTGCGAGTTTTACTATTGGTCTAAGATTTCATGAGAACCGGTGGACACTAATAATAAGGTTAGCGTGTCGTGTTCCAGACGGTAAATAACAATCCAATTATCATAGTTTTTACTGTAATTTCCGTAGCGTGCAGGATGAAATTCGCGGTAGCCTTTCCAATTTCCTGATAATGCGTGATCTTTAAGGCGTTTTAAAATAGGTGTGTCATTTTCAACAAGCGCTTTTAAACACGGTTTTAATACAGAGATTGGGAAATGTTTTTTTGCTAATTTCTTTAATTGACGCTCAAATGACGGCGTTTGTTTAATTTTCATCAATTTTGTTGATCCAATCATCAAAGTCAGTTAATGAACCAATAGTCTTGACCTGGCCATTTTCGGCTTCTTTTTTTGCCGCAGCTGCATCTGGAGAATCCAAAAAACTGACCAGACGAACTTCATTGTTAGCGGCTTTTACCAAAGATAATCGAATATATTCAGAAATAGTCAGCCCTTGTTTTGCTAGGTTAAGTTTGGCACGTGCGCTAATCTCAGATGTAACGCGTGTCGACACAGTTTTATTTTTGGTAACGTTGCTACTCATCTCACTGGCCCCCTAATGTTTACCATCGTATGACATTATTGTAATTCTCTCCTTTGTTTTCTGCAACTAAAAAGCCTCAAGCCGTCAGAGTAAATAATTATATTCCTAACAAGCGAGCACATACACGGTAATGGTTTGGTTCAATAAAAGCGACTAAAATTTCTCAACTTGTGGGAAACTTTAGTCGCTTTCTTAAACAATTGTATGCTGATTTTTAACGATTAACGCATTACCAGATCTTCACCCGGTCCGCCGGTGCCAGGTACATCGCATCTTCAGGTTGCACGTTGAAGGTGCTGTAGAAGTCAGCCAGGTTCTTGAGTTGCACGTTGGCCCGGAGCTTGGCGGGCGCGTGAACGTCAATCGATAGCAAGAGTTGCATGTATTCCTTGGTGGCCTTCATCCGCCAGACGTTGCCCCAGTTGATGAAGAAGGCACGCAGGTCGACATCGTCTTCAGACTTGGCAGCCTCAAGCGCACAGCTCAGGCCACCGGCATCGGCGATGTTTTCGGAAACGGTCAGCTTCCCATTGACCTTCTGACCGGCAAATGGAATCCCATCGAATTCGTTCACCATGGCCTTGGCCAGGTCTTGGAAGTGTGCCAGGTCGGCATCCGTCCACCAGTTGTTCAGGTTCCCAAATTCATCGAACTGGGCCCCGTTGTTGTCAAAGGCGTGGGAAATTTCGTGGGCAATCACGGCCCCAATTCCCCCGTAGTTGGCACTGCTGGATTGTTCCAGGCTGTAGAATGGCTTTTGCAGGATGGCGGCAGGGAAGACGATCTCGTTGTTGGTTGGTGAGTAGTAGGCATTGACGGTGTTGGCGCTCATTTCCCACTTGTCACGGTCGACGGGCTTGCCCCAGTGGCCGAAGTGATCGGCAAGCACAATTTCGCTGAAGCCCTGCAGGTTATCAAAGAGAGACTGGTTTGGGTCCACGTGGAACTTACTGTAGATCGGGTCGATCTTGTCGGGATAACCGACCTTGATGGTTAATTTCTGTAACTTAACGACGGCTTTTTCACGCGTAGACTGACTGAGCCAGTCGTTCGTCTTGAGCCGGTTTTGGTAAACGTTGGCCATCTTGACGACCATATCGTGGACGTCCTTCTTGGCCGTTTCCCCAAAGTATTTGTGACCGTAGTAATCGCCGACAACCTGAGAGAAGGTCCCCATGGCCAGGTAGTAAGCGGCCTTTTCTTGGGAACGCGCTTCCTTCTTACCGGAAAGGGCCCGACTGTAGGTTCCCCCGACTTGACGGTATTCCTCGGTGAGGAGACCCGTTGCGTCAAAGGCGGTGTTGACCAGCATCCAGCTCTTGATGGCTTCGAAATTGGCGGGTGTGATGATCTCGTCAACGGCGTCAAAGAACTTCGGTTGTGGCAAGATGACCGTTTCCGGCGTGTCGTGGAGCAGGTCGGTAATCGCGCCAGTCAAATCAAGCGCGCTGACCTTGGCGTCCACGTCCGCTAACTTCCGTGGATTGTAGATCTTCACGTAGTCGGCAGCTTCCTCGGAGGACTTTACGTGAGGGGCAATCTGCGCATCGAAGGCCTTGGCCTGTTCCACAATGGTCGCGGCCTTATCGCTGTCATAACCCAACATTTCCAATAACTTTGTGGCCGTCTGGGTAAAGATCGGCATGAGTTGTTTGGCAGCCGGATTGTCCTTGCTGTAGTAGGTCTTGTCGGGCAAGAAGAGGTCGGGTGCGTCCACGTACAGGGCGTAGCGACTGGTATCCTTCATGTCGGGTTCGACACCGACACCGACGGGAACCGGCAAGCCCAGGCGATGCCAGTCGGCCAAGTGATCACTGAGATCATCTAAGTCCTTGAGGGCCTCAATCTTAGCCAACCACGGTTTGAGTGGGGCAGTGCCAGCTTGTTCCCGTTGCGCAAAGTCACTGGTCATGCCATAGAGCTTTTTGAACTCGGCCATTTCCGGATTAGCCGGGGTCAATTTGCCCGCTAAGAGATCACTGAAATCGTGCATTAACGTGTGTTCAATGTTGTCGGCCAGGTCCATGAAGCCCCCAGTTGACGCGTGGTCACCGGGGATGGTGGCCTGTGCAGCCCACTTGCCGTTGACGGCCTCGTAGAAGTCTTGGGTCAGCAAGGACTCGTCAACTGGAAAGTCGGCAGCGGATGGGGCATCAGAAGCAAAATGATTAATACGCATAGGAAATCCTCCTTGAAAAATAGTCGTTAGTGACAGGTTAACCCTTTTGCAGATAAAAGGGAATTTTTTTATCATAGTTCTCTCATAATGCCGTGCTAATACCAGAATAACGGGGGTTGAACCCTTCGGCCCAGCCCCCGTTATTTCCCTGGAATTTAGCCGCCAGCCAGATGTGGCTAGCGGTTGGTCAAGCGCTAGGCAAACTATTCGGCGTTGCGCTTGGCATTGAGGATGGGCCGCTGAAACTTCGGTCGAGTCCGATCCCAAACTGCAATGTTTTGTTGGTACTGGGTGAAGAAGTCGGTGATGCTGGCTGAAGTCAGACTCGTTGGAATCTGGTTCCAGGTCTCAGCACTCTGCAGAAAAGCCTGGTGGATGTCGTGTTCTACGGTGGTCCCCTTGTCAGTCAGTCGTAGATACTTTACCCGTCGATCGTCCATCTTGGCTTCTTGTTCAACGAATCCGTCCAGCAACAGTGCCCGTAGTTTCCGGGCAGCCGCTGAGCGGGTTGTCCGGGTAGAATCGGCCAATTCACTGAGTGTAATGTTGCGCTGCTCGTGAATCTGTTTCAACAATAGATATTGTTCAAAACTGACCGAGTACTGTCCGGTAATTTGCTCTGCGGCATTGATCAACACCCGAAAAATCTCACGATACTGCCGTAGGAAATTTTCAAATACTCTTTCTTCGTTTTGCATAATAACTCCCCCTTGAAAACGAATCTAGCCGGTTTAGCAAATATTTACGAGTATAATGACCGCCGATATTCACTACCTCAGCATACCGTTATTATGCCGCCTGATTGCTGGGGATAAAAATGATTACCCTTAGAGAGGAAGGGTTAGGGCAATTCAGTTTGTTATCTGGTTTAGGGTATGCGCGACCAACCCCCTGAAAAGGTCGCTTCGATTGTGGGAGAACATCATATTGTGGAAAATGACCGCCTTACCGTTCGCCAAATTTGTGCTGGAACGCGGTGGGCAGGACGGTCAGAGCCTGAGGAGCGGTCTCTGACCTCGCTTTGAACCGACGGACCACGTTTCAAAGTCGCCATTTTCCAAGTTAAACCACTTGGAAAATCCCACAGCTGAGCTCAAATTTAGCTCACTCACGGCTACGCAACATGTTGAACTGTACGGAAGATCAGTGCTGACACTTTAGTGATGTTCAGGCCTGTACAGAGGTTAACAACTATCAAAACCGGAGGAGGCCAGAGATGGAGGCAGCCGTGACGACGGTGTTAGCCGATGGTCT
>NZ_AZFS01000064.1:221632-273808 GCF_001434395.1 Levilactobacillus hammesii DSM 16381
CGATCTTTGCTGGGCTTCAAACCGAGCCGGAGGACCGCTCCTCAGGCCGCAGGCGGTCCCCACAGCAGCCGGAATTTCTGGCAGCCGCAGGTGACGGTTGATCATTAATTTAATGTCCCGAATCCTGGTTAACTGGATTTTTTCGTCCGTCTAATTGGATTGCAGCCCAAATTTGGCGAACGGCAAGGCGGCAAGGCAATGTTGGCAACAAAAAAAGACGCGGCCATGCCGCGTCTTTGCTGGAATTACTTGGTCATGTAGATGTAGAGGTGATCCGTTGAGAAACCGGTGTTGAAGCGGATACCGTTGGATTCGATGGTCTTAGTGGTTGTCGATGAACTATTCTTCTTGGCATCCTTCAGAACCTTTTCGAACTTGTTAATCACGTACTTAGGTTTTGCCTTTAAGGTAGTCCCCAACAGGGCAAAGGTCGTGCCGAACTTCTTTTGCCCCGTCTTGGTCTTCATCTGCTTGGTAGGGGTGATCATGGCGATCCCCATGAGCTTGCCATCCTGAACGTTTGCCCGAACCGTGGTGTACTTGGTGTCCGTCAGGTTCTTGACCCCATCCTTGGTTGTGGTGGGGAGCAGGCTGTCCTTGGCTTTCTTCTTAGCCGTGGCCATCTGTGCTTGGAGCTGCTTAGCGGCGGCCTGTTGTTGCTGAATGGCTGCGGCAGCGGCAACTGGGTCGGTCTTAGCGAGAGCGGTCAGTTTTTTCTTGGTTGCCGCTTGCGTCTTTTGCGCTGTTTGAAGTTGTTTTTGCACCTTAGCGGGAAGGTAAGTGCCAATCACCATTTGGTTGTATTTGGCAGCGAGGGTCTTGTAGTTGCCCAGGGCCTTGACCTTTTTGACGGTGATGGTCTTCTTAGCGCTGCCGGCGGTAATCTTAACGGTCTGGTCCTTCGTTGCGGCCGGAACCTGGAAGAAATAGGCACCACCCTTGACCTTAACCGATTGCTTCTTACCATTATCAATTTGGTAGCTAACGCGTTTGGCGCTGGCGTTCCCCTTGACGACAGCCGTCAGGGCAGTTGGGCGATAGCTGTTCTTTTTGGTGGTGAGCTGGTTATTCGAGCAGCCAGCTAGGGTTAGTGCAAGTAATCCCAGGGCGCCCAGCAAAAACTTTTTCATTATATTTGTAACCATCCTTCTAATTCAGTCATTTGATTTATCTTACCACAATCGGGAAATAATGCGAGAATGAGAATCGCCTAAACATTTGCCCAGAACCCTAAAAATCTCGTGAAAATTTGTGCATTGGGCTTTCAACCAGCGCCATTTATTGCTATGATAAAGGTGTTGAAAGCGATACCACATTGATGGTTTAATATGGAAAGGACGGGATATGATGTATGAACGGATCTTAGTACCAATGGATGGGAGTAAGAATGCCCACAAAGCACTGGTGGAGGCAACCAAATTGGCCCAAAAGCTGGGATCAAAGCTGTTCATCGTTTCCGTCGCTAGTGATCAGACCTATGCCCACTACGGCGCGGAATTTGGCAGTGAAATTGTTACCCACTTCAAGGAAGCGGCTTCGAAGTTCTTGGATACCGCGGTTGAAGAGGTTAAGCAATCTGGTGTGCCGGTTGAAACGCGCTTCAAGACGGGGCTTCCCAAGCCAACCATTGCCGTTACGTTGCCCGAAGAGTTGAACACGGACTTGACGGTGATCGGTCGTTCTGGGGCCCACGGCTTAGGTCGGGCCATCATGGGATCTACCACGAGTTATGTGGTCCACAATTCTAAAACCAGCGTCTTAGTTGTTGATTAAGGTTAATTGGACGGGGCGGATGCCCGGTCCTTTTTTTTCGGTAACAGTTAGTCGTGACAAGGTTATTTGGTGTTGCGGGGGAATCCGGCAACACCATTTTTACGTTAAAAGGTCATTGATTGTCATGATTGGCTTATAAGGATGTGTTGAGGGTGGCACAACGTTTCCAGATCCTATTGTCACTTAACTTTTAAAGAGTTAAGCGGCTATCTACTGTTAGCCGGCCGTTTATAATTAAATGGCAAAGTATCGGCTTAGCGGGTGAGAGGAGTGAGAAAAATGACGTTCACTTTCAATAAACACTTTTATAAAACGCCGGGTTTTTGGCTTAACATCGGACTTATTGTCTTAATATTGTGGCCTGTACTTAAAGGTGAGGCTATACACGCAACAGTTTCAAATTGGCTTATTTTGGGTGTTGGGGTTCTCGGGACATTGAATAGTCTTAGAAAAACTAAAGATGAAAAGCTGAAGAAGTAAGCCATCATGTCTTGGTCAACGTGGCTAGTTGTTGTTAGATCAAGTCCCTATGCTGCTCGACTATCGGAGACGAGGTTAACTGCGGGTGGGCAGTGAGGCCTTATTTAGTGGCGCAAATCCTGATTAGTAAAAGTTACGGGATACGACAGAGGCAAAATGTTGAAAATCAGACCAAAATAAAACGCACCGACAAAAATTGTCAGTGCGTTTTATGGTATAGGCGTCAGATTTACTTTTTGTTCTTTAACCAACGTTGTAAATCTGAAATTTCGTCGCGCCGCTTCCGGTCCTTTTTACGGTTAACCTTCCGACGGCCTTGAACGCCATTTGGATGTGCTTTTCTCATTGTAAAAACCCTCGCTTAATTAAAATAACAATCGGCTACCATTCTATCGTTAATTTTCACAAAATGCAAGGGCTACCGGGGATTCTCTGGTGATTCACCCCCTAGTAGAGTTGCTAGAGCAACGATTGCTGTGATTTGGTTAAAATTTTTATTGGGGTGAAAGTGACCCCACGGAAAGTGGTATATTGGATGCAACGCGTCAAAGGTTAGAAGGGATCGGGAATATGCAAGGCTTACTTAAGAATAGAAGGGTGACACTAGGCCTGTGGCTCCTCGTCCTCGTGATCGGTGGCTTGCTGGTCTGGGGGACAGCGCATAATGCCGGCCTGTATCGGGATCCCATCATGCAAGTGACCCACGTGCAGACGGGAACGGCCACCAAAGAGGAAGATGACTTCCACAATGTAGACCGGCAAACCAAACAGGTTCTGCGCGGGCACATTTTAAATGGCAAGTACCGCGGGCAGAAGCTAACGGTCACCAATACTTACTCGCTATCGGGGGCGATGGATCAGCACTATCATAAGGGGAGTCAACTCTTTGTGGTCATCCATCAGCATCGGGCCAGTCAGCTGACGGCGACGGCCAAGGATGCCAAACGTGACACGCCACTGGTCTTCATGCTGTGGTTGGTCGTGGGGCTACTGCTACTGATTATGCAGTTTAGCGGCTTCATGGCGTTTCTCAGCGTGGCTCTCAATGGGGTGTTGTTCCTCATCGCCATTATCCTGAATGGGTCGACGCAGGGGGCCCGGGTGCTTTGGATTTTCGGCAGTCTGGCGGTGGTCTTTGCGACGCTGACCCTGTGGCTCGTGATTGGGGCCAACCGGCAGATGCTGATTACCTTGGTCACCACGCTGGGAGGGACGGCGTTATCGCTGATCGTGGCGCTGCTGGTCTTTCATTTTACCCATGAAAAGGGCATGTACTACGAATCCATGCAATACGTCACGCAGCTGCCACGACCGTTGTTCTTAGCGGAAACCCTGTTGGGATCACTGGGGGCGGTTATGGATGAATCCACCGATATCATCTCGTCACTATTTGCCCTAAAACGGGAACGACCGGAGCTTTCGGCACGTCAGGTGTTCAAGTCTGGGCGGCAGATTGGGAGTACCATCATGGGGCCCCTGATCAACGTGCTCTTCTTTATCTTCGTTGCGGACACCTTTCCTATGGCCATGCTCTATTTGAAAAATGGAAACAGTTGGGGCTATACCTTCTCGATGAATATGTCGATGGGGGTTGTCCAGAGCCTGATAAGTGGGATTGGGATCGTCTTAGCCGTCCCATTGGCAAGCTACCTGGCTAGTCGTTTCATGGTAAAGAAGGTGCGCGCATGAGTACAATTAATGTTTTAGGCCTGGTGCTTCTGATCTTGATGGTACTCGTAGGTGGCAAAGCGGGGTTACAGTCCTTTTTAGCGCTACTGCTGAATTTTGGACTGTTGTTCTTGGCCATCGTCTTGGTTGCCTTTCACTTTCCACCATTGCCGGTGACCCTCGTGGTCGGGCTGCTGGTGCTGGCGCTCACGATCTTTATGAGCAGTGGGGATGACCTCTCGAGCACCGTGGCCTTCTTGGCTTCGGCGGCGGTGCTGGTGATTTTGGTGCTCCTAATTGTACCGGTTGAGCACTGGGCATTAGTTCAGGGGTTCGGACCGGAGGATAGCGAGGATCTGGAGGGACTTTCCGTCCTGATCGGCATCAATTTTGTGCAGGTAACAACGGCCACGGCCATTCTGAGCACGCTAGGCGCCATTGCGGAGGCTGCTATGGCCATTGCGGCGGGACTCAGTGAAATCCTCGAGCAACACCCCCAAGTGACCACTAAGGCCCTGCTAGGGGACGGTATCACGGTGGGCAAGCAGATCATCGGGACCACCTTTAATACGCTGTTCTTTGGTTTCTTCGGTGGCTTTCTGGCGTTGTTCATCTGGTTTACCGGCGTGCACTATTCCTTTGGGGAAATTCTGAATGATAAAATCTTTGTGTCGGAGATCCTGATGATTCTCTTCGCGATGGTCAGTGTGATCCTGACCGTGCCAATTACGGCGTGGGTCATGACCCGTGCGGTCGCGGGGCAACGGCGCCGCGCCGCTAAGAGGAGTGGCGATGAAAAATAGGATTAGGATTGGACGAGGCCGGTGTCTGACCGGGCATCAGGTCTGAACCGATCGTTAAAAAAATGAAGCGACATGCCAACTAACCGTTCAGGCTAATTGGCATGTCGCTTTCTGATTACCAGAAGAATTCAAGTTAAAGGTTATCTGACAAACGCCGTCTAACCAGGGTTCTGAATATTAGCCGCGTCACCTGCGGCTGCCAGAGATTCCGGCTGCTGTGGGGACCGCCTGCGGCCTGAGAAGCGGTCCTCCGGCTCGGTTTGAAGCCTGGTAAAGTTCACCGGTCTCCAAACACGTCCCACGGTGTAAGCCGAAGATCATCGGCTTACACCGTCGTCACGGCTGCCTACATCTCTGGCCGCCTACGGTTATGCTCTGATATTTAACACTAATGTTGACTGAAGCATCGCTAGACTGGTAGTGTTCATCCCAAGCTGTGGAGCCGTGAGTGAGCCAAATTTGAACTCATCAGTGGGAGAAGAGGAGACTACGAGTTAAGACTTCTCTCCTCCCACTCACTGCGTCCTAGTTCAAATTTTATTGGTTGTCACCCTCTTTACATGATGGTACTGCCAATATCTGTATTATCGATTGCACTATCCAACTGATTATGATGCGATTTGGGAATATTCGCTATTGGTCATCTCATATTTCATTACGAAGACATATGAAAATGACATAAGAATTTTGAATTTATCCAATGAATATGTTGATTATTACGGTTGTTTAAGTCAACGAGCGTTTTAACCCTAGATTCTTAAAAACTGAGCAAGTGAAATGTGTTTGAATTTAACGTTTTGAGAAAAAATTCATATAAATTTCACAAAAAAAACATTTCTTTGAAACATTTATTGTATTTTGTCGATATTTTGTTCTATACTGTTATAAGTGATGTATCGCAACTAATAATCGTGTTGACTTAGAATAGACGCTATTTTATCAACGTATAAGATAATATTTAGATTTTGCAAACACAATATGTCAGTGTTTATCAGGAGTAAAAGCTTTTACTAATTTTTAACAAGTTAAGGAGGTGAGAAAATGTCTAATAATATAAAACTGATTGGGGTTGGTTCCCTCATTGTCTTTTCCACTTTAATGATGATCGTCGCAGCTAATTTTATTCCTCACTACAGTTTTATAATCTTTGTCGGAGGTGGTTTGTTTTTATTGATTGCAATAATCACAATTGGGATCAGCAGTCGTGATCACAAAAAAGGGGAATAATGATTAATGATGACATTTAAAAATCGGGGAAATTACTTAATATTGTTTTAGCCATATCTATTTTGGTGCTAGGGACTTTTATCGCTGCTTTGGGAAACGTCAAGGCAAGTGCGAATGAAACTAGCCAAGAAACTGCTGTAGGTGAAAATTTTGTCAATTCATTTAACGACAATAAATTTACTTTATCTGATTCTTCCATCACAGCCAAAGTGAATTCTTGGGAAAACGAGAATGCAACCACGCTAAAGGATGCACAGGATTACGCCAATACTCGTTCTGAGAATGTTTCAGTTTCAAAAGAGGCTACTGTTAAAACTTTAACTAACAAAAGTGGAGATACTTATTATGTTGCATATTACGATGTAACGGGCGCTAATATTAAAAAGGGGAGTTATCTATCCTTGTTTTATAAGACAAATGGACAGTTAACTAATACATCAATGGTTATGGGGGTATCTTCAAGCGTAGGAGTAAACGCTTATATTTACGGTAATGGAAAGCAAACTTTTGCCGCTACGCTTGATGAAGATGGGAATGTTCTCTCGAGCAGTACCAACTCTTCAACAAATTTTGCTGCAAAAAAAGGCAATGGGATGCGCTTAATGGCAGCTGCTAAGAAAAAGAAGAAGAAAACCAAAAAATCTTGGATGTCTTGCATGGGTAAATGTTTAAGCGGTATGGGAGTTCCGACTTGGATACTCGGTGCAGTTGGTGCTGGCTGTGCGATCGTTTGCATTGGTACTGCAGGAACTGGATGTGCTGCCTGTGTTTCGGCGGTAGGTGCTGGCTATGGTACTGAAGTTTTCCATTGTGCGCATTACAAATGCTAAATGTAAATCGGGGGCTTATTGAGTGAAGAGAAGTAGCATCTTATTAATTGTAGTTCTAATCCTAGTTTTAGGTTCGGGAATATTTGTTTACCACCGGAAAACTGCTGATCCCTTAACTAAGATTAATACAGTTCAGTTAAGTCGTATAGTTACAAATAAAAAAGAAACACTGGTATATATCGGACGTCCTAATTGTCCTGCTTGTGAGGTCTTCAACTCTAGACTTGTTACCCAAATGAAGAATAATATTTTTAGACCAAAAGTTTACTACTACAATACAAATGCCAATCGGAATGATAAGCGATTTACATCGACACTCAAAAAGTTAAATATTACGTCCGTACCCGACTTTTTGGTTATTAAGAATGGCAAGGTAGTTAAAACATACACTGGGCTTGATGAATTTCGAAAAGTGAAATCATTATTAGAATAATTGGCGATTGGCTAGAGACTTTACTATTCATGGGCTCTTGAATTGAAATCTAAATTAGAAGAACACTTAAGATCGCAATTTTGGGATCTTAGGTGTTCTTCTATAATTCTCATCTAAGATTAGATAATCGGAACCACTTTGCACAATCTATGATTCTCTATTTAAGTACTTTTTTGTCAAAAAGCGTCTACTGTCCTTGATTAGGCTAACTTAGTTATTGAAGAACCCATTGAGTAAGTATCATTTAACGATGATGGAACTGTTGATGCCACTAAGTCACCAAATTTTGCATTGAGATTACCTTTAATACGTTATTCTTTGGCTCCTTGGGGCGGGTCAACGGCGCCGTGCCACTAAAAGTAGTCACGATGAAAAACAAGATTAGGATTGGGCGGGGCCGGTGCCTGACGGGGCATTGGTTCTGGACCGGTCGATAAAAATAAAGCGACATGCCAACTAACCGTTCGGGCTAATTGGCATGTCGCTTTCTATATTCTGAAAAAGCCGTTTTTTAGCCAATATGGCCCACTTGCGTTGATGACGATTAACTATTTCGGCCATACGGCTATTAATTGTGAAATGATCGGTTGAACCCGGTTCCTTTCGGTATGCCGGTACAGGGCATAGATGGGCATCTGCCCCGCAGAATCACTAATGGGGAGACAGACACGACTATCGTTAGCTGTGTCTTGTTGGGGAAGCGTTTCATCGAAGCCGGAAATGTTAGTGCTGAAATAAGGGAAGTCAGCATATTTGGTGATTTCAGTCAGTGCGGTGCGTTGTTCCTGATAGAAAAAATTAGCATTGGGAATGTTCGCTTGAATGATCTTACGCCATGGACCAATATCATTAAGAACGACGAAGCTGAGGCCTTTGAGTTCCGCAAAAGTGATGGTTGTCTGATTGGCCTGAAACATGAACTGGTTAAGATTTACAGCCAAACGTTCAGTGCCAATGTATTGGGAGTCAATCGTCTCGGTACTTAAGGGGTGATTGGAAAAGACAAGCGAATAGTCATTAGCCTTCAGGCCGGTGATGAGTTGAGATTCAGGCACAGACTGGGGTGGTAATCGTGTATTAGTGGGAAGCTGAGAGTGGATGTTACGTAAAACGATCAAGGGCCCGGGAATACTAGTGGCGAGGGTACAGATATACTGGCTACGTTCAAAGTTGCGGACACGTTCCACAGCTTGCTGGGTCGCGGTTAATAAGGCTGCTGCCTCTTTGACCGCCAGCTGTCCTGTCGGGGTCAGAGATAAATGGTTAGGTTGGCGAACAAAGAGTTGGACATCCCAGTCGGCTTCTAACTTCTGCATGCCACGGGTAATCGTTGGCTGGGTCACGTTGAGGGCCGCCGCCGTTTTGGCTAGGGTACCGGTCTGTGCAAAGGTGACCAGTTCTTCTAGTAAATAATTTTCAATCATAAGTTTCCTCCTAGGGAAATGACGAGCCAAGCTTACCTTTTAGTGGGTACTGTACTTTAAAGTGGTCTCTTGTTAGAAGTATTTCTGAACTGTATACCGTAATAGGCATCAAGCCAGTAATCGTGGATTATGGAGAAAGATGGGCGTTAAGCTTGCGGTCGGTTGACGTGATTGGTCAGGACTAAAGGTAACCAGCCTCAGTATACGCTATTCGTATACTAGCATGAGTAAGTAGTAATTTTCAAACGATTGGTTTGGGACTAAAGTGAACTTATTCAAAAGATGAAAGGAAGTATCACGACTATGACGATTGTCCCAACAGTTAAATTGAATGACGGTGTAGAGATGCCACAATTAGGCTTTGGTGTTTTTCAGGTGCCTGATTTGGCACAATGTGAAGATGCCGTGAGTTCAGCTCTGGAAGCTGGTTATCGGTTGCTGGACACCGCAACGGCCTACCGTAATGAGGAGGCTGTCGGTCGAGCCATCAAGAAGAGTAGCGTTTCTCGAGATGACCTCTTTGTCACCTCTAAGCTATGGGTATCCGATTTTACTTATGATCGGGCGAAACAGGGAATTGACGCCTCATTGCGTCGTTTAAACCTGGATTACCTTGATCTATACCTGTTACATCAGCCTTATGGGGACACAATGGGGGCCTGGCGTGCGCTTGAAGAGGCACAGCAGGCCGGTAAAATTCGGTCAATCGGGGTCTCCAACTTCTATGCAGACCAACTAAAAAATCTAGAATTAACGATGAATGTGACCCCGGCTGTTAACCAGATTGAAGTCAATCCGTGGTATCAACAGCCCGCGGAAGTTCAGTTTAACCAGACTGAGAATGTTCGGGTCGAGGCCTGGGCCCCGTTTGCTGAGGGAAAGCACGGGATCTTCACGAATGAGACGATTCAGGCCATCGCGCAGTCTCATGGCAAAACGGTGGGGCAAGTCATTCTTCGTTGGCTGTTGCAACGGGGAATCACGGTCATTCCCAAGTCCGTTCACCGTGAACGGATGGTGGAGAACCTAAACGTCTTTGATTTTGAGTTGACGGCTGATGAGCTAGCCGTGATGGCCGGTTTAGACCGTCAGGAGAGTCAGTTCTTTGACCACCGTGATCCGCAGACAATTGAACAAATTTTTGGCTCTAGCTTAAGACAATTAAAGGAGTAATCGCAAGATGACACCAACAATTAATTTAAATGATGGCAACAAAATCCCAGCAATTGGGTTTGGTACTTTTCAAATTCCCAACGATGGTTCAACTTATGCGGCAGTGACTGAGGCATTAAAGGCGGGGTATCGACACATTGATACGGCCGTTGCTTACTTCAATGAAGCCGAGGTTGGTCGTGCCATCAAGGACAGTGGGATTCCGCGTGATCAAATCTGGGTAACCAGTAAGCTTTGGCTACAAGATTTCGGTTACGATCCGGCGAAGCGGGCAATTGACTTATCGCTGCGGAAGACGGGCTTAGATTACTTGGATCTTTACCTAATTCACCAACCCTATGGGGATGTTCCGGGGGCTTGGCGCGCGATGGAGGAAGCACAACGGGATGGCAAGCTGAAATCTATTGGCGTTTCCAACATGACCCCTAAAATTTGGCAAAGCTTCGTGCCCCAATTTAAGGTCATGCCCGCTGTTAACCAAGTTGAATTTAATCCGTACTTCCAGCAAAAGGAAATTCGGAAAATTATGGCGGCGGATGACGTTAGGTTAGAAGCCTGGGCCCCACTAGGACAAGGGGACCAAACGCTGATGAATGATCCGGTTATTGCTAAAATAGCTGCAGCACACCATAAGAATGCTGGTCAAATTATTTTGCGGTTTGAAAACCAACTGGGTGTGATTGTATTTCCAAAATCCGTTCATGCTGAACGAATCAAAAGTAATTTAAATATCTTTGACTTCACGTTGAATCCTGAAGAAATGGCCCAAATGGCGGCTTTGGATAAAGGAAAAGGTAAACATGATCCGGATGCTCCGGGTGTCGTGGAGATGTTAAGTGCTTATGATGTTCACGCGAATGATTAAGCGCGTGAAGTGTTGGAAAAATGGTCGAATGAGGATCTAGACGCCTTCTGTTCCACGTTTCGGTGCCACAATGGCAAAAATAAAAACGACTCTTTCAGAGAGATTCTGAAAGGGTCGTTTTGAGTTATGTCCCAATCCCTTTGAATATAGAAATGGGATGTGAGACCTGAAAATTATGCGTAAAAAAACGCGGTGGGGATAGAATCCCAACCGCGTTCGATTTTAAAATTTAGTTGCTACTAGAACTTGCGCTGACGCTGGAGTCGCTAGCAGATGATGACGATGATGATGCGGCGTTGGAACTTGCGCTGGCACTCGTAGCCGTTGCGGTCGTTTCCGTTGGCACATCCTTAACGCCGGTCAGATTACCGGAGTAAACCCAGTAACGGGTCTTGCTCGTGGTGTTCTTAGAAGTCTTGATCCGGTACCAAGTGGTGCCAGAGCTCTTCTTGGCCACCATGTCGATGTAGTAGGTCTTCCCAACCTTAGGGGAGATCTTTGACCAACTTTGGCGACTGGCGTTCTTGTTGGCGCCCTTAACGTGGTTGTACAGGTAGTACTTGGTGTACTTGCTGCTCAACTTAGCTTGCTTATCAACGGACGTGTAAGTGGCATTAACTAACTTGGTGTGCTTAACGTTCATCCCATTGTAGTACTTCTTAACCATCTGGTAGAAGGCAGCCATGGTGTATTTCTGACCAAAGTACTTCTTACCGGTGGCAGAGTAGTAACCAACTGGGTCGGTATGCGACGAACCACCGAGATGGGAGGCCACGGAACCGTGGGACCAAACCGTTCCCTTACCGTCGTAGGCGGCATCGTTAGGCTTCAAGTTGTACTTGTTCAGCAGGTAAGCCGTGTACCAAGCCGCGTTAGCAACTTCGTGGGCAAAGGCAGACTTGCTGTGGACTTCAACCTGTTCGAACTGAACAAAACGGGCATTTCCAGGGAAGCCAACTCCCCAAGCCAGGTAATCGGTATTGGCAATGTTGATAATCCGGGAACCATCAACGAAACTGTGAACGAAGGCGTTGTTGTAATTACGCTTCATATAGGCAATTTCATTGTAGATCGTTGAAGATGGATTAGCCGTTTCGTGAATGACAACCCCTTCAGGCTTGGCCTTACCATGACGATATTTGTTCTTTGGAAAACCATTCCAAATGGATTTGGTCACCTTAGCAGGCTTAATATTTTTGTTACTAATATAATCGTTCACTTTGGAGCTCGCGTTAGCCGTGGTTGTGTTGCTGACACCGAGAATGCCCACAACGCCCAAGGCGGCCAGTGCGGTTAAAACTACTTTATGCATCTTCACCCTGATCATCCCTCAAATCTTTTTTATTCATGTGACGACCTGATGTGGTCGCTCAGTCGATATTCTTCGTTATCAACTATATACATTATCGGGGGCCGCGACAACCGTCGGACGGGGCTTCCCTTGTAATATTACGAGGTTAATAACGATGCTGACGGGATTTGTTCAGGGTGTTTTCAAATACATTAAAAGTTAACGACACCTGTAATGTGGCTGTAACATTGCTATGACAGCGGTTTCTGGCTGTCAGCGGCCCAATTTTGTCGGCGGGGATCGATGTGAAGCTTCTGCTGACATTCGGGACACAAGCCGTAGACTTCGACGTGATTGCTTGTGATGAGGTAGCCAGTCTGCGCCGCGGCCTCGTCGTTAAGACGCTGTTCGATCTGTGGAAAGTCCGGGGCAAAGACATCCGTAATCTTGCCACAGTTTTCGCAGATGACGTGGTAGTGGGGACGTCCATAGAAGTCATAGCGCAGGCCACCATTATCGTTTGGCAGTTCAATCACCACGCCCAGATCGACCAGTAGGTTCAGCGTGTTGTAGACCGTCGCCATACTGAGGTTCGGCAGCTGGCTAGCTAAGGCGTTAAAGATGGTGTCCACCGAGGGATGATTGTGATGCGTGACCAGATAGGTCAAAATAATCTGTCGCTGCGGGGTGACCCGCACGTGATGATCCTTCAAGGTCTGCAAGGCTTGCTTTAAAAGTTGTTGCTGATTTGCCATGATAATCCCTCCTTTTACGTGAGCGTTTTTTTACTTTCTTATTTGTAATCACTCTAGTTTGCCTCTATTAAACCACATTTTGGCAATACTTCCAGTTTTATGCCTCAACTTCGAATCCCAGTGTCCTGAATTGAAAGACTTGCAATTTTAGAGTTTACTTTTAGGGGAAGTCTGAGTACAATGGATTTGTTAGTAGATAATAATGATTCTAAATTAGATTAACAATTTTGCGTAGAATCACCGCGTAAACACATTTTAAAAGCATACCACATTTTGACAGCGGTTTGCTGGTAGTGGTTCAGTTTATCCTGAAATGTGGTGGCGAATCCGGGAAAAATTGCGAGTCGTATCATTATTTAGTTTGTGTCACCTAACTTTTATTTATAAGAGTGTTAAGATGAGAGATGGACATAATCTGGGGGTAGATATTGATGAAAAATGAGAAGAAAAAGGCAACGTTGGCGCAACGCATCAACGTGTTGCGGGCCAGCGTGATGGGGGCCAATGATGGCATCTTGTCCGTTGCTGGGATTGTTGTGGGGGTTGCCGGTGCGGCCACCAGTAGTTTTGCGATCTTTATTTCAGGGATCGCGGGGATGATTGCCGGCACGGTTTCCATGGCCATGGGCGAGTACGTCTCGGTGAATGCTGAGAAGGATGCGCAACGAAAGGCCATTGAGACCCAAACCGTTGCCTTGGATAATGATTATGAAGGGGAATTCACGTTTGTTCGTGATAAATACTTAGCTAGTGGGATTCGCCCAGAGTTGGCCGATCAAGCGGCCAAGGAAATGATGAGCGAGGATCCCTTGAAGACCACCGTTCGTGAACGGTTTGGTTTTAATGTTGGGGAATACACCAACCCTTATTCGGCGGCGATTGCGTCCATGATTTCCTTTCCTACCGGCTCAATCCTGCCGTTAGTGTCCATTACGTTGCTGCCCGAGCAGTGGCGGATTCTGGGGACCTTTATCGCCGTGATCATTGCGTTGTCGATCACGGGTTATGTGGCGGCAATGTTGGGAAACGCCAACCGCCGCAACGGGACGATGCGGAACGTCATTGCGGGAATCTTAACGATGCTGGTCACTTACGGCATTGGGAGTCTATTCGCCTAGAGGGGGGCCAATTCAATGGCAGCTAATGAAGAAGTACGAGTAAAAAAGCAAAAGAAACAACAAACGATGAGTGAAAAGTTAAATACGTTACGGGCCGGTGTACTGGGGTCTAACGATGGGATCTTAACCGTTGTTGGGGTGCTATTCAGTGTCGCGGCAGCTACGAACAATCAATTTACGATCTTTATTGCGGGGCTCTCGGACTTACTGGCGTGTGCCTTCTCTATGGCATCGGGGGAGTACGCTTCCGTCAGCACGCAGAAGGATACGGAACAAGCCGCCGTGGCTCAGGAAGCCGCGCTGTTAAAGAGCAATTATGCCGATCAAGAAGCCGCGGTTCAACGTTTTTACGAGGAACGGGGGGTCTCCGCTGACACGTCGCTGGCGATTGCTCAGGATTTGATGCACAAGGATGCTTTGGCAACCGTGGTGAATGTCAAGGAAGACATTCAGCTGGGACATTACATGAATCCCTGGAATGCGGCCTTTTCATCACTGATTGCGGCTTCGCTGGGAGGGGCCTTTCCACTGATTGCCATGAGTCTCTTCTCCACGGCTTGGCAGTGGCCAGCAACCATCATTTCAGTTTTATTATCCGTGACTTTAACCGGTTTTCTGAGTGCTAAATTAGGACACGGGTTAGTCCGCACAGCGATTATCAGAAACGTGATTGTGGGAATTATTACCATGCTGATTCACTATTACGTTGGGCAACTCTTCTAAGTGAAATATCGCTGCTTTCTTAGCACATTGCCAGATTCCTAGTGTACAATGGGCCAATATCTTTTTTGAAAGTGAGGAATTTGGTTGAAGCGCAAGATGAGTTTATTTTCTTTAGTCATGCTAACGCTGAGTGCCATCATCGGTTCAGGTTGGTTGTTTGGTGCGGGAATGGCCGCACAGATTGCCGGTCCAGCCGCTATCCTATCTTGGATTTTGGGGGCCGTGGTTATCGGCCTGATTGCATTGAATTATATTGAACTCGGGACGATGTTCCCAACCAGCGGGGGGATGAGCCAATACGCGGCCTTCTCCCATGGTCCCTTATTGGGATTCGTTGCGGGTTGGTCGAACTGGCTATCACTACTCACGATCATTCCGATCGAAGCGGTAGCGGCCGTCCAGTATATGAGTTCGTGGCCCTGGGCCTGGGCGAACTGGACCAGGGGCTTCCTGAAAAATGGGAATATTACCAATCAAGGATTGATGGTCGTCTTCCTGTTTATTTTGGCCTTTACGTTATTGAATTTTTGGTCGGTGAAGCTGTTGACGCGGTTTACCAGCTTCATTTCGATCTTTAAATTAGGAATTCCTACATTAACGATCATTGTTTTGTTGGCAACGGGATTTGAACCCGGGAACTTCGCTCATACCGCGGGCTTTATGCCCAGTGGGAGTGCGGCAATCTTTTCAGCCACCACGGCTGCCGGAATTATCTTCTCGTACAACGCCTTTCAAACGACGATTAACATGGGGAATGAGATTGACCATCCAGAGCGGAACATTCTCTGGGGAATCGTGATTGCCTTTGGGATTAGCACGGTGATCTACACCATGCTCCAGGTGGCCTTCATTGGGGCCGTGCCAGAGGCCAACTTGGCTCATGGGTGGCAGGGGGTTAACTTCCAGTCGCCATTTGCCGATATCGCGATCCTGCTGAACCTGGGCTGGCTGTCGACGCTACTGTACCTAGATGCTTTCGTCTCGCCGTTTGGCACGGGGGTCTCCTTCGTGGCAACCACCAGCCGTGCGCTGGCGGCCATGACCGGGACCAAGCACGTGCCGACGCGGTTGGGTGAAATCAACCGTAAGTACCAGACGCCGCGGCGGGCAATGGTCGTGGACATGTTGCTGGGGGTTCTACTGGTTGCGGGTTTCCGGAACTGGAGTGCCTTGTCCAACGTGATTTCCACGTCCACGCTAATTGCCTATCTGACCGGACCAGTCACGGTGACGGCCCTACGCCATCAGGGGCGGGATTTCATTCGGCCGTTCCGGCTGCATGGGATTCACCTGTGGGCGCCATTAGCCTATGTTTTGGCCAGTCTGGCTATTTACTGGGCGAAGTGGCCAACGACGGTGGAGGTCTTTGGTGTGATCGCCATGGGCTTACTGTGTTATGTGTATTACGAAATTCGTCAACCAGCGGGATGGCACGCTTTACGGGCCAGTCTTAAGGGAAGTCGCTGGTTGTTAGCCGAAATGATTTGGTTAACCGTGATGTCTTATGCGGGGAGCCATGAGTTTGGCGGGGTGGGCCAAATTGCCTATCCGCTGGACTTCCTAGTGGTGGCACTGGGCAGCTTGGCTTGTTACTATCTCGGGGTTCATGATGCTTATCGGAGTGAGTCTTTCGACATTGCGCGCGAGTTAAATCAGCGCGTGACGGAAGCGGATTAAGGGGAATGTTCAGCGGTGCCGCTACAACGCTTAGTAAGGGACCCATTCGGTTGGGGCTAAGAGTTGAAAGGGTGGCTCAGAGTTGAACGTTCAAAAAATGTATAAAAATGCCTTTAGATCAGCCATAAGTGGTGGTCTAAAGGCATTTTGTGTCTATTGGTGTAAGCGCCAGGTCCAGTCCTTGCCGGTACTGTCGGCGGTAAAGCCCGCAGCCGCGAGAACGGTCTCGTCCAGGTGTGCGGACGGTGTTAGTTTGAGTTCAGTGAGTTGCAATTCATCGCGGCCAAAATTAACCAGTCGGTCAACGATCTCTTGTTGTTCGCTGATCGGTAGGCGTTTGCCAGCCAAACCGGCGTGCCCCGTGTGGGCGGGAAGATCCAGTTCGAGAAAACCACCCCAGCCCACGAGCTTGTGGGTCTGGCGCCGTTCGATGCCCCAAGTCAGGGTTGCGCGTTTCATGGTGGACCGCATGGTATTATTGATCCAGTCGGCCGTTTCTGCCAGATCGCGGTTGGTGAGTTCTGCAACATTCTTTAATTTAAAGCGGGTAAGCCAGTCGAACCGAAATTTCGGTGTTAGCAACGGGTGGTAACCCTCAAAGCTTGACATGTACGGTGATTCCTTTCCTAAAACGGTTTATCCCTATTGTACCGGTAAATCCACTTGGTTACCAGTGACTTCATAGGTGTTGTTGGCTGAGCTGTGCTATACTTGAAATAGATATTGGTAAGTTGAAAGGGGTAGCACATATGACGGAAGATTTTTATATTGGGACTTACACCAAGCGCATTAGTCGCGGTATTTACCGGGTGAGTCTGGACACGAAGACGCCTAAGTTGATGGATTGCGAATGGCTAGCGTCTGCAGGGAGTCCAACTTACATTGCAAAAGCCGCTGCAAAACGCCTGTACGTCATCAACAAGAAGGAAACGGATGGCCAAACCCAGGGTGGTTTGATTATCTATGATGTTTCTGAAGACAAGCCACGGGCCATCCAACAAGTGCTGGAACACGGTGCTTCGCCGGCTTACGTTGCGGTTGATGAAGCTCGGCAATTGGTCTACACGGCCAACTACCACAAGGGCTTGGTCGACGTCTATGCTATCGCTGACGACGGAACCCTGACGGAAACGGATGAAATTCATGATGACGATCCAGTTGGGCCAGCGCCGGAACAGGCCGATGGTGCTCACCCACATTTCACGGATTTGACACCGGACAACCGGTTAGTCGTCTGCGATTTGGGGACGGATAAGGTGTACATCTATGACGTCTCCGCCGCCGGAAAGTTAACGGCGGTCAGCCACGTCGATTTGCCAGCTGGCTATGGCCCACGGCACATCGTCTTTGACGAGAAGAAGAGCGCGGCTTACTTGGTCGGCGAGCTCAGCAGCAATGTGGCAACGTTGGCTTACGATGCCGCTGCGGGTAAGTTGACGGTCAAGCAAATCAGCCACACGATTCCCGATGACTGGACGGCCCACAACGGGTCTGCCGCTATTCGGTTGAGTCATGATGGCCGCTTCGTCTACGTGTCTAACCGGGGTCACAACTCGATCACGGTCTTTGCTGCGGATGATGAAGGCAAGTTGACCACGGTTCAACGGATCTCCACGGAAGGTGACTTCCCACGGGACTTCAACTTGAACTCGGACGAAAGCTTATTAATTGTCGTCAACCAAAACTCGGACAACGCCACACTATACACGCGTGACGCCGACAGTGGTAAGTTGACTATGGTTCAAAAGGACTTCATGGTACCAGAGGGTGTTTGCGTGGTACCGGTTAAGTAATAAAGAGTGCGCCAAGGGGCGGTTAGTCAGTGAGCATTAACGTTATTAAGGTAAAAATCCCGGGTTTGGATTATTACCTTAATGGCGTTAAGCGGAACTGGCTGCCCCTTGGCGCACGTTTCGTCTATATAAGATTAGAGCAACTACCTCTGAGCATTAACGTCATAAGGAGAAAAATCCCGGGTTTGGATTATTCTCCTTATGGGGTTAAGCGCAGGGATCTGCCTTCTGTCCCACGTTTTGTCTATATAAGATTAGAGTGACTATCTGTGAGCATTAACGTTATTAAGGTAAAAATCCCGGGTTTGGATTGTTACCTTAATGGCGTTAAGCGGAACTGGCTGCCCCTTGGCGCACGTTTCGTCTATATAGAATTAGAGCGACTATCCCTGTAAAAGTATCCAGGACAATCAAAAAAAGTGAGCCTGAACAAGTTGTTCAAGCTCACTTTTCTATAGGAAAATTTTCCTTGAAGTACGCCGCCATCACTTGCAGATGGTGTTCCAGACTTAACCGTTTCACCACGCCCAGTCCAGGAAAGTGCTGCTGCTCATGGTACGCCGCCAATTGCTTAGCAGCGGGCGTTTGCGTGCTGAGGGGCTGTTGTGGTAACCAGGCCGCAAGCTGGGCCACGGCTTGGAAGAATTTTTCTTTGGGATGCTTGTAGTCTGACCGATCGGTGGAGACAAAGCGATGAATGCGCAGCTGCTCACCGCGAAAATACGTGAGATGGAGGGTCACGGCCCTGGCAGGATAGCCGTGTTCACTGTAATGCCCGCCACTAATCGTGTAGTCGCTATAGCCGCTATAATCGTGAGTGGTCAACGCCCAGTCGTCACTGAAGAAGCCGTCGGTAATGTCGGCGTAACTACGGTCGTGTTCGGGGAACCAGGCGTGATCAAAGAGGCTAACCGTGGGCCGCTGCAGCAGTTGGCGAATCCGGGCTTCTGGCGGCACCAAAAGATAGTTAGGAGCCGTTAGCCAGCCGGCCTGTTGTGCCGCTTTGAGCTCGTCATACTGGCGCGCAACCAGCAGTGTTTGGTGGCCGTTTGGTGCCGTGAGTTCATCGGGAATCAGCGTGGGCGTCAGGATGTGGCCGACGATAAGGGCGGGATTGTCCCGAAATGGGCGCCAGTCGTACAGCTTTTGCTGGGTCAGCGCATAGTCACTGACCGTGGGATTGGCGATGACCACGACCGGTTGCGCGTGGTCCACGAAGGCCGCAACGGTTTGGGGGAGACCGCGGATATCTCTGACGGGTTCAATGATGGGGATGATATTGGCCGGTAGAATCTGTTGTTGGGCAATGGCCTTCAAGGCCTGGAGGTCGTACTGCCGTCCCCGAAAATAAGGAAAATAAATCATGGGCGTTGCTCCTTTAGGGCCTGTTTCAATTGGTAGACCTCTAGGTTTAGGGCATCGACCTCGGTTTGGAGCGCTGTAACGGCCGTGGACTGGGTGTCTTCGATGAATTGGTCGTAAAAGTTGCTTTCCGGATCGTAGATGTCGTAGTGCTGATGGCGTTTCTTGAGCTCTTGGTAGAGGCGATCGGTACTGTACTGTTTGAGGCCAGTGGCCATCTGCTTAGCTTTATTGACCTCACGTCCCTGAGAGGCGATAAACCGGGCAGTCAGCTGACTCTCGGGAACTTGCAGGTCTTGCCGACGTGGTGGTCGAGCCACGGTGAGGTAGCCTGGTGCAACGGGGGCCTCGGTCGCCGTATCCAGCATGGCTTTATCAAAGGGCCGGTAGATCAGGACGCCAATGCCGGCGGGAATTTCGTCGGCCACCTCCTGATACAGTTTGAGAGGTAGGACAAAGTAGTTGTAATGGCCCACAAAGGACAATTTGGCCTTCGAGTGAAAGTCAGACTTGGTAACCTTAAGCTCATAACAGCGCCATTCAATCGAGAGATCGGGCATTTCCTGGTAGCTCAAGGTGTCGACAATCCCCGCGTCATCGGGCATGGTGACCTCTTCCACGGGAGAAGCACCGTTTTCACGACAGTAATAATAGAGTGTTTTTTCTAGCGCAAGTGTCAACTTGGTTTTCATGGGGTGACCTCCTGATGCCAAAAATTAGTAACGGCCGCGGTGAGTTGTTCGGGGCGATAGAGGCGGCGGAAATGTTGCCAGTGCTGCGGATAAAGATGGGTGTACCGGGGACTGGCGAACCGTTGATCCATAAGAAGAATGATTCCCACGTCCTTAGAGCCCCGAATCAGGCGACCGGCCGCTTGAAAGACGTTATTGAGACCGGGCAGCTGGTAGGCAAATGCAAAGCCTTGGTGGGACTGAACATCGAAGTAGTCGCGAATCAGGTCGGTCTCCGGATTGATTCCGGGAAGACCAACGCTGACCACGCCGACGCCAATCAGTCGGTCAGCCTTCAGGTCGATCCCTTCCGCAAAGATCCCCCCGAGTAAGGCAAAGCCTACGAGGGTCGTTTCGGGATTGGGCTGGAAGTTAGCCAGAAAGGCCGCCCGGTCGGCCTCAGCCATCTTGGCCTGTTGGACGACCGTTTTGACGTGTGGATAGGCCATTTGAAAGGCTTGCGTCACATCCAGGAGGTAGCTATAGGACGGCAAGAAAATGAGGTAGTTTCCCACTTTGCCATCGACCAGCGTTTTGATAGCCAGAAGGATGTTTGCCAGGTTGGCGTTACGCTGTTTGTAAGTCGTTTGAATGTAATTCGTGACCAGAATGGCTTGGTGTTCGGGTTCAAATGGGGAGTTTAAACGGTAAGCCAGACTGTCGTCATCACCGCCGAGCACCGTTTGGTAGTAGTCGATGGGGGACAGGGTCGCGGAAAAAAGGACGGCACCGTGTCCCAAAGCCAGGCTGTCTGCCAGAAAGGCACTGGGATCGAGGCAAAGCTGCTTGAGGGTGATGTTGCCGTCTTCAAGCGTCAGGCGCATCCGATAAGTGTCATCGTAGTACTCACCAATACGCTGGTAGCTGATGGCCGCAAAGTAGTAGTCAAGGATGCTTTGGGTGAAGGGCGTCTGGGGCTGATCGACTAGCCAGTCGTGGATGGCTTCCACCAACCGTGAGAGATCGTGATTAAAGTCTTCCGGTGGGGTCAGAAAGGTACTGTCGGTCTGCCCCTCCTGAATCAGTGGCGCCACGATGTCGTCAAAGGTCGCCCGCAGGTCCTGAAGCCGGCGCCGGAGCTTGGGTGTCGCCTGACTGAGATCACGACTCTGTTCGATGAGGCGATCCAAGGGCCGGCTGGTTATTTCTGCGGAGTACATGTCGCGGGAACGGCTGACCAGGTTATGGGCTTCATCGATCAGAAAAAAGTTGTCGGGGTCTTCCGCGGTAAAGAACCGTTGGAGATGTACCTGCGGGTCAAAGAGGTAGTTGTAGTCGCCAATCACGACATCACAAAAAAGACTGGCATCCAGTTGAAATTCAAACGGGTCCAGGGTGTGTTTGCGGGCGTATTTTTCGATAACGGGGCGGGTGAGCTGGTCATTGTTTTGGATGAGGTCGAGCAGGGCCGGCTTCAACCGATCGTAATAGCCTAACATGTAGGGATTCTCATCGGGCTGCAGGTCGGCCTCCTCTGGAAACTGGATCTTGTCCTTGGCTGTCAGCGTGATACTTTTGAGCTTTAAGCCTTGGCTAGCCATGAGACTGATGGCTTCCTCGGCCACGGTCCGGGTACTCTGCTTAGCGGTCAGGTAAAAAATGCGTTGAATCAGGCCTTCCCCGATGGCTTTAATGGTGGGAAACAGGGTGGAAATCGTCTTCCCCGTGCCCGTGGGCGCCTCGGCAAAGAGCCGTTTGCTGGTGAGGATGGTCTTGTAGACGGCGACGGCCAATTCACGCTGGCCCGGTCGGTAGTGATCGAAGGGAAAGGTGAGTTGTTGGATGGTGGGATCGCGACGGTCGCGCAGATCGGAGCGAAATTTCAGCCAAGTAACGTATTCGGTAATGACTTGATCGAAAAAGGCTTTCGCAGCCTCACGACTGATGACCTGTTCGGTTTGCGTCGTGGTTTCCGTATTGGTCTGAAAGTAGGTTAAGGTGAGGGTGACTTCATCGAGGTCACTTTCCTTTGCCATCAAGAGATAGGCGTAAAGCTTCACTTGTCCCCAGTAGAGGGTCAAGGTGTTTTCGCTTAACTGGTCAAAAACCGTTTCTGAAGTCTTGATTTCCTCGATACTGGCGCCGTCTTCGGTCAGTGTCACGCCATCGGCTCGGCCGTGCAACAGGTAGTCTTCGCCATTGAGAGTGAGGTTTTGATCGAGGTAATATTCTTTTTGGTAATTTTCTCCGCGCTGTTTTTGCAGGCGACGGTGGATGCGTGCGCCCAGTAACGCCGTATTTTGACTGTTGCTGGTACTTCCCAGGTCGCCGGTTCGTAAGGTGAACTCGACTAATTCACGCACGCCTAGTTTAATCGTCAAAGCCACATCGCCTCCATTTCTGGCAATAAGCATACCATACTTTGGCCGTCGTTTGAACGCGTGTTCGGAACGAATTGTTTCCTTGTGAAATAAAGTGAAAAGTCTTGGCTTTCTATATGTAATCGCTTACAATGTGAGTAAGAGGTGATCACGATGAAGACAATTGGATTCCCATTATTTGAAGAAATGCCAACCGTTGACGAAGCCCCAGCACTGGAAAAGATTTGCCAAAAACATGCTAGCAAGGTGACCATCAAGATTCGTGATGTCGAGATTGATCCCAGCCAACATGAAGAAGTGGCCGAGCTGACGGACTATGCGGGTCATTACGTTCGGATAGTAGCGGAGGGCCCAGACGAGGCCTTACTGGCCGGCGCCATCCATCAACAATTGGCAACGGACAAGTATTGCTACTAGCTGCTTGACGCCACATAAAAGATTCGCTAAGCTCAAAGTAATTCATTTTTCAAGGAGACTTAGCGGTGAGCGAAGAGCAGATTGCCAGATTATGTGAAATTGCACCCAAGTATGGGTTGCATCTGGAACATTCAGGATTGGTCATTACCAAGGTCAACGACCAACCAACCGAGTTAGACACGACCAAGTACATGCCGGACCAGTTCATTGATCTACTGACCCAGATTATTGGGACGAATATGAAAGCAGATTTGTGGGATTGGAAATAGAAAGAGTGCGCCAAGGGGCGTTTAGATCCTGAGCATTAACGTCATAAGCAGAAAAATCCCGGTTTTGGATTATTCTGCTTATGGGGTTAAGCGCAGGGATCTGCCCCTTGGCGCACGTTTCGGCTATATAAGATTAGAGTACCCGTCTCTGAGCATTAACGTCATAGGGCGGAAAATCCCGGGTTTGGATTATTACCTTAATAGCGTTAAGCGGAGCTGACTGTCCCTTGACGCACGTTTCAATGAAGTTAATACAATACTCCTGCCCCCAAACGCAATCAGCTAATATTAATACCGGTTTATTTATCAGGACGGAAAACGTCAATCACAAGTCACAAAAATGCAAAGAAAAAATACCGTTGGTCCAGTTGGCTTCTAAAGTCACTGGGCTAACGGTATTTGTGTTTAAGCTTCTTCCCAACGGTTAAATTCTTGGGGATGACTGCTCAGATAGTCGATGGCTTCTTGGCCCAATGCCTTGGTTGCGGCATCGATGTCCGTTGGCGCATCGTCATCATTGGCATCCGCTTCGTCTCGTAAGAAACCGGAGGCGAGGTCTAGGTACTTGGTTCGCCGGCCGACGCCGTTATCCTTGAATAAGTCGTCTAAACCGGTCAGGTCTTGCTTACCGGCAGCGGCCACTTCTTGTGCTAAATCTGCTTTGGCACCGAGCTTGGCTGCTGCGTAATCCATCAGAAAGTCGTTCATATCAACGATCATGGCGTGTCGTGCTTTTCTTTCATTTTTGTTTGCCACTTCTGGTCACCTCTTATCTTAATTCTAGCCATTTTCCCAGCGCGGCGCAATTAACGGCCCAAATATAATGGAACAATCGTGTTTGGGGGTTAACGACCTAAATATAAATGAATTTATGTGGAATTTGGCAACATTTACCGAAAATTTACACGATTGCTACGAATAATATATATTCATCGCTTAGAATCAAGATTGTAAGTTACGGGGAGGCATTTTGTGAGGCTCATCTGAGTTTTGCGAAATGGTTCTACTACCTTTAAAGACATGGAGTGACAGAGATGAATAAGGGATCAAAGTTAGCAATGGGGATTGCAGCGCTTAGTGTACTGTTAGTGGGTTGTGGGAAAGCCACGAGCTCAACGAGCAGTAAGGGAAGCAGCGAAGCACTTTCTGGTAAGGTGACGGCTGTTGGTTCAACTGCATTACAACCTTTGGCAGCCAAGGCTGGTGCCAACTTTACGACTAAGAACAGCAAGGTTAATTTGACCGTTCAAGGTGGGGGTTCCGGAACTGGGTTAAGTCAAGTCCAAGCCGGTGCCGTTTCACTTGGTGACTCTGATATTTTTGCTGAAGAAAAAGCGGGTATCAAAGCTGACAAGTTGACGGACCACAAGGTGGCCGTCGTGGGGATGGCCCCAGTTGTTAACAAGGATGCCGGCATCAAAAACTTGAAGATGGCCCAAGTTAAGCAGATCTTTACGGGTAAGATTACCAACTGGAAAGAAGTCGGTGGTAAGGATCAAAAGATTGTCATCATCAACCGGGCACAAGGTAGTGGGACGCGCGCAACTTTTGAAAATGCTGTCCTGAAGGGTGCTACGGCCGTAAAGTCACAAGAACAAGACTCTAACGGTGCCGTTCAAAAGATCGTGGCAACGACGCCTGGTGCTATTAGCTACTTGGCCTTCTCTTACTTCACGAACAAGTTACAAGCCGTTTCTATCGATAACGTCACACCAACCGATAACAACGTGCAAACGAACAAGTGGAAGATCTGGTCCTACGAACACATGTACACGAAGGGCACGCCTGACAAGGCAACTGCTGCTTTCTTGAAGTACATGGACTCTAAGGACGTTCAAAACAGTTTGGTTAAAGACATGGGTTACATTAGTATTCATGACATGAAGGTTACTAAGGATGCGAAGGGTGTTGTTACCCAGAACTAGGATCATAACCTTCGATTAGAAGTTGTCACAGAGTGGGGGTGCGGTCAAAGGCACCTTCACTTTTTTTAAGGGGGAGTCATTTAATGGAACAAACTAATTTTCAATTAAAAAAACAAGACGCCCAATCACATGAGTGGGAAACACAGTTGCACCACGCAACTAAAGCCACCCGTGAAGATTGGATCGGTCGTGGGATCAGTTACTTCTGTATTGGCATTATTATTTTGGTCGTTGCCTCAATGCTGTGGTTTATCACGTCTAAAGGAATCGCGACGTTTACACAGAACCATGTGAGCCTGTGGAAGTTCCTATCGGGAACCAACTGGGCGCCTGATCAGGGCCAAATTGGCGCATTGCCGATGATCGTCGGGTCATTCGCTGTTACCTTCGCCGCCGCAATCGTTGCAACCCCGTTTGCGGTCGGGACGGCCATCTTTATGACTGAAATCTCACCGAACAAGGGCCGGAAGTTTCTCCAACCTGTCATTGAACTGTTGGTCGGGATTCCTTCCGTGGTCTATGGTTTTATTGGACTGGCGGTCATTGTGCCGTTTATGCGGCACTTAGTCGGCGGTTCCGGTTTCGGGATCATCTCGGCAACCTTCGTGTTGTTTGTCATGGTGTTACCGACGATTACGTCGATGACGGTCGATAGCTTACGGGCGGTTCCCCGTTTCTACAAGGAAGCTTCCTTAGCCTTGGGCGCCACGCGTTGGCAGACCGTGTCTCGGGTTATCTTACGGTCAGCCACTTCTGGGATTTTAACGGCTGTTATCTTCGGGATGGCACGGGCCTTTGGGGAAGCCTTAGCCGTTCAGATGGTGATTGGGAACGCCGCTATTATGCCGAAGAACCTGATCTCACCGGCGTCAACGTTGACGAGTCAGTTAACCACGGGTATTGGGGACACCATTGATGGGACACTGCCTAACAACGCCTTATGGTCATTGGCACTGATCCTATTATTGATGTCATTATTCTTCAACGCCATCGTGCGGGTCATTGCTAAGAGGGGGCAACTCAAACATGAACGCTAAACGCACAGATCTCATTGCAACGATCGTTATTGATTTGATTGTCGCCTCCGTGGTTGGCATTCTGTTCTTCCTGCTGGCATACATCTTAACGGCGGGATTGCCTCACGTCAGTTGGTCATTCTTGACCGGGGCCACCGATGCCTTCAGTGGCGCCGGGGGGATCGGTGTCCAGTTGTTTAACTCCTTTTACTTGTTGGTCTTGACCATGTTGATTTCCGTTCCCATTTCACTGGGCGCGGGGATCTACTTGGCCGAATATGCGAAGGATAATTGGCGGACGAGCCTGATTCGCTCGGCCATTGAAGTTCTGAGTTCCTTGCCATCCGTGGTGGTGGGGCTGTTCGGCTTCTTACTCTTCGTGGTTAAGTTTAAGATTGGTTTCTCCGTTATCTCTGGGGCCATCGCCCTGACGTTCTTCAATCTGCCACTGTTAACGCGGAACATTGAAGAATCATTGAGTGCCGTTTCCCGGAGTCAACGGGAAGCCGGGTTATCACTAGGGTTATCCAAATGGAAGACGGAATTGGGCATCATTCTGCCCGTGGCTTTACCCGGTATTGTGACGGGGATCGTCCTGAGTGCCGGGCGGGTCTTCGGGGAAGCTGCCGCGCTGATTTACACGGCGGGTCAGAGTGCGCCCGTGACCAACTTTGCCGATTGGAATCCCATGGATCCGGCTAGTCCGTTGAATCCATTCCGTCCAGCCGAGACGTTGGCGGTTCACATCTGGAAGGTCAACACGGAAGGTTTGGCGAGCAACGCTGCGGCCTTGTCCGCTGCGGCCTCGGCAGTCCTGATTATTGCGGTTCTCCTCTTCAACCTGGGCGCACGGTTATTGGGAACGTACCTGTATCGTCGCGTCACGGCTAGCAAGTAGGAGGGACAGCTATGTTAAAACAATACTCATTTGAAGAAACTGCGGTACAAACGTTTGATGACAAGACGTCATTAGCCATGAAGACCGAAAACATGCAGGTGTTTTATGGTGAAAACCATGCCATGTTTGATGCCAACCTGGCCTTTCCGAAGAATCAGATTACGGCCTTGATTGGCGCCTCGGGTTCCGGTAAGTCCACGTACCTGCGTTCGCTAAACCGCATGAACGATGGGATCGCCACGGTAACCGGTAAGATCTGGTATCATGGCGTGAACATCAACGAACCCGGCGTGAACATCTATGAAATTCGCCGGCATATCGGGATGGTGTTTCAACGCCCCAACCCATTTGCGAAGTCGATTCGGGAAAATATCGTGTATGCGTTGCGGGCTAACGGCCTTAAGAAAAAGGCGGAACTAGAAGAACGCATCGAACAGAGCTTGAAGGGTGCGGCGCTCTGGGACGAAGTGAAGGACAATCTCGACAAGAGTGCGTTGTCACTCTCCGGAGGCCAGCAACAACGGTTGTGTATCGCTCGGTCGATTGCAATGGCACCGGATGTGCTCTTACTGGATGAACCTTGTAGCGCGCTTGATCCCATTTCCACGGTTAAGGTGGAGGAGACGTTACTCGAGTTGCAAAAGAAGTATACGATCATCATCGTGACGCACAACATGCAACAGGCGTCACGGATTAGTAGCCAATGTGCTTTTTTCCACTTGGGTCATATCATGGAATATGCCCCAACAGGTACGATGTTTAGCAATCCCCAGATTCCTGTCACGCAAGATTATATTGCCGGTAGCTTTGGTTAGTACCGACAGACAAAAGCCCCACAACGATCTGCTGTCGTTGCGGGGCTTTGTTGGCTAGTGATGCATTTTAAATTCAAGATAGAGGTCGTTGTAGAGCCCGACCTGAGTTGGTGAGAGGTCACGGTAGACCTCCAAGTGATGTAGCGTTGTGGTGTTGGGATAGAATTGGTGATCGTCCCGAACGGCAGCGGGTAGCAAAGCCTTGGCCGCACGATTAGGCGTGGCATAGCCGACGTATTCCGCATTCTGGGCGGCGTTTTTGGGTTCCGCCATGAAGTTCAGAAAGGCATAGATGGCTCGGTCGTGTTGGGCCGTCTTGGGGATGACCAAGTTGTCAATCCACAGGTTACTGCCCTCGCTGGGAACTACGTAGTGTAGGTGGTGATTATTGGCGAGCATCTCGGCGGCCTCACCGGACCAATCCACGGCCAGGGGCGCCTCATTTTGCGTCATATACATCTTAATTTCATCGGCAACGGTTGCCTTGACGTTGGGCGCTAATCGGGTGAGCTTCTGCTCGGCGGCCCGCAGCTTTTGCGGATTGGTGGTATTCATCGACTGTCCCTGAGAGGCCAGGGCCATCCCCATGATGTCTCGTGCCGAATCAATTAACATGATCTTATCGCGGTACTTCCCTGACCACAGATCCTGCCAGTGGTTGACGGTACCAGGCCGCACGAACCGATCGTTGTAGATAATGCCTAAAGTGCCCCAAAAATAGGGGAGCGAATAGCGATTCGTGGGATCAAAGGAACGTCCCATGAACTGTGGGTCGTAATTTCTGAGACCGGTCAGTCGGCTGCGATCCAGCGGTTGTAGGAGGTGGGCGCGTTTCATCTTAGCGACCATGTATTCGCTGGGAATGGCCAGGTCGTAGTGGGTTCCTCCCTGCTTAATCTTGGTGTACATGGCTTCGTTGCTATCAAAGGTTTCCACGTTGACGTGATAGCTGGTTTCTTTCTGGAACTTTGTCAGTAGTTGGGGATCGATGTAGTCGCCCCAATTGTAGAGATTGAGAACTTTACTGCCGGTACTGCCACTGGAGGCCTGGAGATGATGCCCCGCATAAGCGAGAAGGCCGCAAATGGCGAGCAGACCGACGATGAGACTAATCAACCGTTTCATGAGACCACCTCCCGCTTACGTTGCCGTCGTTTCTGACTGGCTTGTTGTATCCAATAGTAACCGCCAACCAGCAACAGGGAGAAGAGAAACATGACACCAGATAGGGCGTTGATTTCCAGATTAATTCCTTGGCGTGCCCGGGAGTAAATCTCAACGGAGAGGGTGGAAAAGCCGTTTCCGGTGACGAAGAACGTGACGGCAAAATCATCCAGAGAGTAGGTCAGCGCCATGAAGAAGCCGGCAAAGATGCCTGGTGAAATAAAGGGAATGATGACGTGCGTGAGTAACTGCCGAGTGGTTGCGCCCAGGTCCTGTGCGGCATCGAGGAGGGACGCTGACATTTCTCGTAGCCGTGGCAGAACCATTAAGACCACGATCGGAATTTCAAAGGCAATGTGGCTCATCAGGACCGTGCTAAATCCCAGGGGAATCTTCAGCATGGTAAAGAAGATCAGGAAGCTTGCACCAATGATCACATCGGGTGAGACCATCAGCACGTTGTTTAGCGTCAGGAGGGATTCACGGGTCACCCGCTTGGTGGTACGCGTGATGCTGAGCGCACCCAGTGTGCCAATCAGGGTGGCAATGAGCGCCGAAAGCAAGGCAATCAGCAGGGTATTCGCCACGATGGCCAGCATCCGTGTGTCACTGAATAAGGTCTGGTAGTGGCGCCAGGTGAAGCCGTGAAAGTTGGTCATGGTGTCCCCCTGACTAAACGAGTAGGCGATTAGAAAGATAATGGGGGCGTAGAGAATGGCAAAAACGATAATCAGATAAATATTGGCAAATCGTCGTTTCATCGCGGAGTCCCCCCTTCGCGTTTCTGATCACCCGTCAGGAGCATGACGACAATCATGGCCACAATCAGGATAACCCCAATTGTGGACCCCATTCCCCAATTCATGGTCGTCAGGAAATGTTCTTCGATTGCCGTCCCAAGTGTGATAACCTTATTCCCACCAATCAACCGGGTCAGCATGAAGAGGGAAAGCGATGGAATGAAGACGGCTTGGATGCCGGCCTTCACACCGGGGAGGGTCAACGGAAAAATCACGTGGCGAAAGGTCTGCCAATTGCTGGCACCCAGATCCCGACTGGCGTTGATGAAGGCTGGGTTGAGATCGTCCAGCGCGTTATAGATGGGCAGAATCATGAAGGGAATCTGGATATAGGTGGCCACGAAGATGAAGCTGGCATTGGTGAAGAGAATTTGCTGGGGGCCAATGCCAATAAAGGTCAGAAACTGGTTAGCAAGACCCGCTTGGCTAAAGATGCCAATAAAAGCGTAGGCCTTGAGCAGAATGTTGATCCAGGTCGGTAGGATCACCAGCAATAACCAGAATTGGCGGTGTTTGAGTTGATGAATGAAGTAGGCCGTGGGGTAACTAATCAGGCCGGTGAACAGCGTAATTAAGAAGGCATACCACACGGAGTTGGCCGTCATCTTTAAGTAGGTTGCGGATTGAAAATAAGTGCTGTAATTGCTCAGCGTGAAGTGGTGACCGAGGTCAAAGAAGGATTGGTAAATGATCAGCGCAACCGGGGCAATGACAAACAGGGCGAGCCAAAGGCCATAAGGAAGAAAGTAGGTCCAAGTTCTACGTTTCGTCAACGTTATCACCCTCCAATTCCTCATAGGTTTCGAGGCGGGCATCGAACTCCGCTTCCTTTTCGCCGAATCGCATGACGTGCAAGTCTTGTGGGCGGAAGGTGATCCCGATCGTCTCGCCATCTTCAGCGGGGTTGACGGAGTGGATCAGCCAAGCGTTACCGAGGTTATCGGTCGCCGCAATCTCGTAGTAGTCGCCCCGGAAGAGTTGCGTGTCGATGGTGACCGTGAGTTTAGCCTGGTCGCGGGTCGTGAGCGTCAAATCTTCTGGACGGATGACGACCTCCACCGGTTCATTGTCGGGAATCCCGGCATCGGCGCATTCAAATTGATGGCCGCCGAAAGCCACTTGAAAGTCGGCAATCATCTTAGCGGGGAGAATGTTGCTTTCCCCAATAAAGTCCGCGACAAAATGGTTGATGGGTTCATCATAGATGTCGACGGGAGAGCCACTCTGTAAGACCTCTCCTTGGTTCATGACGAAGATCTCATCACTCATGGCGAGGGCCTCTTCCTGGTCGTGGGTCACGAAGAGAAAGGTGATACCCAGACGTTGTTGCAGGTCACGCAACTCGTATTGCATCTGCCGGCGTAACTTGGCGTCCAAAGCGGAAAGGGGCTCGTCGAGGAGCAGCACCTTGGGTTCCATGACGATGGCGCGGGCGATGGCAATACGTTGCTGCTGGCCCCCGGAAAGGGCACTGATGGCACGATCACCGTAGTCGGCCAGCTGGACCAACTGCAGGGCTTTGGCCACCCGTTGGGCAATTTCGTCCTTGGCGACCTTCTTGAGGGTCAGACCGAAGGCAACATTCTCCGCCACGGTCATGTGGGGAAAGAGCGCGTAGTCTTGGAAGACCGTGTTGACGTTACGTTTGTTGGCGGGGACCTCATTGATCCGCTTTCCGGCGAAGAGCACGTCGCCTTCGGAAATGGTCATGAAGCCGGCAATCGCCCGTAGAATGGTGGTCTTGCCGCAGCCCGATGGTCCGAGCAAAGTGTAAAATTTGCCGGACTCGAGCGTTAGATTAATGTTTTTTAAAATGGTATGGGTGCCGTAACGCTTGGTGACGTTGCGTAGGGTAATAATAGGTTGGGTCATCAGGCTACCTCCTCTGGATTGAGAATTTTAAAAGAAAATATGGTGTAACCTAAATGATTATAGCGGGTTTCCTGACAAAAGGGAACGAAAAAAGATGGTAATCAGCCATGATTATTAGGGGAGATAAGTAACAAATTATTTTAATCAGTTAATGGTGTCAGCGTGGGGATAATGGACGTGCAATGCCGCTGAATAAATGCGATGATAAGTGAAAATGGATGATGAAAGCAGGGTGGCAATGACAAAACGAATGATGCATCTGAATGCGGCGGCCTTTTCTACGGTTCGGGCCGGAACCAAGGCGATTGAGGTACGGCTCAACGATCCCAAACGCCAACAGCTACAAGTTGGCGATACAATTACCTTTGTGAGTCTGGCTGACTCGCAGCAACAGGTGGCCACGCGGGTGGTGAGCCTGCGGGTGTTTACCACGTTTGCCCAACTCTATCAGCAGTACCCACACGAGGCCGTGGGTAGTCTAGCCACGGACAGCTTGGCCCAGATGGTGGCCGAAACTTACGAGACCTACGCGCCGGAACGGGAACGGCAATGGGGCGCACTGGCGATCGGGGTGCAGTTGGTTTAGACCGCCGTGACCGGCAGATGAAAAAAGGCCACTCATGACGAGTGGTCTTTTGAACGTTTCTAGTCGTCATACATCATGCCGACAAAGTAAGGCTTGGTATTAACGGTGTAGTTCGTCCAGCTTCCCCGGTCTTCTTCGCTGAAGTATTTGAGGTCATGGGTATTGCGGTTCGTGATTTTAATCTGATATTTGTGGGCACTCAGCTTTTTCCCGGGGATGCCCTTAATCGCCCGATTGTATTGAACAGTGGTCGTGTTGCCCTTGACCGTCGTCTTGGTCATCTTGGCTGATGCAGTGGGCTTGAAATTATCCGTGAGGTGACCCGTGATCACCATATCGCCGCTAGCATCATACTTCGTCATGGCGGACTTGCTGTAATACTGAATGTAATTGTCCAACGTTAGGTAGAAAGCGGAGCTGTTACCGTAGTTGTAGTGGCGATCTTGTTTGAACCCCGTGCCAGCGCGTAAGACCGTTCCCCGGATAGGGGCCTTTAAATTAACATTTTTAAAGTTAGCCTTGGTTAAGGGAATTGTGGCATCGCTTGAGAATCTGAGGTGACGCAAGCGGTTGTAATGCACCGGACCGGAAGTGAATGAGACTTTGATAGGCCCCTTACCAGTCGGTTGGCTAATCTGCGCAACGCGTAACAGGGCGCCCTTTTTCTTTAGCAGTGGTTTGTAGGTGTTCCCCTGTTTTTGGGTGATCCCCACGTACATCGCTTTCTTGGTACGGACGTAGCCCGATTGCCCTAAATTTAAGTATTTGCTTGATGCCTGGGCTGTTGTCCCCGCAGTGAGCCCAATCCCTGCAACAGCGCTGAGCAACATGAGTGTGGCGATGGATTTGCCTTTAAGTTTTTTCATGTAATTCCCCCTGAAATATTTATTGTACAGAACTAGTGTAACGCTACTGAGCGAGTTTGAGCATATAAGGTGGGGCAGTGATGGAAGATTGGTGGATTAGTTTCCGCAGTCTAGGAGAACAAGCACAGTGCGTAAATTTTGGCGCTGCTTAATTCTATGAGCCAGTTGTAACAGTTGCCGCGAAATCATGGCGTCTCTATTCGTGTGATCACCTCATGAGCAGTATAGTCTTGCGAGGATTAATTTGATTTTCAGAATGAGGGTGGCATCGTGCACCGACTGGCCATTGAACCAATAGGGGTCTAAATAGCCGTTGCCAATAATCATCTGATTACTGGCAACGGCTATTTTAGAATCTTTTAGGGTTGCGTTTTTAGATCAGTTTCTCGCTGGGCAATCAGCGCTTTAAGCTCTTGCAGATCGTCAAGTGTGGACTTGTTTCGGATAAAGCTACGTGCAGCAGACCGTGCATTAATGTAACGTATGCGGTCTTTGTTTTTGTCGTCCCACTTTTTATTGGCTCTTGCCCGGGCCTCGGTGTACTCATTTTTAGCCATTTTGAATCCTCCCTGGAAATTTTAGCAGTCAAAAGTCTAGATTAAAACCGAGTCGTCCAAGCGCTATGGTTCAATAAAATTTAGCTACTCGGGTACTCATTACCTTATCGGCATCTATTAATAAAATACACCTAACCTGCAAAACATAAAAGGATGGTTAAACGAAGTAAAACATTGCGGAACGTGCGTTTAATAATGAAGATAGTCTCTCCTTCTAAGAAAGTAAGCAACTCGCGTAGATGGACATCTGAGCACTGTTGTTACTAATTGGCACGGTCACGCTCTGTATCAATTTTCAAGTTCTCTATACTATCTGCGAGTAATAAATATTGTTTTTAGATAGTTTTTTTATCCGACAAAATAGAGTTGCTGAATAGCCCACTATTCGATGGTTTACATGCAAGTATTGAATGTTTTTTTATTTTTCACTTGCCTTGAAGTACACATTAAGGTTTAACCTAAAACCATTCAAGCAAGTAGAAAGAAGGTAGTGAATAATGACAAAACAGTTACCAAAAGGCCGTGGGGCCCGTTCTGATGGACAAGATACCAATCGAAGCGAACAGCCAAACCGACATTTAACGCCAACGGCTAAGACCCTGATTATTTACTTCTCCCGAAGCGGCAATACCGAAGCTCAGGCAGAATTAGCACAGCGCTATCTACAAGCTGACAGTTATGAGTTAGTGGCCGTACAGCCATATCCTAGTGATTATCAAGCGAGTGTCACCCGGGCAACGGCAGAACGTGAGCGACAAGCTTGGCCGACATTAAAGGTAACCGACCTGCCTGACCTAAGTCAGTATGATTTGATTTTATTAGGTCACCCAATCTGGGCAATGACCCCGGCTAATCCGATGCGTCAATTTTTGATCCAATTTGGCAAGCAGTTAGCCGGTAAACGAGTCGCGTCATTCTCAACTAACGCCGGGTATGGATCGGGTGATACACAGCAGGTATTAGAATGTCTAACGCCGAACAGCACAACGATTCTACCCAACTATAGTATTCACGATGTGCAGTTAGAACACACGACCAGTGATTTTAAGCGCTGGTTAACGCAGACAAAGGAGTCTTAATCATGACAAAAAAAGTAATGATTTTAGCAGCAAATGGCCAGATTGCAAGAATTGTTGAACAACGGATTTTAACGGAAGACCGATTTGCTGATGTGTCGTTAACCCTCTTTCTCAGAGATACTGGGCGGCTGGCCGATTTACAATCAGATCCACGGGTGACGCTGGTGGACGGGGATATTACCGATCCAGAGGCCGTGCGGACGGCAATGGCCAATCAAGATTTAGTGTTTGTTGCCGTCGTCGATCATGATCGCCAGAATCGGTTGACGAAAAATGTCATTGCGGGAATGCGAGCCAATCAAGTATCTCGCGTCATCTTTACGAATGTTTTGGGCCTATATGATGAAGTTGGCGGTGAGTTCGGTCAGTGGAATCTTGACATGATCGGTGCTGGCATGGTACCAGCGCGAAAGTCCGATCAGTTATTGACTGATTCAGGTTTAGACTACACGACACTACGGTTGCCTTGGCTCAATGATCGGGACATCAACTATACCGTTACGACCCGTAATCAGTCCTATAACGGGGTTTCAGGGTCCCGTCAAAGTATCGCAGATGTCGTGTTAACCATTATTGCTGACCCTAGCAAGTATAGTCGTGATAGTATTGGGATAGCAGATCCTGATACTGAGGGACAAACGCGACCAGTTTATTAATTTATAGGGAGTGATGCGAAATGAACATTAAAGAAGCCAGTGAAAAGACAGGGGTGTCCTCGGCTGCCATTCGTTACTACGAGAAGGAATCCTTGATTCCGCCAATCGATCGAACTGAGGTGGGTAATCGTGATATCGATGCCCGGATTATCCGACGAATTAAGTTTGTGACACAGATGCGGGCTGCCGGAATGAGTATTGAAAATTTACGACGCTACATTGAGCTGTTCGATGCGCAAGAGGATAATACTAAAGAACAAAAAGCATTGTTGCAGGAACAGTTAGCCGTGATGGAAGAAAAGCGAGATGACCTGCAAGCCGCCATTGACCATTTGAACTATAAGCTTAACCATTTCTATGATCATATGCAGGAAACGGAAGAGGAACTCCGTGAGCTGGAGAAACAACATGTAGCGAAGGTTGAACGGGAAAATAATGAAGCTGACTAATGGATTTCATGATTAATCGCCAATTCTAATATATATTTGGCGTCAAATAAGCACCTGAGCTTTGTTTCAGTTGTTTTATTTTGAAGAATGCTTGCCTTAAAGTCCACTTCAAGGTCTAGACTGGAGCGTAGTTAAGCTTAGGAGGAATCGACATGACAAATAACGTTCTAATTGCGGATTATTCATGGTCTGGTAATACGGCAAAACTAGCAACAATCATCCAACAGGAAACTAGTGCAGATCGGCTGGATTTAACCGTGGCGGCAGGCACGTTTTCTGACGACATGTATGCGACCGCTGACGTTGCCAATCAGCAGTTGGCGACTGGTCAGCTCCCCATGCTGACCAGTGAGCAGCCACGGTTGGATCAGGTCCAGTTATTACTGGTTGGTGGTCCAGTTTGGTCGGGTAAGGTGGCAACGCCGGTCCGGTCTTTCTTGCAGCAGTTGCAGGGTTATCAGGGCACGGTGGCGCCGTTCTATACAGATGCAGGCACACCCGGTGATTATGAGACTGATTTTGCTAAGTTAGTCCCAAGTCTATCGGTAGCGACTGGATTAGGTGTCGCAGCTAGCGAACTGACACAGTCGAATCAGCTAGTGGCTGATTGGCTACAGAAATTAACGGTTAAATAGTGGAGGCTAATGACATGAAAACAGCAGTATTTATTGAGCCAGGAAAAGTTGAAGCACAAGAATTGCCTAAACCAACGGTCAAGAATCCAACAGATGCCGTATTAAAGATTGTCCGCGCCTGTGTTTGCGGCTCTGACTTGTGGTGGTATCGCGGGATCAATGACCGACAGAAAAATACGCCAGTTGGACACGAAGCCATTGGCATTGTCGAAAGTGTGGGGAGTGCCGTTACCAACGTGAAACCCGGTGACTTTGTGATTGCGCCATTTACTCACGGTTGCGGTCACTGTGCGGCTTGTTTGGCAGGCTTTGATGGAAATTGTGAAAATGCTCGGACCGATGATGAAATTGTCGGTTATCAAGGCGAGTACTTACGGTTTAAGAACGCTGACTGGGCGCTGGTTAAGGTTCCCGGCCAACCTAGCGATTACTCGGATGCGCAACTCAACGACCTGTTGACCCTGGCTGATGTGATGGCCACTGGTTACCATGCTGCGGCAACTGCCGAAGTCAAAGACGGTGATACGGTTGTTGTGATGGGTGACGGTGCAGTTGGCCTTTGTGGCGTCATTGCGGCTAAACTCCGTGGTGCCAAACGAATCATTGCGATGAGCCGGCATGCGGATCGTCAGGCATTGGCTAAGGAATTTGGTGCGACAGATATTGTTGCTGAACGTGGCGACGAAGCCGTTCAACGTGTGATGGACTTAACAGCTGGCGCTGGTGCAGATGCTGTGTTGGAATGTGTGGGGACGGCTCAGTCTGTAGATACGGCTGTTAAAGTTGGCCGGGCTGGCGCAGTTGTTGGTCGCGTGGGTGTTCCCCAGAAAGCTGAAATGAATACGAACAATCTTTTCTGGAAGAATATTGGGCTCCGTGGCGGTATCGCTTCGGTCACCACTTATGATCGTGATGTGTTATTGGCTGCCGTTTTAAAAGGTGATATTCACCCAGGGAAAGTCTTCACACAGCGTTTTGACTTGGATCACGTGGCCGATGCGTATGCTGCAATGGACCAGCGGAAAGCGATTAAGTCATTATTGGTGATCGATCAATAAATTTAAAAATAACGAGGATGTTTGCATTGAGCAGGCATCCTTTTTTGCTAGTAATAAATTCTAGTTATGAAAAAATATTTTTGAAAAAAACAAAATTATGGCTTGCCTTGAAGTACAGGTGAAGGTCTAAACTGCTAATCATTCACTTGAAAGAACGAGGGGTAATGACATGAAACAACGCAAAGGTTTTGATTGGATTTTACTGGTTATTTTAATGAGCTACTTTATGATTCTCCTAGACAACTCGATTATTTTTACGGGAACGGTTAAGATTGCCCACGACTTAGCGCTTAACCAAGCAACCCTATCCTGGGTTAGCAGTGCGTATTCGTTAACCTTTGGTGGGTTTCTCTTATTGGGTGGTCGTGCCGGCGACTTGTTCGGTCGACGCCGTGTCTTTCAACTAGGTTTGGTAATCTTTGGATTAGGATCACTGTTAGTGGGACTGGCAATCAATGCACCCATGATCATCGCGGCACGGGCTTTTCAAGGAATTGGCTCAGCCATTCTAGCACCAACAACGTTAGCGATTTTGATGGATACCTATGAGGGGGCCGAGCGCGTCAAGGCAATTGCTTATTATGGGGCCATGGCCGGTATTGGTGCTAGTGTTAGCTTGGTCATTGGTGGCATCTTTGCTAGTCTATTGACTTGGCGGGTAGGTTTCTTCATGAACGTGCCAATTAGCATTTGGATGTTTTATTTGGCCGTTAAGCACTTACAGTTGGATCATGGTCAGGGTGGCCGCTTAGACTGGTGGGGTACGCTAAGCTCCTTGGTGGGAATGAGTGCCTTAGTTTACAGCATTATTGGCGAACGGGCACGATTGCTTGCCTTAGTGGTGGCCGTGATTGGTTTGGTCAGTTTTATCTATCAAGAATATCGAACGGCACAACCAATCATGCCACTGCGCTTATTTGTCGATCGTGAACGGATCGGCGCCTATGTCGGTCGGTTTCTGTATCTGGGAGCCATGATGGGATTCTGGTTCATTACACCACAGCTGATGCAAAATCAATTAGGTTTTAGCGCGTTGATGTCAGGTGTGGCCTTCTTCCCCTTAACCATTGTTAACTTTATTGTAGCGTTACAGGTAGCAAGACTGACCGCTAAATGGGGCAATGGTGGCTTGTTGGTAATAGGGATTGCGTTAACCGCAGCGGGCATGTTGTGGTTAAGCTGGTTTACATCCCCTGTTGGCTATTGGTGGGGGATTGCGGCACCAATGGTTGTGATTGGCATCGGCCAGGGACTGTCGCTGAGTCCCTTTACGGCAGCCGGTGTGGCCCATACCCAAGGAACTGACGCTGGTGCTGCTTCTGGCGTGGTTAACGTCATGCATCAGATTGGGGGCTCAGTTGGACTGTCAATTCTGGTGACGACACAGGATCTATTTGGTGGCCATATTGAAGGTTTTCAGCACGCAATTCTAGTAGGGGCAGGTTTACTGCTGGTTGCGCTGGTTGCTGCTGTCGTGTTGATTGTGCCAGGTGAGCAGAAATCAAAATAAAAAAGTTTTAAATAAGGCTTGCCTTGCAGTTACTACAAGGGACTACACTAATCTTATTCATAAATGAACGGAGGAATTGATGATGACAAACGTTTTAATCATTGGGGCAACTGGTTCTATTGGGAGTGTTACCCGGCAATATTTCTTGGATCATACGGATGATCAACTAACTTTAATGGCACGGAATACCAATCGCTTGGGTCAACTGTCCAATCGCGAACAGGCAGTTGCTGGCAGTGTCACCGATGTAGCAACACTACGGACAGCATTGCGTGGGCAAGACGTCGTTTTTGCGGCGTTGAGTGGCAATTTATCTAATATGGCTAGGAGTTTAGTTGCTGCTATGGATACAGTAGGAGTTCAGCGCTTGGTGTTTATCACATCAATGGGAATTTATAATGAAATTCCGGCGAGTGTAGGGGCTAGTGGTAATCTCCGTAGTAATCCCATGTTACAAGGTTATCGTGCGGCTGCCGATGTTGTTGAGGCGTCCGACCTTAATTACACGATTATTCGTCCGGGATGGTTTGACAATGGTAATGATACGGATTATCAAGTGACTAAGAAGGGTGAACCTTTCGGCGGCCATGATGTTTCACGGAAGAGTATTGCAGATCTTGTCGTTCGGTTAGCTCATGATGAGCCGCTCGGTGCTCGTGATAGTTTAGGAATTAACCGGAACTAACAAGGCGAATGATGATTTGAAAGGAAGTCCCATGGATGAACGATGATATTTTAAACTTATATCGGACCTTCAATATAACGATGGCAGCTAATGACACAGTAGCTTTAGATCAGTTGCTGGCACCAAACTTTACATTGACGCATATGACGGGGTACGTTCAGCCTCGAAGAGAATGGTTGCATGAGATACAACAGGGCACGATGCACTATTTCTCATCGGTTGAAGATCATGTCACGATGGTCGCAACGGCGACTGGCTGGCAAGTCACTGGTCAAAATCGAGTGGTGGCTAGTATTCATGGAAGCCGTCAGCATGAGTGGCCGTTAAATACAGTGATGACAGTTGAACAGGTTGCTGGAAGTTGGCAAGTCGCGGCGGCTGTTGTGACTACTTATTAGGGTGAAACATAATTGATTTTGGATATTGCATATTTAGTCACAACGTCAAGCAACGTTTAGCCATTGATAATTTGTGCGTTCAGTTCGTTGATGGTGATTTAGAGGACAAAGAGAAGCTAGTAGCGTCTTTAAGTGGTCAAGACTTGGTGTTTCTTAATGTTCCGCTGCCCTCGACATGCAAAAATCAGCCTTCTTTGATCACCGTGATCCTAAGATGGTGGAAGCATTAGGCGGTCGCCAAGATTAATCAATTAATTTTAAATGTGGCGAGTCTGGGACAAAAACTCTAGACTTTGAAATAATAATTTGAACTTTAGAGTAGAACAGGCCCAGAAGAGTCAGTTCATTTTCGACGTGTACAGTGCCGATTTCGTTATTTTTCGGGTGCGCATTGATCTGCGGCGTATTAGATCAGGTTCGTGATCGTCAGTTGTCATTGAATCAGGCGAGTGACTGCTTGGAAGCCACGCTACATCTTCAAGTGGCAGGCCTGCTCGCGCCCAGCAACCAGGCTAAGCTAGACGTGAAGCAGGTAGCGGGACTTGAGGCAACTGTTCTGCGGGAGTTTCGGGAGACGTATGCGTTGTTAGTTTAATGACTCGATAATCAAATCAGCAATTTCTGAAGTTTATTGGACACGAATGCGTGTTGAAAATTTAGGGTGATCTGTTTACTAATTTAGTAGACAAAATTTAAATACACGAAAAGCACCGGTCACCAACAGTATTGCTGGTAACCGATGTTTTAATCTATGAGTTAAATTTGTGGCGCAATGTACCGGTAGGCTTGGGTTTTGCCACTAAAGCCCCAATCATCCGCATCAACATTTTTCACGACTACGTAGCTGGCAGGTGCGACTGGGCCTAGGATGGCCTGCATACCCGTGAAGGCTTTCTCAATAAATTGGGCCTTCTCATCGCGCGTATTTGTCCCTGTGGTGACCTTGATTTCAATGTAGAAAGTGACGGCATCCTGATTGGCAATGGCTTGGCCGCCGACGAACCAGTGGGGTTGATCGGCAAACTGAACATCTACAGCGACAACGTCATGGGCTTTTCCCAATGTGTCCGTTGCCAGGTTGGTTAAGAGTTGGGCGACTTTTTGCGCGGTCTCAGTGGATTGGGGTGCGGCGATTCTGACATTTAAATATGGCATAATGAATGTCCTCCTTAGTGATTTACAAGACTTAGTATAGCCAGAAATGGGTAGCCTGCCTATGTTCAAAATATGGTATAGTTATCGTAAAATGCGATAACCTAGGAGGATGAACGATGCAAATTCAAGATCTCAGTTTGTTTCAGGCAATGTACACGCTAAAGTCAATTAATCGAGCCGCCACCCAGCAAGGGTATTCGCAGTCTAATGTCTCGGCCCGGCTCCAGGCCTTGGAAGCTGAACTACAGGTTAAGTTGTTCGTGCGCGGTTACCAGGGGTTGACCGCCACAGCTGCTGGGGACACTTTTTATCGTTATACCCAAAAGGTTTTAGCGGAGACAACCCGGTTGCATCAACAATTGGACCAGACGCAAACGGGGACGCACATCGCCATTTCAGAGCTCCTGTTTGACTACTTAGTCGTCACGCAACATAAATATGATTTGGAAAAATACCAGTTTGCCATTAAAAAGTCGACTAAGCTGGCGAATGATACAACAGAAACGGCACAATTAGTCATTACCTATGCGGATTTCAAAAATCCTAATTACCGTGTACTTGAACGTGGCTGGCTGCAGGTCGCCTATGCTGCCCAGCGAAAAGAAGTCACGGGTAAACCCCTATTGATTAATAGTGATCCGGCCTGTCCGTTTCGACGGGCAACGTTGGCGGCGGCCAAACCAGAGACGCCCATCAGTGAGGTGGATTCTTGGAGTGGTATCGTTGCTTTGGTAAAAGCCGGAGAAGGTGTCGCGCTGTTACCCCAATTTCTGTTGCAGCAAAATCAACTCGTGCCGCTGGCAGAAACAGCTACCCAGAAAATACCGTACTGGACGTTTCAGAAAGTAACGTCTGATTGATCACGGAAACAGCTTACTATTAAGCCGTCATTAGTTATTGACTAATAATTATAAGCAACGAGTCTGGGACAGACTCGTTTTTTGATACCATCCATAATGAACCACAATTTATTCTTGTGGAATAGGAATGTGGTAAAGTCGTATTTAAATTCCAAAAAATGTTTTTGAGTTGTATTTCGTATTCGCTGTACTCTATGGGGGACAAGGGATTGGCAAAGTGAAAATGGGGTCTTGTTATTTGAATACGTATTTTATATAGCTGAATTTTGGAAGGCAATTAGATAGTCTGCTTTTGTTGCCGATTGCTGACATTATCAGGATGATTGTTGAAACCTTTATTAAAAAGGTTCAATGATATTGAGGTCAAAAAGTGATGCTCAGTTGGTGTCATTGGTGCGAAATGAAAAATAGAGCGTGAGCTAATTTCTCAGCTCACGCTCTATTCATATCTATCACTATCGATTAATTTAGTTCAGAATTAAATGCCATTTAAAATGCCATTAAATGCCATTAGATGATTCTATATGTGATGTTTCAAAAACAAGAACCCTGTAACAACAATACTTTGACGCTCATTACGTTCCTCTGAAACCTATCCAATGGACCCTACCGGATTTGAACCGACGACCTCCTGCATGCGAAGCAGGCGCTCTCCCAGCTGAGCTAAGGGCCCGAAACTTACCCATTAATTATAGCACGCTGGCTAAAAATGTTAATGGGTAATGGGATTATCTTTTCTAAATGGTGAGGCTATTTTTGCCGACGCCAACCGTGGATCAGATGTTGCCAGAAGCTCCGGTTATCCGTTTGGAGAATCAGACGCTGGTACTGGCTGCCGATGTAGCTGGCGAATAGGGCGATCGCGGCGAGTAGGATTGCCAACGAGATGGCCTGTTCCCACCCGTTGACCGTGCCGTTAATGATGCGCATCGGCATGAAGTAGGATGAGAAGAAGGGCACGTACGAGAGCACCTTAACCAACAGCGCATCGAGGTTGTTCTGGAAGGGGAAGGTGGCAAAGAAGCCAAACATGCCCAGCATAACCACGGGCTGTGCCGCCTTGGAGGCATCCTCCGCCTTGGCAACGACCGCACCACTATAAGCGGCCAGAATCGTGTAAATGATTACTCCCAGGAACAGGTAGACGAGGTTAATGTTGAGAAGGTTGTGGAGCACCGCATCAATCAAGCTTTGGTTCTGGGTGATCAACGGCTTAAGCGACGCATTGTTGAGGGCAATCTGGAAGGCCGCCCACCCCCCGACCAAGTAGATGACAATCTGGGTGAGAATCACCAGCAGGATACCACCAATCTTGCCGACAAAGTAGCTGGTCGCTGTGGTACTCGAGAAGATGATTTCCATAATCTTGGTGCCCTTGTCCGACGCAATCTCCTGTGCGGCAATCGAGGCGTAGGTGATCAGGATGATGTAGATCATGGTGACCAGAATCCAGAAGGAAATGGTCTTCGCGAGATTAGCGGTTCCGGCCTTCTTAGCAATATGTTGTTGCAAGACGGGCGTACGAGCCATGAGGCGTTGCTGGTGCGTGGTGAGCTTGGCCTGTTGATAGTTGCGCGCCTGCTGGTACTGACTCAGAAAGTTTTGCGTCTGTGCCTTGAGGCCACTCGTCATGCGGCTACTGCCGTGATAGTCGGCGCGGACCTGTTGGGTCGTTTCGTTCAACTGAAGGTAACCCGCCAGGTGATTCTTCTTCATCGCGGCCTTGGCCGCCGAGACCGTGGTGATCTTGGTGTTGAGGTTGTCGGTTTGCTGTTTCAAATAGGCTTGGCGCAGGGGCTGCGAGGTGCTGATCACGGCCACCTGTTTACTACTGGAGGCGCTGTTGGCACTGACGTAGCTGATGCCCACGGTCAATCCGATCATGAGGAAGGGACCCAGCACCATAAAGAGAAAGCTCCACGATTTAATCTGCCGAAGATAGGTTTCTAACGTGACGATCCAGGTTTTACGCATGATCTTCACCTACTTTCAACCGGAAAATTTCATCCAGGGTCGGTGGCTGCTGGCTGAACTCTTCAATGTAGTGGCCCTGCGTGAGCTCGGCGAAGATTGTGGGGCCAGCAGCCGGATCCGTGAGGTGCAGCAGGTACTGGCCGGGTTGGCGCACGTCGACGTGATTAACGGCGGGCAGCGTTGCCAGTCGCGTGGCGGACCAGTCGGTGGTCACGTAGAGTTCCGTCTTGCCAAACTGATTCCGGACGTCGTTGAGCGTGCCGTGCAGGACCATTTCACCCTTGCGGAGCATCACGAGTTGGTCACACAGGGCTGAGACGTTTTCCATATCGTGACTGGAGAAGATGATGGCCGCACCGTCGTCTCTCGCCCGCAAGATGGCCTGTTTGAGCAGATCGGCATTGACCGGGTCCAGTCCGCTGAAGGGTTCATCCAGGATTAGCAACTTGGGATGGTGAATCAGCGTACAGATCAGTTGCACCTTCTGCTGATTTCCCTTGGACAGGTCGTTGATCCGACTCTTACGGGTTCCCTTGACCGCAAATCGTTCCAGCCAGTCGTCAATCTGGGGGCGGATGACCTTGGCGGATTGATTCTTCAGCCGCGCCAGGTAGATGATCTGCTGCTCGATGGTCAGCTTGGTCATGAGGCTCCGTTCCTCGGGCAGGTAGCCAATCGTGTCGAAGTCAGCGGGGGATAGGGCGTGGCCCTGCCAACTGATCGTCCCATCGTAGGCGATGAAGTTCAGAATACTGTGAAATGTGGTGGATTTACCAGCCCCATTTTGGCCGATCAAACCTAGAATCTGGCCATTCGGGACCTCAAAACTGACGTCATTTAGGGCCTTCACGGGGCCAAATTGCTTGCTGATGTGTTGAATGCTTAGCATGCGTCGTTCTCCTCTTCGAAGTTAATACCCATATTATACGCGAACCCTTCCGGCAAACCAAAAGGAATCCTCGTGAAATGGTGAGAATGGGTGGTGAGCTGTCAGGTGGTGTCCCTTTCGAGAGACAAAAATAGTCGATAACCCGGGCAAAGGACCCAGTTATCGGCTATAGCGACGGACGACAAAGCGTTATTTATGTTGCGGTTGCGCCGTGGTGGTCACCTGAGCTTGCGCCGGTGAAGCCGCACGGTGCGGCCGCATGTTGAACACAATATTTAAGAGAACTGCGGAAAAGCTTCCGATCACGACCCCGTTGTTCATCACGATTTGCAGGGATTGTGGAAGTGCTTGGAAAATCTGGGGGTAGACGGTGACGCCCAGCCCCAACCCAATGGAGATGGCCGAGACCAGGAGATTGTTGTTGTCCTTGAAGTCAACCTGTTGGAGCATCCGAATCCCTTGGACGCCAACCATCCCAAACATCACAATCATGGCGCCGCCGAGGACGGCACTGGGAATGACGGTGGCTAGGGCGCCAATCTTGGGTAACAAGCCCAATAGCATGAGGAACAGTGCTGAAAAATACAGTGGCTTGCGCGTCTTAACGCCTGACAGTTGCACAACCCCCACGTTTTCGGAGAAGGTGGAGTAAGGGAACGTGTTGAACAGGCCGCCCAAAATCACGGCAATTCCTTCGGCCCGGTAGCCGCGCTTCAGATCCTGTTCGCCAATCTTGCGCCCGGTAATCTCACCGAGGGCGAAGAAGACCCCCGTTGACTCGACCATCGTGGTTAAGGAGACCAAAATCATCGTCAGAATCGACGACCATTCGAACTTGGGGGCACCGAAGTAGAAGAATTGGGGGAGGTGGAACCAGCTGGCTTGGCCCACGGCTTTGAGCGAAACCATACCCATGGCACCGGCAATGAAGGTGCCAATCAGGATCCCAGCTAGGATGGCAAGCGACTTTAGGAAACCCTTCGCGAAGGCGTTTAAGCCCAGGATGATTCCCATCGTCAGAAAGCCGACTAGGAGCATCTTGGGATCGCCAAAGTTCTTAGCCGTGGCGTCGCCCCCACCGAGATCCTGAAAACCAACAGGAATCAGCGTGAAGCCGATAATGGTAATCAATGAGCCGGTCACAACGGGCGGGAAGAAGTGCTTGATCTTCGAGAACCAACCGGCACTTAAGAAGACGAAGATCCCGGCGCTGATAATCGCGCCGTACATGACGCCCACGCCGTATTGATTACCGATGGCGCTCAGTGGTGTGACGGCCTGGACCGCACAGCCAAGAACGACGGGCAAGCCGATCCCCGTGAGAGGGGTCCGCTTGAGTTGGAGAAGGGTTGCAACCCCACACATGAAGATATCCGCGCTGATTAAGTAAGCCATTTGCATGGCGTTGAAGTGAAGCGCGCCCCCGATCAGTAAGGGGACGATGACGTCACCGGAATACATGGCTAATAAATGCTGAAAACCGAGAATCGCCGCGCGCCACGTGGATAGGGCGGGGGCTTTTTCTGATGACGACGGTGTTGCGGACTTAGTGGACTGCAAGAAAAGTTCCTCCTTCTCGTGATGTCCATACGCCGCCAAGAAACCGATTGAAAACAAAAAGGCTCCCTTTGCAAAAAAGGGGCCTTTGAAAACTCTACCGACGAACTCTTTTCATCGGCAAAAAGAGTTTCGTCCTCAATTTGCTTATAGTCCAGAATTTACGGTTCTGGGTAGAAACTCGCCAACCTTATCTTGGCATTATATAGGCAATCACTTATTTTTTTAATGGAATGTTGATTACTTTACCACGGGAAAAAGGAAAAAACAACACCCCGTCGACTTTTCTAATGCCGCTGCCATAGTTTCTTGAAAATCCCGGTAAACCAAGCCATTAAAGGCCCCCAGTCCGCGACGCCACCGGAGTTACTGTACTTTTTAGGGTGAACGACCACGCCAGGACGGTAGGGTTTAGCGCTTTCATCTTTTTTTGCCATTTTTCCGAACATCCTTTCCTAATTCTAACTAAATTCTACAGCAAATAAGGTACAATGTGGGAAAGAAATCTTTTGTGAAGGAAGTTGACGGTAATGAAGAAAATTTTGGCCATCCATACCGGTGGTACCATTTCGATGTCTCAAAATGAAAAGGGCGAGGTCGTCCCCAATGCGGAGAACCCCATCGCCCAACAGGAAACGATCATGGAAGGCCGCGTGGAACTGATCACAGACGAGCTGTTTAATCTCCCGTCACCCCACATGACTCCGGTTGAAATGCTGAAGATTAAGCAACGGATTAATCAGGGCGAAAAGGAAGGCATCGACGGCGTCGTGATCACCCACGGAACCGATACACTGGAAGAAACGGCCTACTTCCTCGATCTGACCCTGCCCAGCACCATTCCCGTCGTTGTGACGGGGGCTATGCGCTCGTCTAACGAGGTTGGGTCCGACGGCTTATACAATTTTCAGACGGCGATCGAAGTGGCCGCAGACGATGCCTCACGGGGCAATGGCGTCATGGTCGTGATGAACGACGAGATTCACACGGCCCGTTACGTGACGAAGACCCATACCACCAACGTTGCCACCTTCCGGACGCCGACTTTTGGCCCCATCGGACTGGTTGCCAAGGGTCACCCGATCTACTTCCAACAGTTGATTCGAGAAGATACCTGCGACATTGATCACGTGGTTGACCACGTCTACTTGCTGAAGGCCTACGCGGGGATGGATGCCAGCCTGTTTGACGCGTTGAACAATGACCAGACGGCCGGGATTGTTATCGAAGGTTTAGGTGCGGGGAATTTACCGCCAGTTACCTTACCAGCCGTTCAACGGCTTCTGGATCACCACATTCCGCTGGTTCTAGTCTCCCGGTGTTATAATGGCGTTGCCGAGGACATCTACGATTACCAGGGTGGGGGCATCGAACTCCGCAAGATGGGGTTGATGCTGTGTCAAGGCTTAAACGGTCAAAAGGCACGGATCAAACTACTCGTTGGCCTCAGCGCAGGCTTACAGGGAGAACGGCTCACGGAGTATCTGAGTACGGCCGTTTCTTAAGCGAAATTTGGTGGCGGTTCACGAGCTATTTTAAGCAAGATATGATAAGCTTTTCAGAACAGTAGAAATAAGCTAAGACTGCGGCTAGGCCGTGTGCTTAGCAGATAAAAAGGGGGTCGTCATGTTGAATTCGATTATGAATGATTTAAACCGGGCGTTGGCGCAACACATACTGGTCAATGTTTACCAGACCAACCAAGAAGTTGTGTATACCGGCTACGTGACGGCGGTTAGCGAGAACGGAATTATCCTCGCCACGTTTGACGACTTTGGGTTGCCGGACGGTGCCGTATTCCTCGCCATTGAGGTCATCGATGAAGTGGAGTTTTCCAGCGACGATTTGGATAACATGGCTTTTCGAATCCAGACCGCTCAGGAAGAAGACTTTATTCAGGCCGGTGGGCTCACCATGCAGTTTGACGGGCAGCGCGATTTACGCCGCCAAGTATTGAGCCACGCGTGGGTTGACCACTTGGTTGTCATGTTGGTGGTTAAAGATGATGAGCACTTCTATGAGGGGCTGGTCACCAGTGTCGCGGCCGATCAAGTCACGATTCAGTTATTGAATAAATTTGATTATTCGGATCAGCCCGTTTTCACGCTAAATCCCGATCAACTGGAAGTGATTGAATTTCAGGGGAAGGAATTAACGTTGCAGGGGATTGCGGCCCCACATTTGCGCAAGCTCTCACACGTGGCGACCAAGGAAGTCACGGATGCTAAGCTCATACCGGAGACATTGCAGCAACTGGTTGGTCATGAGTCGTTAGTTGCGCTAGTGCCCAGCCACGATAAGGAGCTCTTCTTCGTGGGCCGGATTAACGTGGTCACCCAGAACGCGGTGATCATGAACCTGATTGACATGACCGGGCAATTTGGCGGGTACACGTTGATGCGCCTGACTGAGCTGCACGCGGTCGTGATTGAATCGGATTACCTGCAAACGATGCGGCTCTTCTCACTGCTCAACCAAGCGCGGCAACATCAGATTCAGCCGGTCCTCAATGACGAGCGGTTGTTCGATCCGACGGTTGATCAGTTTAGCGCACGCTTGACCCAAGCCGCCGCCTTCCGCACCATTATGCGGTTGAAGTTGCACGATAACACCGCGCTGTTGGGCTACCCGAGCCAGGTGGGGGGCGAGCGGTTCATTTTCCATGAAGTGGAAGATAACCAGCTGGATCAAGTGGGCAAGGTTTACCGCATCAGCGATATTGATGAGATTGCCTTTGGCTACTTGGATGCCTACCTGGTAGAGCGTCAATTGCGTGTAGAAGGCGACCTTTAAGGAGTTTTAACCATGAAAGCCAAAAAGATGCCTCGCTGGCTTCGCGACACCCTTTCGGTGGTGGGCGCCATGTCAGTTCTGTTGATTGCTTATAATCTATTTGTTGTGAAACACGCGGACTGGTCACTAGTGCCCGTTCAGATTGTGCTGGCATTATTGGCCGTCGGGGTGTGGAGCTTCCTGAGTTATCGCAGTCGTGAAAGACGACAGGCGGCCGCGCAAAAGCAAGCCGAAGCCGCTGAACGGCGCGCTGAAGAACAACGGCAGGCCGCTTTGCGAGAAGTCGGTCACGCCAAGGCACGGCGTCAGCGAAATCAGCAACATCAGCAGCGACCAAAGTAGGAGGCAATCATGGCTTAAGACTTAAAATTCTGTCCACACTGTGGCGCAGCGGTTGCGGCAACGGATGAACGATGTCCCAAGTGTCACACGGATCTTCGTCCCTTTCGCGCAACGGCGCCCCAGCCGGATCAGCAGAAATTAAATTTATCGGCGCTTTATGCCAATCCATATCGGGAGGGCATGAAACGGTTAAAAGCACGTGAGTCGACCGGGCAGCCACCGAAGAAACAGCGGTGGCACTGGCCGTGGTCAAAGGAGTGAGTACATGGCAAAGTTTACGGTGATTCATGGTGACATTACAGAGAGTCACGTTGACGCCATTGTTAACGCTGCAAACACCACGTTGTTAGGTGGCGGTGGCGTTGACGGGGCCATCCATCGCGCAGCGGGTCCAGAGTTATTTAAGGCGTGTGTGCCCTTCAATGGTTGTCCAACCGGTGAGGCACGGATGACGCCGGGATTCAAGTTGCCCGCTAAGTGGGTCATTCACACGCCGGGGCCCGTTTGGCACGGGGGTGACCGGCATGAGGCCGAGTTATTGGCGGCCTGCTATCAGAATAGTCTGGATCTGGCCAATCGACAGAACTGCCAGACGGTGGACTTTCCGTCGATTAGCACCGGCGTTTACGGCTACCCATTGGAAGAAGCGGCGGCGGTAGCGACACAGACGATTGCCACCGTTCTAGCACACACCACGACGGTTCAGTCGGTGCGGTTAGTGGCGTTTGATGAAACCACGGCGGCGGCTTACCGAACGGCGTGGGAAAAAATGCAATAAAAAAAGAGTGCGCCAAGGGGCGGTTAGATCCTGAGCATTAACGTCATAAGGAGAAAAATCCCGGGTTTGGATTATTCTTCTTATGGGGTTAAGCGCAGGGATCTGCCCCTTGGCGCACGTTTCGTCTATATAAGATTAGAGCGACTATCTCTGAGCATTAACGTCATAAGGGGAAAAATCCTGGGTTTGGATTATTCTCCTTATGGGGTTAAGCGCAAGGATCTGCCTTCTGTCCCACGTTTCGTCTATATAGGGTTAGAGACACTATTCCTGAGCATTACCGTTATTAAGGTAAAAATCCCGGGTTTGGATGGTTACCTTAATGGTGTTAAGCGGAGCTGGCTGCCCCTTGGCGCACGTTTCGTCTATATACGGTTAGCGCGCAAAAAAAGAGCCTGGGAGTTTCGTCCCAGACTCACTTGTCTTGATCACATTGACAACAGAATTTGTAAACCGACTTGATTAAGCGGCTTAGTTTGGCTTGCTGGCGATCAGGCTCTTTAGGGAACTTTGCTCGTCGCTCGTTGGGGCCAATTCACCCGACTTGATGGCGTGGTACTTTTCAACCGAAATGCGAGAGCCGAAGGCCATTTCGCCATCAGTCTTATCATATTTCTTTTGGTAGGCGATGATTGCTTCAGCAAGATCATTTAATTCTTGATTCATTAATATCCCTCCAAATGATAATCCAAATTACTGCTTACGTTTATTATACCGAAGTTTTGCAAAAGCGGTGAAATAACCATCGATATCTGTAATTTTTTTTGCATTCTACTTGATGAACGGGCTAAAATTGCGTAAACTTATACCCAATATAACAATTACTGTCGATTTAGTTAGGAAATTGTTAACGCAATTTGGTCAACTTGTCATGGCTTTGTGACATTCATGTTCTAAGCTGAGCGGTAAGAATGACTGACGAGGTGACAGGATGAATTTAAGACGTGTAATTTCCAGTTTGACCCTGGCTGTGGTAATCTTAGCTATTGTGAGTGGCGTTTCCTGGTTTACCATGGGCAAACGCACTATCACGAACGTGACCACCCATCCTGAAGCGGTCAGTGTGACTCGAACGCACGCTTCACAGATTCGGGTCAAATAATTGCGGGGACCTCTCCGCCACCGGGGCCGGGCAACCGGCTGTTCCAATCTAACTATTGGTAATCATATTGATTACATGACTACAGTCTCTTGTAGTTTATCAAGCGGGGAAACAGGCTAACTTCGGTTAGTCTGTTTCTTTTTGTGCTGAAAACCTTTTTTGAACACGGTTTTTTACCTGAAATAATGGCTGAGAATGGTCACCTGCGGCTGCCAGGGCAAGTCTAACTTCTCATGGAATGTGCGATTGATTTGCCGCCTTACCGTTCGCCAAATTTTGGGCTGGAACGCGGTGGGCAGGACGGTCAGAGCCTGAGGAGCGGTCTCTGACCTCGCTTTGAACCGGCAGCCCACGTTTCAAAGTCGCCATTTCCCAAGAAAGTCACTTGGAAAATCCCACGGCTGAGCCCAAATTTGGTTCACTCACGGCTCCACAGTGTGTTGCCAAAGGCTTGGACTTAATGCGTGATCAGCCAGTCGTGTTTCGGTCGATGTTAGGGGGAATCATCCGTGAAACCGGAGGAGGCCAGGAATGGAGGCAGCCGTGACGACGGTGTTAGCCGATGCCCTTCGGCTTACAGCGTGGGACGTGTTTGGAGACCGGTGAACTTTGCCGGGCTTCAAA
>NZ_AZFS01000064.1:273878-325652 GCF_001434395.1 Levilactobacillus hammesii DSM 16381
TGGTGAGGACCACACTAGCACTTTTCAACGGGTAACATCTTGGTTTTGAACTGAACGACAAGAATAGCCCGTCCACGGTTGGCGGACGGGCTAAGGTTAGTTAATGATGATTTAGAAGTGGAACCATTCACTCTGGTTGTGCCGAACTTCCCCGCGTAAGCCGAAGAAGTAGACCATGAAGGCGGCCACGAGAACGGCCAAGATGATGGTCCAGAGCCATGCCTGCGTGTGAATGAACGTGAAATAGGCGAATCCCAGGGTGCTGAGAGCGATCAATCCCAGATTAACGGGGAGATTTTTGCTGTGAATGAAGGCGGTGGCTAAAGCGAGAACCATGGCGCCGCCAAACATATCGTCGCCGGATAACCGGGTGCCTAGACCGTTAAAGAGGGCGTAAATTTCAATCAGCAGACCCAAGAGCAAGGCGAGAACCCCAAAAGACTGTAAGAACGTTAATTGCCGTAATTTTTTCATTGACGACACCTACTTTCTCTCGTACGGTGCCTTAATTATACCGCATTATTTTTCGACTGAAAAATCTGACGGCTTTGTGGATGCGAGGATAGCCCACGTTTCGTGATCGAGGGCCATTTGCCAAAAGTTCAGCTCATACCAGCTACTCTTCTTGAAGATTTCCAGCAGTTCTGCCTGGTTAGCCGGTGTGGCCACCTGGTTGGCCAAAGCCAACTGATCGGCCATCATGCCCGTGTAATCGTCGGCATCGTAGGTGTTGAGCCAATCCTGGTAAATTGGGACGGGTGAACCAGCCTGGGCCAGCTCCTGACCAATCTCGGCATAGAGCCAGTAGCAGGGGAGAAGACCAGCCACGGCGCCCGCCGTACCGGCCGTGGCCAGTGCCCGGTACAGGTGACTCGTGTAGGCGTAACCGGTTGGCGCAACGGGGGTAGCGGCGACTTCTTCGGGCGTAATGTTTAACCGCTCAAAGAAGGTTTGGCGAACGGCAATTTCTCCTTGACGAAGGTGTTCGGCCCCCGCGTGAAGCTGTTGGGCCACCTGGGGGTCGTGACTTTGAACGGCTGCCAGGTCATGTAATTTGCCAAATTCCTGTAGATAATAGTGGTCCTGAATCAGGTAGTAACGGAAGGTTTCGCGAGGCAGGGTACCCGCACAGAGTTGCGTGATAAAAGGATGGTGTTTGGAAGCCGTCCATGAAGCTAAGGTCGCCGCGTGGGCTTGGTCGGTAAACATAACAAAACTCCTTTGAGAAAATTCTATAAGTAACGTGGCGTTAAGGCAAACCCACGAAGAGGCCCACCTGAACCAGCAGCAGACTGATGCCGAAGATCCACCAGTCGCGGGCGAGTAGCGGCACCGTTAGAGCATGTGTCCGGGGGGCGCCCTCGACAAAGCCGTGGGAAGTCATGGCTGCGGCCAGTTGGTCGGACCAGTTCATCGCGGCCAGAATGACTTTAAAGTACAGGCGGGGCGACCAGACGTGGAGAACTTCTCCACGCATTAAGGCCGCAGCCCGGACGGTGGCCACCTCTGCTTGAATCTTGGGCATCAGGTTAAAGGCCGCCAGGAAGCCATAGGCAAACTTGCTGGGGAGCTTGGCATTCTGTTCCAGAGAACGGGTCAACCACAAGGGCTTCGTGGTTAACGTGAACCAGCCCCCCATGTAAACGTAGACGAACATCCGGGTGAAAATGACGATCAAAAAGTGCGTGGATGCGTCTCCCCGAAGCATCAGTGACCAGACCAGGGCACTGGCGAAGAAGAGCGGCACCAGGGTTAGCCAGAGTAGGCGCCGCCATGAGACGTGGTTGAACAGCATGAGTAAGAGGCTCACCACAATTAACGCAACGTTGACGCTCCAGACTTGAATGAAGGAGACTTCAAGGGCAATCAGGATGAGCAAGGTTAGTTTGAGTGACGGATTCATGCGCGCACCTCCTGATAGGTTAACTGGTGATCTTCCAGCTGCAAGTGGAGGTCGACTAGCGCGTCCAGACCGCTGAGTTGATGGCTGATCAAGATCAAGGTGAGGTCCAGATCGTGCTGAACCGTTTTTAAGATGGCCATGACGGCCTGAATTGAGGCGTAGTCGAGGCCCTTTAGGGGTTCATCCAATAGTAAGACTTCCGGTGCCATAATCAGCATGCAGAGGAGTTGAATCTTCTTTTGTTGACCGCTGCTGAGCGAATAAAGCACTTGCTCATCGCGACCGGCCAGATTGAGTTGGTCTAACAGCGCATGAACCCGCTCCGGTGTGAAGTAGGTGCTGTTCCCATACTTTTGGGACAGCGCCAATTCCTCCGCCACGGTGACATTCAGAAACTGAGCGGCCGCGGCCTGAAACATCAAGCCAACTTGGCGGGCATAGCGTCGTTTTCGAATCTTCTTGATATCAGTATCTCGGTAGGCGATGTGTCCTTGGTAATGTCCCAGTCGAACCAGTGCCCTGAAGAGCGTGGACTTACCACTGCCGTTGGGGCCGGTGATCAGGGTCGTTTTGTGCGCGTAAAAGCTGAGAGACTGTGGTGCGATTAACTGCCGGTTGCTGTGTGCCAAGCCCAATGCCGTTCCCTGTAAGCACACGGTCAACTGGTCACTGGGAAGCTGAACGTGGGTCAACTGCAGGCGCTGGGGCGTGAAGGCCGCAAAACGGGCCCGGGTCTCATCCACTGACAGCAGGGTGAGGTGACCATCCGCCAAGACGGCGAGGTGATCGACCCACTGCTGATAGCCACTCAGATCGTGATCGGCCAGGACAATGGTTTTGCCCCGTTCATTACATAACGCCACGAGCTTTTCCAGCAAAACCAGCCGGGTTGGTGGATCGATGCTGGCAAAGGGTTCGTCGAGCAAAATGACATCGCTATTCATCGCGACGATGATGGCCAGGGCGACCTTCTGCTGTTCGCCGCCGGAGAGTTGCATCAGCTTGCGAAACTTGAGGTCGGTGATCCCGATGAAGGCTAAGGCCGCGTCGCTACGGTCGGCAATTTCACCGGCCGGAACCTGCTGATTCTCTAGGGCAAAACGCAGTTCGTTTTCCACGGTATCCATGGTGAACTGCGTGCTGGGTTCCTGAAAGAGCATCACGACCGTTTTGGCACGGTCGGTTGGTGTAATCGCGTTGAGCGGTTGACCATCAAAGGTGACGGTGGTGTCGTCAGGGTTAGGCAACAGGCCGGCAATTAATTTGAGCAGCGTTGATTTTCCGCCACCGGATACACCGGTCAGCAGAGAAAATTTACCCGTGGGAAAAGTACCGGACAGGTGGTCCAGCACGGGACGGGACTGCTTCGGATAGGTGTAAGTGAGTGATTGTATCGTGACGGTTGCCAAATAAATTCCCCCAATACTACATTAAAAAAACGGATGTGACGGTTTAGTTGGTGAGACGCACTAGTCCTTCAAGACGTGAGCGCGAACCAACAGGTTGTTGATGAGCTTGGTCAAAACGCCACCAAAGATGAAGACGGATAAGAAGCGGACACAGAATAACAACAGTAAAAATGGCAGGTGATAAGCGGCGTAACCACTCCGGAAGAGGTCCCAGATGAAGGTAACAATCGTGGTGGTGAGGGCACTCAGAACCAAGGTGAACCAACCATACCGTTTGTAGCCGGTAAGGATGAAGCCCAGTTCGGACCCAAATCCCTGAAGGGTACCAGAGATGAGGGTGCTGGCCCCCCAGATCCCGCCGAGAAACATTTCAACAACGGCACCTAGAAGTTCGCCCAGAGTTGCGGCGCCGGGGATGCGGATAACGAAACCAGCGAGGGGCCCGGCCATGACCCAGATGCCTAATAACAGTTCATTTGCTAAGGGTTGTAGACCAGCGGGTGCTAAAGCTGCCGCCAAAATCGTATAAACGGGTCCAATCGCCCAGAAGATAACCCCCATAAAAATTGCAATGATCGTGACCAAAATAATATCTCTAATATGCCAACGTTTCATAAACAGTCGCCTCCTATAAAATTTAGACGCTGAGGGGCCACCAATGCTAAAAAAATCCCCACTAATCGTTCTTAGTGGGGTCATTGATAGCTATTGATTACGCGTTCCCTTCGCTGGTATTAACCAGAGCAGGTTCAATGGGTTTGATCTCAGCCGCGATGGCACCCCAGTCGTATTTGATTATTCTTAGCTTAACGAGTTTATCGGGGAAATGCAACCACTGCCCAGAAAAATCGTTTCTAGTCTATAAGCAGTTTAGCCGTACAATGATTTTTACAAATGCGTTACATCGGACGTGTTTCATGGCGGAAATACTTCCGGCTGTTTTGAAAGAGTGCTATTCTAATAGTTGGTTGTCTTAATTATTGTGTTATAGAAAGGATTCAAATCATGCATAAAGTAGCAATGAAACGCGGCTTAATCGCCTTTGCCGTCGCCATAACATTTGGCGGTGTCGTGAGCCCAGTCGTACCGATTCATGCGGCAACGGGTTACAAAACGGTTAGCACGAAATCAATTAAAAAAACGGCTTATCACAAGAAGAGTCGCAAAGGGGCCATTTTCAACAAGACCCACACGCGTAAGGTCAGTAACCTTACTGCCCATCCCAACACCACGTGGTATGCAACCAAGCGGGCCACGTTAAAGCACGGGAAGACCAAGGGCGTCTACCTGTACGTCAAGAATGGCAAGGGCAACGTTAAGGGCTGGATCTGGCATAATTACCTGAAGAAGGGGAAAGCCCCCTTTGCCTTACGCAAGGCTAAAGCTGCCGTTGCCATGGATGCCAAAACGGGAAAGGTGGTTTGGGGCAAGCACGCGAATACGGCGCGGCCCATTGCCTCCGTTTCTAAATTAATGACGCTCTACCTAACGTTGAAGAAGATCGATGGCAAGTCCAGCAACTGGAATCATAAGATTAAGATTACCAGTCGAGGATTAGTCTCAATGAGTCGGAGCGCTGCGTACGGTGGCTTTCATTTCAAGCTGAATCACAAGTACACGGTCCGCCAACTGTATTATGCGGCCTTCCTGGATTCCTCCAACAACGCGGCCATTGCGTTAGGCCAGTGGGTTGGTGGCAGTAACGGTAAGTTTATTCGGAAGATGAATGCTCAGGCGAAGGCCTGGAAGATGGGAAATGCTCATTTCGTCTCGGCCTCTGGCCTGGAAAATAGCGACTTGCGGTTGTATGGCTATGCTTACGGACACGCTAATGCCAACAAGGTCTCGGCTAAGGACGTGGCCTTAATCGCCCGGCACCTGATTATCAGCTATCCACGGGTTCTGAAGGACGGCAAGATTGGTTCGATGAAGGTGAACGGTCAGACCTGTCACAACTACAACAATCTCTTGAAGGGGCGCAAGTATTACCGGGCCTCACTGCGGGTTGACGGCTTAAAGACGGGATATACCCCATTGGCCGGTTACTGCTTCGTCGGGACGGGTCAAAAGTCTGGCAAGCACCGGGTGATCACGGTTGTGCTGCATGATGAGGACGAGTTTACGGAAACGAGATCGCTCATGAATCACGCCTACAGCCTGCGCAGTATGAATGACTAGGCAACGGTGATTCTTGATTAAACGCCAATTTAGTCAGAGAAAAGAAATGGTTAACTTAGGCATCACGCCCCGGTTAACCATTTTTTAGTGGGCCAGAATATCGCCAGCTGTTGTTTCGGCTTAATCACTGCGCCCCCTAACGATAAATCGATTGAGTAGTTAAGTCGACAAGTGATGGATTACGATAAAATTACGTCTTCAACAAGTCGGTTACAAACTCGCGTCATCCCTTGTCGTCACAACCTTTTGCATGATAGGCTGATGGTTGAGAGTTTGTAAAGGTTTAGAAAAGGGGAATACATACTGATGAAGATTTCAAAGGTTAAGGGGTTCCTGTTAGCACTGTTGTTTACAGTGACTCTGGGCGCCGCCGTCAATGTTCAGGTGACGGCTAACGCGGCCACTTACACGACGGTCTCGACTAAGAACGTTGCCAAGACGGCTTATCACAAGAAGAGCACGTCGGGGGCCATTTACAACAAGGCCCACAACAAGCGGATTGCCACGATGAAGGGCTATCCCAACACGACTTGGTACGTGACGCAGCAAGCCACGCTGAAGCACAACAATTCAAAGGGTATCTACCTGTACGTGTCGAATAAAGCGGGTTCCGTCAAGGGCTGGATCTGGCACGGCTACCTGACCAAGGGCAAGGCGCCATTTGGTCTGAAGTACGCGAAGAATGCGGTGGCTTTGGATTACACCACCGGTAAGGCCGTCTGGTCGAAGAGTGCCAATACGGCGCGGCCCATTGCCTCCGTGTCTAAGCTGATGACGCTGTACCTGGTCTTGGATAAGGTCAACAATGGCTCTGGCAAGTGGACGGATATTGTGAAGACCAGTGACAAGGGCTTGATTGCCATGGGCAACAGTGCCAGCTGTGGAGGCTTTAAGTTCTACAGCAATCACAAGTACACCGTCAAGGAACTCTACGATGCGGCTCTGTTGGACTCATCGAACAACGCCGCAATTGCGCTGGGCCAATGGGTTGCCGGTAGTAATGCAAAATTCATTCAACAGATGAACGCTCAGGCAAAGAGTTGGAACCTGGATAAGGCCAGTTTTGTCTCCGCTTCCGGTTTGGAAAATAGCGATTTGAAGGCGTTTGGCTACAACTACGGGAAGGCTAATGCCAACCTGGTTTCCGCCAAGGATGTGGCCTTGATTGCCCGCCACTTGATCCAGGATTACCCCCGTGTCTTAACGGATGGTTCCGTGGGCTCTAAGACGGTTAACGGGCAGCTGTGCTACAACTACAACAACATGTTAGCCGGTCGGAAATACTATCAAGCCAGCCTCAACGTTGATGGCTTGAAGACGGGGTACACCCCACTAGCCGGTTACTGCTTCGTGGGAACTGGCCAGAAGGCGGGGAAGCACCGGGTAATCACGGTGGTCCTCCACGATGAAAATGAATTTACGGAAACGCGGTCATTGATGAACTACGCTTACAGCTTAGGAATGAATGCTTAAATAAACAAACGAGTCGCGTTGGTTGAGGCCAGCGCGATTTTTATTTGGAATAAACCTGACGGAAAAAGAGTGAAAGATGAAATGCCTAGCTAGTCCCAGTAATGGCCATCATTTGCGCCACTAAATTGGGCGCACTCCGGCTGCCAGGGATTCCGCCTACTGTGGGGACGCTTCAGACCGGAAAAGCATCGGTCTTCTCGCTCGCTTTGGCGCCACGAAGAACACCTGTCTCCAAAGTCGCCTGCACCGTTCCAGTCCATATCTGTTGACCGGCAAGGCGATGGACCTAAAACTAGGCTGCCTAGTTTTAGGCCCACTGTTGTTAGAACAGGCATGACAGATTTGATGAATAGTCGTTATAGTGAATCAATCGTTGCCCAAATGACCGGTGATTCAATCCGTTTACGTTATCGGTATCCTTGATAGACCGGCGTTTGTTTTATGATTTTATTTGTAGGTGAAATGCGTTGTACTCGGGAATGACGTCAGGTATGCTGGGGGTAAGTTATTTTTAAGAGAGGGTGGCAAAATATGCGGCCAAAGGTTATTGCAACGGACTTAGATGGCACTTTTTTAGACGACACGGGACGGTATGACGTTGCCCGGTTTGAGGCACAGTTGGCGGCGTTGGCCCGCCGTGAGATCCAGTTTGTGGTGACCACCGGTGATCCACTAGATCATGTGCAGGGCTTATTTGCGCCCTTGGCGGACCGGCAGTCGCTGACGTACATTGTGGAAGATGGGGCACTCACGGTGACGGGCCAGGGCGAACCATTGCAGTCACAAGGCATGCCAGCGCCGGATTGGCGGGCGGCTGTGACGTGGTTGAAGACGGCAGCCGTGATGCAGGGCTGTTTTATAATTGTGTGCGGTCGCGACCGTGCTTACACGGAACTGGCAGCGACGAGTCGCCGTTTTCGTGAATCCCAAGTCTTTTATCCCAGTCTGACGTCGGTTTCAGAACTTGGTGAGGTGACGGCTGATATCTTAAAAATTGATGTCACGTGGTTAAAAACGGATGTCGCCGCTCAGGTGGCCGCCTTTAATCATCACTTTCGCAATCGGCTGGTGGGGACCAGTAGCGGTTTAGGCGGCATGAACGTGACGCTACCGTTGGTCAGCAAGGCGGCAGCCCTCTTAGCGCTAGGCCAGATCTGGGGCGTATCTCCCGACAAGATGGCGGCGTTTGGGGATTCGGGTAATGATCACGCCATGCTGGAAATGGTCGGTCAGGGCTTTGCCGTAGCCAATGCCGACCCCGCCATTATGACGGGACCGGTTCAGCGGTTGGCTAAGACCAATCAGCAGGGGGCCGTCATGGATCAGATCGATCAATGGTTAGTTTAGGTGACTGCCACACTAACTGAGTAGCTTGAATATCATCAACCCTTTCCTTTGCCGTAAAATCAACGGTATTGAGGGGATGGTAGCGATGGCTGAACAAACCAGTAGTTTTGGTCGGCACCTCATTGGGTTTGAAATTCAATTTCGACGCAACCGGCAAATCACGGCGATTTACCATGCGTTGCGTCTCATCTTTCCCGTGATTCTAGTGGGGACACTAGCGGATTTTATCAATCAGACGTGGCTACAACGGAGTGGTTACTACTATCAAACGCTACACGTGGCAAAATGGGCGTTTCAGCTCAAATTACTACGCCAGTACCTGGGACTTCTAAGTGCGGGGACGCTAGGCCTAACGGCGATTCTGGTTACCTTTGCGGTGAGCTTTTATCTCGTGGCACCAGCCACACCATTGATTGTTGATCGATTGATGGCGGGAATTATCGCGATTATTGCACTCAAATCGCTAAACGTTAACCGCCAGTCGGTCTTAGGAAACCATTCGGTTCAGTGGTTATCGAATAATCTGGGCCTTTCTGGGATCCTAGTCGGTGTTCTGGTGGGCCTTTTGGTGGGAAACGGCTACCGGTGGTTGATTGACCATCAGGATCCCGATCACAAACGTCTTGAACAGACCGTGGGCGGCATTGGTCTGTGGCTAATCGTGCTGAACGGTTTGGGCTTTCTGTGGGTCAGTACGCAAACGGTGAGCCTGAATGCCGCGTTGTTGACGCTCTCGCAATGGCCGTTTCAGCTGCCGCATACCTTGGGAACGTTGTTGGGGTTTGGCCTGCTGACGGGGACGTGCCAGTGGTTCGGTATCTTGGGCCCCATTGCCAGTGTTGGGGGGCAATCCATTGAAGCGGCGCAGAATTTGGCGGCGGTCTTAGATCGTAGCGGTTGGCACGTGCCCCATCCCGTGACACTGCACACGGTGGTTGACGTGTATGCCACGAGTGGTGGACCGGGGATGGTGCTAGCGTTGCTACTGGCCATTTTTTTGGTTCAACATCATGCCCGCCAACGCCGTGTAGGCTGGTATTGTTTGATTCCCACACTGGGGAATTTTAACGCGCCACTGTTAATGGGGTTACCCGTTATCTTTAGTCCCATTCTATTCTTACCCTTTATCTTGGCACCATTGCTCTGTATCACCCTGAGCTGGGCGTGCTTGGTTTTACATTGGGTGCCTGCCGCTGCTTATCCGTTGGCAAATGGGACGCCCGGCATCTTGCAGGCGTATTTGGGAACGGGCGGCAGCCTTGCTGCGTTGGGGCTATCGGTGGTTGAATTGCTCTTAAGTACGGCGATCTATTACCCGTTCGTCAAGTGGGCGGGGATTGCGGAGGAGGCGGTGACTCATGAACCGACAATTTCGTAGTTTCGGTGTCATCATGCTGATGCTTTTGTTGCTGTGTGTGCCGGGCTTCCTCTGGCGGTCACAGCAACGGGCCCACGTGCAGGCGGCTTATCGTAGTCAAATGGCGCCCGTCTTCTTGGTACCCGGGTCAAGCGCCACGCAGAATCGCTTCAACGATCTGGTGGGGGAGCTAAATCGAGAGACCCCCCATCAGCATAGTTTGTTGCGGGTGGAGGTCATGACTGATGGTGCGCTGAAATATTCTGGAAGTATCCGCGCTAATGATAGACAGCCCATCGTGGTCGTGGGCTTTGAGAATCATCACGATGGTTATGAAACGATTCAAAAGCAGGCCAAGTGGTTTACGACGGCATTTAGGGCGTTACAGCAAACCTATCATTTTAATCACTTCTCCGCGATGGGACATTCGAATGGCGGCCTGGTCTTAACGCTCTTCTTAGAGAATGATTTGGTTAAAACCCAGGCCCATGCGGATCGCTTGATGACCATTGCGTCACCGTTTAATCTGGAAGAACAGGATCAAAGTGTAGACACCCCGCTGTTTAAGCAACTCAGTAATGGGCGAAAACGGTTGCCCAAGGCCCTCACCGTCTATTCGATTGCCGGGAGCGAGGGATATTCGGGTGACGGAATTGTGCCCTTTGATAGCGTCAACCGCGGAAAGCTGATTTTTCAGGGCCAGGTTAAGAGCTTTACGCAAATGACCGTGACCGGTGCCAATGCCAATCATGCGGATTTGCCAGAAAACCAGCAGATTGTTGCTTTGATTCGCCAAGACCTTTTGGCTTAGTTACGGTTCACTTCATGACCAGTAACGTGTAAACTAGAGGTTATATGGAGGACGAAAACGAATGATAAAAATGATTGCACTCGACCTAGACGAGACGTTACTGAATACCGATAAGACCATCAGCGAAGAAAATGCGGCAACGCTACGTAAGCTGCATGAAGCTGGCATCAAAGTGGTACTGTGCACCGGCCGCCCAATCAATGCGATTTGGGGCTACCTGGAACAGTTAGGGTTAACGACCAGTGAAGACTACACGATTACCTTTAACGGCGCGTTAGTGATTCAAAACGCCACGAAGGAAGCTTTGGCCCAAAGTGGTTTAAGTAAGCATGATTTCCAACCCCTACACGCTTTTGCGAATGAAAACGGTTATCCTTTAGATATCCTTGATTTTGACCAGGTTTATCCGGTGTCTGATCTGACACCATCGGTCTATCAACACATGCTAAAAGCACCCATGGACTTCATTCCCACGAAGTTTGCGGATCTGCCGGAACACCTCTTTAGTAAGGCAGTTATGGCAACGGATGCCGCTACCTTGGATCAGGTGGTTGCCAAGCTTACGCCAGAATTGCGCGATTTGTATCACGTTGTTCGTTCACAGCCTAAGATTTTAGAGTTCTTGGCTGCCGATATGGATAAGGCCGTTGGTTTGGGCCAACTCCTCACGCATTTCGGCTGGGACTTTAGCAACCTGATGGCCTTTGGGGATGCCGAAAATGATCTGGGCATGATTAAAGCGGCTGGTGATGGTGTGGCCATGTTAAATGGACAACCAGAGATCAAGGCAGCTGCGGATCACCAGACGCCAACGACTAACAATGAAGCCGGCGTGGCCGCTTACTTGAAGGAACGTTTTGCAGAGATCTTAGCTTAACGGGAGCGATTCTTTGCAATTTCAGTGAAACAATGGCAGTATAAATGATATACTGAATGAATCTTAAGGAGGATTATGGTCATGAAACGTTTATTAGTTAAGCTAGGGCTAATGGTTGTGGCATTGGGAACCTTAGGTGGCGTTGTAGCGCCTAGTGTATCTGCCAGTGCTGCCAAGAAACCAACGATCAACAACACTGATTTAAAGCGGTATTACAAGAACGCCAAGTCTAAGACGGCTTTCTACTTTAAGACCTATAAGTCTGGTGGCAAGACGGGAACCATGTTGATTTTTGGTGATTTTGGCGCGACACCTAACGTGAAGTACGGTGTCCCAACTGCACGGACGCTGAGCAAAGACAAACGAACGTTGACGACCAAGTACAAACTCATCCAGTTTAAGACGGTCAATAATAAGACCACCACGTCTTTGACGAAGAAGACGTACACGTTTAAGATGACCAAGAAGTCCAGCAACACCTTCGCGGTTAAGATTGCCGGCAGTAAGGCTAACCGGCGGCTGGCAACGACCGGGAAGACGTACACTTACACTCGGACCAAGACGAGTCCTGCTGCAGCGTACGCTAAGAAGTACGTGCGGCCCGTTCTGTACAAGCAGTACATGAAGGCCTTCGAATCCTTAACGCCTGAGCAACAAAAGAAGTTTGCCAATCAATACGCCAATGCTGGTGTCAAAACGATGACGGACAACTTTAATTACAAAGTGAAATAAAGCATAACGCGCGGTAAACCCCAGATTGAGGCTTACCGCGCGTTTTTGTCTTTGGCCGAAAGTTGAAATAACGGAAAACATGATCAGAGCTCGGATGGTAGGAACGGTAGACTGAAGATTGACCGATCTCTAAGCGTATTCTATGCTGTAAATCGAGAATCGGCTAACACCCTCGACACCGCTAGCGCCATCTTTGACAAGTTGGCTTTTGAATACCGATCAAGCTTGATTGAATATATGGCTTGTCAGTCTTCAACTATCGTTATTGGACAACTGCAGTGTAGCCGAGAGTGAGTCAAATTTGGACTCAGCCGTGGGATTTTCAAGCGATCTTCTTGAAAATGGCGACTTGAAGACGTGTCCTCCGGCTTCAAGCGAGGGGCAAGACCGTTCTTTGGCTTGCCCCGTCCTTCCCACCGCGTTCCAGTCCAAATTTGGGGAACGGTAAGGCGGTAGGTATTGCCTATGCTGCCTGGTCAACCTTCACTAGCTAAAAAAACTCCCCCTGTCACAGCGGATAGGGGGAGTTTCAAGCAATAATTTAGCTTTAGTTCTTCTTGAACAAAGCAGTCAAGTATTCCATAAAGGTCTTCAAGTAACGATCCTTGTCGACGGCAACGGAAACCTTAACGTTAGTAGGTTCGTTCAACCGGTTATCATCACCGATTGTCCGGCCGTAAGTTTCCTTGTTGTAGTTAACGACCATGTTCAGGTCAATCGTCGTCACGAAGCTAGGGTCCAAAGCAACCCCAACGGCAAGTGGGTCATGCAAAGCACAGCCACCTAAGTTGTCGTTAACGTCCACGTAAGCTTGGATGTAGTAGTCAACGATGTCGGCAAACTTTTCACCGGCTTCGGTGCCTAAGTCACGCCATTGTTGGGTTTCCTTCTTGGTTAAGAGGGTCCGCAAGGTAACGTCCAGACCAACCATCGTTGAATGCATTGGACTCGTCAGCACAGCGTTTGCGGCTTCGGCATCTTGGTTGATGTTAGCTTCGGCGTAGGCCGTCACGTTACCAGGAACAGTCAAGGCACCACCCATGAAGGTCATGTTGCCAATTTCAGTGGCAATTTCTGGCGCCTTCTTGATGGCAGCAGCCAAGTTGGTCATTGGGCCAGTTGGAACCAGCGTCAAGTCCTTGCCGTATTTGTGAACGGCATCGATTAAGAAGTCCACACCGGATTCCTTTTCGATAGCCCGCTTAGGAGCAGGTAATTCAACTTGGCCAATCCCGTTTTCACCGTGGATGTCGGCACTAACTTGCATCCGATCAAAGTGATCACTGGTTGAGGAATGACTTTCACCTAGGTAAACTGGAATGTCGGTGTGACCGAGGAGTTCCAAAATCTTCAAAGAGTTTTGGCCACCAGCCTCAACGACAACATTCCCGTAGGAACCAATGATCCCAATTAAGTCCACATCTGGGGCACCTAATGCGTAAGCAATTGCTAAGGAATCATCGATACCAGTATCTAAGTCTAAAATCATTTTACGTTTTGCCATGATATTATTGTCTCCCCTTTGATCTATATTTAATTGGCTGAGCGCCTACTACAACTATAATGTAACGGTTTACATTTAGCAAGCGGTCTTGTGGTCAAGTTGAAGCCTACCGCCATTCACGGTAAACTAGGAAGCAGGTTTAAGCCATGGCTTGGACCAGTCAAGGGGGATTAAGTAATGGGCAATAAAGAGTCAGTAAAGCCGGTTAAACGGCATTTTGAGTACCACAATCATTTGCTAGATGATGCCACAAAGGAAATGAACGAGTGGACGGGGGAAAATAAAGTGGTTGAAATCCACTTGTTTTCAATGTTTTCCGAGGTCTTTAAACATCATGATTTAGATGACGCCGAAACGTTATTTATCGTCGGCACCAAAGAAACCACGCCCTCCCTGGAAGCCGTCTCGTCGGCGCCAGTGAAACCGTGGCTGTTTTCCCGAGTATTTGCGGTGCTCGGGGCCAGTTTTGTCCTATTAGCCTTGTTATTCTTGGGTTTTCGCAGCAACAATGCCGTGCCCGGCATGATCTTCATTGGCTCGTTAACCGTGCCGTTTTCATTAATGATTATGTTTTTTGAAATTAACGTGTTCCGTAACATTTCCGTTTACCAGCTCATGGCGGTTTTTCTGGTTGGCGGGATTCTATCCCTGGTCGCGACCATGATTCTATATTCATTGATTCCATCTGGCAACGGCGTTTCGTGGGAATCGGCTTTAATCGTGGGGTTCATTGAAGAGACCGCTAAGATGTTAGTGATTGCCTTCTTTGTCAATCGTTTCCACTTGAACTATATTTTCAACGGTCTGCTAATCGGGGCGGCCATTGGTGCCGGATTCGCGGTCTTTGAAACGGCTGGCTACACCGGGCAATATGGTCTGGTGACCTTGCTGATGCGGAGCTGGCAGGCTATTGGAACGCATACCATCTGGTCGGCCATCATGGGGGCAGCGATTATCCTGGCCAAAGATCGGCATGAACCGGTCACTGGGGGGAATATGGTGGCGCCGAAATTTCTCCGGTTCTACCTGTTAGCCATCCTACTACACTCGGGCTGGGACTGGAACGCGCCGTTTGACGTGTTGGATATTCTCTATCTCCAGCAGTGGGCGCTGATCGCCATTGGCTGGCTGGCCATCTTTGTTCTGATCAATGCCGGATTACGCGAGGTGCGTACCTTGCAGGGTCAGCGGATCTTGAAAAACAGTCAGCTTGGCGGATAAAGAAACCGAATGATTTTGCGGTCGATGGTGGGATTCTCGTGGAGTAACGAGTGCTGCATGTCCCAGACGGGTCCCCGTAGCTCCTCAAAGCGATAGCTGCTGACGTGACCGGCGACCAGTCGCCGTAGTGGGGTGGCCGTGTCGACGGGCACCTCGCTGTCGTTGCCCGTCCGACCAATGTTACCCGCTAGGTTGAGAATGTGCAGCTGTGGGTAGTGATTTTTAAGCGGTCGGCGGTCGGGAAAGTCGGCCCCGATGCAGACCAAACGGTTAATGGTCACCGGCGCTTGTCGCTGCTGGTTGAGGTAGTCGTAGGCAATGGTACCGCCGGAAGAATGCCCGACGAAGTTAACGTGGGTGATCCCGTAACGGCGATGCAGTTGCTGTAGTACAGTGACCAATTGGGTGGCTTCCCGGCGTGAATGGGTGTTATCTTTAAAGAGGACGGGAACGAGCAGGTTGGTGGCCAACGGGCGGTGCTGCTGCCACCGCACGTGACCGTTGAAGGAGACGTGCGCGGTTAGGCTAAAGTGGGCGAGGTGCGGCCGATCAAGGCTGAGTACCATGTCGCGCATGGAAAGCCAGCCGCCACTATTGCCGGGTAAAAACAGCGTTGCCGTGCGTGTCTGGGGCACGCGTAAGTCGGCTAAGGTCGCTTGCCGCGCGTGCCAGCCCCAGGCGAGACCGCCCAAGGTGAGCAGGCTAGTGAATAGAATGGTGAGTCCCCGCAGGTGTTTCATGGCGATCATCTCCCAGTGGGTGTTCAGACGAAGAAATGGAGCTAAAACGAATGACAGAAAACTATGATATTACAATTGTTGGCGGCGGCCCGGTCGGCATGTTTGCGGCATTTTACGCCGGGATGCACAATGCCAAGACGCAAGTGATTGAAAGCCTGACTGAATTGGGTGGGCAGGTCAACGCGCTGTATCCGGAAAAAACGATTCTGGATGTCGCGGGTTTCCCCGGAATTAAGGGCCGTGATCTGATTGCCGGTCAGGCTGAACAGTTAAAACAGTTTCCGTTGACGATTAAGACGGGAGAAGCCGTCACCAATGTCACGGCTAACGCAGACGGTTTCCTGGTGACGACGCCCAAGGGAACCAGCCAGACGCGAGCCGTTATTGTGGCCGTGGGTAACGGGGCCTTTGCGCCACGGAAACTCAACGTGGCGGGAGCAGATGCCTTTACGGGCCAACAGCTCTTTTACAGCGTCCGTGATCTGGAAAAGTTCCGCGGTAAGCGCGTCATGGTTGCCGGGGGCGGGGACGCCGCCATTGATCAGGCCCTGATGTTGGAGTCTGTGGCCCAGTCGGTCACACTGCTTCACCGTCGAGCCCAGTTCCGTGGCTTGGCGCACATGGTGGACTTGCTCGAGGCCTCAACGGTGAACGTCAAGACACCTTACCTGATCCGTGACCTGCAGGCAACAACGGATGGTGCGCTGGACGTTACCTTAAAGCCCGTGGGATCTACCGCGGAGATGGCTCACCAAGTGGTTGACGATCTGGTCGTCAGTTATGGCTTTACGGCGGATCACTCGGCGTTAGCGGCTTGGGACGTTGATCTGGCGGAGGAACGGCGACTGATTGCCGTTGATCGCCAGATGACGACCAGCGTTCCCGGTATTTATGCTATTGGGGACGGCGCAACCTATCCTGGCAAGTCACCATTGATCGCCATTGGCTATGGTGAAGCACCGATTGCGGTGCAAGCCATCATGACCACGTACTTTCCGGATCGGCGCGGGCCGGTTCACAGCACCTCCATTACGCCTAAACCTTAGAGTGCAACCGAAATAAAAGCAAAGAAGCTATCCGTTCATCGTCAAGATTGAACGGATAGCTTCTTTATTTTACAGTCAAGTTCCAGCTAAAAGTGGTTTTGAAAGATTAGATTAGGTGTAGGCCGTCACCTGCGGCTGCCAGAGATTCCGGCGCTGTGGGGACCGCCTGCGGCCTGAGAAGCGGTCCTCCGGCTCGGTTTGAAGCCTGCCAAGAATCGTCAGTCTCCAAACACGTCCCACGCTGTAAGCCGAAAAATCGGCTAACACCGTTGTCACGGCTGCCTCCATCTCTGGCCTCCTCCGGTTAAGCTGGTTGTGAACGACTAGTTTGCGGTGAACCCCGCTGGAATGGCAGCAATGGTTACCCGTTGTCTAGCCGTGAGTGAGTCAAATTTGGACCCAGCCGTGGGATTTTTCAAGTGTTCTACTTGAAAAATGGCGACTTTGAGACCGTGATTTTTCTGGCTCAAAGCGAGGTCAAAGACCGCTCCACAGGCTTTGGCCGTCCTGCCCACCGCGTTCCGGGCCAAATTTGGCGAACGGTAAGGCGGGGGCTAAGACTGAGCGTAACCGTTACTTACCGCTAGTGTCATCCGGATTGGTGATCTTGATCCGGTTGGAATCCGTTTCTTTGTGGTTGAGTTCCGGTGCGTCGGTCTTGTATAGACCCTGCGTGGACTTGTCGCCGTTCCGTGAGAAGAGGCTCGTGGACTTTAAGCCCAGCTTCTTTTCGAGTTTTTCGGCCTTTTGCAGCCCATCGGAATAGTTGTAGTCAGCCGGATCGACCGCCGTGAAGCCCTTAGGATGGTAGAAACGCAACAGGTTCTTCGTATTCAGTGAATCGGAATAGTTGAGTCCCTGGTTGACGTGTTTTTGCATCGCTTCGATCTTGGTCTTCAGCTTGCCGGTCGGGTGAATCTCCTGCTTAGTCTTGTTGCTGTAAATGGTGCCATCCACGGAGGTGTAACCCGGGCTTTCCCAGTCCCGGTTCCGGAAGGCTACGACCTGGTTGTGCTCACTGGAGAAGAGGTCGGTCCCAAATTGCAGGTACTTCTTGGTACTCATCCCCATCAGGTGCATCAGCGTTGGTAACACGTCGATTTCCCCGCCATAGGTGTGTTCAACTTTCCCCTTGGTGTAGCCGGGCATGTTAAACATCAATGGCACCCGTTGGAGCTGGGCGTTGTCGTAGTCGTTCCAGTCATCCGGATCGACCCCCAACAACTTCGCCAAGCTCTTGTTAGACGAGTTGGAGATCCCGTAGTGGTCCCCGTAGATCATGACCAGGGAGTTCTTCGCCAAGCCTGATTTGTCGAGGTAATGGTAGAACTCTTTGATGGATTGGTCGAGGTAGTTGGCCGTCTTAAAGTAGTTATCGACGGTCTTATCCCCGGTATTCGGCGTCTTGAAGTTACTGTCTTCACTATCTAACGAGAAGGGGAAGTGATTGGAAACGGTCAGGTACTTCACGTAGAAGGGCTGTTGCAGGTGTTGCAGGTATTTGACGGAATCGTTGAACAACAGCTTATCCTTCAAGCCGTAACCGAGAGACTTGTCACCGGAAGTGTCGTAGTAGCTGGCATCAAAGAAGTACTGGTAACCCAGGTTCTTGTAGGTGTTGTTCCGGTTCCAGAAGCTCCCCACGTTCCCGTGGAAGACGGCCGTGGTGTAACCGGCCTGATTGAAGATGGCGGGGGCTGCTTGGAAGGTGTTGTCATTCCCTAATTGGGTGAACAACGATCCTTGGGAGAGGCCATAGGTGCCGGATTCCAGCATGGTCTCGGCATCGGAGGTCTTCCCTTGACCAACCTCATGGAAGAAGTTGTCAAAGCTATAGGTGGACTTACTCTTGTAGAGCTTGTTCAGGAACGGCGTCACTTCCTGGCCGTTGACCTTCTTGTTAATCAGAAATTGCTGGAAACTTTCCAAATGAATGATGATGACGTTTTTCTTCTTGGCGACCCCGTAGAGTTTCTTATCGGGCGCCGCGTAATTCTTATGGACGTATTTTAAAATGCCACTCAGTTCGGATTTCTTCGCGTGCGAGCGTAACTCGCTGGTATGACCGGACTTGATGCCATCATAAACGGTGAAGGCGTCCAGCCCCAGGTATTTCACAACGTAGGTCCGATCGAAGGTCCGCGTTAGTAGTTGCGGCCGATCCATTTCGCCCAACGCCAGGTTCACGGAAAAGGCGAGGAGGGCAGCAGAGGTTACGGCTAGGCCAACGCGCTTGTTCACCGGTCGTGGATCAACGTAGATTCGGCGGGTGAGCATGAGGACAAGGACAACGACGAGATCCAGCCAGTAGAGAATATCATGCGGCGAGGTGAGGGCCAGCGAACTGCCAGAGAGGCCCTGGTCAACCTTGGAATAGCCCAACACGGTGCTCACGGTCATGAAGTCGGTAAATTCCCGGAAGTAAATGACGTTTATGTAGAGCAGCAGCGTATCCAGAATGTCGATCAGAAAAATAAATGGATAGAAGAACCGTGCCCGCTTGAGGTACAGGGCTAATCCAAAGAGTAGAACGGTCGTCGCAATGGGATTCAAGAGGACGATGAGGAACTGGAAGGGGTCGCTGAGCCCCAATTTGAAGTCGACGAAATAGGCGACTAATGTCTTTAGCCAGAAAAGCACGACGAGGAGGGTAACGAAACCCATCCGTGTGCCGGTTCTGGCCCAGATTCTTTTGAAACGTTCCAAGTTATTTCGCTCCTTCATTTTGTAAATAAGTAGTCTTATTCTACCATAGTTAACGGGCAATAACGGTTACCCGTGCTAATGGCATTTTCCTTATCCTAGCAAATTCCGCGGTGCGATAGTAGGTCTAGCGGCAAGTTTAGGAAAAGTTTAAGTCCCCCTTAGGAAATAAAGCGCCTTCGTTGCGGTTATTTGGTACACTAGGGTTAGACCAAAAAGTCGTGGCAATGGTCTGAGTGGGACTATCAGACTGGGGATAACGTTCGCCTCCGGCTGCCAGAAATTCCACCTGCTGTGGGGAGCAGCGAAAGCCCAAGGGCGGTCTTTCGCCTCGATTTGAAGCCACGCAAAATGCGCGAGTCTTCAAATGCGTCCAGTGGGTGTAACTTGGCATGAAACGCCAACTAACGCCACACTCACGGCTGGTTCCATTTCTGGCCTCCTGCGGCTAAGATTGAGGTGAAACTTGGTTTTACTTTATTGGTTAGTGGGGTGGGATGCATCATCGAAGCTGTGTGTTCCAACTTGTCGGGCGAATCTGGTTAGACATGAAATGTCGCAAAGTCGAAGGGGGCTAGGGATGGAGTCAGCTGTGTCGGTGGTGTTAACTGGCGTCTTTTGTCAGTTAACACCACGGGACGACCTGGGAAACTCGTGATTTTGGCGAGGTTCCAGGGCAAGCCGGAAGCCCGTTCTTGGGCTGCAGGCGGTCCCCACAGCAGACGGAATCCCTAGCCACCGAAGACGACGCAGGGGTAAAGGTTTATATGAAGGAAAAGAAAGGTGTGAAGACGTTATGGACAAGCAAATCACGTTGTATGTGGTGCGGCACGGACAGACTTATTTTAACATCTATAATAAATTACAAGGCTGGAGCAACTCGCCGCTGACCGAGGCCGGTATCGCCGATGCGCAGTCAGCTGGTGAACGGCTGAAGGACGTGCCATTTGTGGCGGCTTATTGCAGCGACACCACGCGGGCCCAGCAGACCGCCGAGACCATTTTGGCGGCCAATCAGTCGCAGCCAGCGCCCAAGTTAACCACGGCACCGTACTTCCGTGAGGAGTTCTACGGTTATTACGAGGGGACCGACATGGCCCAGGCGTGGTACGTGGCCGGTGCGCCCCATGGTGTGCCTTCATTTAAAGCCATCGAGGAGAAATATTCCATTGGAAAGGCCAAGGACTTTTTGAAGGAAGCCGATCCTTTCCGTCAGGCTGAAAACAATGCTGAGTACTGGGCGCGGGTGGATCAAGGGTTTGACCTGATTCGCACGAACCCAGCGTTGAAGGACGGTGACAAGGTCCTGATGATCAGTCACGGCAATACCCTGCTGAGTCTGATGGAGCGTTACGGTCAGGGCAAGTATGACCTGAGTGTGCGGCCCGCTAATGGGAGTTTAACGAAATTATTACTGACACCGGATGACATTCAGGTGTTGAGCTACAACCAAAAAGATTAGGACGAGGATGGTTTGATGGAAATTAGAATGGCTTGGGGTAAATTGAACCCCGTCTACCAGGACGCCTTACAGATTCGTAAGGACGTGTTCATTGCCGAACAGGGGATTGATCCGCAATTGGAGCTAGACGGCACTGACGAGGATAAGATGCACTACGTGGGCTACGTCGACGATCGACCGGCCACGACGGCACGAATTGACATGCTGGCGGGCAACAGGGTGAAGATTCAACGGGTAGCCACCGAAAAGACGGACCGGCATCAGGGTTACGCGGGTGAGCTGATTAAACAGATCATCGCGGACGCCAAGAAGTCGGACGTGACACGGGTAGAACTGGATGCCCAGCTGACGGCCATGGCGTTCTACCAGGAGCTAGGCTTTGAACCGATCGGTGACCCGTTTGAAGAGGCGGGAATTCAGCATCGGACTATGCGCCATACGGTGGACTAGTTGCTGACAGAAGGTCTGTTAATGCTACGGCGTTAACAGATTTTTTTTGTTACAAAAAAACACGTTACCGTCGGCCAACTGCCAACGCGTAACGTGTCATCTTTATTATCGTTCATTTGAATTCATGAGGTTCAGTTAGAACTAGTCGGCGTCAGTTGCCGTGGTTACACGAGCGTAACCAACAGCGTGCCACCATGGGGCATGAACGGCTTCGCGAACAACACCACGGTTTTGGGCATCGATCATCTTACCGTTACCAATGTACATCCCAACGTGTGAAATAGAACCGGCACTGTAACCGAAGAAGACTAAGTCACCCTTTTGGATGTTCTTGTAGCTCACGTGCTTGTACTTGTTGTATTGGGCTTGTGCAGTCCGTGGCAACGTGGTCTTAGCACCCTTCTTGTAGATGTAGCCCGTGAAACCAGAGCAATCAAATGCAGAAGGACCAGTAGCACCGTAAACGTAACGGGCACCTAAGTGAGACTTGGCAACCTTGTAAACTGACTTGAAGCTACTGTTTGAATCGGCTGATGCCGTCGTGGTCGTGCTCATTGAGATAGCGAAGACACCCACCATAACTAATGCAAATGCGGCTAATAGTTTAACAACTTTCTTCATTCCTACTGACAACTCCTCATGAATTATTACAGTTACTAGCGTACCAATGTAATGTGACAAATATGTAACAAGCCGTTTGCAAACGGGTTAAATGTCTTAAACAAAACATTACTTTCTGCAATTTAGTTGCAATATTGGGGTGAAAGTTGGTAAAATCTAACATAATTGGAAAGTAAGTTAACACGGGGAGGAAGCTTGAGCAATGGCAGAATTTACGGCACAGGTGCGAGAAGCGTTTGATTTTCATCGCTTGGTTTTTCGAATCGGGGAGTTATCATCGATGACGGATGTTTCCGCACGGCAATTGCGTTACTGGGAGAAGAAGGGCCTGATCACCTCGCGTGAACGGGAGGACGGCCAACAGGCGCGGGTTTATACGTTTAAGACGTTTATCAAGGTCTCCATGATGAAGTACTTTCTGGACGCCGGCTACACGCTGAACGGCGCGGCTAAGCAAGCCCAAGCTCGTGAGGAACGGGTTAAATATATTCATAAGTTTATTTCAACGGGGATGAAAGGTTTCGCCGAGATTGATGGTCAGATGGCGCTCAACCTTGGCCGCTTCGATGACGAACAGACCCTGATGGCGATCCTGCCAGACGAGGGTGAGGTCCATTACAAGCTATTACCGAATGCGGAAGCACAGCGGGTGATGGCTGAGATTAAAGCATAATTGTGACGGGCAAACACCACCATTAAACAAGACCAACTATTTTCGTTAACTAAATGACCCATTGGTGAGGCTAGGACGCTTGTCCCGGCCTCATTTTTTATTGGCCTGTGTCAACGGTATTGCGGAATGGAAAAAAGATGGTTTTTTTGTTAGCATATATCGGGCCGATATACTATAATGGGAAACCGGTAAAGGAGTTGACGCACGTGTATGACTTATTTGTGTTGGGGCAATTGATGGATCACGCTATGTCGGGTTACCAGTTGCGCAAGTCGCTGGCCACGATGGTGGGGCAGGAGCAGACCATCAGTTACGGGGTGCTGTATCCGCTGTTAGATCGGTTAGCTCGGGCCCAGGACATCACGCTGGTCGTGGAAAATGGCGATAAACGCCCCAAAAAGGTTGCCAGTATCACGGCGCAGGGTCGCGAACATTTCGCCCGGTTGGTCGTGGTTCCCGTGACCATTAACAAGCAGGCACAGCTCTTATTTCAGATCAAATGTAGCTTCTTACACTTGCTGTCACAAGCCGATCAGCGCACCATTCTGGCGGATTTTCGGCAGTTCAGTCACTATCAGCTTGAGAATTTACAGAACGTGCGGGATTACCTGACGGATCATCCGCGGATGGTTCCGACCGACGTGGCCGATGGCTTGCAGGTTAATCAGTTACAGCAATTACGGGCTCAGGCCCAAGCCGACTGGGTGGCGGCACGCCTCGTTGGCCTAGATTAAGGGAGAATAAGAATGAAAGTTAAAAATTTTGCGGATGATCCGCAGATTCAAAAACACCGCTGGTGGATCTTAGTCGCGGTCTGTCTCTTTACGTTTATGGCTACCTTGGACGGGAGCATCGTCAATATTGCGTTGCCCGTGATCAGTAAGGACATTGCCATTCCGATGAACCAAGCGGAGTGGGTCGTTTCAATTTATTTAATTGTCATCTGTGCGTTACTGCTCCTATTTGGCAAGCTAGGGGATACTCGGGGGAAGATTCGGATCTTTAAAATGGGGTCCATCCTGTTCACGGTGGGTTCCTTACTCTGTGGATTCAGTGCGGGCTTGGGCTTGCTCTTGGCTGCGCGGGCCATCCAGGCCGTGGGTGCGGCCATGACCATGGCGACCAACAGCGGGATTATTACGGAAGTCTTTCCGTTTAACGAACGCGGCCGGGCACTGGGAATGATTGGGTCCTTCGTGGCGCTGGGGAGTATTGCGGGTCCCGGCGTCGGGGGCTTGATTTTGGCCCACCTGAGTTGGGGATACATTTTCTGGATCAATGTGCCCATTGGCATCGTGGCCTATCTGATCGGCCAGCGCATCCTACCTAAGGACATCATGGTCAGCCAACAACCCATCGATAAGCTTGGGGCGACTCTGTTTGCCCTGATGATGGTGACCCTATTTGCTGGGATCTTCGTCGGTCAGGAAGTGGGCTTCATGCAACCGGCCATTCTAGGCCTGTTTGCGATTGCCCTAGTGGCCACGATAATCTTCGTGCGCTTGGAGTTGCGGATTGATCATCCCATCTTGGCCCTGCATTTATTTGAAAATAAACGCTTTTCTATCAGTATCCTCTGTGCGTTTCTGATCTTTGTGGCGAACTTCTTCTTTAACGTGATTGCACCGTTCTATTTGGAAAATGCCCGGCACATGCCCGCTAACTACGCAGGGTACGCGCTGATGACGTTCCCCATTGTGCAGGTCGTGGTCGCACCAATCGCGGGGAGCATCTCGGATAGAATTGGACCGGAAGTTTTAACGTTCATTGGGTTAATTCTGATTTCAATCAGTCAGGTCGGCTACATGCTGTCTAGCCTAGCAACGCCGCTGTGGCTCTTCATGTTCTTTATCGGCCTGGTGGGCTTGGGCAATGGAATCTTCATGGCGCCCAACAACTCGATTGTAATGAGCTCTGTCCCGCTGCGTGACCTCGGGGTTGCCGGTGGCGTCAACGCCTTGGCGCGTGAGATGGGCATGATTGTGGGAATCTCCGTTGCCACCACCGTCCTGTTCTCAGCGATGGGGCACTACGCGGGCCACAAGGTCACCGCGTATCTCCCGGCGCATCCCGAAATTTTCATTGCCGGAATGCATATCGCCTTCATGGTTTCGCTGGCGATTTGTTTGGTTGCCAGCGTGATCACGGGGTGGCGGGTGTTCCACCGACCAGCTCGCGCTTAGGATATTTGACCATGAAACTAGTGTCACCATGACGTTTCGCCTGCGACTGCCAGAGATTCCGGCTGCTGTGGGGACCGCCTGCGGCCTGAGAAGCGGTCCTCTGGCTCGGTTTGAAGCCCGGCAAAGGTCGCCGGACTTCAAACACGTCCCACGCTGTAAGCCGAAGACCAGCGGCTAACACCGTTGTCACGGTTGCCTCCTTCTCTGGCCGTCTCCGGCTACACTGGTGGTTAACTGTGACATTGTCTGGGACATTACTGAGAAGACAATGGCGCCAAGTTATGGGGAATACGCTACTTGGTGAACGGCAAGACGGTATCTTTTGCAGTGTGTTCATGGCCGACTTCTTCTCTAAGGGGTTAAAACTTTTGATTAGACACAGAAAAAGCCTTCGCAATTATGCGCAGGCTTTTTAATTGCTGGAATTTAAGATACTGGGCTCGGTGTTAGGACACTTATTTTTTAATAATTAAAGTCTTGTTGGCCGTTATCCAAGTCCCATTGCTTAACTGCAACCGAGTGGTCAGGTGATGTGATTTGATCCGCTTGATCTTTAACGCGGTTCCTCGGCGGTAATGTTTGACCACTTTTCCATTCAGCTTAATGTTGTGATAGGCGTTGATTCCCTTGGGATTGATGACCTGAATCTTCTTGGGATTCACCTGGTAATACGTGTTGACCACAAACTTGGTATTGCCCGTTAAGTAACCAATCTTGCCATCAGACTTGCTGTGATGGTTGACGTCTCGCACCCGATAACGCAATAGCCCGGATTTTGAATGGGCATACCCGATAACGACAAACTGCGGCCGCTTGGTACGGGATTGCTTGGCGTACATGTACTTAGTGGAGTGCCGACTGAAAGTGGCGGTTTTATGCAGCTTCACCTTCTGGATGGCATACACGGCCTGGCCTTTTTTAACAGCCGGGGCTGTCGGCTTCTGGTAATCGGTCGACGAAACGTGATTGGCTTCCGAAGAGGGGGTCGACGACGTAGCAGGATCGGTGTGACCACCGTTAGCCCCGTTGGAAGAACTGCCCTCTGATTCGTGAGAGATGGGGATGTCGATGGTGTTGCCGTAGTGAGTAGTAAGGCCGCCGCTCCCTGCGGCATTATAATCAGTCCGCATTGTAATTGAGCTGGCTTTTTGAGGAATGTTGCTGACAGTAACACCATCCGAATTGGCCTTTGCTGTAATGTCATCGGGAGTAACATGGGTGCCTGCATTTTTATTCAACATGGGGAGCATTCCATAGATCATGTCAACTGATGCTTGCGCATGTTCTCCGCGTGTTATTTTTCCGCTGGAATCAAATATTCCTATCCTGTCCCACAAATGCTCCTCAATATTACGTGTATTGGATAGATAATCATTCAGATAGTCAGTTAATTGAGGCGTAGTCACGTTCGTTGGAGTGCCATTAGCAATAGCTTCGAGAGTAAGCCCCGCGTTATCAACAGGTGTAGTGAGAGCATCTTCAAATGTATTTTCCCCTGAAGTTAGGTGGTAAACGCTGCGACTATTAATTGTGTCGAACATATTGTTATAACTTGTACCTTTAGGGGATAGGGGGGTTGAAGGCATGTTATCTAGCCCTTCCATGTCCAAATAGGTTAAGTTCAATGTGCCGTCCTTAGAAACAATTAATTTATGAGTGGGTTGACCTTCAGCGGCACCAAATTGATTACTTGCCAAAAACAAGTTATGAAATGGAACGTCACTGTCGTCAGAGTCACCACTGAATTTAAGTGCATCCAGAGTCTTGAAATCATGAATGTAATTAGAGTCTAAATTTAATTTATCGACCGAAACATTCGTTAAGTCAGTCATGAGTGCTTCAAAAGTGTCTTGGGTAATACCATCACCATCAAAGTTAAGATACAGGCCAGTGGTATCAACATCATTAGCTTTGTCAGAAAGAAAGCCAGCCTTAGGATCAGTTAATTTCAGGACTTTAGAATTAAAATTGTCTCCTTGATCGTTGAGTGTGATGGACATTAATCTATTTTTTAAGGCGGCCATTCCCGTCCAATCATTAATTAAATAGGGATTGTCCGCTTGGTTATCAACTGGGTAGATGAATAGTCGGACTTTGTCGTGAGTGAAATCGTCGGAATCAGTTAATTTTTGAGTAATATCAACATTTAATGATTTGGCGACTGAATTTTGTAAAACCTTGTCTTTGAAGATAACGTTAATCGGTTCATTGAGATCTACAGGTTGTTTGATTTGGTCTTCAAATTCACCTTCTGTTTGGTCGTTGGTGGGGATTGTAGATTTGGACATATTAGTCGGGTTCTCTAATTCATCGCGCGTTGTGGCATTCACGCTTAAATCAGTTTGTGCAATTCCCATAGAAAAACCAATCCCCAGCAAGGTTGAGAAAAGAATTAATTTTGATAAGAGTCTGTGCTGCTTATGCTTTGACATCATAATAAGCCCCTCACTTAAAATAATAATAATCTTCACTTTTTAATTCTACCACTTTGTCAATTTAATAAGCTGTTTAGTTTATAAAGGATATCAAAGCTGTTTCTATTCGCCCAATTTAGCTCATTTTAACGTACTAACGCACACCAAAAGCTGGGACGAGGTCGTTATCTCATTTTCAATCTTTCAGTTAGACACAGAAAAAGCCTTCGCAATTACGCGAAGGCTTTTTGAGTCAAAATTTATTTTTTGTCGGTATCCTTAGCAGACCGTGTCGTCTTGGCGACCTTGGTCTTGGACTTGCGGTTGGCCCGCTTGCGTCGATGGAACTGCATCGGCTTTTGTGCCGGCAGAACGACGGAGAGCTTACCGAAGGAAGAAGCCATCAGTGGTAACACGAGGTTAAAGATGATGGCGGTGAGGATCGTGATCAGCGTCACAGCCGTTAACGTCTGTGATTCAGCCGCTAACAAGCCAAGAACCCCTGCAATGATAATAAACAGGGAGTGACGCATGGTCTGACCCACTTCATTGATCCCTGGCAGGAGCCAGTCGAGTAGGGAGCCATCGTTGAGACGGTAGCTCAGCGCCAACTGGGTCAATTCAACCACGGCGAGGACCGTCAGTGGAATGAAGGCCAGCAGTGGCACTTGCCAGTTGAATTCCGTGTTACCGGTCAACCAACCCATGATGAGTAACGTTAACTGGTAACCTGCGGCAGCGGAGGCTAGGAAGGTTAAGAACCAGTAGCCGGCTTGCAATAGGGAACGACTGAACAGCACTAACAGTAACAACGTGATCCCAAAGACTAAGATTAAGACACGTGGTAAGTCGTGTTGGTATTGCGTTTGAATCGTGCTAGCAACTACCGGTTGACCACTGAAGGTTAACGTGGCGTCGCTGAGGACGGTTCCCCGAAGTTGACTCTTGGCAACTTGCTTCAGTTGCGTCAACGTTTGTGTCGTCGTCTTAGCATTTGGTGCTTGCTTCAAGGTAACCGTTAAGTAGGTCGTCTTGACCTTGGCATCCGTGTAGTTTGTCAGTGATTGTTGGAAATCACCGCTGGCAATCTGCGTTGGTGACAGGTAGAGTGACTTAGCAGCTTCGGAACTCTGTAACCCGCTGAGGTACAGGTAAATCTTATTCATGGACGTCTGCATGCTGGCCACTTGTTTCTTAGAGGTCTTCAAACTGTCGCTAACGGCCTTGATGGATTCAGCGTAGTTACTCAAGTTCGAATGAGCGGTCGTGGCATCGGAGCTGACCGTGCCAACGGAAGTGGAAAGGGTCGTCAGATCATTGACGGCGGTATTCAATTCCGAATTGACGGCATTTAATTGATTAATGTACTTGGTGATCCGCTTGGACGTGCTGGTAGTACCAGCAGCCGTTGAACGACTCAAAGCCGCTTGTAGTGACGTCTGAAGCGTACTGCTATCACTCATCAAGGCGTTGGTCTGGTTGGTCAGCTTATTCAGCCGTTTGACTTCTGCCTTAAGGGTGCTTTGCTTCAGGTTGGTACTGTCGGATTGCAGATCGTTTCGAACCGTTCCTAATTGACCAACAATCCCCGTGATGTTTTCATTCAGGGAGCTCAGTTGATTAGACACGTAGTACTGTGTAATGGGTTGACCACCGGGCTGGGTAACGGAAGTGACGGCAGCAACGCCGGGTTGTGCCCGGAGCTTCTTGGTCAGGTTATCCAGTTGGTAGAGTTGATTTTGATTGTCGAGGCGTTGGTTGGTCGAGATGTACAGCGTAATTGGCGTTGCTTTCCCTTGACCAAAGTGCGCGCTTAAAACCCGAGCACCCTGCACGGCTTGATTATTTGGAATGTCTGTGGCGTTGTCATAGTTGAGGTGCGTCCGATCGGCCATAACTACGGGCACAATCAGGTATAAGACTACAGCGATGGCAATCCAAGGTTGCCAGAGACCGAACTTCGTCAGGTGGAACCACAATTTGTGATCCTTAAGACGTGGCCGCGTCTTCTTTGGCCAGAAGAGGCTGGTCCCCAGCATCCCCGTAAAGACAGGAACGAGCGTGACACTGGCAATCCCGGTGATGGCAAAACCAATCCCGAGGAGGCCAAATGCCCGAATGGTGGAGAAGTCGAAGAGCATGAGACTCCCGAAGGCAATCGTCAAACTCAACGTACTAATTAGGATACGATAACCCAGATCGCTAACGACTTTAGACGTCGCTGCCTGGCTGTCGAGACCGTCATCGGTAAGATTACGGAGCTCGCGGAAGAACCAGAAACTCGTCAACAGAGTGAAGAGGCTGATCCCCAGTAACAGGAAGATCGGGGTGTATTCGGAGTAGGCAAAGTTCCAGTGATAAGCCAGGTTAGTGGCCAGGGAGAGCGTCGTAATATAACTAATTAAAATAGCTAAGAAAGTAATGATTGGTGCAATAATCGACGCAAAGAGAATTCCCATGGCAATCAGGGCCACCAGCATCGTCATCAGAATCACCATCAAGGTGAAAGAAGAGATGTGCTCATTGGCCGCATCACTGATGATTTCAGGGCTGGTCACGTACGTGTTTAAGCCCACGGTTGAAATCTGAGACTTTAACTGTGAGGTCATCTGGCGCACAGTGCCTTGATTGTGGCTAACCTCCAGTTGCACAATTTCCGTGGATTTATCCTTGGAAAGCAGCTGGGGCTTGCTGGTTGGTGTGTTGGTCATGGTCGTGATCTTTTGCACACCGTAGTAGTTAGCACGCTTTTGCAATTCGGAGACGGTCTTGTTAACCGAAGCGAGTTGCTTATTGGTGAGGGCACCGTCAGGGTTGTTGAAAACCGCATTGACGGTGTAGGTTCCGTTGAGATTACGTCCCCAATTGTTTTTGAGTTGGGTCGCCTTAACGGGTTGACTCGTATTCGCCAATTGTGGTTGACCATCATATTGAATGATCGTCTTAACATTTGGCAAGGTGACGATGGCCGCGAAGACCACGATTAACCAGAATACGAGTGCAAAAATTCGGTTGTGGTGAAGCTTTCTTATCCGTTCTTGCATATGTAGTCTGAGTCCTCTCTATCTAATCAATTTCCCGCCGTGCAAGCAGGGTGCAGTTCACGTTTAATTTTACCATATTAGGCGGCATTCGGGCCGATTTCAGCTTTATTTAAGAAAGTTTAAGGAACTCTTTCGTTGACTCTAGGTTTAAAGCGGGTAAAGTAGGAGACCGCATACTAACTAAAAGAAAGAACGTGAGAAAATGACGAAGCACCACCAAAGTTATCAAAGCCCCTTTGCAGCGATGTTGACGGGGGAACGTTTCGCCCTGGCGACTCGTCTAGCTGCCCAGTATCATCTTGATGAGAGCCAGGTTATGTTTGCTTACTTACAGATTACGGCTAACGTGGCTGAACCGGGTAAAGCTGTGATGGATCGCCAACGGGAGATTGATCGTCGCTTCCAGGCCTTCCTGGATGACGCGGCCAAGCCGATTTAATTGCGGTTTCGATAGTTTTCCCGTAAACTTAATTAACTAGATTAATCTTGTATGTATGAATGGATTGTGACCATGTAATCCATGCAGTCAGCTCAGGGTAAACCGTGAAACCGACGCTAAAGGAAAGAGGGGATTTGCATGTGTACCAGTATTTTACAGATCGCTAAGGATGGCAGTCACATCCTGGCCCGTACTATGGATTGGCATGCCCTCTACGTTCAGCCGTTGTTTGTGCCACGGCATTATCGCTGGCAGAGTGTCTTTGATAATCAGTGGCACACCAACCGATATGCCATGATTGGCGGAGGTGGCGCGCATCACAACGAAATCGACGTTTCCGATGGCGTGAACGAGATGGGGTTGAGCGTTCAGAAGTTGACGTTTGCCAACGGCTCTCACTTGGTAACGCGACCGACGCCCGGGCAGGTACACCTTGCACCCTATGAATTTTCATTTTATCTGTTGGCAAACTTCGCTTCCGTGGCCGATATCGAGGCCCACATCGACGAGATTCAGCTGATGAGCGGGGCTTATGCGGTCAACGATATTGGTGATTCTGAGTTGCATTTTGCGGTGGTCGATCGGACGGGCCGAACCGTGGTGATTGAGCCGACCCATTTTCCCATGCGCGTACGGGAGAACCCACTGGGGGTTGTGACCAACAGCAAGGACTTTGACTTACAGCTAGCGCGGTTGGGGCAGTACGTCAACTACACCGATGACTTTGAAATGGAGACGGTCCCGCTAAACGCGCCTCGGGTGACCACGGGGCGTTTCTCCGGCAAACCGGTTCCCAGTGGCTCATACACACCTGGTGGGCGGTTCGTGCGGGCCGCTTACTACAAGGAACGGGCCGATCTTCCCGCTGATGAGCAAGCGGGCATCGTCAGTGCGTGGCATCTCCTGGATAGCGTCGCGGTACCTAAGAGTCACCAGTATCGTCCCACGTATTCTGTTTACCGTGCGGCGACCTGCAGTGAGTCCTTGACCTACTATTTTCAGCCCTACAACCGGCTGGATATAGTGCAACTCAAGCTGACGCCGGAAATGCTGGCGTGGACGACGCCTAAATTTTACCAGGTGGCTAACCAGCTCAGGGTGACGCCCTTAAATTAAGGGCAGAGAATAAAACTGGCATTTTCAGAACTTTGAGATTTCTGAAAATGCCAGCTTTTTTGAGTGATGAACGGGCGTGCTGAAGAGTCAGTCAGCCTTGAACCAGGAGCCACAATAAGTTGGTGGCGACCAGCCCAATCAAGACCCCACGGTGTAGCCGGGGATGCAGCATGATAATGGCGAGAAATTCACGCGCCCAACCGACTAAAATGTACCCCGGTCGGGTTGGCGCTGGATAGCCACCAGCGTGAATACCCAGATGGTGGGCCAGGAGTCGCGTGCGGAAAAGATGATAGCCGTTGGTGATCACCACCACGCGACCCCCTTGATGGGGCAATCGCCACCAGATTTTTTGACTGTTAATCAAGTTGGTTCGGGTGTTGGTGGCGGCTGTTTCCTGAATAATCTGATCCGCCGGGTAGCCCCGTTGTTTAAGGTAGGCGGCCATGGCGGCGGCCTCGCTCAGCGTCTCATCGGCGCCTTGGCCGCCCGTAACCAGCAGCGTGACGGGATGATTCTGACGCCGGGCAAAGGCCAGTGCCGTGTCCAGGCGGGCACCGAGGACGCGCCCAATCTGATCGCCGTTTAACAGGCCGGCGCCCAGCACCACGAGGGTGTCCGCGTGGCGGGCCCGCTGGCAGATGACCCGCAGGTAACCGATGGCACTGGCACCGAACAGGAGACCTAGGTAGAGGCTGAATGCGGGGATGAAGGTTAACCAGGGCCAAATGGTGTCATTGAAGTGACCGTGACCCACGGCGTAGATCCAGGCGACGCCGAGAAAGACCCAGATCCAGATACCGCCCACCAGTCCCCAGGTCAGCCGCTCACGCTTCCGGACGACCAGGCTGGGGGCGCCGATGATGAGAAAGAGCGTGAACAACCCCCACAGTGCGATGAAGCCGATGATCCCCCGGCCAACCGTGGCGAGATAGGGCGCCCACGGTCGCTGTGATAGTGTGGCAAATAGGGTAATCAGGCCCCCGCTAAGAATGGTGACCACCGCACTGAATAGACCGTGGGGGTCCCAGATGGTTAGTAAAATGACTAGACAAATCAGAACTGCACTGGCACTGAGCAGCATGGCAATCTCCTTTCTGATAAAAGTTTAAGTTTTGTTGAGGCTTTTGATAATTAATTCTATCTAAAGAAAAACTCGTTATAATTGAGAACATTATAACCGAGATTGGAGGAATCCGGGTGCCAAAACGTCGAAGAATGCAAAGAAAAGCGACCCATAATCCTGCGACTGCCACCTGGATCTTTGTCATGGTCCTGTTAGTATTGGGTGGCGGGCTGTTAGTTCGCGGTAAAATCAAGACGGAGATTCAGTCCCAACGCGTGACACAAACAGCCAACAGCTCTACGGACAACGAGACGGCCGCACAAAAGAAATTTATTACGAAAATGGCTAAGCCAGCGGTGCGGGTCTACCAACAAAACGGGCAGGTCCTCCCGAGTATCGTGATTGCGCAGGCGATCTTGGAGTCGAGTTGGGGGACTTCCCAACTTTTCTTGCAGGCCAACAATCCGTTTGGGGTGAAGGGCAGCTACAATGGCCAGTCGAAATCTTTCCTGACGAATGAATATGTCAACAATAAGAAAATTTCGGTTCACGCTAATTTTCGGGATTACCCGAACCTGACGGCGGCCATCCTTGATCACGATGCGTTGCTCAAACGCAGTTACTTCAAGCAAACGGTGACGGATTACAAGACGGCGGCCAAGCTCCTCCAGAGCAACGGTTACGCCACCGATCCCAGTTATGCTAAGAAGCTCACCAATTTAATCGCCACCTATAATTTAAATCAATATGACACCTAAACGCAAACGAGGCAACACCGGCAATTGAGCTGGTGCTGCCTCGTTTTTTTTGTAACTGTCTGCGTGTTTGCCTAACGCTAGTGAATGACGCGACGTTGGCGGTAAGGTGAGCCTACCCATGCATCGTTAGTTTTCGTTATAGTAACGCGCGAGGTCGTAGAGTGTCTTGGCTAAACTGTCCATCGCCTTAGTGGGCGCCTGGTTAGCGAAGAGGATGACCCCAGATTTGTTGCCCTCTGATCCGTAGAGCACGGTTTCGTAGCCCGCACCACTGAGCGTTCCTCTGACCCGCTTGATACTGCCACTATAGTGGTACAAGCCGCCACCATAACTTAACTTGTAATCATTGGCCAGATCGTAATACTGATTGGTCGTGAGAATCTTACCATTACGTAAGCCTCGTTGGATCGCATAGTAGTCCGAAGGTGTCGAGTAGTAGTTGCCGGCACCTAAGAGTGAGGAAACTAACTTCTGTGACGCATTGTTAGGATTGTTACTCTTGCCGTTGACGTAGCTATAGCCGTTCGCAATGGATCCGCTCTTAGGCAGATTGTCCCAGACAAACGTGTGCTTGAGTTTGAGCGGGGCGATAATCCGCTTTTGCACCAACTGATCGTAGGTTTGACCCGTGACCTTAGACGCGATCCCGGCCAGGAGCGTGTAGTTAGCATTGGTGTAGTTAAAGCTCCCACTATTGCCAACCTTGAGCTGATTGAGCGTGTAGTTGATTTCAGCGGATTGCGTTGAGAGCAGGGTGTTAGGCGTCGATTCGGACATATCAATTCCGGAGCGTTGGTTCAACAACTGCCGTAGCGTAATCTTACTGCTGTTCTTGACCCCCGGATAGTAACGACTGAGTTTATTGTTCAGTGACAACTTTCCTTGGCCAGCTAATTGTTCGATGATTGCCCCAGTCATGACCTTCTGTAAGGAGGCAATGGGGTAAATCGTATTGGCTGAGTTTCGTGTTTTAGTTGCCGCATCGGCGTAACCGACGTTGACGTAGCTGGCGCCGGACGTGTAGTTGTTAAATAACATGGCGCGTCCTTGAAAATGCGCATTGTTCAGGAGCACCTTCGCATTTTGACTCCGGCTGAAGGTCTCTAAGGCTTTGACATCAACCCAACCAATGGTCTTGCCGTACCAAGAGAACTTGGCAAACTGTGCCCCATTTGACAGCGTGGCGACCTGGCTAACCTTGACGAAGCGGTGTTGCCAATTCTTACCGCTAGCGTCACGGGTCTTCGCCGACCGCTGGGTGTAGTAGGGTGCGTAATAGTAAATACCGTCGTTACGACGACTTTGATTCACAAAACGTGCGTTGTAGCTGGTGTTCTTGGTGCTCGTGATGCCCAAGTAACTGCTAGCATCGGCAGAGACCGTGGTGAAGCTGCCAGCAAACGCACAAGCGAGAGTTACCCCCAAAATTGTCACAAGTTTCTTCAAAATCATCATCCATTCCCTTAAAGTCGGTTCCAGTTTCTCAAAAGCCAGTTTCATATTAACGCGGCTTAGTTACATTTTCAATCATTTATTTGGTGAACGGATTAAGTGGCCACAACGCATCCGCTAATTAGTTGCGGGGCACATTAGATGAATCAGTCGCAAGTTAAGGGGGAGTGTGGTAAACTTATTCAGATAAAAATAGATTGATCATTGCTAAATTAAGGAGCTGAAGACACCGTTGTTACATTTTCTAGGCCAACTCTATGGGCCTTTCTTTGATCTTCACAATTGGGAAACCGTGATTACCTCGGGTAATGACTGGCTGATTATCTTTTCACTGGTGCTGATTGAGTGCCTGTTGTCCGTGGATAATGCCGTGGTTCTCGCCGCACAGACGCAGTCGCTGCCAACTCGGAAACAACAAGAAGAATCCCTATTTTACGGTATTTGGGGAGCGTACATCTTCCGGTTCATCATCATTGGACTGGGAACCTACCTCATCAATTTCTGGGAAATCAAAGTCATCGGGGCCCTCTACCTGGTCTTTCTGGTGTTTCAGTACTTTACCAAAACGCGAGTTAAACATACGCGTAAGTTAGTTAAAGATAAAAAGAAACGGTTCTTACCGTTGTTTTGGTCCGTGGTCTTGCAGATTGAAATGATGGATATCATCTTCTCCGTGGATTCCGTCTTGGCTTCGCTGGCGATTTCCAACAACCCAGTCATCGTCTTGATTGGGGGATTGATTGGGATTCTGGCCATGCGGGGTGTTGCCGAAGTGATTATGAAACTCATGCGGCGGATTCCGGAATTGGAGCCCATGGCCTACATTCTGATCGGTTTGATTGCCGTGAAGCTGTTCGTGTCGATTCCGGCGATTGATATTGAAATCCCGGCAACGTTGTTTGGGATTATCGTGATTGGCGCGATTATCGTCACGCTGGTGATCCACGTGATTCGTAAACGCCGGCAACCGCAGAAAAAACAGGGACGATCGGAAAAGCCTGCCGAGTAAGGCAACCTGGTATCAACTATGTTTATTGGCTGGCCAACAGGTCCTTATAGGTGCTCAGATTTGAGCCTATTCATTAAATAATTAAACGAACGAGGGTGGCCAAAGGTCAGCCTCGTTTTTGGTCATCGCTTACGAGCATTCTAGTCCGAGGAAAAATGGCAGGTTGAACAGGACCGTTCACTTATTACTAACGAAATTTGCGTGAATTCAGTCTCACTTATTTTTCAAAATCCGCCGATAGTTAGTTTAAGCGTGAATTAATTAAGCGTTTGCGCGATATCTACGAGCGGCGTGGCCAAACGCACCCCGTTCTTGAACGGACGTGGTACCATAGAGGACAAATGGATCGGGAGGTAACGCTTATGCAGATTGGATTTATTGGCACGGGTGTCATGGGAACCGGGATTGTTCTGAACTTGTTGAAGGCGGGCCAGTCCGTGGTCGTCTACAACCGGACCAAGGCGCATGCTCAGAAGGTGCTAGATGCAGGGGCAACTTGGGCAGATACTCCGCAAGTCGTGGCGCAACAGGCACCGTTAGTGATGACCATGGTCGGGTATCCCAGCGATGTGGAAGCCGTGTATACCGGCGAAAATGGCATCTTTGCGGGCATTCAGGCAGGCAGCATTGTGGTAGACATGACCACGAGTACACCGGCGCTGGCCGTTAAATTGACGGCGTTGGCCCACGACCATGACGTGCAGGCACTGGATGCGCCGGTCTCCGGTGGGGATGTCGGCGCTCAGAATGCCACGCTAACCGTCATGGTTGGTGGTGACCGGGCCGCTTATGATCGCGTGTTGCCCGTCTTTCAACAGATTGGCCAACGCGTTAATTACTTTGGTACGGCCGGCAAAGGGCAACACACCAAAATGGCCAATCAAATCATGATTGCCGGGACCATGACGGGGCTAACGGAGATGCTGGTCTACGCCAAGGCGGCGGACTTAGACTTGCCGCAGGTTTTGACCACGCTAAGTAGTGGTGGTGCCGACAACTGGAGCATGGATAACTACGTGCCACGAATCCTGAAGGGCGACTACACGCCGGGATTCTTTGCCAAGCACTTCCTCAAGGATTTACGGATTGCCCTGCAGGAGGCCGATCGCATGCACCTGGACTTGCCGGCAACCAAGCAGGCTAAGCTCCTCTATGAGGCCATGGTCGATGACTTTGGCCTGGGCAACGACGGGACACAGGGTTTGATTAAGACTTACGAGCAGGATTAAAACGATATTATGGATGGGCTGGCAGTAGTCAGCTCATTTTTTAACGACTAAATTAAAATCCGGCGAATGGGTCAATTGTGTTGTTAATTCACCAGGTAAGCAGTATCTTAAAAGTAAGCGATCAGAGGAGAAACAGTGACGCCATACTTGAGTGGTGTGAGGTTCATGCCAGTATCCGCAATTTAGCCGATCTTGAAATGATCGTGGAGGAGACGTTATCAGATGGTCAAAACATACCTGCGGGGGCTGTTTCCCTTCGCCTTTATTTTTTTCATTCACAACCTAAATACGCAAACGGGGGCGTGGACCTTAGCGTTCTCCTGGTGGAACCTCTACCTGGTCCTGAGCTATGTGATTTTCTTCCCACTGCTGTATGGTCAGTCCCGACAGCATATGGACCAATCGGGCGACATGGGCAAGAAGCTCAGTCAACCACGAGAAAATGCGGAACAGGAGTCTCTGCGGATTGGTTCTAACTACGGCAATACGGGACACTTTGGGTTTGCCCGCATCGGGGATACCAGTGGCAAGGAGAACGGGGTCGAACGGTGGGGGATCAGCCTGGTTCTGCGGCTGTTCCTGATCCTGGCCGGGCCCTTTGTCTGGGGCTACCTGTGGTTGAAACAGCGACGACTATTGAAAAAATGAGTAAATGAAAAGCGTTCAGTGACGGCCTTATCAGGCTTCACTGAACGCTTTTTTGATTCGAAATTAGTAGCAACATTCCGGAGTCACAGACGCTGAATCTCGGCAGCGTTAGCGAAAGATGCCGCCTTACCGTTCGCCAAATTTGGACTGGAACGCGGTGGGCAGGACGGTCCGAGCCACAGAGCGGTCTCGAACCTCGCTTTGAACCGACAGTCCACGTTTCAAAGTCGCCATTTTCCAAGAGGACCACTTGGAAAATCCCACGGCTGAGTCCAAATTTGACTCACTCACGGCTATACCTGAGGTTGTCAGTCATTGCAGCTCAACTACGACATTCCAGCGATGATCCGAGAAACAAAATAGCTAAAATCTGTCATAACCGGAGGAGGCCAGAGATGGAGGCAGCCGTGACAACGGTGTTAGCCGATTTTCGGCTTACAGCGTGGGACGCGTTTGGAGACCGGCGATCTTTGCCGGGCTTCAAACCGAGCCGGAGGACCGTTCCTCAGGCCGCAGGCGGTCCCCACAGCAGCCGGAATCTCTGGCAGCCGCAGGTGAATTGCATATCTGACTTAACCGGTCTAAACCTTGTTGGCGGTAACCCAGAGTGTCAAGGATTAGAGAACCTTATGCAACACTACCACTGGTGCACCGTCTTCATCAAATGGCCCGTCAGCAATGCTGTAACCGCAGTGCTCATAGAACCCCTGAGCACTGACTTCACCGTGGATAACCCCCGTCGTGTACCCATGATCGCGGGACCAAGTTTCAGCGGCGGACAGCAGGCGACGCCCGAGTCCCTGACCCCGAAGGTCTTGGCGGGTGCAGACGCGACCGAACCGCATTTCCTGTGAGGATTGGGGTTCGAGTCTTAACGTTGCAACTGGGTAAGTGGCGTCTTGATACAGGTTGACGTAGACCCGGTCGGCCGTATCACGATCGTCAAACTCGACATCGCGAGGAATGCCCCGTTCGGTCACGAAGATGGCTTGGCGCAGGGAAAGGGCCGCGGCCCGGTTAAAAGGGGCATTTGAAATCACGAGTTCCATGGGTGTCCTCCTACTCAATCTCAGCGAAGAAACTGTAGAGTTTCTCGGTCGTCAGGGCCTTCTTTTCGGCGCCAGCCACGTCAAAGGTGACCTTACCGTGATGCAGGACAATCAGGCGGTTTCCGTAGGTCAGGGCGTCTTCCAGGTGATGGGTGATCATCAGGCAAGTCAGCTGTTCCTCTTGAACCCGCTCGTTGGTCAAGTGCATGAGGTCCTGACTGGTTTGAGGATCAAGGGCGGCGGTGTGTTCATCCAATAAGAGAATCTCTGGACGCTTGAGGGTGGCCATGAGGAAGCTCAAGGCCTGGCGTTGCCCACCGGAGAGGTTCCCGGTAGCCGTCGTTAATCGCTCGTCCAGGCCGTTATGCATGGTGGCGGTGATTTCTTTATAGCGATCAAGTTGCTTGTTCAGGTGCCGCGGCGCGAGTGTCCGCCGTTGTCCCCGCCGCTCAGCCAGCAGGAGATTTTCCGCTACGTTCATCCGTGGGGCCGTGCCCAACTTGGGATCTTGGAAGACCCGGGCGAGGAAGCGCGTCCGTTTTTCCACGGATTCATGGGAGATATCCTTGCCGTTTAGCAAGATTTGCCCGCTATCAATGCTGAGGTCGCCCCCGATAGCGTTGAAGAGGGTGGATTTACCAGCCCCGTTGGACCCCAACACGGTGATGAAATCCCCGGCGTTGATGGTCAGGTTGAGGTGATCGAGAATCATGATTTCTTCGGGCGTATTGCGATTAACTTTGAGCACGACATTTTTCAATTCGAGTAATGGTTTAGTCATTGGTATCCAACCCCCGTTTCAAAATATGCTTGAAGTTCAACGACTTCTTGAAGACCGGCAGCATCATGCAGAGCGCTAAGATGATGGAGGACAACAGGTTCAGGTCGTTGGCGCTGAAACCGAGTTTGAGGACGATCAGCAGGACGAACCGGTAGAGAATACTCCCGAGGGTCACCGCGACCAGCCGTTGATTCAACGTCAGGTCCCCGAAGGCCACTTCACCAATGATGATGGAGGCCAGGGCAATCACGATGATCCCGATCCCCATGTTCACGTCGGCATAGCCGTTGTTTTGGGCAACCAAGGCGCCACCAAAGGCAATCAAGCCGTTGGAAACCATCAGGCCCATAATTTTCATGTTGTCGGTGTTGATTCCGAGTGAACGGGCCATGGTTTGGTTATCACCGGTGGCGATGAAGCCTTGCCCCAGTTGTGTTTGCAGGAAGTAAATCACGATTCCCGTAATCACAACCATAACGAGCGTGCCGAGAAAGACACTGTCGAAGTATTGGGGCAGGGAAGCCAGAAAGTGATTCTTGAATAGCGTGGATTTACCCAGCAGAGAGACGTTGGCCCGACCCATGATCCGCAGGTTAACGGAGTAGCATGCGGTCATGACCAAGATCCCAGCTAGCAATATGGGAATGTGCCCCTTGGTGTAGAGCAGCCCGGTAATCAGGCCGGCGATGGCGCCGATGGCAAAGGCCAGTAAGGTGGCCAGTAAGGGATTCATCCCGTTACTGATGGCCGCGACAGCCGTGGCCGCACCTAGTGGAAAGGTGCCTTCAACGGTCATGTCGGCAAAATCTAGAATTCTAAAGGTGAGGAACAACCCCACACCCAGGACGGCCCAGAGGAGACCTTGTCCAATTGCAGATACGAATAAACTCATTAGCGGTATACCTCCCCGTGTTGTTTGGCTTCTTTAATGACCGAGTCGGGTAAGGTGATCCCCAACTGCTTGGCCGTTTTTAGATTAATCGTCATTTCACCCTTGCGAACAAAGTGAATTGGCGTGTCGGCGGGTTTCTTCCCCTTAAGGATGGCCGCAGTCATCTTCCCGGTGGTAACCCCCAATTGGTACTGATTAATACTCAACGTGGCCAGTCCACCGGCCTTAACCATGGTATCCACGGCTGGGAAGACGGGCACCTTTTTGGCCGTTGCGGTGGCGACCAGCGTTTGCATGGCACTGGCAACGGTGTTATCGGTTGGCACGTAAACGGCATCGACCTGGCTGACCATTTCCTGGCTGACCTGGTTGAGGTCGTTGGTGTTGGCGATGGAGTAGGCTTTGAGTCGCACGTGTTCCTTCTTGCAGAGCGCCGCAAATTGGTGGTACTGTGCGGTGGCCGAGTCGTCGGATGACGTGTAGATAATGCCCAAAGTCTTCATATTAGGCATGATCTTTTGAATCAATTTGAGCTGTGAAGCCAGTGGTGCTTGGTCGGAGACCCCGGTGACGTTGTTGCCGGGGTGCGTGTTACTCTTGACCAGGTGAGCCCCCTTGGGATCGGTGATGGCCCCGAGGACAATGGGCGTGGATGAACTGGCGTTAGCCAAGGCCTGGGCAGCTGGCGTGGCAATCCCGATCATGGCGTTGGCATCTTCGTTGACGAAGCGCGCGCTCATGGTCTTCAGATTACTCTGGTCGTTCTCGGCGTTTTGAAAATCAATCTTGATGTTCTTATTCACGTGGTAACCTTCCTCGGCAAGACCGTGGATGATCCCCTTGTGAATGGCATCCAGTGCCGGGTGGGAGAGCAGTTGTAAAATTCCCACGGTCGGCACTTCTTTGGTTTGTGCGGCTTCCTTGTGACTTTCACTGACGAAAGCGAAGCCTAGAAAAATCACGAGGATAGCGATGAGTCCATATAGTCGTTTCATGGTGCAATCAACCTCAATTCTCTAAAATAAATGCGGGTGACAATAAATATGATAACTTCATTGAAAAATGGGACGTTAGCCACTGTCTATACTGCCAGAGACGGGATAGGCGTCAAAGGGATTTGCGTAGGGGGTGGCAAAATTCGAGAGCCGGTCGGTATGTAGAAAAAAATGGGCACCCAGTCCGGCTGGGTGCCCATGAAAAAGGCCCGCAATACCGGATAGAAGACATCCGTGCGGGCCATTGCATCAGAAAGTTAGCCGGCGCAGATGCGAGAATCGCTCTGGGAGCTCAAGTCGCATCTACAGTGATGACGACTTGATTACCGGCTTTGCCAACGTCCATTAAGTTGAATACGAGACATTTGCATATAACTTTCCTTCCTTCCGTTTTTCGAATAAATTTAGTGTACGGCATTGCTGAAAAACCGTCAACCATATTTTTCACTTTTTTGGTATACTGGAGTTTAACCGTTCGGAAAAATTGGGTTTCCGTTGGTCGATTGTTGGTGAGGTCGTTGGCGCTCACCTGCGGCTGTCAGAGATTCCGGCTGCTGTGGGGACCGCCTGCGGCCTGAGAAGCGGTCCTCCGGCTCGGTTTGAAGCCTGTCAAAAACCGGCAGTCTCCAAACGCGTCCCACGCTGTAAGCCGAAAACCTCGGCTAACACCGTTGTCACGGCTGCCTCCATCTCTGACCGCCTCCGGTTAGACTGGTTGTGAGCCACCGTATTGATGTGACCATCACTGAAATTCTGCATCCTAGGTGATTGACAACCTCTTGCGTAGCCGTGAGTGAGTCCAATTTGAGCTCAGCCGTGGGATTTTCCAAACAGTCTGTTTGGAAAATGGCGACTTTGAGATGATGATTTTTTCGGCTCAAAGCGAGGGCGGAGACCGCTCCTTCAGGCTCCGACCGTCCTGCCCACCGCGTTCCAGTTCAAATTGAGCGAACGGTAAGGCGGCAGATTTGAGCAAGGCTGCCATGTTCCGACCGACTTAAAAGCAGATTACAACTAAAATAATAGATGAAACAAACCTCAGGGAGGTTGCCAAATGACGAAAATTGCAGTTATGACGGATACTTCAGCGGGCATTGACTTTGTTGAGGCCGAGCAGCGGCACATCACGCTGTTACCGGCCCCCATCATGTTCGGCAACCGCCAATATCATGAATATCAAGACCTATCCACGGCGGATTATTACCGGTTGATGCGCCTGGCCAAGACGAAGAAAGTTGTGCCCACGGCGCCGCAACTCTCCATGAAGACGATTCAAGCCGCCTGTGATGACCTGGTCAAGCAAGGGTATACCGATGTCATTGTTGTGGGTCCCTCACTGGGAATCTCGGGGTTCGTGAACACACTGGCAGCCTTTGCGGAGAGCATTGACGCCATTCACGTGTGGCCGTGGGATTCACGGGGAATCTTGACGGTAATGGGCGATCAGGTGCGCTTGGCGGCGGAGCTGGTTAATCGGGGAGCAACGGTGCAGGGCGTCTTTGAACAGATGACTGCATTGCGCCAGACCATTCACAGCATTTTTGTGGTGGACTCGATCAAGCCCTTACTGAAGACGGGGGAAGTTAACCCGAGTCATGGGCCAGGGAGCACGCCCCTGCACGCCGGCAAGCCCATCTTGTCATTTGAGCCGTCCGGGAAAATGCGTTACGCCGGAAGTACCTTGCGGTGGCGTGGGGCGCGGGGAGATTTCTTAGATGATCTCGCCGATGACCTTGCGGCGACCGTGCCCGTGAAGGCAACGATTTTAAATGCGGACCAGCCTGAGGCCACGCAACGCTGGTTGGCGGCGGCGCAGGAACGTTTTCCTACGGTGAAGTTTGACGTGGCTCTGATTGGCCCCAGCTTTGGCGTCCATGTGGGCGATGGGGCAATGGGGATGGCTTGGTCCCAGGATTTTCAGAGCCTGATCCCGAGTAATGAGAAATAGATTAGAAATTTAGGGTTGACACCATGATTCTTTAATGGTTTACTAGTAAATGTAAATTGATAAATGAAAGGAACTTCACTCATGAAGCAAAATAACCTCACTCATTTGAATAGCCAATTTGCCTTTAGCTTTTTCTTTAGATAGCGTTTGTATTCATCTTGTTGGATACGAACGCGCCGCACAACTGCGTTTGTATCTATCGAATAGCTAAAGTTTTTCAACATGACTTTAAGCACCAGATAGGTACGGGTACAATCTATCTGGAGAAAATATTATCGGGCCCGATAACACCAGGTAGATTCTACTCAGAATCTACCTGGTGTTTTTTTGTTTAAATCGTGAGCTAAAGCGTGGGTACCTGATTTAGCAAACGTGTTTCAGTCGTTGCCCGTCATGGACGCATGGGGGCGGCAACCGAAGCGTTAAACAGCCGTCACGTTGTTACAATCTGTGGGCTTGCCTGCTGGTGTCATCAGGAGGCAAAAGAATCATTTAATCAAAAATCCAAACGAATTCAGCGCATCAGTTACACCTATAAAATTTAACGACAAAGCGGTCAGTGTTACTGACCAAACCTACCTGGAGGGAATCGATTATGAAAAAATTATTACTGACGAGTGTTGCACTATTGGGATTAGGGTTAACGTTGGCGGGCTGCTCCAGCAAGTCCTCAGCTAGTAACAAGAGTACCTTAAACGTGGGGATCTTGCAGGTCGTCCAACACGGCTCACTGGATGAGGCACGGCAAGGATTCAAGGCCGGCCTGAACCATGAACTGAAGGCCCACAACAAATCCGTGAATGTGAAATATCACTACTTAAATGCGCAGGGTGATCAATCTAACCTGAACACGATGAGCCAACGACTGGTTCAACAGAAGAATGATTTATTGCTAGGGATTGCGACGCCAGCCGCTCAGGCCTTGGCAAAGAAGACCACGACCACGCCAACCATGGTAACGGCCGTGACGGATCTCAAGTCTGCTGGGTTGGTCAAGGCCAACAGCAAGCCTGCAACCAACGTCAGTGGGACCAGTGATTTAACGCCGGTCGGTTTGCAATTAAAGTTGCTGGCTAGCATGAGCAAGGGCAATAAGCCGTTGGGAATCATGTACAACTCCTCGGAAGAAAACTCCGTCCTACAAGTGAAGTTAGCCAAGGCCTACGCTAAGAAGCACAACATCAGTTTGAAAGTCGTTAGCGCTACCAGCACCAATGATGTCTCAAGTGTCCTGGCCGGCTTGGAAGGCAAGATATCAGGGCTGTACCTGCCAACGGATAACCTGATGGCCAGTGCGATGAAGACGATTGGCCAGAAAGCCAAGACCGCTAAGCTTCCCGTTGTGACCGGTTCAATTGAAATGGCACAAGATGGTGGGACCGCTACTTACGGTATCAACTACTACGACTTGGGTAAGCAAACCGGGAAGATGGCTTACGACGTTTTGGAAAATAACAAGAAGCCACAAAGCATGGCCGTTCAAACATCCAAGAAGCTTCACATGTACATTAACAAGGCCAATGCCAAGGCAATTGGCTTAAAGACGAGTCAGATTCAAGAACCGTAGAAAGAAAGAGGGAGAATAGTTATGTTAATCACTAGTATCGGTCAGGGCCTCCTGTGGGCGCCACTCGCTATCGGCGTATTCATTACCTTTCGCATTTTAGATATTCCCGATTTGACCACGGAGGGAAGCTTCCCACTGGGGGCGGCCGTGACGGTCAGCGCCATGGTCAGCGGTCAATCCGCACTGGTCGCCAGTCTGCTGGGCTTCCTAGCCGGTTGTATTGCGGGCTGGGTCACCGGGGTATTGGATACCAAGCTTCGGATGCCCTCCCTGCTCGCTGGGATTCTCACGATGACGGGGTTGTACTCAATCAACATGCACGTGATGGGCAAATCCAACGTGCCCCTGTTGGATCAAAAAGTTTTGACCAGCTACTTACCTGCTGGCTGGTCCCTTGATTTACAAACGATCATCGTGGGTGCCGTGATCACGGGTATCGTGATGGTCGCACTGATTTGGCTGTTCAAGACGCGGCTGGGGTTATCCCTGATGGCTACGGGAAATAATTCGGCCATGAGTGCTGCCAACGGGATCTACACTGACCGAATGGTGATTATTGGTTACATGGTGTCAAACGGCTGTATCGCGTTGTCCGGCGCCCTGATTGCGCAGAGCAACGGTTACGCGGATATCGGGATGGGCATTGGAACCATCGTGATTGGGTTAGCCTCCGTGCTGGTAGGGGAAATCTTCCTGCGCGGCCGGCAAATGTGGGTGCGTCTCACGGCCATGGTCGTGGGAGCCATCATCTACCGCTTCCTACTGACGATTGCTATGGGCTTAGGCTTCCCAGTCGATGACCTCAAGATCCTGTCCGCAGGTATCTTAGTCGTCGTGATCTGCCTGCCACTCTTACGAAACAAATACCAAACGAAACAACAACTGAAACGTTACCTCAAACAGATTGGAGTCGATTCGAATGCCACAACCAACAGCAGTCTTAAGCGTCAAGCACCTTCAGAAGGTCTTCTTTCCCGGGACAGCAAATGAGCGCCACGTCTTAAAGGACGTCAGTCTCACGATTGAACCCGGCGATTTCGTTGCCGTGATTGGGAACAACGGGGCGGGAAAGTCTACGCTACTGAACACGATTGCTGGGACGTTGCCGGCAGATGCGGGCGAATTAACGTTAGCGGGACACAAGATTACCCGCAAACCCATCGCCTACCGGTCGCGGTGGTTATCACGGGTCTTCCAAGACCCCAAGATGGGCACGGCGGGCGAACTCAGTGTGGCGGAGAACCTAACCTTGGCGGCGCAACACACCGGGAGTATGAGCCTGAAGCGTTACCGCCATCACGGTCAAACGGCGGCTTACCAAGAATTACTGCGGCCGTTAAACATGGGACTGGAAAACCGGCTGACGACGCAAGTGAAATACTTGTCGGGTGGGCAACGGCAGGCCTTGTCCCTGTTAATGGCGACCCTGAGTCAACCGGAGTTACTCCTACTGGATGAACACACGGCAGCCCTGGATCCCCAGACCAGTCAAAAGGTGATGGACTTAACCCAGACCATCGTAGAGCAGAACCATTTAACCACGATGATGATCACCCACAAGATGAGTGATGCCCTAAAGTATGGCAACCGCCTAGTCATGGTGCAGGACGGGCAGATCAAGCTGGATGTCCGTGATGAAGAGAAGCAGAACCTCCGGCAAGAGGAACTGTTGAGTCTATTTTCGGAATAGATAGGGTAGTTTTGGCCGTCACCTGCGGCTGCCAGAGATTCCGGCTGCTGTGGGGACCGCCTGCGGCCTGGGAAGCGGTCCTCCGGCTCGGTTTGAAGCCCGGTAGAGTTCACCGGTCTCCAAACACGTCCCACGCTGTAAGCCGCTGCCCGGCTAACACCGTCGTCACGGCTGCCTCCATCTCTGGCCGCCTTCGGTTAACGATTGTTGCTAGCGACTCTATTGCGGCGAACAGCACGGAATGACTGTCTTGATCCTGCGCGATAGGCAACTGGTCATGTAGCCGTGAGTGAAAGCAATTAGCGCTCGGCCGAGGTCAGAGACCATTTCTTCAGGCCCTAGTCGTCCTGCCCACCGCGCTCCAGTTCAAAGTAGGTGAGCGGTGAGGCGGTAGGTTTGCACAATAGGACCTAAAGTTTAGTTGCTTGTCGGGGCGATAGTAGTGGGCTACACACGAAATAGCTTGCAATTTTTATTTGAATTAGAAAATGATGTGAATTTAGTCTTGACAATGAGATCGATACTCATTATTATCTAATGTATTGAGTCGCTGCGCAGCGACTTTCAAAAATAAATTGAAAATGTCGCGAGAAGAAGAGTAGCCATTAAATTTCTTTCTAAGAGAGCCCCCGATGGTGTGAACGGGCAAAGAGACACGTGGTGAAGATGAGCTTCGAAATGACCGGTACTAGTGCAAGCTTGTACTGCGGAAGGATCCGTTACCATCCCTGGTATCATAGTGTACTGTTGAGGCATCAAGTGATTGATGCGAACCAAGGGTGGTAAAGCGATAATTCGCCCCTTAATCGTTGTGTTGAACAACGTTTAGGGGGCGAATTTTTTTGTCGTCAGCGATGGAAAAATTTACCGCTTTCAGTCACAACGCCGACAGTGGTGACTAACTGCAGTGGTCATCATGGTTGGCAGGCAATTTTTAAAGAGAATTGATTCAGGGCTAGCGTTAGCCAGCGTCAAAAAAATTTGCATAAGAAGATGACATTATGGAGAGTACCAGTTCAGCGTTAAAAGTGAGTTTGTCTACCAAGGATTTAGTGATTTACGGCGTGACCTTTATGATTCCCGTGGCGCCGTTGGCCTTTTACGGGTCGTTTCTTACCCCGGCTAATGGAATGGTGTCGTTAGCCTACCTGGTGGGGATGATTGCCATGCTGTTTACGGGATTTAGCTACGCGACGATGGCCGGTAGTTATCCCTTCTCCGGTTCCGTTTATACTTACGTCCAGCAGGGAACGACTGCTGGGCTGGGATTCATCAGTGGCTGGGGCATTGTGCTCGATTACCTCTTGATTCCCACGATTACTTATCTCATCACGCAGTCGTTTGGTAAGTCCCTGATTCCGGGCATTCCGGGGTGGGTGTGGATTGTGGCCCTAGTCTTGTTCAACACCGTCATTAATATTTTAGGGGTCAATATCGTGACGAAGATCAGTTGGGCTTTGATTGCCCTGCAGGCCTTTGTCCTACTGGCTTTCGTGGTGGGGACGATCACCGCATTGATCCAGGGGACCATTCATCCCAACGTGGTGGCCTTCTACAATCCCGCTCACTTTAACTTTCAAGGGGTCTTGCAGGCAACGGGAATCGTGATTGTCAGCTACCTCGGATTCGACGCGGTGAGCACCTTATCGGAGGAAGCGGAGAATCCTTACCATTCCGTGGGACGCGCTATTATCCTTTCCATCGTCAGCATTGGCTTACTGTTTGTCTTCATTACGGCATTGGCGGGATTCGTTGCACCAGATTATCAAAATCTCAATCCGAACACGGCTTTCTTAGGCATTCTGGACCGCGTGGGCGGGGCTTGGCTGGTTAAATTAGCCGATATTACCATTATCCTGTCATTTGGATTTGCGAGTGGTCAGGAAGGGCAGACCGCCGTTTCCCGGATTCTCTACGCCATGGGACGTGATGGGGTGCTCCCCTCATCACTGGCTAAGCTACACAAACGTTACCAGACACCGGTCGTGGCGATCATTCTGGTGGGACTGGTCTCACTGGTTCTGTCATTGGCACTGTCACAAGATATGGTGTCTAACCTGGTCAGCTTCGGTGCCCTGTTTGGCTTCATGGTGTTGAACTTGTCCGTCATTTGGAAGTTCTACATTACCGGTAAACACAGCACGGTTGGTGATTTTCTGAAACATGGTCTGTCGCCGTTGATTGGCTTTGGCGTGAGTGCGTGGATCTTCTTGAACCTCTCGATTGACGCCAAGTTGGTCGGGGCTTCCTGGCTGGTGATTGGCCTGATCATTCTGATCGTTAAGACCAAGTTTTTCAGCGTTCGCACGCCTAAGCTGGACTTTACGAGTAAGGACTAGAACTTGGCAACGCTAGATGGTGCTGACCGCCTACCGTTCACCAAATCCGGTTCCCATAGCAAACTGACCACTCGGTACCCACAGAAAAATAAATGATTATTGGAGGACTGTTTTATGACAACTAACATTGATAATTCTAAAAAGACCCTTAGCGAACCCGCAACCTCACCCGTGGCACAGGTGGTTGATCAGTTAAAAGCCTATGACTGGGTGGACTTGACCCATACCTTTGGGCCAGATAGTCCGCGGTTCCCGTCATTTGCGAAGCCGGAATTCAAGACCATCTTTACTCACGCGGATGGCTTCTTCGTTAAACAATATACCTTCCCCGGACAATTCGGCACCCACATTGATCCGCCCATTCACTTCGATGCGCATCAGGATCAGTACGTGGAGGACTTGGCTTTAAAACAACTGGTTCTGCCCCTAGTCGTCATCGATCGCTCGGCCGCGGTGGCTAAGAGCGCGGACGCCTCCCTGAGCGTGGCTGACATCAAGGATTGGGAAAAACAACATGGTAAGATTCCGGCTGATTCCTTTGTGGCGTTACGAACCGACTGGGGCAAACGGTGGCCGAGTCAGGATAAGTTTGAAAACCTGGATGCCCAGGGTCAGGCTCATTATCCGGGATGGGATCTCGAAGCCTTAAAGTTTATTTACGAGCAACGGCACGTCACCGCCAACGGCCACGAAACGTTCGATACGGATACGGCGGTGAAGCAGGAGAATGGTTTGGTTGGGGAATACTACGTGTTATCCCACGGCCATTATCAGGTTGAGTTGCTGGATAATTTGGATTTGGTCCCAGCTACGGGTGCTTACATTTTTATTTCGGTGCCCAAGGCAGAAAAGGCACCCGGTTTTCCGGTACGGGCCTTTGCGGTTGTGCCAAACGTCAAGTAATTGAGAAGGAGGGATGCGTGATGACAGTACCTGAATTGAAATTTCCCTATCACTATGATGTGGTCGGCAGTCTGTTACGGACACCGGCATTGAGACAGGCCTTGGACCAGTTCCAACGCGGTGAGATTGCGGCTGCGGCTTTAAAACAGATCCAGCGCACGGAAACGAAAAAGGTTGTGGATCATGAAGTGGCGCTGGGGTTGAAGGCCGTTACGGATGGCGAGTTTAACCGCAGTTGGTGGCACTTGGACTTTTGGCAGCACCTCACGGGGATCAGTGACCACTTCAAGGAATCCATCTCGTTTGCGGGTGGCGGCAATAAGCTCCATACCGCTCAGTTGGTGGATCGGGTCGCGTTTAATCCCGATCATCCCTTCTTCGCTGATTTTAAATACACGCAATCCTTGGTACCCGCCGGCGTGACCGTGAAGCAGACAATTCCGTCACCAACCTTGCTGTTTGGCGCTAACTGGCACGATGTCTATGCCGACTGGGATGCCTATCTCAGCGACCTGGCACAGGCTTATCGGGAGACCATTCTACATTTTTATGAGTTGGGTAATCGTTACCTTCAGTTGGATGATACCAACTGGGCCTACCTGATCAGTGAGTTGAATGCTACCGAGGACGATCCGGGAGCGCATGCCAACTTTGAGAGTCAGGCACGGGATGCTGTGGCTTTGATTAATACCGTCTTGCAGGATTTACCGGCTGATCTGACCCTCACCACCCACATCTGTCGGGGGAATTTCAACTCGACTTACGTCTTCTCTGGAAGCTATGATGTTGTCGCTAAATACCTGGGACAACTGAAGTATGATGGCTTATTTCTGGAATACGACAGCAAGCGGGCCGGCGGGTTTGAACCACTCGCCGAGATCTGGCACCAGGATGCCCATAAACGGCTCATTCTAGGCCTGGTCACGTCAAAGACGCCAGAACTGGAATCCGTAGAGTCGCTGACGACACGGCTAAATGAGGCGGCGACCCACGTCCCCCTGGCAAACCTGGGATTGTCCACGCAGTGTGGGTTTGCGTCGTCTACGGTGGGCAATCGCCTGACGCAGGAAGAAGAGTGGGCGAAGCTGCAGCGAGTCATTACGGTTGCCAAACAGGTCTGGTCAATTTAGGATGTTAATCACGGAACTCCGCAATTATTTTGGGCGGGGTTCTTTTCGTGTCTTCGTTATTGCACGGCACCTTTCCAGATATGTGGGAGTTAGCTTTCCATTAGCCTAATAATGTTCTATACTGTGACCAGATTCTGAGGTAGCCTTATCGTAGGCGGCTTGAGGGAGTCCGCATTCAAAGTTGAGCGAAGCGTTGGTCACAAGATTTGGGAGTGCTGACAAAGCGCTTTCGTTGGCGTGATCAGAAAACTATCGGGACGCTAACCACGAGAACTAGGAAATCGTGGGGGAGCGGCCGTACATAATAAAAGCCTGAGGCATTTGCCTCAGGCTTTTTGATAGTTAGATTAAGGATAACGCGTTATTCAGGAAGTGAAGCGTCATGTCATAACGAATGTCGCGGAAATGCAGGTAGCTATACCCCAAGACCCACCCGAGGGCGGCGTACATGATTAAAGTCGGGGTGAAACTCGAGACGTGCATGAAGCCAAAGATGATGCCGGACACGAAGATCCCCAGAAAATTCATGAGCTTGGTATTCTTGCTGAAAAAGTAATTCGGCGAGTTTTAAAATCAAGTTAGCCACTGCTTTTAACACAAAATAAAAACACCAAG
>NZ_AZFS01000013.1 GCF_001434395.1 Levilactobacillus hammesii DSM 16381
CTAAAGGTTGAAAGTTAAATTGTACAGTAAAGGCCCGGGAAACCGGGCCTTTACTGTACAAAAATAGACATGGATTACTCCACATCGTATTATTAAGTTGTCGAAAACCAATATACGAGGAGAATTCATGTCCATGTCTAATATACAACATTCAACCACCCAAATTCACTACTCTTTTCATCATTTTTCTAAATTGGTACAGTTAGGCGCTATCCTCCGGTGCGCCAATTTCAAGAAGAAACGGGGAATTAGAGTTAGCTTACTTGTGGAATGGCTGCTAACAACGGTCTTTTCTCGCTATTCGTTGTTTCGGGCTGATGACCCATCTGGCTTCTCAAAGCGGACAGTCCGCAATTATCTTAATGATGCTCAAATTAACTGGCAACGTTTTGTTGTACTCATTGCGATTAAACTGATTCAATACATTCAACGCTTCACCGATTCACGACGACGCCAAGCCTTGATTGTTGATGATTCTCTATTTAAACGTGAATTCTCAAAGAAAACTGAATTATTGTCTCGAGTTTTTGACCACGATAATCAGTGTTACTTCAAGGGTTTTCGCACTCTAACCGTCGGTTGGAGTGACGCAAATACGTTTTTACCAGTCAACTTTGCTTTGATGTCCTCTCGTAAGCAACTGAACCAATTCGGTCGGTTCAAGCATCTAGATGGTCGGTCCTTAGCGGCTAAACGCCGAGCACAAGCCCAGTGTAAAATGAACGATGTCGCCTTGGAGTTACTCGACGCAGCTTTTAACGCTGGGATCAAGGCCAAATATGTCCTATTTGACAGTTGGTACGCTTCACCACGGATGTTCTTTGAACTCTTGAAGCGTGGACGTTTTGGTATTGGCATGTTGAAGCGGACTAAGAAGGTCTATTTCCGGTATCGCGGACGTCAAATGGATGTGAAGACCCTTTATAGAATCCTGTGTAGTGGTAAACGACCAACTCGTGATGATTATTTCTATAGTCCGATTGTTAAATTTGAAGTAGACGGGCAAGAAATGCCCGTCAAATTAGTCTACGTTTCTAATCGTGGTGCTTCGAATCAATATTTAGTATTGGCGACTACGAAAATAGGACTACGGCCCAAAGAAATCATCCAAATGTATGGTCGTCGCTGGCAAATCGAAGGCTATTTCAAGGTGGCTAAACAGTACTTGCAGTTTGATCAGACCCAAATCCAAAGTTATGACGGCCTTTGTGGCCATATGGCGTTAGTTATGATGAGTTATGATATTCTGGCGCTAGCCCAGCGCCAGAATATTGACGAACGCACTCTCGGTGATCTGTTTTTTGAATATGGTCGAGCGCTTCTCGATATTCCAGTTGCTGAAGCCTTGAGTTGGCTAATGAGAACTCTTAGTGGTCTAGGTATAAAGATGGGCATGTCTTCAGAAGCCCTGGACACCATTTTTGAAGAATTCACAAAAGCACTGCCTAGTAGTCTCGCGAGACTACTAGGCAGTGCTGGATAAAGCTGGGAAAGTATTATTTGGGACCTCAGGCCTTTCGTGATAAGGGCTGAGGGCTATTTTCGTACTTTCAACCTTTAG
>NZ_AZFS01000065.1 GCF_001434395.1 Levilactobacillus hammesii DSM 16381
CATGCCGCCAGCGTTCGTCCTGAGCCAGGATCAAACTCTCATCTTATAGATGATGCGCTTGAATAGCTCATCGATTGTTGTTACTTTTTTTAAAAGCGAATTGACTTCGCAAATATTGTTTGGGTTTGATATAACTATCAAACCGCCCTACACATATTTGGTTTGTCGAAACAATGTTCAGTTTTCAAAGGTCTACCTAAGTGATTACCGAAGTAATCAACTTAATCATCATATCATGTCGTCAAAACCATGTCAACATCTTTTTTCAACTTCCTGAATATTTATTCAACATTTCGGAATGTCTAGAAAACGTTTGAATCACGTTTTGACAACATAAACCATTCTATCAGTTGCTGTTTAACTCGTCAAGCACAAATTTCAAATTTGTATGACTATTCAATAACTTGTTATTTATGCATCAGTCGTCTCAAACAGCAACAGGTAATATCTTATCAATCATCTCCCCATTGGTCAAGCATTTTTTCAAAAAATAAAAGCATCCCCGTTATGAGGATGCTTTCTCCTGATTCAAATGCCGTAATGCTTCGGTCTTCCATCCCGCCAACCGATCATCAATTGGCTTAAAACCAATGTTGATTCGGTGGTTCGTCCAGTAATGGCGATGTTGATGTTCATCTGGCTCTGGTCCAAAATCAACGTGCTCTAAACAACGTAACGATAGGCTAATCTTACCGGTAAACTCATCAATATCAAGCACAACCACGTTAACTTCTTGATTAACCTTCAAATAGTCATGGATATCCTTCACGTAACCACAATGACATTCCGAGATATGAATTAGGCCCTGACGGTGACCACCGAGGCTGACAAATGCACCATACGGTTGAATCCCCGTAATTCGTCCTGTCACTCTTTGACCAATTTTAAATGCCATCGTCTCATCTCCCATCCGTATACCTCATCAGAAATTATTCGTTAACTGTCACCTTATCCATCGTCACAGGCGTAGCTGGTTGATCACTGGCATCCGTCTTAACGGCTGCAATGGCGTCAACGACATCCATCCCCTTGATGACTTGTCCAAACACGGTGTGCCGGAAATCTAGCCAAGGGGTTCCCCCATCCTTGTAAGCATCTACAATTTCTTCAGGGAAACCTGCATCCTTCATCTGTGATTGCATCTGATCAGTCATGTCCTTATCCTGAACAATAAAGAATTGACTGCCGTTCGTATTAGGACCCGCATTCGCCATCGATAATGCCCCACGCAAGTTATATAGCTCTGGTGAGAATTCATCTTCAAAGGGTTGGCCCCAAATACTCTCGCCACCCATACCAGTACCCGTTGGATCCCCACCTTGAATCATAAAGTTAGGAATCACCCGGTGGAAAGTCATCCCATCGTAGTAACCAGCTTTAGCGTGCGTTACAAAGTTTTCAACTGTCTTTGGTGCTTGTTCGGGGAAGAGTTGCAGCTGAATGGTCCCCATGGACGTTTCAATCGTTACTTGTGGACCCCTGGCGTTAGCCAAATCAATTTGTGGAAACTTTGTCATAATTATCCTCCATATCTTTCAAAACCGTTATCTAGTTGTCTATTATCACCGCCAGCACGGAAAAATGCAACTGATGTCACTGGTGCTATACTAGACTTATCAAATTAACGCGAAAGGAAGTTTCTATATAATATGATTAAACCATCCACTGCATACGGCCAACGGACCATCGATCTTCTTCACGAACGGGGTGTTGAGCTGACAGACATTGCTGATCTCGTAATCTACCTGCAAAAAGACTTCATTACAGACTTAACACCAGACATGGCTCTGCACAGTGTTCAAACCGTCCTCAACAAACGAGAAGTTCAAAATGCCGTGATCACTGGTATTCAATTGGACATTGCCGCCGAGCATCACACCCTGATGGAACCTCTTCAAACCATCGTTGAACGTGATGAAGGGCTCTACGGTGTTGATGAAACCATGGCGCTATCCATTGTTGACCTCTACGGATCGATTGGATTCACCAACTACGGTTACATTGACCGGACCAAGCCTGGTATCCTTGCCAAATTAAACGCCCACGAACCCGGGATCATTCACACTTTTCTCGATGATCTGGTTGGCGCCATCGCCGCTGCAGGGGCAGCCCGCCTCGCACACGACGATGCCAACGAACAAGATACACCGTTTAAATAATTATCACAATTTCATTAAGCTTCGCCGGACCTGCTGACATTGGGATAAAAAACTTTTACAATGTGGGTATTATCAAATAACAACTAAGGAGCACCTAAATGGCCTATTTAATTGATTTTGTTCTCCACATTGACGATCACCTGGTAAACATCGTCAATACCTTTGGTGGGTCCACCTACCTCATCTTGTTTGCCATCATCTTTGTGGAGACTGGTGCCGTGATTCTGCCCTTCTTACCAGGGGATTCACTGCTCTTCGCTGCGGCTGCCCTGGCCGCTAACCCAGCATATGGCCTTAACATTTGGCTATTCGTTGCCATCTTCCTATTGGCGGCCATTGCTGGTGATTCGCTTAACTTCTATCTCGGCGGTCGTGCCGGTGCAGCACTGTCGAACCATTCCTGGTTTGGCAAGCTGATTAATAAGGATAAATTGGCGCAGTCCGAACAGTTCTTCAAGAAGCATGGCCCGTTGGCAATCTTCTTGGGCCGGTTCATGCCCATCATCCGAACCTTCGTCCCATTCACGGCGGCTGGTTCACAGTTCCCCTATCGCCGCTTTCTGAAGTACAACGTCAGTGCGGCGCTGACTTGGGTCTTCATCTGTTGCGGTGGCGGTTACTTCTTCGGTAACATTCCATTCGTTAAGGAACACTTCTCGGCCGTCGTCTTGGGAATCATTGTGATTTCCCTTATCCCAGCTATTGTAGGTTGGTTACGCGGTCGGCGTCCTTCACATCCCGCACCACGTCGGATTCCGGAAGACGATTAAATGTAACGTAAAAAATGGTACTGACAGCGATGTCGGTACCATTTTTATATTGGCTTTATTTCTCGTCCGTCTTAGGTAAATCAATTTTTCCTACGATAAAGATGTAGGACAGTGCGCCTAAAAGAGCAATGAATGCGATGAAGACCAATGCTGAGGAGAAGTTGCCATTGGCAACCAAGAATCCAATGACAATTGGCACCACTATAGAAGAAAGTGCACCACAAAAGTTAAACATCCCACCCGCTAATCCAATCAATTCTTTAGGAGCCAAGGCGGTAACGAATACCCACGTGATCGTTGCCAAGCCATTGCCGAAAAAGGCAATCGACATAAACATAATGATTAGAACCGGGTTAGTCGTAAAGTTTGCCCCCATAATCAAAAGCGTTAAGAGTAATCCTGCAATCACCGGTAGTTTCCGCGCAAAACTCTCAGAATGCTTTCCCTTTAGCAAACGATCAGAGACATAGCCAGCTAAGATAACACCTGCAAAGGCCGAAAGATACGGAATACTTGATAACATCCCCGATTGAAGAAAATTAATGTGCTTTGCCTCGGTCAGATAAGTTGGGAACCAAGTCAAGAAGAACCAAAATGTTCCAGAAATTGCAAACTGCCCTATGTAGATCCCAATTAGTCGCCGATTGAATAGTTTGCGCACATTCGCCCAGGTTAGTTTAGCCTTGGGTTGCTGATTTTTCTCTTTAATAAACTCTTCTTCTGTAATCGCACCACCAGCTTGGATATACTCGAGTTCGTCAGCTCCAATCCACCGACTCTTCTGCGGATCATGATAAATGACAAACCACACGATAGACCAAATAATACCGATAATCCCTGTCACAATGAACAGCCCTTGCCAGCCAATGCTCTTATGAATGGCAAACAAAATAGGCGTTGAAAAAGCTAATCCTAAAAATTGGGCCGAGGAATAAATTCCAATCGCCGTTCCCCGCTCGTCATCTGGAAACCAATAAGAAACTGCTCGATTGTTTGCTGGCATAACCGGCGCCTCAAAGAACCCAATCCCCAATCGGAGCCCTAAAAGTTGACCAAAGTTCCCTACCATTGACTGGAACACCGTAATCACTGACCAGAAGAAAAGACTAATTGTATACGTGATCCGTGATCCCAATTTGTCCAGTAGAATTCCACCAGGAATCTGCATGGCCGCGTAAATCCAGCCAAATGCTGAGAAAATCAGTCCTTGCTGTACCGTAGATAGGCCAATATCCTTGGCCATCTCGGGCATGGCGATCGAGACATTAGTTCGATCCATATAGTTAATAATGATGTTGACGAAGATTAAAGCTAAGACAATGTAACGAATATGCGTAGACAACTTGGGCTTAGCCTTGATCGCCGTGGCTGTTTTAGTCTCCTTCATGAGTATCGACTCCTTTTCTTAATGTTTGAATGGTTGAATAGGCACGGACTTCAACAATTGAAAATTGTTCACTCCCGTTAGTTGCCAACGTGCGTATCCGTATACGCTGCGTCCTAATTGCTTCTGGCAACCGTATAATCACGTGTCGTTTTCTGTTGGCCTGAATGTTCGCCAAAGTCTGCCACCCTTGGTCCGTCAAGTAGTCCACGGTAAAATCCTTCAGTAATTCTGGCATAATCGGAAATGCTGTGCGATGGTGATGAAGATTGATGAGATCCTCATTGAGATCATCGTTAAGAATCATACGAACTTCTTGAATCGTTTGTGGCTTAGTCCATTCAAACGTCACATTCTCAGGTTGGTTCCGAACCGGTGCTACCCACATGTTTGGACCGGAGAACGGACGAATGTAACCATTAGTAACCTTCTCAGGGGTGAATGCTGCTGTCTGATCTACCCGAAAAACAAAATTTTCCCGATTGAAGGTTTGATTCGTCCATTTCAGAATAGGACTCGTCCGAACAAAGTGATGGAGTTTCGGTTGTTTTAACTCACCCACTGGCTCATTGATAAAACTAAGGACCCCCTGAAAGGCCTGCCGGCTGACTCGCAAATTAAGATGATCTTCTCCTGTAACCTTCACAAAAACATTCTGCGGCTGATCTGGTCGCCACACAAATGGAATCGTCACCCATCCGTGCGTTTGTGCCGCAACAGTGACATGCTCAGTCTTCAATAACTTATCTGGAATGTAGTTTTGTCCCTTACCAGTCTGATAAAAGCTCACTTGTAGATTACCGGCCTGCTGAGCATCCACCATCAAGTCCACTGCCCGGACCTCAGGATTCACTGGAAACATGAAGGCAACAGGCTTGGTTAATGGATAAATTCGACTGTCCTCGCGGTATGTATTAATCGTCGTTAGGCTGTGACTTGCCGTAACGGATGCCTGTGGCATTAAATCATCGGAATCAGTTAAACCTAAACCTAGAATGGCACTATCCTCACGAAGCATGACGCGCTGAAATTCCGCTAAATGATTCTGATAGATGTCTCTCGCCATTATCCCTCGACTCCACGCAAAGGCAGCTGCTAGTCCAGCAGCTTGGCCACCAATCGCACAGGTTGCCATGACCCGCGTTGAGCCAAAGGCTACGTGACTGACACTAATGTCTCGGCCCGCTAAAAACAAGTTATGGATGTTTCTGGAATACAACGACCGCAATGGAATGTGGTAAAGACCATCAGGCACAGAGTCTTCCGTCCCAGCTTCTTTGGTATACATCCCCGAAGCCGGGTGGATATCAATCGACCACCCACCAAAAGCAACCTTATCCACAAAATCTGTCTGTTCTTCAATGTCTTGCTGGCGTAAGACATAGTCACCCAAGAAACGACGGTATTCTCGTTTCCCTACGACAGAGCCAACCCATTCTAACGTCAAATTATCGGCATCGTAGTTCCCTGAATTCTTAATATAATCCCAGATTCCGTAAACAGCAGCTTGCAATTCATCACGAATCATCTCATTATCATGAACAATGTCGTGATCACCGCCCCATTCGATCCACCAATAAGCACAGCCGTTATCGTCTTTTTTAATCACCCTGCTCTTAACAATTTCCGTCTGTGTAATGTCCCTAGCAAAGAATGGCTTAACAAATGTGACTGGGTGGCCAACATCTTTCGTATAGAAAAATAGAGAGCTTCCTAGTAATTTTTGATCAGCTACTTTCGGTGCTAACGACTCACCGAAAGCTTCACGCGATTCTCGTCCAAGGTGATAGTCCGCACCGGCATTAAATGCCACCACGCCATCGCCTGTACAATCGATAAAGTAATTGCTGACAAATGTCAGTTGCGTTTCCGACCCTTGGACAAAACCCGTCACTGATTGAATTGTCTGCTCGTCCTTCATCTCAACTTGTAAGACTTCCGTATCCAGATACAACGAGATGTTGGGTTCCGCACGCACTTTCTCCAAAAGCAAGACATCCCAGAGATAGGGATTACCATCAGGATTACGATACTGGTTCTCAACAAACAGTTCCCCCATAATGCCATTTTCGCGACCGTATCGGTTAATACCATGCTTAGAAGCACCACCGACCCACACTCGAATCTCGCTACTAGAATTACCACCTAAAACACTTCTATTTTGGACTAACGCTACGTGACAACCGACCCTAGCACTACTGATAGCTGCACAAATGCCGGCCAATCCACCACCAATGACAACAACGTCAAAAGTTTGTGAGCGACTCTTCATAGAATTCACGACCCCTTGTTTATTTAGTTGACGTCTATTATTATGAATGTAGAAGGTAGCGCTTACAATTTCCTTTTTTGTCATTTATTTTTCTTTTTTTGACCTGACCATTTTGGGGGAGGTAGTGTTAAAATGCTCACAATTGAAACGAACCAGTATACATTTTGGCAGGAAAAGCCACATTTTCTCTTGCATTCTGACACGGAAAACTTCTGGGTCATGTATATTATCGAAGATGGTGATTGTAACTATCAAATCGGCAATCAATCGGGCCAGGCCCATCGTGACAGTATTCTTCTTTGTCCCCCTCAAGTTGAATTTCGCCGACGGGTAGTTCATCCCCTAACGTTTCATTTTATCCGGTTTAACTTCACCTCACATTTTTTTAAGGATCAAGATCTACTCGGTCACTTTGCCCAGGCTAACGACCGTATCCTAGAAGATTGTTCTTATTTGCGGCAGCTCGAATATTGTCCCTCAGATGAAGTCAGTGTCCTCCAAAATCACTTCATTGCGGATATTTTTAATACCGAACTCTATCGGCGACTATTTGAGCAACATCACCCCACCATTCATTCTCCATCGATCAAAGCCGCCGTTGCCTTTATGGCAACCCATTACCAGGATCAGATTACCATTAATGAAGTTGCGCAAGAGATCGGCTGGAGTTCTGCCTATTTTTCTCGCCGATTTAAATGCGAAGTGGGGATTACACCTGTCCAATACCTTGAACATCTGAAAATGCGAGCAGTCCAACAACTCTTAATTACCACCGATCTTCCTATCGACACAGTTGCTACTAAAGCTGGTTACTCTGATGGCTATTACCTTAGTCGTAAATTTTCAGCCTGCATGCACACGTCACCAAGTGAATTTCGCCATAATCATCAAATCTAATCTTTTCAAACAAAAATACGCAACCGACAAAATTTCTGTTGGTTGCGTATTTGTATTCAATTCTAATTTTTCTTTTGCGAGTTCGTTTCGCCCACATGCTTAAACGACTGCCGCCCCAGCCAATACAGCCAGAGTAACCCCGCCTCAAACAACACAAAGGCCAGAATAAAACAGTGGAGAAAAAACGTGTCCGGCAATGCCGTAATAATTGGGTCCAAACTCGGGTCAAACAACCAATCATTGTTCCGAAAAAGTAGTTTATGAAAATCAATAAAGAAGTCATTGAAATCAACGGCCATGATCGCCGCTAAAACCACCGGAACCACCGTGGCCACCTGCATGGGTCGAATCAACCGCCACCGCTCGTCATAGCGCTTTAACCGGCGGAAATACCACCCAGCTGGATAAAGACTCAGGAGCAATACAACATTATTCAATAAAAACAGCTTCTTCACGTCATGAAAGTGGATCATCCCCGTGAAGGACGTTGGAAAGTCGGTCATCTTTAAATCAGTCACCCACGGCAACTCAAGGTACCCCAGCATCTGATAGTAGTTTCGCATAATCTTGTGGGGAGCCATCTGAACGGTCTGACTAATATTCAACCAGTGAATATCCAGTCGATACAACCACACGGCATTGATCGTCAAAAAGATACTTAACGTTAAGAGCAATAAAATTAGCGCAGTCAACCCCACGCCACGTTGCCACCTAGTCAACTGGCCCCACCTCGATGTCCCAATGAGCTAAATCAGGCACCGTATAAGTGGGCTGAATCTTCTGCTGAGCCACCTGCTCCGGCGTTGAAACCCCGGTATAGGTCAACAACGTGTCAACTCCCGCACGAATCCCCGCGAGAATATCCGTCTGATAATTATCACCGACCATTAACGCCTGATCCGGTGCAATTCCCATCATTTCCAAAGAATTCTGCAAGATGATGGGTTCCGGCTTCCCCACAAAGATGGGTTCCGTCTGTGTAGCATACCGCACCAAATCAACCAGGGCACCAGCGCCCGGCATCAATCCACGAGCCTTAGGAATGTTGGAATCCGAGTTCGTCCCAATGAACGTCGACCCACTCCGAATGGCCAAGATAGCCTTAGCAAATTTTTCATAGGTCACGTCACTATCAAGCCCCACGACCACGTACTCTGGATGATCTTCATCAACCGTAAAGCCCTTGGCTGCCAGTGCCTGATTCAGGCCAATCTCCCCCACCACGTAGACCGTTCGTTTGCCCGTCTTGCCGGCTCGTTCGTCTAAGAAGTCTGCCGTAGCCAATCCCGCCGTATAGACGTTATCGGTTGTCACGTGGATATCGTGATTGTCTGCTAAATTAGCCACCACATCAACGGGCAGCTTCGTGGTATTATTCGTCACAAATTTAAACGGGATGTGGGCCGCCTGAATCCGTTCTACAAAGGCCTTGGCCTTCGGATACCGCTTGCTCCCTGCATAAACCGTGCCGTCCAAGTCGATTAAATAGGCCTGATAATTTTTCATTGCAACTTCTCCCTAATTCTCTTTTTTCTGCCGAATTGTAAAATGACGGCGTCCCTGACCACCCGTAGCGACGGTGACCGTCTTAGCGGTGTCCGTCTTCGGTTGTGTCGTCGTCCGGTGTTCTTCGTACGGGTGATTGTTATTCCGCCGACGCGAATGCCGTGAGCGCCGCCGATGGTTCCCATTACCCGAATTGCCGTTACCTGTATTGCCGCCGTTGGTTGGCGTCTTCTCGGTAGCCGGCCGTTTCGGTTGATTCTGTGATTTATTGGGCGTCTTGCTTTGTGCCTTATTTGCCGTCTGATTCTGTTGCGCTGGCTTGTTACCATTGCGCCGTCGTGATCGACTCCGCCGAGGCTTTGGGGCCGCCTTCACGTCCAGGTTGTGCAGAATAAAGTAGGCACAGCCAAAGTTGCAGGATTCATAGAGGTAGTCCTGCACCGCATCAATCTGATTTTGCTTAGCGCCAGCCCGGTCTTCGGCATAAAAACCCTTCAACCGCAACTGCTCGAAGCCCCAGTCACCCACGATATAATCAAATTTACTTAAGATGGTGCTAAAGCGCCGCGAAAATTCCGCAAAATCAAAACCGTCACGAACATCGGCCACCACCTCATAGGGGTGACCATTAATCGTCAGGTGTGTTTCATCCACCCGCACGACCTCTGCTGCCGGCTCCCGGCTTTCTCGTTGTTCGGCAACCAGTGCCTCTAAATCTTTGCGATCCACCGTCGTCATCCTCTCTAGTCTTGGTTTAAGGGGTAGTGTTCACCGAGATACTGGGCGAACACTTCCCGTAATAGGTCTTGGTATAAAATGTGATTTTTCCCCACGATCGAGATGGTTGGGAAAAATGGAATAAACAAGTAATGGTCCAATACAGCAATCTTATACTGCCGATTGGGTGAGAGCGGTTCTCCCCGCCATGTCACCTGATGGGTCTGTTGGTCGTAAGCAATCCCCAGGTAGTTGATCTCCCCAAAGATTTTGCCACGAAAGCCCATCCCCTTTTGGTGGAAGTGGCGTAAGAACAACCGGGCCAATTCGAACTCTTGGATTAAACGCCATAGATCGTAGCCACTCAGGGTCACCGTCATGACGTGCATGTTATGCGGTAGGATCTGGTGCAACTGGTTCTGATTGACCACGCCACGTGGCAGATCCTCCAGGAAGAGGCCGGCGTTCAGAATCGCCGCCTGCGTCCCCGCATATTCCGCAATCGCATGCAGCCCCTCACGAACCAGCCGGGGTTGCCCGGTCAGATCAGACTCCATCGTAACCGGCAGATCGGCGACACGCTGTTCAGACAAGATATCCGTCCCCAGATCATGTAGGCCCTGAATCTCGGCCGCATCACCCGGCTCTTCGGGAAGCGTTGCCGTCTCCACCACACTAGCTGTGGCGGCCTTAACGCGGTGCTGCGAGTCCACCGTGAGCTCAATTTTACCCACGTAGCGGCCAAATTTGCCAGCCGCCGCCAACAGGCTGTGGTGGTCCTGTTCCCCGTTAACAAACAAATGGTGCGTGTGACTACCAATGATCACGTTGACCCGTGGGTAGCGTTTGGCAATCTGACGATCCACGTCCACCCCCAGATGGGAGAGCAGAACACAGACGTCGAAGTCAGCCGCATATGTCGTCAACAACTGTGACAGTGCCGTATCCACCTCGACCGGTAACCACCCTGCCAATGGATATGTCAATTGATAAGGCGCAGTGAGCCCTAAGACCAGGACGCGTGTCCCAGACTTGGTGGTCAACACACGGTGATCAACCGCCCATTTCGGCAGCTCATGCGTATCTGCGGTCAGCAGGTTTCCTAAAACGACCAGAAAGTTGGCGTAGTCGTAGAGGTGATCCAACTGGGCTCGCATATAACTAAGGCCCTCGTTGTTCCCAATGGTCACGGCATCATACCCAATTTGATTCATGAGTTCCACGTTCTTTTGGCCATTAGTGGCCTCCGTCACGGGGTGAACGCGATCCATGTTGTCGCCCAGATCAAACGTATACACCGTGTGACCGGCTGCTTGCGCACTCGCCTTGGCCGCTGCCAGGTAACGTCGAATCCGTGGCCAGTTCTCAAAGTGAGAGTGCAGGTCATTTGTATGCAGGATGGTAATCTGTTCCATGTTCTCTTAGCTCCTCTTAACACTGTGTTTAATCCTACGGCATCAAGGGGCCCCGGTCAAGCGCAATGCCACTTCTCACGAATAACTTGAGAGCGCATCGTGGCGCAACCCGTGACCGTCACCATCCCCCGGCTCACTGCAAACTGCCACTACTGCTTATCCTGAAATTCCTTAGCCTTTCCCGTCACCATTTCCTCGATTTCACTGGTTGAAAACGGCGTCCCAAAAGGCACCTGTTCCTTTAAATAGCGGGTTTCCGGCGTATCCACACCGACATTGATATTTTCTTTAACGGGCACGGCGTAGTGGTGAATGTGCCCATGGAGATTGACAATCTGCTTCACAATTCCCAGCATCATCGGGTAGTGGGTCATGTAGTATTGCCGGTGATCGTATTTGATCAGTGCCCCCACATCATGGAAGGTATATTTTTCCTGACCGTGGTCTACCGGATTGTGGGCGGCCAAATACTTAAAGAGCGCGCGACTATCGTGGTTGCCCTTGATTAGTTCCAGGTGTCCATTCAGTTGCGACAAGACCTCGGCCACCGCCTCATCGGATTTCACGGCCGGCCGCGTAAAGTACAGGGCAATATCCCCAAGATGGTAGACCGTGTCCGTTGGGGCCACCCGCGCATTCCAGTTATCGATGATGGTCTGATTCATCTCTTCAACGTTAGCAAATGGCCGGGGAGCAAAATCGTTCATCCCCAGTAAATCTTTATGGAAGAAATGTGTGTCTGACGTAAAGTATTGCATAGCCTAGCTCCTTCTTAAATAATATCGAGACGTTCCTTCTGTGTTGGACGCGGAAATTGTTGGTCCAATGCCGCCAGTTCTTGCGTTGACAACCGCAACTCACCTGCGGCTAAATTCTGTTCCATGTGGGCAACCGAACTGGTCTGCGGAATGGCCAACACCTGTGGCTGGCGAATAACCCACGCGAGTAAGACCTGATAGACCGTTGCCTGGTGCGCCACGGCAATCTGCTTGACGGTCGCATTGGTTGCGAGATGCTGGCCCCACGAGTCTCCCTGGGCAATTGGCGAATACGCGATCAGGGGCAAGTCATGTTCCGCCTGCCACGGCAGAACGGCGTAGTCTAAGCCCCGACTTCCCAAATGATACAGGTCCTCGTTAGCCGCCGCCTGGTCACCGCCAGGAAGTTGCCAGAGCTCTTTGAGGTCGGCGATGTCAAAATTCGACACGCCCCAAGCCCGAATCTTCCCCGTCTGTTGGAGACGCTGTAATTCGGCGACCGTTTCAGCCAAGGGAACACTCCCCCGCCAATGATAGAGGTAAAGATCCAAATAATCCGTCCGTAAGCGCTGGAGACTCGCCTCTAAGCTGGCGGCCATGCGCTGTCGGGATGCATTCTCGGGCAGAACTTTAGAAATCAAGAAGAGGTCCTCCCGGTGATAAGGCTGCAGTGCCTCACCCACTAAATTCTCCGCTCGACCAGAGCCGTACATTTCAGCGGTATCGATGACGCGTGCGCCGGCAGCAATGCCCGCCTGAATCGCCGCAATCTCCGTTTCCCGTTGTGCGGGCCGATCACCCATGTGCCACGTTCCAATGCCAATAACGGGCACCGTGCGTCCCGCAATTTTTACGTTTTGCATCCTAACACCTCATTTAACTTTTTAATGATCGCTATACCGAAAAATAGCCCTACTTCCATCCTAGCACTTCGCTTCTATCTTCGCTGACCTCATTCTCACAAAAAGGGCCCCGCCAGTCGACGGAGCCCTTACTTGATTTACTTATCAGAATTAATCAGACTTGCAGCGACACGGCGATCGCGGAATCGCTTGCCAATACTGAGGCCAACTAGCCAAAGAATGGACCCGATCAAGGCAATCAAGGTGTCGACCCTGAACAAGAGAACCACCGCCACCATCCCCAAGAAAGCCAGGATGAAATAATCACTCATTGGGAAGAACGGCATCTTAAAGGTGCTATTGCGACGTTCCAACGGGGTCTGTTGCTTCTTGTACTTGATGTGGGCAACGACAATGGCGCCCCAGATAAACAGGAAGCAGGTCGTGGCGATACTGGAGACAAACGCGAAGACGTGCCCGGGAATGATAAAGTTAAGAAAGACGGAAACGGCAATGACCACCGTTGAGAACCGTAGCGCGTGGGTGGGTACCTGTGACCGTGACAAGGTCCCCATGCGTTTGGCGAAATGGCCTTCGCCCCCGTATGTCAGGGAGAAGAGCATCCGCCCGGTCGTGAACAGCGAGCTGTTGCAGGCCGATGCGGCCGCCGTCAGAACCACGAAGTTAATCACTGCGGCAGCGGATTGAATGCCGACGTTCTTGAACACCTGAACGAAGGGACTGCTGGTTGGCGAAACAGCTTGCCAAGGGTAAATGCACATCAAGGCTAACAGCGACCCTAAATAGAAGAGAATGATCCGCAAGGGAATTTCATTGATCGCTTTAGGCAGGACCTTCTTCGGATTGGCCGTCTCGGAAGCGGTCATCCCCACCATTTCAATCCCGACAAAGCTGAAGAGAACCATTTGGAAGGACAGGAAGAAGCCCTTGGCACCGTTGGCGAAGAAGCCGCCGCTGGCCAAATTGGTCACACTTGCATGACCCGCTGGCGTTGGAAAATGAACGGCCACCATGTAGGCGCCGGCTAAGATCAGGGCAACAATAGCCACGATCTTAATAATGGCAAACCAGAATTCAGTTTCCCCAAAAGCACTGACGGTCACTGAATTTAGAGCTAATAGAATGGCCAACAGTGTTAAGGCCGTGACCCAAGACGGTAAGTGCGGGAACCAGAACTGCATGTATTGCCCGGCCGCTGTGACCTCGGCCATCGCAATGGTAATCCAACAAACCCAGTACGTCCATCCGGCAACAAAGCTCATGTTGTCACCCAAGTACCGTTTAATAAAATCAATGTAGGAGTGAACCTCGAGGTCAGAAAGTAGCAGTTCCCCAAGTGCTCGCATTAACAAGAAACACATAATTCCCGTGGCCAGGTAGGCCAAAATAATGGATGGCCCCGCTAAATGAATGGATTGGCCAGCTCCCAAGAAGAGTCCCGTGCCGATTGTTCCCCCAAGAGCAATCAGCTGGACGTGGCGGCTTTGCAATCCCCGCGAAAATTCCTGGTTGTTATTCGATTGACTTTCTTTCATCTTAATCGCCCCTTTGTTGAAATATATTATACACATCTGAATGGGCAATGCCAGTTCCAATGCTGGTTAGTTCGACTAACTAAACAGCGTTGAAGCCCGGTATAAACGAATTTGATTCACTTTAAAACCATTTACATGAAAAATGTTCAACTTTCGATGAAATAAAACACCTTTCCGAATAAAATCGAAAAGGTGTCTGTCTAACTATTTGCGTAACCGTTCGATATCGCGAACAATCATTAATTCTTCATCCGTTGGGATTAGGAGCGTCTTAATCTTTGAACCAGCGGCACTCAGGTCACGTTCAACCCCACGAATATCGTTCTTTTCTGGGTCAACCGCAATCCCGAAGTAGTTCAACTTATCAGCGACTTCTTGACGAATCATGATGTCGTTTTCACCAACACCGGCAGTGAAGACAATGGCGTCAGCACCACCCAATTCAGCCAAGTAAGCCCCAACGTAACGAACGATCCGGTTGATGAACATGTCACGTGCTAACTTGGCACGGTGATTCTTGTCCTGAACGGCTTCCAACTCACGCATATCTGCGGAGACACCGGAAACCCCAACCAGACCAGACTTCTTGTTTAAGATGTTGATCATATCGCTTGGCTTGTCGATGTTCAGCTTTTCCATCAGGTAAGCAACTAAGGACGCATCGATGTCCCCAGAACGCGTAGCCATTTCAATCCCGGCCAGTGGCGTGAAGCCCATGGACGTGTCGTATGACTTACCATCTTTAATGGCCGTAATCGATCCACCAGCACCGATATGCAGCGTGATCAGCTTCAAGTCTTCTAATGGCTTGCCCAACATTGCAGCGGCGCGGTGGGCCACGTAACGGTGACTGGTCCCATGTGCCCCATATTTACGTGCCCCGTACTTTTCGTAGTATTCGTAAGGGATCGCATACATGTAGTTAACTTCTGGCATCGTCGTGTGGAAGGACGTGTCAAAGACAGCCACACTCAAGACGTTAGGCAAGATCTTCTTGAAGGCTTCGATGCCCATAGCTGCGGCTGGGTTGTGCAATGGTGCGTATTCAGCCAAGTCCTTGATCTTCTGTAAAACATCATCGTCAATCACAGCGGAGTCCTTAAACTCTTCACCACCGGCAACGACCCGGTGACCAATCCCCGTGATTTCGTTGAAGTCCGTGATGATCTTTAAGTCGGTCAATTGATCCAACATTAATTGGATGGCTTCCTTGTGGTCACTGACTTCTTCATGAGTCTTGTACTTTTCACCATCGCCATACTTGATCTCAACTAAAGAATTGCCCAGACCAATCCGGTCAATGGCCCCTTCAGCGATGACGTTTTCTTCTGGCATTTGGAATAACTTGAACTTTAACGTAGAACTTCCGGCGTTAATTGCTAATGATTTTCCCATTTGGTAATTTCTCCTTTTATGAGCGGTCCGTCAGCAGGTTTTGTTCTTCCCATTGGACGATCTCCGCAACAAACTTTTGAAATGCTGATTGTTCTTTAAATGATGGGAACTCACCCAACATTACCTGTTCAACCTGCTTGGCACCAGCACCCGGCTTCTGTAAAATCAGAATGGCCTTTTGGGCGTTGGCATTCATAAAGAGCTCACTTGGAAGGTTTAATAACCCCTGCAGGTAGGCGTTACCAGCTAGCCACTTCAAGAGGCCTTTCGCTTCTTCCGTCTGGAAGAGTTGCGAAGGCACCAGAAAGACGCCGATGCCCCCGGGCTTCAGTTGATTGAGCGCTTGCTCTAACAATAAATGATGGACAAATGAATGGCCACTAGCCGCATGGGTCTGATAGTTAGCGGCGTTATCATCAATTGGATAATAGCCGATTGGCAGATCTGCGACAATCAAATCACTGGCTGGTACCAGTAACTGCTCCAACGCGTCTTGATGAATCAGCTCGATGGGTAATTGTTGTAGATCACTCGACGTCTGTGCAATGGCCAACATCGTATCATCGTTGTCCACCCCATACGCCTTAATATCGCCATCGACCACTGCCTTCAACTGTGACAAGACCGCCGTCAAGAGATTCCCCGTCCCAACCGTCAAATCAGTGACCGTCAGTTCGGATTTCCCCTTCTCCAGCCGTGTGACCAGGTAACCCATAATGTAGGCTATCGTATCTGGCGTGAGTTGATGGTTGGCTTGAATCTCATCTACACGAATCGCTTTTAACATGGCTAATTGAATCGCCCGGCGAACCGTTTCGGCATCGTCACTTTGCCAGTCGACTTGCGCGTACAGCTTGGTTAATTCGGCTGCCGTTTTCTCGTCTGGCTGACCATCTTCCACCTGAACTTGACCATTAAGTAGGTTATCTCCCGTCTCAATGAACGCATCCAAGTAAGATGTGCTTAGTGCTGCTTGCAGGGTTGTGGTTGATTCATCCAAAACCTTGAAGAGCGCTTCAGTCTGTTCTTGTGACAGTACGCTTCGCCTCCTTGTGAAATTTACATGACTCAACGTTTCCGTTATCTATACTACCGATTTTTCAGGTGTTATTCAAGCAATCTTTGTGGCGAATCTCCGGGTTTTACCGTTCTAGGGTGTCCATTTGATGGTTGCTGGGGGGACTTAATCGCGCGTTCTATTTGTGAAGTCGAACGATTATAGGTTCGAATCAGTTCAAGGGTCGACTGTTGTTTGGCCGATTGACCGGTCAGAACAATGAGTAAAATGAGGCTCACGCCCGCTAAAGAGAACAAGGCCCACAGCGTCAAAAAGCCGTGCCGCTGAGATTGAGAATGGTCGTCTGCCAAGGTAATCGCTCCTGTTTAAGTCGTAATTCGATGAGTCCCGCATAGGCAGTCGGCCGCCATTGAACCGCCTCAACCCGCCGCAATAAGGGGTAGTATCCTTGATGCTGCTGGTTGGTCAGACGGAGAGTGCCTTTTGCATCACACCACACCGCGACTGGTTTATCGTCATGTTGCGTATCTACCAGATTAAGCTGTTGCTGGTCAATTCCCGTTACCCGGTAGCGTCCCGGTTGTTCCAACACCCGAATGACCTGATGCCAGGCAACGGGGTCCTGACGTAGCGGCCTCAAGATGATCCGATCGGTTCCACTAGCCAGGACAAAGATGCCTGAGGCAATGATTAAGGCAAGCAACGCTTCAACCAAGGTAAAACCCTGCCGTTTACTCATTGGGTGGCTGCCCATTTTAGTAATGCCTGGTCATGCCGGGCACGCACTTGTCGAAGCTTTGCCGTCCGAATCTGCTCATTGTGTTGGGTCACCATCAGGGCTTGCTGGGCCAGTAAAATCGTCAAGGCAACAATGCCTAATGCCACCAGGGCATCAGGGACTAGCCAACCGCTTCTCACGGCGGGTCTTCGTGGCTTCCACATAGATCAAAGCGCCTCCTAATTGAAAGGTCTGATACCACCAGACATGGTGGGTCGTGCTGTACCATTCCATCGTAAATGCATCCGAATTGCCTTGCGGTGAAATGGACCACCCCGTCTTGCCATCAACCCAGCGCAACCCACGGGGTGGTGCCAGTCGTCGAAAGACCCGCCGTGGTTGCCCCTGCGCCAGCGTCACGATCCCGGTCTTCCGGTCGACAAAGATGCCAACCGTCTCATTGCGAGCCAAAGCGACCTGCCGGCCCGCCGTCCACAACTGCTGCCAGGCCGGCCAAAAGGCTTGTTCGGCAGCGGCTCGATGCTGGGCGGTTGCCTGCAAACCCACTAACGTTCCCAACCCCGTCACGATAAGCAACACCACTAAGGTCTCATATAGGGTAAACCCCTGTCGCCGTTTAACGCTCCGGTCGTTCATCATGGATTTTAATGCCCTCTTGTTTGGCTTGTTTAACCTGTTGTGCCGTTAAGTACTGCCCCTTTTCCAACACCTCATAGGTCACATGGGTTGCCGTCTGATGATCGTCGAGATACGCCGTGACCTGGCCTTGAACCACTGTTTCCATGGCGTTCTGATGGATACCACGGGCCCGGTGACGTTGACCATTCAGATTGGGGAGAATAATCAATACCAGTAGGGAAATAATGAAGAGAACGATTGTCATTTCAACTAAGGTGAACCCCTGCCGCTTTCTCATTGGTAGACGCCCTGCAAGTTGCCGTACATCGGTAAGAGTAAGCTCAGATAGGCCCCGACGATCAATAAGGCAACGACGGTCAGTAAAACGGGTTGCACCATCGCCAATCCCTGTTCGGTCAAACGCTGTAATTCCCGATAGCGCAGCTGACCATACGCCTCCAGCTCCCGCGTCAGCTGCTCGTGCGTGCGCCCTTTCTGTAACAAGACCACCAGCTGTTGTGGCACAAACGCTTGCTGCCGGAGCCAAATAACCGGCGACTGCCCCGCACGCAGGCGTTGTTCCAGGATCTCTGCCAGTTGATAGAGTAATGCCCTCTCCGGTAATTGGTGGAGCACCACCAGCATCTGCTTCACACTTAATCCGCTGGCCACCAATTGACTCAGATTGGTGGTCAGGTAGTAGGCGTAATAGGCGCGAAAGATTCGACCAACCACCGGCCAACGCAAGTACCAACTGGCCAACCGTAATCGGGTCTGTTGGTGCCACCAACGCCAACCCAAGTAGCCGGCCAGAATGACGCCACTACCCAAGCCAAATACGACATAGTGCTGCCAAGCGCTAGCCGTTCCCGTTTGGGGGGCAATCTCTTGCTGCAGCTGCGGCAGAATGCCCACCTTCAACGTAATCAGTAAGCCCAGCATCCCCACGAGTAAACCCAACGGATACATCAACAACTGCCCTAATCGTTTTCGTTGCGTTGCCATCAATTGGAGAAGTGTCGCTCCCCGTTGCAATGCCACGGCCAAGTCGCCGTGTGCCGCCGTAATCTGCAGCTGAAAATACACGTTGGCCTGCAGATAAGGCGCTAAGCACGTTACAAAGTCTTGTCCGGTCAGCAATTGCGCCTCAATTTGGGCAACACTCGCGGGTAATCCGCTCCCGGCCATTTGGCTAAAACGTAATGACTGGCGCAATGAGAAACCGCTCGCCAGTTGATCCGCTAATAATTGACAGAACTGTTGCTGACTGGTCAAGGGCCATTTACCCCGCTTTAAAGCGCTGTGCCGTTTCGGGCGAAATAAGGTGTTGCCGCTGTGCCTCTTCAAGAGTTCGTTGCCACCTTTCCGTAGTTGTCCATTGTGCGTGCCACAGCTGTTCACCGGCTAGGATATCAAGTAGAACGGCCGGTGACTGTTTTTCTCTCGGAATCAGGCGTTGATAGCAGCTTGCCGTTAACACTTGCCGCAGCTGTGGCAAGGAAATTCCCAACTCCGTTAACCGGGGCACACTGCCCCCGGCATTCTGCGCGTGGACGGTACTCAGGACCAGGTGCCCACTCAACGCGGCACGAACGGCCGCTACCGCCGTGTCCTGATCGCGAATCTCCCCGATAATAAACACGTCGGGGCGATGGCGCAAGCCGACCTTTAACAAGGTTTCATAACTCATCCCGGCCGTTGCATTCACCTGCAATTGGATAAATGAGCGCGCCTTAATCTCAACGGGATCTTCAATCGTCAAGACGGTGGCATCCGCCGCCAAGCGACTAGCAATCGTGTACATCGTGGTCGTCTTACCCGAACCGGTGGGGCCCGCAAAGAGCATCAGTCCCCGTTGGCCAGCCAATTGATCCAACAACTTGGGCTGACGCTCATCTAAGTAGGCCATCCGGGCCGTGTGAAAGGGATAAATCAGACGAATCACTAATGACTCCTGCCCCGCATAGTCCCCTACCGTGGAAAAGCGTAATTCCAGCGGCGGTTCCCCCGGCCAAGACATAGCGCCTACCTGTGGCCGACGGTTTTCACTGACGGCCATATTGGCCTGAAACTTAAAATAGGTAATGACTTGTTCGCCTAATGACCGAGTGACTCGTTGCCAAGTCGTCACGGCATTAATTTGACGTAATCGAATCTGATAGCCTGCTTCTCCTGGCAACACATAAATGTCGCTGGTCTGCCGGGCCACCGCCGCCGCTAGTAATGTCTCAATAAAGTCCTTAATCACGCGCCCATCTCCTGCCCTTTTCAACTAACTCCGTGAAAAGTCGCCAAATACTTTTTATTTCGCAAAAAAAATCTGCGCATCTTGATCAGATTACGCAGATTTCTGTAAATAACGGCCTAATCCTGTGCCTCGTTCACCACCGACTCGTTAGGGCGCATGATTTTAAAGCCAATCAGTGCGCTACCTACCACGATAATCACCACAGCCGCGCTGATCCCCATGGTCAGAACCGCCGTGCTAATCCCCGTCCCGTTCAGTGCCTCCGTCAGGCCCAAGTTGGCGTACGTGATCGGCAAGAACTTGGCAAGGGGCGCGTAGAGCGTCTTCACCGTCTGAACCGGGAAGATTCCGTTGGCCACACACAGTTGTAGGAAGAAAAGTACACCCACGACCAGCACGGCCGCCCGTCCCATGAAGAAACGTAGAACTAACTCCACAACGAGTACAGCCAGCGCAAACAAGCCGGTCAAGCTCATAAACGCCAACGGCTGCGCAGCGTGTAACATGATCGCCATCCCCGCACTCGTGATCAGGGCTTGGAGCAGTGTCCATCCCGTCAAGGTGGCCAGTTGGCGTGGCGTCCGTAGTTGTTTACGGTAATCAAACCCAGCGACCAGACCCGTTAATCCCAAGAAGGTCACCATCACGACGACAAACGGAGCAATCGCGTGACCAAAGTTAGGCACGTCGCTGAAGCGCTCATGACTCAGGGTCGCTGGCGACGCAAACATTGCGGCCGTCCGACTCGTCAGTGGCGTGGCTTTAACCTTATCGGCGCCGCCTTGCAGAGCCGTGGCCAGTTTGCCATTGCCGGTCGTTAACTTATGCGCGCCCGCTATGAGTTTGGGCGAGTTCGCCGCTAAGTGTTGACTCCCCGTCGCCAGTTGTTGCACACCGGAAACCAATTGCGGTGCCTGCTGGTCAAGGGTGGTCAGTCCGGTGGTTAGACGATTGCTCCCATTCGCTAATTTTGAAACACCGGCAATCAGCGTTGGCACCTGACCAGTCAGTTGACCCAGTCCACCGGCCAGCTGTTGTGCCCCCGCATGAACTTGGCCAGAACCGCTCGTGAGTTGTGTGACTCCGCTCGTTAAGGCCGGCAATTGCCCATTCAATAGACCTAAGCCATCCGTCACCTGGAGTGAACCAGCAACCAAGCGCGTCACACCGCCAGTCAGTGTGGGAATCTGACCATTCAGTTGCCCCGTCCCCGCTGCCAACTTCTGGGTTCCTTCAATTAATGCTGGTCCATTTGCCGTCAATTTTTGACCACCATCCACCAGCTGGTTGATCCCCGCCGCTAGCGTCGGCACTTTCGTGTGGGTCTGTTGTAAGCCAGCATCCAACTGCTGCGTACCCGTAATCAGCTTCTGATACCGTGCAACCAGTCCGCTGTCCTTTCCATTAACACCCGCATTGATTTTGCCTAAAGCGGCGTTTTGCGTGGCCATCAACGTCTGTGCTTGGGCAAAGACCCCCTGCAGAGCAGTCGCATCCTGGGCCACTGCTGCTAAAGCCGCCTGGACAGAGCTTCCCTGGTCCGCAGTGCCTTGGGCAGCCAATGCCGCCACATCACGTTTCAAACTGGTAACCGTCTGTTTGACCGCTGTCTGATCAGTACCTGAGGTTGGACCACTGGCTTTGACCAAATCATTGGCTGCCGTCGACACGGCCGTCTTCGCGGATGAAGTAGCCGTATCCGCACTTGCCGTCTGACCGGCCCCGGCCAACGCCGAGGTCATCGCTGCTTTCTGGTCCGCAGTCATCTTCGTTGCCGCAGCTACCGAGGAAACCTTCGCCGTAATTTCGGCTTGCGTCATTCCCGTGTGAGTTGCCTGGTCTCCCGCATCCAGCTGGGCAACGGCCGTCTTTAATTTGCTAGCGGCCTGCGCTGTGGTCGACGACTCATCGTTACCGGTCAACTGACCGCTTAACTGATTGGCTTTATCCTGAACCCGACTGAGCCGACTAGCAGACTGATTACTGCCGCTGAGTGCCGCTGAAAGCGTCCCTAAATCCTGCTTCAACTTCTGACTCGCCTGACCAGCCAGAAGACTGAGGCCCGCCGAACCGGAAGCCGACTGAGTCGTCAGGGCTTCAACCGAAGTTCCCAGCGTCGTGACGCCCGTCTTGCCGGCCGCAACCTGACCAGCTAACGTCTGTGAACCCGCAGCCAACTGATCGATGGCCTGTGACAGGCTCTGAGCGCCGGTAGCCAGTGTATGAAGCCCCGTATTGACCTGGTAAACGCCGTTAACGTAACACGTGGTACTAACCGCTAACGCCTGGCTCCCGTCCGCCAACTGAACCACGCCCGAGGCCAAGGCACCGGTCTTCCGGTTGAGTTTTTCCAAGCCGGCCGTCACCTGGGACGAACCGGTAGTCAACCGCTGAACCCCACTGACCAGTGGTTGGGTCTTCACCGATAACTGTTGGAGTCCCGCCTCAACTTGACCAGAACCCGTTGCCAGGCGATCGGCCCCCGCAGAGAGCTGTGATGCGCCACTCGCCAAGGGTTGAACCTTGGTCTGAAGGGTGCCCAATCCAGCGGAGATTTGCCCCGACCCGGTGCGTAATTGCCGGACCCCCGTTGGCAGTTGCGCCACCTTCGTGGATAACTGCAACAGACCATTCTTGACCTTGGTGACCCCAGTCGTATAAGTATTCATGCCGTCTGCGAGCGTGACCGTGCCATCCTTTAACTGCGTCGCACCCTTGGCTGCGGTCTGAAAGCCACGACCACTACTCTTGATCTGTTGGAACATACTCAGCGCATAGGCTTTGGTGACGGCTCGCTTAACGGCCGTGTTCAGTTGCGATGCGCCCGTTTGACTGATAATCTCCCCAATGTAGTTAAGCGACGCATTCGTCTGATAGGTCAACTTCATCTGCTGGGGCTGACTGTCCGTCACCGTCGTCGCCCGCTGGGAAAAGTTCTTAGGAATCGTCACAACCGTATAGTACCGGTTATGTTTCATTCCCGCCGCTGCCTCCCGCGCGGACAGGAAGCGCCAGCCCAGTTCGTGATTGTGCTTCAACTGACTGACGACCTGTTGCCCGACCGCCAGTCTCTTCCCCTGATACGTGACGGGCTGATCCTCATTGACCACGGCAACCGGTAGCTTCGCCGTCTGACCAAAGGGATCCCAAAATGAATGGATCACCAGGCCAGCACACACGACTGGCAGCACCAGGCCGGCCACGAGAACGCCGCCCACCACATACTTGCGTTTCATTTGTTTCATCCTCAACACTCCTCTGGCATGCCATAAATTGTATAGGGCATGTTGTATTACGCCGATCATCCCCGATTTTACTAATGAATCACCAGTAAAATTAGTATAGGGCATGTTGTATATGGGCTAAAAAATAGGCTGATTACACAGCCACATTTATGGAGTTTACCCGTCCCCGATTGAGATTGCAAGACTCTTTTTAAGCGCAACCACACAAAAACCCGCCATCAGGCTAGGCCTGACAACGGGTTCATCGACTCAAATTATTTGGTTAAAACGCTTATTCAACGCTTTCAGGTAAGACCGCTGCTTCATAAATATCAGAAACATCGTCGTTGTTTTCAAGTTCGTCAATCAAACCTTGGTACTGAGAAGCCTTGGCTTCTGGTACTTCAGTTGTGTTTTGAGGGAACATCCGAACTTCAGCGGTGTCCAGCTTGTAACCCTTATCTTGTAAAGCGTCACGTGCTGCAATTTCACTCGAAGGATCCGTGTAAATCTTGAATTCTTCGTCCGTGGTTTCCATGTCGTCCGCCCCGGCGTCTAAAGCATCCATCAACATCGTATCTTCATCCGTATCCAAGCCATCACGTAAGATTACAATGTAACCCTTCCGATCAAACATGTATGATACGGAACCTGCTGCACCAAGTGAGCCGCCATGGTGCGTGAAGGCAGAACGAACAGCCGCAGCCGTCCGGTTCTTGTTATCCGTCAAAGCAGCAACCATGATCGCTGTCCCCGCTGGACCGTAACCTTCGTAGGTGATTTCTTCGAACTTAGCGCCACCAACACCAGAAGCTTTATCTAAAGCCCGCTTGATGTTGTCCTTAGGCATGTTAGCTGCCCGCGCTTTGTCCATTTCCAAACGAAGTTGAGGGTTACCGTCGGGATCAGGACCACCTGCTTTTGCAGCTTGGTACAAATCACGTGAGATTTTTTGGAAGATTTTTCCACGCTTTGCATCCTGAGCATTTTTCCGGCCCTGGATGTTATGCCATTTAGAATGTCCTGACATCGTAACTCCTCTTTTCTAAAGTTTTATAGATATCCGTATAAAACAGACACTATACATGTTAGCACTTACTTCCCATTCATTCAATTACTAAGCTTATAAAAACTGCTTATTCAATTAAAATGTATAAAAAAAATTCTCTTTCCCTTTAAATCGGGGATGGAAGCGAATTTTAATTGAATAATTTATGTATAAAAGTGAATTTATCAAAATAAAACTTGTATAAATAAACAAAACCAGCTATACTCAATTACATCATCACAGATAGAGGAGCAAGCCATTATGAAAAATAAATTAATTATGGCCATCGCATTAGTGATGGCGCTCGTTGCCGGATGGACCACCACCACGACAACCGCACAAGCCGCCACCGATGACTCGTTGGCTAAGGTTCAAAAGAAAGGGACGCTGGTCATGGGGACCTCGCCCGATTATCCACCCTATGAATTCCAAGCAACCGTTCACGGAAAGAGCCAGGTTGTGGGGATGGACGTTGCCGTTGGGAAAAAGATTGCCAAGGACATGGGCGTTAAGCTGGTTGTCAAATCCATGTCGTTTGACTCCCTATTAGTCGCCTTGCAGACTGGGAAAGTCGATATGGTCATCTCCGGGATGAACCCAACCCCCGCTCGGCGGAAGAACGTGGACTTCACCCATACCTACTATCAAGGTGGGTACAGCATCGTTATCAACAAGAATGACAAGGGTATCTATAAGGATAAGAACTCCTTCGTGGGTAAAACCATTGGGGCCCAAACCGGTTCAACCATGTACAACGAATCTAAGAAACAAACAACCGGGACGACCGTTAAGGGAATGACCTCCGTTTCCGACCTAATCTTAGGTCTGCAAAGTCACAAGCTCCAAGGGGTTGCGATGGAAAAGCCATCCGCGCAAGCCTACGTGGCCAACAATAAAGAATTAGCCATGATTCCTAGTAAATTCGATTTAAGTGCTTCTGATACGAGTGCTTCCGTGGCCTTCGCTAAGGGCTCAACCGCTCTCGTGACCGCCGCCAACAAGTCCGTCGATCAGATTAGAAAGCAGAACCTGGTCAACAAGGATTACCTGCCTGCCGCTGGGAAATACTTAAAGACCAACACGGTCAACACCAGCATGCTTCACTACTGGAAAGCCTTCCTTAAAGGGATCGAATACACCTTAATCATCACCGTTTGTTCCGTCTTCTTTGGATTCATCCTCGGGGTACTCTTGTCCCTGGCACGGATGGCCAAGGGTGGTGTCTTCGCCACGGCGCTCCGGTGGTTAGCCACGGCCTACGTTGAATTTATTCGGGGCACGCCTATGATGGTTCAAGTCATGTTCGTCTACTTTGGACTGGGCCTTATCGTCAACCTCCCCGCGTTAACTTCCGGGATCATCGCCATCTCACTGAACTCTGGTGCCTACATCGCGGAATACATTCGTGGTGGGATCAACTCCGTGGACAAGGGGCAGACAGAAGCTGCTCGGAGCCTGGGGATGACCAGTGGCTACACCCTGCGTTACGTGGTCTTGCCACAAGCCATTAAGAACATTTGGCCTTCACTGGGTAACGAATTCATTACCCTGATCAAGGATAGTTCCATCGTCTCCATCATTGGGGTCTCCGAACTGATCTTCCAAAGCAACATTGTGCGGTCCGACACGTATAGAGGGGTTGCCCCTATCGCGGTGATCATGGTCCTTTACTTCATCATGACCTTTACTGCCTCACGGATCTTAAACCACTTCGAAAGGAAGATGCAACATGACTAAACCTATTATTGAGGTCAAGGACCTCGCTAAAAACTTTGGTGATAACCAAGTTCTAAAAAATATTTCAGAACAAGTAAATCCCGGTCAAGTGATCGTGGTCATCGGCCCTTCCGGTGGTGGGAAGAGTACCTTCTTACGGTGCCTGAACCTCCTCGAAACGCCGACGAGTGGTGAAGTTGACTTTGACGGTCAGGATTTAACCACGTTGGACACCAAGAAGGTCAACACCTTACGGGAACAAATGGGAATGGTTTTCCAAAACTTCAACCTCTTCCCGAACATGACCGTTCTGGAAAACATTAAATTGGCACCGATGAAGGTTAAGGGGGTCAGTGATGCTGACGCCACGAAGCGCGCTCACGAACTGCTCCAACAGGTGAACCTGGATGACCACGCCGATGCCTTCCCGACCAGCCTATCTGGTGGTCAAGCACAACGGGTAGCCATTGCGCGGGCCCTGGCCATGGATCCCAAGGTCATGTTGTTCGACGAACCCACTTCGGCCCTTGATCCCGAAATGGTCGGTGAAGTCCTCAACGTTATGCAGGACCTCGCCCAACAAGGGATGACCATGGTGGTTGTGACTCATGAAATGGGCTTTGCCAAGTCCGTGGCCGACCGTGTTTGGTTTATGGCCGACGGTTATATTCAGGAAAACAACACGCCCGAAGAATTCTTCAGCAATCCGCAAACGGAACGGGCACAAGACTTCCTGTCCAAGATCTTAATGTAATTCGGTTACTTTAAAAGTTAAACTGTCTCAAGATCTGGGACATCATTCAAAAAGCAGTTCTTTCGGACGGTTAGTCTTCTGAAAGAGCTGCTTTCTTTTGCCATTCTAGTGCCAAAACGTGGCCACAAGCCCTTTTCGCGCATTATGCCCCACTCTGATCCCCCTGTTTAAGAGCACAACCATCGTAAAAAGCCCTAGCCGTGAATTTACCGGCTAGGGCTTCTTCTCATCGTGTTTAATTGTGCCGCTTCTTGCGATACCCGAATAGGCTCAGGCCGCCCACCAGAAGGCCCAGAGCGGACCACCATGGTGTCGTGGCCTCATTGGTCTGTGGCAATGTCGTTTGCGCCGCATTGGCCGGGTCAGCATTACCAGTGGCTTTAGCCGGCGTGGCCGTCATGGCCTGGCTTGACGCTGCCTGGTTGCCACCAAGCTGTGTCCCGATGATATGGGCACCGGCACCACTCGTCACGTCATGACCCAGAACACTCGCTGGATCCTTGAAGCTGATGTCGATGCCTGGCTTAACGGCCACCCCACTGCCACCATCACTGATGACTTCATGGTCAGGGGCATCGGGCTCCGTCGGCTTACTTGGCTCTTCGGGATCTGTCGGATCTGTTGGGTCCGTTGGGTCCACTGGATCAGTCGGATCAACTGGACCCGTGCCGCCGCCAGTGTTCCCATCACCGCCATCACCGCCACCGGTCGTCTTCGCCACAACATTCAACAGAACGGTTGTGGTCGCGTCATCGCCATAGCGTAAGGTAACCTGGTAGACGCCAGGCGTGGTTAAATCGGCCTTTCCTAAGTCCACGGTAATTTCGCTACTATCGACCGCTTGACCGTTGGTATCCGTAGCGGTCGCCTTGAAATCACTAGCGGTCGGTGCCGCATCCCCAACGGTCATCGTGTAGTTACTCCCGGTCACGACCGCAGGAACTGCCGTAATCGTCAGTGAACCGAGCGTGGCACTGCCAACTTGGTAGTTGGAGTTGAGTCCATCCGTATGCAAGAGGTAAGCATAGGTGCCCGCAGTCTTGCCGGGTGTCCGGGTCACCGTCAATCCGGAATCCGTGACGGGATTACCCTTGCTATCCACAATGGTCACCTGCGCTGCGGGTTCCTTTGAACCGGCAGCCATGGTTTGGTCCGCAACCGTCACCGTCAGTGGCGCCTTTTCAATCGTCAACGCGCCGAGCACGGAGTTGTCGGCAATCGTGTAATTCTTGCTCATGTTCGACTTATCCAGGGTGTAGTCGTAGGTGCCCGCATTGGTGCCAGCAACCCGCGTTACCGTCACGCCAGAATCGGTGATCGTCTTGCCCGTAGCGTCCTTAATGGTCACTTGGGCTGCAGGTTCGCTATCGCCGTATATCATCGACTGGCTACCCACGTTGACCGTCAGTGCGGCTGGTGCAATCGTCAACGTGGCAATCGACTTGGACCCCGTCCAATCATAGTTGGAAACGGCCGGTGTTTCAGCGACCAATCGCGCCCAAGCCGCGGGGTTGACCACGACCTGGTAAGTGCCCGCATTGGCAAAGTCTGCCGCGTTATCGTCACTCAGGAGGACTTGTTTACCGTTGTCATCCGTGTACGCCAGCGTGAGATCGCCGTCCTTAAGCGTGTAAGGCAGATCATTACTCAGCGCAGCGTTGAAATTAGCCATATCCAGTGTTGGCGTTTCGCCATTGTAAGTGGTCGTCTGGTTACCACTAACCGTGTAGGTCGCCGTCCGTTTCTCAACGGTCACCAGAGCCACGGCCGAATTACTCCCATAACTGTAGGTGACTTGATAAGTCCCCACTTTGTTCGTGACATCACCAGCTGCAACATTCACCGGATCGCCATTGGCATCGACGACCACCTTGCCATTGGCATCTAGTTGATTGATCTTAACGTCCAGGTCCTTAATGGTAAGTACGCCATTGCCTGGGGTAATGGCGCTCACCAGGTTATCTCCCGGCGTCCACTGGTCACCGTAGAAGACCGTCGAGTTATGCACCTTAATATCCGGATTGTCCATCACAACCTGATACTGGCCGGTATAGGTAGTGCCATTGTCGCTCATCGACCAGTTAAACGTAAACTGGTCGACGCCCGCCGGCACGTCAAACGTGCCATCGCTATTGAGCGTTACCCCCGCCGTCAACTTACTAATATTAGCACTCGTGACGGCCTTACCACCCAGGTCTACAGTAAAGAGATCGGCCAGTGAAACCGTGGCCTTTTTGGCAAAGTAGTAAGCACTCTGGTTCAACGCCAGACTGGAAGTCCCTGCGCCAGCATTTAAAGTATGAATTTGATTGTAACTAAAAGCATTCGCGCCCACTTGATTAACCGTATCCGGCAGACTAACCCCCTGCAATTGGTTTCCGAAGAAAGCCATCTGGCCGATGGCCGTCAGGGTCGTTGGGAAGCTGACCGATCCCGTCAATTTGTTGTAGATAAAGGCACTATCCCCAACCGATTGAAGGTTTTCATTCAAGTCAACGCCGGTTAGATTGTTAGCAGCAAACGCCAAATTTCCAATCGTTGTCAAATTCGTCGGTAGCGTTAATTCCCCAGTCAAGCCGGCGTATTCGAAGGCACCATTGCCGATAGTCGTTAAACTCGTCGCCCCCGTCATATCAATCGTCTGGAGCGCTTGATCATAGGTAAAGGCATTGGCTCCGATGCTAACTAAACCAGCCGGCAAGACGATGCTGGGTAGACTGGTGGCTGACAGAAAGGCCTGGTCGCCGATTGACGTCAGGTTAGCTGGCAACGTGACCGTCTTCAATGCTGTGTCATAGATAAAGGCACTCTTACCAATGGTCACGGGTTGCGTGCCATCGGTAAAGGTTACCGTTTGTAAGCCATGGTTCGTGCTGAAGGCAAAGTCCCCCAGCGTTGTCAGACTGGCCGGCAGCGTCACGTCCGTCAAACCGTTATCATTTTCAAACGCATGTGCGCCAATGGTCGTCAAATTCCCATTAGCCGCAAAGTTTAATGTTGCTAGCTGGGTATTGGCCGAAAAGGCACCATCCTTAATGGTAACCAAGCTTTCCGGCAGATCCAGGCTGGTCAGGCCATCGTAGGTAAACGCGTTTTCACCAATGGTCTGGAGTTGGCTGCCGGCTGCAAAGGTCAGGTTAGCGAGATTATTGTCTTGAATAAAGGCACTATCCCCGATCGACGTTACGCCAGACGGAATCGTCACACTCTTCAATTCAGAGATGGAGGCAAAGGCCTTGGTTCCGATCGTTTGCAGACTGTTAGGCAGCGATAGAGTAGCGAGACGCGTGCTGTAGAAGGCATTGTCTCCGATTGTGGTAACTGCCGTGTTACTCAGGTCAGCCGCAGTCAACGGATCGTATTCAAAGGCCTCACTCCCGATGGTTTTCAGGTTCTTGGAAAAAGTCACGTTAGCCAGTGGGTTGCTTTCAAAAGCCTGATCACCGATGGTCGTCACGCTATCTGGTAAGACCAGCGTGGTTAACGCGTCACTAACAAACGCTTGATTGCCAATGGTCTGTAAGGTTTGGTTCTGACTCAAATCAATCGTCGATAACGTATTGAGATAGGAGAAGGCGTTATTGGCAATGGATGTGATGCCATTTTCAATAATTAACGTTTTTAGATTTTTAGTGTTACCGTAAACCGAATTGAACCCCTCACCAATCCCCGTAACGTTTAAAACCTGACCGTTAGAATCGGTAATCGTTGATGGAATAACCAGCGTGTCACCGACATCATGGTACGCACCGGTGATGGTCACCGTGCCATCCGCGTTCTTGACGTACGTCAAATTGCTAGGATCCGCAACGGGAACCGCCGTCGTACGTAACCCACGAAGAAGGCTGGTCGTGTCAGCAGCCATATTAAGGTTCAGCGCCTCAGTCTTGAATAACGACTGGTTGGCCGCAAAATTCGCGGTCAGCAATGATCCAACCTCTCCCGAACCAAGCTCGGCTGCCTTAAAATTGGTGAGGTTAGACGTGTCGTCGACCTTAATAGTCGTCTCGGTATCAGGTACGACGGGCGTATCATCCGGCACAACTGATGACTCACTGGTGCCAGCATCCCCTGACTTTGCCGGATTTCCAGTGGTACCGCTGCCATTTTCGACAGTTTCTCCCGACGCTTTGTTTCCAGCAGGCGCGGTTCCTGGATTATCGCCAGTGCCTTCCCCGTTTTCCGACACCTCACCAGGATTCGAGATCGTGCTAGTATCCCCACTGGTTCCCCCATCATTATTTGGGGCGGTCTCCTCATTGTTGGTGAGGTCACTCGTGTTTGACACGTCGTTTTTGTCACTAGTCGACGTATTTGGGGTCACATCTGAACCAGCGGCCGCCCCAGAAGAAGTGCTTTTCGTGTCATCGTTTTCGGCCACATTAGGCGTTGTGTCACCCGTATTGCCTTTTTCACTCGCTGTCGTGGCCGCTACGGTCGTTTTCTGTAATGTTACCGTACTATCCGGATCAGCGGTATGGTCACTTGTTTGTGTCGCTTCAGCCCCCACTGTGGTCGTATCCGCGTGAGCCAATGTATCTTGGCCAACCGACGTCCCCAAACCAATTGCCGCGACTGTAATCGCAGCGAAAACCCAGTGTTTCCCATCCTTGTACATCTTGTAGTGTTCTTTTACCGCCATGGTAATTGCTCCTCTCAAAAAAGACCAGGCTAGCCAACCCGGCCGTTACCTCGCAACTTCAGGTAACGAACCCTTACTCTCAATTCAATATTTTAACGACTGGCTTTATTTGTGCAACTAATTCTTATTTGTGCAACCAAGTTAGTCCCTCAACCTTATTAAATAGCCAACCGTCAAGTTCAAGCTTTGATTTACAGTTTGAAATAATTTCTCTTATTTTATAACGTCTCACTAGTTGGGGTCAATTACTTTTCTAGAAAAAGGTTAATTATTTTAACGATATCATCCGCTAACCAACTCGACAGGGGGTGTTGGATTCTATAGGTTAATTAGTCACGCTAAAAAAGCTCGAGACACTTCATCTCGAGCTTACATATTGGTTAATATTATTAGTTTGTACGGAACGTTCGGTGACCCAGCATAACTAACAAACCCAGGACAATCTCAGCGACACCGGCAAATATAATCACGCCGATACCACTACGGCCGACCGTGGTGATCATACTCGTGACGGTTGCCGTTGACGTAGGAACCAGTGATGGGAGTAAGTAGTAGCCAACTGCCCCAATAACTCCCGTCAACAATCCCCCCACTGCCAAGCCCGGTCCCAGGCTGGCCATGACGTGATGCACACTGAACGCGTAGATCACGGTCACAATAGCCAACAACACCGTGGCAATCATCAACCAAAAATCAAGCGTCTTCGCTTTTTGAATCTTAGCTGACGCTTGGCTCATTGCCGACGTACTGAAGGCGGCTTGCACCACCTTTTTCGCCTCCTTAACCAGTGCCGTGGTCATCCCCGCCGTGGCGGTAACGCCCATGGTCTGGGCTTGAGTACTGATAGCGTTCGTCAGTTCCGTGTTATCAATGGTTGTCGTGCTCGTCTCTCCATAGAGTTGTGCAACCCCCTGTGCCAGATAGGGCTGAACGATCCCCGACGTCACGGGATTGCCACTGACGCCCAGACTCTCCAGCTCGTTGTTTAACTGGTTAACGACCTTCTGTCCGACATCAGACCGGGAAACCACACCGGCCGTATAGTTGGCGTTAAAAACGGTCACTTTCAAACCAATCGACAGGGTAAAGAGCATCACCAAGATGGCCACCCACCGTGCCAAAGCAGGTCGGCGCTGATACGTTTGTTGCGGTTCTTGTGGTTGTTGCCGCGGGTTTTCCGGCTCATCTGAATGATAACGCGCCATCCGACTATTTTCACTCACCAACACCACCTCCAATTCGTTCAATCTCTCACGACAGTCCGTCACAGCTAGTTTCGTCTCACAGGTTGCCCTGGCGACTCGCACTGATGACCCCGACTAATCCGTGCATAATTGCCTATTATTGTAGCACATCCATCCGGGATAAACGTTAAGCTGGCCTTAATTTTAAGGCAAATCCACCAAGGATGACCGAACGCTTGACACCCGGACGACAAACACCTTCTGACTGCGGCTATCTATCAGGCCCTCCCCTTTCATCATAAGCAAAAGGACCCGAAAGTCTCCCTTCGCGCCCTCTGTCGTCAACTACTTCGTTGAGCTGCGCTTCATCAGCCCGTAAGGCAAGATGACCGTGTTTTCATCAACGGTTTCGTTGTTCATTAACTTAGTTAACAACCGCATGGCAACGGCACCAATATCGTAGAGGGGTTGGGTGATGGAACTCATCTTAGGCCGAACCAACTCCGTCAACTTGGTATCATTACTCGTGATCACTTCAAATTCGTCTGGCACGGCAACGCCCGCATCAGTCAAACCATTCATCACCCCAGCAGCCAATTCATCGTCACCAACAAAAGCGGCGGTGGCACCGGCAGCATTCAGTGCAGGTTCCAAGGATTGGCCTGCCTTGTAGGTGTAGTCCGTTTCAAAGACCAGCTTGTCATCGTAAGCGATCCCGGCATCTTTCAAGGCCTTCTTGTAACCTTTCAACCGGTAATCATGGTTGATGGCTTGGTCCATGGAACCTGAAACAAAGGCAATCTTTTCGTTACCATGATCGATCAGGTTCTTGACGGCTTCCGCCACAGCGGCAACGTAGTCGATGTTAACGCTAGGTTGGGTCTTTTCGGCGTCAACTGAACCAGCCAAGACGATTGGTGCCTTAGAACGACGGAATTCTTCCCGTAATTCATCGGTGACTTGGTTCCCCATGAAAATGATCCCGTCAACTTGCTTGGCCATCAAAGTGTTCAACACCTGAACTTCTTTACCGCCGTTTTCATCGGAGTTGGTCAGGATAATATTGTATTTGTACATCATGGCAATATCATCGATCCCCCGTGCTAATGAGGAGAAGTAGGCGTTGGTCACATCGGGGATGATAACCCCAATGGTCGTGGTCTTTTTACTTGCTAAGCCCCGTGCAACGGCATTTGGCCGGTAGTCAAGTCGGTCAATAACCTCCAAAACTTTCTTACGCGTAGCTGGTTTGACATTAGGATTACCGTTAACGACCCGTGAAACGGTGGCCATTGAGACCGCCGCCTCGCGCGCCACATCATAAATAGTTACTGTTTGTTTTTCCATAGCGAGAGCCCTTTCTTTCTTGTTTTGATTTGTTTTCATTCGTTTTCAAGCAACTTGACCAGTATACAGAAATGTTTTCATGGGTGCAAGAGTGAAAACGCTTTCACATCAAAGAATACCTTATTTTCACAGAATTTTCAAGGCAGAACCCCTATATTCCCAAATTAAACACGTAATTGATGGTATACTAATGACATTAATTGAAGGGGTGATTTCATGACGAAACTCGAACAGATTCAGCAATGGACAGCGGAACACCACGCTAGCATGACCTATTTAAGCAATCCCAAGACCATCCAATACCTCACTGGCTTTGGGAGTGACCCAATCGAACGGGTCCTTGCTTTAGTTATTTTCCCAGACCAAGACCCATTCATCTTTGCACCTGCCTTGGAAGTGGAAGTGATCAAGGAAACTGGCTGGAAGTTCCCCGTCGTGGGCTACCTGGACCATGAAAATCCATGGGCCATGATTGCCGACCAAGTTAAGCAACGTCACGTCAATCCAGAACACATCGCTTTAGAAAAGGGTCAGCTACAAGTTGCCCGGATGGAAGCCTTAGCTGCACAATTCACCAGTCCCCGCTTCGACTTAGATATTACCAGCTTCATCGAACGGATGCGGCTGATCAAGTCTGAAGAAGAAATTAAGAAATTGGAAATCGCCGGTAAATGGGACGATTTCGCCTTTGAACACGGCTTTGCCGCAGTGAAGGCCGGCAAGACGGAACAATCCGCCGTTGCCGAATTACAGTATGCTTTAATGAAGGAAGGCATTATGGAAATGTCTTTCGGGAGTCTGGTTCAAGCCGGCGCTCACGCCGCGGAACCGCATGGCGCCACCAACGACACCAAGTTTGCTAACAACGAACTGGTCCTGTTTGACCTGGGAACCGTCTACGATGGCTATATCTCCGATGCTTCCCGGACGGTGGCTTTAGGCACACCAACTGCTAAGCAAAAGGAAATCTACGACGTGTGTCTAGAAGCCCAATTGACGGCTCAGGCCGCGGTTAAGCCTGGCTTGACCGCCGCTGAACTCGACAAGATTGCCCGTGACATCATTACCAAGGCCGGTTACGGTGAATACTTCATTCACCGTCTAGGTCATGGGATGGGGATGAGCGATCACGAATTCCCATCCATCATGGAAGGCAACGACTTGGTTCTGGAACCCGGCATGTGCTTCTCCATCGAACCAGGGATCTACATCCCTGGTGTCGCTGGCGTCCGGATCGAGGACTGTGTCCACGTCACCGCCGATGGGAGCTTACCATTTACCCACACCTCTAAGGAACTGACTTACGTGGGCTAACCCCATCTAAATTGGTTCAAGATGAATGGCGCGTCCCCTGCCGACTTCGGTGGGAGGCGCGTTTTTTATCACGAAAATTGTCAAAGTGATATCATCGTGATATTATTAAGCTATCATCTAGGGGGAGGCGTAGGAGGCCACATTATGGCAAAGGAAAAGCAAAAGCGTTTCCTACTGCGGATGGATGAAAGTTTATTTGAAAAGCTTTCACAGGCCGCAACCGCGGACGGACGCAGTATCAACGCATACATTGTCAACATTTTATCTAAAACCGCCGCACCAGGAAACTGGGAGACCCGACAACTGGTGGGCCGAACCGTACCGGGAACGGCCCTGGATGCCAAGACGGGGCTGGTGTTAGTCGCCGGTATTTACTATCGTTACTTATTGGAGCCGCGGGAAGCTCCCGATGCGAATGCAGACTATACAATCATCGAGAGTAACGGGAATATCCTGACGTTCAAGAAAATTTGAGGAGGAGTTTACATGTTTGGTATTCGAATTGTGCATCAAAATAACGAGGGATTAGTTGAAACTTTGGGGAAATACAAGCGCAGCGTTGCGCCCGGAATTCATTTCTACTTGCCCGGACTACAACGAATTCGGACGGTTCAACTGGCCATGACCCCACTCGCCCTGCCGAATTATTCCGTCATTACCAAGGATAACGCCGACGTCTCGGCCAGCCTGACGCTGAACTACCATGTCACCAATTCCGTAAAATTCCAGTATGAAAACACCGACTCCGTGGAATCCATGGCACAGCTGGTGCGGGGCCACTTACGGGACATTATCGGGCGGATGGATCTGAACCAAGCGCTGGGTTCCACCGCCAAGATTAACCAGGAATTAGCCACCGCGATTGGTGACCTGACCGACACCTATGGCATCAACGTCGATCGCACCAACATTGACGAACTCACCCCTTCCGCCGCTATTCAATCGGCCATGGATAAGCAGCTCACGGCCGATCGGGAACGGGTTGCCGCCATTGCCAAAGCCGAGGGGGAAGCTAAGTCCATCGAGTTGACCACTAAGGCTAAGAATGACGCCCTCATGGCCACGGCTAGCGCTCAAGCCACGGCAACGAGAACCCGGGCCGATGCCGAAAAATACCGAATTGATACGGTCAACTCTAGCCTGGAAAGCGCCACGCCAGAATTCTTTGAGAACCAATCCATCTCAGCCTTCAGCGACCTCGCCAAGTCACCGGCTAACGTGGTGGTCGTGCCCAAGGACGGTATCGCCGATTTAGGTCAGATTCCGGCGATTGGGGCGGCCTTGCGGAGTGGTTTGCAGACGCCGGTGACACCGACTCCAAAACCTAAGCCTTAAGTGCAAACAGTTGAATTTGTGCTTTTTTAAATAAAGAAGAGCTAGTTTCAAACGAAAAATTACGTTTGAAATTAGCTCTTCTTATCTCAGTATTAATCCTATTAATTAATTTCAAAATCACCGTTTCGGTTGATCGTCGTGATAAGCTGTTTCGATGCAGTTAGAGACAAATCGATCAAATTATTAACATTTGTCTTTTGGCCGTCACTAAGCGTTTCATAATCTTCTGCATATTTAATAACTTCAGCCGTCCAGAGTTTCAAATCAATATAACTATCTAACACCAATTTTCTCATATTATTAGTTGTAGTTATCCCAATTTGATTTGTTTTTATCGCAGATTCCAACAATTTCAGTTTCTTTTTGTCGTCCTTTTTATCCACCTTAGGAAAGAGCCCTGGTAAAGTAAATACTGATATTGTTGGCCAAAAAACTGCTAAATCCATACTAACCCCACTCCATAGAATATGATCTCTAATTCTTGTCTCTTCTTTCAACAGGTCGGAAGAAACTTCTAAATTCCCTTCTATGCTTCTCACAGCAACCAGCTGTTCCTGTGGAAGTGATTTCAGTTCCCCCAAAAGCTTTAACGATCTTTTGAGTTGTATATTCAGTTGACTTCTCTGACTATCCAATTCCTCTGATACCGCCTTAAAGACTTCCTGGTAGGCTTTTAACTCATTAATCAATGTGTCTTGATCTTTTTTTTCAACTTTTTTAGCCGTTTTTTTCGTCACTCTTTTTTTCACCATCACTGCTCCTCCTTAACCTTATCAAGGGAATCAATCTTATCATTCAATATCTGCTGTGCCGATAATGTATTATTCACCATTGTTCCGGCTTCGCTCACTTGATCATCCGTAAATTCTCTAAAATCCATTGGCCAAGTTTGCTTTGCCACAGTTGAACGAACACTCAAGTCATCACTACTAGAACGAGCAGTTTCTAACTTTTCCCATACTTCCTTACTCAACCCATTATTTACTTTGGCTCCAGCTAGAACTTTCACAGCATTGTTGTTCATCTTCTCAGCAGCCTTCTTTGTTTTCCCTATGTATAGAAGACCACTGCCAACTGCTAACGTTCCACCTACAATCCATCCTAGCGGTCCAAACGCTGCAAGAACGGCCTCACCACCAGCAATACCAGCGCCGCCAGCTGCCACTGAGCCACCACCAATAGCCGCTAAAGTTGCATTGGTAGCTGCAATACCTGTCAAACCACTAATTGCAGCTCCAGTTGAAGCAGTCCCAACCGACATCACAAGAGTAGTCAATGCAGGCCCGCCTAATGTCGCAATTGTTAATCCACTCAATACTGATGCGGTTGCTTTCTTAGCCGTTCCCTTAACAATGTCGGCAGTAGCCTCTTTAGCAACCTTAAGTAGTTGCTCATAATTTTTCATATTAAAATCAATTTCACGTAATTTATCATCGAATTCACTTGGCGTATTCTTTATGGCATTTATCACCTGCCCCGAAAGATAGATTTCTTGTGCTAACTTCTGCCTTTCGTCTTGTAGCATCGCTAATTCCTGATTGACATTTTCTTGTGAAATATTGTATTGAAACACTGCATGCTTCAATCTACCTTCTGCTTCTTTTCGATCTTTAGTTCCCGTAATGTCTAAATCCATGTCTTATCCTCCTATGATTTAAAATACCCCTTAATATCTGCATCATTTCGTAGAATACGTTTCTTATCAACTTTTACCGCTTCGGCCAAGTTACCACTGGCAACGAACTGGTCTGCCTTGTCCAATCCCATATCGTAGGCAAAACTTTGAAGTTGATGAAGTTCTTTATACTGATCATAAATATCATTAAGTAGTTTTCCATATAGATCATCAACATTTTGAATAGCACTTTGAAATTCTTCATTTAAGCTCTTGGAAGTAACCTTGATACCATACATACTGGTTTGCAAATTCTTTTTCACTTGAGGCAACAAGTTTTTCCAGTCGTCAAACATATAAATCATTATCCCGATTAAAGATCCCGTAATTATTGCAATGAGTGCATTGGCAAGCACACCAATTATCGGTAGTGGTACTACGGGAAGTGCCTCCTTCAATCCAGCTATCAATGCAGCTGATGAAGCTAATCCAACAGAAGCTATCGCCGATGTTAATATTAGCTTCGTAGCTTCTCTTAAACGTATTGCCCTGGGTACGGATCCATTTTTAAGTATTTGTATTGACTGTACAATGCTAACAAATACATTCTCTAAGATCATTGAAAAGTTTTTCCCCGTAGTCAAAATTGTATTAGTCAAAATATTGGCAACTGAAGCGAGGCTCCCGCCCTCAAATCCCGACGAAAATGTTTGTATCAGGTCACGCAAGTGCAACTCTCCTATATTCGCTTCTAATTTCTTTTTAAAATCATCGATTCTTGCATTTAATGATTGATAATCATCCCAATCATTAACTACTTCTTGCATTGAACTAAACACCGCATCAGTAAATTGATAGAGAATACTCCCAATCGCTTGCTGCGTACCTCGCGACAAACCTGATATAGCCACTTTCTGGGCCGAATTTTTAATAAATCGTTCACTTGTGTAGTAGGTTCTATTAATTTCAGAATTATATTTTTGCCTTGCCAATTTATCATTTTCTTTAATGCTATCGGCATCGGCATGCATTTTATTTTCCTCAATTGTCAAATCAAGTGCAACACTAAGAATCTATTCTTAGAAGTGGTCTA
>NZ_AZFS01000014.1 GCF_001434395.1 Levilactobacillus hammesii DSM 16381
TGATGAAATGCTTGCTGATCCTTGGCAAGTTGATATTCAAGAATTGTTTGAAGCTTCTGTCAATGAACCTGATGAGATCAAAAGGAACTTGTATGATTCCTTATACACTTATGTTTTGCAAAAAAGACAAGAAGATATTATTAATCGTCCTGGCTTCGTTATTTAGCCCTTTAAAAGCCTGTTGAGGGCTTTTTATTTTTGCTTTGGTATAAATATATATAAACAGTCTCAAAACCGCTAAAAACGAAAAATAAGGCCCTTAAAAACGAACATAGCAGTTGAATTCTTATTGAAATTCAAAAAACTAACTGTTTGCTGTCAATGGTAGCGGACGAGCAGAGCGTGGGAGCATAAGGAATTGACAGCTCTAAACCAGTCTTAACACTGAATTGGCGAAAGCCAAAGTTTCTATAAAACTTTGCTTTC
>NZ_AZFS01000066.1:0-28800 GCF_001434395.1 Levilactobacillus hammesii DSM 16381
ACAGAACTCGAAAAATTATATTATTTTACCTGTCAACTTGACAGGGACTAGTACAATAATAGTGCGGATCAGCTGATTTTGTTATGGCAATACGCTTTCGTTCCCACTCATGTTCATCTAAAAAGCGGCCAGGATAGTAGTCCCGACCGCTTCACTTTAACCATTTTAATCTTCATACTGCTCACGCGCGGCCGTTAACGTCTCACGCATGCGGTTGACCAGTGACACCGGGGACAGCACCTTGAGCCCGGTTCCCTGGCTGAGTAGCCACAGCACCGCCCCGTCAATCTTGACGTAGGCTTCAACAAGGTAGCTTCCATCCGGATTCTGCTTGATGATCCGCGAGTCCGGAAAGTGGTCCAATACCGTGTGAATATTGTTGCGGTAGATGAACCGAATCTGGGTCAACGATCCCGAGTCTAACAAGTAGGTATAGTGACGATGCTCCTGAAGGGAGAAACGACTCGCATAGTCTAACTTTTCACCCGGCCGCTTTTCCAAAATGCCCTCGATCCGATCCAACCGGTAGAGCCAGTAGCCCCCGTGCTCCTCACTCAGCATGGCCACGTAAAAGTAATACGTCTCGAAGAATAGGGCCACGGGCTGGGCATGGTGAACCTGCGGCTGGGCCGCCCCGGGTTCACTGCTTCGGTAGACAAAGACCATCTTCTGCGAGTGACTAATGCAAGTCGCCACCTCGCGCAGTTGGTGCAACAGGGGATGGGCGTTCGACAGCGGCGTATAGCTTCCCCGCGGAACCGTCAACTGTTGGTGGACGATTGCCTGCATGGCTGGCGACAGACCATTACTCAGATACTTTAACGTCGCCGTCAGTTCGGGCTGATCGAGGGCCCGCGAGCCCAAGAGGATATTGCTGGTGGTCAGTACCATATCCAAGTCATCCGCTTCGCTCTGACGGGAAAGGTAATACGCGCCCTTTTTCTCCACCAAACTGCCGGCCGCATAGTCCGTTAATGCCCGACGAATGTAGGCCAGGTCACGCTGACAGGTGCGGTGACTGATGGCATAGTGCTGCTCTAACAGGTCCTGTTGCAAGACCTCTCCCGTCATTAATCGTGTCAACAATTCAGCGATCCGTTGATTACTCTGCATATCTTCCACCCCACCTTACGCTGTCATACATACCCACAATTATGAGGGGTTAGGGGGTAAAATTCAAGGCTTAGGCGACGAGATTGTCTATTTTTACAGGTACCACTTGAACCTAGACATCACGGTCATGTCGCATTATTTACATCGACCTCTACTGATACAAAAACACAGGATTGCCGCTTAATTGGCAATCCTGTTTTTTGAATTTATGATGTTGTTTTAGGTTATTTGACGCCTTTGTATGCGGCCTTTAAATTGGCACGATCGAATGACGTGATATGATTAAAATTCCCCATAATACTATTATTACGATTGTTACCCTTTAATCCTAAAGTTAATCCAATTTCAACCTCGGAAAGACTTGTCCGCTGCTCATCTGTTAAATGATTTTCATCGAAATATTTTCGATTCATTTTTATCCGCGCATTCATATAATCGCCATCAAAGGTATCAATGTGACAAAATCCAGGCCAGTTATGCTTTACTGTAGCGGCAGTTGTCATACGAATATCTGCTTTACTCTTTTTGTTCGTATTAACTAACTTTATAACCCCCTGGTCATTCCAGTCGTTAACAGCAGATTTCAAGATTTTACGATAATGCTTTGAAGTAGAATCAATGTGGTAGGTGATTCGTTTTGAATCGAAATGACCCTCATAGTATTTAGATGCATGTGCCGTAACACTGCCGGCACCTAACAGACTTACCCCAATTCCCACTAGGGTCACAAACTTGATTAAATTTTTATGCATTGTTTTTACTCCTTGATAGGTCGTATTTATCTAAACGATTTAAGTCTACGCATGACATGATGGTTAATCCCTAACTTCTCATAGTCTGAAGCAGATCAACTCTCACCTATTGCGTTTAGTAACCGTAGTTATTCCCATAGTTGTAGCCCTTAGGATTCGTCTGCTTGGCTAACTTTTTGCTCGTATAGTAATACATCGTATTTAGCGGCGCAGAAGGCAAGAAGGTGGCATGCAAAACCTTGATCTTCTTACCCTTATAGGTTGTAGTGACCACTTTATAACGATCTATCGCCTGACTTCGCACCATATCAGCCTTGCTATCTCCCCAAAGTCCAAATAAGGTTGAGGACCCAGATTTATACGCAACGTTCCAATTCAGTTTACCTTTATTGAATTTCTTAGCTGGATTGTACTGGTGTAACACATTTTTTGATGTCTCTGTTTTCGTCGCCATATAGCCATTCCACTTATCGGTCGTCCGCGTTGCGGTAAATTTAAGCGTACTGTAGCGGAGCTGGCCTTTATCATTCTTTTCATAATGGTACCAGGTCCGCCGTAAAGATTTCGGGTAGGCCTTTAACGATTTTTGGGCTTTAGCATTAGCGATTACCTCAGGACTCACCACCGTAACCGTTGCCCCCATCGTTGTGGCTACCATCACAGCACTTAAAATTTTGACTAGTTTCATTTTAATTAAACCCCTTTTTATGTTTCGTAATGTTGGCACTTCCCGGATCTGTTAAATGCCTACTTCACATTCTTCCAAGCATGATAATTCACGCTCCCATTGTCATCCACCATCACCCGCACCGATTTACCTTTGATGCTGCGGGTACTTAAAAAGTGGAAATTCCCCTTCTTCTGGTTCGCACCATAGAAACCAAACATATGTAGCGTTGTGGTGGTCATTTTCAGGTTGTAACGGTAAACGTACAGGTACTGATTCTTTAATTGCCGCTCCTTTTGCCACTTACCCGCATGCTTGGCCTTGTAATACCACGTCACGGCATGTGGCTTAACGACCGTCTTGTAATAGCCACCCACAACCACCGTATGCGTATACCAAGTTCCGCGGGCCTTAGCCGGCGTCGTATGGGTATACGCCATGCCGGGAAGCGTCTTGGCCGCTTGCGCCGGCGCTGGCGTGAAGACCATCGCCAATCCCAGTGTTAACCCCGTGGCACACGTCAGGCCTACTTTTCTCAAATCCATCAGGTTCTCCCCCTTTCCGTTAGTCATTCTGTCACAAGCCTGATTATACAAAACACCAATGACACAATATGTCACTAATGGCCGTTAACCAAAAGAATTGTCGAAACATTTAGAACGACGGGCGCAAAAAAGGCGCGATCATTCCCATCGAATGGTCACTCCCTTTTACTTCACCACGACTAGGACGTTAGCTTGACTCAAGTCCGCAACATCAACGCAGTTCTTACTTTTGAATCAGATAGATCATGCCTTCACCTGGATTGACCCCTTCAAGGGTTTCATCCAAACCGACCACACTACCACCGACTGACCAGCCCTGATAAGTGGCTCTCGTTTTGGCATCATAACCCGCAGCCGTCAACGCCGCATCGATTGATTTAAGACTATTCGGATTTTTACTGTTGAAGTCAATATACTTCATCGTCTTAAACGGCGTATAAGCGGCAACGTGCTGACTCATCGCAGTCTGATTTCGTAGATCATTGACATCGGCAGAATCGTCTATTGTGAAGAAGGCATCCGCCGCCCAGGTCAACTTGGAATCATACGTGTCGTTCGGAAACATGGCCCGGCACATCGCCGCACTATCAACGGTGGGATCGGTATCGGCAGCATTGGTGACGGTCACCACATTCTTGTTCTTAATCGTCTTCAAGTAACCCCGCCAGATCCAGCCCTGGAGAGTTCCGTCAGCACTTTTTACGTGATAGTAAATGGCATTGTGGCCCTGGGCCTTCTTATAAAACTTCTCGTGAGCATCCGTGTACCAAGTCACATTTGACGTGGCCGCGTTATTACCGTAGCGCACCGCGAGATGCCGAGAATACCGCGCCCCCGTTGTCGCCTTAAAGGCATGCCGCCCCATAGACTTTCGCCAGATCAAACGCACCGAGTTGGATCGTTTCGCTGAATATTGGCTATTTGCAGAAGCGGTCGTGCTCGACACGCCTAAGACTGCGGCACCGGCCACTAATACAACGAGTGCCTGAACTATTTTTTTCATATGAATTCCTCCCACTACTTTTTAGTTTAGCACTTCATTAGAAAAGGACGATTGGTAAATGAATTTGCCTATCATCAGTTCAAGTCGTTGATCTGGTCGTCATATTTCACAAGTCCTTTTTTGCCAACATCAAAAGTGCTGGACAATAAAAAAGACAACCACCCCTGTGATTGTCTTTAGTCTTGGTCAGTCCTCATCCAGAACATGATCCCTAAAAATGTCTGAATTTTTAGTACGGTATATTTTTGTAGAGCTTTTGCAGGTTTTTCTTGTCAGCCTTACTGATCTTACTAGGTAGCAAAACATCTCTACTCATAATACTATTTTCATTACCGGACGACTCTAACCCCAATGCGTCACCAATCGCTTGCGTCGCTAAATCAACCCTATTGTACTTAAAATACCCACAGTATTTCATAAAATATTTAGACAAAGATATTTTTTCCGTTTTATAAATACTTAACGAAGCGTTGGATGAAGGCGCGAAAGACTCATGACTATAACTATAGGCGTAGTCATGATCCTTTTTAATCGTGGATAAACGTAGATTCGCATTTTTAGCATTCTTAACTTTCACCAGTTTTACAACATGGAGCTTGTTCCAGCGGTTAATTGCCTTCCCCCAGACACTCTGATAATAACTCCCCGTTGAATCAATATGATACTTAATCGTTCTGGTCTCAAAGTGTCGAATCGTCTTGGCTTGAGCATCAACTGAGCTAAAAGCCATCCCCCCTGATATACCAAATAATAATATGACTGCCAAAATACTGTGTCTTAACCATTTATTCATGTCTAAATGCTTCCTTTCCTACCTACACTATCATTTATGTAACGACTCCAATTTAGTCCGTTCAAAACAGGGGCATTCCTCCTACCTAATTAATGCATTAATTATACGAAATCACGGTGACACATTATGTCATTTACTCCAAAAAATGAATAAAAAAAACCAACCACCGAAGTGATTGGTTTTTTGAAATGTCACTAGTTGCGACGGCGTTCTGGGATACGTGCTGCCTTACCGTTAAGTTCACGGAGGTAGTACAGCTTAGCACGACGTACACGACCTTGACGAATAACGTCAATCTTAGCAACACGTGGGGAGTGTAATGGGAAGATCCGTTCCACACCGACACCGTTACTGATCTTACGTACCGTGTAGGTTGCTTGGATGCCAGCACCCTTACGCTTGATTACGACACCTTCGAACAATTGGATACGTTCGCGGGTCCCTTCGACGATCCGGGCGTGAACCCGAACAGTGTCTCCGGCACGGAAGTCTGGAACATCGTCCCGTAATTGTTCTTGGTTGATCTTAGCAATTAAATTGTTTTGGCGCATAATGTATTCTATCCTTTCGCCAACATTCATTCTCAGTTTCGACAGCGGAATATTGTTTTTGTGGCTAAACAGCCAAAAGTAAGTGTATCATATCTCGAAATGCCTGTAAAGGTTATTTTCTTGACTCCGCTTCAGCGGCCTGGCGTTCCTCTTCTTCGATCCGTACATCTGCCAACAAATGCTTCTGTTCCTTAGTCAGCTTGCTGTGATCGATCATGTCTGGTCGCCGCGTATAGGTCCGACGCAAAGCTTCTTTTTGTCGCCATTCGTCAATCTTCCCGTGGTTACCACTGATCAAGACATCGGGAACCTTCATTCCTCGGAAGTCAGCGGGACGCGTATATTGCGGATATTCTAGCAGACCAGATGAGAAGGAATCACCCGGTGCTGACTCCTCATTGCCTAGCACGCCGGGTAATAGCCGCACCGTGGCATCAATCATCACCATAGAAGCCAATTCTCCCCCTGTCAGCACGAAGTCCCCCAAGGAAACCTCATCCGTCACGAGAGACCGAATCCGCTCGTCATAGCCCTCATAATGGCCACACAGGAAGGTCAGATGCTCCTCGTGGGCAAATTCTTCGGCCACGTGCTGATTAAAGGTCACACCAGCTGGGTCCATTAAAATCACCCGGCCCTTAGGTAAACCCTCGGCCGCTGCTTGTTCCTGCGTTGCTTTCACGGCATCAAAGATGGGTTGGGGCTGGAGCAACATCCCCGCACCCCCACCAAAGGGATAATCGTCAACGTTACCGTGCTTGTTGGTCGAATAATCCCGGAAGTTGGTGACGGGCATGGTCAGATGGCCATTTTCAATCGCCTTCCCCACGATGGAATCATGCATGGGACCGGAAAACATATCGGGAAATAAACTTAACACATCGATGCGCATTACTCGAGTCCCTCCATTAGTTCTACCGTGACTTGGTGTTGATCCAAATCCACGTTCTTAATGACTTGATCAATTTTTGGCAGCAACAAGTCATCTTTACCCGGCCGATCCACGACCCACACATCGTTGGCGCCTGGCGACAGGATTTCCTTGATGGTTCCCAGTTGATCGCCCTCTTCGGTCACCACGTCCAGCCCGATGATTTGGTGATAGTAGTACTCACCCGGTTGGAGCTGATCGCCCTTTAACTGGTCATCCGTAACCTTCAGGGTGCTTTGCTTGTAGATTTCAACGTCGTTAATCGACGGCTTGCCTTCAAAACTCAGTAAGTAAAAATTCTTGTGGGGCCGTTCGGAAGCAATCGTCAACTTAACGGGCTTCGATTGCCCTTTTTGAAAGGCGTAGAGCGTGGACCCCACTGCGAACCGGCTCTCTGGAAAATCGGTAATGGCAACCACACGAACCTCACCCTTGATCCCATGCGTATTGACGATGGTGCCGACTGTATAATATGCCATCTAATTGGCCTCCCTGTTCTTTTTACATGATTTAATTGCTTCATTATATTCAAATTAAGTTATTCTGGCCACTGCGACCATCCCTTTATTGGGTACAAAAAAACTCGAGGAAACGTTGCCGCCTCACTCGAGAGTCTTTGCCGGGCGGTCATCAATGATGAGTCGCACCCGTTTATTGCCTTGAACGCGAACGCTATAGACGATCGTACGAATCGCCTGCGCCACGCGGCCTTGTTTACCGATCACCCGACCGATATCGTCCGGATGAACGGTTAACCGATATTCGTAGAACCGATCCGTCTCCGCCGGTGTAATCACCAACGCTTCGGGATGCTCCACAAGTGGGCTAACAATTGCTAGAATTAATGCCTTAAAATCGGTCATGGCTAATCACTACTTTTTAGTGTATTTAGCTTCGTGGTATTGCTTCATGATACCAGCGTTGGAGAGTAAAGTCTTAACCGTATCTGAAGGTTGAGCACCGTTGTTCAACCAGTTCATGATAGATTCTTCCTTCAACGTAATTGAAGCAGGTTGGGTAACTGGATTGTACGTTCCAACTTGTTCGATGAAACGGCCATCACGAGGACTCCGTGAGTCGGCAACCACAATCCGGTAGAATGGACGCTTCTTAGAGCCCATCCGCTTTAAACGAATCTTAACTGACATGTAGACACCTCCTGTATTTCTTTCAACGTGTAATAATATACCAGTTTATGGATATGATGTAAAGGGTTTTTTCTTTACACCTCGAAATTAATCAAAAGGACGCTGCAACCAAGCCCGATCATCCGCCGTCAAATACTGGCGATTCGCGGCAATCCACCGTTGAACGGCGCCGTAATCCGTAAAATTTAATTTTACCGGACTCACCCCAGCCGCCTGTAAATTCTGAGCAAACTGGAGATCCGCGACGGTTATCGGGGCCTGAAAGAGCGGGTTCTCCATAGCGCGACTCCCCCACTCGTTTGCCAAGATGGCCTGCGCATTGCGATAGGGCGATGTTTGTTTAATCAACGACCTTAATTCCGCCGCCGTTAGCTGTTTCGTCACAAATTTTGCCTCCTTATGGCCTGCCATTGCGGATCAGCGGTCAGGCTAACCACCGTTCCCGGCGCCTGTTCAACCGAAAAAGCGTCGGTGGGACTCGTGAGCAGCCAGATAACGGGGACCGGTAAGGTTGGCTGCACCCGCTTCTCACCGTACCCATCCGTTAGAATCAAGACGAGTTGCCCACTCGCACCCTGGAGCAAGCGTGGTAGCGCATCGAACACCGCTTGGAACCGGGTGCCGCCACCGCCCGTCCGCATCAGGTGCTGAGGTCGCCGCTGTAAGCTGAAACGCTTGGCGGAGTCCACGACCGTATCAAACGGGTAAACGGTCACCTGGGCCGGATAAACGGCCAATAACGCGGCCAATTGCCCCAGCAGGTAGCTGATCTCGCGATTCCCCATCGATCCGGACTCGTCAACAAAGACCGAGATATTCTGCCAGGTCGCCACAATCTGTCCGGGGAGCTCCATGCGGGCGGGCTGTCGGCGGTTAAACCGACCAAATGCGGGTTGACGACCGGCTGGAACCTGCCCCAGTCCCCGCTTGAGCAATTGTCGCCAATCCAGCGGATGCTCGGCAACCGTGGGCGTCAAGGCGGCCTGCACGGCGCCTGGTAACGTGCCCCGCTGCTTAGCCGTTAACGTCTCCGCCGTCCGCTGAAAGAGCCGCTGCCGCCACTGTTCGCGGTTGGCTGCCGCGGTGGCATCGGCCTCCTGCCAAGCCGTGTGCCCATCCAAATCACTGGGCTCGGTACCCGCTTCTGCGCTACGGTGGGCCACCGCATCTCCCAGACCCGTTGGCCCACCGGCAGGCAAGGCCTTAGCCGTCTGATGTTTCTGTTGGGCCCGCCACGCCCGCAACTGACGAAAGTACACCGCGGAATCCTGTTGGCGCAAGACGGGCTGCCCCATGAGTTGCTGCAATTTCTGACTGGTGATCGCCTGCGCCGGCAAATCCGTCAGATAGTCGTTAACAGCGGCATCGGTGGCCCATCGCACCAGCCCCGCTTGCGCCGGCGTCTTCATTGCCGCCGCATAGCGCTGGGGATGCTGCCACAACAGATGCAGGATGGTGTGCCGCAGCATGGCCGTCCACTGCGCCCCCGTCCAGTCCTGATGCACGATGGCGTCCGGACTCAGCTGTAGCTGCCAATCCGTTGCCGTCGGCCGTAACCCCAGCGGTGACCGGGCCGCGCCCGTCGTCACCGTGAGTTGACTGAGCACCCGACCGTAGAAGGGATCGGTCTGCAATAAATACATCACCGCATTCTGGTAGGCGCTTTGCGCATGCGTTGCCCGTTGTGCCGGTGTTCCGGTCGCGATTCGTTTTAAATCTTGCGTTAAACTCGGCATGTTTACACCTCGATTTGACTCCCTCGTTGGCCGATCGCCGTTAATTGCTGATAGAGTGTTGCCACACCGGGGGCGCTCGCCGCGGCGGTTGCCAGGTGCTCAAATAGGTCCGGCACGTCCGCCATCTCCTGAGCGATGGCAAATTGCCCATCGGCAGGACAACTGGCGAGCAAGGTTCCAAAACGCTGCGCATTATTGCCGGTAGTCAGGGGCCAATCCGACAAGTCGGCTAGACAGAGCCGCAAAATCTGCTGTTGCTGTGCCGGTGCCAACGTCTTGAAGATTTCGGGGGCCGCCTCATCCTGATAGGCCTGGGTCACGGTCAGCCCGGGCCGCTGTTCCTGAACATACCCGGCAAAGGCCGTCCCAACCGTCATGCCCAAATTCCCTTGCATGATGGCCGTCACGACCGCCGTCTGGTTAAACAACCGTTGACGTTCTAGTTCGTTTAAGGCCTGTGACACGCGTTCCCAGGCCCGCGGCGTTGGTTGCAAGTCATCATCCGCCATGGCATCACTGGTTGCCACCACGTGCAAATCAGCGGGGTTCTCACCCAAGTAGGTGGTCACCAGGGGGTTAATCCGTGGGTGACCCGCCACCGGCTGGGTCGCCCAGGCCAGCCAGGTCTCGGCATCGGCCGTCAAAACCAGCCGTGTCGTCCGGTCGGCAATCGCCGCATCCCCGGGGGTCACCCCGTAATGGCTCTGCTCGAACCCGGCCATGGTGGCATCTGGATTCTCGGCCAGGATCAGGTGGACCTGATCGGGTAACGTCAGCGTATTAATCTGGCGTTGTAAGACCAGATTCATCAGTTCACTTTGAACCGCCTGTGTCCCCCGGTTGAACTCATCCAGAAACCAGATGATCTCCTGATCCGGATGTGCCTCCGCGTAACGAATCATGGCGACCAGCGTATGGGAATAACCAAACTGGACATCCGCCAACGACCCATACTGCGCCGTTTGGACGAAGGAGTCGCTGGTCAGAGGGGGAACCGGAATCACCAAGTCCCCCTTTTCGACCAGACTCACCACCGTCGTAAACAGCTTAGCGTGGCGTTGCTGGGCCAGATCGGCAATTAGGGCTGATTTACCAATGCCCGCCTCACCTACGATGGTGGGGACGCTGCCGCTGGCCAGGACCACGTTGGTTGCCTGTAAACACGCTTGATACGTCAATGCCACTACCTACACCCCATTCCATTCACAATCTACCGTTGACCCCGCTTCAAGGTATGTGCTGGCCGAAAGCCCTCTCTACTAATTCGTACGCCCAACGACAGGTTGTAAATTTAATCTATTAGACTTATTTTACCACGCGTCGCTGAAAGAACTTAACGATTTCCACAATCACAATCATCATCGCCGAAGCACCGAGAACCACGCCCCATTGGAAAAGATTCAAGGTTGCGACGTGGAACACGCTGTTCAAGCCCGGTACCAGAATGGTCATGGCTAATAAAGCAAAGGCAATCACAATGGCCCAGTTGAAGAACTTGTTTTTAAACAGTCCCACCGTGAAGATGGAGCCGTGGATCGACTTGGAATTGAAGGCGTGGAAGAGTTGAATCAGACCTAACGTGGCGAAGGCCATCGTCAGGGCGTCCGCATGGGCCAGAGTGGCCGCCTGATGGACTGGGTACGTGATCGCCATCCAGTAGACAAAGAGGGTAATCCCCCCTTCTAACAGTCCCTGGTAGATGATGCCACCGAAGACCCCACCCGAGAAGAAGTTCGATTGTCGACCACGCGGCGGTTGCTTCATGATATTGCGTTCCATCGGTTCAATCCCCAGGGCAATGGCCGGTAACGTATCCGTCACCAGATTGATCCACAAGATGTGCACGGGCGCTAAGATCTGCCATCCCAGCATGGTCATCATGAACAGGGTCAAGACTTCCCCCAGGTTGGCGGACAGCAGATACTGAATGGCCTTTTGAATGTTGGCAAAGACCTTTCGTCCCTCTTCAACGGCAACCACAATCGTGGAGAAGTTGTCGTCGGCCAGAACCATATCACTGGCCCCCTTGGAAACTTCAGTCCCGGTAATTCCCATGCCGATACCGATGTCGGCAGCCTTTAGGGCGGGCGCATCGTTGACCCCATCCCCGGTCATGGCAACGACCTTACCGTGACGCTGCCAGGCCGAGACAATCCGTACCTTGTGTTCCGGGGCCACCCGTGCGTAAACGGCAAAGTCCTTGACCCGGTTGGCAAACGTCGTATCGTCCATCTCATCCAGCTCGGCTCCGGTCACGACGGCCGCCGTTTCGCCGGCTTCGATAATCCCGAGTCGGGTGGCAATCGCGGCCGCCGTGTCCCGGTGGTCACCGGTAATCATCAACGGTCGAATTCCCGCTGCTTTGGCGTCCGCTACGGCTTGCGCCACTTCCGGTCGTTCCGGGTCAATCATCCCGACCATTCCGGCAAAAATAAGTTGGTTTTCGACGTTAGCACTCGTCAGGTCATGCGGAACTTCATCCACAATGCGGTAGGCAAAGGCGAGTACCCGCAAGGCCTGGGTCGCCATATCGTGATTGGTAGTCAAGATGGCCTGACGGTCGGCCGCACTCAGCGGGGTCACTTGCCCTGCCTGAGCCACCTGCGTCACCCGTTTGAGCAATTCGTCCGGCGCACCCTTGACCGCGATCAAGAACTGATTATTGGGCAGCGGATGCACCGTCGACATTAATTTCCGTTCGGAATCGAAGGGAATCTCGGCCACCCGTGGCAAGTCCGCTAGCACCTGAACGACCGGATACTGCCGATCCAACTGGTACTGAACCAGCGCCGTTTCCGTGGGGTCACCCGCTAGTCCTTCCGTCGTCATCTTGGTGTCATTGCTTAAAATCATGGTCTGGGCCAGCCGATTATCGCGGGCAAAGTCAAGCGCATGGGCATCGACCAATTCCAAATCCTGATAGACCTTTTCTACGGTCATCTTGTTTTGCGTTAACGTCCCCGTCTTATCGGAGGCAATGATGTCCGTACTCCCCAAGGTTTCCACAGCGGGTAACTTCCGTACGATGGCGTGGCGTTTGGCCATCCGCTGGGTCCCTAACGCCAAGGTAATGGTCACAATGGCGGGCAAGCCTTCCGGAATGGCGGCCACGGCCAGAGAAATAGCCGTCAGCAACATGTCAATCAAGCTCTCAGCCTGGCGCCACATCCCCATCGCAAAGACGATGGCGGCAATTACCAAAATCAGGATTGTCAGGGACTTACCCAGTTGCGTCAGGTTGGCTTGCAGCGGTGTCGTCGTTTCGTCAGCCGCTTCAATCATGCCAGCGATTCGACCGACCTCGGTCTGCATCCCCGTGGCCACTACCACCGCCGTTGCGCGGCCATACGTGACGTTGCTGTTCATAAAGCCCATGTTGGCACGGTCACCGATTGGTAACTCACTGCCCGTCAAGACGGCGGCGTTCTTTTCAACCGGAACGGATTCCCCGGTCAACGCTGACTCCTCCACCTTGAGGGAGCCGACCTCAACCAAGCGCACGTCGGCCGGAATGATATCGCCGGCTTCCAGCAGCACAATGTCACCGACCACGAGCTCATCACTCTTAACGGTCGTGACCACGTTATCCCGGCGCACGGTGGCGTTGGGTGCCGACATCTCCTTGAGGGCGTTGATGGCTTCCTCGGCCTTAGCCTCCTGGAATACGCCGAAGATGGCATTTAGCACGACGACGATCAGGATAATCACGGCGTCAACGACTTCTCCGGTCAAGCCGGCAACCAAGGCGGCCACCAGCAGCACCATAATCATAAAGTCCTTGAACTGGGCGATAAACTTCTGTAAGAGTGAGGTCGTTTTCTGCTGATTCAAGACATTCTTGCCATTCTGCGCCAAGCGCTCCTGCACGGCAGCGGTGGTTAAACCGCGTTCATCCGTTTGAAGTGATTGGTAAATAGTGGACACTGGTTGCTGGTAAATTGGGACTTTGGCCATTTTCCATTTCCTCCTATGGTGTGCGCCGGTCTCATTTGCTTAACCCAAGATAACGATTAACACCCGTTATTTAATGGTTAAAAAAATGAGACCTACGCATGCACACAAAAATTTGTGAACACACATAAGTCTCACTATTTAAGACAATACCGGATTGGCTTCTTGCTGACGATATTGCCGCAGAGGATCCTGCTAGTTACTCCCTTATGACTTGCTTTAGGGGTAGTATACCGGATATTCATACGAGCGTCTAGCAAAACGCGAGAAATATTTCGACCAGTGCTCAAACTGCTTGCTTCAAGAACCAGTCAATCCAATCGTTCAGAATTCAACGATACGCCTTCACTTCCAAGCCTAGTTCTCTTGAAAACCAACAATACTTTGCTCCGGAACATGCTTGATTAACCAACCCTTGCCGTCCCGTTGGCAGACTAAGTCATAGGAATGGCACTGGCCTAGCATTTCCAGTGATCCGCCAAAATCCGCAACCACAATGCGGCCATTTAGCCGTTCATCCTGAAATTTAAAGACTACCCGATCGTTGACCTGATACTTCATCGGCCCTAGATTAGAATTCATCACATCCTCACTCCTTACTCAAAATTTATTGTAGCAGGCGCTTATCTAATATTAGTAACCTATTTAGAGCCAACCACATTTCAATTCGTCCTGCAAAAAAAGGGCGTAACCTCACAGTCACTCCCCCTTTCACTACGCCATGATAATGGCGTAATGCTTACTTCCGGCGTTTCTTCTTACTCTTTAGCCGTTTCTTCTTGTTCTTCTTCATCTGACGGGACATCCGGTTCATGGCCATCTTTTGCATACGGCCCATACCGGCGCCACCGCCCATGCCAGAGCCACCCATCAGTTGTTCCATCCCAGACATGTTCCCCTTGGAGACTTGGTTCATCATCTTCTTCATCTGGTTGAACTGCTTAATCATCCGGTTAACCTCATGAATCGGTCGACCAGAACCAGCGGCAATCCGCCGGCGACGGGAAGGATTCAACAGATCAGGGTTGGTCCGTTCTTGCGGTGTCATGGAGTAAACCACGGCCTTCAAGTGTTCCATATCCTTAGGATCCATTTGGGCATTCTTCATGGCCGGGTTGTTCGCCATCCCCGGAATCATCTTCATGATTTCATCCATTGGGCCCATCTTTTGAATCTGGGCGATCTGATCCAAGAAGTCATTAAAATCAAACGAGTTTTCCTGAATCTTTTCGGTCAACTCTTGAGCTTGCTTTTCGTCGTATTCCTTCTGGGTCTTTTCGATCAGGGAAAGCATATCCCCCATCCCCAGAATCCGGGACGCCATCCGATCAGGGTGGAAGACGTCCAGGTCGGTCATCTTTTCACCTTGACCAATGAACTTGATTGGCTTACCGGTGACGGCGCGAATCGACAGGGCGGCCCCACCACGGGTATCGCCATCCAACTTGGTCAAGACAACCCCGGTCACGTCAAGCTTGTCGTTGAACCCTTCGGCAGTGGCCACGGCGTTTTGCCCAGTCATGGCATCAACCGTCAAAAGGATTTCGTCTGGTTGCGCTAAGGCCTTGATCTTGGCCAACTCATCCATCAACTGTTCGTCGATCTGTAAACGACCGGCCGTATCAATGATGATGTAGTCGTTGTGATCCTTTTCGGCTTGGGCTAACCCTTGCCGGACAATCTCAACGGGATCGACGTCGGTTCCCATTTGGAATACAGGCACATCAATACCGTTTGCCACCTGAACCAACTGCTCGATGGCGGCTGGCCGGTAGATATCTCCGGCAATCATCAATGGACGGGCATTCTCGTCTTCCTTCAACTTACGGGCTAACTTACCCGCAGTCGTCGTTTTCCCGGCCCCTTGTAACCCAACCATCATGATGATCGTTGGGATCTTGTCAGACTTGTTCAGGGGAACGGCTTCTTCCCCCATGGTTTTCGTCAACTCTTCGTCAACGATCTTAACGATTTGTTGGGCGGGGTTTAACCCTTCCAGCACATCGGCACCCATGGCGCGATCACGAACCTGCTTCACAAAGTCCTTGACCACGGTAAAGTTAACATCGGCTTCCAGCAATGCCAGCCGAATCTCACGCATCGTTTCGCGCAAATCACTCTCGGAAACTTTCCCCTTTCCTCTGAGTTTGCGCATTGCGTTTTGTAGTCGTTCCGTTAATCCTTCAAACGCCATTCGTTTTGCCACCTAACTTTCATTGTTCTTCTAGATTTTCAAGTCCCGCGACCAGCCGGTTGAGCGTCGCATCGTGGGGATAGTGATCCGCCACATACGACTGAATCTCATCTGCCTGTTGGTTACGAGCCGTAAATTCTTGATAAAGATGCAGCTTACCCTCGTAGTCTTCGAGGATCTTTTCGGTTCGCCGCAGGTTGTCATAGACCGCTTGCCGGCTCACGTTGAATTCCTCGGCAATTTCACCTAAGGAATAATCGTCACCGTAATACAACTGCATATAATTATTCTGCTTTGCGGTCAGCAACGGCTGGTAGAACGCAAATAAGGAATTAATCCGATAATTTTTTTCAATCTCCATGCTTGGTCCTCCCAGATAGTTCCCCATCGGCGCTTGCCCAGGTTCAGAAAATGAACGCCCGACAAACGCACTTACACACTCTACTAGAGTACCGATTTTTAGCGGTTTCGTCAATTTTTTTCGCGGACTTCGTAGAAAACATCCAGAAATCCGAAACCGTTCTCACCCCAACCGTCAATATCTAAGATTGGCCAGAGCGATTTAGAAAAAGCCCCTGTTAGTCTCACAAAGACTAACAGAAGCTTGATATAGACCTTATTATTTACTCTTTTCCAACGCCTTGACGTCGATTAACCCCTTGAATAAGCCATAAACAAATTCATTGGGATCGAATGGCCGCAAGTCCGAGATCTGCTCCCCGAGACCAATAAATTTCACTGGAACGTGTAATTCATTGCGAATGGCAAGCACAATCCCACCACGCGCCGTCCCATCCAACTTGGTTAAGACAATCCCCGTCACATCGGTGGATTCCTTAAACAGCTTAGCCTGCGTCAGTGCGTTTTGACCCGTCGTGGCATCCAACACCAATAAGACTTCATGTGGTGCCGTTGGGATCTCACGGGTGATGATCCGTTTCATCTTGGCCAGCTCATTCATCAAGTTGACCTTGTTCTGCAAACGACCGGCCGTATCCACAAAGAGGATATCGTAGTCGTCACGTTTGGCCTTCTGAACGGCATCGAAGACCACCGCAGCGGGATCGGATTGGGGCTTACCCGTCACAATATCCACGTCTGCTCGTTTGGCCCAGACATCCAACTGCTCGGTTGCCCCGGCTCTAAAGGTATCCGCCGCGGCCAGTAAGACCTTTTTACCCGCTTGGTGATAGCGATTGGCCATCTTCCCAATGGTCGTGGTCTTACCCACCCCGTTGACCCCAACAAAGAGGATCACGGTTGGACCTTCCTTGGCCATGTTTAACGCGGTACTCTCGTCGTTGCCGGCCGCGTCATAAATCTCAACCAGCTTCTCGACCACCACGTTTTGAACGTCCGACGACTTCTTAGCGTTCTGCAACTTAACCTCGTCGCGCAACTCATCGCTGAGCTTCACGGCCATGTCAAAGCCCACATCGGCACCAATCAAGGTTTCTTCCAAATCATCGAAGAAACTTTCGTCAACGTGCCGGAAATTGGCCAGCAGCGCATTCAGCCGTTCACCAAAGGTATGCCGGGTCTTTTCTAGCCCCTTATCATACAGTTGTTCATCGCTGACGGGTTGTTCGGCCGCTGCTTCAGGCTGATCGGCAGCCGGCGCCTCAGAAGTTGGCGCCTCACTGACGGGGTTCTCTGCGGCACTGGATGCCGGCGCTTCAGCAGCCACTGTGGCCGAAGAACGCACTGGTGTCTCAGCGTCATCTGCGGGCGCTGACGACGTTTCCTGTTCAGGAGCCACTGACGCTGCAACTTCTGGTGCGACGGAGGCCGAACTTGCGGGTTCTTCCACTGTGGCACTCTCGGAGGCTTCTGCAGTCGCCGCTGGTGTTGACGTTTCCGCTGGCGCTTCGGCAGCCGCACTCCCGGACGTTGCCACACTGTCGGATGACGCATCCGCAACAGCCGCTTCAGAGGCAGGTGTCGCTTCACTCGCTTCCGGTGCGGTGCTGTCAGCAGGTGTTGTCGCGGCACTTGCCGGCGCTACGGCTGTGGCACTCTCCGCGGCTGCTGAACTTGCTGGCACCTCGGCAGCACTGCTTGGCGCTGTCGATTGTGGCGCTTCGCTCTCAGGTTCTTTCTTAGCTCGGCGCCGAAAAATATCAAATAATCCCATTAGGATTGCTTCCTTTCCGTAGTGGTTTCTTGATCCAGATCCACGGCGACCATCTTAGAAACGCCGGACTCCTGCATCGTCACCCCGTAAAGAATATCGGCCTGAACCATCGTCTCCTGACGGTGGGTGATGACGATGAATTGTGTCTGATTCTGGAATTGGTGGATGTAGCGGGCAAATCGGGTCACATTAGCCGGATCTAACGCCGCCTCCACTTCGTCTAAAATACAAAATGGTACGGGTTGTACCTGTAAAATTGCGAATAATAGCGTAATTGCCGTTAGCGCACGTTCACCCCCGGAGAGCAGTCCCATGTTCTGGAACTTCTTGCCCGGTGGCTGCGCCATGATATCAATTCCCGTGGTTAACAGGTCATGCGGGTCCGTCAAGACCAGTTCGGCCTTACCACCGCCAAACATCTGTTGGAACGTCGCGGAAAATTTCGCCGCAATCTGATCAAAGCTTTCCTTGAAACGCTGCTTAACCTGACCATCCAATTCGGCCATCGTCGCGGTCAGTTGATCCCGAGCCGTTAAGAGGTCATCGCGTTGCTTGGTTAAGAAGTCGTAACGCTCACGAACCTCCCGATACTCAGCAATGGCGTTTACATTAACGGGCCCAATCTCATCTAAGCCACGCTTCAATAGCTTAAGCTGAACCGCCAATTCATTGTCCGGCAAGTCACTGACCTCTTGCTCGGCGCCCGCCAAACTCAAGTGGTACTTTTCGGACAACTGATTCTGCTGCTGATCGATCAACGCCGCCAGCCGGGTCTGTTGAACCTGGGCCTTTTGCAAATCGTCATTGGCCAGTTGCAACAAGCCACTGGTCCGCTGATTAGCCGTTTCCGCCTGAGCCAGTTGATCATTTACCGTGGTCAATTGCGCGTTGCTTGTGGTCAATTGCTGATCGATGGCATCGCGATCAGCCTGAGCCTGGGCCAACTGCTCTTGGGCAGCGGCCGGCGTTAAGGCCTCCTGCTGATCCAGCCGTTTCAGGTCAGCGGCCAAGGTGGTCAGTTGCGTTTGAGCAGCGGCAATCGCTTGTTTCAGATCCGCGCAGGACTGCCGTTGCTGTTGCTGGCGTTCCTTAGCACCGGCCTGCCAGGCTTGTTTCTCGGTCAATTGGGCCTGCTTGGTCGCTTGTTCAGCCGTGACCGTCTCAATCTGTTTCTGAATGGCTTGTACCTGAGATTCCGTCGCCGTAATCTGCTTCTCGCCGGTTAGGATCTGTTCGGCCAAATGCGCATCCTGCTGATCATCCCCAGCATTCTTCGCCTGGTCGAGATCCAACTGCGCGGCTTTAACCTGCCGACTGGCTTGATCCAACGCCGTTTGCGCACTCGCCAAGTCATCATCCAACTGCCGACATTGCGGCTGTAGCTGGTTGATCTTGCCTTGTAGCGTTTGACTGCGTTGTTCGCTGGCTAACAGGGCCTCACGTGCGGCCTTAATCTTAGCCTCTTGGGCCTGCAACTGTTGCTTCATCTTACCAATCGACGCCTGCAATTGCTGCAGGTCCTGCTGTTGACGAAGGACGCTACTGTGACTTTGCCGCGCCTGACCACCGGTAATGGCCCCACTAGCACTGACCACATCACCGGCCAGACTAACGACCCGGTAACGGTGATGAATCTGCTGGCTAATGGCCACCGCCGTGTCCAAATCCGCCGCAAAGATCGTAGTCCCCAGCAAATACTGCAAGATATTTTGGGCCTGGTCGTCGATCTTAACCAGATCACTCCCAATCCCCAAGAACCCAGACAAGGATTGCAGGTTTTGCCGCGTCGTTCGGTCAATCTGCCGCCCATGAATGGCGGTCAGCGGTAGGAAGGTCGCCCGACCAGCGCGCTGTTGCCGGAGATAACCCACCGCCGACTTTGCCGTGGCCTCGTTGTCGACAACCACTTGCTGCAGTTGACCACCTAGGGCGTACTCAACCGCTGCCGTATAGCGTTCCGGCACATCTAGCAGCTCCGACACGGCCCCCAGTAATCCGGGAAACTGTTGCCGTTGCTTCAAGATTGCCCGCACGCCTTGGTAAAAACCACCATACTCGGCCGAAGCCGCTTGTTGACTGGCCGCCTTGGTCTGTGCGCGTTGGTAGATTTCTAGAGCGGACTGCCAGTTGTGTTGTAACTGCTGATAGGCCTGCTGTTGTTGCTGATAGTTGCCGGCCTCTTGATCCAAAGCTTGTTCCGCGTCGTTCAACGCCGACTTATGTGTCGTGGCCGCCTCAGTCGCGGCGGTCACCTTAGCCTGCGCCTCCCGTTCGGTTGCTTGGAGACTCGCAAACTGCCGGGCCACCCGCTCACCTTGTTGGAGCAAACGTTCCTGATTCTGCTGAATGTATTGCCGTTGATTTCGCCAGTTCGCAACCGCTTGTTTCTGATCAAAATACGTGGTTCGCAGCTTCTCTAACTGCTCACGCAAGCCCGTCACCGTTGCCGGGTCCGTGGCCTTAACCAGATCCCGAATCTCCTGCTTGGCGGCCGTCATGGCTGCCGTCAGTTCGGTGAGCGTTTGGGTGGTGGCGGTCAATTGTTCTTGATTGGCCTGCATTTCCGCAGTCAATTGTTGCCGTTGGTCCTCAGCCGCCTGGCGTTGTTCTTCCTGATGGCGCTGTTGCTCACCAGACAGGTTAACCTGTCCCTGACACTGTTCGACCTGTTGCGTCGCCGTGACCAGTTTGGCCTGCAACGCATCCTTTTGCGCGAGCAGATCCGTTTGCTGCTGCTTGACCTGCTGGACGGTGGCCGTCTGTTCATGCTCAGCGGTCTGGTGATTGGCAACTTGCTGTTGCTTCTCCTTGACCTCCGCATCGGCAGTGGCCTTCTGCGACAATTCCGTGTGGAGTTGCCGCACCAACTGGGTCTTTTCCAGCAAGGCGAACTTCTTTTGCTGGTCCAAATAATCCTCAGCCAGACTGCTCTGTTCTTCAAGAGGCTCGAGTCGGCCCTCTAATTCCGCCACAATATCTTCAACTCGGTGAAGATAGGTCATGGTTTCTTCCAGTTCGCGTTGCGCCTTTTCCTTATGTTTCCGGTACTTATAGACCCCGGCAACCTCTTCGACAATGTTGCGCCGGTCCTCCGGCTTACTGTTAAAGATGGCCTCAACGCGCCCCTGTGAAATAATGGAAAAGGAGTCTTGTCCCATCCCCGAGTCCATCAACAGCTCCGTAATATCGCGTAACCGACAGTTCTGCCCGTTAAGCTGATACTCGCTGTCCCCAGACCGATAGAGGATCCGACTAATCGTTAACTCCGTGTAGTCACTCTTTAGATAATGATCGCTGTTGTCCAGCGTAATCGACACAGCCGCTCGATTCAATGGATGCCGATCCGCCGAGCCCGCAAAGATCACGTCGGGCATCTTACTGCCCCGTAAACTCTTCGCTGATTGTTCCCCCAAGACCCACCGGACAGCTTCGGAAATATTACTCTTACCACTCCCGTTGGGGCCGACGATGCCGGTCATTCCCGGCAAAAAGTCAATTCGGGTTTTATCCGCAAAGGACTTGAACCCGCTAATTTCTAATGTCTTTAACCGCATCGTTAGTCATCCTTACTCTGTTTTCAAATTCTCCAGGGCGTGGCGCGCCGCATTTTGCTCAGCGTGCTTCTTAGAGTGCCCGTGGCCCTCGCCCAATTTTTGGTCGTCAACGTAGACCGCCACTTCGAAGGCCCGATCGTTGTCGGGGCCCTCTTCATCCAGCAGACGGTAATCGATGTTGACCGAGCCCTTTTTCTGAACCAATTCTTGGAGTTCCGTCTTGTGATCAAAGAACTCGTCAAACCGGCCTTCATCTAGCTTGGGGAAGACCACGGTTGTGACAAACCCCACGACCTTGTCCAGGCCTTGATCCATGTACAGCGCCCCGATAAAGGATTCAAAAATATCACATAACAGGGAGTCACGTTGCCGGGCTTGCGCCTTCTCTTCACCCCGACCCAACCGAATATACTGGTCGAAGTGACACTCACGCGCAAAACTAGCAAAGCTCTGTTCATTAACCATCGCTGCCCGTAACCGGGTCAAACGCCCCTGTGGCATGTTGGGGTAACGCCGGAAAATGTAATTGGAAACGACCAATTGCATGACGGCATCCCCCAAAAATTCAATCCGTTCATAAAACTTGAGTCCCTGGTTAGGGTGTTCGTTCACGTAGGAAGCCTGCGTAAACGCCTCATCTAGCAAGGATTGATCTTTAAAATGGATATCGAAGTTATCTTTTAGTTCTTGATTTAATCCAACAATCACGCGCTAATTCCCTCATTTCTAAGTCATTCTAAAATCTAAACATCTACGCTCGGCCGTGTCACAGTTCGCCAAATTTAGCTCGCCCACGGCCACGTTTGCTTCAACCTTACACGGCCGAAACGTGCGCCACAAGGCAGGTCCCTGCGCTTAACCCCGATAAGCCCAAAATCCAGGTTCGGGATTTTAAACTTATCGACGTTAATGCTCAGGACCTAACCGCCTTGTTCTGCACTCTTACCACTTGATTGAAAAAGCCCGGGACAAAAGGATGCGGCCCGGACTCGCTCAGTGCTTATTTTGATTCAGCTTGGTGAGCAACGATATAGTCTACCACTTCGCCAATGGTCGTCAATTTCTCGGCGTCTTCGTCGGAAATCTCCGCGTTAAAAGTATCTTCCAGTTCCAAGACGAATTCCACAAAATCAATGGAATCGGCGTCCAGGTCCTTCTTAAAGTTCAACTGTTCGTTGATCTGATCCCGATCGGTTTCAAACCGGTCGGCAATAATATCAGCAATCTTGTCAAAAATTTCTGCTCTTGTCATATCTAATCCCTCGCTCACAGTATTCAATAAGTAGTCTAACCGTTTTGGCAGACCTTGTCTAGCAAATTAATAGGTCACAGCCCACCGGCAACCCGCCCCTCGCTGGGTTCCGCTGAACGGACGCCTATCCCTACTTCAGGGATTCCTTCAATGCCGCCATCTCATCGGTGTGATCGGCAAAGTAAGTCACCAGCTGCTCGGCACTCTTGGTTTCAATCAATTCACGGATCTGGCCAATCGTGTTCTTGACGGTTGGTGCCTTGCTGGAACCGTGGGTCTTAACGACTGGTGCCTTGAGTCCCAACAGGACGGCGCCACCATATTGGGAATAATCCATGGCACTCTGAACATTCTTGAAGACGGGCTTTAAGAGACCGGCACCGAGCTTACCGCCCAGACCCCCGCTCATGATTTCACCCTTGATCAGCTTCAACATGGACAGTGCCGTGCCTTCAATCGCCTTAAGCGTGGCATTCCCGGTAAAGCCATCAGTCACGACCACATCGGCCGCCCCGTTAAGCAATTCCCGTGATTCCACGTTACCAATGAAGTTGAGGCTGTCAATGCTGGCTAAGGCCTGATAGATCGCCTGATGGGCCATATCGCCCTTGTCGGCTTCAGTCCCATTGTTCAAGAGGCCAATCCGCGGCTGCTTCACGTGCATAATGGACTGCGCGTAGTATTGCCCCATCACCGCATACTGAACCACGTTAAATGGCTTGGTATCGGCATTGGCACCCACATCCAGCATGACAAAGCTGGATTGGTCTGGCTTGCGCAGGACGGGTAGTGTGGTGGTCAAACCTGGCCGATCAATGCCCTTGATCCGACCCACAATCAGCAATCCAGCGGCTAAAACTGCCCCCGAGTTGCCGGCGGAGAAGAAGGCGTCCGCTTCCCCTTCTTTAACGGCCGTCGCAGCCAAGACAATACTAGACTGCTTTTTGCGGCGAATGGCCCGGACAGGTTCATCCTCCATAGTAATCACTTCGGCGGCCGGTACCAGCGTGATACGTGTGCTATCTTGAATCAGCGGTTTAACTTGTTCTTCCTGGCCGTATACCAGAAATTCTACATCGCTGTAGGCGTCACGCGCTTGCTCGACACCCTTGATAATTTCAGTAGGAGCGTAGTCGCCCCCCATTGCGTCAACGGCAATTTTCATAAATTCGTCTCCTTCTAATCCATGGTCGTATTCTGATGGGCAGTCGTGCTCAGGAAGGCGGCCAGCGCCAAATTAGCGTCCTTATCCGCCCAATTAGGGGAAGCCACCGTCTCCTTAGCCGCCTGTTGTGCGGCACTCAGAATGTTCAGGTCGGCAACCGGATCACCCACTTTAAAGTCTGGGACCCCCGACTGCTTTTTACCCAGAATATCACCTGGACCCCGTAATTCCAAATCCTTTTGCGATAAAACAAACCCATCGTTGGTACTGGTCATGGTCGTCATCCGTTCAACGGCCAACTCATTCTTTGGATCGGCAATCAGGATGCAGGCCGAGGCCTTTTTCCCCCGACCAACCCGGCCACGTAACTGATGGAGTTGGGCCAGGCCAAAGTGATCGGCATCGTAAATCAACATTACCGTCGCATTAGGTACATCGACCCCCACCTCAATCACCGTGGTCGCAACCAGCACCTGAAATTCATTGGCTTTAAATGCGTCCATGACGGCGTTTTTTTCATCATTTTTCATTCGGCCGTGGAGCAGTCCGACCTTATACGTTGGCTCGAACTCCTCCTTGAACCGGGCGTAGATGGCCTCGGCATTTTTCATGTCAACGGCCTCCGACTCCTCAATCAGTGGCGTCACCACGTAGGCCTGTGACCCGCTACTCAGCTCAGCCTTAACCTGACGCAGTGTGGCGTCAACCTGATTGCTACGAATCCACGAGGTCTTAATGGGTTGCCGGCCGGCTGGTAGTTCATTAATCACCGACACATCCATCTCCCCATAGGCCGTAATGGCCAGGGTGCGGGGAATTGGCGTGGCGGTCATTGCCAAGACATCAGGCTGCTGGCCCTTTTCACGGAGCGCCTGCCGCTGATTGACCCCGAAACGGTGTTGTTCATCGACCACGGCCAAGCCGAGGTGATGATAGGTCACTTCCGGTTGAATCAGAGCGTGCGTTCCCACGATCAGGTTAACCGTCCCGTTGGCAATCTGTGGTAGCAGCGTCTTACGGGCGGCTGGTTTGGTCGCACCGGTCAGCAACGCCACGTTGACTGGAAAGTCCGCGAACAATTTCGCTAAATTATTGGCGTGTTGCTCCGCCAAAATTTCGGTGGGCGCCATCAAAGCCGCTTGGGCCCCCGCCGTAATGGCAGCATACATGGCAATGGCGGCCACCACGGTCTTTCCGCTCCCCACATCCCCCTGTAACAGGCGGTTCATGTGAACGGGACGCTTCAGATCAAAACAAATTTCGTTGACTACGCGTTTCTGAGCAGTCGTCAATTCGTAAGGCAACGCCGCAATGAAGGCCTTCAGCTTCGTCAGGTCGTACTTAAACGCCTGACCGTGGAGCGTGTGATCCTGCTGCTTCACGATCTGCAGACGGGTCTCAAATAAATAAAATTCCTCAAACTTGGCAGTACGGCGGGCGGCCTGTGCAGCCGCATCCCCCGTAGGAAAGTGCATGTCATGAATCATGTCCCGCCGATGAAGCAAGCGGTACTGTTCACGCAGGGGCTCCGGAATCAGATCCACGATCACCGGTTCATAGGCCTCATAGGCGCTCTCCACCAACTTTTGGATGGTGCCTTGTCGCACTTCCTTATTGGCCGGATAGATCGACCCCATGCCACCATCGGCACTAGCAATAATCTTCATTCCCGCCAGACTCTGCCGCTTGGCATCGAAACGTCCGTACACGGCCAATTCATTGCCAACTTCCAACTTGTCCTTTAACCACGGCTGGTTAAAAAATGTCACGGGAATAATCGTGTGTTCGTCCAACAATAACCGGAAATTCAACCGGGTCTTGCGCCGGCCAAACCGTGAGATGACAGGAGCGGCGGCTACGGTTCCCTTCAGCGTCACCTTGGCCTGATCGGTTAATTCGGCCGGGTCCTTGGCTTGTAGATCCTCGTAACGAAACGGGAAGTAGGTCAGCAAGTCGTTAACGTTTTCGATCTCTAGGGACTTCAGTGCTTGCGCGCGTTTGGGTCCGACACCGGGCAGCTCGCTGACCGCATCATTCAAACTCACCATCGTGACACCCCTCCCATCCTTAGTTCTGATTTAACTCTATTTTACGCTTTCCTGGGCACTCATAAAAGCTTATATAAAGCAGAGAAACTCGCCTCCAGGATGGTGAAAATGGACTGGAACGCTGAGGGCGGACGTCAGAAGCCAAGGAACGGTCTTCTGACTTGGGGATGAGCCGTTAAAACCACGTCTCATCCCCACCAATTCTCTAAGCGAGAAATTCACCCGCTAAGAGAATTCCCACAGCTGAGCCCATTCTCACCATCCCTGCGGCTTAACACATGCGCGATCCAGCACTCATCAACTAGCTTTTCAACTGCAATGGCCGCATAAAGTTGTTGTCCCCATTTATGCCCAGAGACTTCCCTAGCATATGTCGCCGGTGCAGATTCACATCACCAATCCACACAAATGGCTAACCGGTAACGCGAAAGAGGACCGGGACAATCGTCCTGGACCCCTTTGGTCTTACATTATTCGACAGAAATCAAGAATGGGTAGACCGGTTGGCCCCCGTTATGAACTTCCGTTTCTAAGTCATCGTCTAAGTCTTCAACGGCCGATTGCAGTTGATCTGCCACTTCTTCAGTCGTATCCGTGCCATAAATAATGGTGACAATTTCACTGTCATCATCGAGCATGGCCTTCACCGTCGCAACCGCCGTCTTTAATAGGTCCGCATCGGTCACCTTGATGGTGCCATCAACGATCCCCATGAAATTACCTTCCTTGATGTCAAAGCCATCAAGTTCGGTGTCGCGGATAGCGTGTGTGACTTGGCCACTCTTAACGGCTGCCAAGTTTTCTTCCATTGCTTCTTGATTTTCGTCAAGTTCAGCATCCGGATTGTAACCCAACATCGCGGTCATCCCTTGTGAGACCGTCGTTGAATGGACAATCACAGCTGGAATATCAGCCACCTTAGCGGCCTGTTCAGCGGCTAAGAAGATGTTCTTGTTGTTAGGCAACACAATGGCCCGCTTTGCCTTGCTTCCATTGATGGCGTCCACGATATCCTGCGTACTTGGATTCATCGTTTGACCCCCATTAACCACGTGGGTCACACCCAAGCTCTTAAAGAGCGTGGCTAAACCGTCACCCGCAGCGATGGCAATAATGGCTGTATCAGCTGGTGCCTCTGCTTCGGCGACTGGTGCGGCTGTTTCAGCAGCTTCTTCATCATGTTCCATGATGGTTTCTTGTTGCATCCGCATGTTGTCGACCTTCACCTTTGCCAGGTCACCAAATTCTTGGCCCCAAGCAATGACCTTACCAGGATGTTCCGTATGAACGTGAACCTTGACGATTTCATCGTCGTTCACAACCAATAAGGAATCCCCTAAGTCGGCGAGGTACTTGTAGAAGGTATCGTAATCAAAGTCGTGCTTAATTTGCTTCCCACGACCAATCCGTACCATAATTTCCGTACAGTAACCGTACTTGATGCTGTCGGGATCGAGCTTACCCTGCACACTTTGGTGATGAGCAGCATCAATCATTTCATCCATTTCAGCATCGTCAGGCTTGTAGTCGCCTTCTTCAGCCACCCGACCGTTCAAGGAGTCGTTAAAGGCTTCGAGAACGAAGGTTAACCCTTGACCACCGGAGTCCACAACCCCCACCTGCTTCAACACAGGTAAGAGGTCTGGCGTCGTGGCCAAAGCTGCCTTGGCAGCCTCATAGACGGCATCCATGACGGCTAAAATGTCATCGGACTTCTTGGCCGTGTTTAGACCGGCCTGAGCACCCTCACGAACCACCGTCAGGATAGTTCCTTCAGTTGGCTTCATAACGGCCTTATAAGCCGTCTCTGCACCAGCAGCGAACCCGTCAGCAAGATCTTGTGCCGTTAACGTTTGCTTGTCGGCTAATTTCCGTGAGAAGCCCCGGAAGATTTGAGATAAAATAACGCCGGAATTGCCCCGCGCACCCATCAACAAGCCTTTGGCCAAAGCGGTAGCTAAAGCACCTACGGCCTCGGTTCCAGCATCACGTTCGTACTTGGCCCCACTCTGTAGAGACAGGCTCATGTTGGTTCCCGTATCCCCATCAGGAACGGGGAAAACATTTAATGAATTAATAAAATCGGCATTCTGGTTTAGCTTTTGCGATGCGGCTTGGACCATCTTACCAAACTCAAGATTAGTAATTTCTGTTACTTTCAACTAAGTATCCTCCTTGATTTCAGTACGTCTGGCTAATCAGCCAACACCCGCACCCCTTGAACAATGACGTTAACGGAATTTGCCGTAACGCCCAACATTGTTTCTAGGTTATATTTGACTTTAGATTGAACGTTCCGTGACACTTCGGAAATCTTAGTTCCGTAGCTAACAATCACGTAAACATCAATGGCCACGCCGTTTTCTTCCTGGCGAACGACCACCCCGCGGGCATAATTCTCCCGCCGTAAGATATCATTTACATTATCACGAATCTGATTTTTGCTTGCCATGCCCACGACACCATAATTATCAGTCGCGGCACCCCCAACTACGGTCGCAATCACTTCATTTGTAATATCAATTGTTCCGTACTGAGTCTTAATCTTTACGGCCATGGAAATAGCCTCCTTATCTGGATATACAATCTTAACAGAAATTAATCTTACCACAACCGCGCCCAAAAAAGAAATAGGATGACCGAAAAGCACGTTGTAGGGGGAAATAGGTGTCAAGTAGATTTCCTTGAAAGAAAACGTTGCGTTCCGCAAAAGAGTATGGTAAATTAGTCAGGTGAGCAAAAAGCACTGCTTTTTAAAAAAGTAATGAATGAATCAACAAAGGAGGGTTTACGCCATGGCAAAGGATTTTATTAACGGCAAGCGGACGCGTTTTGGTAACAAACGTTCTCACGCTTTGAATTCAAGTCGTCGCGCTTGGAAGCCGAACTTACAAAAAGTTCGCATCTTGGTGGACGGTAAGCCAAAGAAGGTCTGGATTTCTGCTCGGACTTTGAAATCAGGTAAGGTAACCCGCGTCTAGTTAAACGGACACGGTTAAACGAAAAAAGTGAGGCGTGTAGGTTAACCTGCACCCTCACTTTTTTCGTGGTCTTTACCCCTAACCTTGCATTTTTTAACCTAAAGGCGTCAAATTTTTGAGGCAATCACTTTCTTCACGATTGCCTTCGAAATTTGACGCCTTTTTTGCTGGGATCACGTGACATGGTGTAAACCAGCCGCTTACCGTTCGCCCAACTTGACATTCGCCTGCGGCTGCCAGAGATTCCGGCGCTGTGGGGACCGCCTGCGGCCTGAGAAGCGG
>NZ_AZFS01000066.1:28870-152486 GCF_001434395.1 Levilactobacillus hammesii DSM 16381
ACCTCCATCTCTGGCCTCCTCCGGCTAAGTTCGCGATTTTCCAAGGAATTGGCTTAGTTCCCGACGGCACGTAACTCACGTAGCCGAGAGTGAAGCCAAATTTGGGCTCAGCCGCGGGAGTTGCTTAGCGGCGTAAGCCGGTTAGCAACTGGCGCCTTTGAGATGTGAACTTCAGCTCAAAGCGAGGGAGAAGACCGCTCTTCAGGCTTCTCCCGTCCTGCCCACCGCGTTCCAGCCCAAATTTGGCGAACGGTAGGCGGTTGGTTTTCACCCTGTCATCCCTTCGAGAATCTCTGGCAGCCGCAGGTGACCACCCCCACGTTGGTGACCGTCCGGTTAAAATTTTAAACAGTTGGTCAAAAAAGTGAGACTGTTTCCGCCTTTTTAACGTTCGTAATAGTATGGGGGGTAACAGGCCAGTCAAAAAACCACCGCCCCAGAACACTTGTCCTGACGCGGTGGCTTTTGAAAAAGTTTTGTTTGAACTGCTAACACTGGTGAAGGGTTCTATTGGCCCCTCACCGCCCACGACCACGCATTCGCGATCCATTCGCTATTCGTGCCGGGCCTCATACGTGTCGCAACTTTGGATGACGCATAGCAAGCCCGTATCGAATTGGAACTCGCCGGTGTCACCCACAAACTCATTGCTCGCAAAAGAAATGGGGTACGGAATTGGCTCGTTGTGGAGTTGGTATTTTTCGTTAACTAGACTCAAATGGTCAATGGGCGTCAGTGGGATGAAGGCCAGATAGTTCTTATCCGGTTCCTTAGCCACTTCGTAATGTCCAGGCAAATAAAACGAAATCGTATTCTGCTTGTCAATCAACCGAATTCGATTGGCATACCGCTTATACTCCGGTTGAAGCACGATAAACAGATTAGCTAGAAAATGGTCCAACCGCCCACCGGTCGCCCCGTAGATGTCGATTTTTTCGGCACCGTAGTCATTTAAGGCCACTGAGACGGCGAGTTGGGTATCGGTGTAGTCCTTTTCCGGTTGTGATTGTCGAATATCTTTAACGTTGCGGCGCACCCGTTGTAACTCTGGGGCCTGCAAGGAGTCAAAATCACCAATCGCTGCCACCGGTTGAATATTGTGGTCGATCAGCCGTAACGTCCCCCGATCAACGCCAATCCAGGAGCCGTCAATTTTCCGTGAACGTAGGTCGTCTGGCCATTCAGCCTTAGGCCCACCCACGAGGAGATTGAACGTTCCGCCCCGTGGCACTATTTCGTCGCTGCTTTCAAGGCGTTGATGCGTTCAACCGGGTCATCGGCGTTGAAAACATACGACCCAGCTACGGCAACCGTTGCCCCAGCGTTGGCACAGTCAACAACTGTCTTGTCGTTAACCCCACCATCAACTTCGATATCAAAGTCGTAACCCTTAGCCTTCTTGATGGCATCGAGTTGCGCAATCTTTTCAACCGTACTGTGTAAGAACTTCTGACCACCAAATCCAGGGTTAACCGTCATCACGAGGACTTGACCAACCATGTCTAAGACGGGTTCGATGGCAGAAACGGGGGTCCCGGGGTTGATAACAACTTCTGGGGTAACACCGGCGTTTTGGATCATTTGTAAAGCACGGTGAATGTGTGGCGTTGCTTCAACGTGAACACCGATAATGTCGGCACCAGCCTTGGCAAAGTCATCGACGTAACGTTCTGGGTTTTGAACCATCATGTGCACGTCTAAAACCATCTTCGTGATGGGACGAATGGCCTTGACCCAACCGGGACCGTATGACAATGCTGGGACGAAGTTACCATCCATAATGTCGATGTGTAAGACTTCGGCACCGGCCTTGTCGACCATTTCGATATCTGGTTGTAAATTGACGTAATCTGCACTTAAAATTGATGGCGCTACTTTAATCATAAAATTTATTCCTCATTTCTTTTTATTGTAAACAGGTTTTTGATTCTTTAACAACGTGAGTAATAGCAGGTAGTTATCGTAACGACTCTGCATAAATTTGCCGTCCGCAATCCCCGCCTTGACCGCGCAACCGGGCTCGTTCAAGTGAACACAGCCCCGGAAACGACAGTCACGGGAGGCCAACGCAAATTCGGGAAAGTATTGACCGAGCTCGCGATAGTCAATGGTCAGCGTATCGTAGGATGAAAATCCTGGCGTATCTGCCACCAAGCCATCCGCTACCGGCATCAAGCTTACTTTACGGGTCGTATGCTTTCCCCGATTCAGTGCCGTGGAGATTTCACCAGTCGCTAACGTCAGGTCCGGTGAGATGTGGTTGAGTAACGTCGACTTGCCGGCCCCGGTCTGGCCCATAATGACCGTCACCTTATCCGCTAGCAGGCCGCGCAACTCATCCAGACCACTCTGTGCAAACGGTTCGCGCGTCAAGCAGACATCGTACCCAATCTGACGATACCCCGCCGCTAACGTCTCAAATTCCTGATAACGTTCATCAGAAATCAGATCAGTCTTGGTGAAATAAATCACTGGTGAGATGTGACTCACCTCTAACGCGATCAACTGCCGATCCAATAAATTCGTGGAAAATTCGGGCGACGCTACCGCCGTCACGACCACGCCCTGGTCAACGTTGGCCACGGGTGGCCGGGTCAGCGCGTTATCCCGTGGCAAGATTTCTAGAATATACCCTTCCTTGGGGGTTGAGCTTTCAAACTGTACCCGATCGCCTACCAGCGGCGTAATACGCCGCTTGCGGAAGTTTCCCCGGGCACGTGTCCGATAGAGCTCGCCATTACTGAAGACGTCGTAAAAGCCGCTCAGTGACTGGCGAATTTGTCCCTCTGACATGCAGCACCTCCTTCTTTCTTTTTCCCAATCATGACTTGCGTCTCGCAGCAACCCCGTCATCCTTAAACCAGGATGACACTTCGCTAGGCGCAAAAAAACTCAGTCCTCTATTATTATAAAAGAACTGAGCTATAAATGCAGGTTTTTTCCCTAATTTTTCGTGACATGATTATCTGAAGCAATGACGTGGCCGTCACGAACCACCTTATAAGCCCCGGACTTCCCCGATGCTACCGTAAATGGCAGCGTCACGGTCGTGTCCGCGGTAATCGTCATTTGTTTGTAAATCGAGCTTAACGAATGGTCCTGATCCCGTAAATAGATCTGAACCAGGTTGCTATCACTGCTGCTAGACGATGAGCTACTGTCGCTGCTGTCATCCTCGCTCTGATCATCGCTAGAGCCACTGTCGAATGGAATCTTCACGTTAACGCTGAATTCATCCACACTGGAACTGCTCTCGCTTTGATCGCCACGGGACATGGTCAAGGTGATCTCATCACCCTCCTGAACCACGGCACCCTCGCCCGGTGACTGCCGGATGACTCGGCCCTTGTCAACGTCGTTAGAGTAAGCGTATTGGAAAGCCAAGTTCAAGTTGTGATCCGTCGCATAGTTCTGGGCCTGACGCTTGGTCTTGTTGGTCAAGTCCGCCAGCGTCACCGTCTCCGATCCCGTTGACACCGTAAACGTCAGGGTTGTCTTGCTGGGTACCACATTGCTGCCGGCCGCCGTGCTCTGCTGCATGATCTTACCAGCGGGTACACTGGTCGAATGGACCGACTCCCGCCGTACGGTAAAGCCCAAAGCCTCAAGCTTAGCCGCCGTGCTGGCATAAGAATCGCCCTGGTAATTGGCCAGCTTATAGCGCTTAGGACCGGTACTGATCCACAGATCAACCACCGTCTTTTGCTTAAGCTGGGTCCCCGAACGTGGCTCCGTCCGAACAACCCGGTGAACCTTCACCTTGTCGCTAGCCGTCTTATGAACCGTCCCGACCTTAAGCTTGGCCGTGACCAAGGCACTGCGCGCAGCAGCCTCCTTGTCACCCACCACGTTGGGAACATTCGTCATCTGGGGCTGGAATAAGGCCATGCCAATGAAAATCCCCAGAATCACCAAGAGCAAGATCCCCCCGGCAATCAAGAATTTCCGTCGACGCGGGTGGCGCGACTTCTTCCGTTTCTTTTTACCCGTATCCGCTTGATCAGTCGATGTCGTGTCGGCCTTAGCCGACTCGGCGTCTTCACCTACGGGTTTGGCAATGGCATGGGGCACCGGCATCGCACTGAGAGCGCTGGCTGGTAAGACTTTGGTCTCCCCATCATCGTTTTCTGCCGGGGTAAACCGCAGTTCCCCCGCCCGTTTCGGCGACAACGACGTTCTGAGATCATCCGCCATGCTCGCCACATCCGTGTACCGGTCAGCCGGTCGCTTGGAGGTTGCCTTGAGCACCACGTTTTCCAGCGCTTGCGGAATCCGCGGATCAATGTCACGCACTGAAGGAATCTCCGATTGGAAATGCTTCAATGCAATTGACACCGCCGTTTCACCCTCAAAGGGCACCGTTCCCGTCAACATCTCATAGAGAATAATCCCTAAGGAGTAAATGTCCGACTGCTTGGTCGCCATCCCCCCACGTGCTTGTTCTGGGGACAGATAGTGTACCGACCCCAACACGGTGTTGGTCTGCGTCAAACTGTGTTCGGACAAAGCCACCGCAATCCCAAAGTCGGTAATCTTGGCGACTTGGTGCTCATCGATCAAAATATTTTGGGGCTTGAGGTCCCGGTGAATGATGTTGTGCTCGTGCGCCGTCTTCACGGCGCTGAGAATCTGTTCCATGATCTGAATGACTTCCTGATAAGGAATCGGGAAGTGTTTCTTGATATAGGCCTTCAGGTCGGTCCCTTCCACGTACTCCATGACCAGGTACTGCATGCCATTTTCTTCACCGACATCGTAGACCTGAACAATATTGTTATTCACCAATTCGGTGGCGGCGAGTGCCTCACGCTGAAACCGGCGAACGGTTCCCGGATCATCACGTAGATCTAGCCGCAATAACTTGACGGAGACATCTCGGTCCAAGATCAAGTCATGTGCTAAGTAAACGTTGGCCATCCCACCTTCACCCAGAGAGCGAATGATGCGATAACGGCCATTTAACGTATAACCCGTGCGCATCAGCTCACCTCCCCGTCAGGATTGGCAATGATCAGCACGGTAATATTATCCAAACCGCCGGCCGCATTGGCCATTTCAATTAGCTGATCGCATTTTTCGGCAGGTGTCTGATCGCTCAATAAGACCTTACGAATGTCCTCGTCGGCTACCATGTTGGTCAGGCCATCGGTACATAAGAGAAGTTGATCACCAGCGACCAACGGATAGGTATTGAGATCAAACCGCGCGTCCGTTGAAATCCCAAGCGAACGAATAATCACATTCTTCTGAGGATGATGACGAGCCGCTTGCTTACTGATCTCACCGCGTTTAACCAGCTCGTTGACCAAGGAATGGTCCTCGGTCAGCTGGCGGAATTGGCGATCGCGCAGCAGGTAGGCTCGAGAGTCCCCTATGCTGGCAATCACCACCTCCTCCGTAAAGTACAGGGCGGCAACGAGGGTCGTACCCATGCCATTGAGATCGGCAAATTGATTTGATTTGTCAATAATCGACTGGTTTTCCGCGGTGATTTCCCCGGTAATCCAGGTGCGGGCCGCGGCCGGGGTCGTCAAATCGGTCTGTTCAAACTCATGACCGAGGTGGGAAACCGCCATGGCACTCGCCACGTCGCCCCCCTGATGACCGCCAATGCCATCCGCAATAATGGCCAGGTGCTGCCCAGCCAAATTCGTGAAAACATCCACGTAATCTTCATTATCATTGCGTTGCTTGCCAATCGACGTTCGGTATGCCACTTTCATTGCCCGTCACCCCTATTTTTTCTTACGAAATGCACTCACGAAGAAACCATCGGAATCAAAATCATCCGGATAGATGGCCAACGTGTCCGTGCTCCGATCATCCTTGACCTTTAATTGCGTCTCCACACGGACGGATTCAAAATCGGGATGAGCTGCCAAGAACTTGGCAGCGACGTCCGCATTTTCCGTATCCAAAATCGTGCAGGTACTGTAGACCAGAATGCCGTTAGGCTTAAGTTTTTCACTAACGGCATCCAGAATGCCCAATTGCACCTTTTGCAGCTGTTGAATGTCTTGTGGGGTCTTCTCGTAACGGATTTCTGGTTTCCGCCGAATCAGGCCCAGTCCAGAACAAGGGGCATCGACCAAGATCCGGTCGAATTCCTTCTTAGGAAATTGGTCGTTGATCTTCCGGGCATCGAGTGCCACGGCATCCACTCGGTCGCTCACGTGCATCCGCGCTGCGTTCTTTTCGATCAACGTGACCTTCTTGGGGTGCAGATCAAGCGCCGTCACTTTCCCACCGGAATGGGCGTCGAGCAAAGCCGCAATTTGCGTGGTCTTCCCACCAGGAGCGGCACAGGCATCCAGCACTTGATCGCCGGGACGGACCTGTAAGGCTTCAACGGGTAACATTGCACTCTCATCTTGGATCGTCAGCTCACCCGTTTCAAAGACATTGCTTTGGTTTGCTGCCTTATCGGTCAAACGAAAGGCATTTCCGGCAACCACACTAGGTGTCACCGTGTAGCCTTGGTCAACCAAGGACTGTTTGACTTCTTCGACCGTGCCAACCGCCGTGTTCACACGAACGGATTGTGCGGCTGGTTGGTTGATGGTTTCCAAGATGCTGACGGCCTTGTCATCGCCGACTTGCTTTTGAATTGCCGTGACCAACCATTCCGGAACGGAGTAGGTCAGGCTCAGCCGCTTCACGGGATCCTTGATCTCGTTGACGTCAGGTAAACCTTGACGATCCATGGCATGCAAAACGCCGGTCACAAAACGCCGAATTCCTTCGTGGCCCCGGTCCTTGGCCAACTGAATGGCTTCGTTAAAGATGGCCCGCTTAGGCACACGGTCCAGGTAGAGGCCTTGATATAAGGCCACTAATAACGTCATTTTAACCCACGGTAACATCTTCTGGTTAGGCTTCACGAAGCCTTCCAAATAGTATTCCAACGTTAATTGATGTTGGATGGTCCCGTAGACCAAATTGGTCACGAAACGGCGGTCAACGTCGCTCAAGTTGTGACTCTCTAAAGTTGTTTCCAATTGTAAGTTCGAGTAAGCCCCGTTAGCCACACGTGTCAGTGCTTCAACCGCTAAAGCCCGGGGAGTTGTATTTTTTGTCATTATTCAGCCACCTGTTCGCCAATTGTCAGTGCATCGCTCGTCCCGTTCAGAAAGTCGGTGATACTTAACTTCGGCTTACCGGCGGGTTGAATCTCATTTAACGCTAAAACGCCATGGTCACCAGTCGCAATCGCCAAGTGGTGCTTGTCGTGGCTAACCAGTGAACCGGGCGCCATCTCGGTCGTCTCGTCCAGAACGGTGACATCCCACAGCTTGGTCCGCACGCCGTTAAGGTAAATGTGCGCGATCGGTGCTGGGCGAAGTGCCCGCACCTTGCAGTCAATCAGGTGCGCACTCAGGTTCAAGTCGATGCGTTCTTCATCGGACTTGATGGTTGGGGAGAAGGTCACCTGGTCCTCATCCTGAGGCACAGGGGTAATCTCACCGGCAAGCAGCTTAGGCAGCGTCTCCAATAACAAGTCACGCCCCACATCACTGAGCTTGTCAAACATGGTACCCACGTCATCTTGATCCGTGATCGGAATGGCTCGCTGTGCCAGCACGGCCCCGGCGTCCATCTTCTTTTCCATAAACATAATGGATACCCCGGTCTCCTTGTCACCATTCATGATGGCGTAGTGAACCGGTGCCCCACCGCGGTACTTAGGCAATAGTGAGGCGTGCACGTTCACCGCCGCCACCTTGGCCGCCTTCAACAGCTTGGTCGGTAAGAATTGGCCAAAGGCTGCCGTCACAATCAGGTCAGGTGCCAGTTCGATGGCACGCGCCATTTCGTCACTACCGGAAATTTTCTGAGGTTGGAGCACTTCAATGTTGTGTGCCACGGCAACCTCTTTCACGGGAGACGCCGTCAAGACGTGCTTCCGACCAACCCGACGATCGGGCTGGGTGACTACGGCGAGAACGTCGTAGCCCTTTTCAATTAAACTACTGAGGATGGGCGCCGAAAATTTAGGCGTTCCCATAAAGATTACTGAAGTCATCGTACACCATACTTTCTTGGTTTAAATATCTATTTTAAATTCTATGTCTATTAGTGAGACGTCCTATCTGTGGTCAACAGCGCCTTCAGGACGATGAAAATGAGCTGGAACGCTGAGGGCGGGCCATTTCTCTCTAATTATCTCATCGTCAGCCTACCACACCTAATCATAGCAGATTGGGCGCCCTTTCCCTATCACCTTTGGGGGATTTCATCCTATTTTTTAAGAACTAACGGATGAAAGTTCCAAAGTACCAGCCATGCCCGCTTTAACAACCATAGAACTAAAACTAGGCAACATAGTGATTCCTTTGCCTTACCGGTCGGCAGAGATGGCGTTCTCAGACGACTCTGAGAATAATTATAACAGTCGTTATTAGTTGACCTCTCAGACGTCAGGTAGTCATCACTTACAGCTATTTTCGTGACCAACCACAATCAGCGCCGGAGGAGGCCAGGGATGTAGCCGGCCGTGAAGGTGGTGTTAGCTGACGATTTTTTCAGCCAGCTTACAGCACGGGCGACTTTGGAGACACGTGTTCTTCGTGGCTCCAAATCGAGCAAGAAGACTGGCGGCCTTCCAGGCTGAAGCGTCCCCACAGCAGACGGAATCCCTGGCAGCCGTAGTGCGCCCAATTTTGCTTAATTTACCAGCCTGTCCGTCCAACCCACCTACATGAAGTTCATGGGTTCAGAATCGATGGTCACCGAGAGACCGTGACGAGCTGGCACCTGGGCCGCTTGACGAATCTGTTCCAGCACCGGTCGCAACTGAGGTTCTTGCTTATACTTAATCACCACTTGATAGTAGTACTTCCGCTTAACCCGCGCAATCGCCTTGGGCGTGGGACCTAGGATGATAGCATCCTTGCTGAGCCCCTGTTTGAGGGCCGCCACAATCTGAAACATGGCCTTTGCCGCCACGGCTTCTTCCTCATGACTGGCCGTCAACTGAACCGCAAAGTAATACGGTGGATAATTTCCCTGATGGCGCATGTGCATTTCCGTTACGAAGAAACGCTCGTAGTCTTGGCTCTGCGCCAGCTGAATAGCGTAGTGATCGGGATTAAAGGTCTGAATGTAGACCTCTCCGGGCTTGGTTGCCCGACCGGCCCGGCCACTGACCTGTGTCAACAGTTGGAAAGTCCGCTCGCTGGCTCGAAAATCGGGTAAGCCCAACGCCGTATCGGCATTTAAGACGCCGACCAGCGTCACATTAGGGAAGTCCAAGCCCTTGGCAATCATCTGTGTTCCCAGCAGGATATCGGCCTTGTGCTCGCCAAATTGTCGGAGAATCCGTTCGTGGGCACCCTTTCGCCGGGTAGAGTCCACGTCCATCCGCAAAATTTTAGCGGTTGGCAGTAACTTTTCCAAAGCCTGTTGAACCTTCTGTGTCCCCGTGCCGTAGTAGCGAATCTTCTTGCTATGGCAGTTGGGACACACGTGGGGAATGGCTTCCTCATGCCCGCAGTAGTGGCATTTCATACTGTGCGTGTCCATGTGCAACGTCAGTGAGATATCACAGTTGGGACACTTCAGAACGAAACCACAGTCCCGACACATGACAAATGACGAATAACCCCGGCGGTTCAACATCAGCACAATCTGTTCATGGCGGTCCAATCGTTCCTGAATGGCCGTCATGAGGGGCTCGGAGAAGTCGCTATCTCCCTGCTGCTTCAACTGCTCACGCATATCGACAATGTGAACGGTCGGCATGGGTTGTGCCTTGGCCCGTTTTGAAAGCACCAAACGGGTGTACAGTCCCTTGGCCGCCCGGGCCCGCGTCTCTAGTGACGGTGTGGCACTCCCCAAAACGACCGGACAATGATGGTACTGACCACGCCAAAGCGCGACGTCTCTAGCGTGATACCGTGGATTCTCATCCTGTTTATAACTACTTTCATGTTCCTCATCCATAATGATGATCCCGAGGTTCTCAACCGGCGCAAAGACGGCAGAACGGGCCCCAACGACCACTGTGGCCTCACCACGGTCGATGCGGCGCCATTCATCGTACTGTTCCCCCTTGGATAGCCCACTGTGGAGGACTGCCACCCGCTGGCCGAACCGGGCCTTGACCCGGTTGACCATTTGCGGTGTGAGGGCAATTTCAGGCACCAGCATCAACGCCGTTCGTCCCTGTTGCAGGGCCTGCGCAATGCTTTGGAGGTAAACCTCGGTCTTGCCACTCCCGGTAACACCCTCGACTAGAAAGTTTTTGGACTGTTGGCCGTCAATGGCCTGGGTGATCCGGTCCACGGCGACCTGTTGTTCCGGATTCAGCTTCAAAGCTCGAGTTGGCGTGACCGGTTGGTGGAAGGGATCGCGATAGACTTCGAGTGTACTCTTAGTCAGCCACCCTTTATCTGCGGCCGTGGCAATGACTGCGGGCGTGACCCCGGCCTTTTTCGCCACAGCAGCCTGGGCAACGACCTTATCCGCGGGCATCTGGGCCAAATAGACCAATAGTTCCGCTTGCTTGGGCGCGCGCTTAGCCACCTTGTCGGCAATCTCTTGGAGCTTAGCCGGTGTCAGTGCTGGTGCAATCCCAGTGGTCGTCTTGGCGGCCGCCTTATCCTTGACCTCATAGACGACCTCGACTTTACCGGCGCGTTGTAATTTCAACAAGCCGGCAACCGTGGCATCGTCAAGCTTGGTGGCATCGAAGTCGCGTGGGGCGCCTTCTGGAAAATACGTGGCCATTTCTGCCGGAGTCAGGGTGGTGGTCGGTTGTACCTGCCGTTTCGGTTGGGTCTTCAGCAGATTAGGTAGCATCGTCTGAATACAAGTGATGCGAAAGGCATAGGTCGTGGTCGCCAGCCAATCGGCCAACTGACGTAACTCCGTGTTTAGAACGGGCGCGAGGTCGAGCACGGTCTCAATTGGCTTTAGTTTGCCATCAAAACTGGTGACGTCGCTCAACCCCACGACCACACCAGAGACTAGGCGGTGACCACGGCCAAACGGCACGATCACGCGCATCCCCACCTGTACCTGATGCTCCAATTCGGTCGGAATCGCGTAGGAATACGGATCATTCGTCTGCATGGTTGGAACATCCACTAAAATTTGGCCAATCTGGGCCATGGTTGTCACCTCATTTCGTTGCTAAAATTGCCGCAAGCTTGGCGACCAGTGCCGTCGCAATCAGCGGTTTACTGGTCTTAGGCGTCTGATCGCTAGTCCCATCCGCTTGGATAAACGTGACCTGGTTGTCATCGCTATTAAAGCCGATGTCGGCGCGGGAAACGTCGTTAGCGGCCAGGAGGTCTAACGACTTACTGTCGAGCTTGTGTTGGGCGTTAGCGAGTAAATTCTGTGTCTCCGCCGCAAAGCCCACCGTCACCTGATCCGCACGCTTGATTTTGGCGACTTCGGCCAGGATGTCCGGTGTCTTTTTCAATTTTAAAATTAATTCATCATTATCTTTAGTTTTCTTGATCTTCTGATCGGCTGTCGTCAGGGGCTGGAAATCGGCCACGGCAGCGGCCATCACGAGTGCATCCGCCTCGGGAAAACGTGTTAAGACCGCGTTCGCCAAGTCCGTTGTGCTTTGGATAGGCACTACCGTAACGCCAGCGGGTGGCGTCAACCGTGTCGGTGCCGTGATCAGCGTCACGTTGGCTCCCGCTTGTTGAGCGGCCGCGGCTACCGCGTACCCCATTTTACCGGAGGAGTCGTTGGTTAAGAAACGTACGGGATCGAGACGTTCACGCGTCCCGCCAGCCGTAACTATGACCGACTTGCCTAGTAATGTCTGGGGCGTAAAAAGAACTAACTGACTGATTTGCCGGACGATTTCGGTGGGTTCCAGGAAACGTCCCGTACCGGAATATCCTTCGGCCAAGGCCCCAGTGGCGGGCATTAAGACGGTCACCCCATCGTCAACGAGTTGTTGCCGATTGCGTTGCGTTGCGACGGCCTGCCACATGTGACTGTTCATGGCCGGCACCACGATCTTAGGTGCACTGGTCGCCAACCAAGTCGCACTGGCCACATCGTCAGCGAGGCCGTTAGCCAATTGGGCCATCAGATTAGCCGAGGCCGGCGCCGCAAGAGCAAGATCCGTCCAATCGGCCAGCTCAACATGCGCAATCTGACCATCATCGCGCCACCATGTCTCATCGGTGAGTACGGGTTGTTTCGTCAATGCCGCAAAGGTCGCGGGCGTCACAAACTTCGCCGCTGCACGGGTCAAAACGACTCGCACGGTTGCGCCAGCGCGTTGTAATTCACGGGCCAACGTGGCGGCCTTGTAGGCGGCCACACTACCACTGATGGTTAACGTCACATGTTTTCCTTCAAACATACTTTCCCTCCGTTCGTGAGACAGCTCACGCTTAGAATTGTGTGGCTGGGAACCCCAGCTCACTTTAAGCATGAGCTGAGCCATCGGCACCACAACGTGTTGATAAAAAAAGCCAGATTACCCAACGGCAACCTGGTCTTTTCTGAAATGCCCGTGTTAGGCGTTCAAATCCTTTTCGTCCGGATCGATCATTAAAGCGCCGGCCGCAATCTCTTCGAGGGCCCGGCCAATCGTCTTTGGGGACTTGTAATCGGTCAAAAGTGGCTTGGCACCGGCGTCTAATTCGTGCGCCCGCTTGCTAGCCAACATAATTAAAGAATACCGTGAATCCACTTGTGCCAATAAATCATCAACTGAGGGATAAAGTAGCATTATTTATTCGTCTCCAATCATTTGTTCGTAATCCGGCATGACCCGGGTTACCCGTAACCGTTCACTGCGAATAATCATTTGAATCCGGTCAACCGCTTTGGCGACCTCATCGTTAACCACGGCGTAGTCGTAGTTGCGCATCATCTGAATTTCGCCGACGGCCTTCTTGATTCGTTTGTTAATGACGTCCATGGCGTCAGTGCCCCGACCAATCAAACGATGCTTCAATTCCATCAAGTCAGGTGGGGTTAAGAAGACAAACACAGCGTCGGGACAATTAGCCCGAACCTGCATGGCCCCGTTGACTTCGATTTCCAAGAAAACATCCTTGCCTTGATCCAAGGTCTCATTAACATATTTTAACGGGGTGCCATAGTAGTTGTCAACATACTTGGCGTATTCCAGCATCTGTCCGGTCCGAATATTCTCCTCGAATTCCTCTTTGGAGACGAAGTAATAGTCGACACCATTCACTTCACCCTCACGCGGTTTCCGCGTCGTCATCGAGATGGAGTAGGAAAAGTCGGTCGCGCCGGTATCAAACAGTGCCTTACGCACCGTTCCCTTACCCACGCCGGATGGACCTGAAAGCACAATGAGCATTCCACGTTTAGCCATCGTTTAAAAATCCCTTCACTTAAAAATTTAATTATGACACCGTTACCCATAGGCACCGTGTCGTTTAAAGCCAAACATCTTTGACTTCAGCTATAATCTATAGGTTACTATATTACCACTATTTAGGAAGAAATACTGCTTTTAACGCTGAAAACGTGGAAAAAATCGCCGACGCCCGTGCTATTACCCCTACCAGCCACCAGTCCGAGCTGAGTGGTCGCCCATAACTATTTTTATTTAAGGGGCGTTAACGCCTACCGTCATTAGTGTTCACCCACTTAAACATTAAGATAATCACCCACGATGAGAAAAAAGACTTGCAATATCAAACACGTGTTCGTATAATGAAAATACAAACAAACGTTCGAGGTGATCAGCATGCAAAACTTAATTACAAATGGTACAACTGCCCTGTCTGATCGGGTAGCGACGGCGTACAAAGAACTCTTTAGTGACTTGCCTGTCATCAACGGCCAAGTCGTTTATCCCCAGATGCCCGACTTCCAGCTCACCTACTTCATTCAACAGGCCCTTGATCGGCACTACTTAGTTCGGCTTCAATTCAAAGCAGCGATAGACGTTGCCCCGGCAACCGTCATTGGCACATTGAAGGAAGACGCCGCTGGTCACCTCATTTTAAAGCAGAGTCACGCGTTAACCACCATTGTCAGTCGTGGTCTCTTACGTTCGGTTCAACGCGCCCGTTAAACTCACAAGGTCTCTCCGAGACGTCACTTCAGGGAGACCTTTTTCTTTACTTAGAGAAGACCACGGCCGCGTTCTTCACACGGTGGAAATATAACGGATAACCGTTGAGGTCCTTCCCATGACGATACTCTTTGAGCGTCAGGGTGCCATTTTTTACCTTAATGAGGAATTTTCCCTGCTTGGTGGTAAGGGTCTGGTAGCCTTGCGCCGTCTTTTTCCGTTGCCAAGTGGCCGTCCCCGCCTTCACCGTGCGACCAATCTTGTAGGTCTGTTGGTCGACCGGATGCCACTTCTGCTTGGCATAATAACCACCACCAAAAATAAAGGCCGTTTTTGTTATCTTCACACGATATTGCAGATCCTGATACTGAAACCAACTGCCACGATAGGCTTTAGGCGTGGTTTCAACAGTGGCAATCGCCTCAACAGTCTGCGGCCGAACATTAGCTACCCCTACCGAAACACCTAGAGTAGCCACGGCTAACCCCAAAAATAATTCCACTTTCATTTTAACAACCCCCAGATTATTGCTTTACACAACTGATTATACGATGATCGGTTAGCCATCACTATTAAAAGACTTCCTAATCCTGGGTATCGCTGAATTAGACGGGCGACTTGATTTGTTCAGTTAACTTGCCAAACGAATAGCAAGACAAAACTGGCACCACTCAATAGAAATTTGAGCGATGCCAGCTTTTTTCAGTTAATGGGTCGTATGCGTTTGCCGCCAACGCCAGCCGGCGACACTGAGGCCTAAAATCAGGAACCCAATCAGCATGGCTAACGCGCTGCGCTGACCACTGGTCCGTGGCAGGTAGCTGTTGGGATTAGTCTGCCGTTTAGCCGCCTGAGACGCACCATTAGCCGTCGTTCCCGCGGCATTGCCACCATTGTGCGGTGATGGTGTTGTGCTAGAGCTGTTGGAACCCGTAGCTGCCACAATTCCGTGTTTGGTTTTGGTGGTTGAGGTGCTGCTGGAACTGGTCTTGGTCGAGCTCGTTTTAGTCGAACTTGTCTTGCTACTGGAGCCACTAGAATCACTAGTCTTGTCAGAAGTCTCTGACGTGCTGGTACTTCCAGAACTGTTTGAATTACTAGAGTTGGTAGATTCATTAGAGCTACTACCGCCGCTAGAATTACCAGAACTGCTAGAATTACTTGAACTGTTGGTACTGCTGGAACTACTTGAACTACTTGAACTCTCTAGTTTGTCACTCGCACTAACTCTTAAGTCATCTGGACCATCATTCTCCGTAATTATTGCCTTATATGGCGTTGGATCCACTGCATAGCCTGTAGGAGCAGAATTCTCCACATAAGTGTAGTTTCCGGGTATCATGTTTGCCCAAAATATTTGACCATTGTCATCAGTTGTCCCCTGATATTCAGTTCCATTTGAACTTGTTAGTGTATAGGTTGCGCCTTTAAGGGGAATACCATTAACACCTGTCTTAGTTAAAACAATCGTACGACGATAGTCTCCCTGATAATCACCGAAGCCACCCCAAAAAGAGTTTTTAATGACCTTGGCCGGATTATCCGCTGCTCCTGTTCCATTTCCGGTTCCCTCATCACCAGTTGTCGGATTCGTACTTACCATAGAAACACCGTTGTTTAAAGCGCCACCCGATCCCGATAAACTATTAGCAACGGTTGACGTGTACCAAATTGTGATTTCTTTAGAATCTATATTTGGAAACTCAAAAGTGATGACCTTACCACTCGAATCTACGGACACTTTAGGCATATATTTTGCAGCATCTGTATCCGATTCTTGGGTACCATCTGGATCGGTTACTTGCAGAATGGTAATTTTATCTTTAGCTGGGTCATACGTTTGAAACTCTCCTAAAGTATCTGTGAGTGTAACTTTACCCAAGTCTTGATGTAAAGAATTGAAGTCAATGTCCCAAGTCATCTGAGTTGGAATCCCATTACTTCCTCGAGATTCTTGAACCCATCCATTTTTCGAAATAACAGTACTACCGGAAGTCGTATTTTCAGCAGTTCCACCTGAATAAAACGACACCGTTCCGTGTCTGTTGTGGTTTTCCTTGAGATCCTTTGTAAACTCAATATGAGCCTTTGCAGCAGCTCCATCTTTACCACCTTTATCAACAACTAGCCAACCGATCTCTTCGTTCGTTGAGAGATCCTGAATAGCCAGTGGAGAGGCAATGTTTGGCGTGCTACCCGTAGGCAATGTGACCGTCGCTGTGTCACCTTTATTGATTGTCACACCGTCTTTTATAGTCCAGTTATAATGCAGGTAATAACTTTCACCGGATTCAAGAGAAGAATTAGACGGCATTGTTTTCCAATCGTTACCATCGCCGCTCGCGCTTAATTCAATAGCACTAGGACCATCTACCCCCGTCATGGAGGACGTAACATCCGATGCACTTGCCTTTAGTTGCCCCCCACTCACCAAAACCAGCAACCCTATCAGCAAGCTAAAACCCAATATCCCAATCTTTCTCCACATGACACACACACCTCTACACCGTTTGTTTGATAAATCAATTATATATCAACTTTCAATTTAATTTAAGGGCAAATTTATAACGGTATTAAACTAAACTATTTATAATATTAAAAGACGTTATCAATCACTTGATAACGTCTTGCTTATACATTTATTCATTTTTACTTCAGCCGCGAGATTCCTTAACTTCATCGGCTAATTTCAGCAATTCATGCGCGTGTTCCAGCGCCAGCTTCGTCACCTGTGTGCCGGCCGACATTCGAGCCAATTCATCCACTCGGCTGTTTTCGTCCAAACGCGTCAGCGAGGTCTCCGTCCGGTCCGCGACCACCTGCTTCGCAATGAAGTAGTGGTGATCCGCCATCGCGGCGACCTGCGGCAAATGCGTGATGCAGAGCACCTGTGACGCCTGCGCAATGCCACTGATCTTTTCGGCAATCGCCTGGGCAACACGACCGCTGACCCCGGTATCCACCTCATCAAAGATAATCGACGTGATTCCCTGTGACTCGGAGAAGATCGTCTTTAGGGCCAACATGATCCGTGACAATTCCCCACCGGAGGCAATCTTGGCCAACGGTCGCATGGCCTCGCCGGGGTTCGTCCGCAGATAGAATTCCACGTGATCCAAACCCGTGCTCATCAGCGTCTGTCCCTTGGACCGGGTGAAATGCACCGCAAAGACCGTCTTATCCATATACAGATCCGCCAGCTCACCGTGAATGGCCTTCTCCAAACGCTTGGCCGCTTCCTGACGCGCCTTACTGAGCTTCTCGGCCAACTTCAACAGAACTGACTCTTGGCTGGCAACCCGGTCTTCCAAATCATCGGCCGTCTCGTCGGTTGCCTGCATCTGTTTCAGTTCCGCCGCAATCTTATCGTAGTAGCTGAGGACCTGTTCCTCGGAGTCGCCATACTTTCGCTTCAGTTGGTTAATGACGTCCAGCCGGCGTTCAATTTCGTCCAGCCGACCTTCATCCCATTCCAACAAGTCAAGTTGTGAGGAGACATCCCCCACGGCGTCGCTCAACGCATAGTAGGCCGTCTCGAGGCTCGAGGCAATCTGCTTAAACGCCGGATCGAAATCAGCAATGGCCTGCATCGACTGCATGGCACTCCCAATCTGATCATTGGCGCCAGCACTGGTCTCCTCACCGGTCAGGATCACCTGCGTCTGTTGCAGGGCGTCGTTGATCTTCTGGAAATTGTCCAGCCGGTCCCGTTCCGCTACCAGCTCGCTTTCCTCACCAGCCTTGAGTTGGGCCGTATCAATCTCGTTGACCTGAAACTTCAGCATATCCAGATGCTGCGCCCATTCCTTCTCATTCGCCCGTCGGCTCTCCAACGTGGCCTTGAGCTGGGTATACGCCGCATACTTCTGGGTGTATTCCTCACGCAACTTCGCGACTGTCTTCCCGGCAAACTCGTCGAGCATCCCCAGGTGCTTTTCAGGTTGCATGAGCTCCTGGTGTTCATTTTGGCCGTGGATATCCACCGCCGTCTCACCAATCCGCTTCAACGTATTGGTGTTGACCAACATACCATTCACGCGACAGGTGTTGCGTCCATTCGCGTGAATCTCGCGTTGCAGAATCACGCTGCCATCATCGTGATCAATCCCCAATTCATCGAGGACCCGGTAAGTCGTGCCACCGGTTGGAAAGACAAAGCTCCCCTGAATGATGGCTTTATCCGTGCCGGTTCGCACAAAGTTAGCCGAGCCACGACCACCAGCCAATAGGCCCACGGCATCAATGATGATTGATTTCCCGGCACCGGTCTCCCCGGTCAAGACCGTCATGCCATTTTTAAATGCCACATCCAATTGATCAATAATGGCAAAATTTTTAATAGACAGCTCCTGTAGCACGTTCTGGCCTCCCAAATTAAACGTAATTTTATTCGTTCTGCTTAGTTTTATACGCATTTTGTGAATATAGCGAGGGTGACCGTCACCGGTCGCCCGCCTTCATCAGCGTCACCTTTATTCTATAACTTTCTGTGATAAAACACGATTGATTCCGCCGCTTTGCACAAAATCATCATGATTGGTCGAAAAAAGTAACGCTGCGGTAGACTAAAACGACCACAGCTGCTTCGTCAGCGCTGCGCTGGTCGGTCAGTCCGTGGTCGATTTTTAATCCGCAATCATGCGGTTAATCGTCTCTTCTAATTGTAAAGCGCCCTTATGGGAAACGCAAACCGTTAACACGGAGCTATCGTCACCCACCGTCCCAAACACGAACTCATAGCGCATTTGATCCAGCAATGATGCGATGACTGGGCCGTTACCCGGTAAGACCTTCAGAATGGTAAATTCACCCTGAATGGCAAAAGAGACGTAGGCGTTTTGAAGCGTCCGTTGCAGTTTCTTTTGCGTATCAATCTTCTTTTGGACCGGCAAGCTGTAGCGGTACCCGCCCGAATCGGCCGGCAACTTCACCAGCTGCATCTCCTTAATGTCCCGCGAAATGGTTGCTTGCGTCACGTGAATCCCGTCCGCCTCTAATAAGTGAACGAAATCCTCCTGGCGTTCAATTTCTCGTGACGTTAATAAGCGTTTGAGTAACTGCTGGCGTTCTTGCTTCTTCATACTTGGCCCCCCTTTTTCTCTGATAAAAAATGCATAATCTTATCATATACCAGACCTAAGTATTTGGAAAGCAAATTCTCATAATTTTCTCATAATCTAGTGGTTAAGCCCCTCATAGGCAGCATCAATCGTTCGTTCAACGGAAACTGAACTTGCACAGACTGCATTTTTATCAACCGCGCGCAAATGAACGAGGAACTCAATATTGCCTTCGCCACCCTTAATCGGTGAAAAGTCTAAGCCCAGCACACTGAAACCAGTGGCAACCGCAAAATCAATAATCTGCTGCACCACGGCCGTATGAACGGCGCGATCGCGCACAATCCCATGCTGACCAACGTCTTCCCGATCGGCTTCAAATTGGGGCTTAATCAACGCGACGACATCGCCACCAACCGCAATGATATTTTTCAGCGGTGGTAGGATCATTTTTAACGAAATGAATGACACATCGATGGAGCTGAAGGTCGGTTGTCCACTGGTAAAGTCGGCTAACTTACTGTAACGGAAGTTCGTGTGTTCCATGACGATCACGCGGGGATCCTGGCGTAACTTCCAAACGAGTTGGTTACTGCCCACGTCCAGCGCATAACTGAGTTTAGCACCATTCTGGAGCATGACATCGGTAAAACCACCCGTGGAAGACCCAATATCCAATACCACGCGATCCGTCACGTCGATATCAAAGACCTTCAACGCCTTGGCCAGTTTAAAGCCCCCCCGGGACACGTATGGTAGCGGGTGTCCCTTCAGATGTAGTTCCGTATCCGCGGGGATCATCGACCCCGGCTTATCCAGTCGTTCTTCATTGGTGCCGAGAATCTCGCCCGCCATGACGGCTCGCTTGGCCTCGTCCAGTGACGTAAACAACCCCTGTTCAACTAATAAATCCGCAACGCGTTTCTTCTTCATGGTTTCACCCGTTTCGTGTCAAAGTAACTGAAAAATGCCGCCAACAGATCACGACCATCACCGGCCGGCAATTCGGCCAACGCCTGCTTACCGGTCTGAATCGTCGCAATGAGGGCCTGATTAGCCCCCTCTAAGCCCAGCTTACCCGGATAGGTATTCTTAGCCTCGCCGGCATCCTTTTGCGTTGCCTTGCCCAACTCAGCGGCCGTCCCCACAACATCCAAGATGTCATCGTAGATCTGAAAGGACAGTCCAAAGGCATCAGCAAACTGCAAGTACGGTGTCCACTGCGCCTGTGGGGTCTGTCCCATAATCAGCCCGGCCTGAACGGCGTAGTGTAGCAAGGCCCCCGTTTTTTCGCGGTGTAAGACACGCAACCGGTCCAATGGCAAGTCTACGTGTTCGGACTGAATGTCCTTGGCCTGTCCCGCGACCATGCCGCCGGGACCCGCAGCAATCGCGAGCGCCTGAACCAACTGGGCCTGTGTCGTGGCCGGTAAGTCCGACGCCGTCAACCACTGAAAGGCCAGGGTTAACAGGCCATCTCCGGCCAACGTCGCCATCCCCGCACCAAATTTCACGTGATTGGTGGGTTCGCCCCGACGCAGATCATCGTTGTCCATGGCTGGCAAATCGTCGTGAATCAAGGAATAGGTGTGCAGTAATTCCAGAGCCATCACCGGTTGCCAGTGGCGTTGCTCCTCGAAGGTGACGCCCAAGGCTTGTAACGTGGCCACGGTCAGCAGTGGCCGCAGTCGCTTGCCACCAGCCATTACGGAGTAAGTCATGGCGTCAGCCAAACGCGTATCGCCCGCATCCCGCTCAATTGCCGCCTGCAAGGGTGCGTTTAACCGCGGCACCCAGGTCGTCTCAAATTGCGTTAGCCGTGTCTCAATCGGCATCACCCGTGCCCCCTTGTGGCGTTTCAAAAGCTTGTTCCTGATCCTGGTCGTTCATCATGGTGGCGAGCGTCTTTTCGGCGCCCTGCAAGGTGCCTTGCAGATCCTTACTCAAGGCAACGCCCTTCTGAAATTGGGCGAGGGCCTGTTCCAACGGAATATCCCCCTGCTCCAATTGCGCCACGATGTTTTCTAAGGTTGTTAAATTCTCTTCAAAAGTTGGTTTTTGTTCTTCACTCATGTTGATCCTCCGATGCTGGTTGAATGTTGGTAATTTCTGCGGTCGCCGTGCCATCGCTCAGATGAATCGTGGCCGTCCCGGTCTTTAAATCGGCCGTCTGCCGAACCACGTGCTCGTCTTGGGTCACGTAACTGTAACCCCGGCCCATGATCTTCAATGGACTCAGATAATCCAAACCATTGATCAGCTTGCCGACCCGTTCCTGCCGATCCGCTAAATAACGTTTCGCTTCGACCGTCAAGCGTGCCGTCAACTGGTCAACCGTGGTCTGGTCACGCTGAACCCGTGCTAGCGGGTTGTGACTTCGTAGCCCCTGTCGCGCCAACTGATAGCGCTGCTGACCCTGTCGTAACTGTTGCTGCATGTTACGCGTCAAGCCTTGCTGAGCGTGGTCCAGACGTTGAACGTAGGTTTCGTACAACCGTTGTGGCTGCCGGAACACATAGGCCGCCATTAACTTGTTCAGGCGTTCTTGCTGAAAATTGATCCGGTTCGTCATGGCATTAAAGAGCCGCGTCCGTTGTTGTTGTAGCTTCAAGACTTCGTCGGTCAAGACCGGCACGGCCAATTCGGCCGCAGCCGTTGGCGTCGCCGCTCGCACGTCGGCAACCAGATCCGCAATCGTGGTATCCGTTTCGTGCCCGACCGATGAAATCACGGGAATCCGACTGGCCGCAATTGCCCGTGCGACGCTCTCTTCGTTAAACGGCCAGAGGTCTTCGATTGAGCCACCCCCACGCCCGATAATCAGCGTATCGTAAGTGCCAGCCGCATTGACCCGTTCCAGCTGCCGCACCAGGTCTGGCGCAGCGCCATCTCCCTGAACCACAGCCGGATACAGGACAATCTGAGCAATGGGAAAACGCCGACGGGTGGTCGTGATAATATCCCGAATGACAGCCCCGCTAGGACTGGTAATGACCGCGATCCGTTTAGGAAAACGCGGCAATGGTCGTTTGGGTGCCGAAAATAAGCCTTCATCAGCCAACTTCTTCTTCAGCTGTTCATAAGCCTGGTAGAGTTGACCAATGCCATCCGGTTCCATCCGTTCCACATAGATCTGGTATTGGCCAGTGGGCTCATACAACGAGATCCGTCCCGTGACCAGAACCTTCATCCCGGTCTCGGGCGTGAATTTTAATTTTTCAAACGCCGACCGAAACATAATCGCACTGATCTTCGCGTGATCGTCCTTCAGGCTAAAGTATTGATGGGCGTGTGGTCGCAGGCGAAAGTTAGAGATTTCACCCGTTAAATAGACCTTGCCCAAATAGGGATCAACCTCGAACTTGCGTTTTAAATACTGAGTCAGCGCCGTAACGGTTAAGTAATCAGTTGCTGCCAAGTTCCTCACTCCACTCACATAAATCTACAGTCTGTTGCATTAGCGTGGCAATCGTCATGGGACCAACCCCACCGGGAACGGGCGTAATGGCACCCGCACGATCAACCGCGCCATCGAAGTCCACATCACCCGTTAACTTGCCATTTTCATCGCGATCCATCCCAACGTCAATGACGATGGCGCCGCGTTTAACATCATTGCCCTTAATTAGATGGGTTACCCCCGTGGCAACCACCAAAACGTCAGCGGTGCGCGTCAATTCACTCAGGTGTTTCGTATGCACGTGGGCAACGGTGACGGTCATGTCGGCATTCAACAGCATCGCTGCCATGGGCCGGCCCACAATCATGCTCCGGCCGACCACAACGGCTTGCTTGCCGCGGAGATGTTCATTCAACGTGCCCAGCATGGTCATAATCCCCCGTGGTGTACATGAGACCGGATAATGGCCCGGTAGATTGGCAAATAGCCGCCCGACATTTAGTGGATGAAAACCGTCCACGTCTTTGGCAGGATCAATGGCGGCCACCACCGTCTGTTCATCCAGGCCCACCGGTAGCGGCGACTGGACGAGAATCCCGTGAATGCTGTCATCGTGATTGTATTCCGCCACAATCGCTAACAGCTCCGCCTGCGTAATGGTTGCCGGCAATTCACGGACAATGGACTTAATCCCCAGCTTAACGGCCTTACGATGCTTGTTACGCACGTATATGGCACTCGCTGGATCATCGCCCACAATAATCACGGCGAGTCCAGGAACGACCCCCTGTTCTGCCAGCGCGGCAACCCGTTGCTGGGTCTGCGCGTTAAGGTCTTTTGCGATCTGCTTACCGTTGATAATAATGGCCATTGCGACTCGTCCTCCCCATAAATTTCAAGTTACTTTCCATTCTAGCATACCTCTTCTGAAAACGGGCAAGGTATCCGTTCCCATAACTAAAACTATATCATGGGCCTGTTCACGACCGATCCCCTACGGTAAGGCGGCGGCCTTAATCATGTTGCCAAAATAAAAGGCCGGCCACCCCTAAGGGCAGTCGGTCTTCTAGCTTAAGCTTGTGAATCAGTGGTGTCATCGTCCAAGGTATGGGCGAGTACACCGTTGATGAACCGACGAGAACGATCATCACTAAAGTTCTTGGCTAATTCCAAGGCTTCGTTGACGGCCACTCGGTTCGGCACTTCTTCCACGTGTTCGATTTCAAAGAAAGCGATGCGCATGATGACTAAGTCAGTCTTAGCGATCCGCTTTAATTGCCAACCAGTACTCAAATACTGGTCAATCTGCGCGTCCAATTCGGCTTGGTTAGCCAAGACGCCTTGAACTAAGGTCGTCAGATAAGCGGGCACGGGAACGGTTTGGTTCGGGTCATCGGTCAAGACACGTTGGTATAATGCGTCCTGATCGGCTTCAGGATTGGCATTCAATGCAAAGAGCATTTGAAATGCGCGTTCCCGAATCTGATGTCGTGTAAGTGTCACTATTGGTCACTGTCTCCTTCATCGGTCTGGTTAAACAGGTTATCTGGGTCAACCTGTTGCGCCGTCTTTTCGGGAATGACGCCTTCCACGTGAACGTTTACTTCACGTAAATCGAGGTCAGTCATGAACAACAATTGTTGCTTCACGCTATCTTGAATGGCCAAGGCAACCTTGGGAACCGCTACCCCGTAATTCAAGTAAACGTAAACATCAACCGCTAATTCATCGCCGTCAAACACGAGCTTAACGCCCTTACCGTGTTGTTCCTTGCGACCCAAAAGCTCCGTAACGCTGTTTGCCAATGAACCACGCATCCGCGCAACGCCCTCAGTTTGACTAGCCGCAATGCCGACGATGATTTCGAGGACTTGTGGTGCCACTTCGATCTTACCCAGTGCGGGTTCCTTTGATTCTAAAATGATATTAGTATCTTCTGCCATTCGTTGACCCTCCCTTACTGTTTAAACGTTTAAAACTTAGGCACGAGAAATGTAAGTACCATCAGTCGTGTTGATGGAGAGCTTGTCGCCTTCGTTAACGAAGAATGGCACTTGAACGACTAAGCCAGTGTTCATGGTAGCAGGCTTGGAACCACCAGAAGCGGTGTTCCCCTTGATACCAGGTTCAGTAGCCGTAACTTCCAAAACAACGGTGTTAGGTACTTCGACACCCAAGATTTCGTTACCAAATTGAACCAAGTCAACATTCATGTTTTCTTGCAAGTATGGTAATTGACCCTTGATTTGTTCTTCTGGCACTTCGATTTGTTCGAAGTTGTCCGTGTCCATGAAGACCCGGTTGTCAGCATCTTCGTACAGGTATTGCATAGAACGCGTCTGGATGTCAGCACGTTCCATCTTAGCACCGGCACGGAAAGTCTTTTCTTGAACGGCACCCGTCCGTAAGTTCTTAAGCTTTGAACGAACGAAAGCGCCACCCTTACCAGGCTTAACGTGTTGGAATTCAATGATCCGCCAGATTGCGTGATCGACTTCAATAGTTAAACCATTTTTAAAATCAGCAGTAGAAATTGCCATAATGTGTTCAGCCTCCTAAAATATGTCTTCTTTATAATATCAATTTTTACCCATAAAAAGCAAGATGAGCGTGCGACTTACAGAATAATTAAATTCCGGGGTGCCGTCGTCAGCGTCTCATGGCCGTTTGGCGTCACCAGCAAATCGTCTTCGATTCGTAAGCCACCCTGACCAGCGAAGTAGACCCCCGGTTCCACCGTGATCACTTCGTTAGCCGCCATGACGTCAGGCCAACCCCGACCAATGTTCGGTCCTTCATGAATATCCAGACCAATGCCGTGGCCGGTACCGTGAATAAAGGCATCACCGAAGCCCTGTTCCGTCAAATAGTCACGACCAATCTGGTCCAGTTCACCACCCGTAACACCGGGCTTAACTGCGGCCATGATCTTCTCCTGAGCCGTCTGAACGGCCTGATAAGCCGACTTCAGCATCTCACCCGGATCACCCAATGCCACTGTCCGCGTCACGTCAGACGTGTAACCGTCAACGTAGAAGCCACAGTCAATGGTGACCATCTCGTGTTTTGCCAGCGGTTTATCACTAGCCGAACCATGGGGCCAAGCCGACCGAGGACCACTCGCAACGATGGTCTCAAAGCTGGTACCCGTTGACCCGTGATCGACCATCCACCGTTCCAGCCAGTGGGCGGCCTGGCGTTCGGTCATCCCCACGTGGAGTTGATCCATTAACGCCGCGACCCCCTGACTGGTCAGCGTTGTCGCCTTGCGAATAGCCGCAAGTTCCGTCGGCTCCTTGATCTGTCGCAGATTGTCCACCACACCAGCCAGCGGTACGATGTCCGTCCATAGATGCTCGTCTAACCACTGGTACTCGTTTAAGGATAAACTATCCTCGATTCCCAACACAGTGGCGCCAACGGCCTGTAAATGGTCATTAGCTGCCTGCAAATAGTCCCGGGTAATCGCCAACGGCATATCCGGAATCGTTTGTTTTAACTCCGTCAGATAACGGGCATCCGTGATAAACACAGCATCCTTGGCCGTCACCAGCAGATAACCATCGCCGCCTTCAACACTCGCACCGGCAAGATACTGCTGGTTACTAGCGCTGGATACCAGGAAGCTATCAATGCTGAGCCGATCAAATTGTGCCTGTAACCGTTCAATTCTAGTCGCCATAAAACCCAACCCCCTTGCAATTTTAGAGATGAATTTGATGCCTGATGAAGCTCATAGATTGTTCCTTCAGAAAATGCGGTTCGTCACGCGAGAGCACCGCTAAAGTTATGTAACTGAATGGTCATCGTTGCCTAAGGCCGTCCGATCACCGTTCCTTCAGCGCTAAGCTTAACACCTAACATTTAGAGAGAAAAGAAGAGCCTAAAGCGAATTGGTCTCGCCTCAAGCTCTTCAGTCGTTACGAGGAAAACCTCGTGTTATTTAGCTACTTCTTCAGCAACTGGGTATACGGATACTTGACGCTTGTCACGGCCAAGACGTTCGAATTTAACGACGCCAGCAACCTTGGCAAACAACGTATCGTCACCACCGCGGCCCACGTTTACACCTGGGTAGATGTGCGTACCACGTTGACGGTAAAGGATAGAACCACCGGTAACAGTAGAGCCATCAGCAGCCTTCGTCCCAAGACGACGACCAGCAGAGTCACGACCGTTAGCAGTAGACCCACCACCTTTATGGTGAGAGAAGAATTGTAAGTTCATGTTCATCAGCATAAGTTTCACCTCCGCAAATTAATCTTTGGTTTCTGCGAATTTAACAAAATCCGCGTAATTTGTGGCGACATCTCTTAACCCATCCTCAAAACTCTGGAGGAGCGTTTGTCCCTTAAGTTCAGCCGTTGCTTCCAGCTTTGGTGGGAGGTGGACTTCCAGAAAGCCACCTTCCTGATCGCGATTGTCAACCTGCACCGGAATCTCAGCGATTCGTTGCAGGCTATTGACCGTCGTGATCGCAAGCACCGAGACTGCAGCACAAACGATGTCTTGACCATACTCACCTGAGTCAGCGTGGCCAGTGATTTGGAATGAATCGATTCGGTTGGCTCCGTGATGGAACGTCGCGTGAATCATCGAGATCGCCTCTCTTAATCTTTAGGCTTAAGCGTTGATAGCATCAACGACAACCTTGGTGTATGGTTGACGGTGACCCTTCTTCGTATGTTGGCCCTTCTTGGCCTTGTACTTGAAAGTAACAACCTTCTTTTCCAGACCCTGCTTTTCAACAGTTCCAGTAACGGTTGCACCTGCAACAGTTGGCGTCCCGATCTTAGGCGTGTCGCCGCCGACAAAGACAACTTGGTCAAAAGTAACCTTTTCACCAGCTTCAACGTTCAACTTTTCGACGTAAACAGCTTGGCCTGCTTCGACCTTGTACTGCTTGCCGCCAGTTACGATAATTGCGTACATGTGTGTGCACCTCCTTATATATTTAGACTTAGACTCGCCGAAAACAAGTGCTCCGCAAGCGGAAAACTTAATGACTCGTCCCGAGCGGTTGCAGCTGTGGAAGTCCACAAATACAACATGAAAATTATACTTGATAGGCTATCTCACGTCAAGCTTTATTTTCAAAAGCGCGGGTTAGCCGATTCCATACGCTCAGCCAGTATCCGTTTAAGCCTTCAAGCTGGCCGTCAAGAACCACTGACTCAAGCGAGTGGCCTCCTGGCTAGGTAGTAGCTTGGCAAAGCTTCGGCCCAGATGTTCATAGCCAAAGCGCCGATCGTCGGCCAACCACTGCATGACCATCCCCATAAACGCCGAGGCGAGATAACTCGCCGGAATTTCATTTTCCGTCATATGGAAGTTCTGCTGGTTGCCCTCAAAGGTCATGCCAAACTGATACAGCTTTTGAATCAGCGTCGCGAGTAGCATCTTGCGAAACTGTGGAAATTGTGTGTCGAAGAGTGTCGCTAAAATCCGATGGTGCTGATCCGCGAACTGTAAGCCCGCATTTAGATCAAAACCGACAACTCGGGTCACGCCATCCGCTGAATCCGTGTCAGCGATCACGGTGACCATTTCGGCTTGTTCAAACCATTCGTTAATGACCTGCTTTTCTGTTTGTAGGAGAAAATCGGCCTTGTCTTTGTAGTGTAGATAAAAGGTTCCCCGTGTAATCTGAGCCGTCTTGGTGAGCGTCTGCACGGAAACTTCCTTTAGCTGATGGTCCTCAAGTAAGGCACTGAGCGCTTGTCGCAACCGTTCGTTGGTCCGAACGACGCGTGGATCGATGTGACTAATGGTAGTCCCCTCCCTTTTTAGTTCTAGGTTTCTTAAACATTGGTTTGGGTTAAATTTGGCAACAATCCGTACAGATTATTGCCAAGGTTATCTATAGCGTATACTTTTTACGCCAGTTGCAATTGTGACCGGCGAGTTAGTCAATAATCAAACTAACTAAGCCTATAAATTCCAACAGTCCCTGCATTTTAACAGTCTCCCCATAAAAATACCAGCAGTATTCCACGAATTCTACCGAATGGGCGCACGCACACGCAACAGTTCCCCCTATTAAGCGTGTCTACACCACGCTCGGTGCATGCAAAAGGGACCGACGTAAACGACGATCCCTTTAGTTTTGGACGACCTAATAGTCGTTGGCTTGCCGGTCCAAGTTCACCTTACGCTTTTCCTCGTAAGCCGCTTGGATTTCATCCTGGCTGAAGCCAAAGTCCACAAATCCCCATTTTAGAAAGAGTCGCCAAGCATGGCGGAAATCTTCCTGACGGTGATCAAAGTGACTGTTAAATAACATCCGTTTTAAGATTAAGTATTGTTGGTCTAAATCCTTTGCTGGCCGGCTCTTTTCCAAGCCCGTCAGATCTTCTTCGGTGATCATAATCAGATGGGTCCACGTCTTCTTGGCCGCAACCAGAAAGAAGAAGTCCATCGCATCGGTATACTCCGTCAACAAGGTTTGGCGTGGTGTCCGCCCCTCATCAGCTTTTCCCCGGTGCGTCTTCCAAACTTTGAACCACTCGGAGGTATTGGCCGTTTCCGCCAGTTCTACATCGAGGGCCACGTAGGCATTTTCAATCTGAACTTTCCGTGGCAGTTCAATATCTCTGTCCCGGGTAATCTGTTCATCTAACGCAATTGACTGTTGCACTAACTTTGCTAGCTCTAACACCGAATGATCCTCCTATTCGAAGATGAGTGGATCTGACTTAATTTCCAGATCCGTCAGATTTTCTAAGTACCAGTCCCGCATGAACGGGTATTTCAAGAGCACATCGAACCATGAGATCTTCTGTTCATCATCGTGAACGGTCAGAACCCATTCCGGTTGCCCTTCCAATTGATTATTAAAGATATCAACCACGACGCTATTGTCCAGCGCAATCTCCGCACCGTTGCCATTGACACCGTTGGTCAACATGTAGTCGTTCTTAGCTGCCGCCACAAACAAACGGTCCACAATACCGGCAGGTAAATCAGCCGCCCGAACCGCATAGTTCTGTCGGTTAGCCGCATCCAAGATGTTGAAGTCTACGGAGTAACCGTAATCTTCCTTCAAGTAACGGGCAAAGTCCAGCAAAACCTGTACGGACGTCTTGACCGTCTCAGCCGGCACCGTATCGTGCAAATCAATGATGAACAATTGCGTTAAGGCGTGGCTGTTAAACCGAAACATCTTCCGTTCCAAGTTCAAATAGAACAGGGACTGACCCGTTGCGCGTTCACGGTAGAACACCCCACCATTTTCGGAGGATTCCACCCGGAAGTTAAACGAACCGCGATCGCCCAGCGTTGTCAGCTGTTGGGTTAACTCTTCACGGTGGTCCCGTGATTGCAAGATCACTTGGCTACCTTGATCGTGCAGTTCCAACATCCGGGACATGAACAACAGGTAATAGTCGGCGTTGCTGTACTGGTGCGGGAACGTCACGTAGTCAGAGTCTAGCTTAAAGTCAGCCAACTGGGTTGCCGCATCCACCAATTCATTGGGATCGGTGGTCCGAATCAACTGGTCCATTAACTTGGTAAAGGTCAGCCCCGTTTGTAGGCCATCCTTAATTGCTTCGTTATAGTTCAACAGACGGCCACTAGTGGTTAACGTGGATGGATCATTTTCGTTAATCATCGACGGTCACCTCACCCTCGCTCTTGCCTAAGAGGCTGTTCAAGTAGTCGGCGTACAGACTGGCATTGTGAGCTTCGAAGTGTTCAAAATCATCAAACGCGTCACGAATGCTTTGCTTTTCGTAATTCAAGATCGTATCTTCCTTGGATAGAACTAAGATCTTGTCATCATTTTCCTTAATTAACTTGTGCGCGTTCAGGGCCTTTTCGTCCTCATCCGCTAACTGCGTCAATTGGTCAATGATCTCTTGTCGTTCGCCCTTCACCTTGCCAGACTCCCAAGGCATACTGCTCTTCCCACTGTTTTCCTTAAGTTGGTCGCGCAGCTGGGCTTTTTCGTTGTCCCGCTTAGGTTGGGCGTTGACCAGTTCCTGTAGCTTTTCACTTTCGGCAGAAACGGCCTCGATCTTCGCTGTGTTGAGTCGTTGATTTTGGCTCTCCAGGGCAAAGGAGTCGCGTAGCTTTTGATATTCCGTCTTGTCAAATTCAAACCGGACGTTGATGACATCCAAGTCACCAAACAAACGCCGGTCCCACCAGTTACCAAAGTAAATGTGGAACATGCCCGTTGTAAATTCTTCGTAGTAGAAGAAGGGGTAAATGTGCCCTAAATAATCGATTAAGTTATCACTCAAATAATGGCTAATTTGGGGATGAATATTGTCGACCAATTCGGCTAAATGGTCCACAGACCGGTTAGCACGGGTCTTCTTTACTTCTTGGTAATAGCGAACTTGATCAAGAAGTTCGTAGATTTTTCGGTCGTCACCATGCTGAACCGCTGCCTGCATCGTACTTAAGTAATCGAGTTTGTTTGCGATTACCTGCGTCAGGGCATCGGCTGCATTGGCTTGCTGTTCTTGATTTTCCATGGATTATCCCTCATTCTCATGTTCCCCAGCCTGTGCTGTAAACATTTGGTTATACGTTCATGTTACCAAAAAATGCCGCAGAATAAAGCAGTTTCCCGCAATTTTGCCGGAAAACAACGAAATTTTTAAAAATCGTGCCCTACTGCTAGCTTAACCCCATAAAACCTGAAGGGCCTTCCGCAGTTCTAGTGGGCAAGCAGCACCCTGTGGCAACAAAAAGCCATTGTCGCGGCCCCGGTCGCCAACAATGGCTTTACACCTTATTTTCCCTGTGAATTGAGATCACAAAATCATCTAACAATTCTCAGCGAGTTTGCATTTCGAACATTAGCTTGGTGGTAAGCGTTCACTTGCGGCTGCCAGAGATTCCGGCGCTGTGGGGACCGCCTGCGGCCTGAGAAGCGGTCCTCCGGCTCGGTTTGAAGCCCGGCAAAATTCGCCGGTCTCCAAACACGTCCCACGCTGTAAGCCGAAGAATCGGCTAACACCGTTGTCACGGCTACCTCCATCTCTGGCCTCCTCCGGTTAAGGGAGTTCTTAGCCTCAACGTTGGTGTGAACCTCGCTGAGCTGTCAACGTTCATCCCAGGTTATGGACAACCTGCCGTGGAGCCGTGAGTGAGTCAAATTTGGGCTCAGCCGTGGGATTTTCCAAGTGGACTACTTGGAAAATGGCGTCTTTGAGACGATGGTCATTTTCTGCTCAAAGCGAGGTCAGAGACCGCTCCTCAGGCTCTGGACATCCTGCCCACAGCGTTCCAGCCCAAATTTGGCAACGGTAAGGCGACAGTAGACACAGTGTTGCCTAAACGTCCTATCCCATGCTGTATTGCCAATCTTCAATCGTAACTAAAAAGCCATCGTTGCAGGCCAAACAGGCTAGCGACGATGGCTTTGTTTACTTATTTATTTATGAAAGCGCGTTGGACCTGATTTTAGTACAATTCCAGGTACTGGTCGCGTTCCCATTGGGAAACCTGCGTCCGGTAAGAGTTGTATTCCAAGTTCTTGGCTTCCATGAAGCTTTGGAACAAGTGATGGCCCATGGCATTGCGCATCACGTCATCAGCCGCCAGATCCTTCAACGCATTGTGTAAGGTGTCTGGTAAGTTAGTGATGTGGTTTTCTTGCCGTTCTTCAGCATCCATCCGGTAGATGTTCCGGTCAATGGCTTCACGAGGTGCCAATTGGTTACGTAAGCCATCCAGACCGGCTTCCAGCACAGCGGCAATGGCCAAGTATGGGTTGGCAGCGGGGTCAACACTCCGGAGTTCCAACCGCGTTGACAGGCCACGAGAGTTTGGTACCCGAATCAATGGTGACCGGTTGGAACCGGACCAAGCCACGTAAACGGGTGCTTCGTAGCCAGGAACTAACCGCTTGTAACTGTTAACGATTGGGTTGCAGATTGCGGTAAAGCTCCGGGCATGTTTCAGCAGGCCACCCAAGAAGTGGAAGGCGTCTTCTGACAACTGCATGTTGCCCTTTTCATCGTAGAAGGCGTTCCCCTTGTCATGGAAGAGGGACATGTTCAAATGCATCCCGGAACCGTTGATACCCGCCAAAGGCTTTGGCATAAACGTAGCGTATAGCCCGTACTTCCGAGCGATGGTCTTAACCACCAATTTGAACGTTTGAATGTTATCAGCGGCCGTCAAGGCGTCCGCATACTTAAAGTCAATTTCATGTTGGCCAGGTGCGACTTCATGATGGGCGGCTTCCACGTCAAAGCCCATTTCTTCAAGGGTTAAGACGATTTCACGCCGACAGTTTTCACCCAAGTCCATTGGGGCCATATCGAAGTAGCTCCCCTTGTCATTGAGTTCCGTGGTTGGTTTGCCGTTTTCATCCATCTTAAACAGGAAGAATTCGGGTTCTGGTCCAATGTTAAAGTCGGTAAAGCCGGCCTTACGCATGTCGTTTAAGACCCGGATCAGGTTGTTCCGTGGGTCGCCTTCAAATGGCTTGCCATCCGTGGTGTAAACTTCACAGATGACCCGGGCAATCTTGCCCCGTTCCGTACTCCATGGGAAGATCATCCAAGTTGAAAGGTCAGGGTAGAGGTACATGTCACTTTCTTCGATCCGAACGAAGCCGTCAATGGAAGACCCATCAAACATCAGCTTGTTATCCAACAACTTACCAAGTTGGCTGATAGGCACCTCAACGTTTTTGATTGTCCCGAATAAGTCGGTAAACATTAACCGTAGAAATTTAACGTTCTCGTCCTTTGCCATCTGGCGAATATCATCTTTGGAATAGTCCCGTTTTGCCATTAAAATCGCTCCCTGTCAATTTTTGTGTCTACCAAATATCAGCGGTTAAAGAGGTCGCTGCTGAAGCCCCGGTTCCGGATGGCCTAGCCCACCCTGCCGGATAAATTCATCCTGCAAGATGCGGCGGACATCCTCATCGGTCAGCGGTTGCTGTTGTGCATCGCGTTTGGCTTGAGCGGCAGCTTGTTGCTGGTCATAAATGGCCTTGATACCGGCCACATTGACCCCATCCGCGAGGTAATCACGTATTTCAAGCAGGCGGTCGATATCGTTCAGCGAATATAGCCGGCGGTTACCGTCGCTCCGTTCGGGAGAAATCAGGCCTTGAGACTCATAATAGCGAATCTGCCGGGCGGTTAAGCTCGTCAACTTCATCACGGTTCCCATTGGCAGCACTGCCATTGACCGTCGTAACTCTTTCTCCTTCATGTGATTGGCCCCCTTTAACTATGAAGCTATCATACCACCCCTAGACAGGGAGTCAAGCGCTTATGTCATGTTTTGTGACATGAAATCTGATTTTTAAAAAATCTTTAGTAAATTGCCTATACCAAATTAACGATTTAGCCAATCGGCAACCTGCGTCTCAATCGTTGCCAGTTGTTCGGGCTGCTGAACCAAGTCGTACCAATCGGCCGTAGTTTGATTACGGAACCAGGTTAACTGACGTTTGGCGTAGTGGCGAGAGTCTTGTTTCACCAGATCGACGGCTGCTGATAGCTTCTGCGGCTGATCCAACACCGGCAACAGCTCCCGGTAGCCAATCCCGGTGGCTGCTGGCAACGTGGTGCCCCCCTGCGCAGCTAACCAGCGAACTTCATCTAGTAGACCCGTCTGCATCATCAGGTCAACCCGCTGATTGATGCGGTCATATAACAAGTTGCGGTCCGTATTTAACGCGATATAACGCTCATCATACTGGGGACCCGCGTTCTCCTGTTGTGAAAAGAGGTTGCCCGTCACCGAAATAACCTCCAGGGCCCGGACCGTCCGGCGAACATTGGTGGTCGGAATCTTAGCGGCCGCCCGCGGGTCTTTTTCCTTCAGCTGGTTCCACAGATAGGCTGCGCCTTGTTCCTTTGCAATCGCCCGGAAATGATCACGAACAGCCGGGTCTCCCGGCGCATCCGCACCCAATTTAAGGCCATCAAACAAGGCTTGCAGATAGAAGCCCGTTCCCCCGGCAATAATTGGCAGATGGCCGCGAGCCGTGATCACCGGAATCAGCTCCTGAGCAGCGGCAACAAACTGGGCCACCGTGAATTGTTGGTCAACATCCTTGACGTCAATCAGGTGGTGGGTCGCCTGAGCCTGCTCAGCAGCCGTTGCCTTAGCCGTTCCAATATCGAGGTGCCGATAGACTTGCATGGAATCTCCGGAAATGATCTCCCCATTAAATTTTTGTGCCAGGGCAATGGCCAATGCGGTTTTACCCACAGCGGTTGGCCCCACAATCGCTAAGACTTTTTCCATGAATCGGATTCTCCTTGTATTTGCCGACGCAGGCGAACCGCCTGAGCCGGATAGTCGGTAATGATGCCCGCAAAATGGTGTTTAAAACAATAAGTCATGTCAGCCGATGAGTTGACCGTCCACGGTCGTAGCTGGACGTGCGGTAGCCAGAAGCGGTGAGCCTTAACCCACCGAATGTCCGGATGCAAATCGGCTACCTGGTGCAGACGCTGCATCTTCTTGGCTTGCCGACTAGCCGTCTGAAAGAGCTTGGCATATTCAGCCTGCGGGTACAGTCCCCGCAATGTCACCAACGACTGGGCCCGAAAACTAGAAAAGACCAGTCGAAACGGCACTGGTTGTTGCTGAAAGTACGCCGCCAGCTGTTGCTCGATCCCGGGATACGGAAACTTATTGGTTTTCAATTCCAAGTTAAAAATGCCCGTGAACTGGTTGCGTAACAGGAGCTGAATCACTTCATCCAGTGTGGGAATTCTCGTGTCGGCATACTCAGGCGCAAAGTGTTGGCCCGCGTCCAAAGCCTTTAGTTGTGCTAAAGTCAGGTCCCGCACATTACCCGTACCATTCGTGGTCCGATCAACCTGCTCGTCGTGCATAATCACCATTTGGTGGTCCCGCGACAGTTGAACATCCGTTTCAATGCCATCCGCACCGGCATCGAGTGCCGCCTGAAAGGCAATCAACGTATTTTCCGGGCGCGTTCCTTTGCTCCCCCGGTGCGCAATAACCTGCGTGCGTTGTCGTCCAAACACGGCCGTCACCCCTTTCCTTTTCATTTTAAACTTAGCGTACCACAAAACCATGTAAATTTTCGGGTTCGTTTTGCTAATTGCTGGCTATTTCCCCGTAAAACCAGCATAATGGAAGCGGATAACTAAATTATTAAAAATGATGGGAGTCGATACGTATGAAGCATTTTACTAAGGGATTTCTCTTTGGCGTCGTCGCGACGGCTAGTGCTGTTGCTGGCGCAGTCTTCTCTTTCAGAAAAAAGGTTGTTCAACCCATTGAAGACCAAGAAGCTCGCTTTGAAGAAAACCGCAAACGCGCCAACCGGAAGAGCCATTCTGCTCACAACGGTTAGTCATGAAGGAACTTCGGAATCTTTCCGGGTTCCTTTTTATTTTGCCCTTTATCTAGCGACAATAGTGGGCCGAAAACTGGGCAACTTAGTGGGCTCATCGCCTTACCGGTCGACAGATATGGACTGGAACGGTGCGAACGCAACTTGAAGCCTCGAAAAAGCCGAGTCTACAAGCTTGGTTTTCTACTAAGCCAGTAAGAAAATCGCTTACTGACTTAGTAGAACGACGCACCTGAGCCCATATCTGCCGACCTCACGGCTTACACGGTGTTCTTAGGCAACTGAGTTAATGACGGTTATAGTCGTTATTCATTGGACCGAAATCGCTAAGTCCCTGCTTTTCCAACTGTTGTCGTGGTAAACCACAATCAGAGCCGGAGGAGGCCAGGGATGGCCCCAGCCGTGAAAGTGGTTACAAATGCTAAGACGTGGCTGCCATTTTAGCTTTTAATATTTAGATACGGAAACAAAATGAGGACTCACGGCATAACCACCGTGAGTCCTCGTTTTTTTAATACTTCGTTTTCTTCGTCTTACCTTCCCAACGCACGTAACCGTTCTTTAAGATAAAGATTTGCTTGAAGCCATCTTTTCCTAACATGATTGCGGCCCGCGTACTCAGCGTCTTCCCTTGATCGTATAAGTAGACCGGAAGATCCTGACGGAGTTGGCTGTGATAAGCCTTAAACGTGGAATAAGGAAAGTTGCGCGCCCCCAAAATGTGTCCCGCGTCAAAGTCCTTCTTTTCGCGTAAGTCGACGACTTGAGCCGTCCGAATACCAGCTTCAAATGTTTCGGCGTCGATCAACTTGGCCACCCGGTTACGCCGAATGATCGTTGTCAACTGCCAGCCGCCCCACACGGCAATAAGAATAATGAGGACAATCGTGTAGACCGTCCATCCTGAGATTGCACCAATAACCAAAACGAAATCTTCCTTCCTAATCCTCTAAATGTCTAATTTGTTTTTTGGAACCGCAATGCTAATGAAGCGGCTCCGATAACACCGGCGTCATTGCCAAGTTGTGCCAACCGCAGTTTGGTTGAATCCCGTACTGCTGGGAAGGCATTTTCTTGGAAGTAACGTGTCGTTGGTTGTAACAGCGTGTTACCGGCGTTAGAAACCCCACCACCAATGATGATGTTGGCTGGGTTTAAGATGTTGGCCACGTTAGCCAAGGCCAAGCCTAAGTAGAACGTAACTCGGTCAACCACTTGGTTAGCCAAGATATCCCCGTTATCGGCTAAATAGAAGACCATCTTGGAGGTGACGCTTTCCTGATTGTCTTCCATTTCCTTCAAACGAGAGGTGCCCATGAAGTCTTTTGCCATGTCGGCAGCCACGTGAACGACCCCAGTTGCGGAAGCGTATTGTTCCAAACAACCGCGCTTGCCACAAGTACAAAGGTAGCCATTAGGCTGTACGGTAACATGGCCCAATTCTCCGGCACCGCCGTTGATCCCGTGAAGTAAGTGGCCGCCAGCGATGACCCCACCGCCGACACCAGTTCCCAAGGTCACGAAGACCACGTCAGCATCCTTTTCACCGGCACCCTTCCAGTATTCACCCAATGAAGCCACGTTGGCATCATTGTCTAAGATGAACTGTAAGCCAATTCCGGCTTGAATCTGGTCACGTACTTGTTGGCGCTTCTTCCAATTTAAGTTAAAGGCACCAATGACCGTTCCATTTTCAATATCTACTGAACCGGGTGTCCCCATTCCGATCCCAATAAAGTCATCCTTGCTAAATACTGAGTTACTAATGTGCTGGTTGATTGAATCGATAATGTTGGGAACGATGTGGCTACCCTCGTCTGAGATATCCGTGGGAATGCTCCACTTTGCGAGAATTTCGCCAGAAGTGGAGAGAAACGCCATCTTTGTCGTTGTCCCACCCAAATCGATGCCAATTAAATTCCGTGCCATACTCTAAATCCCTCCAATGGATTGGTGTTGATCTCTTGCATGTTGTACTTCAATGCGGTGTTCATGTGTCAGAACCACCTTGGCCGCAACAAAGGTTTTATCATCGACCGCCCGTGCTTTACGGAGGTGATCCAATTCCAATGCCATGACTTCAATGTCCCAAAGACGTTTGCCCACGTATACATAAATACCAAATTTTTTAAGTAGCTGCTGAACATCATATAACGTTTTCATTGTGCCACAACCTCCGTGAAATTGCACGAGACATTTTAGCTTCTACTGCGCCATACCGTGCATATACAACCAGACCAATCCAACTATTAAGACAATCGTTGCCACAACCCGTTTGATTACGTTAACCTTACCAATTCGCGGCACGCCTAATGAATACGCTACCAAAAAGCCGGCAGCCAGACCGCCAATATGACCCGCCAAATCAATACCAGGCGCGAATAAATCAAATAAAATGTTCATCACCACGAAGGCCAAGAAGGTCTGCGCGAGTTGGCGAATCACGGGATTTTGCCAGAAGGACTCACCCATCATCATGAAGGCACCAAACAGGCCGAAAATCGCCGTGCTGGCTCCTGCCGATAAACTATTCGAGAAGCAGAAGCTCGCCACGTTCCCCCCAACACCAGATACCAAGAACAGTATCAGGAATCGGGTATGACCAAAGGCCGCTTCAATCTGCATGCCCACAAAATACAGGGTAATCATGTTCATCAGGATGTGGGTGAACCCAATGTGAAGGAACATGGGCGTGAAGAGCCGCCACCATTCCCCCTGTTGAATCAACGCGTTGAGCTTGGCCCCAAAGGTAATCAGCACGTTGACGTTGGTGCTCCCACCGTCAAGCGTCATTGCCCCGTAGACCAGAACCATGATCACAATCAGTCCGATCGTCATGAAGGGATATTGATTGAGCCGGCTCAGTCGATATTTAACTTGCGCCACTATGCCGCTTCCTCTCTATTTTAAATTAGCGGCTAGTACCGCGTCCAATAATATGTCAAAGGAATCAACGGGCCAAGTCGGCTGCGCAATCTGTTGGGCTGGTAATGCCAAGGCCAACTTGATTCCCGTCGTCTTAGGCAGGTACCGGTCATAGTAACCGCCCCCAAAGCCAACCCGTTCTCCGGTAGCCGCAAAAACCAGTCCCGGCACCAGTAACAGGTCAAACTCGGTAGGATCAACCACCCGATTATCTTGTGGCTCCATCAGACCAAATTTCGTCCGTGTCAACGTCGTGGTCTCGTCCATGACGTGGAAAGCCATTTGACGATGTGGCAACGTTTGCGGAACCGCAACAATTTTACCATCGGCCTGAGCGCGTTCGATAATTGGCCGTGTTGCCAGCTCAAAACCGCCGCTGATGGTCGTGGCAATCGTCGTGGCCTGCTGATAGGCCGTTGACGTCCAAAGCTGCTGATAGAGGTCGTCAGACGCTCGTAGCCGGTCAGGAACCGCCATTGCTGTCAGGGCATGAATCGTTTGTTGCCGAATCTCTGCTTTGCTTGGCATCATTTACCCCCTTGATTCTTCGATGATATAAAAAAAGGGTCGGACTCTCGCCCGTACCCTTACTTAGTTTCGCGATGCAAAGTTACTTTCCGTTCACGCGGGCAGTACTTCTTAAATTCAACCCGGTCCGGGTTATTACGCCGGTTCTTGCTGGATAAGTAGTTGCGTTCGTGACATTCAGTACATTCTAAAGTGATGTGTACACGCATTGTGGGTAACCTCCCAACTTGTTCAGAATTACAGGCATGAGCCTTAACTCGTAATATATTACCATTAATCTGACGGAATTACCAGTCATAATTCCAAATATGTTAAGGAAAAATACTTAACAGCTAAATGAATAGGCCTGGCCTCGCTTTCGATACGCTATTAATTCACACTTAAGGGGTATTTCTACCAAAACGATGTACTGGGATATGGACCATATAGAACCCCCATTGCCTTAACCGTTCGCCAGATTTGAACTGGAACGCGGTGAGAAGGACGATCAGAAGCTTAGAAACGGTCTCTGGCCTCACTTTGAACCGGATAGCCCCGCGTTTATCCCACGGCTGAGTTCAAATCTAGCTCACTCACGGCTACACATTGTGCCAACAATGACTTGGAATGACTACTTCTCTTAAACGACGGTTCAACCCATATTAAAGTTCAACATCTGTGTAACCGGAGGAGGTCAGGGATGTAGGCAACTGTGTCAACGCTGTTAGCCGATGTTTTACGGCTTACAGCGTGGGACGTGTTTGAAGACCGGTGCTTTCCCCGGGCTTCAAACCGAGCTGAAGGACCGCTTCCCAGGCCGCAAGCGGTCCCCACAGTAGCCGGAATCCCTGACAGCCGCAGGTGACTGATTTCAGCTAATCTGTAGTTAACAACCACCCTTAAACAAGAATAAGATAACCCGATTCAAAATAAAAAGCGGTACAAATCAGCCACAATCGACTGACTTGTACCGCTTTCCTGACTATTGATTAATGGTTGAGGTTGATTGAACCGTCTTCCAATAAGCCGCATAAATCTTCTTGGCCAGCGTCATGTTGTTACTTTCGGCGTTGACACCCAGGTTAGGCATGGCTAGTGCAACAACCACCTGTGGATGCGTGGAAGGTGCGAAAGAGGCCAAACTCAAGGTAACCGTTTCGTTCCCCTTGTAATACGTTTGGGCAGTCCCAGTCTTGGCAGAAATCTTCGGCGTAATTGAGGACATAGCACCACCAGTCTTGTAGGTGTTGCTCCCGTGAACCACGTCGTAGAGACCTTCCTTAACCAAGTTCTTTTGCGCCGTGGTCATGTCAATCGTGTTCAGCACCTTAGGCTCAACCGAGGACTTCACTGCCCCCAGCTTCCCGTCCGAGGTCGTCCCCCGAATGGATTGCACCACGTGTGGGGCGATCCGCGTGCCACCATTGGCAATCGTTGACATGTACTGGGCAACCTGCATAACCGTGTAGGCGTCGTAGTTCCCAAAGGACAAGTCCAAAGCGTTCCCAATGTGGGCAAACGAGCTTGACCCTTCCAAACCAGAGCTTTCACCAGGCAAGTCGATCCCGGTCTTCACACCGAGTCCGAATTGCTTAAAGTAACCCCGTTCGATATCAAACGCCTTGGTGCTCATCGTTAAGGCCGCACCAGAGGAGTAGTTGAAGCCCGCTTCCTTCATGGCTAACTGCATCATGTAGGAGTTAGAGGAAACTTCGAGGGCGCCCGCAGCGTTAACGGCAATGTTCGAGCCACCACCATGGTTGAACCAAGAAGACTTCTTGACCCCACCAACGGTGATTGGCATATCCGTCAAGGTACTGTTGGTTGGCGTGATTACACCATCCATCAGAGCCCCGGAGACCATGGCCCCTTTGACCACGGACCCCATAACAATATCACTGTTAATGGTTCCCAAAGCATTGTCGGTCGTCTTTCCCGTTGAAGGATCACGGTCGACACCGGCCATCCCAATGACACCACCCGTATTCGGGTTCATGACGACGGCATAGGTCCCGGTTGAACTTCCCCCGGCACCCGCTTCGGCGGACTTAACCAGCGATTGTAACTCGCTTTGGAACTTAGAATTGATCGTCAGTTGCAGGTTATCCCCCTTCTGACCACCATACTTCTTAACTTCCTTCGTCACCGTATTGTTTCCGGCAACTTCAACCTGTTTCTCAGCCTTGGTTCCTCGCAGGACGGATTCATATTCCTGTTCCAGGTAGGATTGCCCCACACTGTCATTACGGGAATACCCCTGTGCCAGCAACTCGTTGACCTTGTCACTTGGCAACCCGGTCTTTTCAGACGACACGGTCCCGATGATGGAATTCATCGATTTCCCGTTCGGGTAGTTCCGTGACCAGCTCGTTCCCACTTGGATCCCAGGCATTTCGGACAGATGTTCACCAATCTGCGCAATTTCTGTGCTGGAAACACCCGAATCCTTAATGTAGGTCGTCGACAGCGCGTAAGCACCGCTCATCTTGGCAAAGATGGCTGCGGCGTTCTTCTGGGTCTGAGTTAACTTAAAGGAGGAATCATTCTCCAAATAACTCAAGGCCTTGTTGTAAAGTGCTGTTGTCGACAATCCCTTGGTTCCAGAAAGCTTGCCTTCCACTGCCTTTAACCGTTTCGGATCGGTTAAGTAGTAGTCGATTGACTGACGGGGCGTTAAGCTACTCGTTGAGACCGTCAAGTAATTGCCAAGCTTATTGGCAATGTCGTACATGCTGGTCGACAAAACGTTGACCCCTTTGGTGTACGAGATTGCCTGATGGGCCTTGTTACCCACTAAGACTTTACCGGTGGCATCGTAAACCATCCCCCGTTGAACATTCGTCGTCTCAATGGTGGTATCGGTCGAATTGACCTCCGCCTTAAATTTTGACCCGTAAATCACTTGCAAATACGCCAACTGACCAATCAGCGCTGCAAATAACAGGGCAACGATAATGAATAGGAAGTTTAACCGAAACGGGATCTGCGACTTCTGAGGGCCGTCAGACCGCCGATTACGGTTGCTAACTCGATTATAAAAATTCTTCACAACAGCTCTGCTCCTTATTGTACAGCTACTATTTTACCAAACTTCGCTTGAGACAACTATCCCGCTACCGAAATTTAATGTTTCTATGCTATTCTAGATATCGAAAAGCAAAAAGTACAGGCTCCAAGTTAACTTTTATAATTTCTAAAGATTGAGGTGGCTTCTTTGCAAGATCGAAACCGGCGCTGGCGCCTCTCGCCACGCCAATTTACCCTACTCGGGGCTTTTTTGACCCCCTTTATTCTCATGACGGCCTATTTTATTTACCGTCAAATGGCACCGTTTGGGTCGAGTAGCCTGTTAACCGTCGATTTAGGGCAGCAATACATCGACTTCTTTGCTTACATGCGACGTGCGTTACTCCATGATCCAAGCAGCATCTTTTATACCTTCGCCAATGGCCTGGGTGGTGAAATGCTGGGGACTTGGGCTTATTACCTACTGAGCCCGCTAAATTGGATTTTACTGCTGTGCCCAGGCTCGTCTTTGACGACGGGGGTCTTCTTTCTGACGGTCATCAAGTACGGACTGGCAGGACTGGCCTTTGCCTGGCTGCTACTCAAGACCACCACGCAATCTGGTCTTAAGGCGGTCACCTTTGCCACGGCCTATGCCCTAATGGGTTGGTCGATTGCGAACCAACTCAACATCATGTGGTTGGACGCAGCCTACCTGTTGCCATTAGTCTTCTATGGCCTGTACCTCTTGGTGCACACGGGAAAATGGCGTACCTACGTTGTCTGGTTAGCCATTACACTAATCGTCAACTACTACATGGCCTACATGATCTGCCTATTCATGATCCTGACCTTTATCTTCTTGGCCGTGGATCGCTACACCAACTTCCGGGGCTTCCTGAAACAAGTCGGTAGCTTTGCTTGGACCTCGGTTGCCGCGGGCCTACTATCGGCCGTCGTCTTACTTCCAACCTGGTGGTCCTTGGCCCAGAGTAAGGCCCAGTACACGGTCACCACCTTTAAATGGAAATTTGAATTTTTCCCACCAAAGATGTTGGCGAAGTTCTTCTTAGGCGCCTTCAACTTTGACCAAATGCCCGATGGCACGGCCAATCTTTTCATCGGTGCAATTGCGCTGTTGGGCGCGCTCTTCTACTTTGGGGATCGCAAAATCGCGTTGCGCACCCGGATCACGGCCGGAATCATCACGGTATTTTTGGCCCTGTCCCTCTGCGTCCAGCCGCTCGATCTGCTCTGGCACGCGGGTCAATTTCCGGTCTGGTACCCCTACCGTTTCTCCTTTATCGTCAGCTTCTGGCTGATTTGGTTGGCGGCCCAGACATTGACCGCCGACTTCGAACCCGGCTGGTTGGCCATCGCCCTGGTCACGATTGTGGTGGTTGCCGGTGCGGCTTACGTGGCACTTAACCTGAAGTCCTTTAAGTTTTTACAAATGAATCAGGTCCTGCTGGGCATGTTCTTTGTGGTGATGGCGCTCGTTCTCACCACCTTGCCCATCAAGCACCACTGGATCTATCCGTTCCTATTCTTTGTCATCGGGGTCACCGAAATCTCGGCCAATGCCTTTACTTCACTGAACAATATCAGCTACGTCTCTCAGGGCGAGTACGGTAACTACACCGATGAGTTGCAGCGGCTTGTCAACAAGGTTCAAAAGAAGGATGCTGGTTTCTACCGGATGGGTAAAACCTTTATGCGGACCAAGGGAGATGCTTTCCAGACTGGCTTTAACGGTGGCGGGGTTTTCTCTTCCGTCTTACCTAAGGCTGTTCCCACCTTTTATGGCAATACGGGGAATCCCGATGGCGATGGGTTTGTCGCCTACAGCAACGGGACTCTGGTCACCGATGCCTTGCTGAACATGAAGTACTACTTCCAGCAAAAGGAACTGTCGGGGGCTCTCAGCGGGTCCAGCATGCTGCCTGCAACGTCCAACAAGGCCGACTTGGCCGCTTACAACAGAATTAGTAGCGATCACTGGGCAACGACCTACCAGAACCCCTACGCGCTGCCATTAGGGTATGCCGCAAGTTCACAGGTGCTCTCCCTCAAGAATAAGACGGCCGATCCGGCGCAGTATCAGGCCAACTGGTTAGCCGCGTTAACCGGAAATGCTGCTGATACCAAACTCTACACGGCCGAAAACTTCGACCAAGTGACCTTTGCGAACATTAATCAACAGACTAAGATCACCGGTGCCATCTTGCAGAAGAAGAACTTGTTGAAGCCTGGCAGTATCACGCTGACCATGAAACCCACGACCAATGATCCGTACTACCTGACCTTTGGTTCCACGGTCAATCCAGACAATGCCACCTTCGTGTTGAATGGGAAGGCGCTCAATCAGTACAAGACCTACCGCAATACTATTCTGGTCAGCGTCGCCGATCACGCCAAGGGGAAGACCCTCAAACTGACTATCAGTCTCAAGAAGGGCTCCCTGTGGCTGGAGAACTTCACGCTGTACCGGCTAAACACCGCGTTGTTCCAGTCGGCCATCACGCAGCTGAAGACACAGCCGTGGCACCTGACGCGGCACTCTAACCGCGACTTTAGTGGCAAGATCACGACCACGAAGGCTGGCGAGGTCCTCAACACGTCGATTCCGTACTCGCAAGGCTGGCACGCGACCGTTAACGGTAAGGCGGCCAAAACCGACAAGACAGTGGGCATGTTTACCGCAGTCAAGCTGCCGAAGGGTAAAAATACGGTTACCCTATCCTATTGGCCACCTCTGCTCAACCTCGGCTTTCTCATCAGTGGGCTGACGTTAGTAGTCTTGACCGGTGGCTGGTGGCTCACTCACCGACGTCACTGATTATTGCAATGGTCCTCGCCAGTCATGCGCATCAGTTACACCGTTTAACCGCCAGATCATCAAACAAAAACAAGCGATCCTGCCAGATAAATTGGTGGACCGCTTGTTTTTTTGCATCTCATTTTTTCATTTTCCGAGGATCTCGCGCTAAGCCCTATTTTATTGAAACAGCGACTCGCAATGATCCCCGCAACAACGGGGCTAAATCCGGTGATACTTAATCTTGCTGATCAAGCTCACCGTTATCGTCATAAATATAGGTCGGCCCATCCGTCTTGGGATCGTAATCAACTGTCAAATCATACCCGACAAAGAACCACTGATCCCCTTCAGTAATGTAATAGGTCACATCGTCCTTGGTCTCCGCAACGATAGGGTCACGCGGATGATCATCCGGTGTCATCCCCAGGGAAAAGCCTTCATGAACTGGCGTCTTACCGTAAACTTTGCCAAAGAAACGAATGCCACGACCGGTCATTCCCATTTCTTCTCGAAACCATTTACTTGCTGCATCAGTAACCGTAATTTTCATTATCCAAGACTCCTCTTAGGCAGACTATGAATCCGTTTTCATGTTCTCCTTCTTTATAACACGGAATGGCGCTCCTTGGCAAGTTTCTACCAATTAGCCTGCCATAATGGTTTAAACTAATTGTACACAACTGACTCGCTATTCACCACCATTTTGCCTAGGATTCACTTACCCTTTTGCAAAATCAGCCCCCAGCACGACCACTTATTAATTTCCCACTAATACTCGGCTTGTAAACCCCATTACGGGCCCCAGAAGATAACAGCCACGTGCTACCATTAAAAACGACTTCCGGCTGCCAGAGGCCCCAGTTTCGCCGGTTGTTGACTAACCCGTCTGCGTTTTGTCCGACCATCGTCATCAAGTCAAAAAAAAAGAACCAACCCCACAGGATTAGTTCTTTAGACATTCAATCTATTCCACATCCAAAACCTTAACGGACATGTCGCCACCTGGCGTGTTAAAGGTTACTTCTTCACCCTTGCGGTGGCCTAGTAAGCCCTTCGCAATTGGTGAATCGTTGGAGATCTTACCAGACATGGGATCGGCTTCAGCGGCCCCCACAATGGTGTATTCTTCGGGTTCTTCATCAGGTAATTCCTTGAAAGTAACCTTCTTACCCACCGTGATTTCATCCTTGTCAGTACCATCGTTATCGATGATTTGGGCGTATTGCAACATCCGTTCAACGGTGCTAATCCGCGTTTCCAACATACTTTGTTCATCCTTAGCTGACTCGTATTCTGAGTTTTCGGATAAATCCCCGTAAGAACGGGCAATCTTGATCCGGTCAATGACCTTAGGCCGTTGCACCATCTTTAAGTCTTCCAGCTCGTTTTCGAGCTTTTCCTTACCTTCTTCAGTCATTGGATACATTTTATCTTGTGCCACACTGGCCACCCCTTTAATTGATATTTTTTTAATATTGACGCGCACGCCAACCTAAATTTTTGTTTGTAGAAAAGGTTAGCCGAATGACCAGCTAACCCGTCCTATTCTATATGGTTGTATCTGGATTGTCAAAAACTTGTTCATTACCACTTGCTTCAAGAATCGCCCGAATCTTGGTTACCAAGAGGTCAATGGCCACTTGGTTCTCGCCACCTTCTGGTACAATCAGGTCCGCATAACGCTTGGTTGGTTCCACGAATTGATGGTAAGTTGGCTTAACCGTTGCCAGGTATTGTTGAATGATGGATTCCAAAGACCGGCCCCGTTCATTCATATCCCGTTCGATTCGCCGAATGATGCGAATGTCATCATCCGTATCAACGAAGACCTTGATATCCATCAGGTCCCGCAGGCGTTCATCATCTAAAATTAAGATACCTTCTAGAATAATGACATCCCGTGGTTCCTGATGAATCGTCTTGTTACTCCGCGTTGAAAGCGTGTAGTCGTAAACCGGCTTTTCAATCGGCTTACGGTCTAACAGCTGCTTGAGTTGTGAGATCAGCAGATCCGTATCAAAAGCCAACGGATGGTCATAGTTGACGGCTGCCCGTTCTTCCATGGTCATCTCTGACTGGTCATTGTAGTACGAATCCTGCTGTAAAATCATGATTGAGTGTCCAATCAATTGATTAAAAATTGCCCGACTAACCGTTGTCTTCCCGCTACCGGAACCCCCGGTAACTCCAATAATAATCGGTCGCTTTTTGTCTGCCAACACTGTCGCCATCCTTTACTTATTATCACTTGCTAATGAACTGGTCTTTGCTTGATGCTCTGCGTAAGTCTGGGAGAAGTAAACCTTTCCCGTCTTGGTATTTGCGATGAAGTAGTAGTACCCCTTCTTCTGTTCCTTAGGGTGCAACACCGCATCGATTGAGGAAACACTTGGGTTGTCAAATGGCCCTGGGCCGTAACCGGTATGAACATACAGGTTATATGGCGACTTGACCTTAAGATCCTTGTAAGTCAACGTTTTCTTCGTTGTCTTCAAAGCATATTGCACGGAAATATCGGACTGTAAGGCCATCCCGGCTTTGATCCGGTTCAGGAAGACCCCGGCAATCTTATCTCTGTCCGTTTGGGTAACCCCTTCACGTTCAACTAGGGACGCCAACGTCATGACCTCTTGTACACTGCGTTTTTGTTTCTTAATGGTGCCATAGTTACCCTGTAGGTTCTGATTGGACTTTGCCACCATCTGCGTGATGATATCCTTGAGCGTCATCTTCTTACCGGCTTGGTAAGTCGCAGGCGCTAGGTAGCCCTCTAAACGATAACGGACATTTTTGGCCGTCTTCGCCGAACCGAGAAGTTGTGGGTACTTTTGGGCCAGTTGATCGAAGAAAGCCTGATCCTTCATCAGTTTCAGGAACTCTGCCTTGGTGAAATCAGTCTGAATTGGAATCTCAGCTGCTAGCTGATCAACCGTCTCACCCTCACGCACCAGTAGTTTCCCTGCCGTACTTTGGATCGGTTCAGCCGAACCGCCCTTCTGTAACTGCTTGGCTATCTGGTTAAGCGTCATGGACGGTTTTAACTGGTAATACCCCGCCTGAAAATTCGTGAACTTATTTGATTTCACGTAATAATTGAAGACCATCCCACTCTTCACAACTTTCTTGTCCTGCAAGATCTGTCCGATCTTATTAGACGTTGCGCCAAGTGGCACGTGAACTTGCACCACGTTGTTATCCTTCGTATTCATCGGCTTGAGTGCGGTTTGAAAGTAGTGGTACCCGAAGATTCCAATAACCACTGCCAGCAAAACCAGCAGACTCGCCACACCAATCATGATGCGTCGGCCAAACGACCGTTTCTTGCCCGAATCCTGCCTTGACGGTGTGGGCGTATTGCCATTATCCAACTTATTTCCTCCGTTCTATGCCATAGTCTTCTCCATTATACAGAAATTCCCGGAGAGCGGAAATAGGAAAGCGCGACTTTGATAAAAATGTAATATTATAGTGTACTCCGAAAGGTGGTGGGGTCCTGAGCATTAACGTCAGCAACGTTAAAAGCCCGGGTTTGGGGTTTGACTGTTTGAGGTTAAGCGCATTTCGAAGCACGTTTTGGCCAAAAAACAGCGCGCCACCTCCGAGAATTACCCTCAGCCACCACGTATACCTTAAATCAGTCAACCTAGCAAAGACGCGTTCGATTTCTAACTTAGAAATCAAGCGCGTCTTTAAACTTCTATTAACGAATCTGAGCCCCTAAGTCGTCTTCAAGACGCTTAGAAACCTTTTCGAATGCTTGGGTGACGGCATCGTCAACCAGCGTTTCGTGTTTGTCTTGATAAGTCAGCGTGTAAGCCAAGGACTTCTTGCCCTTTGGTACCTTGACGCCATCGTACACGTCAAAGAGCTTGACGGATTGTAAGAAGGCCCCACCGCGGCGTTCGATCAAGGCGACAACTTGATCGTTCGTAACGTCATCATCCACGAGCATCGCAATGTCACGGGTGATCGCTGGGTAACGGGAAATCACGTCGTATTGATTTTTTTGTTTTGGCATGTCGATAATCGCCTGCAGGTTCAATTCAAAAACGTAGGTTGCGGCAATCTTGAATTGCTTAGCAACTAACGGGTGAATTTGACCCAGGAACCCGATCCGGTGACCGTGAACTAAGACATCAGCGGTCCGACCAGGGTGCATTTCAGGCATGTCGGCGTTTGGCACGTAGGTCACGTCGCCATTAACCGCCATATCCTTCAAGTACGCGGCCACGATCCCCTTCATTTGGTAGAAGTCGACCGGTTTGGCTGCCTGGTTCCAGGCTTCGGGCATTAAGGTGCCACTGATGGCCCCCGCAATATGTTCCTCTTCGCTTGGCCGATCCGTTCCATCCTCGCGGTAGAAGACCCGTCCTTGTTCGTAAAGGGCAACGTCCTTCACCTTACGAGCGGAGTTGTACGCAATGTCATCCAGCAATCCAGAAACCACGTTCATCCGCAAAACGGCGTGATCCACGCTCATTGGCCAAGCCAAATGCGTCGGTTCACTGGCACGCATCATAAACATCTGGGCCTTAGCCTCAGTCGTCAGTGCGTAGGAAATGGCTTGGTTCAAGCCTAAGCCTTCCAGGGAATGACGGGTAGCGCGCATCAAGCGTTGCTTATCCGTCAAGGTTCCCATGGTCATCCGCCCAGTTGGCAGCGTTGCAGGGAGTTGATCGTACCCATAAATCCGGGCAATTTCTTCCAAGAGATCGGCTGGAATGTGGATGTCATTTCGGCGAACAGCAACCGTAACCGTCAGCGTATCTCCGTTAACTACCACCTTGAAGCCCAAGCTTTCCAGGATGTGGGAAACTTGGTCCATGGTCAATTCAGTCCCCAAAATGGCATTAACATGCGTCAGCGTAATGTCAATCACGGCTGGTTCAGGGATGTTTTGGCTACCCACAACGGTGCCCGTCTGGACCTCGCCATCGGCTAGCTCATTCATCATCTGTGCCGCTGCGTCTAAGGCATCTTGAACACCGGCTTGGTTAACACCCCGTTCGAACCGTTGGGAAGCATCTGTGTGCAAATTGTGCCGTTGGGCGGCCTTCCGAATGTGGTCGTGTTCAAAGACGGCTGATTCAATGGCCACTGTCGTCGTTCCGTCTTGAATAGACGTACTCAAACCACCCATGACACCAGCTAAAGCGATTGGCGCCTTGTCATCAGCGATCACGATATCATTTTCGTCAAGGTCGTGGTCGTTTTCATCCAAGGTCGTCAACTTTTCGCCAGCCTTGGCCGTCCGTACGTAAACATCATTGCCGGCAAACTTGTCATAGTCGAAGGCATGCAAAGGCTGACCGTATTTCATCATGATGTAGTTCGTGATATCAACCACGTTGTTGATTGGCCGCATCCCTGCATTCCATAGACGAATTTGGAGCCACATTGGACTTGGTGCTAACTTAACGTTCTTAACCAAACGCATCCGGTATTGTGGTGAAAGTTGATCATCCACGTGCACGGCCAATTGGTCAGCAATTGCCGTTCCGTCTTCCTTAACGTCCGGCTGGTCTAACTTCACTGGTTGGTCGTAAATGGCGGCCAGGTCATGTAACGTTCCAAAGAGACTCAACATGTCCCCCCGGTTAGGCGTTACGTCCAGGTCAATCATGCTGTCGTTCATACCTAAGTAATCATAAACCGCATCCCCAGGAGTAGCATCTGCAGGAAGGACGTAGATGCCATCGACATACTTCTTAGGCACAACGTCTTCGCTGAAACCAATTTCTTGTAAGGCACAGATCATCCCTGCTGAAGGAACCCCGCGCATCTTGGACTTCTTAATTTTAACGTTGTCCGCAATCCGGGAACCTGGTAGCGCCACGATGACATTCTGGCCAGCCGCAACGTTGGGTGCTCCACAAACGATTTGTAAGGGTTCGTCTTCGCCCACATCGACTTGGCAGATGTGTAAGTGATCTGAGTCTGGGTGAGCTTCCATTGAAAGGACGTGACCAACCACGATCTTCTTAAGGCCGTCGCTAGGCGTGGTTACGCCATCGACTTCCACCGAAGTACGTTCGATCTTTTCCGCCAAATCAACGGGTTTTACGTTTAAATCTAAATATTCTTTAATCCAATTGTATGAAATCTTCATGGTTGGCGATTATCCTTTCTTTGTGAATTGGGTGAGGAAACGGACATCATTTAAGTAGAAGTTTCGAATGTCATCGACACCGTACTTCAACATGGCAAAACGGTCGGGACCAACCCCGAAGGCAAATCCGCCGTAAACGTCTGGATCCACACCGGCCATCTTCAGGACGTTCGGGTGTACCATACCGGCACCCAGAACTTCGATCCACCCCGTGTTCTTGCAGACCTTGCAGCCCTTACCGCCACAGTTGAAGCAGGTAATATCGGCTTCAACGGAAGGTTCGGTAAATGGGAAGTAGCTTGGCCGTAACCGAACATCGAACTTGTCTCCGAACAATTCGTGAGCTAAGACTTGCAGTGTCCCCTTTAAGTCAGCCATCGTGATGTGCTTGTCAATCACTAAACCTTCAACCTGATGGAATTGGTGAGAGTGTGTGGGGTCGTCGGTGTCACGCCGGTAAACGACACCGGGTGAAATCATCTTTAATGGGCCCTTGCTGAAATCATGCTTTTCCAGCGTTCGTGCCTGCATCGGTGACGTCTGCGTCCGCATCAGAATTTCCTTCGTGATGTAGAAGGTATCTTGCATGTCACGAGCTGGGTGATTCTTAGGCAAGTTCATCATTTCAAAGTTGTACTTGTCTTCTTCCACTTCGGGACCACTGAGGACTTGGTAACCCATGCCCAAGAAGAGGTCTTCGATTTGATCCACGATTTGTTGGATCACGTGGGGTTCACCCTTCGCAACGGGGGTCCCTGGTAAGGTCACGTCAATGGTTTCCTTGGCCAGTTGTGCGTTTAACACGGCCTGTTCCAGTTCTTCCTTCCGTTGCGTCAAGGCCGCCGTCAGATCGTCACGAATCTCATTGGCAAATGCCCCTACCTTGGGCCGTTCTTCGGCATCCAGGTCGCGCATTCCCCGTAAGACTTCGGTAATTGGTCCCTTTTTACCTAATAACTGGACGCGCACTTGATTAACGTCTTTTAAGTCTGAAGATTTTTTAATATCTGCTAAACCGCGTTGCCGCAGTTCGCTGAGTTTATCCTTTAACGACATACGTCATCCTCCATTTTCTCTACTTTTCCTACTATTCGATAACCTTGCGCCTTTCGCACTGGCCAACCACTGGTCTCGCGACGAAAAAGCCACAAAAAAAGGCCCCGTCCCCTAACTAGGGACGAAGCTTCGCGGTACCACCCTGATTCAGTCAGCGCCACTAAGGCACCAACCACACTCAGAAGTGATAACGGTCACTCACCGGAGAATCATTCATCGTGTTGCCACGAATCCCGATTACAACTCAAGAACTGAATTCACCCAGTAATTTGAAGTTTGCTTCCAGTCTAGACAAACTCTTCCTGACAAATTGCACCGGCTACTGCTTTTCTATCATCGTTTTTAATTATTACATGTTATAGACTAGCTGACTTTAGGGTGCCTGTCAACTACTTCTGGTCTGTCTCAGTTGGGCAATACCACTTATCCGACCACGCGTGAACCGCAGCCATGACGTCCTTAAATTCTTCACCCTTGGTGGTCAGTTCGTATTCAATCAACGAATTGTCCGGGAAAGTACGCCGAACAATGACCCCATTGGCTTCCAATTCTTTTAGCCGTTCAACTAAAACACGATCACTGCACCGTGGAATCTTACGGGCAAGGTCTTTGAACCGTTGGGGCCCCTCTTGAAGGAGCACATCAATGATTAGCCCATTCCACTTCTTCCCCAAAAAAGAGAAGGTCTGTTCGAAACGTGGACAAAGCGAAAAATCGACTGTGCCATCTGCTGTGGTTTTTGAAGACATCATTTGCATCTTAATTCTGGCCTCCCATCTAGGTTCAAGTGAAACTAGGCGTTAGGCGTAAGCTTCTCAACAAAGGCTTGGACGTGCTTACGAGTTGGTCCAAAGAATTCATGAACTGCTTCGTAATCATCAACCAAGGAAACAATCGCACTCTCCCGATATTTAGGTGTTGCCAGGGTTGCCCCCCACATATGCTTCAGGATGATGTCTTTTTCCATGGGGCTCAAATCAGTCAGCTTTTCAGCATTCCGTAAAGCGACCCGTGGGTGAATAAACGCGTGCGAACCTAAGTTGAACTTCGTCGTGCGCCAATCATAATAGAATAGATCGTGTAACAAACCACCCCGTGCGGTGGCCCGGGTATTCAAACCAAGTTTCTTTGCAATTAAATAACTGTTATAGGACACCGAAATCGAGTGTTCCAAACGCGTTGAATGGTGATGCTGGGTGTAATTCGCCAGGCGTTGAACTGGCTCCTTTTCCAACAAATCAGAAACTAAAGCGAGGTACTCGGGGTCATCACGCCAAGTAAGTTTGGTCATAGAATGCTTCCTTTTCATTTAGAGTTATGATTTTAGTCTTTCTCAATTACCCTACATGATACTTCCTTTTTAACAAAAAGCAATGAAAAGGTTCTGAAAATGGATTTCATTTACCGTTTCTTAACGTTCATCCTACCAATCGGAACATGACAATCCCCGCGGCAACGGCAACGTTGAGCGATTCAGCTTGTCCCTTGATTGGAATGTAAAGATTTCGTGTTGTTAACTGTTGCAGGTCAGGCGCCATTCCATTACCCTCGTTGCCCATCACGATCGCTCCCGCCTCTAACGGGGCCACATCGCGGTAATCCTTGGCTTGGGGGTCCAGGTTGGTCCCATAGACCGGCAACTGCCGCTGCGTAAAGGCGGTAATCCAGTCATGCAAATCCCCTTCAACTAACTGAATGTGGAATTGACTCCCCTGCATGGACCGCAAGACCTTGGGTAAGAACCGGCTTGCACTCCCCTGACCCAATACAACGCCGGCCAAGCCAGCTGCATCGGCTGTCCGGACCATGGTCCCAATATTGCCGGGGTCCTGAACCTGATCCAGGAATAGCCAGCTTCCCTGTGCTGTAGCGGGATCCACGGCCGTGTCGTCGGGCATGGGTGCCGTCGCAAAGATCCCTTGCGGCGTGCTCGTATCCCCCAAGGTTTGGGCAATACTGTCGGTCAGTTCAAAGACGTCCACTCGTGCTGGAAAATCTGCAGCGTGGGCATCCAACTGTTCTGCCGTACCTATAATGGCTGTCAGTGGCAACTGCGCCTTCAAGGCCTCCTGAACCAAATGCCAGCCTTCCAGTAAATAAGACTGCGTTGCCTTCCGTCCCTTTTTAGAGGTTAAGGCCCGCCACTGCTTGACGCGTTTATTTTGACCCGACGTTATCTTTTCTCTCACGTTGATGACCTCCACTTACTGATTGCGAAATAATCGCTGTCATAAACAACATTATATATAGTAGCTTTTCGTTCTAAAAACAGGCGTCATGTGCCACCTGTAACCGTTGGTAGCGCTATCTACCGATTCCAACGATGCGCCGTTAGCTAAAGTCGCACGGTTAATTTTACCATATCACTAGGCAGGCGCGGGACTTCGCGTTATGATTAATCTAAATTTTCCAGCATGAGGGGGAACTTTTGTGATAACGCAACACTTTTTAGTCACGGGACAGGTTCAAGGCGTGGGCTTTCGCTGGTCCGCTAGTCGTTTGGCCCAACAGTTAGGGATCACCGGCACCGTCCAGAATCTGCCAACGGGACAAGTCGCCATCGTCGCCAGTGGTGAGCAACAGCAACTTGCTGACTTTGCGCATGAAATCAAGCACGGGGTGACGCCCTGGGCCATTGTCCATGAGCTTAAGGTCACCAACGCCCGCACGCAACGATTTGCCAATTTTCGGATAATCACTAGATAATCATTTGAAAATCACTTACAAATCAAGTAATATGTTTGATGTTAACGGCGTTTTCGTCGTTGGGGGCGTCCGCGCTCTACGTTTTAAATACAAAGGGGTTCAAAATTAATATGAAAATCTCCAAGAAAGTCACGGTTACTGGTGCATTAGCGGCCATGGCCCTCGTCTTGAGTGGTTGTGTGCAGACTAAAAACGGTAAACCGTATGGCTTCGTCTACGACTACCTAGCCGTTCCCGGGCAACACGTCATGGACTGGCTCGCTCAGATCTTCGGCAATAGCTACGGTTGGGCAATTATCGTGCTGACCGTGATCGTCCGGATGGTTCTGCTGCCAATCATGGTTAAGCAGATGCGCAGCGCCACCGTTCAACAAGAAAAGATCTCAATGGTCCGACCACAAATGGCTGCCTTACAGAAGCGTCAAAAGGAAGCCAAAACGCCGGAAGAACAAGCCGCTGCGAGCCAAGCCATGATGGCCATGTACAAGGAAAATGGGATCAGTATGACCGGTGGGATTGGTTGTCTGCCACTACTGATTCAGATGCCAATCTTTGCCGCCCTGTACGCCGCTATCCGGTACTCACCAGAGCTTTCAGGGGCCGTCTTCATGACCATTCCGTTAGGGAAATCCAGCTGGATCCTGGCCATCCTGTCCTTCCTATCTTACCTGTTGCAAGCCTACCTCTCCATGTTGGGCATGCCCGAGGATCAGAAGAAGCAGATGCGGATTACGTTGCTCCTATCACCCGTCATGATCTTGTTCTTCACGATGAGTTCCCCTGCTGGACTGGGACTATACTTCTTCGTGGGTGGACTGTTCGCCTGTGTGCAAACGCTGATCATCAACTTCTACCGGCCTAAGATTCGCCGGGAGATTAAGGAAAAGATGGAAAGTCGGCCTAAGCCAGTCGTTGAACCAGTTGCACCTAAACCGGTCACGCCTGCAACGCCAGCTTCATCAAATGCTGCTGAGCAACCAACTGCAGCCAAGACGCAGAATAAGAAGAATCGCAACCGCAATGCCGGGAAACAACGGCATCATTAATCTAAAACTGAGTCACCGTTCCCTTGACCATCATGGTTAAGGGAATTTTTTTGTCTTAACTAGCCGTCAGTATCAGTATTCTCGCCATTAATTGCGTCTAAGTTGGGCTGACTACGGCTGCCGAGAATTCCACCTGTGGTTATACTAAAACCACTGTGTCAACCAAGAGATCAGCAGAGAACCACCAGATTGTCCCAGTTTTAGTTCCACGGTCGTCAATAAAAACTGTCAATCCATGTATCACACGAGCATTGACACTCAGCTTATTGCCTGTAGCAATCATCTATTTTGCTGCTTACAATTCGTCTCAAAAATGGCCGTCCTGACTACAAGTTCTCTCGTCAGGACGGCCATTTTTTGCTAGGACATCATTAAGTTTTGCCGCACCCCACTGGGGACCTCAGACTTGTCAACGGCCTTCCAGGTCTCGACATTTTGCCCCTTCGTCGTGATCTTCAGATAGCGGTGTGGTTTCAACACCCACTGTGACTCAAAGTGCAGCTTCCGTGATTCACCGTGTTGATTATAAGTCTGCATCTCGTAAACATACTCGTGCTCGCCACCGCCACCAATGTAATGCCGAATGGGCTTAATCGTCGTATCGGCGTAGACATCCTCGGTCTTTACCGCCGGATTAACGTTATCAATTGCCAAGGCCAGTTCCGAACCATGATTCTTCGTTAAATTCGGCGTGATAATAGCACCCGCCCCGATCAGAACAGCCAGTCCCCCAAACAATAGTCCCAGTTTCATCAAAAATTTCATTTTAAAAGCCCCCCCATATTGGTTAGCTACTAAAGTAACTAACTAGTTATCTTAGAATACCTGAGCCCGGCAATTCTGTCAACCACCTAGAAATTAAAAGATGATTAACCGCCGTTTCCGTATGCTCCAAACAACGACTACCCTATTTTTTTGCTGGCCTACCACGAAAAAAAGTGTCCTTGAATGATTTCCATTCAAAGGCACTTCTTCAGGTGTTCCCTTATTTATTTGGTTTCGGTCGAATCGTCATCGGACTGTGTCGTTGCGTCATTTGACGGATCTTCCAGCAAGGCCGACTTGATTCCCGGAATTCCGGTATCGTTGGCCTCCGCCTGAGCGCGATCCTTCTTTTCATTTAACACCCGAGCATCTTCATCTGACAAGATGGGGAGTGAAATCCGAAAGACCGAGCCATAACCCACAGCGCTTTCGATCATGATTCGGCCATGATAGGCCTCAATCAGTCGTTTGGCGATGGCTAATCCCAAGCCATTGCCACCCTTGGTCCGCGAGCGGGCCTTATCAACCCGATAGAAGCGGTTAAAGACCCGGTCACGGTTCTCCTGGGAAATACCCTCACCGAAGTCTTGAACGGCCACCTCGACGTTTCTAGAGTCACTCTCGAAGGTCAGGTGAATCTCTTTACGCGTCTGCGTGTATTTCACCGCGTTATCGAGCAGGATAATCAAAATCTGTTCCAAGTGATTCCGGTAGATCTGCGCCTGAACGGGTTGATGAACGTCATCATCCAGAATAAACACGAAGTCCGGGTGAATCATCTTAAAGTTATCGTAGACCTGTTGGACGACTTCACTAACGTCGGTGACCTCATTGGTATAGTTCACCTCAATCTGTTCAGCTCGTTGGAGATCCAGCATCTCTTGAACCAGACTCTTCATCCGCTTGGTTTCCTGCAGAGAGGCCTTGATGGATTCATCGAGTACCTCGGGATCATCCTTCCCCCAACGGTCCAGCATCTCCATGTGGCCCTGGATGATGGCCACTGGTGTCCGTAATTCATGGGAGACATCTTCCACGAATTGCTGTTGCTGATCCATGTAACCCTGCGTCGTATCGAGCATTCCATTGAAGAGATTCCCGAGATCGCTGAGTTCATCGGTATGCCGAATTTCCGGCACCCGTTTGTCCGTCTGGGGATCATCACGCACGGCGTGAATCGTCTCCCGAATGGCTTCAACCGGCCGCAGCAAGAACGAGGCCAGAATGTAACTGAGAATTGCCACTGCTAATCCGGCAATCAGTCCCAGGACAATGGCCACCTGAAAGAGCTTGACCTGTGTTGCCCGGTAGTCCTTCAGGTTATCCGTTACCTGAACGTAGCCTAATAGCTGATCGTTTTCCTTGCTATGGATGGGCATCCGTCCGACCAGATGCTTACGATTCTGCAGTGTGGTCACTGCGATGTGTTGCTTACCAACAGCCCTAAACTTGGCCGTCGTATCGCCCGTTGAAAAGAGCGGCTTCCCCTGCGTATCATACACCGTGACCGTCTGACTATCGCGGGCTAGGGTTGTAACCACCGCATTGTTGTAGGGTGTTCCCTGTTCGCTGCCACTGGTCTCATCGGCCAAAACGTTACGCGGTCGCAACAACTGGTCGACCTGACTAGCCGTCAAGGTCGCGCTCTGATTGCTCAACCGTTCTACCACGACATTTAGGGAATCCGCAACGTGGGTCTTTTCCTGGCGCATTAACACCGTCATGAAACTACTAAAGATTAAAATCACGATGGCCGCAAAGATAATTAAGACCCCAAAAGCCGTGGATAACGTCCACTCCCATTTAAGGGAGAAACGAAACCCCCGCTTTTTCTTGGGTTCTTCTTCATTTTCCGGCTCGCGATCCGTAATATTTATGGATTTCACGAACGCATCACGTACCCCGTGCCCCGAACCGTCTGAATGTAACTCTTCTGGCCGGCCACATCAATTTTATTCCGCAGGTAACGCACGTAGACATCCACCACGTTGGTTTCAACCTCGGATTCGTAACCCCAAACCTTGGTTAAGAGCACATCTCTGGCCAAAACAACATTAATGTTTTCCATTAAAGCCAGAAGTAATTCATATTCACGCTTGGTGAGATTGATGACTTCATCACCACGCCGAACGATCCGGTTTTCCTTTTCAATGGTGAGATCCTTAAACTTCACGGTCGTTTGCTTGGTGTTTTTCTGTTCACCTTCCAAATGAATCCGCCGAAGTAAGGCCCGCACCCGCGCCAACAGTTCTTCAATGGCAAATGGCTTAACGATGTAGTCGTCAGCACCATGGTCTAACCCGGAAACCCGGTCGATCACGGAATCACGCGCCGTCATCATGATAATGGGCGTGCTCTTCACTTCCCGAACACGACGAGCAACTTCAATCCCGTTAAGTTCTGGCAACATCAAATCCAGCAAAATAACGTCGAAGTCTTGGGACAGCGCTGCTTCCAGCCCCGTACGACCGTTGAACTGCACGTTAGTCTCATAACCTTCGTGCTTCAATTCAAGCTCGACAAAGCGGGCGAGATTTTTTTCATCTTCAATAATTAAAATTCGACTCATTGCGCTTTAACTCCTCTGACTAATTAAATGCGTCCGTTACCAAACAAATCCATACCGGTAGCGGACGTCCGTTATTCATTTCAACATTTAATTTTATCATAGTTTCTCATAATTGTATGCGAAAACCACCAGTCGCTTCACATTTATCTCATTTTTAACCTGTTAGATTTCTCATTTGGGGCGCTAAGCACTATAGCAACCGGTTGCATACAATTCTCTTTCTTGCTTATGAAAACCCTTCAAATTTTTTCTTTCACATTTAGACATTTACTTAATAATCCAAGAAAGCAACCATTGTTAGGTTTGCACAACGTATCCCGTTTCGATTTTTTTGTTTTTGTTCACATTTTCACTTGAAATTAACGATTTTTTTAGTATACTAGGCATTGTAGAAAAAAGAAAAGGGGTTTTTTGAAATGAAAGCTGCTGTTATTCGCGATTCAGTCGACGGTTACGTTGATATTAAAGATGTTACCTTACGTCCTATCACCCATGGTGAAGCCTTAGTTAAGATGGAATACTGTGGTCTCTGTCACACCGACTTACACGTTGCTGCTGGTGACTTCGGTAAGCAACCTGGCCGGATCATCGGACATGAAGGTGTTGGTCGTGTTATCCAAGTTGCCGACGATGTTGACAACTTAAAGATCGGTGACCGGGTTTCTATCGCTTGGTTCTTCAAGGGCTGTGGCCACTGTGAATACTGCCTGACTGGCCGCGAAACACTTTGCCGCAACGTTAAGAACTCTGGCTTCACGGTTGATGGTGCCATGGCTGAAGAATGTATCGTTGATGCTAACTACGCCGTTAAGGTTCCAGAAGGCTTGGACCCAGTCGAAGCTACTTCCCTCACCTGTGCCGGTGTTACCATGTACAAAGCACTTAAGACCGGTGAAACGAAGCCAGGTCAATGGGTTGAAGTTGTTGGTGCCGGTGGTTTAGGTAACTTGGCTATCCAATACGCTCACAATGTCTTCGGTGCCCACGTTATCGCCGTTGATGGTAACCCTGACAAGTTAGCTGCTGCCAAGAAGGACGGCGCTGAAATCTTAATCAACCGTCATGACGGTGACGTTGCTGAACAAATCCAAGAAAAGGTCGGCGGTGTTGATAACGCTCAAGTTACGGCCGTTACCAAGGACGCCTTCACCCAATCCGTTAACGCTTTGAAGCCAGATGGCAAGTTAGTTGCCGTTGCCTTACCTCAAGGTGATATGGAATTGAACATTGCCAAGACTGTTCTGGATGGTATCTCAGTTCGTGGTTCCTTAGTTGGTACCCGTCAAGACTTAGCTGAAACCTTCCAATTCGGTGCTGAAGGTAAGGTTCACCCTATCGTTCAAACCCGTCGTCTTGACGAAGTTAACGATATCATCGACGAAATGAAAGCTAACAAGATTGTTGGCCGGATGGTTGTCGACTTCACTAAGTAATTTCAACTAAACTTCAATGCTTCTAAAAACCCCACTCTGTCGTGAAGAGTGGGGTTTTGTTGTGGTCCAACACCTATTTATCTCATAATGATTGCCTGCCTTAACACCGAGAACGTCGTCGGCTCACGTTCTGGGCTCACTCAGCGCAACTGAAGATTACACCACTTCTCCCCCATGCACCTTCTCATGAGGCGATCTGACTCATTCAATGACGCCCGGCTTTCGCAAAACTAAGGTCTAAAAAAAGAGGATCAACCCCGATTGGGATTGATCCTCTTTTGAAAAATTCAGATTGAAGAAATTACTTCTTCAATGGGGCCCATTGCCACTTAGTGAATTCTTCGATATCATGACCTTCGTCACGAGTGATCTTCATGTGCTTAGCTAAGATGTCATCCATCTTCTTGTCGAAGTCTGCAGCAGCAGCCTTGTCAACAACGCCGTTAGCAACCAAGGTGTTAACAGCATCCTTAGCTTGGTGGAACCGGTCTAATTCGGAGTATACACGCATGTCGTAAGCAGTCGTGATATCACCATCTTCACGGTAACCATGAACGTGTAAGCCTAAGTGTTGACGTTCGTAGAAGAATGATTCGATCAAGTCTTCGTAACCGTGGAAGCCAAACAGAACTGGCGTACCAGATTCGCCGAAGAATGACGTGAATTCAGCATCGCTCAAGGCACGTTCGTCGTTCAGAGGGCCGTTCTTCTTTTGAAGACGTTCCAATTCAACAACGTTGACGTAACGCATCTTAACGGCTGGGAAAGCATTGTTAACCAAGCTAAGCGCAGCAAGCGTTTCGATGGTTGGTTCAACACCGGCAGAAGCAAAGACGATATCAGCATCTTCGCCTTCAGCAACAGTGGAAGCCCAGTCGATCGTCTTCAAACCAGTGTTAGCCAGTTCGTCGGCTTCGGCAACGGAGAACCATTGTTGACGTGGTTGCTTAGAAGCAACGATGTGGTTCAACTTTTGACGGTCCTTGAAGGCGCGGTCAAATACGGCCAAGAGTGAGTTGGCATCTGCTGGAAGGTACTGACGGATAAAGTCAGACTTCTTTTCAGATAAGTGAGTCAACATACCAGGGTCTTGGTGGGTGTAACCGTTATGGTCTTGTTGGAATACAGTAGAAGTAGAAACCAGGTTCAATGATGGGTAATCATTACGCCAGTCTTCTGCTGCGGCCTGACGGATCCACTTGAAGTGTTGCGTCGTCATTGAGTCGACAACCCGCAAGAATGATTCGTAAGACGTGAACACACCGGTACGACCAGTTAAGGTGTAACCTTCAAGCCAACCTTCAGCTTGGTGTTCTGATAATTGGGCATCCAAGATACGGCCTTCTGGAGCTTCGTATTGGTCATTTGGTTCCTTGACCTTACTCATCCATTGACGGTTGGTAATCTTGAACATTTCCCAAAGACGGTTAGACATCGTTTCATCAGGTCCGAAGATCCGGAATGATGATGGGTTCTTAGTGGCAACGCCAGCAAAGAAGGTTGACAGAACGTTCATATCCATGTTGCGGTTGCCATCTGGCAAGTTCGTCCCACGGTTACTTTCGTTGATGTCGTTAGCGTAGTCTTTCCAGTTAGGTAAGTCGAGCGTTTCTGGCTTTTCGCCACGTGCACGACCACCGTTAGCAACTGGGTTAGCAGCCATCCGCTTGTCACCCTTAGGTGCAAAGTCAGCGACTTCTGCCTTCAATGAACCGTCTGCATTGAATAATTCAGCAGGCTTGTATGAGTTCATCCATTCTTCGAATTCTGGTAATTCGTCGAAGTTGTTTTGACTCAAGCCAAGTGGAACTTGGTGAGCACGGAATGAGTTTTCAATTGGTTCGCCGGCTGGGTTCTTTTGAGGACCGCCCCAACCCTTTGGCAAACGTGCGATAACAACAGGCCAAGCGGCAACTTCACCGTCTTCGTACTTGCCGTTTTCACGAGCATCTTTTTGAATTTGCTTGATGTCAGCGATAGCTTGGTCAAATAACTTAGCCGCTTTTTCGTGGTAAGTCATGTAATCATGGATATCGTCGTTTTCAAGGAAGCGAGGTGACCAGCCCAAACCTTCGAAGAACTTAGCGATCTTGTCGTCGCTCATCCGTGAGAAGATCGTTGGGTTGGAAATCTTAAAGCCGTTTACGTCAAGGATAGGTAATACGGCACCATCGTTCTTAGGGTTCAAGAACTTGATGGAGTTCCATGCAGTCATAGCAGGACCAGTTTCAACTTCACCATCACCAACTACAGTAAATGCAATTTGGTCTGGGTTGTCTAAAACGGCACCAGTAGCATGGGAGAGAGAGTAACCAAGTTCCCCACCTTCATGGAGTGAACCAGGCGTTTGAGCAGTCATATGGGAACCAATCCCACCTGGGAATGAGAACCGCTTGTACAGACGTGCCATACCTTCGAGGTCCTGAGTAATTTCAGGGTAATCTTCAGTGTAGGTACCGTCTAAGTAGGCGTTGGTTACCATAACTTGGCCACCATGACCGGGACCACCGATATAGAACATGTTCAAGCCGTACTTGTTGATCAGACGGTTGGCGTGGGCATACAGGAACGTTTGTCCTGAGATAGTACCCCAGTGCCCGATAGGCTTAACCTTAACGTCTTCTTTTTTGATTGGTGTGTTGGTAACTGAGAACAATGGGTTGTCCTTCAGGAAAATCATACCACCGGAAAGATACGTTGTAGCACGCCACCAGGCGTCAACCTTTTCCAAGTATGACTTGGAATCGTAATCTACTGCCATGAATTTTACACTCCTTCGTTGAATAACATCCTTCTAAACAATTAACGTAAATCATTAGAGGTTAATTTTGTACTTCTTCATCATACTAAATTTTATCGAAAAGTCAACCTTTTTATAAATTGATACGGTCCAATTCGTAAAATTATCATTTACACGTTGGCATTTTTCGTGAAAATCAGCTGGTTTTTAGTCAAAATCGTGATTAAATTGTCCTCAGGATGCCCGCCACTACGCGATGTTCCGTCAAATGTGTCCCATAATCGCCACGTCATACTAAATTTTCCCAGCCAACGGCCACAAATTCATTTCTGGAAAGATTTTGCCGAAAAAAAGCACGTCGTCGCCTTACGCAAAAAAAATGACGCGTCTCAACCGACCAAAGTTTGGTCACAACTTTCGCCTGCCCTTTCCACCAACTAGTCTACCAAAGGAAAGTCAATTACCCTACTGTTATGCTTCACTTTTTACGAAGTCTTCACGTTTTTAATCACGGCCCCGTTGCGGCGCCCTGACGATTGAAAACAAATCAGCTATTTCAGAAGTCAAGACGTTTCTGAAATAGCTGATTTTAAGGGATGTCTCGGTTTCTTGCCAAGCACCCCTATTTGCTACGTTTAAGCCACCGTAATCTGGTGACGGCCATGTTGCTTGGAATAGTAAAGATTGCGATCAACCCGATTGTAAAAGTCCATGGGCGACTTATCCGTCGTCACAACGGCCGAAACGCCGATCGATAGGGTCACCCGAATGTCCTGAGCAGCCGTGTGAACCGTCAGTTGATTAATGGCTTCAAATATGTCTGTTGCCAGAGCACTAGCTGCCGCCACGTCGTACCCTGGACACAGAATGTTAAATTCCTCGCCACCGGTTCGATACAGCTTAATCTCAGGATCGGTCTTTGCCAAGACCTTACTGACCGTTGCCGCGACTTGTTGAAGCACGGCATCCCCCGCCGAATGACCATAGGTATCGTTCACCTGCTTAAAGTGATCGATGTCAAACATCACCATGGCTAAAGGCTGGCCCGTTTTGAGGCTCGCGACAAACTGGGTTCTCGCACTCTCGGTATACGCCGAAAAGTTCCCGGCAGCCGTCAGCGTGTCATGGCTGGCCAACCTCGCCAAGCGCACCTTCAACTCCCCATCGTGGGTAATCATGTTGACGTAAGCGTAGAGTAACGCCTCGAAAATAATTAAGTACAGCCACTGTTGCTGCATCGTCGTCCAACTAAAGTTGAATTTAAACTTCATCCAAACCCAGAGCACCCCTCCAAACGGAATCCCCACGCCCATGTAGATGGCCCAGGCAAATCGCTGGCCATGAAATCGCCGACGAATCCAGTTCATCGTCATGAAAAACGCAACCAACGTCACGGCGTATCCCCAAGATTGCCAATAGCCAAAGGAGCCATTAAAGAACATATAGGCCAAAACAATCGGTGGAAATAGATAGTAGACCAAGTGAATATTCAAAAAGTACGAACAGAAGATGACGGCCAACAACTGAAAGTTCATAAACTCCCACCCATTCGCGCTACCTAAAATCGGCGTCTGCATGCTAAAAACAAAAGCCAGCATATAGATCACACCGTACCATTCGTTAATCACGTCATCCGTAACGTTAAAAGCATGCCGATGAACCCAAGTATCAATCCAGTTAAGGGTCACCCAATAGAGGGTAAAGACACCCAAAATAAAGAAGATACTCGATACAAACGGCGGTACCTGCCATTGTGACCATGTCATAGTGAAACCCTTCTTCACTCGAAATTGGGGGGATGCTAAATTCAGGATTGGTGACACCTGGCCGACACCATCCCCTGGCGTCTTCCTTTCAGTGTAACCAATGACCCGACATCTTTTAGTTCCTATTACCCATTAAATTGATGACTAACTTAAGTATGCCAGGAAATACCCCCAAAAAGCAACTGGTCAACCGGGCCTATCTGTTCCCCTGATAGTTAACCTCAAATCTTGACGATTGGACGGCCCGAATCTCGTCCACATGTCCAAGCCAAACTAGCCACGCTGACAAGGCTGTCCCGTTGTCTTTTTTACAAAAAGTAAGTATAATTTAACATGATATATACCGTTTCGATTAAAAACTTGTAGGGCAAATCATCTATTAATTCATCAAACAGTAAAAGGGAAGGCCATTTTTATGAAAGTTGTTGTTGTCGGTTGTACGCATGCTGGAATTGCTGCTGTTAAACAGGTCTTAAAAAATTATCCGGAAGCAGACATTACCGTCTACGAACGGCAGAAGAATATTTCATATTTATCCTGTGCCACTTACCTCCACATTGAAGGCACCGTTCGTTCTTTAGCCGATACTTTCTACGCAGAGCCCGATGACTTCACCAAACAGGGCGTTCAGATGAAGATTCAATACGATGTGATTGCGATCAATGCCCAAACGCACACGCTAGTCGCCCAGGACCTCCTCACGAAGGAAAAGGTAACGGATACCTATGATAAGTTGATCTTAGCTACCGGCTCCATTACGGCAATTCCGGCCATCACTGGCATTGAAAACCCCAAGGTCCTCCTGTGCAAGACCTACGATCAGGCCCACGACCTCTGTGAAGCAGCCGATGATCGTCACCGGGTCGCCATCATCGGTGGTGGCTACATTGGGGTCGAATTAGCCGAGGGTTACGCCCGCACTGGTCACGAGGTCACTTTGGTCCAAAAACCCGCACAGTTGTTAAATGGCTACCTGGAACCCGAGCTCGCCCAAAGAATAACGACCCTACTCACAAAAAATGGGGTGCGTGTGTTAACCGGCACCCAAGTCACTCGATTTGATAATACGCCGGCGGGCAACCTGCTCATCAGCACCACGGGCGAGCCATTCGAAGTCGACATGGCGGCCGTTAGTGCCGGAATGTTGCCCCAAACGGATTTGTTGGCCGGCCAGGTTAGCATGACGCCCAAAGGGGCCATCATCACGGATGACTACATGCAAACCTCCGATCCAGATATTCTGGCCGCCGGAGACAATGCCGTGGTCCACTACAACCCCACGCAGTCACTCTCCTATTCGCCACTCGTTTCCCACGCGATTCGTCAGGGCGCATTGGCCGGTATCAACACCTTTGAGCGGCGGGTCCGGACGATCGGCACGCAAGCCTCAACGGGGATGTTGGTCTTTAATCACACGATTGCCTGTGTTGGCATGACCATGCGTGCGGCCGAAGCCGCCCACTTAAACGCGGCGAACGTCCATTATGAAGGTTCCTACCGTCCCGATTTTATGCCCGAAGCTTATCAAGTCACCATCGAGCTAATTTATGATCGCAACAATCGGCAAATTCTGGGGGCGGAATTAATCAGTGAGCATGACGTTTCTCAGGCCGCCAATACCATCTCTACGCTGATGCAAAACCACGCGACTATCGATCAACTGGCCCTCGTGGACATGCTGTTCTCACCTAATTTCAGCCAACCCTTTAACTACTTGAACTTGGCCGGTCAGATGGCAGTGGAACAGGAACATGGTTACTTACGATCCTAATAAAAGTGAGCGTCGTAAACGACTCATAACGATTTAAATTCACCACAAACAGCACATACGCCTTAGATCCGCCACAGGATCTGGCCGTATGTGCTGTTTTCGATAAAATCCCCTGATTTAACCCTTTTGTGCGTACAGCGTTTTAAGGGTCTTCAGATCCGCAGTCGATAGACGTAAGTGGCCCTGATCAAACGGATACATGCTCGACTGACGACTCTTACTATGGTCTAACCCCACCGCGTGCCCCAATTCATGAAGGGCTACCGACGTCCGAATACCAGCATGCGGGTGAGCCAGGTTCAAGCCTGCTCGTGCCCGATTGATCGTGTAGGTCCCCAAGCCCACATACCGTTGAATCTCCGGCCCTCCTTCCCCTAATTCAAGGAAGTTCGGTTGCTCCGCCGAGTTGCCCTTGGTGTAGGTGAAAAAGGTAATGCCATTTTGCCGCTGCTGCGGCCGCCCCGCAACCAGCCTTACCAGACCAGTCTGATTGTAAATCGTCACCGCTTCCTCAAATACGGGTCGGACATTAAGCGGCACGTTCGTCGCAAAGTGGTAATAATAGGTCGCTTTTAGAGGATACTCCGCGGCAATCTTCTCTACCGGTGTCCCTGCTTGGCTCTCATTACCCGATAAACTGGTTCCTAAACGATGCATCACCCGGTCGATGTGCACCTGGTAGAAACCTAAGCTCTGCGGAACGCCCATTCTGATTGCGCCAAAAATTCCCGCCACCACTAAAATCAACAGCAATCGCCGCTTCCACATGCTTGCAATTCTCCTCCTTCTTGTAAAACTATTACCAGTTTAGCCGTCTTATACGCAAAAATATAGGGGCGTCTCCCAAATCATGCAAGAATAACCGGCTTCACGGTTAAAATTGACATCCCTAATTATAATCATCATTATATTTTAATCTTGAGTGTTATTACGACAGGGATTGGCTACTCCCAAACTTGATTATGAGAATTCAACAATAATCTGTTTTTTTCTCACTCGATCACACGACAAGAACACCTCTGGTCGCTGAAACGCTGTGGAAATATGAAAAGCAGGACCAAAAAAGACGTCCGCGCACATTTGCCCAAACGTCTCTTGATTTACAGCTCAAGTAAGGCTGCCGGCGTATCTAGCAAATACGTCGGTTTTTCAGCTTTCACGGACGCCGGGTCTGCGGCACCCCACATTGCCCCCGCCGTGGCGACACCGGCATTGTGGCCCATGCGTATGTCATACTTGGCATCCCCAATCATCACACTGTGCTGGGGATCCAGATCAAACCGCGCCATCAGGTCCAAAATACCATCCGGAGCTGGCTTATAATGCGCCACCCTATCCGAACCACAAATCGCCGCAAAGGACTGCCCCAACCCCACTTGATCTAGATTACGTTGGAGCGGCGTCGAATGCTTACTGGATACCACGTAAAGGCGCTTCCCGCGGGCGTTCAATGTCGTGATCGTTGCTGGTATTCCCTCAAACACCGTAATCCCCGTCCGTTCAGCACGCTGATACTGCTGACGAAATTCTGTGAACAGGGCTTCCAACTCGGGCGTGCTCAGGGGAACCGTCGCCATCTGAGCGAAGGACACCTCGATTGGCACGCCCATGTAACCCACGATGGCTTCACGCGTCGGCGCAACTAACCCCTTAGCGACGTAAGCCTGTTGGGTGGCCACCACAGCCACGTTACTGGAATCAGCCAGTGTATTATCAAAATCAAAGAAAAAGTTATCCATACTTAGTCTCCTGTGACCATCAAGGCCGCGCGAATGGTTGTTAAAACGCCATCATGCTCGTTATCAACACTGGTCACACGACTCGCCGCCGCCTGAACACTGGCGGGCGCATTCCGCATGGCCCAGCTGTGGTGTGCAAATTTCAGCAAAGGCACGTCATTTGCACCATCGCCAAAGGCCATGACTTCATCGGCCGTTATCTGCCAACGATCAGCTAGCCATTGCACGGCCGGCAACTTGCCCACGTTCGCAGCGACCACATCGACAACACCATAACCGCTGTCATGTGCGCGGAGTCGTCCACCAAAGTATGTGTTCAGGTCCGCCACGAGCTTAGCCCCTTGGCCCGGTGCCGTGGAGATACTGATCTTCTTAATCCGATCAGTCACCGCACTGAGGTCTGGTACCTGCTGCAGATTATCATAAAACTTTTCGGCGGCATCAATTAACACTTGCGGCGCACCCGTCTCGGTGTAAGACCCCTTCTGACCCACTAGAATGACATATGCCGACTTGAGGAAGTCCTGCTGACGGTCAACCGTCACAAACTGGTGAACCTGCTCATCACTCAGACTGCCATCAAAGACCTGTTGGCCCTGTAAGTAGATGGAGGCACCGTTCTCCGCAACGATCGCCAAATTATCAGCCATCACCTCGTGAAACAATTTTTCCAAATGGGTGAACTGATTCCCCGAGGAGAGCACTAACTGCACCCCACGTTGTCCCAGGGCCTGTAGTGTCTGCTTGAACAGTGGCAGATTGAAAGTCTGGTCATTGTGTAGTAACGTCCCGTTTAAATCGGTCGCGATTAATTTAATTGCCAAAATTTCACTCCTCAAATTTCGTTAATGTCGTCATTATACCTTTTTTCCCCAACCTGACGCAAAGGCCAGCTTACTTTTTTGGTGCCAAATTGGTTCGGCACGGCCGCTCAAACCAAGCGTGGTCAAAATCGAGAACGAACGCTTTCACTGATCTTGCCTAAATACCGTGAATCATCAGCCCCTCAACACTTTACAGGAAGCGGTGCATTTATGACTAAACGAATTGCCCGCCAATTGTTGTCGCCACCACCACTATTGGATCACTCGTCAGCCATTTTGCCACTAAAAGAATCTCACGTTTAGCAGTTAGGTTGGCGGTCGATCGAATAATAGTCTCCCCATAGGCTTCATTAGCGCGAAGCTGGTACGATACAGTTGCCACTGGATAGATGAGACAGTCTGCCAACCTCGACTTGGTATCGACTCATTTTGCGATGTACGTCCATACCAGGCAATCGTTTGATGTTGTTAAGATTTAGTTTGTCATAGATTGGAGGAGAAAAACATGCGTGCTTTAAAATTGTGGCCCCGCGTTGGGAGCGCAGTTATGGTTGCGGCGGCAGCCCTATTACTCTCGCCTTTAGCCGCCGGCGCATCCGGGCCCGGAACCGCGACCAATAACCTAACCAATGTTTCTGGCGGCTACGTTGCGGACAGCTCTGGCAACGCCGAGGCCACATCCAATGCCGAATTTACCGTTACAGCCGGCACTTTAAGCCTGAATCAAGTACCAAACATCATGTTGGGCAATGTCAGCGTTAAGGACATTGCGACCGCTGACACAAAGCTTCCAGTTGCCAGTGGTGCCCCAACTGCCGGCACCGCTTACGATGGCAACAATACCGGCACCTTAAACGTTACCGATTATCGGGGAGACAACGCCGGCTGGTCCCTGACCGTAGGCATGAGCCCATTTGTCTCTGGAAAAGCCGCGATTACGCAAGCCACTCTGAATCTCGATCAAACACCGGGATCCTTAGACAACAGCGCTACCGCAGCCCCTAAGAGTCTAAAGTTGGCGCAGTCGACCGTCACTAACGGCTGGATTGCAAGCCCCCAGTTACTTTGGGATGCCGCTGCGAACACCGGTGAAGGTACCAACACCGCAACAACGGCCACTAGCAGTAATTTACTGGTCACTAAACAGTCAAACGTCGTAGCAGGGACCTACGACGCGACCCTGTACTGGGCGCTGCAAAATGCCCCAGCAACGACGCCCGCAACGTAACAACGTCGTATTGGACCTGTCAATCACACACGTATGAGGCGCCACTCGATAAAATCATCGGGGAGCGCCTCATATGTGCCGGTGTCATGACGTCACAAGAATCATGAGAAAGGTCGTGCTGAGAATGAAAGTGAAATGGCTTTATAGTTGGCTAGGCATCCTCGTCCTCCTAGTGGGCGCATTGGGTGGTGCATCTCCAGCCACGGCCGCCAAGGTCCCGGCTAACTTTGCGGCGACCCCGTTGCTCCCTAAAAATCAGCTGTCGAGCAAGGTCGGTTACTTTGATCTGCAGGTAACGCCGGGCGCAACGCAGGTGTTAAAGCTAGCCGTGACTAATGCCAGCAGTTCTCAGCGAACCCTTCAAGTGATGCCGGTCAATGCCACTACTGCCGACAGCGGTAACGCCGTCTATATCCCCTCAAAGCGGACTGATCCCTCGGCCCAAACCACATTTACTAAGATGACCTCGGGCGCGGTCACCGTGACTTTGGCGCCCCATCAAGGAAAGACCGTAACGTTCCACACGCAAATTCCGGCGGCCGGCTTTTCGGGGCAAGTGCTAGGTGGTCTCTTCGTAACTGACCCCCACGCCACGGCCTCAACGGCAGAAAATGGAGACGCTTCCGACTTTCATTTAAACAACCGGTACGCCGAAGTAACGGCCGTCTCCCTTCAGTGTCAGCCCAACCAGAAACAACGAATCAACCTGCAGCTTGCGCGCGTCGGTGTCCACCGGGCCGATTCACAGCCCACCGCTTTTGCCCGCCTGCGCAACCTGACCCCCGCCCTTTTTGGCGACCTACAAATTGACGCGCGCGTCGTGCAAAACAGTACGGGTAAACAAATCGCCACACAAACCCTGAGCAACGGGTCGATGGCCCCTAACAGTTGGTTTAACGACAACGTCAATCTGGGCAACAACCCTCTCGATGCCGGCAAGTATACCCTCAAGCTCCACGCTACCAGTGGAAAACGTGTCTGGAACTTTAGCGGTTCGTTCGTATTGACCCGCCGACAGTCAGTAGAGCACAATTCTCTGATTAAATCGGACCGGCAACCGACTTACTGGTGGATCTGGTGGCTGATTCTGGCACTACTGCTAGCGCTCCTGCTCGCCATTGGGGCTTACTGGTTAGGCAAACGCCGTGCGCGCGCGACTGATGATGACGATGCCGACAAGGACGCATAAGTTGGGAGGGCTGGATATGACATTGCAACGACAACTCGGACGCTTCGCGATAGGGCTCTTAATCGGGCTCAGTTGGTTAGGTTGGGGGATTTCCGCCAGTGCCGCCAGCGCGCCCCAAGACCCAACGTCTCCCCCAGTGTCCATCATGGGTATCAATCTGGCAGGTGGATTCACGCAAGAACCCATCGATTCCAACGATGTTTCCGGGAGTTCCGTCACCTTATCAGCGAAGGGAACCCGTAACATCTTGGAAGCCTTAAGCAATCCCTTTGGCAGTCGGAAATTCGTTTGGTGGGAGTCCACAGATGGTGGCACCACTTACAGCAAGGTCGGCTCAAACAGCCAAACTTACCAATTCACTGCGCCTAGCGTTAGCAAGACCACGCCCCTGTATTTTCAATGTGAATACGACTTTACCGGAATCGGCTTCTTCTACAGTGAGTGGTCACGAATCGCGACCGTCAACGTTTCACCCAACCGAATTCCCGCAACAGGGATTCACGTCACGTCAGATAGTCCTGGCTTGTACAACGGCGAGTCTACCACCGTGCATGCCGCTCTGACGCCCACCACCGCGACTGACCCCATCACCTGGACCAGTAGTAACCCCGGATTGGCCTCGGTTGACGAATATGGTAACGTGATCGCAGCCGATACTTCCAGCAGCACCAGTGGTACTGCCAACGACCATGGCATCGTCACCATTACCGGAGCCGTCAATGGCCACAAGGATTCCGTTAAGATCATGATTGGTGCCCTGCAGGACGTCTCGGTTAACGAAGGCAAAGATGCGACCTTTACCCTAAAGGACCTGCCGAGTGGTATGTCCGTTGCGGACTGGTATCGTGTTGACCAAGATGGCACGGTGACGTCGCTAGACACCACAAGCAATAGCTACACGATTAACAAAGCGAGTGTGTTAGGCGACAACGGAACCTCCTACTACGCGACGCTCAACTACACGATCAACGGGAGTACCAAATCGGTTAACACCAACGCAGCCTTACTGACGGTCAACAAAAGTGGCTTGCTCTCACTAACGGCAGTCCCCAGCTTCAATTTTGGGACAATCGATGTCGCAACCCTGATTCAAGGGGATGCTACCCTAGACAACATGGATACGACCACCACGGGTAGTGCGCACGATGGCAACGACAATGGTGAACTCACGATCTTTGATAGTCGGACGACTGGTGGCAACTGGACACTAACCGCCAGTTTGGCACCCTTCACGCTAGCTAACACAGGTGGCGGTCATTTAGGGGCCGTTAACCTCGACCTTTACGATCCCACAGCGCGGTTAGATGAAAATGTGCCGTCAAACAATATGGCGACTAAAATCTACACCTCCAGCGACTACGACGGCCAGACCTTTGACGTCACCAACAGTCAGCTTGACTTTACCCAAGACTCTCAAGTAATCAGTGGTGACTACGAAAGCATCATCACCTGGACCCTGTCGGTGGCACCGAGTTAAGCGTGGTGATCCCCTATTCGCCACGAGATGGCGCCATCACGCAAAAACCGACTCTTTCAGAAGTGGTTGATGTTCTGAAAGAGTCGGTTCCATTTTGGTAAATAAAGCGTCAAAAAAACTCCCAGAAGCCGCGGACTTCATGGGAGTTTTTTGAACTAAATTAAATTAGTTGTTTGCGTTCTTAACCGCAACGACCTGACGGCCATCGTAGAAACCGCAACTTGGGCAAACCATGTGTGACTTACGTAATTCACCACAGTTAGGGCAAGCAGTTAAATTAGGCGTGGTTAACTTGATGTGACCACGACGCATAGCTTTTTTCGTCTTAGACGTTTTCCGTGCTGGTACAGCCAAAGAAAACACCTCCTTCAAATAAAATTATATCCACTAGTGAAAAAATTTTTAAGGCTTACAAAGAGGATTATTGATCATCCTGATCAGGGAAGAAATCCTTTAACTTTGCAAGACGTGGATCAACTGATTGATTTTCTTTCTCAACCGCTTCAAGGTTCTCTTCGGAAACGACTTCCCAGTCTTGACCGGTTGGCATCGCTTCGCCCTGTTGTTCGGCGTCAGAAAGAATGTGCATCGGAATCTCTAAAATAATGTTATCGCCGACGGCCTTGTTTAAATCAATCTGGTCATCGGTGACCACCATCACAACGTCGGTCTTCTCAAACCGTTGGGTTGCCGTGGGATCAGAAACATAAAACTCCGTCATCTTAAAATCAACGGGTAAATCAACCGGTGCTAATGACCGGCTAGACGGGACCGTTAAGTCCGCCGTTACCTGTGCGACAATGACAACATCTCCGCCACTCACGACGGAGGCAATCCCCTTCGCGTGAACGGGACTAATGTCCAACACCTCGTTACCATAGCGTTCAATCAAATCAGCCTTTAAGTCTAAGGTTTCATCGAACATCAACGGATCATTTCGGTGATTCTTTCGCAGTTCGGTCAACGACCATTTCATCGCAATCCCTCCAATGCAACGTGATAAATTATACCTGTCAAAAAATGTGATGTCAAGGTAATTTCCTTGATAGTCACTCTGAAAGCGTTATTTTTACGGGAATTCGGCCATAATCCTGGGGAACTCCCGTAATCAAAGTCCGCAGTGCCCCCAACCGATCGTCGAGCGCACCGGGGCCTTTTTGCCAATCACGATCGGCCCGACTGATTAAGGGGAGCGTCACCTGCTTCTTGATCTGATGCAAGTACCGTTGACCGGTTGCTGAATACCCCAGTACGCGCAGATATTCGGGCTCCGCCTGCATCTCTGCGGGCTTCATCTGGCCCAGCAAGTATGCCGACTGCCGCTGTAACCGCGTGTAAGTGTACCGTTTGGTCTTCACCGCGTGCATGAAGTCCGCAAAGGTCGCACTGTCGAGCGCGGCCCGTTTCAACCGGTACTCAACGCCCTCAGTGATCTGATACATCTGACGTAAGTCGGCAACATCGCCACTAACCAGCTGATACCGCAGATACGGCCAGAAGTCAGTCCAACTGGTCAACTGCGCGGCCCTCAACAAGCTCTGGGTCGTTGCTGGGACAACCGCGGTTACCGCAGCCCAATCCCCCGCCAACGCCGCGGAACGGATGGCCGTTGCGCTGGCAAACTGACTGGCTGCCGCAATCGCAGGATCATTGTGCTGACTCCCTTTGCGCGCCAACGCCAACAGTTCCAGCGGGTTTCCCTGCCGACGATTGGCCAGTGCATAGAAGAACCCCAGAATATCATTCGCAGCACTCAGGGTAATCCCTGTCTGCTCACGAAGATAGCCCTGAAACAATGACGCATAGGTCTGATCGAACCGCTTGAACGTGGCCGGATCAGTCGGCAGATTGGCCATGAGCCGTTCGTAATCCATCTCGGGATGTTCACTGCCAAAAGCCAACCAGCGACACTGTAACGCCGCTAGCAGGGCGACCCCGCCCGACGCAAACAAATGTGCCGGTTGTACCGCAATCGCTGTGGGCAACTCAACCACAAGGTCAACGCCACCTGCAATTGCCGCCTGCGTGCGCTGCCACTTGTCCATCAGTGCGGGCTCGCCGCGTTGAACCCAGTTGCCACTCATTGCTGCAATGACGACATCGGCTCCTGTACGGGCCTTAGCCTGTGCCACCTGGTAGGTGTGCCCATTATGAAAAGGATTATATTCCGCAATGATGCCAACCGCCTGTAGTGTCATCCCTATGCCTCCCGCGTAACCTCAAAGAACCACCGTGTCGTATCAGCGGCCACTTCTGCTTCACCAAAGTCCGCGCTGACACGTTGTAAGGTCAGGCCGGCTTCTTTCAGCGCGGCTTGGTAGTCAGCCAACTCATAGGTCCGTTCGTGATGCAGTTCCGTCACCTTGTGGTAATCTCCGGTCTCCTCATTTTGCGTGAAGAAGGTCAGATCATGTTCGGCCGCATGGTCCTCATCCTCGATGCCATAGCTGGTCCAAATAAAGGCCCGCGTGTCATCGACGTAATTATACATGTACCCCGGATAAACGTCATCCGTTTGGTGCGGTGTAATCACATCAAAGAGGAATTTCCCGCCAACGGTCAGGTGATCGTGTACCTGACGGAATGCGGCTGTAACGGCTGCCAAGTCTGACAGATAACAGAAGGAATCCGCAAAACAGGTAATCGTCTGGTAATCACCGATCATGGTGAGATCCAACATATCACCTGCCATTAAGGGCATGGTCACCTTGGCTTCCTCGGCGTGCTTAGCGGCCAAAGCCAGCATCTCCTCAGAGAGATCCAAGCCACTGACCTGATAGCCACGTTGGGCCAATAAGACGCCTAGACGACCACTACCGCATGCTAGATCCAGCAATTCACCGTCAGCAGGTGTGACACGTTGGGCGACAAAATCCAGCCACTGGTCGTACATGGCTGGATCGAACAATTCGTCGTAAAGCTCAGCAAAGGACTGATAGATCATGCCTCAGCCTCTACCCACTGTGAAAGGTCAACTTCGGGTGCGTCAGACCACAGCTTTTCCAAGTTGTAGTGGCCCCGTTGTTCCTTTTGGAAGACGTGCACGATCACATCGCCCAGATCAATCAAGATCCAGTTAGCACTGTTCTTGCCTTCGACGTCCTTAATCGCAACACCTTGGGCGCTGACTTGGTCTTCAACTTCGTCAACGATCGCTTGGATCTGCCGACTTGAGTTGGCATCCACGATTAAGAAGTAATCCGCCATCAGGCTAACCTTCCGCATATCTAAAGCAGTCATGTCTTCTGCCCGCTTGCTTTCTGCAGCTTTAACTGCAATTTCTAAGATTTGTTTGCTATCCATGCAAGTACCCCTCTCAAATGTTGATTCTTTTAATAGTTAACGGATATCGACACCACCGAACTAGTTCTGGTAGCGCGGTACCCAGGCATTGTAAGTCGCCAATGACTTGGGATAAACGGGTAACCCATTTTCAATCAGGTACTGCAACGTGTGCTGTGCCTGAAAGGCTACCCCGGCGCCCAGATCTTTAGCGGTCACCTGACGGGCTTCAGCCACCCCCGGAAAATCCCGAGCGGGTTCGATATAGTCTGCCATGTAGATCACTTGTTCCAAAGGCGTCATGTAGACGTCACCGGTGGTATGATGGCGCACGGCATTCAGGATGTCTTCATCGTAAATGTGAAGTTCGCGTTTGATCAATTCCGCGCCGACGACGCCGTGCCAAATCGCATTGCCATAGTGCAACAGTTCTGGATTCAGCTGATAAGCCTTGATGGCTGCAATGAAGTCCTCATCGGGCCGCTGTTTGGCGTAATCATGAACGAGGCCCGCGATACTGGCACGTTCCAGATCCACGTCATTCTTAGCGGCCAATTCTAGCGCCGTTTGTTCCACCCGCAGCACGTGGTGGAACCGTTTCGGTCGTAATTGCTGTGAAATGCGATCGAGCAATTCCTGGCGAGTGCCGGGAAAGATATTGGCTTGATACGTTAACTCAGTCACGGTATAACAGATGCTCCTTTATATAGAGGTCCACCATGGTCGGTACCAAGTAGCGAACCGATTGCCCCCGACGAACCTGATCACGAATCATGGTCGAGCTGATCCCAATACTGGGAACGTCCACCCACAACACAGGATACGGCGATTCACGGGTAAACCCCTGGCGACAAACCCCCACAAACTGAACCAATTTTAACAGGTCATCGATGCGGTACCATTTTGGCAAATACGCCACCATGTCCCCACCAATGATAAAGTAATACTGATTTTCGGGATGCTCACGCGTTAATTGCAACATCGTGTCGTAGGAATAACTCTTTCCCCCACGCTGCACCTCTGTCAGCTCCAACTTAAATCGTGGATTGTCCTTAATGGCTGCTTGCACCATCGCAACGCGATCAACCGCTGGAATAGCCAGCTTACGATCGACATGTGGCGGTTCGGCATCGGGCATAAATAGCACCTGATCAAGTCCCAACTGCGTGGCAACCTGATCGGCAATGACCAAATGACCCAGGTGTGGCGGATTAAAAGTGCCACCAAGAATGCCAATCCGGCGTTTCTTAGCGGTCGCTTGCATCTGAGTCGCCACCTGCGTACTCGTTTGCTCTGAAATCTTTACCACGACTGCCAGACCTCCTACATATTTTCAACGACTGATGAAATTCTTTGGTTTTCTTCATCCGTTGCGGGCCGGTACAGAACCAAGACCCGACCAATGGTTTGAACAACTTGAATGTCCGTTCCTTGCTCGATAAACTTCTTGGTATCCTCAACGGAGGCTTCCGCACTCTGTTGCAGGTTAATCTTGATTAATTCTCGTTTCTCTAAGGCCCCGGTTAATTGATCCAACCAGGCCTGCGTTAAACCGTTCTTCCCCACTGAAAATAAGGGGTGCATGGCGTGTGCGTGAGCACGTAAATATCTCTTTTGTTTCCCTCGTAACACGTTGTTTTCCTCCATCTATCTAAATCATTGCGCGTCGGACCAATACGCCGACGCCTGCAGGTGCCCAACCGGTGACATTGACGCCAGCCGGTACTGTAATCCAACCTAAGCCTTCAAAGACCAGGTCGCTCTTAACGGTTGTTTTAAATTCATGCGCAACCAATGGTGGAAAATCATCCTTGTTTTCCGGTTGTGGTGGCGTCAACAACTGTCCCAATTGACGGTCGTAGAAGTCATCCGCATTTTCCAGCTTGGTCCGATGAATGTAAAGATTATTTTCAAAGTAAGCAATGAAGCCCGTCTTAGGCCCCTTGGTGTAATCGAAGCGCGCAACCCCACCGAAGAACAACGTTTGCTGATCGTTCAGTTGGTAGGTCTTAGGCTTGATCTGCTTTTGCGGCGCCACAATCTTGAGGTCTTTACCGTCCAAGAAGTGCGCCATTTGTTGGTTTTGAATGATCCCAGGGGTGTCAACCAGCACGTGGTCGTCGTCCAAAGGCAATTCAATCTTATCCAACGTCGTCCCAGGGAACCGTGACGTGGTGATTAAGTCCTTAACCCCAGTATTTTGGCGAATGATTTGGTTAATCAACGTGGACTTCCCAACGTTGGTTACCCCTACCACGTACACATCACGATCGCCACGGTACTTGTCAATCATCGTCAATAACTGGTCGACCGACTGATTGGTCTTGGCACTTAACAGGGTCACATCAATGGGCCGCAAGCCTTGTTCATTGGCACGTTGACGAATCCAGTCCTTAAGCTTACTCCGCTTTAGGGAGCTAGGCAGAAGGTCTTCCTTGTTCCCCACCAATAAGATTGGGTTTTCACCCACAAACCGGTGAAGCCCAGGAATCACACTACCGTTGAAATCAAAGATATCCACAACGTAGACAATCAGTGCGTTGGCATCTTGAATTTGGGTCAACAAATTCAGGAAGTCATCATCGGTCAAGCCAACCGGCACAATTTCATTGTAGTGCCGTAGTCGGAAGCACCGTTGACAATAGACTTCCTCTTTTTCCATACCCTTATCTAAGGCCGACTGGGGCGTGTAGCCCGGCGCCGTCTTGTCTGTTGTTTGAATCTCCGCTCCACACCCAATACAGTGCAAAGCTTCACCGTCAACTAAAACGGGTTCAGTGTGTTTTTCGTTCATTAAGATCCTCCTGCCAAGTTAATTCTGGGTACGCATGCCGCAAACGCCACATAACGACCTTTTCTAATAAGCGATTTCCCTTTGTGATCCAGGCATCCGACTTCAAGATCGGCTTGACCAGGACACTCCGTACACCGCTACGATGTGCGGAGAGCACGTCCGTCAAGAGTTGGTCACCTACCATGATGGCCTCTTCTCGTCGTAAATGCCACCGCCGTAACGCCCGTCGAATTCCCCAAGTCAATGGCTTAAGGGCACGATGAACGTAAGGCAGATTAAAAGGTGCGACGGCTCGGTCGACCCGCGCGCGGCTATTGTTGGACACCACAATGACCTGAATACCGGCCATTTCTAACATCGTTAGCCAATGCCGTAATTCAGGTGTGCCATCGGGATTATTCCAAGCAATTAAGGTGTTGTCCAGATCGGTCATCACGGCCTTGATGCCGTGTGCTCGCAACTGATCCGGTGTCAAATCATATATATTTGTAACCATCCACGTTGGTTTGAATGCGGAAACCATGCGGGTGACTGCCCCCCTTCGTCCGTTTGCCGTTACCGGCTGTCTAGCATTTCATTATACGCAATTTTAGCGGATTTTACCACTCGTAACGACTGAGAATCTGAAACGATTGTCGGCTTAAAAACGCGATGACTGTGCTGGTACGGTTGTGAGCGGTTTACTTTAGCGGCCTTGAATTTCATACGTTATCTCTAATTATTACAATAATAATGGTCGCGGTCTGCATGGACACGATGCCTGAAAATGCCGTTCTAATTTCGGCGGCTTTCCAGATCATCTGCTCGGTAACCAGCGGCCTTTGAAACGTGTTCGGCAAGGCAGAGTGCGCTTAGCAAGCTAAGTGACGCCTGCCCGGCTAGAAGCGTTAATCCTATATTATCTTAGAGACTGGCACTCAAAATTCTCTATCCGGTAACCTGCGGCCTCGGAAACGTGTTCGGCAAGGCAGGTCCCTGCGCTTAGCAAGCTAAGTGACGCCTGCCCGGCTAGAAGCATTAATCCTATATTATCTTAGAGACTGGCACTCAAAATTCTCTATCCGGTAACCAGCAGCCTCGGAAACGTGCGTCGTCAGGCAGGTCCCTGCGCTTAACCCCATTAAGCACCGGCTCGGTTTCTACCAAAAACTGTCCTCTTATGCCATTTCAAGCGGCCGCCCTCAAAGTTATCTACTTCGGAAACTTGCAGCCTCAGAAACGTGTTCGGCAAGGCAGGTCCCTGCGCTTAGCAAGCTAAGTGACTCCTGCCCGGCAAAGCCGAACAGAAGCCCCTTAGCTCCCTAATGCTCAGAACCTAAGCGTCTTGCCTCTCACTCTAATAAAAAAGAACCCCGCTTATCAGCGAAGTCCCTTTCTCATTAACTGAATTAAGCAGCCAATGCAGCCTTAGCTTGTTCTGCTAAAGCAGTGAATGCAGCAGCATCGTTAACTGCCAAATCAGCTAACATTTTACGGTTAACATCGATGTTGGCTAACTTCAAACCGTGCATCAACTTGCTGTAGCTCAGACCGTTCATCCGGGCTGCGGCGTTGATCCGGGCAATCCAAAGCTTACGGAAGTTACGCTTCGTAGCTTTACGGTCACGGAAGGCGTATTGACGGCCCTTCATGACTTGGTCCTTAGCAACCTTAAATAAACGGTGCTTTGAACCACGGTAACCCTTAGCTAATTTCAAAACTTTCTTACGACGTGCGCGTGTAACAGTACCGCCTTTAACTCGTGGCATAATCTTTTCCTCCTAAATCAATTCAAACATTATGTCGACATTTCGTCGACCCGAAAAATCTACGACTAGCTTACTTTTGTAATAATGAACGGTAAGTCTTAATAGTCGTTTCGTTCATCATCCGGGTACCACGAAGGTTCCGGCGTTGCTTCTTGGTCTTACCGTGGAAACGGTGAGACGTGTAAGCATTGGCACTCTTGATACCGCCCTTAGCAGTTACTTTGAAACGCTTAGCTGCGGCGCGGTTAGTCTTCATCTTTGGCATAATACGAAATTTCCTCCTTAAATCGGTAGCTATTGCTACCCAATCAATTCACACTATTTCTCTGCGATGGGCGAAAGCATTAAGAACATGCTCCGACCGTCCATCTTTGGCCGTTGAACAACTGTTGCGACGTCTGCCGTTTCAGCTGCCATGCGATTAAGCACTTCGCGACCAATGTCTTTATGGGTAATTGCCCGACCCTTAAACCGGATTGAAACCCGTACTTTTTCACCCTTGGCCAAGAACTTCTTAGCGTTCTTCAGCTTGGTGTTAAAGTCGTTGGTATCAATGGTAGGACTCAAGCGAACTTCCTTGACACTGACCACTTTTTGCTTTTTACGCGCTTCGCGTTGCTTCTTTTGCAACTCGAATCGGTATTTCCCGTAGTCCATGATGCGGGCTACTGGTGGCTTAGCTTTCGGTGCAACCAGAACTAAATCGAGGTTTGCGTCTTCGGCGATCTGTAAAGCTTCGCGCTTGGTCTTGATACCCAATTGCTCGCCGTCTCCAGCGATAAGCCGTACTTCACGTGCTCGAATTCCCTCGTTGACAATCGTGTCGTTTGCTATGGTAATCCACCTCCAAAATAATCTCCGAGAACTGCAGAATCTCACCCACAAAAAATGCGGGAACCTTTGATGATAATCAAACGGCTCCCGCAAGAAATCCAATCAAAACAATCGGATTAACGTGCATATCCAGCCTAGCAGCGTTAGCCACAAGGCGAGAAGCGGAAGCCTCTGCTTAATTTCTCAACTTAACCATCATACCAGCTAGCTGGTCCCCTGTCAACGCTGTTTTATAACTTTTCAGTTAACCTACTGTGCTGACGATGATTCTTCTGATGCGGCCCCGTTTCCCAGAATCCGATTGCTAGAATCCAACCGGTTGATCACAAAGGATAAGACAATAATGCCGAAGCCAATCACATACACCCAATGCAAACCATTATACAGGATGTGGCGAAGTGCTGGCAACAATTTTTCCGGTAGTGTGCTTGCCGTCTGCGGATTAATGAGTCGGTTCATCATGGCCATATTGGTGCCCGCATAGTGTTGCATGTCCTGCTGCATCCCCGTGTTCAAGATGATCCCAAAGATGGAAACCATCAGCGTTTGGCCAATGGTCCGGCCTAACGTGTTAAAGGACGTGGCCACACCCACATTTTCAGCCGAAACCAGTCGCTGCGACGTCAAGGTTGTGGTGGTCATCGCAATCCCAAAGCCGAAGCCGTTGACCGCGGTGATGATAAAGAACCAGCCAAACGGCGCCTCTAATGGCAGTAACGCCAAAACGAGTCCGGCCACCAGGATAAATGCCAAGCTGAAGTAGAGAATCCGGCGTGGCGTCCACCGCGCCAAAAAGTAGCTGGTCGCAAAGGCCCCAACGACCCACATCAACGAGTTCGGTGTGAGCGCCAACCCCGCTTCCGAGGCCGAAACACCGTGGATACCTTGGCCCCAGGTTGGCACGTAAACCGTCAACGCCATCAGGTACCCGTTGATCAGCGCTGCGATTGCATTTTGAACGATAAAGGGACGATTCTTAAAGAGTTCCAACGAAATAATTGGATCAGCCGCGCGTTTTTCCCGGCGGATGAATAAGATCAGGCTGACGATGCTAACGACCAGGCCCCCAATGAAGGCCGCCCAGACAATGGGCTGACTGCTCAACACCTGAAAGCTCAGCATTAGGCTAAGCAGGCACACCATCAGCCAGAAACTTCCAAGATAGTCGATGCTCTCGGTTCGCTGGCGCTTGGGTTCGTGTAAATATAATTGAAATAATATCATGGTAATTAAGCCCACTGGTACATTAATGAAGAAGATCCAATGCCAACTGAGCTTATCAATAATAATGCCACCTAGTAATGGCGCAAGCACCGCCGCAATCCCCCACGCGGAGTTGGTGATTCCTAGAATTTTAGCGCGTTTCTCGATCGCATAAATATCCGCGATAATGGTCATGGATACGGGTAATAACGCCCCCGCCCCAATACCTTGGATCGCCCGCCAAAAAATCAATACGGGCATGCTTGTGGACAGGCCACTCATCGCCGACCCCACGATAAACACGGCTAAGCCGAATTGCATCACGGGCTTACGCCCAATCACGTCGGCCAATTTACCGTAGATGGGGGTCACCATCGCGGTGGCTAACAAATAGATGGAAAAGACCCAATTCATTAACGCAACACCGTGTAGATTTCCGACAATCGTGGGCAGGGCCGTTGACACGATGGTGCCCTCGATAGCACTCACAAACGTCGCCACGTAAATCGCAATCGTCACGGCAAGCACGTTTGTTTTTGACTGTGACATTTCAACATCTTCCTTCTTAGAGCTGCGCCAACCATTCTTTAGGCGTTCTCACTTGCCCTTCGATAGTCGTCAGCCGTTCTCAATTAATGATCCGTTTCTTTTGGCAATTCCAATAACCACGTTACCACTTCTAAACCGCACACACTAGTAAAACCAGCACTCTCCCGAAATTGCCTTTGTCTGTGATGGCTGTAAATAAAAAGGGCCTGAGCATTCACCCAGACCCTTCCTATAACCTATTTAACGTTAAGAACAAAATCTGCTCTTAAGACGTCTTACTTATCTTCGCGACTGTAAGAAGCGATGTCGCCGAGGATTTCCTTGACGAAAGCGTCACTGCTCATGGAATTACTGTCTTCTTCCCCGTACTTCCGGACAGAGACCGTACCATTCGCCATTTCGTCTTCACCAACGACCAACGTGTATGGAATCTTGTGCGTTTGGGCGTCCCGAATCAGGTAACCCATCTTTTCACCACGCTTGTCGACGTTAACCCGCACGTCAGCAGCCTTTAATTCAGCAGCCAACTTGTCGGCGTAGGCACCGTGCTTCTCTTCAGAAACAGGGATGATCGTGACTTGCTTAGGGGCTAACCAAGTTGGGAAGGCACCCTTGTAGATTTCAGTCAGGTAAGCGGTGAACCGTTCCATCGTTGAAACCAAGCCACGGTGAATCATGACTGGACGGTGTTCTTCACCATCGGCACCGACGTAGTGCAAGTCGAAGCGTTCTGGCAACATGAAGTCCAATTGGATCGTGGATAACGTTTCTTCGTTCCCAAGAGCCGTCTTGGTTTGGACGTCCAGCTTAGGACCGTAGAAGGCAGCTTCCCCTTCGGCTTCAACGTAAGGCAAGCCAAGGTCATCCATGGCACCCTTCAACATCTTTTGCGCGTTGTTCCACATTTCATCGTCATCAAAGTACTTTTCAGTGTTCTTAGGATCACGGTAGCTCAACCGGAACGTGTAGTCCTTGATGTCAAAGTCCTTGTAAACTTTAACCATCAAGTCCAGGATGCTCTTGAATTCATCTTGGATTTGTTCTGGGGCAACGAACGTGTGACCATCGTTCAAGGTCATTTCACGAACCCGTTGCAAACCACTCAGGGCACCGGACTTTTCGTAACGGTGCATCATCCCTAATTCAGCAATCCGCAGTGGCAATTCACGGTAAGAACGGATGTGGTGGTTGTAAATTTGAATATGGCTAGGGCAGTTCATTGGCCGTAATTCAAGTTGTTCGCCATCACCCATGTCCATTGGTGGGAACATGTCTTCACGGTAGTGCGCCCAGTGACCGGATTGCTTGTACAGATCCAGGTTGGCTAGCACTGGCGTGTAAACGTGTTGGTAACCATTAGCCACTTCCTTGTCGATGATGTAACGTTCGATCGTCCGACGAATCGTGGCACCGTTTGGCATCCAGTATGGTAAGCCGGCACCGACTTTAGGATCAACGAAGAACAAGTCTAATTGGTTCCCGATAACCCGGTGGTCACGTTCGCGGGCTTCTTGGCGCTTAGCTAAGTCAGCGTCTAAGTCAGCTTGCTTGTAGAAGGCCGTCCCGTAAATCCGTTGGAGCATTGGGTTAGAGGACTTACCTTGCCAGTATGCACCAGCAACGGAGAGTAACTTGAACTTCTTCACGTCACCCGTGTTGGCTAATTGGGCACCGTCACTTAAGATTTCGTGATCGCCAATCTTCAAGAAGTTCACTTGGTCGCCAGCAACGGCCTTGATTAAGTCGGTCGTGTAAGGATCGTCCTTAGCCTTAGCTAAAGCATCGTCCTTGCTGATTGCAACACGTTCGATAGCCGCCTTGTCAGCGATTAATTTTTCAACAATCACCGCAATAGCATCTAATTCGTCAACGCTAACCTGTTGGTCGTCCTTGTCGGTATCAACGTAGAACCCGTCTTCGTCGGCACTAACTTCGCCCAAACGAATAGCTGGGAATTCCTTCTTCAAGGCAATCCGAACCAAAGCAGCCGTCGTGTTCCGCAGAACCGTCAAGCCATCTTCATCGCTCTTCGTGACGATTTCAATGCTACCGTCATGGGCAATTGGCGTTAAGTTGTCGATCAATTCGCCGTCTAATTTAGCTGCAACGGCCTTCTTGCCTAAACTAATTGAAATAGACTTGGCAACATCTTCTGGCGTGGTGCCAGCAGCGAACTCTTTAACGTTGCCATCTGGAAATTTAAGTGAAATACTTGCCATAATTTTCAATCTCCCTTATTGATTTTGGATCGAACGACGAAAAAATCCCCAGTGCCAAAGAAGGCACTGGGGACGTCATTAACGTGGTTCCACCCGATATTTTTCACGAGACTGATCCCGTGAACTCTAATCGTCGATAACGGAACGGACCGGCCGAAAATTTCCTTTCGACAGCTAGGAAAGTGGTAATGTCTGCGGGCGCTAAGTCGGCTTCCAAGCAAGGCCAACTCTTCCTGTGAACGTCTCCGCGGACACCATGTCTTTCGTCATAGCTCATGTGGTTTCATTGACTATTAAACACTTGCGGCCAAATATTGTCAAGCGGTGTTCACGAAAAATAACGGGTAAACTTCCCGGCTGCCCAGAAGCACCCTCATTCATAAAAAAGCCAACCCCTTTGGAGATGACTTCATCCCCGCACGAGTCGGCTCTTGCTTAATTTGACGTTATTGTGGCCGCCGATTGACGCCGACCATCGTGATTTCTCTTGCTAGGAAACGAATCCGCTGCATCAGCCGCTGGGCCTTCAGTGGTTCGTCGTCCCCCCGCGTTGAAATGCGTAGGTGCTCCTTCTCCAATTGGACCATCGAGAAATTGGAGCTAAAGAAAGTGGGAAGCTCCTCTTGCATCCGATATTCCAGGATGACCCCCAGCACATCGTCTCTGACCCAAGCGGACATGGCATCCGCTCCAATATCATCAATCATCAGAACCGGCGACTTCTTAAGCGCATCGAGTTTCTCGGCCACCCCGTTTTGGGCAATGGCGTTCTTCATTTCCACCGCAAAGCTGGGGAAATGAACCAGCGTGGTGGAAAAACCATCCGTTGCCAACTGATTAGCGACAGCCGCCAGTAAATAGGTCTTGCCCACGCCGAAACTACCGGCCAGGTAAAGCGCCTGGTGACGCCGCTTGGGATTGGCCTCGTAGGCGTCCACAAAATCCAGGGCCGCCATCAAAGCTTCTGCCCGATCGGTGTCTTGGTCAAAGTTAGCCAGCGAAGCCTCCCGAATACTCTTCGGCATGGCAATCGACTTCACCCGTTGCCGTAACTGTTGCTGGGCCTGTTTCTCCAGGGTATCCGCCGTGGGGACATAGGCCACGTCAATCAGGTGGTTCGAGACAATCAGTTGCGGTTCGTATCCCGTTGCAAAGGTCGTCCCACCCTTGGCTAATTTCTCCCGTTCGGAAACAAATTCATAGAGTTTCGCTGCGGAACGAGTCATGACATCATCCGCCAGCTCCTCTTGGTGGTCCTGATAAAACTTAGTTACGGTGGGGTCATCGTAGACCTTAGCCATCAGCTGCCGATAATTGTCGTTCAGGTGCCGTTGACTCATCAACTGCTGCATGGTTTTACTTAAATCTTCCATCTGCTAGTCCTCCTTTCCCTTGCTGCGTTCCTCGAGCCGCGCAATCCGTTCCTGCAATTGCTTTTGCTGATCCGCTGACAGCTTAGCGGTCGTGGCCGTTTGGGTCGTCCCACTCGGCTTCTTCGCCCAATCCGGCAAAGTCTCCTTGACGGTCGGCTGTTGACGCCGAGAGCGCCGTGGCTTCGATGCCTCTTGCTGGCGATCGCGAATCTTCTGAATGGCCAACTGCGGCGTATTGACCTTGGCCTTGCTCCAATCATTGGCGATAGTATCTAACAAATTCTTATTCAATGTCGGCTTGTCTTCATCCACCAAAACGTGGTAGATCATGAGATTCAAAACAGACTCCGGGAACAGCTGTCGACTCACCAAATCGCGCACAATCCGTTGCTCACCATCCGTGACGAAACCGCCCGTATTCTGTTTAATCCCTTGTAGAAACGCCACGGGTGCCGTATTCGTTGCGACCTTGATCAAGGCCCGTTCAGCACTGGAAGCCCCCTTAACGGCGGTGCTAGTCGACGTGTCGGTCACCGGCGCGGGTTCACCCCGATGCTGGTAACCGAAGGCCTGAGCCACGATCCGTTTGAACTGTTCCGGATTGAAGATGTTTGTCGCCAGATCCGTCGCCTCACCAATGTAGCGGGCCATGGTGGGCTCATCCAGGCCATAGGTGGCGTGCTCCGTTAACAGCAACTGGCGATACTTGCTGACCGCTCGGGTGTCCACGAAGGAACGTTCCAACAACTCGCCCAGTAATTTAAAGTCAAATTGGACCTTGTCCGCCGCTAAATCCGGCGCACTGCTGGTTTGCGTGAGGGTTTGGCGATTAGCCGTGACCACCTCAGGAATATCGCGTAGCTCGTCCCCGTCCACGTGAAAGACGTCCAAAAAGTTTTTGGTGATATTTTCTTCATTTTCCCCCGGCTTAGCCGTTGCGACATTGGCCGTCACCAAAGCCTGATAAAGGTCTTCACCCACTACACCCAGCAATTGCACGCTGAGCAAGTCGTCCTTAAAGAAGGCCTGCGGTGTCAACGGCGCATGGAGTTCATAGACGAAGCTCGATAGGTCGCCCTCCGTCTTTACCCGGGTGGTAAGTAACCCCGTCGCTTCTAAACGTAACCGCGCCGCATACAGGTGCGCCAGGTCTAACCCCAGCTCCGCCAGTAAGATGGCATGCCGCTTATAGGTCTCGCGTTGTGGGAGCCAAAAAAGGGCCGAGAAGAGCCCCGTGGCACTCGGTCCAATGATCGGTTGATAGAGTTGGGTTAAGGTTTGCCAACTCTGATCGGTTAACCGGTCCGCCAACCGAACCAAAAAGCCCGTCTTTGGCTGCAATTGGTGCCAGGAATCCTCCATGCCCTATTTCGCCTCGCTTTGCCGATGGTTCCGGTCTTTGGCCTTCGCCTTGTCCTTATCCATCATGTCTTTTAATTCGTTGAAGAAGACCCCTGTATCCTTGAACTGCCGGTAAACACTGGCAAAACGGATGTAGGCGATCTCATCCACGTCGACCAACCGGTTCATGACGTATTCCCCAATCAGTTGACTGGAGATTTCGTTGACACCGAGTGCTCGAATCTTATTTTCAACTTCATCCACGATCTTCGTCATGACATCCATCCCCACCGGTCGTTTCTCAGCGGAGCGGATGATGCCACGAAGAATCTTTTCACGATTAAACTCCTCGCGCGTGCCGTTCTTCTTAATTACCAACAGCGGTGTCACTTCAACCCGCTCAAACGTCGTGAACCGAAAGCCACAGCTCTCACACTCACGGCGCCGGCGGATGACGCGCCCATCGTCGGTCGGTCGACTATCGACGACCCGCGATCCATTATGATGACAGTGCGGACACTGCATTTTGGTCACCTCATTTTTTCATTGGTTACTCATTCATTCTCTGATAATCGGTCTCTCGACTGCTCGCCGGATTAGCGTTAGTTGTCATTCGTGCTTAATCATCTAACAGCAGCTATTCCACCGCCAACTAACCAGTCTAGCTGAATTCATCGACGTCCCCAATATCTTGGGGGTCAACGACTCAGCCATTAGCCATACACCATCTAATCCAATCCCTCGGCCAAAATCGCTGCCGACGAGCCCAAATTAGTGGTGTCAAGCCATTTTACCACTTGTTGGCGCGTTTCGGCAATCGTTCCCGCATTATCAATCACCACATCGGCTAAAGCCGCCTTCTTGGCGATGGACCACTGTTGCGCCATTCTGGCTTGTGCGGCTTCTTCTGACAGGCCATCACGGGCCATCAATCGTTGGCGTTGTACCGTTACCGGCGTTGCGACCACCATCACGTGATCGACCAGGTGAATCAGGTAACCGACTTCATAGAAGGTGGGCGCGTCAATTACAATTCCCGTAACCTGCTGCGCACGATACTGAGCGAGTTGCTGCTGGATCTCCGCGCGAATTAGTGGCGTCGTGATTGCTTCAAGCCGATGCAAGTCCGTGGCGTTGCCAAAGACCAGTTGCCCCAGCTTTTTTCGATCCAGGCTGCCATCCACTCGACGAAACGACGCCCCAAAGGTTGTACAAATCTGTTGGAGACCAGGTGTTCCCGGTGCCACCACCTGCCGGGCAATCACATCGGCATCGATAATCTTGAGTCCCGCCAGCTTCAACCAGCGACTCACCGTCGATTTACCCGTGGCAATTCCGCCGGTTAACCCCCACACCTCAGTCATCAGTGACTTCCTCCAGGACTTCCGGTGGGTACGGCTGACAGTGCGGGCAAAAATGCGTCCCCCGCTGGGCAACCTTGATCTTAACAATCTCGGTTCCACAGCGTTCACAGGGTTCTCCCTCGTGACCATACACGTGCAGATGATTCTGAAAGTTACCGGTCTCGCCAAACGCCGTGGAGAAGCTATGCACCGTGGTGCCATGGCCCTTAATGGCCCTGGCGATCTCGGCAATGATGTTTTGACGCAGTGTCTCTAACTGGTCCTGAGTCAACGTATCGGCCGGCGTCAGTGGATTAATTTTGGAGAGCCAAAGGACCTCATCCACGTAGATGTTGCCCAACCCGGCAATCTTGGATTGATCCAGCAAGAAGGGCTTAACCACCTTGTGTGATTTACCAAAGACACGCTGCATATAGGCCAGCGTTAAGGTTTCTTCAGTAGGTTCCGGTCCCAATTTGCCGAGTGACTTGAGCGCCGTTCCCTCGGTGCCCGTCTCGACCAACCGCATCCGACCGAACTTGCGGGTGTCGTTGTACCGCAACTCCCGGTGGTCCTTCAAGTAAAAAATGACATGGGTGTGTTTCGGCACGGGACTGCCCGCGGGCTGCACGTCATATTTGCCCTCCATCCGCAGATGGGACACCAAGGTGAGGTTGCCGCTAAGTCGAAAAAGCAGGTATTTCCCGCGCCGATCAACCTTTTCAATCTTGCGACCGATCAGATCCGCCGTAAAAATCTCGGCATCGGGCCGCACCATCTTGGCATAAAAGACGGCCACGTGATCAATGGTCGCCCCTGCCACCAGCTGGGTCAAGCCGCGACGCACCGTTTCAACTTCTGGTAATTCTGGCATGGCTATTCCTCCCTTTGGCGCTACTTGGCGTCATACCAAGTTGGGCCGTAGTGACTTTCAACCTTCAGTGGGATCTCAAGGTCAATGGCGGAGTCCATGACACTTGGGACTAATTTAGCTAACGTGGCGATCTCCTCGGCCGGGGCCTCGAAGATCAATTCATCGTGAACCTGCAGCAACATTGTCGCCTGCATATCCTTGATGGCCGCTTCCATACGAATCATGGCAATCTTAATAATATCTGCGGCACTCCCCTGAATCGGCGTGTTCATCGCTGTCCGTTCGGCAAACGACCGCTGGTTGAAGTTTCGGGAATTGATATCTGGCAGGTAACGGCGACGGTGGGCGATGGTTTCCACATATCCCAGCTCGTGCGCCTGTTGGACCATGCGTTCCGTATAGGCCTTAACGCCTGGATATTCCTCAAAGTAGGTGTCAATAAAGTTCTTCGCTTGTTTGCGAGAAATGCCAATATTTTGTGACAGTCCAAAGTCACTGATCCCGTAGACAATCCCGAAGTTAACGGCCTTGGCCTGCCGCCGAATGTTCGGCGTCACTTCGGCATCGGGTGCCATCTTAAAGATCCGCCGGGCAGTAGCCGCGTGAATATCTTGGCCTTCCTTGAAGGCTTCCTGCATGTTGGCATCATGGCTCATGTGCGCGAGCACCCGCAGTTCAATCTGTGAGTAGTCAGACGAGAAGATCTGCCAGCCCTCATGACGTGGCACGAAGGCTTTCCGAATCGCACGCCCTTCTTCACTTCGAACCGGGATGTTTTGCAAGTTAGGATCAACTGAGGACAGCCGCCCCGTCTGTGTCAACGTTTGTAGGTAACGCGTGTGGACTTTCTGATCCTCGGGATGAATGACCTTCAACAGGCCCTCCACGTACGTCGATTGAATCTTGGCAATCTTCCGGTAACGCAAGATATTCTCGGCAATTGGGGCGTCCGCTGCCAATTTTTCGAGCACACCGACCGCCGTAGAATACCCCGTCTTGGTCTTCTTAATCACGGGCAGGCCCATCTTCTCAAATAGAATTTGTCCCAGCTGTTTAGGCGAGCCAATGTTAAATTCTTCGCCCGCTTCCTGATAAATTGTCTGTTCAATCTCGGCCAATTGTTCAGTAAACTTGCTGCCCATGGCTTCCAATTCACTGGCATCTACGGTAATGCCGGCAATTTCCATCCGTGCTAACACGAAACTCATGGGTAATTCAATCTCACGGTAGAGCTTCGTTTGTTCATTTTCATCCAGGCCTTCAAACAACTTGGGCCGCAACTGTTCAATCGCCCGCGCCTTTCGCGCCAAATGTTTGAACAGAACCTCATCATCTTCGGGGATGGCCCGCTTAGCCCCTTTACCGTAAACATCTTCATCGGTGGCCACTTGCTCGTAACCGTGTTCCATAGCCACGCGGCCGAGGTCATTGCTGTTGTCGTAAGTATTCAACAGGTAGGAGCACAACAACAGATCGCAGTCTACGCCAGCTAAGGTAATTCCTAAGCGGTTTAAGCCAACATAGGTCCGCTTGGCGTCAAAGACCTGTTTGGCCACGTCAGCAGACGCCAGAATGTCTTTTAAAGGTGCCTGTTGCAGGAGGCTGACATCGCGGCTCACCCACCATTGGTCATCATCACCGATCGCAAAACCGGCGAATTCGGACGTGTGGTAGTTTTCATCCGGCATTTCCAAATAAAACTCACAACCGTCAGCGGAAAAGTCTGGTAAAGCTGTCACATTTTCAGCCGTCAGCACCGTGTAATCAATGTCCTTGAGTCCTGGCGTTGCACTCGGTGTCTCGCCCTCAAAATCCATCTTGCTGAGGAACGTCCGGAAGTTCATCCGTTGATAAAAGGCAATCAGGTCATCGCGGTTAGGGCCTTCGTAGACCAGATCGGCCACTTTCTTCTCGACTGGCGCGTCACGGTTAATCGTCGCCAGTTTTTTAGCCAATAGCGCTTGGTCGTGATCGGCAACCAGGTGCTCTTTGAGCTTCTTGGCCGTAATGTCATCGATATTCTCGTAAATGCCCTCAATGCTGCCATACTTACCCACCAAATCAACGGCACGCTTAGGCCCCACACCGGTCACACCGGGATAGTTATCCGAGTTATCGCCCTGAAGTCCTTTAATATCAATGATCTGTTCGGGTGTCACACCCATCTTTTCCTTCACGTAGGCTGGGGTGTAGCGTTCAATCTCGCTGACCCCTTTTTTAGAAATGGCAACCGTGGTGTGGTCGTTGGCCAACTGCGTGAGGTCCCGGTCACCGGTGACAATGGTCGTGGTGAACCCGTCCGCTTCGGCCTGCTTGGCTAGCGTCCCGATAATATCATCGGCTTCGTAATTGGGTAGCTCGTAGGTTTGAATGCCCCGTGCTGCTAAGAGTTCCTTGACGTAAGGAAATTGTTCGGAAAGTTCCGGTGCCGTCTTCGCCCGGCCGCCCTTGTAGTTGTTATACATTTTAGTTCGGAACGTGACCTTCCCGGCATCGAACGCCACTAGGACGTGTGTGGGGTCCACATTCTTCAGCATGGTCTCTAACATCGTGTTAAAGCCATAAATGGCGTTGGTGTGCAGCCCTTCGCTGTTGGTAAATCGCCCTAACGACGTGTATAACGCGTAAAAGGCCTTGAAGGTCACACTGTTGCCGTCGATCAATAATAATCGTTTGTCCGCCATAATTCGCTCCTCCCGAGTGGTCCTATCAGCGGCCACTCGCGTATTCTGCTTATATTTTACCAAAGATCCCTTAAAATCCGAAATGAAAAACCGCTTTACCGTGGATTTATAGCGACTTTTCCGAAAAACTGCTGTGGGGGTATGGAACCTAACTGTGGTTAAGATCGGCCGCTGAGGTGGCGTCCTCATCCAAGGAACACCATTCTAAGGGTCAGAAACAGTTGCAGCTCTCCAGTTTAATATTGCTTGTATATGCCAAGATCATGATATAGCCGCGTTATGCTGAGGACAATTTAGCGCAAAGCTCAGTAATTGGCCACGGTAACCCCCGTGCACCCTCGCTACGGTAAAGCCTCTAAAATCAATTTGTAAAACACAAAAAGCGAGATACCGGTTAACCCAGTGTCTCGCTTTCCCATTGATTGACCACCCGGTGATTAGTCTCTGCCACCGAATAAGCCGAAGATTTGTAAGAGTTGTAAGAATAAGTTGACGAAGTCCAAGTACAACTGTAAGGCCCCGTTGATGGCCAAACCAGTTTCAGAGACTTGGTCGCCGTATTGGAGATACATCTTCTTCATGCGTTGCGTGTCCCAAGCCGTCAAGGCGGCAAAGATGATCACGGCAATGAAGGAGAAGATCATGGCAATCAGTGAGCTCTGCAAGAAGATGTTAATCAACATGGCCACGATCAACCCGATTAAAGCAGCTGATGCCTGTGTCCCAATCTTGGTTAAATCACGCTTGGTGGTGACCCCAATCGTTGCCATAGTCAGAAAGACAGCTGCACTGGAAACGAAGGCTGCGGCAATCGACGCGTTACTGTAAACCAGCGTGTAGATCGAGAAGACTGCCCCGGTCACCACTGCGTAGACCATCAAACCGACAAAGGCAACTGTTGGACGTTTCATAGATTGACCACTAATCACGAATGGCAAGATAAACCACACGACAATTGGCAGAATAATCATGCCACCGCTGAGGTTTTGTAAGGCACCGCTGAACTGGGTAGCCATGAGAAAAGCCGTCACGGCAGATACCAGCACAGACAAGCCCATCCAGCCGAACATCTTGGTCATAAAACCATTGAGACCGACCTCAGTATTAATCGTTTGACGGGGTTGCTGTTCATAGTTGTTCATTGAAACGCTCCTTTTTATGCAAACTTTCCCAGCTGAGTGCCACCCAATTGCGGCACAACTTCTGGGTTTATTAGAGTATATTCTATCAAATCCGTGACCAAATACAAGTAATCTGTCGCGGACAAACCCAGCAAAAAAGGGAACGACCCGCGCCGTTCCCCCGTAAAATCCGAATTATTAAGTTTATATTGCGGACAACTATTTACCCGCACCACCTTCATTGTCAGCTTCACCGCTGGCCCAAACCTTGTTAGCGTAAATCGAGTTGAACAGGAGTGCCGCCTGTAAAGCCACCTGTGACAGGTTCGCCCCGAGTGACCCGATGCTCGTCGCCCCAATCAAAATCTGAACCGTCAGGATACTCCAGTACAAAACGTTGGCAATGTTGACCACAATCCATAAGGACCAGTTTTCCTTGTATTTCAGAATGTAAAGCAACTGTGCAATGATGCTGACCACGAAGTTCACGGAGTCAAAGTATGGCAGTTGACCGTTTAAAGCGGCCAGAACGACCCAGCCAATGGCCCAAGCAACGAATGCGCCAATGAAGATCCACCGCCGCGTGTTCTTCTGGAAGGAATGGGTGGCGTCATCGTGACCCCACATGTACCAGCCGATGGGTTGTGAAATAACATAAATAATATCCATAGCAAAAGACCCATAAGCGTGGCTGATCCAAGCGACATACGTCATGGCCAAACACTGTACCAGACCAAAGATAAATGAAATCTTCCGGCCCTTCATCCCGTAAACCAGGCACAGCACACCGCCGACCCCAGAAATCATCCCGATAAAGCTATCCGGCACGATCATGTAGACCACCAGTTGCAGTAGAATCAAGATTGAGACGTAGATGACTTCAAATTTTTTCCAATTCGTGAAGAGCTGGTTATACCACCAGTTATGTTGTTTAGCATTATCCATATTGCATTCCCCTTTTCACTGTCCTTATATGTGGTACCCCTTACAATGACTGGTCGCTTAAAATATTTAACGCTAGCTTGATGGAATCGGTCTCGCCCTGAGCCATCAGATCATCCCCATTGCTCAGATCACTCACGCCCGCGGCCAGATCGCCCTCATATAACACCACATTATTGAGGATCGACAGCGTTTCTAAGCCCCGTTGCCGCCCAATCACCATCATAGCACCAGACTCCATATCTGCCCCTAAAATGCCCTTGGCGGACCAGAAGGCCTCGTTTTGGGCGTTGTCATCCATGTAGAAGCCATCGTGCGACCGAATGATGCCGTAGTAGGCTTCCGGCGCATAGTAGTGAGCCAACGCCATTAACCGAAAGGCAGGTACGGCAGGGTAGATGTTAGGCACGTATTTCCCGGTCAGGCCATCGTCTCTGACGACACCCTCCCCAATAATGAGCTTGCCCAAATCAATCCCCGGTTGCATGGCACCGGCCGAACCAACCCGGATAACCTTCTTGACACCGACGTTGTTGAGTTCCTCAATGGCGATCCCCGTCGAAGGTGCCCCAATTCCCGTGGACATGATCAGGATGCGTTTGCCCTGATACGTCCCCAGGATCGACTTGTATTCCCGGTTAAAGGCCCAATCCTCAACGTTTTCCAGAAAACGACGACTCCGATCAACCCGTGCTGGGTCGCCCATAATAATGGCACTATCCGTATTAATGGTTGGCAATAACTGCGTATGTGGTTCTGGTTCCGTCATGTCTATCCCTCATTTCTTAGAATCGTGATGAGCTGTGGCAAATCTGTAACGACGATCTGAGACTTATTGATCTTAATCACATCCAAGTCTCGCAGCTGTTTGAGAATGCGATTGAGATTGCGACTCGACGTATCAACTTCATTGAGCAGGTTGGTTCGCGTAATCACCTGATTCCGGCGTGTTGACCAAATCAGCGACGAAATCGCCTGGTCCAACGCCGAATGCAAGCTATAGCGTTCCGTCCGGTTGGTCAAGGTATAAATCTGCATAGATAAATTGTAAATCAATTTCTGCGAAAAGTATTGGTCTTCTTTCAGCCAGACTTTGAACTGATCGTTAGGAATTTTCAGGACCGTCACGGGGGTTAGATTAATCACCGAGGCGCTGTAAGGCTTATCCAGCAAGGCTTCCTGCTCACCGATAAAAGCACCCTGTTCATAAATATCGAGGGCAACGGCCTTGCCACCGGCTGACATCAGATAAATTTTTACCTTACCTTCAACCAGAATATAAGTATTATCGTATTGTGTCCCTTGTAAAAACTGGAAATCATCCACCGCATAGTGCTCAATCTGAAAGTCATTGACAATGTGTAACGGGCAAGTCCGCAATAACTGTTGCACGGCCGGTGTGCGATCCACCAGCGCAAACACGTCATTCATCATTACTCAAACAGCTCCTTACAAGATAAGATTAGCAAAATAACACCAGAATCCCAATGACGTGATTCTTCAAATGTATCCGCTTTCACGTGAAAATTAAGTCTATTTTAGCGTTTTACGGGACAGATGTCCTCGACAAATTTGACCGGCTATGAAACCGCATCCAATTAGGCTACATTTCACGATAACTCTGCTTTTCATTCTAGGAATAACCGGTTATCTCGTCAATTACTAATTGCGTTGAAACCTTGGCGCCATGCCCTAGATATGACCGACCCAATTGGACAACTGCAAATTAAGTGAGACTGAAATCGCCAAAATTTCGTTTGTATCAATAGATGGCCCGTTTTCTTAACCCGCGTCATCTATAAAAAAAGTACCCGCCGACAGTGCCAGCGGATACCTCAAAAGTCTCAAATTTAGTTATTCTTTAAAGATAAATGACTCAGTAATTCTTCGTAAGCCCGTTCGTACTTCTGCACGTCACCGGCGCCCATGAAGACCACAACGGCGTCATGGAAGTCCAACAGTGGTGACATGTTGTCCACCGTCAGAATCTCGCCACCCTTAACAATCTTAGCGGCCAAATCCTTACTGGAGACAGCGCCTTGCGTCTCACGCGCAGAACTGAAGATGTTGGTCAGAAAGACCTTATCAGCCAGGTTCAGGCTCTTCGCAAAGTCGTCCATCAACGCGATGGTCCGGCTAAACGTATGGGGCTGGAAGACCGCAATGATCTCCTTGTCCGGGTACTTTTGCCGTGCGGCATCCAACGTTGCCTTGATTTCGGATGGATGGTGCGCGTAGTCGTCGATGATCGTCATGTCGGCCAACTTCCGTTCCGTGAACCGACGCTTAACGCCCTTGAAATCAGCCAATTCGCGCTTGATTTCATCCATGTTGACCTTTTCGAAGTAAGATACCGCAATCACGGCCAAACTGTTCAGCACGTTGTGTTCACCGTACAAGTGAATTTCAAAGTTGCCGAGGTTCTTCCCGTCATGGTAGACGTCAAAGGTTGAACCCGTGGTAGAACGCTTGATGTTCTTAGCTTGGAAGTCATCGCGATCGTTGGTCCCGTAGTAGTAGACGGGGACGTCCGTCTTCAGCTTCCGCAACTCAGGATCATCGCCCCAGGCGAAAATCCCCTTCTTCACTTGGTTAGCCCAAGTTTCAAAGGCACTGTATACGTCATCGATCCCCGTGTAATAGTCTGGGTGATCGAAGTCAATGTTCGTCATGATGGCATAATCTGGCTTCGTTGCCAGGAAGTGACGCCGGTATTCGTCGGCTTCGTAGACGAAGAAACGGGCATTGGGCGTCCCTTTCCCGGTCCCATCACCAATCAGGTAAGAGGTTGGGGCAACACCACTTAAGACGTGAGAAAGCAAACCAGTCGTGCTGGTCTTCCCATGCGCACCGGCAACCCCAATACTGGTGTAACCTTCGATTAAGTGACCTAAAAATTCATGGTAACGGTAAACGGGGAGACCCATGGTGCGGGCCTTCTTGATTTCTGGATGGTCATCCGTGAAGGAGTTCCCTGCAATCACAGTGAGGCCTTCGTGAATGTTCGCTTCGTCAAAGCCCATGACTTTGATGCCAGCCTGTTCCAAGCCACGTTGCGTAAACGTGTACTGGGTAATGTCTGAACCCTGAACCTTGAATCCCTTATCATGTAAAATCAGGGCAAGGGCACTCATCCCTGATCCTTTAATTCCAACAAAATGATAAACCGTTGCGTTATCCATTAATGATCCTCTTTTCTACTCTTTGCGGTCAGGCCACGGGATTTCGCCCACCGTGCGAGTGACTCTCTTTCCATTCTAGCATATCCCCCCACCCCTTAAAAGATGGAGACCAATTAAAGGGCAGTGACGACTATTCATCTTATGATGAAAATGGTGCATCCTTGTCGTGCGGCTCAGGCAAATCCTTACCCAAGTCTTCCGGCGTGAGATAGACCTCACGTGGCTTCGATCCATGTTGCGGTGACACATAGTGACTCTTTTCCAGGTCATCGATCAGATTAGCTGCGCGATTGTAGCCAATTGAGAAGACCCGTTGCAATTTCGACGTTGAAACCGATTTTTCTTGCGCGATATAGTCAAGCACCTTGGGTAACAGCTCATCTTGGTTCTCTTCAGCCGTTTCGCGTTGCAATAACCCCTTCGGTTCAAACGCATAATGCGGTTTCCCCTGCGTCCGTACAAAGTCCGTAATGGCATCGACTTCGGATTCCACAAAGGCCCCCTGTAGACGCATCGGTTGACTGGCCCCATTACCCAGGTACAGCATATCCCCGCGACCTAGCAGGCTTTCGGCACCGGCCGTATCCAGAATGGTCCGTGAATCGATCTGGCTGGAAACCATGAAGGCAATCCGCGTGGGAATGTTGTTCTTGATGGTCCCAGTGACGATGTCGACACTTGGCCGTTGCGTGGCAACCAGCAAATGAATCCCGGCAGCACGCGCCTTTTGCGTGATCCGAACAATGTAGTCTTGCACTTCACTGGCTGCCATCATCATCAAGTCTGCCAATTCATCAATAATAATGACGATGTACGGCATCTTCAAGGAAGGTTCATCATTGGCATCGGCACGATCGTTGAACTGTTCGATGTTACGAACCCCGGCCGCGGCCAACTTTTCGTAGCGTTGATCCATCTCGGTCACGACCCACTTCAGTGCCGCGGCGGCCGCCTTAGGATCGGAAATAACCGGCGACAACAGGTGTGGCAGAGCGTCATATGGCGCCATTTCAACGGCCTTAGGATCAATCAATAAGAGCTTGACCTGGGCCGGCGTTGCCTTGTAGAGGATCGACAGGAGTAAGGAGTTGATGAACACACTCTTCCCGGAACCCGTGGCCCCGGCAATCAGCCCATGTGGCATCTTCCGCAGATCGGTGACTTGTGGCTTACCAAATAGGTCGACCCCGAGGGCCACCGTCAACGGCGATTCACTGTTCTTAAAGGCGGGTGAATTCAAAATTTCAGATAACATAACTGGTCGCGACTTCACGTTCGGAATTTCAATTCCCACCGTGGTCTTACCAGGGATTGGCGCTTCGATCCGGATATCCTTGGCAGCCAAAGCCAGCTTCAGATCATCGTTTAGATTGGTAATCTTGTTGACCTTAACCCCGAGAGCCAGGCTAATCTGGAACTGAGTTACCGTTGGTCCGACCGTCCAGTCCGTGACGTGAGCATCCACGTGAAAGGCGCTCAACGTGGCATCGAGAACCTCGGCTTGATGTTCGATCCATTCGTCCAGGGCTTCCTCATCGGGTACCACGGGTTTGGGCAATAGGCTCACGTCTGGGAAATGATAACCCCGCTCCGATTGGTCAGCGGCCGCTTCGGTCGTGGCCGGCGCGGCATCGGGACGATCAAATAATGCCAGATTGCGCTGGTCATTCCCCTCTTCTTGCATAATGTCGCCCAGGGAGTGTCCGAGGCCACGAGCCGGCTTGGCTTTAGGCTTAGCACTCGGTTTGGCAGCGGATGGTGCCGTTGACCGTGGCGCCGTCTGATCGGCATTCGCCCGGTCAAGAAGTTGGTTAACCTCGGCCGGTCGCTGAGCCTGATTGCTTGCCGATACTGATGACGCCGGGTCTTCGCTAGAGACCGCCGCTGACGTGGCCGTCTGTGACGTCGCTGCCGATGCACTGGTCCCGAGGTCGGCAACGGAGGTCGACAGATGATTAGCCGTCGAATCAGCGGTTACTGCTGGTTGATGGCTGGCTGACGCTACACTCGCCGGTACACCCGCCGCGGAACTGACGACCAAATGGGCGGTTGACCGGACGATCGCTGCCGAGCTAACGTGCGGCTGTGCCGGTGCGGCTGAAGTCGTGGCCTGTGATGCAGCTGATTCGCTGTCAGACGTCGACATTACCGCATCCGAAGTCGTTAAATTGGCAGTAGCTTGATCGTTTGCTGGGGCCGTCTGATCCGTAGGCGCCGACTTAACCGTCCCCACTGGCAGATAGTCCCCTGCCCGACTGTCGCTGGCAACGGTCGCCACACGATCATGACTTTCAGGCTCATTTGCCGTTTCGACTGAACGAGGCTGCGTTGGATAAAAGACTTCGGTCGGCGCCGCTGGCGTGACCGGCGTGCTACGGACTGATTCGTCAGTCGCAGCGACGGGTTGGCTTGCGGATTCTGTTGCTGTGGTTTTAAGTTCAGTTTCGGTTTCAACGCTCGCTGTAGCGGCCGCACTTGAGTCAGCCGTCACGCTTTTCGCTGATTCCATCTGATCAGAACTGCTCGATGATGCCGTAGTTTGATCGGAATCTGTAGCCGGCGCCGTTGTTGCCGCCGCATTGGCTGTGGCGGATTCAGTAGTGCTGGCTGATTCGGCTGACCGACGCTTCTCAACCGATGCCGTGTCACCGGTCATCGACTCGGACTGTGCTGCCGAATTTTGACTTTCCACTGGCTCATTTGTATCAGCAGTTGGCTGACTGGCTTGGCTAGCAGTTACCGGCGTTTCCGGTGCAACGTTATCATCGGCCGTGCCAAATAAGAGAAAACTACGGTCCGTTTTCTCTAAGCTGGCAACTAACCGGCGATAACGTCGACGTGATTCAGAGGTTGGCTGTGACCAATGCAATTGCTTGGGAATTGGCGTTACTTGAAAAGGCCGATAATTGTCAGCCGCGCTACTAGGTGCCACTTCCGGCTCAGCAGGCGTGGGCGTGGCGGGCGCTGCCGCACGCGGTTGTTCGGCCTGCTTTCGTTCGGCCTCTCGTGCCTCACGCTGACGCAAACGGTCGTTCCGTTCACGCCGCTGATTGACGGAACGTTGAGCCCGCTCATGCGTGGTATCTTCTAATTGTTCGGGGCTCGGCTTTACCGCAAATTTCCGGAAAAAGGCTGGTCCATCATAGTGCTCCATGTTTCTTCCTCCTTGACGGGTGCACACCGCACCTGCCGAATTTCAACACTACGGGAGGAGACACCGCCTAACTTCAGCGGCTGGTTAACTCATTCCCTAATAATCTTTTTTAATCTAGCACGTACTGGCTAGTTTTATGGCTTACTCAGATGATTCTCTAATCGTAACGTTCTTTCTTTGACCGGCAACCTTGTTAAAACTGGCTGTCTACCGTTCACCGAATATGAGCTTAAACGCGACCAGCTATCTCGATAGCTACCATGCAGCATTTAACCACAAATGACGGTTCGGTTGACCAATACAAAGACGATAGTTTTATACAATTAACCAACTCACTCAGAGTGGTTAAAGTCAATCTCCCCTATTGTACACAAAAAAGCGGGGTGCCGACAAGGGCAAACCCGCTTTCGTAATGTTTCTTAAGCAATTTATGAGGCTGAGAAGATAGTTTGGCCCCGTTCGAAATCAAACGGTTCGCCAACTTCGTAGTCATCCGGTAGAATCAGGGCACCTGGCTTCTGTGGTGCGTTGGCTAAGCCCAACTCACGACCAGAGCAGATCATCCCATCACTTTCCACGCCCCGTAAGGCACCCGGCCAGATAATCAGACCATTAGGCATCATGGCACCAACCTTGGCCACCACAACCTTGATGTCCGCCTGCATGTTAGGTGAACCACTGACAATCTGAACGGACTTGTCGTTGTCCACGACCGTATCCGTCACCAGTAAGTGATCGGAGTCGGGATGTGGTGTCGCCGTCTTGACGTAACCCACGATAAACTTGGATTCCGTTTGGGCGACCAGTTCGCCGTTGAAGCCGGCCTTTTCCAAAGCAGCGTTCAGTGCAGCAACATCATCAACCGTCAACATCACTTGGCCGTTGCCACTAATGTTCGGTAAAATCTTGGAAATGGCCAAGAAATTGTAGCCTAACGTCTTTTCCGTTTCGGTATCGTAAATTCGGGCGATACCATCGCGAACGGTGTGGGCTTGTTGGGGTGTGTCTTGCGCAACGATAACAATCAAAGTGTCCCCTAATTCTTGGGGATTGTAACTAGCAATTAACATGTGGGATCCTTTCCAACGGTTTTAATCGGCGTTAGTTGCCAATGAATTGATAAATTCTTCAACTTCAGCCTTAGTCTTACGATCTTTGTTGACCAATCGGCCAATTTCATCCCCATTTGCGTAGGCAATGAAACTTGGAATGCCGAAAACGTTCAGTTCGACAGCCAGGTCGATGTTCTCATCACGGTCAACCGCGATAAACTTAAAATCAGGATATTCAGCTTCAATGTCGGGCATTGCTGGCTTGATGAAGGCGCAATCCGGGCACCAGGTAGCAGAGAAGAATAACATGGTTTTACCGTCTTTAACGACGTCTTTCAGATCAGCGGCTGACATTTTGGGTAATTGTTCCATAGGTAAGCACTCCTTTATTTAAGTTTAAAAAATACACAATCATCATTATAGCAATGTGGCTGGGGGATTACAAAGTTTTAGCCTAAACTGCTTACTATTCGTTACTAAATTATGTAGGCGCCCGCAACCACGCATCTCCTGGTTCCTTCTAAATGGGCGTACTCACCATGTTCAGACGCATTTTAAATTGTACGCGATCACACCGCCCGGTCTAGACGGTTAGGCAAATTCACGCCTGTCGACAAAATCTGCCATACACGCGCCTCTCACTAAGTCGCTACGCTCACCGTTGTCTTTCCCTTTTAACCCAGAAACCCATGACGCCTAAAACGAATAACCCAACATAGCCTAACATCGAAATTTTAGCGGTTTTCTCAGAGGTCTGTGGCAGACTCGCAGGTATCTCCGAAGCACCATTAATTTCCGATTGTCTAATCGCTTGGTTCCTTGAGACAAGCGCTGTGCCAGCATTCTGATAGGATGCTCCCTCGTCCTGTTGCTGGCTAGCTACTAGCTGATGCCAAAATTTTTCAAACGTTGTGCTCTGCTCAATAGCCAATGCTTTGGCTGCTTGATCCGCTTCAAATTGTGACGATATATTTTGAACCGTCAAACGACCGGTCTCCTGATTGATTTTCAGAACTTTTACGATACTTCCACCATCGGCTTTTCCAAAGATATAGCTGTATTTCTTCGTATTGAGGAGACCAAAGGACTTGCCGCGATGAATCACCTCATTCGCCGAGAAATAAGTCCTTTTGCCCACGGGCACACCCATCACCTGCAGTAAAGCCACTGGCCGGCCTTGAGCATCCTTAACCAGGTCGATTTCAAAATCCCCGTCGTAGATTTGAACGGACTTCAAGCTGCCATCCCCGTAAGTAATGGTGAAAATATTCAGCCCATTTTTAGACGTGGCCCGAACCCACGGAATCCGATAAACAAAGGTCACCGTTTGTGCTTTGGTGCTGTAAATGCCACTGATCCGTGAAGCCCCTGTCAACATGAAATCCTTATCGTCGCCAGTCGTAAATTTTAAGCTCTCAGCCGTGAATTTTTCCCCAACGTGACCCGTCATAACCTTTTTGAGCAATTCGCCACCATGATCGGTCACGTAGCGAACATAGACCTTCCCTTTCGCCGCCTTTGCTGGTGTCGTGTTGGTTGTCGTTGCCGGTGTCTCACTGGTAACTTGTTCTTTATAAGGTATTGGGGTCGGATCAGCCGTCAATTTATACATTGGCGCTGAATGATCGCTGTCTTCGCCCGTTGGCTGTTCGCTATTGGTTGCCTCCTCACTCTCAGTGCTATCCTGCTTAACGAGGTTAGATTTGGCTAAAGAATTCTCCTGCGAATCCGACTTTGCTCCCTGACTGTCCGTAACGGATTCCGATGGTGTCGGCTTTTCCTGTGGTTGCTCACCCTCTGGCTCATCGTCGTTAGTCAGCTTAGACGCTGCGGGCGCCGCCACTGGTGCTGCAGGTGACGCTTCGCTTACCGGTGCGACATGCGTAACAACCGTACTGGCCGGCGCACGAGATACAGCGGCTTGCGCGGTGACGGCTTTTTCTTGAACCAACGCCACTGAAAACAGGGAAAGTCCTAGTAAGGCTAAATATTGGCAACGTTTCTGGCCGACATGGGCGGTTCGTGTTTGACTTGATGGTCTCTGTTTATTCATCTGAAACCTCCTGTGTCTTGATGTAAGACGTGATCGTAAAATAATATGAATAAAGGCAGGTGCGGGTATGTTAAAATTAGTTCACTGAATTAATGTATGACCTATTCTAAACGGACTGTAATCTGACAGGAGACTCGTAAATGAAGCTAACCACCCTAAAATGGCTCACATTAAGTACCCTTTTTCTTAACCTACTATCCCTTGTAATACTGACGAGGTGGAAGATCGGTGCATTTCATTTAACCCAAGCAGCGGCTATTGGCGCTAGCTTCTGTCTCGGCTGGTGCGTCCTCTCTCTCGGGATAGTCCTGTTCCGTGATTGGAAAGCCCCCAGCACCCCTAGCGCTAACGTGGATATCGATAGTATTAACAGCTTTTCTTTCAAGAATCTATCGGAATGGGAAAAGTTTGGTGTCGCCATCATCTTTATCGCAGATTTCACTTTGACTAATACCCTCTGGGCGGACACCTTTATCATCTTTTTCTTTCTCTATTGGATGATTACCTTTCGAATAGGCCATCAACATATTTCGGGTAAAAATGGCTATAAGGCCGTTGGATCCATGCTAGGGACATTCTTAGTCGTGATTTGGCTCATCTTTGCGTCTGGTATTTAAATTTATAATTAACCCGTTCGAACTGATGCCCTTTCCTAACTCGCAATGGACCTATGTGGCGTAATTTTTAGACTATCCATTCCGTTGAGTCTGTCACAAGACCTATACTTATAATTTATCCTTAACCGTTCACGGAATCAACCTTCATTTCATATATAGGTTAGGTCGCAAGCCAAAAAGGCCACGCAAATTAAATCACCATTTTCAAGCTTTACATCTCGCTCAATTCTACGTATACTAACGACAATATTATTTTCCCAACTTTTCTACCTTTTTACGGGAACTTCCAGACAAACATTGCTATACTAGGGGCAGATGGAACGTTTACACGTTTGATAACACAACTGCTAAGGAGGCGGTAGGATGACTGCTAGAAACGGACAACTTTATCAACTGAGCCTTACCGGTGTACTCGGAGGTCTCATGGGCATTTTCATCACGCGCTTCTTTGGTGGTGGCTCGCGCTTGAATCCGGACAACATCTTGGAACAGGTCAAGCATCAGTTCCGCCAAGAATCCCCTATTGAGGGCGCCTGGATCGAGAAACACGCGGTACCTTTCCAAAAATTCGCGGTGAAATCACGCGTCTACTATGGCGGCATTACCCGCTACGAAGACGACCAGTTGGTCCAATACCAATTCGTCGCAGATGCAAATACTGGAAGTATCCTTGATATTCATCGTCTTTAATTGAATACGATCTAAACACAAATGACACGTTGAAATTTCAACGTGCCATTTTTTGTATACGCCTCGTATGACCATGACTATCTAATCACTGCTGATAACCATTTCGAATTGCCCGACACAGATAATAGATGCCGACAACCAGAAAAATAAATAGAGGTACCACACGCATGACCGCAAATGGCGTTTCAAAAATGATGGCTTTCCAGAACCATTCCCCTTGCATTTGCCACAGTCCCGGCGTTAAGTACCAATTTCGAATATCAAGAAAATTAATGCTACCTGTCATCTTCCAATAGGCGAAGACGTAACTCAGAAAAAAGGTCGCATAAAAAAGACTGAACCGACCGAATCGCCGCTGTATTCTGATCCTGGAACGCTCATCGGAAAAGATATCGCGATCCGAAGTCATTGTTTTCTGCTGAAGATATTGAATGCCACCGTGGCGACTCCCGGCAACTAACCGCCAACCACTATCGCTAAAAAATTGACGATAGTCTTGGTAGTTCCGCCGACTCATGCCCTTATCCCGGAAATCCAACCGCGTATAGGGGTTGAATTGATCGTCGGCAGTCAGCGGTTGGAACGTGTAGCAATGAAGGAACGGATTGACCCAATCCAAGCGGTATCCCTCTTCCTGAATCGTATTAATCCAGTTCTCCTCGTCATTAAGGTTCAAAAACACGTGAAATTTTTTCATATTCCTTTCCTCCCCAGACCTAATAGCCGAACGTCTCAGCCAGCTTCCCCAAGCCCCGTAAGCGTTGCGTTTCCAATTGCAACATTGACTGACCGGTTTCAGTGATACGATACACCCGCCGGCGCTTATCGCTGCTAGGAACCTCTTTGATCCACTTCAGCTTCAACAAGTTCTCTATTGCGCCATACATGGTGCCCGCTGCCACTTTAACGGTTCCCTGACTCAGCCGTTCAATCTCTTGAATGGCGGCGTAACCATGGCGTGGCTGGGTGAGGGCCAGCAGGATGTAATACGTTGTTTCAGTTAGCGGTAAATTTTCATTTCGTGCCATACTTCTTCTCCCACCTCACTCCATCACATGTAAAGTTGAACTATATACAGTTCGACTATATACAGTCTAACTGCTTATAGTCTTTTAGTCAAGGGAAACCAACCCGGGGCCGTTTAAAAATCCGGTTCGCCAGTCATCCCATCGGCAAAACAAAAAGGACCGCCCCTCACAGGCAGTCCTTTCTTTAACGCTTCTCACCATCGCCAACCAAACGCATTGGTCGACAGCCTAAACGTGTTTAAATTTGCTAGAATGATTCGACAAATCCGTGCGGACAATCAGAACATCCGTCACCGCATTAGCCACCACCGCACTGGCCGTGGAGCCCATCAACATGCGTTCGACCACGTTGGACCCAATGGCCCCAATCATGATCAAATCGGCATCGTATTCCTGTGGCAAGGTCTTGGCCAGGTCAATGTTGGGATGTCCGTAGAACACGGACGTTTCAACGTGTTTGACCCCGGCCTTTTTTGCTTGCTTCCGGTACGCGTCGACGGTCTGTTCCGAACGTTGGCGGGCCTCATCCATGACTTCCTGATCCACAAAGCCGAAACCGACTTTGGTATTGTTGCCGATTCCAACGTAATCGCCACCCGTCATGATGGTGACAATAATCAGATCAGCTTCGTTTCTGACAGCAACCGCAATGGCTTTTTCCACCGCGCGTTTTGCTTGCCGGGAACCGTCCACCCCAACTAGAATTCGCTCGTAGCGTTCGGACATCTTTACCACTCCCTTGTGGGTGCTCTCGTCACCCTATTTCGTTAGTTCATAGGTCGCCTGCCCGTAAATGGACATCGCCTTAATTAAATCATCTTCTGGTTGGAACTCATCGGCTTGGTGCATCGTGTCTTTTGTGCCAGGGAACAATGCCCCAAAGGCAACACCACGCTTCATCAACCGACCGTAAGTCCCACCACCCACAACTTCTGGTTGGGCGTCTAGGTCACCGGTCTGTTGCCGGTAAACGTCCATCAGCGTTGTGACAATTGGATCGCTAGGATCAACGTAGTGCGGTACCATTTCACGGTCCTGCTTGATCTCAACGTTCATCATTTCAGTCGCCTTTTGCAGCCCCACTAAGATCTCCGCTGCACCAATGCCCGTTGGGTAACGGAAGTTGGTGTTGATCAGGCCACCCTTGTCGGCGGTAAACGTCATGATTCCCACGTTCATCGTCAGGTCGCCCATAATCTTATCGTTAAAGGCAATCCCGAGCTTGTGGGCCCGTGAATCGTCATGCAATTGGTTGGCCAATAAGGCCAGGAAGTCTTCGGCGTCGCCACCAAAGTCGTAAGCCGTCAGGAAGCTGGCCAGGTAAGTCCCCGCGTTGATCCCATTCTTGGGTTCCATCCCGTGTGCGGCTTTCCCAATCACTTGGAAATGTAGGCCCGCAGCATCGGCTTCAACCGTTCCAGTAACGGGCGCTTGATCCAGGAAGGTCTTGAAATCGGCGACTAATTGGTCGGCATCGGCGGTTTCTACCGTGGCTTCGGCATCCCGAGGCACCATGTTCTCCCGCAAACCGGCATCGAATTCGCGTAAGGTTACGCTACCGCCATTGGCCCCAGCAAAGTGGCTTTCAAAAGTCACGTTTCCTTTTTCACCGTTGATTAGGGGGAATTCAGCATCGGGTGAGAAGCCCAGCGTTGGTGCTGGTTCCAGATCGAGGTAATGGTGCATCCCCGTCCAATCACTCTCTTCATCCGTCCCAATGATGAAACGAATCTTCTTGGTTGGCTTGATGCCTTGATCCTTCATCATCTTTAAGCCATAGTAAGCGGCCAGTGCTGGTCCCTTGTCGTCAGAGGTCCCACGACCATACAGGTTGCCGTCCTTCTTGGTCAACGTAAAGGGATCGGTATGCCACCCCTTACCACCGGGCATGGTGTCGGCATGGCCTAAGATGGCCAGCGTTTCGTCACCTTCACCGAATTCAACGTAACCGACTAAATTATCGAGGTTCTTGACTTTAAAGCCGTCGCGTTCGGCCAAGCCTAAAAAGGCGATTAGGGCTTTGGCTGGGCCAGGGCCGAGCGGATAGTCTGTGGTTGCCTTAGAATCATCTCGTGCACTGTCGATGCCGACTAATGTCGTCAGGTCAGCGACGTAAGCCTCGCGGTATTGTTCAGATAGCTGTTGCCAATCAATTGCCATGATTGGACCTCCTTTAATTTGTTAGACCCCGATGAGGCCTAAAGTATACTTAAAGTTAATTCTAGCATAACGACGCCGAATTGTAAGCCGTTTTCCACCACTAAAATGCTATACTGAAAGCGAAACCAATTTTGAGGAGGAATTCACATGGAAACGCTCTCGCAATCCATCTTAACTCAAACGATTCGGCAACGCCCAGCGGACAGCTATAAAGGGACTTACGGTCGGGTAACCCTGATCGGTGGCAACCGCAACTTCGGTGGGGCCATCCTCATGGCTAGCGCCGCCGCTGTCTACGCCGGTGCTGGCCTAGTAACCACCATTACCGACCCCAGCAATCAGACCAGTCTGCACGCCCGTCTGCCGGAAGCCATGTTTGCCGACATGAACAATCATGAGCAAATGAAATCTCTAACCAATTCCGCCGATGTGGTCATCATCGGTCCCGGTTTAGGCACGGATGAAGCTGGTCTAATGGCCCTGAACACCACATTCGGTGCGGTCAAACCCGAGCAGTATCTCGTCATTGACGGCTCGGCAATCACCCTGATTGCCCAGCACCACCTGACGCTGCCCGACGCCCACTTGATCTTTACCCCCCACCAGATGGAATGGCAACGACTCAGTGGCATCCCGATCGCCGAACAAACGGTGGCTAACAACCAGCCTGCCGTGGCCAAACTCAACGCCACGGTCGTGGTCAAATCCCACCGTACGCAAATTTACACCCCTACGGCCGTCTACGAAAATCCACTGGGAACACCGGCCCAAGCCACTGGGGGCATGGGTGACACCCTAGCCGGCATGGTTGGGGGGTTCGTGGCCCAATTCTCGAATGCTACCGATGCCGTTTTGGCGGCGGTCTACAGTCATAGCGCCATCGCGGAGGAACTGGCCGAGAAGCAGTACGTGGTCTTACCCCACCAAATCATTGACGTTTTGCCTCAGTTCATGAAGGCCCACGAAGCGCTGGTTTAGATTGTCCACGGCGATACCATTAAGGTGAGCAATGATTAACGACTGCTTTTGCTTGCCAGAAGCAGTCCATGGTCGCATACTAGAAACACTTTCGGAGCTGTATCATTGACTCCCCACCTAAAAAGGAGCACTTATCTATGGACGATCTCACCTTACCTACCGCTATCACCACCTTCATCTCGGCAACCAATGCCGCGAATGCCGACCAATTTGTGGCGCAATTCACGCCAGATGCCGTGCTTAACGACTGGGGCACCGAGTATCATGGCCCGGCAGAGATTGCGAAATGGAATCAAACCGACAATATCGGCAAGCAATCTCACTTTGAGTTACAAGACTTCACGCAGGACGATGCCACGACTTGGACCATCCAACTGCTCGTGACCGGAAATGGTTTCAACGGCTCCAGTCCCTTCCGCATGACGGTTAAGGACGACTTACTAGCCAACGTCACCATTCTGCCAGATTAATCTGACCATCAAATGACAACAGGCGCCAAGCTCATTGACCGAGCTTGACGCCTGCTTTTTGTTTAACTCTCATTAGATACCCTTAGGACTCAGCTGAAGTTGTGGCCGCCAATGGTCCATTCAAGTCATCGATCTCCACTGGGAACAAGCCGCGGTAAGAACCCACGGACAGATCCACGGGCAACGTCAGCGGGCCAAAAGCCACGCGACTGACCGGACCGTTGACTGCCGTTAGGGCCAGCAACGTGGGCACCGCCGCGGTTAGATCCCGCGTCTTCACCGTAACCAAGGTCGTCTGCCGAACGGTATCCGGCACAACCTGCACCGCAGAAAAACTCAAGTCATCCGCGAGGCCCGGCAATGCCGTCACGGCGCCCGCCAAGGACACTTGCAACGTGCTAACCCACTCCTGGGCCTCAACGTCTGCTAGGAAATGGTCATCGTCACTAGCCAAAACCAAGCCGGTAGCCTCTTTGGGCAAATCCGCCAAGGCCTTTAGTGGCCGAACCTGATCCAAGGTATTGAGCAAACTCCCCAGGCTATGCGCACTGGTCGGGTCCATACTCAGTTGAAACCCAATCGGTTTGTTAAAGACCAGGTATTGGGGTTGACGCCCCGTCACGGCCATGCCGTCCACACGAACCTGATCCGCCTTCGCCACCGTGGCGAGTGGTGAATCAATCGGATCGTCATTGACGGTGACCCGACCCTGACGCAGCAAGCGTAAAATCTGCCGCGGCGTGCCTTGTCGGTGATCCGTTAAATAACGTTCAATGTTCATCGCAACTTCCTCCTAATGAATGTGCAACCGACGACGTAGACCTGCTACCCGATCGCCAATGATCGCATCGGCTAACCGGCTCTTCAACATCATGTAGACGTAGAAATAGCCACCGAGTGCGGCTGCAATGGCCGTCACTGTAAAGCTAATGACCCGGCCGTTACTGCTGAATAAACTGCCTAACATGACCACAACACGGGCAATGGCAAACGTCCCAATCGACGCCAGTAAAATGCCGTTCGTCTTCTTAGCAATCGTCGCGTAATTGATCCCGAACTGGACATCCAGCGAATGGATGATCAGGTAACAGGTCACGAAGAGGCCAATCCCGGTTGCAACCAGAGGGCCAAACGCCCCCAAGAAGTAAACCAGTGGCCATTGCACGATGAACTTCACGACCGTCCCCACCGCAAAGTAATGCACGGCGCGCCGATTTTGCGAGATTCCCTGCATCAACGCCGCCACCACCGTGTACAGTCCTAGCAGGATTGACAGGTAGGACGAGAAGGCCAGGATGGATGAGCCCAAGGCTTCCTGTGTTTGCCCATAAAAAACAATGTTTAAGGGGCGGGCCACCGCGGCCATTCCCAAAGCAGCCGGAATCATCACGAACTCAAACATCAGGAAGGCGTTCGTTAATTGCCCCGAAATTTCGTGTTTGTTGCCTCGCGTATAGGCCTCCGACAACAGCGGCACCACCGTCACGGCCAGCGCCGAGGACAGTGAAATGGTAATCATAATCAATTTATTAGCGTTCACGCCGAACAGCGCGAATAGGTCATTCAAGTAAGTATCGGAGTAGTTTCCCGCCAAATGCATGATCGGTGCAAAGGTATACTGGTCAATCAGTTGGAAGATGGTGATTCCGGCACCCAGGATGATAAAGGGCACCGCCTGCGCAATAATTTCACGATACAACTGTTTAGCTGGCACCACGAGTTCTTCGTTACTCCCCGCCACCAATGAGCGGAAGTAATCGCGACGGCGCCAATAGTAGACGCCCAGGACAATCAGACCACAAAGTGCCCCGACAGCGGCAGCCAATGTGGATTGGGAGACGGCTGAAACCCAGTCTCCCTTCATCACGTCCATAATGATAAAGGCCGTGATTAACATATAAGCCACACGGGCCAGCTGCTCAGCAAATTGTGAGATCGCGGAAGGGGCCATCTGTTGGAACCCTTGGAAATACCCCCGCGTCAGACTCATCGTGGGAATAATCAGGATGGCCCAGGCCAACGAATGCAGGACGGGAATCAGGTGCTTATCGCCACCGGTAAACATCGGTGCTCCGAGGAACAGCAATAGCGCGATAATCACCCCGGTCATGATGGCAATCACCAGGCCCCGTTTGTAGAGCCGCACACTGATACCGTACTCGTTTAAGGCATTGTAGTGCGCCACCTGCTTGGCAATCGCGGATGGGACCCCAGCAATGGCCGCAATCAGGAAGAAGCTGTAAATGTTATACCCCTTCCCATATAACGCATTGGCTTGAAGGAAGAACGACCCAAACCAAATGCTCCAGGGCACGATATAAATTGCGCCGAGAATCCGGGAAAAAATACTCCCGGCAGTCATCCACGCGGAGCCCGAGACCATTTGATCCTGCGTGCTCACGGTTTGATTTCCTGTATGATCAGACCTTGCCGACATTTGACACCCTACTTTCACTTTTTAAAATTCAATGTAATCCGGGCTTGGCAAACAGCCAAGCTAATCAAACAAACATTATACCATAGGATTTGGTTAGCAAATATCAGGTTTCGGTAAAGATTTATAAATCCCAACGCCCGACTCTGCGGTTTTCTTACCGGATACGCCGAACAGTGGTATGCTGGAAGTAGTCAAGAAACCTACTATTCAAGGAGGAATGCCATTATGACGCAAACGGCAACACCGGAGATGCAGATGTCCCCGGAAAGAGCGAAACAGGTTATCCGAATGACGAAAAGCATTCGGCAACATTTTCCAGAGTTAACGCAGGTTCCGGATGCACAGTTGATTTATGCAACCTGGCGTAGTTTTAAGCGGATCGACCAGACCAATGATAGCGATTATCAAACGATGGCTGACGTTTTCTTCCACGAATTTGACCGTCATTTACTCAACTACCAGTTCTCAAAGGCTGGGGAGGATGAAGTGGTAAAACACCGTTTCTTCGCCATCCTAACAGAGTTACTGCAATAATTACATCTCAGGTACCCTCGTCGGCCGGTTGGTCCGCGAGGGCTTTTTGTTGGAAAAGAGTGCGGAACCAAACGGTTAGCTAGTGAGCATTAACGTCATAAGTAGAAAAATCCTGGGTTTGGATTATTCTGCTTATGGGGTTAAGCGCAGCTAGCTGTTTGGCGGAACACGTTTCGGCCACAGATAATTAAAGCGATATCTCTGAGCATTAACGTCATTAAGTTAAAAAGCCCGGGCCTGGCTTTTTGGCTTGATGCGGTTAAGCGCAGGAGGCTGCCTGGTGGCGCACGTTTCGGCCATAGATAATCCAAGAGATCCCCCCGCCTTAATCACCCCAATCATCCAGAAGTAAGCAGAATACCTCAAACTCACCCCAACATGCGGTATACTAGTTATACAGTCATTGGTGGCGCTACCAATCATTTGCGAACCCTTATCTTTCACCAGGTACATTCATCCCCGGTAGCGTTAATCCCCTCATCCGGGGCACAGCTAATGACCACATGACTTAAAATGATTTAAAGTGAGGCGATTGCTTTGCGTTACTTAGCACTATTAGGAAGTCACGAACGCCACGGCATCACAGCTGGCTATCTTCAGGCCGTCTTAGATGGCTTGCCGGACACCGCTGAGGTCGAAACGGTCTTTCTACGTGATTACGATATTTATCCGGATACGAAGGAACAGACGTGTCCAGCGTTGGACGAAATCGAAGCCAAGATGGCCGCCAGCGACTTCTGGTTGGTTTGTGCGCCGACCTACTGGGGTGGGATGTCCGGCGTGATGAAGCAGTTCTTTGACTGCATGCGGTTCCGCCTCGTGCGGATGACCTCAAAAGCCGATACCCTGCCCGGCAAATACAAGGACAAGCACTATCTCAGCATGACCAGCTGCTTTGTCAGCTCCACCGAGAACTTCTTTACCGGAATCACCGATCAGACCTTCGTCACCATTGACCGGGTACTGACCGGTGCCGGACTCATCAAGGTTGGCGAATTTGTTGGCACGGGGACTTGGGGCACACACGCTCCTCGGGAAAGTAAACTGGCGGAATGCCGGCGCCTCTCCCAAAAGATTACCAACCGACCACGAAAGGATGATAACACCTTGAAACGTTACATACTACTCTTCTTCATGATCGCCATCATGGCGCTGATTACGATGGGCCTCCAGGCGTGGTGGTTCGGCGTCTTTGCGGCCGGCAAATTCTGGCTGACTTACGCCAGCTTTGTCGTTATTTTCTACGTGTTGCTGGCCAGCATCCTTCATTTCTTCACGTTTGTTCGTCACCGTCGCCGGTAGTCAGGAGGTCTCCTATGTTATTTGAGTTTACAGCAGAACCTACCGGTAAGGCCTACCGAACCTTGTTGCAAATGTGTCTTGAAACCAATGACCGCTTCGAACTGACTAGCTACAATGACTGTAAAGATATCTACACGACACGCTATCATCAGGTCATGGCCGCACTAGCCCCCGACCTCATCAACAGTAAGGCCGGCCATGCGAACGCGCTCAATACGATGGGCGGTTGGCACACCCTCGTCTTATACCGCTATCAGGCAAACAGTGTGACGGGGCGCGTGCTGAAACGGGCCACCACGTCGCTATACGACTGGGGCCGTTACGCGTCAGACAAATTGCCAGACGATTTAACCTTTTACCAAGCCGGCGTCCCAACACTGATGGTCTTAGGCCATGAGGAATACGCCTGCATGCGGACGCAAACGAAAAAAGATCGCAAACGTCTACTTGCTATCCCCGGCCTAGAGCTAGCGCCTCGAGAAGACTGGTTAGATGACTAGGCACTACGCAATAAGACTTCTAAGAATCAACTGCCAAGTCGGAAGTTGATTCTTTTTTAGCTATTGGTGATTATGGCTGGACTGACAGCGTAGCGCCCAAGCCGTCTTTTAAGAAAAAATTAATGACCGGATAAGTGTGGAAAAATCGCGACCGACCTGCCGTTTATGCCGTCTCACCTTCTCAAAAGTCCGGTAATCCGGCGCGTCTAGTTCCGACATGTATTGACAGTTGCCCCAGCCTTAACTTAAGATTAAGCTCGTAACTTTGGGGAAAGTGGGATGACTCGCAATATGAAACATCAGTATTTAAACCTAACAGCCTTCTGGATCACCACTAGCGCCCTCGTCTTGGCGGTGGTCTCAGGATTCAAGACTTGGCATCTCAGCACGGGCCTTGATGTCATCGGCGGCTTCGTCGTAACGCTTGTCTTATTGCTGTTACTCAATCATTTCTGGACGAAACAAGCCATCTACTGGATCAATCCTGCCAGTCACTGGTCGGGAACCTTCCTGCCAGGGATGCTACTTATCAGCTATCTGATTGTACAAGGCAGTAGCTTTTTTAGTACACCGCTGGCACTAGATCAAACGCAACAAACCAGCTTATTATTTGCGGGTAGTTTGGCCCTGTTAGAGGAATACCAATTTCGAGGAATTCTGTTGCCTAAGCTAATCGCCGCGGGTTCTACAAGTCTATTTAGTCGACGATTGTTGGCCGTCATCCTCAGCAGCATTGCATTTGGCATTAGCCATGCCCTCCTCTTCAATGCCGAGAGCCTGACCGTCATTTTCTGGCAATTTCTCGCGACAACGGGGATGGGCCTGGTATTAGCCACCCTTTACCTGCGAACACACTCGTTAATCTGGCCAATTGGGTTGCATCTGATCACTGACTTCTTCTTACTTGCCAGTCCTCAGGCGCTGCTGAACGTTAGCACCCCATCGCAAATTGTAGTGGCTTTGATCGTTGAGATGATTCTGGCCATTATCTTATTGGCCTGGCACTTCCCACAGACGCTGCGCAAGATCGACTAATAGTTCTAACAATCATGCTGAATTTTGAAGGCGTTGCCCTAGTGGTGATGCCTTTTTTTACAGCCTTTTTTTACACAATAAGAAAATAAATTTTGAGAGTCACTGAAACGCGTCATTTTCTTGCTCAGCTTCCTACCGATTGGGTTATATCCCACAGCTATCTTGAAGCGTAAGCGCATGCAAACCCGGCCATTTTTCACAAACTTTATAAGGCGTTCAATATGGCTTCTTGGCTCCCAAGACAACGTCTTTTCATTCTGGTATGGTAGCTCTATACCCACCATATCGTTTGAAATCAATTACCAATAAAAAAGAGTGACATCCCCTTATCAGGCATCCCACTCACACTGTTAGACGGTTATCAACCTTGCCAGAATCACCTAGGCATCCGTTTTCAGATAAGCCGCTTCAATACTATCCGTGCCCGTCGCCGCCATCAATTCCGCTGGCGTTCCGCTAAACGCCAAGTGTTTTTTCGCCAAGACCTGAATTTTAACCCGATCGACCGGCAAATGATGAAACTGATGTGTGGTCATAATGACCGTTTTACCACGCGTAATCAGCTGATTAATCCGATCCATGACGCTAACCGCCACTTTGACATCTAACCCACTCTCGGGCTCATCAAACAAATACAGATCCCGATCGAGTCGACAGACTCCCTCCAAAATAACTAAGCGTCGTTGTCCCCCGGACAAGTCACGGAAATAACTATGCGCAATCTCTTGGAGGCTGGCCGGTAATTCCGCCTCCTGAAAATGGTGTCCCGGCTGATCGAGATCAATCATCATCCTAATCGCTTCGGAAACCGTGGCCGTTCCCGTGAAAGGGGCGCCCTGCATCTGATACGCCATTCGATTCATCGGGGGAAATCCTACGAATGGTAAATCGCGCTGCTCACTGACACCCGCAATCAAATCCAGTAACGTCGTTTTGCCAACTCCGTTCACGCCTAGGAGCAAGTTAACCTTTCCAGGATCAAACGTTACCGACAAGTGATCGAATAATTGGCGACCATCCGGTAATTGGTACGAGAAATTTTGGATTTCCATGAGGCACCTCCTAATAACGACTCGTGTACGACTGCAACTTCATGTGCCGAATCGGATAAGTACCGAGCCCCACATAAACTAGCGCGACCACACTCAAAAGTCCCACGTTAGCCACCGTCAACTGTCCCAATAAGGACAGCCCCGTGCTGTAGAATTGGATCATGTATGAGCAGGGATTAAAAACGGTCAACACCACGCCCAGCAGCGAATCGGCTTGATAAGGCAGATTGATAATCGCCATAGCTAACAGGATATAGCCCGTCATCAGCAATGAGGCTAAATTGACCTTAATCGGCAGTAGCAATACGAAACTCGTAAAACCAGCAACGACTGGAATCAGAATGAAATTCAATAAAAACCCACCGACCATCATTGGAACTAACGCAAATGATGCTGGATTCAGTATCAAAACGATCACATCAAACAAAATCATTTCCAGCTGAATAAAGACGACTTGAACCAATAAATTGCTGTAAAAGATGAGCCGCTTGTCCCCAGCGATAACGGTAAACATCTTTAGAAAGTTACTTTCCCGCATACCAATTAGGCCAAATTGAAAGCCGTTCAGGACGCCGACTAGAATGATGTAAGCCCAGTAACCTAAAAGTTGACTTGCAACGTTGTGGACGCCAAAGGGATGTCCCTTAGAGCTGATGTCCGTGATCAGAAAAAAGATGGCTGGGCATAGTACCGTGTAAAATAGAATAGTCTTATCATCCCAAGTCTGTCGCAACTCAAACTTACCCAAAATTTTCAATTTACGCCACATTATAAGGTCCCCTCCCCAGCAAATCTAAAATCATTCAGTTTCCAAAATTAGAGAACAATAATATTCTAATCGTTTTATCATAATTAAGCAACTTATCCTATGCGCCATCGCAACCTGTCCCAATTATACCGGCCTGACAATCCTCGACAATAAAAAAGTGCCAGCCACTCCCACTTAGGAAAGTAACTGACACACAGAATTACGATAACACTTTAAATTTAGTTAGCGACAATGTTGACCAGCTTACCCGGCACGACAATCACCTTGCGAATGGTCTTGCCATCGGTATGCATCTTGACCGTATCGTCAGCCAAGGCAGCAGCCTCGATATCATCCTTAGCGGCGTCCTTAGCAACCTTCAAGTGGGCCCGGACCTTACCGTTAACTTGAACAACCATTTCAACCACGTCTTCGACCAATTGCTTAGGGTCGTAGGTTGGCCACTTCTCGTAAGAAATCGTCTCGTCATGACCCATCAATGACCACAGTTCTTCGGCAATATGGGGCACGATTGGTGAGATCATCTTGACGAAGCCTTCCATGTAACGCAATGGTAGGCTGTCCGTCTTGTAAGCCTCGTTAACGAAGACCATCAGTTGTGAGATAGCGACGTTAAAGCGCATGGCTTCCATGTCCTCACTCACCGTCTTCACGGTCTGGTTGTAGATTTTGTCCAACTTACCATCGTTAATCATCGTGACCCGGTCACGCAGATGGTTGTTATCATCGATCAACAAGCGCCAAACACGGTCTAACCAGCGACGAGAACCATTGATTCCTTCCGTGCTCCAAGGCTTGGAAGCTTCCAGTGGTCCCATGAACATTTCGTACAACCGTAGCGTATCGGCCCCATCCTTCTCGACAATTTCATCGGGATTGATGACGTTCCCCTTAGACTTGGACATCTTTTCGTGGTTGGTTCCCAAGATCATCCCTTGGTTAACCAGCTTTTGGAAAGGTTCCTTGGTTGGAACGACGCCGAGATCGTAGAGGAACTTGTGCCAGAACCGTGCGTAGAGTAAATGCAAGACGGCATGTTCGGCCCCACCAATGTAGAGGTCAACGGGCATCCAGTACTTCAACTTGTCAGGATCGGCAATGGCTTGATCGTTGTGTGGATCAACGTAACGCAGGAAGTACCAAGAACTCCCCGCCCATTGTGGCATGGTGTTGGTTTCACGCTTCCCTTTACGGCCATTTTCATCCACAACGTTAACCCAGTCATCCAGGTTCGCCAGTGGACTTTCACCCGTTCCGGAAGGCTCGAGTTGCTTAGCTGCTGGCAGCTTCAATGGCAATTCGTCTTCAGGAACCAACGTGGTTTCGCCATCTTCCCAGTGAATAACGGGAATAGGTTCACCCCAGTAGCGTTGACGGGAGAAGATCCAGTCACGCAGCCGGAAGTTCACCTGTTTGTGGCCGGCGTCATGTTCTTCAAGCCAGTCAATGGCCGCCTTGATGGCCGTCTTCTTATTCATCCCATTCAAGAATTCAGAGTTAATGTGTTCGCCATCGCCCGTATAAGCGGCCGTTTGAACATCGGTATCCTCATCGCCAGCAATCACTTGGACAATTGGCAGATTGAATTTTTGAGCAAACTCGTTGTCCCGGTCATCGTGCGCAGGAACGGCCATAATGGCCCCAGTCCCGTACGAAGCCAGCACGTAGTCGCCAATCCAGATTGGCAATTTCTTGCCGCTCAATGGGTTGATCCCATAGGCACCGGTGAAGACCCCGGTCTTATCCTTGTTCAAATCAGTCCGTTCGAGGTCGGACTTGCTTTCGATGGCTTCCTTGTAGGCCTTAACGGCATCCGCCTGTTCTGGCGTCGTAATTTGGTCAACCAAGGCGTGTTCTGGTGCCAAGACCATGTAGGTCGCACCGAACAACGTGTCGGGACGCGTCGTGTAGACTTCAACCTTCGTCTCTTCTTGCCCATCAACTGGGAAGAAGACACTCGCCCCCTCGGAACGGCCAATCCAGTTACGTTGCATTTCCTTGATGCTGTCCGGCCAATCCAGGTCGTCCAAATCATCAATCAAACGGTCAGCGTAAGCCGTGATTTTCAGTACCCATTGGCGCATTGGCACGCGGTAAACGGGATAGCCACCCCGCTCAGTCTTACCATCCACGACTTCTTCGTTGGCCACAACGGTCCCGCCCATGAAGTCAGGCGCCCAGTTGACCATGATCTTGTCTTCGTAAGCCAAGCCCTTCTTGTAGAGCTGTTCGAAGATCCATTGCGTCCACTTGTAGAAGGATTCATCGGTCGTGTTGACCTCACGATTCCAGTCATAGGAGAAACCTAATGAACGGATCTGCCGCTTGAAGTTCTTAATGTTGTGGGCCGTGAAGTCCTTAGGGTTGTGCCCCGTCTTCAAGGCGTATTGTTCGGCTGGTAAACCGAAAGCATCCCACCCCATTGGATGAAGGACGTTGAATCCCTGCATCCGCTTCAAACGAGCCATGATGTCGGTTGCCGTATAACCCTCAGGATGTCCCACGTGCAGCCCTTGACCAGAAGGGTATGGGAACATATCCAATACGTAATATTTCGGTTTGCTCTGGCTATCAGAGGTCTTGAAGGTATCATTGACCCGCCAGTAATGTTGCCACTTGTGCTCGATAATCTCGTGTTTGTAAGCCAAAAAACTTCGCTCCCTTTCTCAATAGACGTCGTGCCACAAAAAAAGCCCCCAGCAGCCCAAAATGGGCTCCTGCAGGGCGTCTAAGCGCGGTACCACCTACATTTCCTCGAAACAATCTCGAGGCTCATTCCGGCTGATAACGTCGCCAAACGCCCACCTTGCGGCAGAAAAGACTCGGAGATAAGTTCGTTCTTGGCGTAACGGATTTACAGCGACCATCCGCTTTCTAAATACGCCCTAGAACTACTACTTCCCGTCAACGTCCTGAATAATCAAATTGTTTTCATCTTAGCAAACCGCCCCCAGAAAAGCAAGGGGTAACGGGGATTCTTACATTCCTTTTTGCCAAATGTATGACGATGCCCTCACTAATAGTTTCATCATGAACGGCGCTGAACCCAGCCATTCTTACAGACAGGTCTCGTTCATCCCCACTACTATTGCCCCATCTCATCTTTGTGGACGTAATGTGCTATACTGATTGGGACACTGTATAACATTTCTTATACCCACACACTTAAGGAGGCGGCTCATCTTGCCACCGATTTCAAAGCTTCGCTGGCGGTTCACCCTGGCCGCTGGCATCATCTTTTTACTGGATCTCATTGGGGTGGTGTATCAACAGACTTGGCTGAGTGGCTTTGATAAATTCGTCATCGGTCTGGTTCGGCACCCACTCTCCCATGGGCTAACACAAGGGATTATAGCCATTACCAATTCAGGGAATCCGCAACCCGTAACCTGGATCACGCTACTCATTATGGCCGGTCTCGTCATTGCACGACGCTCTCGTGGTGCTCTCTTTTTAGGCTGGAACGTGCTCGTCTGGGCCGGCATCGGCAATAGTATCCTTAAACACATTGTTCGGCGTGATCGGCCCACCGTTGATCGGTTAGTGGCCGCCAGCTCCTACAGTTTTCCCAGCGGCCACTCGGTCACGGCCATGTTACTGTGGGGCACCGTCATCGTCCTGATTGGTTGGACCTTACGGCATCACCGCAATTGGCGTTGGTTACTCACAATCGTCTTTAGCCTGTGGATCGTCATCATTGGGCTGTCGCGAGTTTACGTGGGTGTCCACTACCCCAGTGACGTCGTGGCTGGCTGGTCAATCGGCTTTGTCCTGTTAACGGTCACACAATGGTATCTCACCCGTTATGGAGATGAATTATAATGAATCTACCCAATGCCTTGACCTATAGCCACACGCTTCTCAGTGAGTGCGTCGCGCCCGGTGACACCGTGGTCGATGCCACGGTCGGCAATGGTCACGACACCCTCTTTCTCGCCAACTTGGTGGGCAAGACGGGCCACGTGATTGGCTTTGATATTCAACCGGCCGCGCTTAAAGAAACCCAGACGCAGCTCACACTGACGGGGTTAGCCCCTCAGGTTGATCTGCACGCGATTGGTCACGAACACGTCGGTGATTTTCTGGAAGCGACGACGCAAGTGGCCGGTGCCATCTTTAACCTGGGTTACTTGCCGGGTGGTGATAAGACGTTGATCACGAAGCCTACCACCACGTTGGCCGCCGTCACGACACTGTTAGACCATCTGCCTCGCGGTGGCCGGATTATTCTCGTCGTCTACTCGGGGCATCCCGGTGGCCCCACCGAACGCCATGCCGTGGTTGACTTCTGCCAACATCTCCCGCAAAAACGTTACCAAGTGCTCCAGTATGGCTTTATCAATCAGGTCCACAACCCGCCATTCCTGTTGGCCATTGAACGGCGATAGGCCGCGGTTAATCGGAACCTGTTCCTATAAAATTAAAGCTTGAAAGTTTTAAAGTATCAGGTATGCCTATTCTAGCAATAACCGTCGGCCTAAAGTTGGGCAACCCAGCGGTCCCCTCGCCTTACCGGTCGGCAGATATGGACTGGAACGGGGCGAACGCAACTTGAAGCCTCGAAAATCACGAGTCTACAAGCTTGGTTTTCTACTAAGCCAGTAAGAAGATCGCTTACTGACTAAGTAGAACGACGCGCCTGAGCCCATATCTGTCGACCTCTCGGCTTACATGGTGCTCTCGGACGACTCTGAGAATCACTATAACAGTCGTTATCAGTTGGACTCCTAATCGTAACTTACAGCTATCGTCATGATAAAACGCAATCAGAGCCGGAGGAGGCCAGGGATGGAGCCGGCCGTGAAGGTGGTG
>NZ_AZFS01000066.1:152496-160265 GCF_001434395.1 Levilactobacillus hammesii DSM 16381
GAAGCCAGCTTACAGCACGGGCGACTTTGGAGACACGTGGTTTTCGTGGCTCCAAAGCGAGCGAGAAGACTGCGACCTTCCAGGCTGAAGCGTCCCCACAGCAGGCGGAGTTCCTGGCAGCCGGAGTGCGTTAAATTTAGTCGGATTTAATGGCGCAAATGCTTACCAAATACAGGGATGCGGTGGGCATTTCATCTTTCAACATTTAGTAAAATACTTTTGAAGACACCAACGAGGTCAGGACAATCGCCCTGACCTCGTTTTTTAATTCCAATTAACTATTAACTATCCTTGATGCACGTCTTACTTCTTCATCGACTGGCGCTTCGGACTGACCCAGGTTCCCGAGCCAAACCCCAGAATCGTCTTGAGTGCGGGAATAAAGGTCATCACCACCGTAATGGGATTGACCATCCAATAAAACAGCATGTAGAGGGGCGCAAAGAAGAGATATTTCATCTTCGCCCCGTGGTGATCCAAGAGCAACGCCGCTAAGAGCTGCATGAACCCCGCGAACATCTCAAACGTCACGAAGATAAAGGAGATCACAATCCCATGCATGACCCGTTCGTAATTCCCCGTAAAGAGGAAGTAGAGCATCAGCCCAATAAAAGCGACCGAGGTAATCGTGAAAAAGAAGGACCAGATAATGGAAAGCGTGGAATCCACGAACATTGACCACTGGTAACGGTGCTCAACCGGGTGGCGGAGAAATTTTTTAATGTTGGTCAACCACACCTCAGTGCCCCCCTGAGCCCAGCGTTTTCGCTGATGATAGAGGTCCCGAATCGTCTCGGGGACGTTCATGTGGAAGATGATGTTCGGGGCGAAACGTGGCACGGCCCCCAGCATCTGGTGATCCCAGGCAATACTGATATCTTCGGTAGCACGATTCTGCCGAAAGCCCCCGACGTCAATCAGGAAATCCTTCTTATACAGTGTATTGGCACCACTGTAGGCATACATTGAGTCATTGACCGCCGTCTGACTCCGTTTAATTACCCCCACGATACTGGTGAACTCCACCGTTTGGGACTTTCCCAATAGCGTGGTTCGGTTCTGCACGTCCATATTCGCCGTCACGGCGGAGGTGTTCATGTCGCGGTCCCGCATAAAGAAATTCATATACTTCATCAGGGCATCCGGCTCGGGAATCGTATCGGCATCGTTGCTGAGGATATACTCTCCCTTGGCAAAGTACATGCCGATATTAAAGGCATGGGCCTTCCCCTTATTCTTTAAAATCTCAACCGTCCGCAACCGGGGATACTTTTTCTGTAGTTCGGTGATAATTTCTCCGGTCCGATCGGTTGACCCGTCATTCATGACCAGCACCTCATAGTTCGCATAGTTCATTTCTTCAAAGAGATAGGTGATGGTCTCCGCAATCATCACTTCTTCATTGTGCGCCGGAATCATAATCGTAATCATCGGTTGTTTCGCCACGGGAATGTCTTGAACCGCATCATCACGCTTATTGGTCTTCAAGAAACGATAAGACAAGGCCCCCGCAAACCAGAAGAACGAGCCCACTACCGGGTAGAGGCACAGAATCAACAGGAAGATATTAAAAAGCGTCTTACCTACAGTCGCTCGCAAGAGACTGTCAATAAAGATATTTGTCACGTGCCCCGTCCTCCTTATTCATCCAGGTCGTTGAGATCATGCTGTTCATACAGCCGGTGAATCTGGTCCGTATCCAGGTTTTGCTCGGGCTTCACCTGATAGTGACGCACATTTTCTCGAAATTCCTGGTCACCGAACCGTTGATCCATGAACTTCCCCAGTTGATCCTCGCGCTTTCGCTGATTGATGGGGTTAAAGGTCGGCCACTGCTCCACCACGCGATCTCGCTTTCGGTTTTGGATGATGGTCATCCCCACCGCAAACAGCGATACCAAGACGAAACAAAACAGCAAGATAATCCCAATAAATTTGATTTCAAAAATGCCCTCGCTATACGACCAGAGATGAATGATGTGGGGATCGTAGGCGGCCCAAAAAGAAAGCACCGTGATCACAATTGGGACGAACACGCAGATCCACCCGATGAGACCAATCAGTGTTTGCCAAATTTTCAGCCCCCAGTGCCCCTTCTCAAAGTAAGCATCCGTGTAAAGTTGTTGACGTGCCTTTTGTTTAGCCATACTAGCTCCTCTCATGCGGATTCGTGGGCCGGGCAAACAGATACCCCTGGCGCGTCTTAATCTTAAGTTGATCCGCTAATTGCTGATCCTGTTCATTTTCAATCCCCATGAGCACCAGTTCAATGTGGTTTCGTTGGGAAAGTCGATTCCAGAATTGTAGATTCAGGTCTAACCACTCGTTGGGATCCGCCTTGCGAAAACTACGCATGGAACATTTCAGCGAGTCCACTTCGGGCAAGATCCATTCAATACTTTTTAGATTATTCAGAGAAGACCCCACATTATCCACGCCAAAACGCATACCATACCCACGTGCCTCGCGAATACGCCGCCGAAAGATCCACCGCTGCCACCGTGATTGGGTTGCCCCAGCCGTATACTCCACGGCCAACTTCATGGGTGAAATCCGTGACAACGCCCAGCGCACAAAATAACGAAAGTCCGGGCTCGTAATCTGATCAAATTCAAGGTTGATGGAAAGTGTGATCGGCTCTTCCGGTAAAGACTGGAAGGTATCCGTGAGTAAAAAGATCACACGTTGCAACGGGAGCGAATCGAGCTTTTGTGGCAACGACCACGACCCATCCGCATTGTGCTGGCGCAACAGGCATTCATACCCCGTGGTTTCTCCACGAAAGTTCACCTGCTTTTGAATAAAGTAACGCAGTTCAATCTCATCATTTTCAAGATAATTATTCGTTGTTTTTCGTGAATACCAGTAGTAAAAACCAATGGTCAGTACGACAATCACGGCCATCACGGCTGTGGCCCATAACAGATAACTCTCTAACTGTGCTAAGCTCATGCCAATCCCCCGCTATCACGCTTTTCCCAATGATTCGTTTTAAATTCATCCATATAATTTATAAGTTTCCTTATTTGTCCGATAAACTATTATAGCAGGAAGGATTTAATTTACCAGTGGTGTTTTGCCTTAAACTATGAATAAAAAATGCAACTGGCCACAAAAAAACGAGTCCCCATATGGAGACTCGTTTCATCATTCCGCAACTAGTCGCTTAAAAAGTGAAATCTCGTAAGCTCAAGTGCACTGTGTTCCATAATCATCTTGCCGTGTTCCGCCAAGACGTCTGGGGCAACTTTCGTATTATTCCCATATTCATAGGCGACTGACAACTCATCCTTGATAGATTCGCGGGATGACTCGTTGACAAAGAAGATTAATTCCAAATAATAGGCGCCATTGTACTGGTAAAGGTTAGAGGCCGCATTTTCCAGCCGCAAGACCCGTGCCAGACTGATCATATCTTCAAATGACTGGAGCTTCACCACACGGGTCGTGGTTGGCTGACCGTCATCGTTCAAATAATCCTCGATGTCATTCGAGTCATTGGTCGTCGTTGACTTGTAATTTGAGAAGAAATCCTTTTGACCATCTTTTTCCAACAAGTGGGCCTTAATCTGGTCCGACACTTGATCGGGGTGATTGGTATCGACACTGGCGTCCGTGACATTCACGTCCGCTGCACTGTCCTCATCCGCATTCTTGCTGATAAACAACTCAAGCCCATTGCGATTTGGCAACACCTGGAAGGTGACCGCATCATTGTCTTGAAATTGGTGGTCAACGTCAACCTCCTCCAAGATACTATAGAAGAAGCCTTCGATTTGTTTGTGATTGCCCAATAGATCCAAGACAGTAATGCCGCGTTCGCTCAGATCATCGTTGCCAATGACCACCCGAATTGTGTTTTCGTTGATTCGTTCCGTTTCCATTGAATAACACCCCTTTCTCGTGGGTTGGGTATTGTCCTTGATTCTCATTCTAGCCATTTTATTTTACTTGTAAAGTAATCATAACAAAAAAACTGGACTGCAAGTATCATTCTCTCACAAATCCAGTTAGATGCAACTAATTAAGCTTATTCGTTACCATTAACTAGCTGCTGAGCACGTTGTAATTCTAATTCCCGCACTTCCCGGGGTAAAAACCGACGAATTTCTTCCTCATTGAACCCCACTTGAAGTCGGCGGTCATCAACCATAATTGGTCGCCGCAAAATTCCTGGATTCTGGCGGATCAACTCATACATGTCGCGCAAGGGTAGATCGTCCAACTCAACTGTCAGATTCTGGTAGACGCGTGACCGCTTTGAAATGATTTCTTCCGTGCCATCTTCCGTCAACCGCAGAATCGACTTAATTTGGTCAATGGTTAAGGGCTCGGAGAAGATGTTCTGTTCACGATACGCGATGCCATGTTCTTCGAACCAAATCCGAGCCTTGCGGCAAGAAGTACAACTAGGTGATGTGTAGAGCGTGACTGTCATAATCTTTTCCTCCCTCGTTTTGTATAAATGATTTAATAAGCCTATTATACAGCATTTCAACAGAAAGAAAAGCATTTTTCTAAAATCATTTAATAAACAATAAATAATCATTCGTATATTAATGGCAGAAATAATGACGGTATGCCACGTATAAGTGTATTATTAGATAACGCGCAATTTACATTTAGCGAATTATATATATTAGATTTTATAAATAGATTGAGGCTGAACCACTTCGACCGGTATCGTGTTGCCGGCAGCGGTTTGCGCTTCCCGTGCCAGTTGCGTCAGATCACCCGTTTGTGGTAAATGGGTCAACAATAGGCGCTTAACGCCCGCTTGCTGAGCCAATTCGCCGGCCTGAGTTGATGTCAAATGCCAAGCGGTGCCCTGGTGATCCGCATAAAAGTTGGTGTCCGCCAACAAAACATCGGCCCCCTGCGCCCAATCAGTCAAGCCATCAAAAGCAGCGGTATCCGCTGTAAAGGCCAACGTGGCGCCTGTCACCGTCTCCGTAATACGGGGAGCGTAGGCTGGAACCGGATGATGGGTTGGGATGAAATCGACCGACAATGGCCCTAATTTCAACGTCTCCGCGGGATTGTAAGCCCGGCCCACCGTAGAATCCGGCCATGTCAGACTGCCAAAGTTCAGCGGATCAGCGGTGTGCCCGTAGATGGGTAAGATGGGTTCGGCCTTAGCCCCTTGCGCCAATTGCCACTCATATTGCAAGACCCCCAGATCGGCCGTGTGATCGTGGTGATAGTGAGTCAATAAGACCGCGTTTAATTGCAAAGGACTGAGTTGCTTTTCCAAAGCCAGCAAGGCACCACTCCCACAATCCAATAGTAAGTGGTAGTCGCCACTGGTGATCAAGTAACTACTGGTTCCGATCCCATTGTGGGGATATCCCCCATAGCATCCTAAAACCGTCAATTTCATCGAATCATCCTCTCAAGTTTGTTCTTTCCTCAGTGTAGCGCGCTAACCGTAGAGTGTAAACATTTCGTATTTCTCTGCGGGACTATTATAATAGAAGTGAAACCAAGTCAGGAGGGATGCGTATGCTTCAGCAATTATCTTTAACGTTTGGCAGTCAGGACCTGTTAGATAAGATTATTAAGAAGAATCCCGACCGTCACTTCGTCTTGTTAGCGGCTACCGGTGGGGCCAAGGATCTACAACTCTTAGACGTCTCGAATCGGGACAGTGTCTTTACCAGCCATCTCGATTATCAGGTCAAAATTGAACACGGTCAGCCAGATTGGCAGGGCTTCTTTAGCTTTAATTACTTCAATCTGGATATGGAAAGTGCCAAAGTCTTTGAAGGTGAAGTCAACAAGATTGCCGCTTCGCCGCTTCCCGCTGGCATGACGGCCATGCTGGTTCTCTCTAAGTTCAAGAACAGTGGTGAATACGTTCTCCTCACCATTTGGGATAGTAGTGACGCCTTCATGATCTGGCGCCGTTCGAACAAGTTCTCGCCATTTACCAAATATGCCACGTCATTAAATAACTTTCACGCGGCAACCTATCAGTTGGCACCTGCCAAGGATCAGGCGCATCGTACCACAGAAGATTAGGAACAGCCCTTCAGCGAATGAAGGGTTTTTATTTGTCCACCATTCGCGTTACAATAGCCGTATTCATCTTTTTAGAAAGTAGGCGATGGCTTGCTTAGTCAAACAACTAATGCAGCGACCCAAAAAATTTCACCCGATTTACCCTTAACCGCCAAACAGGCACAGCTGGTACAACATATCTTGGCGTTTACCGCTAGACACCTCACCACGGCAGGACCCGCCGTCTTTGCCCTTTACGGTGACGCTGGAACCGGCAAGAGTGTCGTCCTGGCGCACCTCTTCAATCAGATACAGGTGGCAGCCCGGACGCAGGACGCGAGCCCGTTCGCGCACACGGAAAATTACTTTCTGGTCAATCATCCCGAGATCCTCAAGGTTTACCGTGAAATTGCCGGCGAGCACCCGCACCTCTTAAAGAAGGACTTTCAACGGCCCACCTCGCTCATCAATCAAATGGCGAAGGACACCGTCCATCCAGATGTTCTGGTTATCGATGAAGCCCACCTCTTACTTTCGCAGGCCGATCACTATAATAACTTCTATGGTGACAATCAATTACAATCACTGCTGACGACGGCGAAAGTCATCATCGTGGTCTTTGACGAAACGCAGGTCCTGCGCATGAAGAGCTTTTGGACGGAAGCACGCCTGGAAAAACTCATTGCGCCTTATCCCCATGAGACCTACAGACTAACGCATCAATTTCGCATGCAGGCTAGCGATAAACTGGTCAGATGGATCAATGACTTCACGCACCAACACCTTCACCCTTTGCCCACGGATGTCGGCGCCAACTATGATCTTCGCGTCTTTGACGATGCTGAGCAGATGCGCCAGGCCGTGGTCCGTCGTAATCAAGAAGTGGGCCTATCTCGCATCGTGTCAACCTCGGGTTACCCCTCAACGCTGGATGGCGGTAAGCATTACATCACGGAAGGCGAATTTCATCTCCCGTGGGACCAATACAACTATACCAGTACCCCCTGGGCCGAACTTCCCCAAACCATTAATGAGGTTGGTTCCATCTATACCTGTCAGGGATTTGATCTCAACTACGTGGGTATTATCCTGGGTCCTCCGGTTAGTCTTGACGAACACGACCACTTAGCCATTCACCTTGACCGTTATACGGACGTGGAAGCTTTCAAAAAGAGAGCGGATCTCACAGATCCCACTGAGCTTGTCCATATCAAGCAGCAGCTCATCCTCAATTCAATTAACGTTCTGATGAAGCGTGGCGTTAAGGGCCTATACTTATATGCTCACGATGCGCGTTTGCGGCACTACTTGCAACAACGCGCCCTATAAAGAACGGAAGGCGTGTCGCTAGCTGCTTGCTGTCCCACGTTTTACACCATCATGGTCAAAATAAATCGGTTATTTCAGAGCTTAGTTTCTGAAATAACCGATTTTTGAGTTATATCCCGACCTTGTTCTTACACGCCCGTACAGGGTCGCAACACATCACAAGGCTACCAACCCCGTTTGTCCCTGATAGCCACCCGGAATCATGCAGCCAGCGTTCAGGCACATTGATGAACCGCCCTTCTCCCAGTCTTCACTGCTGTATTTAGACACCAAAAAAGCCTTCCTCACAAGGAAGACTTAACTGACGGTCCGTACGAGACTCGAACTCGTGATCTCCTCCGTGACAGGGAGGCGTCCTAAACCAACTAGACCAACGGACCAAATATTGCGGGAGCAGGGTTTGAACCTGCGACCTTCGGGTTATGAGCCCGACGAGCTAC
>NZ_AZFS01000066.1:160275-160686 GCF_001434395.1 Levilactobacillus hammesii DSM 16381
ATTGTGACAATGACCCGTACGGGATTCGAACCCATGTTACCGCCGTGAAAGGGCGGTGTCTTAAACCACTTGACCAACGGGTCATAACTAAACGGAGAAGGAGAGATTCGAACTCTCGCGCCGCTTCCGCGACCTATACCCTTAGCAGGGGCACCTCTTCAGCCACTTGAGTACTTCTCCATAATGGGCCTAAATGGACTCGAACCATCGACCTCACGCTTATCAGGCGTGCGCTCTAAACCAGCTGAGCTATAGGCCCATATAAAGCGGGTAACGAGAATCGAACTCGCGACAACAGCTTGGAAGGCTGTGGTTTTACCACTAAACTATACCCGCATTATAATGAGATATACTTAATGGCGCGGGACGGAATCGAACCGCCGACACATGGAGCTTCAATCCATTGCTCTA
>NZ_AZFS01000066.1:160696-162017 GCF_001434395.1 Levilactobacillus hammesii DSM 16381
GACTGAGCTACCGAGCCATTTTGCCATTTAGAAATGATTATGGTTGCTATCTCCTGTTGACGAAGATAACAACGGTCCGTACGAGACTCGAACTCGTGATCTCCTCCGTGACAGGGAGGCGTCCTAAACCAACTAGACCAACGAACCAATTGCGGGAGCAGGGTTTGAACCTGCGACCTTCGGGTTATGAGCCCGACGAGCTACCAGACTGCTCCATCCCGCGATAATATTAAGAAACAAAGGAGGATGAGAGATTCGAACTCTCGCGTGATTTTACTCACCTGACGGTTTTCAAGACCGTTCCCTTCAGCCAGACTTGGGTAATCCTCCATAAAACAATACAATAGTCCTTCTGGTAATGGACCTTGTAGGACTCGAACCTACGACCGAACGGTTATGAGCCGTTTGCTCTAACCAACTGAGCTAAAGGTCCAGTCCAAGTCCAAATCGCGGCGGGGGGGATCGAACCCTCGACCTCTCGGGTATGAACCGAACGCTCTAGCCAGCTGAGCTACACCGCGAAATGTTAAATAAAAATATTTTATTTAATCGGGAAGACAGGATTCGAACCTGCGACCCCCTGGTCCCAAACCAGGTGCTCTACCAAGCTGAGCTACTTCCCGTTAAATGCACCCAGTAGGAGTCGAACCTACAACCTTCTGATTCGTAGTCAGACACTCTATCCAGTTGCGCTATGGGTGCAAAACGCTACTTTTGAAACTTAATACCTCTCGGTATTAAGCGGAAGACGGGATTCGAACCCGCGACCCCCACCATGGCAAGGTGATGTTCTACCACTGAACTACTTCCGCAAAATGAAATGCCGACTAGAAGATTCGAACTTCCGACCCCCTGTTTACAAGACAGGTGCTCTACCAACTGAGCTAAGTCGGCATAGTCAGTATCATGTATATCTTATTTCCTCATCGTCCTAGGACGAATGAGCCGTGACAGGCTCGAACTGTCGACCCTCTGATTAAAAGTCAGATGCTCTACCAACTGAGCTAACGGCTCAAATGGAGGATACAGGGCTCGAACCTGTGACCCTCTGCTTGTAAGGCAGACGCTCTCCCAACTGAGCTAATCCTCCAAAATCGCGTGGCAACGTCCTATCCTCGCAGGGGGCGATCCCCCAACTACTATCGGCGTGCTAAAGCTTAACTTCCGTGTTCGGCATGGGAACGGGTGTATCCTTTAGGCTATCGCCACCACACTACAAGAGAAATTCTTCTCTCAAAACTAGATATTATACAATTATCTTCCAACGGAAACAACCACGTTTTCAACTTGGTTAAGTCCTCGACCGATTAGTACTGGTCCG
>NZ_AZFS01000015.1 GCF_001434395.1 Levilactobacillus hammesii DSM 16381
TGGCAAATTACAAGTTTAATCCGAACAAGCCCGGAAACTTTCAATGGCAGTCTGTTGATGATGGATTTTTAATGGTCGTTGATTAATAAGCTCAAGTGCTGCCAGGATTTCATCAGTCGTTATCTGGTCAAAGTTAGTCTTTTTCGGGAAAAACCACCGTAACCATCGATTGAAATATTCATTGGATCCCCGTTCCCATGGTGAATACGGGTGACAAAAATAAACTTTAATCTGATAGTCTTGTTCTATGGATCGATAATCGGCAAACTCCTTACCATGATCAACAGTTATAGATTTCACTTGGGAACCGAAGGTCCCCATAAAATTTCCAAAGGTATCATTTAAGGCCTTGGCGGTGCGATTAGGGGCTTTGATAGCCCATAGAAGCCGGGTTTTACGTTCTACAAAAGTGACCAAACATGCTCGTGACTGACCTCGGCTAGAAAGTACCGTATCGACTTCCCAATGACCAAAAGCTAATCGCTGATTGACAGATTTTGGTCGTTGTTCAATGGAAGTCCCACTTGTAAATGTGACACGATGCTCATTAGCTCGGCGCTGTCGGACATTTCGATTAGGTAGATCAGCCAAGTTGAAAGGTAACCAGCCAAGCTTAAGCCAGTTATAAATTGAAGCGGTGCTCAGGTTAAAAGCTGTCGCAATCGCTTCTGGTGACCAAGTTAAACGTAGGTGGTTGGTAATTAAAATTGTCAATGATGGCGTTAGAATTGAATGGCGACCACAAGCCCGCCTTTTATGATCTGCGTCTTGTTGCGCTAATTCGGGATCATAGGGTTTGACCCGATCTAATTCATAGCTAATAGTTGATTTGGCAACGCCTAAGGCGTCAGCCATATCTTGGTAAGTATGATGGCCTTCACTGACCAGTTGAGCTAGCGCACCACGTTGAAAACGTGATAAAGTAGAAGTACCCAAAGTAATCACTCCTTATAGCTGGTTGGAATTAACTACTACCATTGTAAGAGATT
>NZ_AZFS01000016.1 GCF_001434395.1 Levilactobacillus hammesii DSM 16381
ACCTCAGGCCTTTCGTGATAAGGGCTGAGGGCTATTTTCGTACTTTCAACCTTTAGATCTAAATAATTTGTTTTTACCAGCTCGTCATCATCGACCATTTAAGAAAATACCCACCTTTCGTTGCTCAGCACTTGTCAACGCAAATTTGCCGTCCTGGTCTAAAAGAAATGGTACCTCCATAACACGCCCGTTTACTAATTCCTGTTGAATGAAATTCTGCGGTCCGACTGGTTCAATCAAATTAACCATGAGAACTCGCCAATCTGATTGCCCATCACGTTTACTGATTTCATCTAGCTTATCCATGACCTGCCGTCGTTCTTCTAGCATCTCACGTTGATGAGGATGCCGCCAATTTTTGAGATCAATTAAAACGTGATTAGCTGTCTGAAAGTCAAAAAGTTCATGATTCAACTGCTCCAGATCGTGCAATTGCGTTGACCAATATTTTTCGATAAAAAACTTGCCACATTTTTCACCTAAGATTCCCTGATAACTATCCAGTTGGACGGGATTAAGCATGTAATCCAACGCCGTCCAATCCAGCGGCCAGTGATTGGCCTCAAACAGAGCCCGAAGATCAGGATTCTGGGCAATAATGGTCAGTCCGGCTGCGTCCGCCGAAATCTCAACATTCCCCTGATCATTCAATGGAAAAGTAAAATCATCTCCATCTCGTTGCGCCCGATATGCGGTCGCTTTCATGCTTAAATAAGAAAATTCCGCCCGATTTTGATAACTATCATATTGGTGTGCCGTCATCGTTGGATATTTTAAGAGTGTCTCGCGAAACTTCTGAAATTGCCTAGCAACGTTACCAGAGGTCTGCAGCTGACCAGCCATCCGCCTAACCGCGTCCAGCGTTTCCTGCGTCTGATTCCGGAACCTAATCTGGCGAATGTGCGATAACGTTGGGACCACATGTTTCTTCTGACGTTGCTGCTCTCGAATGGCCTGCGCAACTGGCCCCAACTGATAGTCGTGCATCATTGAGACATTATAATAATCAATAACTTGGGTTCCTAACAGGACCATCGTCTCCGGCACCTTATTAAACGCTCGATCCAAGCGACCAACCGCTTGTAAGATAATTTGCGTATGCGCCCCAACATAGCTGATCGTGTCACGAAATTGACGAACGGGTTGACCATTACTTTGCTTTCGCGCATACAGGTCCACCTGCGCTAAATTAATCTCGTCATTGTCAACGAGACCAGCCAATTCATAATAGGCTGTCAGCCATTCCTTACGGTTACTAGGTTCAGCCTGATCAGGAATCTGCGTAAATATGTTGGTGATTCGTCCCAAATAAATACCAGCAATGTCTACCATTTGTCGGCGTTCATCGCCAGCTGAGACTGCCTTAGGTGCGATATCGATAATCTGTGCGCCTTCTAAACTTCCCGCGCGATATTGCAAATTTTGACCAACGCCCAGCGTGGGGTAACTGCTCAACAAATACACTCTAGTTGCCTTAACGGCTGGCAATTTTAACGCCTCAACCACCTGCTTTTCAACGGCCAAGTGCTGTGCCGATAACTTCTTCGCAATCATTCGTATCTGTGGACGTGATGTTTCTGTTGCACAAAGTATGTCCACCAGCTTTGCCCACACTTGTTCTATAAATTTTCGATCCATTGCTAAATGGCGAAAATCGTCGTCTTCTTTTGGAAGGACACTCTGCAATCCTAAAAATGTTGGGTACTTGGCATTCCCTAAAAAACAGATGAAGCTATCGAATAGTTCCAAATAGCGCAATTGGATATACTGATATTCTTTAGGATTACTCTTCTTCTGAAACTGCTGATGAACCTGGATCATCGTCTGCTTAACAAATTGATCCAGCTTTTTTAAGTCCTCATCTTGCTCGTGTGACAGTGCCAACGTCTGTAACCGGGTGCAACATAAGTCACGCATACAGTGCCCACCCTCACTGGTTGCAGCCTGTGAGGTCGTCTCTAAAACTTTGACGGTCCCGCCGTTTTCACGATAGCGCCGACTGACATCAAAGGTTTCCTTAACCGAATCCGGCAAGTTTTCAAGACCATCAAGCAGTCGTTCCCCTAGCTGTTCTCGTAAAAAATTAAAGTCAAAATTACTAAGCGCCGTTTCGATATTGACGGTCGCCGACATTCCCAAAACAATGCCCCGCTTCACAAGCTTCAAAAGAAATTTTTCCGGCGTCGTCTGGACAGTTGCAATCTCAATCTGCGTCCGATTTAAATGATCGTCGCTATCTGTTAAGGAAACCAGTTGCAGGCCAGAGCGTTGTAAATGACGTCCATAATAATTTTCAAATTTAATCTTAGAAATCTCATGACGATGACTACCCAGCTGGTGAAACAGCGCTGTAATAATATCTTGGGCATCTTGCGATAGCCACAAGGTGTCACAAATCGTGCGCAGAGCACTCTCTATCTGCAACTGCGTTTCCAAAGCCGCACGTTGTCCGTTGACCTGAAGTTGATAGCGTTCCGCCCACTTTCCCATTAACGCCGTGAGCATCTCCAGAAAGTGACCAATCTGCTGGACCATCTCATAAAAATGGAGATCATTAATTTTAGGTTTTGCCCGGGTCAAAACGACCTTCTTTTCGTCCGGATTATCTTGACTCCACCAAGCATGGCTACTGGTTATCGTTAAACGTGATAGATTGAAAATGAAATTTGTCGCCGTTGTCGCGTTGACCGTCTTATAATCTTCAGTCAATTTATACTTTTGATCCAGACGATTGACCTGGTCTTTTAGCTTACTAAAACTTTTATTTTGTCGCAGAATTGCCATAATATCCGTCGACCGTCTTTTCTGGAGAGTATTCGCTGCCGCGTGAATTTCTCGAAAAAATGCTAAAAAGTCGATCGGTAGTCGCAAGCTGTCATCAATAATTTGATCACTCAAAATACGCTTCATTTTGTCTATTTCATCCAACACAATCAGCGCGTCACCGAGTTCCTCATCACGACTGATTATGATTGACTGCGAATTGAAAAAAGATTGATAGCTCCGCGTAAACTTGGACCACGTCAGGAGAACCACTTGATGCTGGCCTAAATTAATTTCTGGAAAGTACCGATTGAGATAATGTGCAGCGGGTGTTTCATCAGTTGCGACATATTGGCAAAAGAAGACCCGATCTTCATGGCTTAACGGCGTCTCTAATCCCAGCTCAGCCGCTAACACCTGGATAAGTTCCCCCTTAAACTCGGTAAAGGCTTGTGCCATATTTTGATAATCCTTGATTCGTCCCCCGCTTAATTCCTGATCCGGCTGATTATGAAAACGTTGATAGTACGCTGCTAATCGTTCCACCACACGTGAGAGTCCTTCTGATTGTAGGTCCACTGGGATGTCACGCTGATGAGCTAAGATCATGTCAACTGTTTCTTCTAGCGACCTCAGAACGGCCAACGTTCGATAGAGGTACTGTTGCCGAGCCTCAGCAGACGCAAAGGCGCCATGCTCCGTCACGTATTGGGTGAGTAGATTCTCGCCAAACTCATCCACATGAAGATTACTTTTCTTGGTTACGACAAAATATGCACGAAATTTTTGATTTTCAACCACCCGTTTGCATAGATAATCAATCACCCCAAACGTTTTGCCACTACCGGTTGGTGCTGGAACAGTCACAAGCGCCCCAGGTTGTTTGGGGGTGACCATGGCGTACACCGGTTTCAGTATCTCCGAAAAATTTAGGCCCATGTGCTCTGTCAGCTCCCCGTACAATATTTCCTTCTAAACTAGCAAACAACGAGTTGACTTACAATCCCATTTACACAACTTGTACATTGTTTACTTATAATTTACTGGAAAGCCATCTTGTTCAAAATTACAGCCTCGTCAGATGCTTCAACGCGACACCCGGTAATCAACAGGCGTAAAAAATAGGCCTTCCAAATGGCAGGCCTACACGAACTATCAAATTCAATTCAGGCTAGCTTCCGCCGATTCTGCCAGTACACCACCACAAGCAGCGGGAGCGTAATTGCCATCACCGGGTAGAGCCAGACCCATGGCAGATAGGTCGTGATGACCCCCGCCAGCATGGGACCCAGTGTCATCCCCAGGTCGATCCCAATATAAAAAGTGCTATTAGCCAGGCCCCGGTCAGACTTGGGAACCAGCGTGAGTGACTTCGCCTGACAGATAGAAAACATCAGGCCATACCCGGCGGCGAGACCCACGGCCCCTACCGCTAGCATCAGCCAGTTCGTCATTTCCGTCAGGCCGATCATGCCAATCAGATTACACCCTAGGCAGACCCAGAAGAACTTGCCAAAGGGGATGCGGTCAAAGGCGTCTCTTAAGAGTAACCGCATCGCTAACAGTACCAGGGCATAAACTGGGAAGAAGGCCCCGGCTGGAATTGGAAAGCCACGGTGTTCGACATAGCTCACAATATAAGTCTGTGTCGCGAAATACGGCAGAGAAAAGAGCAAGAGAATCACGGCAACTGGAATGACCTTGGGCTGAACCAAACGCAATTTCGGCTGCTGGACCTTGTTCTTTCGGTAATCGGGATGTGGCACGCTACGATTCCCCACAAACTGAATAATGATGAGTAAAAGTGTCACGCAAATCGCGGCTACCCAGAACACGCTACGATAGCCAAAGTGATGGTAGAGATAGACACTCACTGCCGGTCCGATCGCCATCCCCAAAGCATTGGCAATCCCGTAAATGCCCATGCCAGCGCCAATTCGATCGGCCGGCAACAGGCTAGCCATCCAGGTCGACATGCAAACAGTACATAGCGTGTATCCCAGGCCGTTCACAACTCGCCACACCATAATCAAGGGAACGGACGTGGTTAAGCCATAACCCACGCAAGCTATTAGGATCAGGATGCCCCCAATCATGGTCAACCGGTACTTGGAGAAACGATCCGTCAGATTCCCGGCTAAGGGCCGCAAGACTAGCGAGGTCAAGTTCATCATCCCCGCAACAACCCCAGCTAACACACTGTTCGCCCCGACATTGCTAGAGAACCCCGCAATGATCGGATTTACCAGCATCGGACTCATCAGAAAGAAGAAGCTGGCGGCTAAAACTAATTTAACATCTTTTGTATACAAACGGGTCTTCACACGACCTCAGTTCCTTTCCAAATTCTGGCTGACGCGATCTAGCATCGCCAAAAGTTCTTGTTGTTCGGTCGGTGTAAAGTCGGTGAACAATGCCTGGCTGGTATCTTTAATATGCACATCCAACTGCCGGCATTTCGCGAGGCCGGCCGCAGTGAACCCCACCAGCTTGGTACGACCGTCATCGGGGTTAGGATCTAACCGCAACAGTTGTCGATTAACCAGCCGCTTAACAATCAGGCGAGCCGTCTGGTGCGTAATCTGCTGATGATCTTTAAAATCCGTAATCGTACTCTGCGGAAAGTCCTCAAAGAACCGCAATGCATCGGCCTGCTCACTGGTTAACCCTAACCGACCAACGAATCGATTACGCTTGTGTCTGATCCGCCGCCCCAAGATAACCAGCTTGCGGGAAAGCATTTGATCACCGTTCATGAAATCACCTCTAAAGCAATTGTACAGCTAGCTGTACGATTTTAAAAGGCTTGCTCGACTTTTTCTTTTTCCAACTCGCCATTGTTTCAGCGGTATGGTGACCGAACCCGTCAAGTACAGCTCGTAAACCGTCAGTGAATCGTTGCTACCCGTGCGCCATTTCTTCTCCCACATTCGTTATACAGCCGAGGCACAAAAATAGCCGTCAGTTCATCCTGACGACCATTTGAAACTGCAATTTTATTTGATAAAAATTTCAAAGCCTTTACCGGTGCTGGCGACGTGCACCTAATCCTAGTCCGGCCAACACCGTCAACAGCGTCGCCCCAATGGCTGACCAATAATTGGGCCGTTCATAGGTTTGGGGCAACTGCGTCTGTTCCTGTGTTACCTGCCCGTCGACTTTGGCACCACGTTTTACAACGGCCGACTGGTGTGTGTACGACCAGGCAGGGGTTGACATTTTCTGTCGTTCGCTGCTGAAGTTAACCGGATCAGTTAGCTTAAAACCTGCTCGCCGACCCGTGTGTTTCACAGCCATCCCCCTAGTTTGGTGCTGCTTCACTTGACGGGACGGCACCTTTTTAGGCGACCGCTTCGTCGGCTTAGGTTGACTAGCCGATTGGCCAGGAGTAGCTGCTGTGGTTGGCGTCGCCGGTTGCGCTGGTTCAGTCGATATTGTTGGTTTAATTGGATTGGTCGGCGTTGTGGGGCTGGTTGTTCCAGAACCATGATTTGGTGTTGACCAATCCAACGTAAGGGCTGCCACCCCATAATTTCCGGAATGGTCCGTTGCATCCCCCGTCGTTCCACTGGCCAGTGACAAGACCAGACGGTTTCCCGAAAAGCCCGCAGGCAGGGTTAACGCGTCAGTGACGGGATCATATGTCACCTGCGTGCCGTTCAGCATAAAGATCATGGGATTCGTTAAACTGAAGTTTTGTAATTGTAATTGCTTGGCAATGGCCGCACGGATGCCGGTCAGCTGATTACCAGATTCGTTAACGGTAACGGCTAGCGTTTTCTGCCCGGCTAAAGCGTTATCTCCAAGATGTGTGATCGGTTGGGTAGCCTGAATCTGTTGTAAATTGTTGTCACTAAAGGCCCCGTTTCCCATACTATTGACGGGACCGTTCAGTTGAATCCCTCGCAACTGGTTGCTGGCAAAGGCCGAAGCACCAACATCCGTCACCGAGCCAGGAACGACCAATGTCCCTTGCAATTGATTGTTCGCAAAAGCTGTAGCCCCAATCGTTTTTACAGACTTTCCCAATGTGAGTGCCTTTAATTGATTACTTCCAAAGGCATTCTCACCAATTGTCGTTACCAAGTCAGGCACTTCTAAAGTCCCCGTCACCTGATTGCCAGCAAAAGCATTGTTTCCAATCGTCACTAAACCTGTCCCCAGTTTTAGGCCAGTCAGGTGATTGCCCGCGAAAGCGTCATCATTAACATGTTGAATACCATCTGACAATGTCAGCGTCCCTGTCAGGTGATTGCTAACAAAGGCATCATTCCCAATAGTTCCCGTACTCTTACCAAAGTCAACTTCTGTCAAGGTATCCCTAGCAAAAGCACCATCGTTAATGAACGTCACACTGTCTGGAATCACCAACTTTCCAGTCAAGGTCGTATTACCGGAGAAGGCCGCACTTCCGATCGTTTGAAGTTCAGAGGACCCGTCACCGAGTTGCAAGCCTGCCAAATGATTGCCAGCAAAAGCAGTATTCCCAATAGTAGCCACCGTATTCGGAATGTAGAGGTTTCCACCAATGCTATCCCCGGCAAAGGCTGCGTCTCCTATGGACTGAACATTCTTCCCGAGCGTGAGCTGTGTAAGCGTGCTATTTGTTGAAAATGCGGCTGTTCCAATCGTTTCAACCTTGTCTGGAATTACAACACTGGTTAGCAAGTTATTATCAAAAGTTGATTCACCAATCGTTTTCAATGCATTGGCATTATCAAAATCAAGCTGAGAAATTTGATTGTACTGAAAAGCATTATTCTCAATCTTAGTTACTGTCCCAGGTATGGTAACAGCTGTGATCTTATTATTTAAAAATGCAGCTTTTCCAATTACCTGTAGGGCACTCCCTAAATCAATGGTGGTCAAATAATTATAGGCAAACGCGCTTGCCCCAACGGACCATGTCCCTTTCGGTAACGCTATACTGGTCAGTGCATTATGGGAGAACACATTGTCTCCAATTCCAAGAGACTGGTCTCCTTGCCCGAAATTAACTCCAGTTAAATGGTTACCAGAGCCATCGCCTGTCTCATTTCCTTCGAACGCTGAATTCTCAATCTGCTTTATAGTTGTTGGCAACGTCAAGACACCTGTTAGCTTGTTACCATTAAATGCATTGGCTTTAATATCCCATAACGAATCAGTATCCTTTGAAAAGTCAACTGTAGTCAGCAGATTATTCTCAAAAGCAGCTTCCCCAATAATTTGGATATGAGCACCCATGGTTAAGCTCGTGATTCCAGCATTCTCGAAAACCTTATCAGCAATTTCCGAGACATTAAAAGTACCCGCACTCCCAGTATGAGCATCTGGAATCACAATATTCTTACTCGTACCCGAATATCCAGTAATAATATAACCATCACCACCACCATTTAAGACATACGAAAATCCATCCACATCTGGCGTCGTGGTATCAACACTTGCTGGAATAGGCACAGATCGCGATAACAAAAGTAAGGACGGCCGAACCTGATTCAGCCGCAATGAGTATCCCATCGCCGAGAATATTTTGGAGCACTTTACTGACACGGACGGTGTCTTTACCTGAAGTGAATCATTATGCGTTACCGGTGGTTGCACGGGGTCCGTTGGCTTTTCAACTGGTTTCTTAGTTGTTGATTGGCTTGTCACGGTTAGCGAGCTCGACTGAGACGGCTGTTGTGCAACCGTTGGCTTCTCACTTGTCGTACTAGATGTCTGACTGGCTACTGACGACGGTGCAGTGCTAGACAACTGAGCCACAATTGAAGATGACACCGGATTTTCGTCAGACGCACCGCTCCTTGCACTACCATCAACTTTTTTTGAAGGGCCAACTTCGCTAGATGTTGTGTCCTCAGAATCTTTAACAGCTGTTGTTGCCGGCTTTGTAGTATCCGTTGCGGCTTGTGCTGATTGTGCACTGATCATGAGCCCCGTGCTCAAAGCCATTAGCGTAACGCCCGCGTATAGGAGCGGATGTTGCGTTTTATTTTCACGACCAAATTCTTGACGATCTTCCATCTGCATATCTAATCTTCCCTTTTCTTTGCCCCAAGCCGTTGTCACGCATGGAGATGTTCTCCGATTAATAAATTTCCTTATATTTCAAGCGTAGCACGAATAATGTGAATTACCAGATACCGCTAGATAGCAATGGGACAAACGATTCACTCTATATTAATGTGTTCTGATTACCCTATGTCTAGAACTCGCGTCAAAATCGCGGTATTTGGGAACAATACGCAACGATTATCAAAATTCATCACAAATTTTCTTATCTGTGATGAATAATATTTTTCTTGGCGCTGGCTATCTTTAATCGTCTAATGCAGGTTCTATCATTAACCTCGTCTCTTTTGATCACAATCTCACTACACAAAGAGTGCCAAACACCACCCGTGATTGTTAGAAACCGGACATTATCAGACCAATAATTCGATATCTCATCCAGCTTATCCTTTAACAATGTCAGCCATACCGACAATGAGTTTCATTTATGCCTAGTCTTTCATCCCAGAACAACGATCTTCCGGGAAAGCATTTGATTGCCGCTCATGTGATTACCCTTGCATCAATTGCACAGCTAACTGTCTATTTTTAAAAGATGGGGGGAACGCCCTGATCTTTTTTAAGACATTATCAAATTATCCACCTCTCAGCCCCCTTTACTACCGCTATGTCAAAGACTTTTGGCAGACAAAACACCAGATAAATGGGACAATAGATTTATCTCAGGGAGGAGCTTTTTCCATGGTACCCTTAAATTTGCAGCACACACTTGTCGTTTATCGTCAGCAGCAACATTTAACTCAAGCTGACTTGGCTGAAGAACTTTACACATCCCGACAAACCATTTCCAATTGGGAGACGGGCAAAACCTACCCAGACATTCAAAGCTTGATCCGCTTGGCTAACCTGTATCACGTGACCGTCAATGACCTCGTCCAAACCGATCTGTCTGCCATACAAAATCAGACCGCCAAATATCATCTCAAGCCGTTCAGTCTAGCCGCCATTACCTGCCTGGTTGCCGTTTACGGACTATTCGTAAGTCTGCGCTGGCTGCCCATGATTCCGACCGTGATGGCGATTGCCGCGGTAACCACTATTGGTTTGGCCTTGACAGGCTATCTGATTTACCTCAGCCAACGCCTTCAGCTGAAAACTTTTCGGCAAATCAAAGCCTACCTACGCCACCAACCCGTGCCTCCGATCACGCGGTCTCACACGCGTCAAACCGTAACGCTCGTGCTGAGTGGCCTCGTCGGGTTGCTCATTGGCGGTGGCCTGACCTGGTGGATTGCCACAGCTGTTCTGCAGTGGCCCTTGTAACTGCTTAAAAGCGCATTCGAACTCGTTTGATTACCAAACAAGTTTGAATGCGCTCTTTTGATCACTTAAATTTCGCGGGAAAACTTCTTAAACCCAAACAACTGATCAATCCGGGTTTCATATGCTGCTGGAATCTCTAAGTCGACGGCTTTCAAATTATTCTGTAACTGTTCCGGCTTGCTTGCGCCGGTTATCAGGCTGGAGATACGGGCATCCCGCTTGTCCCACGCCAACGCAAAGGTTGCCAAGTCCGTATCTAACTCCGCTGCCATCTGGGACAACGCTTCAACTTTGGCCAGGTTCTCAGGGATTAGTTGTGCCTGCAGATCTGGTTGGAACGTTCCCCGGGAACCGGCTGGTGCGGATTGCCCCTGCCGATACTTACCGGTCAATAGTCCCTGAGCCAACGGGGAAAACGGAACGATACCTAACCCGAGTTCGCCACATAAGTCCAAGAGTTCGTGCTCAATGTAACGATCAAACAGATTGTATTCTGGCTGAACGACCGTGATGGGATGCAAGCCCCGTTTCTGAATAATCAGCTCCGCCTTTAAAATCTGAACCGGCGTCCATTCGCTGACCCCGTAATACAAAATTTTTCCTTGGTCAACTAACCCACTCAACGTCGTCAACGTTTCTGCTAGTGGCGTTTGCGGATCGAACCGGTGACAGAAGTACAGGTCTAAATAATCTGTTTGAAGATTGGTCAATGACTGGTCGATAGCTTCCGTGATGTGTTTCCGTGAAAGCCCCCGGTCATTAATACCACGATCGGATGGAAAAAAGACTTTACTTGAGACAACCAATTCTTTACGGGGAAACTGCTGCAAAACCTTACCTAAGAAACGTTCAGCGGCACCGCGACTGTAAACATCCGCACAATCAAAATAATTGATACCCTTGTCATACGCCAATTTGATACTCTGGGCGGCCAAGTCCTGTTTTGCGGCATCACTGACATCTGTTAACCAACTCCCCAGTGCGAGCTCACTTACCCGTAAGCCGGACTGACCTAATTGTCGATACTTCATATGTAGGCACTCCTTTTATGTCAAAATAATGATAGTTTGATTAAAAAATGATATGAATCTAGATTACCACGACTACCTGGATTCGCCTACTGGTTTTATACTGTGACCCACCCGTGCTCATCTGAATTGGGCTATCCAGCCACATAGTTGATAGCCACTGCGCTTTACCAAAACCGATCCCTGACGTCCTAAATCTAGCAGGACGGCGTATGTCACAGACTGATTCGGTCTTTCGGGCACTAAAAAACTAAACCGCGCCGGTTGTAGTCGCTGCCGATAACTATCGGAAATGACCGAAAAATACAAGGTTACATCCACGGTTAATTGCCTTTCGTTAGGCACCGCCCACCGGAATCAGCGGAATGCCCTGCGGTGTTTGTCGGGAAACGTTGCTACAATTCTCGCCCAACAACCGCCACACCCAGATCATGGCCGATTATACGACTAGACGGGCTGTCACTCTCGATGACCTTCTTTCTGACTGGTGGGGCGACATCAAAACCATTTAACATCCCCCCAAATGCGTGTCTTTTCGCGAGAGATCAGGCCCCGTCAACTTCACTGCAAACTAAAACGCGAACCCACCCCAAAGGCAAGTTCGCGTTCGCTCTTGATAGTGTCTTTAGTTTCGAACACTGGCATCTTATAATACTGGTCGTCTCAACCCTTGCGTATCAGGGTCACCGATTCCAATACTATCGTTGGCGGCAAAGTCCGGATCAGCAATAATCTTTAAGACGACATCTGAAATACTTCGCCGTGAAACTGAAGTTCCAATATAAGGTTCACCTTTGGTCGTAATCTGGTAGTTAATCTCATTGTGATCATTTAACCAAGGCAATCGTAGTGTCGTGTATACCAAGCCTGAGTCTCGTAGCAAGCGGTCCGAATTTCTTCCGGAAGCGAGATACGGCTGAACTAATGCTTGTTCGTGATTCCATTTACCAAAGGCCCCTGGTACCTCGTCGTAGATTCCTAGAATATTACTAAAAATCACCCGTGACACCTGATTTGCTTGCATTGCCGCGATTACGTTCTGGGTTACTTGGGAATTGCGACTATAATCAACCGTCGCCACAAATACCAGATTCTGACCAACAAGTACTTTATTCAAAGATGTCAGGTCCCGCAGATCAGCTTCAACTACGTGGACGCGTTTAGAATCAAGTTTTGCCAAACGGTCGTGATGTCTCACTCCAAGTGTGAGAATCACATTATCAAAGCGTCCTTCAGACAATAGGCGAGTCGTCACGATTTGGGCAATGCGGCTATTTGCTGCTAAAATTAGAACTTTCATAATAACCTCTGATTAATACGCACTTTCACGCATGGTTTGCGGCCAATCTTTGATCGACTGATGCCGATCCAGCCGCTTCAAATTAGCTACTTCACTAGTAGTTAGCTTAAAACTTAAACTGTCAAAATTTGAAGCCACATGGACTGGATTCAATGATTTGGGAATAGTGACTATGTCTTGTTGGGTCAGAAACCGCAACAAAATCTGAGCGGCAGAGACCTGGTACTTCTCGGATAAGATTTGGACTTCCGGCTCTGCCATCATTTCACGCCCAAAGTTCTCACCCAGTGGCGCCCATGATTCATGAACAATATTGTAGTCCTGCAAGTACGGGCGCATCTTTGCCTGTTGCCAATATAAATGGGTTTCAATTTGATCAAGTGCAGGGACGATATTAACATTTTCAATCAATTTGTCGAGCTGCTTTGAATTGAAATTGCTAACGCCGATTGCCCGAGTCTTACCTGCTTTTAAGGCATCGATTAAAGCACGATAAGTTTCCAAACTATTAGCGGTCGGCCAGTGAATAATCATAAGATCAAAATAATCACTGTCTAAGCGTTTCAGGGAAGCGTCGATGCCTTGAATCGTTTCCGAATACCCATCGGTTTGCGTTTTTGACGTAATGAACACTTCATCTCGATTAAGACCGCTGCGTTTGATGGCTTCACCGACACCTTGTTCAGTCCCATAAACTTGGGCAGTATCAATGCTACGATAGCCTACTTTCAAGGCTTCCGTGACATTTGCAGTCGTTTGCTCTGGTGGGGTTTGAAAAGTCCCATATCCAAGGACAGGCATTTTGACGCCATTGTTTAACGTGACAAATTCCATTCTAAATTCCTCCTGTTTTCGTTTCCTTGAATCAAATTAATGCTCAGTTGATATAACCATCACTGACCACATCGTATCATTCCGAAAATTGGCTCACTTATGTCCAGTATTCCTTTCAGTCATCACTTCTACGACGTGTAGTATTATCATAAATCGTTATGACGAAATAAACGAATACTTCTTAGGCCAAGAAGTTATGCCCTAAAGGCATGGATAGCAAACGAGAGTGCGCTATAATACGAGGCGGTTAGTTTGCGAGCGTTAACGCGAAAAACTGCCTTAGGTGCCACGTTTCAACACCATAATGGCCAAAATAAAAACAGCTTTTTCAAAAAACTACTGAAAAAACTGTTTTTGAGTTATGCCTCAGATTCTTCGTTGAACTTTTTGAATCGTTTAATCAACTCTGATGCGATTGGTGTTAAGACCTTATTTTTGCGCCACGCTAGTACACAATTTGTCTCCAACATTGGTGCTAGCGGCACAAAGGTCAATCGACTTTGGTCCAATGTCCGTGTCACTCCTACCACAGTTAAAGTAACCCCCACATGATGCAAGACAAATGGCAATGTATTAAAAATTAAGTTATATTCACCAACAATACTCAATTCCAAATTTGGATGATCGAACCAATCATTTAACATGCTATGCACATCTTGGCGTTGGGAAATGATTAAAGGCAAATCAATCAAGTCATCTGGTGTAATCGTCGCATGTTCAGATAAAGGCGAGTCTTTGGCCACCAACAATCCCCATTGTTCTTGCCGCGGCAAGCGCAAGGAAAAATAGCGTTTCGTATCAATTGGCTCCAGCATCAAAGCAAGATCTATCAATCCCTTTTCAAGTTGTTCTTTTATCAAGTCGCCCGCACCAGTAGTGATTGAAAAGTGGACTTGTGGATAGTCTTGAATCAGTGATTCGATTGCCTGTGCCATGGTGTCAGTATTATCCGCCTCAACACAGCCAATCGTCACTTTACCGCTGTATAGTTGATTACGTTGATCGATGAAGGTCTGCTCAGTTTGACGCGTTAAGGTCAAAATTTCCTCCGCACGACTGCGTAGATAAATGCCAGCACTAGTCAATTCTAAACGATTATGATGACGTGTAAATAGTGGTGTTTGTAATTCGGTTTCAAGATCTTTGATCTGTCGACTTAAAGTTGGCTGGGTAATATGTAAAATCTCCGCTGCTCCTGAAATCGTACCAACATTGGCAATCGTCCAAAAGTATTGTAACACACGAATTTCCATAACTACTCCTTTCATCTGCTAACCAAAACATGACTGCTCAAATTATAGTAGTATTTGAAGGCTATTAGTTTGTGATTCGATTTTTGTGTATCAGATTGAAGTATCAATCGGCGTATTGGTCCATTACAAGCGTATGCAATTGACCCGTTCGTCGTGCCGAAATGTTCACGTGAATTTAAGTATCAACGTGAACATTTCGGCGCAAAGTGGGCAATCTTCATTGGCTTCAAATCGAGCCGGAGGTGCTGGGTAAGACTAATTTCAACCCCGTAACACCATACTATTCTTGGATTGATGCCAGTTTTCGAACTTTCAACTTTTACTTAACCAAGAATTCTAGTTAAAACGCGAACCCGCCCCAAAAGCAAGTTCGCGTTTTTTATTTTAAGATTTAGGTGCTGTCTCATCGTCCGGTGGTGTCATCAATCGGGCCGACCAAGACTGCATCTGGTCCAAGAACCGCTTGCTCTTGGGATGCACCCCAATCTGACTGTCATAGATTTCATCCATCAATTGCCGCAGGGCATGTTCCGTCTGGGGCTTCACGTTAATCGTGTGGAGCTTGTCCAAGTCGAGCACGGAAAATTGCCGCAAATAGTAGATTGTCCGCTGACTCAGGTGCAAGCGCCGCGGATCCATCTGCCAATGCTGCTGGCACAACAGGCCCCCATAACTTTCCGAGTAGTCAAACGGCAGATCGTTGCGGCCACAAACCGCACAGCCCTGAAGCTGCGGGGCCACCCCGAAGGCCGGCATCAGCTGAATCTCCATGATGTTGGTCACGATACTGGCGTTCACACCATCGTCAATCAGGGTTAATGCCCGTTGCACCCGGTGATACCAGTCGGGTAGCGGCTGACTATCGGGAAACGCCGAATCCACCAGGCTCATGATATACGTGGCGTAGGCATTTTTAAAAATGTCCGCGCTAATATTCTGAAATTGATTGGTCTCACGCGCCGTGCGAATATAGGACAGGCCATCGTCGGCGATATCGCCCACATAACTGCCCACCGTAAACGGTAGAATATCCGCCACCATCTTGAAGCCCTTTTTCTTAGCGCCCCGCACCAGAAACATTTTCTTCCCAAATTCTTGCGTTAAGAACTTAATCAGGAAGTCACGTTCAGCGTAGTCGCGCCGAAACAGTAGGATGCCGTGAAAATCCGTCACATTACGTGCCACAGTCATCCCCACTTTCTCTTGTGATTAAAGATCATCCTTACGATAGCCGTAGCTCTTCAGCAACGTGGCCTTGTCACGCCAGTTGGGTTGCACCTTAACCCACAATTGCAGGTAAACTTTGCTCCCCAACAGGTGTTCAATGTCCCGTCGCGCCATCGTACCAATCTTCTTGAGCATACTACCGCCCTTGCCGATCATGATACCCTTTTGGGTGGGCCGTTCAACAATAATCGTGGCCTCGATGTGAACGTGATCCTCATCCTTTTGCTTCATACTTTCGATTTCAACCGCCACAGAGTGCGGCACTTCCTCACGCGTCAACATGAAGATCTTTTCGCGAATCAGTTCACTGACCACGAACCGTTCTGGGTGATCGGTCACCTGATCTTCGGGGTAGTACTGGGGACCGTTGGGCATCTCGTCAACCAAGTCACCCAGGAATTCATCCACGTTATTCCCCTCGAGAGCGGAAATGGGGTAAACGGCCTTCCATGGTAGCGCCGTCTTATACTGTTCCATAATGGCCAACAGGTCGTCCGGATGGATCTGATCAATCTTGTTAATCAGCAAGTAGACTGGGGCTTTAATCCCCTTCAAGCGGTCGATGATAAAGTTATCTCCGGCTCCCCGCTTCTCGGCCGCGTTAATCATGAACAGGACGGCATCGACTTCGTTCAACGCCGACATCGCAGATTGCACCATGTAATCGCCCAACTTACTCTTGGGCTTGTGGACCCCCGGTGTATCGATGAAGACGATCTGTGCCTCATCCGTCGTGTAGATCCCTTGAATCTTATTCCGCGTGGTTTGCGCGGTATCCGACATGATGGCAATCTTTTGGCCAATCACCCGGTTTAAAAACGTTGATTTCCCCACATTGGGCCGGCCAACGATGGCCACAAAACCTGACTTATAATTTGGATTATCCATATTTTCCTCCACTTAGAACCAACGACTCAACGCCGGTAACATCACGAGTGCGCCGACAATCACCGCAAAGATAGCAGCCAGTAAGACCCCACCGGCGGCAACATCCTTGGCACGTTTGGCGAGATCATGGTAGGTTGTCCCCACCACCAAATCGACGACTGCTTCCACGATGGTATTGAGCGTTTCTGCAATCAACACCAAAAAGATGGCGAGAACCAACCATAGCCACTCATTCAATGATAGCCGTAAAATGGCGCCGGCAATCACAGCTAATGAGCCGACCAGCAGGTGCTTTCTGAAATTTCGCTCATAGTGAAACAGTGCCCGCAGGCCATCCCACGCGTGACCCAACGACTGTACGAAAGCCCGGTTCTTACCGGTCTGCTTATTCTTATCGTTTGAGGCCATAGGCATCTAGAATGTCAGCCTGCAGCTTGAACATGACCTTCTCATCTTCTGGCTTCATGTGATCGTAACCATTCAGATGTAAGAACCCATGGACCACGAGAAAACCAAGTTCCCGTTCGTAGGAGTGGCCCAGATATTCTGCCTGTTCTTCAACCTTATCCATCGAAACAAAGATGTCCCCGATATTTTCTGGAATCTCGGCCGCCATTTCTTCATCCATGACCAATGGAAAATCATCGTCGGCCGTTTCGTCATCTTCAATCGCAAAACTGATGACATCGGTGGCCCGGTCAACCCCACGGTATTGCTTGTTAATCCGGTGGATGTCTTCATTATTCATCAGGGTCACGGACATTTCCGTATTTTCGGCCAATTCCAAATACTTGCCGGCGTATTCTAAAACGTCCTTAATCATGTCTACATGCTTGGCTGGTACGCCATCTTTAGTCTTATCGTAAATCTCTAGATCCATTAGTTATTAGCTCCATTTGGTTTAGTATCGTTGGCTTCATAGGCGTTAATGATGCTGGCCACGACTGGGTGCCGGACCACATCATCGGCATTAAAGGTCACAAAGTTAATGTGACTCACATTTTGCAAAATTCGTTGGGCCTGAATCAGCCCCGACTTGGCGTTGTGTGGCAAGTCGATCTGGGAAATATCCCCGTTGACAATCATCTTCGAGCCAAAGCCCAGACGTGTCAGGAACATCTTCATCTGCATATTGGTGGTGTTCTGTGCTTCGTCCAAAATGACAAAGGCCGATTCGAGGGTCCGCCCCCGCATGTAGGCCAGCGGCGCAATTTCAATAACGCCACGATCCATCAAGCGGGTCGTATGTTCTGCCCCTAAAATGGCATACAGCGCATCGTAGATCGGCCGCAAGTAAGGATCAACCTTTTCCTTCAAGTCCCCCGGCAAGAAGCCGAGGCTCTCTCCGGCTTCAACGGCTGGACGGGTAATGATGAGTTTTTCGACATCCCCGCGCTTCAACGCCGCCACGGCCATGACGACAGCCAGGAAGGTTTTCCCCGTCCCGGCCGGCCCGATACCAAAGGTAATGTCATTGTGCTTAATCGCATCAATGTATTGCCGTTGTCCAAAGTTTTTAACCCGAATAGCTCGACCCTTGGCGTCCTTGATGAGCGTTTCATTGTAAAAGTCTTTAAAGTAAGTCAGCGTCCCCTTACCCGCCATCTTCATGGCACTGATCACGTCAGCACTGTTGAGCTTAATGCCCTTAGCCAGTAGGTCACTCAAGTTTCTTAAAATAGCCAGCGTTTGGTCAACCGCATCCGCGGCACCGGAGACTTTGATTGAATTACCAAAGGGCTTGATTGTGACCTGAAGGCCCTCTTCAAGGATGGTGACAAACTGATCCTGTGCGCCCAATAAGGCGACTTCGTCTTCGGGTCGCGCCAGAATATATTCTTTTTCAATCGTTGTGTTTTCAGTCAAATACGGTGGCTCCTTTATTTTTAATTAGTGTCTGATAGTCAAATTTTAGCATACTGCCGGGGATTGTAAAAGGATTCCGCGCGAAAAGCCAATGGGATTCACTGGGAATAACCATAATTATCAATTATCGGCCGTCACCCTCTTTTTCCTCTAATTCAAGTCTAATATTGAGGGCGCTCAACCTTGCGTTCTAAAATGACTCTATCCCGTAGTTTCAAGCCATTTTCAAAGATATCTTGTGAATAGGTCTTAGTAAAATAATCTGGCTCCACGGTAATCATCCGATACCCACACTGTTGGTAAAGCTTCAGCTGCACCAGACTCGTTGATCCCGTCGCCACGCGCAGTGTCCGGTAGCCATGCTCAATGGCCCACTGACGGGCAAATTCCAGGAGGACCTTCGCAAAACCGTGGCGCTGACGATTGGGTGTTATTGCCAGGTTAGCGATCTCTAACACCTGCTGGGCGCGGGGGCGCAGAACCAAAACGCCCACCAAGCCCTGCGCATCCCTGGCCGCAAACGCCGTAGACAACGGTAAATACTGATCAATCAGCTGCTGACTGGGATCGGCCGTCAGTAGCAAGGCCTTCTGCGCCGGTGTCGGTCGCGTGATTTTTTGATAAACCAGTGTCATGTCAAATCCCCCTGTCGGTTAAAAAAATCACCACGGCTCGACCGTGATGATTCCCGTCAATTACTTGTTTAATTGTGCCTTAACCGTCTTGTTGACAATGGCACCATCGGCCTTGCCCTTAACTTGAGGCATCACAACGCCCATAACCTTACCAAAGTCACCCATGCCACTAGCAGACACCTTAGCGATGCTGTCAGCGACAATCTTGGTGATCTCGTCTTCGCTCATTTGCTTAGGCGCGTACTTTTCAACGATGGCAATTTCGGCCTTAACGCCTTCAACCAAGTCGTCCCGGTTACCCTTGGCGAATTCTTCCATGGATTCCTTACGTTGCTTCAATTCACGGGAGACAATCGTCAGTTCTTCATCAGGGGTTAAGTCATGACCCTGCTTGACCTTTTCGTTGGTCAAAGCGGTCTTCATCATCCGGATAACGTTCAGTGACAGCTTGTCGTGGGCCTTCATCGCCGTCTTTAAATCAGTGTTGAGTTGGGTTTCTAAACTCATTTCATTTCCTCCTAAAAAATCATGATTACTTATTAGTTTACACCTATTTAGCGGGAACGTCAGCCGAAGTTGCTTTGGCATGCGCTAAATTATAGCCCCGCCCCCACTGCTCCATGGCCGAAATCACCGGCCACAAAGACTGCCCAAACGGGGTCAACCGGTATTCCGTCTTGGGTGGGACCTGCGCGTAGATTTTCTTCTCCAGCAAGCCATCAGCCACGAGTTCTCGTAACTGCCGGGCCAACATTCTTGCGGAAATCGTGGGTAACCAGCGCTCAAAATCACTGTAGCGGCCGACCTGTTCCTGAAATAACCGGTACAGGATCACACTCTTCCATTTACCTGATACAAACTGCAGGGTACTTTCTACCGGACACCCCTCAGCGCAATCGTAAGCCCGTCGTTCCATCGCCCTCATCCTCCCCATGCCAATGTTACCAGTTTACGCTGAACCACCGAAAAAACCCACTACTTTGACTGTCCTTCAACCGGCTTTCCTGATTATTTCGGTTTTCGACCGTCTTTTCTGGTAAGAGTTACTTACAAAAGTGTTAGTGACTCCCCAAAAGTTCAGGATTGTTTTTCCCCTCGCGATGGGCTACGCTAGCCATGAGACCATCATTAAGGAAGGGAAGTTTTGCCATGTCAGATATGCGAGCCATTGGGTTTACACAACACTTACCCATTGAAGATAAAAACAGTTTTTTTGAATTTTTCGAGCCAAAACCAACGCCGACCGGTCACGACATTCTCGTTCAGGTTCAGGCCACTTCGGTCAACCCGGTTGATACCGGCGTCCGTCGCAGTACGGCGGGCGTGTTGCCCACACCTAAGGTCATCGGCTGGGATGCCTACGGGACTGTTACTGCCGTTGGTGATGCCGTCACGCTGTTTCAGCCGGGGGATCGTGTCTTTTACGCGGGCTCTTTCAAGCGTCCGGGAACGGACAGCGAATACCATCTCGTGGACGAACGCATCGTGGGTCACGCACCAACTCGACTCAAGCCGGCCGAGATTGCCGCCATGCCGCTGACCTCACTGACGGCCTGGGAAGCCCTCTTTGAGCAATTAGCCATTTCACCCAAAGATCCAGCCAGTAACGCAGGTAAAACCCTCTTGATCATCAACGGTGCTGGTGGCGTTGGTTCGGTCGCAACGCAACTGGCCCACCTGGCTGGACTCACCGTCATCGCGACCGCTTCTCGCCCTGAAACCATTGCCTGGACCAAGGCCCACGGCGCAGACGCCGTCGTCAATCACCGTAAGAATCTCGTTGATGAAGTCCACGCACTCGGCTACCCAACGGTCGACTACATCCTAGAGCTCAGCAACCTCAACCAACACTGGGCTGAAATCGTGGCACTAATCAAGCCTAGTGGTCACATTGTATCCATTACGGGTAACGATCACCCCTTAGACTTACGTGCCCTCAAGCAGAAACGGGCCACTTTTGCTTGGGAGTGGATGTACACCAAGTCTTTTTACGAAACCCCAGACATGTTGAGCCAACATGTCATTCTAGAAAAGATTCGTCAATTACTGGACGACGGTCAGCTTAAGTCCACCCTAACGAAGACCTTTTCACCAATTAATGCGGCCAATCTCCGTGCAGCCCATGCGTTGGTGGAAGCTAATCGCATGATCGGCAAGGTCGTCCTAACGAACGAAAACTAACTATTTCCACCTAATTTAATAGCCGTTTCCAACAATTCACTAGAAATAACAACGCGATTGTTGGAAACGGCTATTTTATTGCACCAAACGCTCAGTACTGCCCACTAAGAGACAGCTGAACTCACCGTCATGCGCAACCAGTTAGTCAAAGACCACAATTGGTTTGATAACTTTTCCACTGGCGGAATCTGCAAAGGCTTGATTGATGTCTTCAAACTTGTAGAGCTTCGTGAGTTTATCAAATGGGAAAAGCCCTTTTTGATAATATTTGACGATTTTAGGGATAAAGATCTGTGGAATGGCGTCCCCCTCAATGACACCGGCAATAGTCTTGCTTTCGGCCATGATGTCATCATTCACGTTAAACGTCACGTCACCAGCAATCCCGACTACCGCATCGATACCACGCGGCTTGATGGCATTGGCCGATGCCTTGATGCATGGTGCGGCGCCCGTTGTCTCCAGCGCAAAGTCGGTGCCGTTACCGGTAATTCGCTTAATCTCAGCCACCACATCAACGCCCGGCTTACTTTCGATAACGTCGGTTGCCCCCAATTCACGCGCCATGTTTAGCCGGTAGGGATTAGGCCGGTTCACCACGATGATGTGTGCCATGTTCAGCAGTTTGGCAGCCATAACGCCGGATAACCCAACCGCGCCGGCACCGAAGATGACAATTGAATCGCCAAATTTAGGCTGGAAGTATTGGAGCACTGTGCCAGCACCCGTTTGAATGCCGCAACCCAAGGGGCCGAGCAATTTAAGATCCGCAGCCTCGTCAACCTTAACCACACCACGTTCAGAAACGACCGAATACGTACTGAATGACGATTGTCCAAAGAAGTTTGAGACTGTCTCACCGTCTTGCGTGATGGCAGCGGAACCATCTTTTCGCCGCCCACCAAAATTAATTTGGTTCATCTTATCACATTCTGCAGGATGACCGGACAAACAGCTTTCACAGACACCACATGAATTGAACGATAAAACCACATGGTCGCCTGGCTTGACGGTTGATACAGCTGCGCCTACCTCCTGTACAATCCCAGAGCCTTCGTGCCCCAGTACAACCGGATACCCCGCCATACCGGCATCACGACCCACGGCATCCGTATGACAGACACCACTAGCCACCATTTTCACGAGAACTTCATCGATTTCTAAATCTGCCAGTTGTGCTTTTTCAATGGTCAACGGTTCACCCGATTTGCGCGCCATCGCTACTGTAATATTCATTAAATTTCCCTCCATCGCTTGATCACTATTTAACAAACATATTTATTTTATACTATAATTCATAAAATTCAACAGGTATTTATATAAGTCCGATCAGGGGGCCTATTTTATGGGACTGTGCGCCTCACTAATTCAGTGGTTCTCCGGTAGTCGCTCAACTTTTACCAAGATGATCACGGTAGCCTTGGCCAATCTCTGAATAACCCTCTTTTTAAGCGACAAAAAAACCGCCAACCATAAGGTCAGCGGTTTTCTTAGTTAAATTGCAAAAAGAGCTTAGAAACGCTTCTTCTTAGCTTTACGCTTACGCGCAGCTTCTGATTTTAACTTTTTCTTCACACTTGGTTTTTCGTAAAATTCACGCTTACGGTATTCTTGTAAAGTACCGCTACGGGAAACCGTACGTTTGAAGCGCCGAAGAGCGTCGTCAAAAGACTCGTTTTTGCGAACGACTGTCTTTGCCATATAAAATTCCCTCCCTCCGAGCACAAGTAATAACGCCGGTTAGCTTTTTACCACCGGCGTAACGGTTCTTAACTATTATACATAATCATCCAAACGGCGTCAATAACGCAAGGCAATAAAATTTGAACCGTTTTATCGGAGGGGGTAAACTAGGGGTAATTACCAAGAAAATACGTCAGAGGAGTTGCTCGCCATGCCGCAGATTACGATCTTTATTATTTCCGATTCTTCCGGGGAAACGGCGCTGACCGTGGCCCAGACAGCCGTCTCTCAGTTTCCCACCGTACAAGCCAGCTACCAACGCTTTCCCTTTATTCAAACCGATTCCATTCTCGATGGTATCCTAAATCTGGCCAAGAAACAGCGGGCTATGATCTTTCACACCCTGGTCAACGCAACCCTGAGTAAAAAAGTCAGAGAATTTGCGACCGCCAATCAGCTGCAACAGTTCGACTGCATTCAGCCCGCTATGACCGTGATGCGTGATGCAACCGGTTTGACGCCCGAGGGGGTTCCCGGGCTGGTGCACAATCTAAATGACACCTACTTCGATCGTATTGCTGCAATGGAGTTTGCGGTGACCTATGATGACGGGAAGGACCCGACTGGCCTGCTCAAGGCCGACATCGTCATTCTCGGCGTCTCTCGGACCTCTAAGACGCCCCTCTCACTCTTCCTAGCCAACCGGAACTTGCGGGTCGCCAACCTGCCGTTAGGACCCACCACGCAGCTCCCAGATGAATTATGGCAAGTCGACCCCAAACGAATCTTTGGTCTGACCAACAAGCCGGAGTCCTTGCGCAAAATTCGTCAGGAACGCATGATTTCTTACGGTCTGCCAGCCGACAGTGCTTACTCCGACACCAAAAAGATCAGTGAAGAACTCGATTACGCGCAAAAGATTTATAAAAAGATCGGTTGCCTCGTCATTGACGTCTCGAACAAGTCAATCGAGGAAACCGCCACGCTCATTATGGAAAGCGTGGACTACGATCTGATTCCGCATTCCTTAACCGATTAAGGACAATTTGATCAGCCACCATTACCCTCATAAAAGGACCCACCGTCTCAGCAATTACTGAAGCGGTGGGCCCTTTTACGTTTAATTCAATTCATTCTGGCATCATCCAACAGTCCTGCCGAAAACCAGGTTGGACGGTCTACTTAACGCGTCAGGTAGGCATCAACCGGCTCGTCAGCCAAGACATCGGCTTCCAAATCCGGATTGAACCGTTGGTGCTTAAGCATGGCGACTTCATAACCATGCGGGTTAACGCCGTGCTTCCGGTCCGGCCCCATCACGGGTGTTTCCATAATTTTGGGCACCGCCGTTAATTGCGGATGATGGGCCACGCCGTTCAGGACGTCAAAGCCCAGCGTTCCCAGCCCAATATTTGTGTGACGATCTTTGTGGCTCCCCTGAGGATTCTTGGAATCATTCAAGTGAATGACCTTAATCTTATCCACGCCAATGACGTGATCAAATTCATTCAGAACCCCATCAAAGTCCGTGGCAATCGCGTAACCGGCATCACTGGTGTGACAGGTATCAAAGCAGACCGACAGTCGATCGTTTGCCGCCGTCGCGTCCATAATCGCCGCAAGTTCTTCAAAGGTGCGACCGACTTCGGTCCCCTTGCCCGCCATCGTCTCTAAGGCAATCTGGACGGGTGCATCGGCCGCTGCTAAGATTTCGTCCAAGCCCTTGGCAATCTGGGCAATGGCTGCGTCCGGACCGGCACCCACGTGCGCGCCGGGATGCAAGACAATCTGTGTCGCCCCAAGTGCCGCCGCCCGTTTAACCTCATTGGTCAGAAAATCCACGGCAAAGGCGTAGTTCTGCGGTTTTGTCGTATTGCCGAGATTAACCACGTAGGGCGCATGAATCACCACAGCGCGTTGGTTGTGGTCCGCCATGAACTGCCGACCAGCCGGAATATTCAGCTCGTCAATCGGCTTACGACGGGTGTTCTGCGGCGCGCCGGTATAAATCATGAAGACGTTCTCGCCGTAATGAGCAGCCTCTTTTGCCGACCCCAGCAACATGTCCTTGCCCTTCATACTAACATGCGATCCAATTAAGAATTCAGCCATTACAAGTCATCCTTTCCACTAATGATCAGACTGGCCACCTTTTGGCTAGCCGTACCATCCTCCCAGTCACAAAACTTCTGATAGAAGGCCGCCTGTTGCGCCTGATAGGCTGGAAAACTGCCTTCCCGTTGCCATTCATCGAGCTGCTGATAAAAGGCGGTAGCCGTTGTCACCAACGGCCCCGGAATTTCCTTTTGATAGTCAAAGTAGAAGCCTCGCAACTGATCGCGATAGTGCGCCAGGTCATAAGCAAAGAACAACTGTGGCCGTTTTAAATTGGCAAAGTCAAACATCACGGAGGAATAATCCGTAATCAGTAAATCCGTGATGAGATAAAGTTCCGCAATATCGGTATCCGCTAGCACCGTCACCCGGTCCTCAAAACCCCGAATGTCGACGGCGTCCTTGACCAGATAGTGTGGCCGAATAATCAGGTGCGTGCCTGCGGGAACATGCTGAAAGAACGCACCCAAATCAAAGGGTAAATCGAAACGATACACGCCCGGGCGTACCGCCATGTCATCCCGCCAGGTTGGCGCATAGGTGACGACTGGCCCGGTCACCCTTCCCAAAAGCTGCTGCCGTAGTGCGGCCACCTTATCCGGCTGATTGTCGGTGTAAAGCACATCATTACGGGGATAACCAATCGTCAAGAAGTGGCCGCGATAGCCAAAGGCCCGTTTAAAAATATCCCGCGAGTATTGGTTCGGCGCAATCAGGTAATCCCAACGCGACGACGCCGTCACAAACTGTTGGTGGTAATCCGCCGTACTGGTCCCGGGAATCGCCACGTGCTGAATGTCCGCACCCAATTTTTTTAAAGGCGTTCCGTGCCACGTCTGAATGGTACGGGTATGACGATTGGAGCGCCACCAATTAGGCAGTCGCGAGTTAAGGACCCAGTATTGGGCCCGTGCCATTAACCACACCCATTTCGGCGTGAACCGCTTGATCAATTGGACCTCCGGATACTGCCGTTTTAAAGCCGCGTATTCCCGTGGTTTCACGCTGAAGTACGCCGTCTCACGGTAACGTGGATCTGCCGCCACCAATGCCCGGTAGATTGCCGCCGGGTTATCATTAACATCCTTGCCATTAAAACTTTCAAACATCACTAGTCGCCGTTTAACAGGTAAACAAATAAGCCCATCGTTCAGCACGATGAGCCCATAGCGAGCAACTAGCTTCAGTGACTGCGTGATTTTTTGTAAACCGTTCGCCATCTGAGGTTGCCCCTTTCAATTAGATTAAATCAACAAAGCGTGACCGGAACTTATAGTGCAAGTGGGAACCCACTAACAGTAAGAAGAACACGAATAGCCAGAATTCTAGCGTCAGCATTGGCTTATCCCAGAACCAGCCGGTCCCCAAGAAGGATTCCCGGAAGCCCGCAACGATGTAGTAGTACGGGTTCAGTTCGAGCAAGTGAATGAATGGCGTTGGGAATGATGGCGTCACGAAGTTAAACAGCACACCGGACACGTAGAATAACATCCGCATTACAGACTGTAAGAGAATGTGATAATCCCGCACCAGCACACTGATACAAGAGTTAAAGATACCCAAGGCAACCAGTAAGCAGATCATCGCAAAGAAGTAATAGATCCACTGGAACCAAGCGACCTTAGGATAAACCCCGTTCAACAGACCGATAAAGATGGTGAAAACCATCATCGTCCAGAAGGAACTCAGGTTGCTGACGATCTTAATCGTCGGTAATGCTGAGACTGGGAACTTCATCTTCGCCACCATGTTGACCCGTTGGTAGATGCTCTTAGAACCATCCAACGTGGCCCGGTTCATGAAGAACCAAGGTGAAATCCCGATCACCATCCAAGGGAGGTAGCCGACACCGCTAATGGGTTGGCCGTGCTTTAACCCCACACCGAAGACTAACCAGTAAATACCGATTTGAATCAACGGGTATAAGTACTCCCACATTAAACCTAAGTAATGACTTTGATAACTTGCTTGATCTTCGTAGCGTGAAATCCGAAAAATGATTCCGATGCTCGAGACCTGTTCTTTGAATAAGGTCATGACCTCTTTCAAGGCACTGCACTCCTTTAAATTGTAATCGCTGGTGCTAATCTAGCAACGCAGCATAACGGTCAACGACCCGCTGTGTGGCCGCCCCATCATTGGCGGAATTCCACCGTTGGTTAAACTGAGTTAAATCAGTTGGGGCGTCAGCTCTGATGGCCGCCGCCAACTGTTCAGTCGTCTTAATGATCGGCCCTGGTAACCACTCTTCTAAATCCGGTTGAACGCCCGGATCACGCCGGTAATCATCCCAATCGAATAAGAAGAAGAGTAAGCTATGGGCATTGGGCACCAAGCTGTAGTCGAAAGCGACAGACGAGTAGTCCGTGACCACCGTTTCCGCCACGTTCAACAGATCCATTGTGCTGATATGCTCAGTCACCACCACCTGTTGTCCCAGTTGCGCCTGTAAGTGTTGCGCACTGTCCTTTAGCGCCGGATGGACCTTCACCACGACTTTAGCCGTCGGATCAGCGGTCAGTGCCGCTGCCAAACCAGCTGGTGGCGTGAAGGTCACCCCTTCGCGATAAGTCGGTGCGTACAGGATAACCCGATGACCGACCAGCTCGGGAGCGGCCTCCGCAACAGCTTCGCGAGACAACTGTTGCCACTTGGGATCCGCATACCGATCCGAACGCGGATAGCCCAACACCTGCATCCGTGTCTCGGGAACCCGATAACTGCGGGCGAAGACCCGGCCCATTGCGGGTGAACCCACGACGAATTCATCAAAGTGGTCATATACCGCCTGGAATCGTCGTTGGTCACTCGCTGAACGTTGCGCCGTGGTGGGATCATCCCAGCCAAAACGCTTGATGGCCCCCGCCGCATGCCAAACCTGCACGATGCGCATGCGCTTGGGGTGAACCAAGCCACCCAGAAACGCATAGTAATTGTCGCAAAACAGGACCCGCGCACGCATAATCTGTGGAATGCCCTTCAGGACAAACTGTAGATTATCGTGAAACGGCCGCACATCAATCCCGGACCGCGCTAGACGCTGCGCCGCCCGTTCCTGTTGCGGTCGGTAAAACACAACTAACGGTCGATCGACCGGTGATGCCTGAGCCAATGCTCGAATGAACGCGAGGTTATCGCCAAAGCTCATCAAGTAAACAAACTGACGTTGCTGACGCCCAGCGTTCAAACGTGACATGAGCCGAATTAACCATAAATAAATATCTTTCACGCTATCACCAATATCACTTATTTTCGCTGTCCATAACACCGAGAATTATACCACATCTCCACCGGGAACCTAGAGAAATTTAAGAAGCTTTAAGAAACAGCAACCAAATTTGTGAGTAATCTTGACATCATTAGACTAATTTTATAACAACAGCTGGCCCGGACTGCTGATTTACCCGCCATTTGCTAGCTTGCCCGATTATCTAACGCCCAAATTTTCAAAAAATGTTGAGACTGATTCCGCCAAATTTTCGTTAGTAATCTATAGACGGGTTAATTTAGGCAAAGACCGCCCTTGTCCAAAATAAATACAGCGGTGAGGTTTACCCCCAACGCTGCACAGGCTACCACTTTGGTTCGTAGAAATGTCCCAACACCTTGATCGTATCCGAAATGCTCACAAAGGCGTGTGGATCGGCCTCTTCCATTGCCATTTCCAGTTCATCCATCTCATAACGTGTAATCACCGTAAACAGAATCGTTTTTTCATCGTGGTGATACGCACCCTCTGCCCCGTGGACAATGGTGATCCCACGACGCATGTGATTTTGGATGCTGTCAATCACCGTCTTCGGGCGATCGGTAATGACCATGACCTGCATCCGCTGTTGACGCGTAAACGTCATATCGATGACCTTCGCATTGACGAAGAGTCCCAGCGCGGAATACAGCGCATATGGCCAGCCGTAGACGAAACCGGCACTAATCACAATTAGACTGTTAAAGGCAATATTGATGGTTCCCATGCTCCGGCCCGTCTTACGCCGCAACACGATTCCGATGATATCCAGTCCACCGGTTGAGATCCCATTTTTAAGCGCGAATCCCGTTCCGAAACCATTGACCGCGCCCCCAAAGATTGCACAGATAATGGGGTCACTAGTCAAATGCACGGGTTGAATCACCCGAATCATCACTGACGCGAACAGAACACAGATAAACGTAAAAACGGTAAATGACTTGCCAATTTGCTTCCAGGCCAAGACAAACATGGGAATGTTAATCAGAAACAGCCCCAGGGCTGTTGAAATATGAAACGTTCCCAACCCTGCCGTCAAACTGTTGACTAACTGAGCTAACCCAGTCACACCGGAAGAATAAATATGTCCCGGCGTCCAGAAAAAGTTCACCGCAATCGACACCAAAACACCGTAGAAGAACGCCACGGAGAATTTCGCCGTATAGGTATGCCGTTTTAACAACTGCTGCACATCATCCATGATTTAAACCCCAACCTCGCTTACTTTCTTTTGCCATATTTCACACTATGCTCGGCTTAGTATAGCATTTATCCGGGGTCTCGGCCACGGCAATGCGCATCTTTTAGCGACTTCTAATGATTCTGCCAATGCTGGTCAATGAAGGCAGAACGGCCGCCCGCTTCCTCTTCAGCAAAACGATCGGCATGTTTCTTGTAGAACTGCTGATGGCGTTCCTCGGCGACAAAGAAGGGTTGCACGACTTGAATCCGCGTCACAATAGGCTTATCGAACTGTTCACGTTCCTGCAAGGCCTGTTTAGATGCCTGAGCTGTCGCTGCCTGAGCCGCACTATTTACGAAGATAACGGGCCGATAATTCGTTCCCCGATCCTGAAATTGCCCCGCATCATCGGTCGGATCGGTTTGTTGCCAGTATAAGGTAACTAACTGTTCATACGTCACGACGCTGGGATCGAACCAGATCTTAACGGCCTCGGTATGGCCCGTTGTTTGACTCTTCACCTGCTCATAGGTGGGATCGGTCACCGTTCCCCCGGTATAACCCGACAGCACCCGCACAATCCCGGGAAACGTGTCAAAGGGCCGCACCATACACCAGAAGCAACCGCCAGCAAATGTTGCTGTTTCAATTCGTTCACTCATCATAATCACTCCATTTTCTAATGATTCCATTAAACGGCTTTTCGGCCACGGCGTCAAGGTCACCATGCACGCAAAAATGAGGCTAGAACATGTTTCCTAGCCTCATTCCGCCAAACCTATATTATTGAAACGCGTGCCCAAGGCCGATTAGTCTTGGTCCGTCTCTTCTTTTTTAGCAATCAACAGGTCCAAGTCAAGCAATTGCTTGTCCGCAACCGTCGTTGGTGCTTCGGTCATAGGTTCCGTAGCCTTCGAGTTCTTAGGGAAGGCAATCACGTCACGAATGTTATCGCGCTTTGCCAGCAACCGGGCGAAACGATCCAACCCGATAGCCAGACCACCATGAGGCGGGAACCCGTAATCTAAGGCTTTCAAGAGGAAGCCAAATTGCTTTTCAGCACGTTCTGGGGTAAAGCCTAAGGCCTTCAACATCTTCATCTGCAGCTCACGAGTGTGAATCCGGATAGATCCCCCACCAAGTTCCAAACCGTTTAAGATGATGTCGTAACTCTGGGCGTAGGCCTTGTGTGGGTCTTCACCGTCATTAAGATAGTGGGCATCCCCTTCAGCAGGCATCGTGAATGGATGGTGTGCTGGGACCCAACGCTTCAGATCAACATCGTAGTCAAACAATGGCCAGTTCACAATCCATAAGAAGGCCCACTTGTTTTGGTCGATCATGTCTTGTTCCTTAGCGATGGCGACACGGAGGTAGCCTAACGTTTGCGCAACGACACGCTTGGAGTCGGCAGCGAACAGTAACAAGTCGCCACTCTTGGCCCCCGTCTTTTCGGTAATTTGAGCGAACCAGTCGCCGTCCTTAAAGAACTTCGCGATTGGACCACTGAAACCATCATCGGTAACCTTCATCCAAGCCAAGCCCTTAGCACCGAAGCGTTCGATGTATTGACCGTACTTGTCAATGTCCTTGCGGCTGTACTTGTCAGCACCACCAGGAACGGCGATGGCCTTAACTTGGCCACCATTAGCGACAGCACCGGAGAACACCTTGAAATCAGTGTTGGTCATGATGTCAGACAAGTCCTTTAATTCCATACCGAAACGCACATCGGGTTGGTCGGTCCCAAAGCGGGCCATGGAATCATCCCAGTCCATCCGTTCGAATGGCAACTTAACGTCAACGTTTAAGGTATCCTTCATGACCTTAGCAATCAAACCTTCAGTGAGGTCTTGAATTTCTTCAGCCGTTAAGAAGGACGTTTCCAAGTCAATCTGGGTAAATTCAGGTTGACGGTCACCACGCAAGTCTTCGTCACGGAAGCAACGAGCGATTTGGTAGTAACGGTCGAAGCCAGAGCCCATCAACAATTGCTTGAACAATTGTGGAGATTGTGGCAACGCGTAGAAATGACCAGGATAAATCCGTGAAGGAACCAGGTAATCCCGAGCCCCTTCTGGTGTTGACTTGGTCAAGTCTGGGGTTTCAATGTCAATGAACCCATTCTTATCAAAGTAACTGTGAACGGATTGCACAATCCGGTTACGCAGCATTAATGACTTTTGCATTTCTGGCCGGCGTAAATCTAGGTACCGGTACTGAAGACGCAGGTCATCGGAAGCATTCACGCCATCTTTAATTTCGAATGGCAGTTCCTTGGACTTGTTCAGAAGATTGATGCCCGTAACCCGGACTTCAACTTTCCCAGTCCGCATGTCTGGATTGATTTCCTTAGGCGTCCGTGCAACGACCTTCCCTTGGATCTCAATGACATATTCGCTCCGCAGTTGATCGGCAACGGCTAAGGCGTCTTTGTCATATTCTTCACTGAAGACCAATTGAACGATGCCTTCGCGGTCGCGAAGGTCAACAAAGATCAAGCTACCCAGGTCACGGCGTTTTTGCACCCAACCCTTTAAAACAACGGTTTGGTCAAGATATTGTTCGTTAACTAAACCGGCATACGTGGTCCGTTTTAAATTCTTTTCCATGCTTATCCCCTCTTATTTTGCCGTAAACTTGGTGTTTACAACGTTTTGGAAATCTTGGTAGACGTCAGCCAGTGGTACGCTGACTTCTTCACCGGTTTCCATGGATTTTAAATTAGCCGTTTGATTGGCTAACTCTTGGTCACCAATGGTTAACGTGTACTTAGCAGCAAGGCGGTTGGCCGTCTTGAATTGGGCTTTCGGCTTGCGGGCCAAGTAGTCACGATCAGCGGTCAGACCAGCTTGACGAATGGCCTGAACCAACTTGAGTGTTTCTAAGGAGGTGTCATCCCCGATCCCCACCACGTAAACATCGAGTGGGTGATCGTTAGGAATCGTCACCTTTTCGGCTTGCATCAACAGAACCAAGCGTTCAACACCGAGGCCGAAACCAACCCCTGGCATTTCTGGACCACCGAGTTCCTCGACCAAACCATTGTACCGGCCACCGGCTAAGACCGTCGTGTAGCCCTCACCCAATGCAGGTGAATCGGCCATGATTTCAAAGATGGTGTGGTTGTAGTAATCCAACCCCCGCACCATAGTGGCATCAACGTCATAAGTGATGCCCAGGGCGTCCAGACTGGCCTTGACCCGGTCAAAGTGAGCCGTGGCGTCTGGCGTTAAGAAATCGAGGATCGAAGGTGCATCGGCAACGATCTCTTGATCGTGCTTGTCCTTGCTGTCAAGGACCCGCAATGGATTCTTGTGCAGCCGAACCTTGGAATCATCACTCAGTTCATCAAAGTGGGGTTCCAAGAAGTCAATTAGGGCTTGCCGATAAGCATCGCGGCTTTCCTTATCCCCCAGCGTATTCAGGGCTAAGCGCAAGTGCTTAAGGCCTAACTTGCCTAATAAGTTCATCCCTAGGGCAATGACTTCAACGTCCAATTCAGGCGCGTCACTCCCAAAGGCTTCAACCCCGATTTGGTGGAATTGCCGTTGCCGACCGGATTGTGGCCGTTCGTAACGGAACATTGGCCCCATGTAGTAAACCTTGTAAGGCTTGTTGGTTTCGGGACCGTAAAGCTTGTTTTCAACAAAGGCCCGAACAACCCCAGCCGTTCCTTCAGGCCGCAGGGATAAATGCCGATCCCCCTTGTCCTTAAAGTCGTACATTTCCTTCGTCACGATGTCAGAGGTATCCCCGGAAGTTCGTGAGAAGACTTCGAAGTTTTCGAACATAGGTGTCCGAATCTCTTCAAAGCGATAATTAGCAAACAACTGGCGCGCGGTGGCTTCGACGAATTGCCAGGTCTGTGAATCGCCTGGTAAGATGTCGGCCGTACCCTTTGGTCGTTGATAACGCATGAGCATTCTCCCTTTCTACGCCTGCAACGAAACTTAAACACGAGTGGCCCGTAACGATCACGGTCGATACCTCAACCCTGTATCAGAGCATAAAAAACGCCCCTGTCAATTGACAAGGGCGCAGGTATGCACGGTACCACCTTTTTAAAGTTCTCTGCAGGATAACGTTGCAAACGAATGACGCAAGCGCCATTAGCCTCAAAAGCGTCTTCGGGGTCACACCGTCAACCGCTCCCAGCAACGCGGTCTCTCTTAAAACGGGCTTTCCCTTACTATTCTCTCTCATTGGCAATCTATTTTATTCTTCCTAAGCTTACTGAAAGTGCTGTGAAAAGTCAAGGCATCGCTCATGAAATTTAAAGGTACTGAAAACCATTCGTGGTATAATTGAAACTAATTTGATGAAGGAGAACTCAGCATGCATTTTAAACCACGCAACTGGCCCGGAATCGTTACCGGACTGGCGATCCTCTTAATTGCGGGAGGGCTACTTTTTAGTTTCACGCGCAACAATTCCGTGACCGCTACCGTCAGCAATCTTAACCTACGGGACGGCCCCGGCTTGACTTATAAGGTCACCCATAAAGTCAAACAAAATAGCCAACTAACCATCCTGAATGAAAAGAACAACTGGTACCACGTTCGCGACAGTCAAAACCACTTCGGTTGGGTGGCGAGCTGGTTAGTCGATCACCCCGGAAACCTCAAAAAGGTCACCAACCTTTCGGAAGCCACGATCGTCCTGGACCCTGGTCACGGGGGTAGCGACTCCGGTGCCCTCTCGATCGATCAGAACCATGACGAAAAGACGTACACTCTGGCCATGGCAAAACAGGTGGCTAAGCAGTTACGGGCACGGGGCACCCACGTCATTATGACACGGGACAGTGATAAAAGTGTGAGTCTAGCGGATCGACCGGCCCTGGCCAATACGGACCAGGCCAGTGCCTTCATCAGCTTTCACTTTGACTCCTCACCAACTAATAATCTTGCCTCTGGAACCACTACCTACTACTATCACCAAGAAACGTCTTATAAGTTAGCCGAAGCGATCAACGGCGAAATGAACGATCTCCCCCTCACTAATCGGGGTATCAAGTACGGAAACTTCGAAGTGATCCGGGACAATAGCCGCCCATCACTGCTTCTCGAAATGGGCTATATCAATACCAAGAAGGACTTTAAGTATATCAGCAGCCCGCAGTACCAAAAGCAGGTGGCTACTCGCGTGGTTAAGGGCCTCAGTGCCTATTTCAGCGCGCAATCTTAACTTTTATGGAAAGAAGATCTTCACATGCAACTCACATCGGCTTGGTACAATCAGCTGCCCTTACCGCAGATTACGGCCGTTCAACCCGTTTCCGGTGGGGACATCAATCAGGCCTTTCGTTTAGAAACGGTAGAAGGCCCTTACTTCTTATTAGTTCAACCCGGAAAACCGGCGAGTTTCTATACCCATGAGGTCGCCGGTCTTCAGGCACTCGGTCAAGCGGTCAATGTTCCCGAAGTGATCGCCACGGGCGAGATTGACCAGGACGCCTACCTGGTTCTAGAATTTCTGGAAACCGGTCACGGCAGCCAGTACGAACTGGGTCAGGCTGTTGCCCGGGTCCACCGCGTCACGGCTCCACGTTTCGGCTTTGATCAGGATAACCTGGTGGCCAAACTGCCTAAGCACAATACGTGGCAGGATGACTGGTCGACCTTTTATTTGAAGCAGCGGCTCGATCCGCTCGTCGCACGGGCTCAAACGCACCATCTATGGAATGATTCACGGCAAGCCGCCTATGACCGCGTTCACCAAGCGATCCTGACCGAAAATCAACACCGGCCGATCCAACCCTCGCTGTTACACGGTGATCTCTGGGCGGGCAACTACCTGTTTACGGCCGAGGGTGTACCTACTCTGATCGATCCCGATGTGCTCTACGGTGATCGTGAATTCGACTTGGCCATGACCACCATCTTCGGCGGCTTCACCGCTGATTTTTATCGGGGTTATCAGGACGTCTACCCACTAGCCGATGGGTACACGACACGCTTACCACACTACCAACTCTATTACCTCTTGGCGCACCTGAATTTGTTCGGTGAAACTTATGGGGAAGCCGTAGATCAAACACTGGCGCGCGGCTAAGTCACCTCTAATCACACGCAATCGAAAAAGGGTTCTGGCTCATGGTTGACCATGAGCTGGAGCCCTTTTATCGTAGAATTTAATTGCTATATGCAAAAATTGATAAATCAAGATATTGTAGGATGCATTTTTGAAATTGATAGACCAAATTTGTTTTCAAAACGTGCTTACGATGTGGCAATTCGACTCGTCAAAATCGTCTGAATTTGGGCCACCACGAGCCAGAATAATTGTCACTAACAATAAGCGCCTTATCAGCAATAACTCGCCTAATATGGCGTGTGTCATTCAGTTATTCCGCCAGCCACGCCTGCAAATCCGCCAGCCGGGTGACCCGCACCTCGGGTTGACTCTCATCGACAATCAGGTGTTCCGGGTCAAACAAGGCCCCGGCCATGCCCGCACGGTGACCGGCCGCCACATCCAAATTACGGTCACCGATCATGATTGCCTCCGACTTGACCACATCGTATTTCTGACAGAGGGCCAACAAACTGGTCGGATCAGGCTTTCGTGGAAAGTCATCATCCTTGGTGACATAGCCGCTGAAGAACTGATCGAGTCCTAATGCAGCCAACCGGTCCAAGGCCCGATGATCGCGGTGAGTCAGTAGAAAATTACGGCCACCCGCGGCCGTTACCTGCGCCAATAGTTCGGCGGCACCGGGAAATGCCTGGGTCTCATCGAGCAGAGGCGCCGCCAATCGCTCATAAATCTTCGTCAACCGAGCCCGGTCTACTTGGTATTCCGCCGTAAACCGCTGATAAGCCCGACCCAAACTGTGTTGCCGCATTGACCGATAGATGTCCTCGCTGTCAATTTCAAAGTCGTTAACCCCACAGGCGACAAGTGCCTCGCCAAAGGCCTTGACCATTCCTGGATAGGTATTGACCAGGGTGCCATCAAAATCCCAAAAAAGTTGCTGATAACGCATTGTCATCCTCCTAAAAACGGGTCCGTTATTTGTGATCCGTATCGAACCAAATCGTGACGGGACCATCATTTACCAGCGCCACTTGCATGTCGGCGCCGAACACCCCCGTTTCGACGTGAATTCCGGCCGCCGCTAATTTTTCATTGAGTTCTTCGTATAATTTTTTAGCATGTTGGGGTTCCCCAGCTGCCGTAAAACTAGGACGGTTGCCCTTTTTGGTACTAGCATATAACGTGAATTGGGAGACAGACAGGATGCTGCCAGCCACGTCTGCCAGACTGAGATTCATCTTCCCCGCATCGTCTTCGAAGACCCGCAGTTTACTAATCTTATGCACCAGGTAGTCAACCTCAGCGCTGGTGTCACTGTCCTGAGCCCCCACCAGCAGACAAAATCCCTGTTGAATTTCCCCGTGAACTTGACCGTTAATTGTAACCGAAGCTTCACTCACTTTTTGAAGTAATACCCGCATCGTATTCCCGCCTTTCTGTCGCATACAAATTGTTTGATCACTGGAAAAATTAAATCAATGCGTGAAAAAAGGGCAGCCTAACCGCCCCAATTTTCACGTGTCTCGTTTTAATGGAACGCCCGCTTAACCACATAGACGTCCGGAATGTTCTTAATGTTATCGATGATCCGTTGTAATTCAAACTGATTTCTGGTGCCCACACTGACCGAAATGATTGCCATCCGGTTGTGATCAACCTTGCCGTTAATCGACGTCAGGAACTTGGTATTGTTGTTAATCGTCCGTAAGACATCGTTTAACATGCCATTGCGATTGTAACCCTGGACTTCGATATCGGCATTGTAGTTGGTCTTGTCACCAGCCGTGTTGCCCCACCGAACGGCTACGATTCGTTCACCATTCTCCTCGGCGTGTCTAACGTTGGGGCAGTCCTTGCGATGAACTGAAACCCCACGACCCTTGGTGATGTACCCCACGATGTCGTCGCCAGGAACCGGTGAACAACAGTGACTCAACCGAATCAACAGGTTGTCGACGCCCTCAATGACCACGCCATCGGACTCCTTACCCTTGCGATCCTTCTTATCATTATCGGGATCGTTCTTAATGGTTTGGTGTTCCTCCAGCAGTTCACGTTCTTCTTGCCGCTGACGCTCATTTTCTTCGGCCTGACGGACGCCTTCCGTGAGTCGGTTAGCCACACCACGTGGTTGGATATCACCGAACCCAATGGCCGCCAATAAGTCATCGGCATGCTGGTAGTGCATCTTAGCCGTGACCTTTTCCAAGTTTTCCTTGTTCATCAAGGCCTTAGGCTCGTAGCCCAGCTCGCGGATTGTCCGTTCCACGGCATCTTGCCCCGCCACGATGTTTTGTTCGCGATCGGTTTGCCGGAAGAACTGCTTGATCTTGTTACGAGCTCGCCGCGTTGAGACCAACTTTAACCAGTCACGACTGGGACCAGCGGAACTTGAAGACGTGCGAATATCCACGATATCTCCGTTTTTGATCTCGTAGTTCAACGGCACAATCTTACCGTTAATGGTGGCCCCGGTGGTGTGATGGCCCACCTCGGTATGAATGGCATAGGCCATGTCCAAGGGACCGGCACCCTTAGGGAGTTCGAGGACATCCCCCTTGGGCGTAAAAGCATAGACGTGGTCGCCAAAGAGTTCACCCTTGACACTGTCCATGAAGTCGGAGGCATCATCGGTATCTTCTTGCAATTCAATGATGTGCTTGAAGATATTGAGTTTATCGCCGGAATTGGTCTCTTGAACCTTATCCGTGACCCCTTCCTTGTAAGCCCAGTGCGCGGCAACCCCATATTCAGCGACCGCGTGCATTTCCTTGGTCCGGATCTGCACTTCCAGCGGCCGACCCTCGGGACCAATCACCGTCGTATGCAAAGATTGGTACATGTTGGCCTTAGGCATAGCAATGTAGTCCTTAAACCGACCAGGCATGGGCTTCCATTGCGAGTGAATGGCCCCCAAGACGGCATAACAGTCCTTAATGGTATCGACAATCACCCGAATGGCCAGTAAGTCATAGATTTGGCTAAACTGCTTGTGTTGATCCTTCATCTTCCGGTAAACCGAGTAGATATGCTTGGGCCGACCGTAGATTTCGGAATCCAAATTCAAATCCTTAATTGAGGACTGAATGACCTCGATGGCCCCCGCGATGTACTGCTCCCGTTGATCACGCCGGGAATTCATCAGGTGAACAATGCGGTAGTACTGTTGCGGGTTCAGGTAACGCAGGGAAATGTCTTCCAGTTCCCACTTGATCGTACTAATCCCTAAGCGATCGGCCAGCGGCGCATAAATCTCCAAGGTTTCGTTGGCAATCCGCCGCTGCTTATCGGGCCGCAAGTGCTGCAGCGTCCGCATGTTGTGCAGTCGATCGGCTAATTTCACGATCATGACGCGAATATCCTTGGACATCGCTAAGAGCAGCTTCCGGTGATTTTCCGCCAGTTGTTCTCGGTTAGATTTATACTTAATCTTCCCTAGCTTCGTGACACCGTCCACGATCAAAGCCACGTCATCGCCGAAGAGCTCCCGCACATCACTCAAGGAAACCCCGGTATCCTCCACAATATCGTGCAGGAACCCGGCAGAAACCGTTTCGGGATCCATGTTTAAATCAGCTAGGATTCCCGCCACTTGAATAGGATGCATAATGTAGGGTTCACCAGATTGACGATGCTGGTCTTTGTGGGCAACCGTTGCAAAATGGCAGGCTTTAACCACCATCTCAACGTGTTGCGCATTCATATATTTACCGACTCTGGCAATTACTTCTTCAGCCGTCCAGACACGTTCTTTGGTCATATTGGACGCCACCACCCTTAGTTATAAATTATGATTCGATTGTCTTTTTCGTTTGCGTTAACCCGTACCCCAGATAAGACAGGCACAGATAAACAATAGCAAAGTACCAGGTATACTGAGGCAAAAACAGGTAAGCACCCAGCCAATAGACCAGTGGCCAAATCAACAGCCACCACTCCGGTTGCGTGCGCCGATACATGGCGCGCCCCAAAGCAACCGCTAGGCCCCCGTTGACGATCGCCAGCAATCCGCCAAAGCGCCAGACCGGTCCAATCCCGATCCATGCCACGACCGCGGGAACCACGATGCCCATGATTATACCAACAACCCAGTACCGCCAACCAACTCTCTCCAAAAATGCCATTCAGCATTCACCCAACTCTCTTATAATTGGAACTATTTTAGCATGTTTTCACGGAGATTTCATCAAATCATCTCGGTTGTTGGAGCTCCAGGACCATTGAAACGGCAGACAGGAGGTATAATGGCGCCGTTTCCGTCCGTAAAATCCGTGGCCCTAACCCGACCAAAGTCGTCTGCGCAGCCTGTGCGGCAGCAACTTCGGCGGGACTAATTCCACCCTCGGGGCCAAAGATCGTCAGCAGACGTTGTCCAGGCGTCAAGGCCTGTAGTTGCTGATTTAAGGCACTTTGTTCGCCCTGCTTAGCTGATTCTTCATAAGCCATCAACCGGACGTCTACGGGCTCCTGTAGGACCGCAGCGAGATTGGCTGCATACTGGACAATGGGGCGTCGGAGTCGGTGAGACTGTTCCGCCGCACCGTGGGCAATTTTCGTTAGGCGTTTGAGCTTCTTATCTACCTTATTACCCTGCCACTTGGCCACGGACCAGTCGCCACCAAAGAAAATAATGCGGTCAACGCCCAGTTCCGTGGCTTTCTGTGTAATCCATTCCGCTTTCTCCTGTTTTGGTAACCCACAGGCAATAGTAACGTGCACGGGCAGCTCCACCTTGGGCGTTGGCACTGCCGTCAGCGTCACCGTAGCCTCATCGGCCGTGACCTGGGAGAGCTCACCGTGAAACAGCTGGGCCGTCTCATCGACGAATTCAGCCGTGGCCCCAGTTTCGGCCCGCAGAACCGTTATCCAGTGGTGATAGATCACGTCGGTTAGGCGGACCTGATCACCGTCTTGATGCGTTTCTTCTAAGAAATACCGCTGCATGCCTATTCGTCCTCCGTTGGCTTATGGGCGATGACACCACGCCAATCCTTCATTTGCAGGATGTTATCAATAATAAAGCCTTGTTTCTTTTGCGCCGCCACGACTTCATCCAACTTGTCCGCGATGATCCCAGAGGTCAGGAAGTAGCCGCCTTCGGTGAGGTTTTCCCACGCTTGGGGAACTAATGGCAAGATGATCTCGGCTAAAATGTTCGCTACCACTAAGTTAACGGGATGATGGATGCCCTTGAGCAGGTCATTGGGCTTTGCCAAAACGTCTTGCGCCACGGGATTCAAGTCGAGATTGGTCTTGGCAGAGCGCACGGCGACTTCATCGAGGTCAAAGGCTGTGATGTCCTTAACACCCATGTACTTCGCCGCAATACTTAAGACACCCGAACCAGTTCCGACATCGTACATGGATTCGCCCCCACGGACGACCATTTCCAAAGCAGTCATAGATAAACGCGTGGTTGGATGAGTCCCGGTACCAAACGCCATGCCGGGGTCTAAGCGGATAACGTTCTCGCCGGCCTGAACGGGTTGGTAGTTTTCCCAACTCGGCGTCACGGTTAGATAGCGCGTTACCCGGACTGGATGGTAATACTTCTGCCAAGCTGTGGCCCAACTCTCATCGTCAACGGCCTTGGTGGTCACCGTTCCGGGTTGGGGATCGAGACCGAACTGGCTGAGTTCGGCGACGCGTTGCTTAATCGTTGGCAGAATTTCGGGAACAAAAATGGTTTCGGGATAGTACGCCGTAATCAGCGCGCCACTGGTCCGGTGTGGAATCGTTTTTAAGTCCACGATTTCTCCGAACTTGCCGGCTTTTAGGTTGGCGTAGTCGGCCGCGTCGTCGATCTTCACGCCACTCGCGCCGGCCTCCTGTAAAATGTTGCTGACCGCTTCAACGGCCTCATTGGTAGTTAAGACACTTACTTCGGTCCATTCCATGACTTGTTTCCTCCTTAATTTATGTAAAAAAGAGCTGGAGACAACAATCTTGTCACCAGCTCACCGCTAAACATTTAAGAAATTGACGAAGACGGCCGCCTAGACCTTCTCGGTTTTGGACGGGTGGTCAGCGTTTTTTTGCTTTCGCTGGGCAAGACGTGTTTCCAGATAATCCAACATGTCCGCCTCATTTTGGAATACGCGGGGATGCTTCTGTTTATGCAGGCGCAAATCAATCTCGTTAATTCGCTGACGCCCGGTCCACGTATGCCCATAACGAATGATTACCCGGTTATTGAGCGAATCTTTTCCGAATTTGAAGACGTAGACGCTCTCTGGCGCCATCAACGGCCGAATATACGATTTTTCATAACGATAGTTGTTCTGCCGCAAAAACTCTTTGGTTCGACTCAGCATGGTAATCACCTCCTATACAATGACAATCTACTCGGTTCTCAAACATTTTAAGGCCACTTCGGTTGTCTAACCCACTTTAAAATGTATCAATAATTGATAATAGTTGATTTCACGCCGGATTGCAAGTAAAAAGTCTACTCGGCGTAACATTTGCGGTGCTTGATTTCACTTCGGCATTCACTATTTTGTAAACACTTACATTATACTATGATTTACGTTTTATTGAAACCTTTAATGCAAACAAACGCCGTCATTAAAGCATTCTTAAATTTCGATAATCTTGAAAGAACGTTTTAACCACAACATTGTGACAGAATCCCCAATATTTTTGCTTAAACTAGTCGCCTAAGTAGCCTATGATAGAAATGAATAAGTAACTCCGTTTTTGACTTAAGTTCAATTCTCTCATCCTATTAAGGAGTGCATATAATGCTACTTTTACTGCTAATTCTACTTGGCCTATTCACCTACAAACTATTCAGCAGTTGGATCTGGTGGCTTCTTCCTATAATTATCATCATTGACCTCGGCCTATGGGTCAGTCACCACTTGGTTCTGATCGCGGTGATTATCGCGATCAGCTTAGTCCTGTATGACAGAATCGTTTACCAAGGGACACACCATCATCGCTGGTTCTCTCCGTCTTCTTCGACACGTCCTAAGCACATGAAGCCCTAGCGATGCCGCGCAATTTTCACGTCACTCAGTTTGACGGCTGCGTTTTGGTTGCAATTTAAAAATAAATCGTTAAAAATAGAAGTTAAATGAAACGGCCCTATGCCGTGAGGGAGGAAATTTATTGTGCTGAAAGAATTTAAAGCGTTTATCGCCCGGGGAAATGTGATGGACCTGGCCGTTGGGGTTATCGTTGGGGCTGCATTCACCGCCATCGTCAATTCCCTGGTGGAAAATCTGATCAACCCCCTACTAGGAATTTTCATTGGTAGCATCGACTTCTCCGATCTCGTGCTGACTGTGGGTAAAGCACACTTCCGCTATGGTGCCTTTATCAACTCGGTCATTAACTTCTTAATTATCGCCTTTGTGGTCTTCCTGCTGATCAAGCTCTTAAACAAGCTGGTTCCTAAACCGGTCGAGGAAAAGGTTGAACCGGAACCTACGGCTGAAGAAAAGTACCTCAAGGAAATTGTTGAGATGATGAAGAAAGACGACAAGTAAGCTCTCTTTAAGGATGGTCACGGGGTGGCGATCCTTTTTTGCTGTACGAAATTTAGACCCATTTTTACGTCGAGACCCGCAATTTTAAGGAAAAAATAGAGTTCCGCTTGAAATCAGGTGCTCAGCCCCATAAAATTAAGCCAAGACACCTTTTTGGGGTGCCCATTAATTTATGGCTAAAGCCATCATCCTTGCGATGATTTACATATAAAGGAGCGACAACACGCATGATGTTCTTTCTTATTTGGCTACTACTCTGCGCCGGCGGTGGTTACTGGGCATTTACCCATCACCGTAAATGGCTCGTGGCCCTCAGTGCCGTCCTATTCGTCTTTGGCGGGATCGGTGCTCTCGGTTCAACCCAACCGACCGTGACAACCAAGACGGTGAAGGTCGGGACACAACGCCTGTCTAAAGCACAACAGGAATCCCGTCAGTTAGCGGCTTCTGCTAGTCGACAAGACAAGGCGTTCGCATTGGTCGACAGTCAGGTGGCCACCTCAAATTCCGTCAGTGAGTCTAAAGCTGATAGTGCGAGTGAAGCCACTGCCAGTTCCCAAGCAACCGCTAAGTCGGCTTCCAAGGCGGCCGCCAAAGCAGCCGCTCACCAGGAGGCCAGCAGTCAACATACCCAAACCAGCAACGCTAGCCATCGACAAGGGGACCTCGACACCAACAAGGCCCAAAAGATTGTGGGTAACCGTAATTCTAAGATCTACCACACCCCCGATCAGGCAGGCTACCACATGAACAGTAGCAACGCAGTTTATTTCCAAACAGAGGCCCAAGCCAAGGCGGCGGGTTATAGAAAGGCGCTTCGCTAATGAAAAAATCACTCACACTCACGATCAGTATTCTGGCCTTACTGGGGCTCGGCTTAAGCGGCTGTGGTCAGCAAAAGTCAACGGCTAAATCGGCCAGTTCCAGCACTAAAGTCGTTTACGATCACGGTCCCCAAAAGAAAGCCAGTAGCCTAGAGAAGGCCAACGCTTCTGAAAAAGCCCGACTGGATCAGCGGCAATCCAAGTTAAATCGCCAACAGGCCAGTTTGAAAGCCGCTAAAAAAGCCACGCCGGCCCCTCACACCACCACGACTAAATCTTCCGGTGTAAATCTGGCCAATCTAACCTACAGTGGTCAACAAGAAATCACCGTCAATCAGAACAAACCCGGTTTCACCCGCGCACAGCTCTCGACCAGCCACGGCGCTTGGGCAACTTACGCCAATCTGGATAGTCTGAACCGTGTCACCGGTGCCTCCGCTCTCCTCAATCAGTCATTGATGCCGTCCGCGACCCGCGAACCCCTAACGGTTGATCCCACGGGGTGGCACAACAAGCGTACCCAGCACGGCTGGCTCTATAATCGTAGCCACCTGATTGGTTACCAATTTACCGGGCAGAACAACAATCCCAAGAATTTAATGACGGGAACCCGCACGCTGAACAATCCCAGCATGTTGCATAATGAAATGGATGTTGCCACTTACCTCAAGTCCAGCAAACGTCACTACGTCCGGTACGCCGTGACGCCGGTCTTTAAGGGCAACGAACTGGTGGCCCGGGGCGTCCAGATGCGGGCACAGTCAGTCGGCTCCAATGCCGTTCATTTCAACGTTTATATCTTTAACATCGAACCCGGTTATACGATCGACTACGCCACGGGCTATAGTCACGTCAGTTAACCATTTCACCCGCAGCTGTGATTAATTCGCAAGTTAGCTTACCTTTCTCAGATAAAATGCTATACTATTTGAGAGATGCGATATCGTAAAGAAAACGATTGATTTCCCAAAATCGTGATATAAAATTATGAATCGTCAAGAGGATGAGCATATGAGAAATGAGAAGTTGGAATTAACCAAAACCGACTGGCAGCGGGCACAGACGGCCATTTTTAATGAATATGACCGGTTCGTGAAGCAGCTACATGTTGAGGGCGTGGACTACACGATTCTTCAAGCCCGGCGAATCGTGATTTATCAGGATCTGATTGAAGAATGGAAGCACAATTTACCCACGTTAATGACCGATCTGGAGGATAATACGCAGGCTCTCAGTGTCTTCACCGATCTCGCGAAGGATGGTCAAAGCCACTTGCTTTCACGTTGTGCGAAGAAGATGGAAAATTGGCCGGACTACATCCCCTCGCAGCTCACCATTTGGCTGGAGCTGGCTGAGGATGCCGAACGGGAATAACTAAAAAGCGCGTAAGACCACTGGCCCTACGCGTTTTATTCAAAATTAAGGGACAACGGCTCTATCGGCTGTCCAGGTGATCAAGCCCAAGTGATCAAGTCGATTCATGTAAAAACTGAGCTCATCGGTCGTTAGACCCAACTCGTTTTGCAAAGCGACCACGGTGACGTTTTCTTCAGGCGCCACGGCAATGGCCAGTAAGGTATGGAGCAAAGTCTCTTCAATCGGATCAAGCTGGTCAATGACTTGATTTAGTCGGCACGCGAAAGCATGAACCCCATTTTTGAACTTAAATTCCACAATCTTCATCCCCCAGAATCAATCTATGGCACTAAAATGTTCAGCCTTAGCCTATCACCGCTATCATCATTTGCCACCGAAAACGGCTGACTAAGAAAGCGTGATTGACCAACTAACCGCAAAGATCGGTTGCCTGAAGGAGGCAAAATCAATGGACACACTCATCAAAACAATCCTAGCCAAGGTGGCCAAACTCCCGGCTAAACGCACACTCATGTATGACGTGGAGGGCTTCACCGAGGAACAGGTCACTGCGCTAGAAGAACAACTCGCCACTAACACGGCGCTTCACGTGGAGGTCACGGGAACGCGACGTCACCCGGTACTGGAGATTCATCAGAAACGTTAACTCCCTGATGTTACTTTTTCAGACCAACAAATTCGACAATAATAAATAGTTAGGGACAACGCCCAATTGGCTGGCGTTGTCCCTTTTTGCTTACACGTGATTCCCAAAATCCAGTAATTTCAAGCGATCAAACTTATTCAATCGTTGGGCTATCTCCGCCGCTGACAATGAAATTCCGCCCATCGGAATGACACAGTCGTTGGTCCAAGACCACTGCGTAATCTGATCGAGTAGCCGAATGTCCTCATCATCTAAATCGTCAATAACCACCGCCAGCCGATCAATAAAGGCTGTGGCCCCACCGTGAAACGTGAATGCTAATCCCTTCGTCATTGCATACTCCCCCTTGTTAAATCGCCATTTATTTACTTGTAGCGTACCATTGTTGCCGTTAATCATGTGCTGATTTGACTGCCCTTGGTAGGCCAGTTTATGAACGAACGACGACTAAATCCGATAACTATTCATTTTATAACCTCATAGATTCGTGGCCAAGCGGCTAACACCACTAATATTTCGAATATTTATTCAAATAGTCCTTTTAATTATTAATTTCACGTAGTATTCTTAGTATTGTCGTGTCTGCGACTGAGTTCAGCCCCCACTCTGCGGGTTTAAACCTATAAATCAAGATCGTCCAAACACTGAAGATACTAAAAGCTGATACCTACTTCTGGAGGATTCTTTATGACTGACAAGCCCAACATGTACTGTATTCATTGTGGAAAGGAGATTCCAGCTAACGTTCAATTCTGTCCCTACTGTGGCACGGATCAATCTAGCGTGCAATCAGATAGCGACGCCCCCACATCGGCAGCTGTAACACCTGCTGGGCAACACCCTCAACCAGACCAGCCTCAAAAGATGAACATGCTGACGGCCCTCAAACAAGGGTTAACTGAGATGTTCACGATTGGTAAACGGACGAGCCGTGCCGGTTTCTGGTGGTTATACTTAGATATTTTTATCATTGGTTTAATTCTTAACCTCATACTTTCACCATTACTTAAGCAACTGGCTTTCAGCGGCGACTCTGTCTGGTTACTGTTGCTATTCCTGCTGTCCATCCCCTATGCGGTTACGACAGTAGCCCTGTTTACAGCAGAAATACGGCGGTTACATGATACCAACCGCTCTGGTCATTTCCTCTGGTTGCTGTTAATTCCATTGGTTGGTCCCATTATCGTCATTGTCTTTTTGGCACAGAAAGCCAAGCCGGCCGGCCAACGTTTCGACAAGACAACCCAACCTAAAGCTTGGGTTAAACAATGGTGGACTTGGGTCATTCTTGTACTCATCGCGGTGGCAACAACGGCCATGTTCAACCTATCGGCGCGTTACATGGATCCCAGTGCTTGGGAACAATCCGCAACCAGCCAAACTCAAAACGATGGCAATGCTAAGGCCGAGGACACCGACACAACGGATGATGACGATGACACGGACGATGAAAGTTCCGATGACACCATTGATCTGGGTGATTCGTCCATTGACATTGCCGATAAGAAGGCCTATACCACGACTTTCTCTGAAACCTGGTCGGAATCAACCTTTGCCATCGACAAGGTCACGGTCTACAAAACGGATGGCGACTACACGCAAGGCAGCGGTCACGATAAGACCTCATTTAACGGTGTTGTTAAGGTTCACATGAACATTGATGCTGGTCGCGACATTAACGCCTACCCATCGCAAGCGACGCTAAGCACCAACGATGGCCAACAGGTTGACTCCGACCTCGCCGACAGCGATGACTTTGACGGCGAGTTGGACTCGGGGACCCAGTCTGACGGGAACGTCTACTTCCTGTTACCAACTTTGGACGACGTTTCAGATCTATCCAGCATTCGTCTCAAATGGTCGGCGGATTACGATACCGACGATTATGACGATGACAACGCTTATAAAGACTTTGATGTGACGGTGCAGTTGAACCAGTAATTGTACTTTGTGTTTCCGTCTGGTGACTCTCTGCGGTTCGATTCCGCGGGGAAACATTGCTCTTTGCCCTGATTAAAATCAGGACATTCCCCCCACTTAAAATCACAGCACAGATTACGCTAGAGACCGATCACAGAACGATGCCAACTTTCGTCCACTACCCGATGACGTTAAAAGCTGAGTACATATTTGAGGAGGAGTTTGAAATGACTCGATTAAAAATTAACACTTGGACGGGTATCTTAGATATCGTCAACTGCGTTTTGTTCGCACTTTCCTGGTTTGTCATCTTCGGTGCCGCATTCAGTGACGCCAGCAATGGGGGTAGTTCAACCGATTCAGCAGCGACGTTCTTCTACGCAATGGCTTGGATTGGCGTAGTCCTGAATATCATTGCCCTGGTACAATCCCGTAAACACAACATCTCACTGGTAGGTTCAGTGTTGGGAATTATTGGGAGTGCGCTCTTCGGCTTTACTGCTGCGTTAGCCTTCCCAGCAATGGTTGTCCTTATCGTTGCCGCTGTATTCATCATGTTACAGCACCCTCGTAAAAACTATGTTCCACAGAATGATGACTCACAATCGCGAGCTGACTAGAAAAAATGTTACCGCCACGAAAAAGCTGTGGTGGTAACATTTTTTATTCTGTAAAACACCCCCACAAGTAAAACTTGGGGAGGTGGCATTAATTTGTTATCTTACGGCAGAGCTTGAACCCTTTACAGCTGCTTAACCGCATTTTTCCACATTTGACGACCGCCAGATACATTAGATTTAAATCCGGGTAGAAATTAAGGTTTAGGAATAAAGTTCTACAATTAACTTTCCATCTGATCACTTGAATTGTACCGCCGCTTAATGGTGATTTCACATTCTTCAATTTGCTGTTTCTCACGTATCAAATAATCCGCGACCATATGATAAATGATTGCAGCGTCCTGCTCAAGACCGAAGACGTCATAGATATCGCATAGAGCTGGTAATCCGTTAGCTTCGGCATATGTATTGCACTCCTGAAGTAATGCCACGGTCTTGTCCTCAACTTTCTCTGCCACGGCATGGTCATCATTAAGAAGATATTCCATGATATACTCTCCCAAAACCTCATAGAGTTTCAGCGCATACGATGTTTCTTGCATTTTACTAAGCGTAATGATATTAACTGCCATTATTTAACCTCCGATTCGTTGACCGCAACAACCATCAAAAACCATGAAGTGACCGTTAACTACACATTTCTTCTACTAAGAATACGCTAATTTTTCACTTTGTCCATCTAATAAGATCCCCGATGATTCTCTTATAGCTTGATGATGTTAAAAAAAGAACCTTCTCTGGATTCCACTAAAAAAGATCATTCAATTCTAATTGGTTCACAACCTCAACCGCCAACTCCTGTCCATATTGTGACGCTACGCATGAAGCACTGAACAAGCTCGGAAATAGAGCTCAGCAACGCCCAGTTGAATTACAATCTGGGTTTGAAAAACACATCTACTTGTACGCTGGGAGTTCACTAGAACAACGTGTATAGCTCCAGTATCGATCATTAAAATCCATCCTCAGAATATTATGATTGTTCAAAGATAACCTGTTATCACACGCTCTTGGCGACTATAACGCTGCCCAATATGCATCTCAAATCGCTGATCTTCCGCTGTCAGAATCAAATAACGAAAGGTTTCGCCGTCAGCATCAGTTAGATTGAAGCTTAAGTTTCGCCCAACAACCACGTCACGATTAAACCGATTACGGTGCCCATGAATCGCAATCATTCCTGTTACGTCAGCCGAGTCGGCCCAAGCCTGATCAATGTCACGCGTGTAAACGGAATGCCGACCATCCCCCAACCCATGGGTCATAACATCGGTCGGCGCCAATGCCACACCTTTCGTCAGTGACTGTGGGTCACACCATTGTGCCACTTGGGTAGGTTCCAACCCGGCATGACTAAGCAGGAGTTTCTTTCCGGCAAATTTCACGGCATGATAAGTCCCCATGCCATCAATCAATTGATGGATCTCCTGGCGGGTAATCCCAGCTGAATTCAGTTGTGGTAAGGTCGTTTGCGAAAAATCATTCGCAGATTGACTGATCCGCTGTTCTTGATACCAAGCTAATAGACGATGCTCGTGATTACCTAAAATTTGAAATCCATCATTACGCGCTAACAATGTGCGAATCACCCCCGCTGAATCGGTACCACGATCAATTGCATCCCCTAGGAAAGCGAAAGCCGTACCAGTCGAAGTTAATTCAGCCTGTTTTTCCTGTAAATTTTGTGCATCGCCATGGACATCACTGAAGATGACCAAGCGATTGATTTTGGGATGAGTCTGTATGAATTGAAGTGGACGTTTCAATTCTTCTAAAAACGCGGCCGGGCTAATGACCCTCCCTAGTCCCGTCCAATCGACCGTTTGATAACGTGATAAATACTTGGGTAGGCGTTGCTTAAATCCATCATCAGAATTTGCAGGACTCATAGATAAATGATTCTCATTTTCTGCCAGAGCATCTACAATGACAATCTCATACCCCCAAGCATCCCTGACAATATGGCGAAACCAACGCAACGTTTCCCGTGACAAGAGGTTAACGGCAAGAATAATCGGCCCTTGCGCATCGACTCGTTGCCGCATCAGTTGATCCATCAACCGCTTAACCAAGGGCGCGGCCCCAGAATTAACCGCCGTACCAATGGTGCCATCAGAATGCAGCACCAATTGTGGATTACCAGCAGCCGCCCATATTCGGGACTCTGTAAGAATATAAGGCTCTAAGCCTGGTTGATCAAACAACCACGTCTCCATCCCTGGTAGCCCTAAATAGGCATAGATTGTCTTGGTCGTTGCCAATACGATTCCTCATTTCTGTAAGTCCACGGTTACTGTCCAACGTGTCCCTCTATTTCAATTGAAGTTGCCTCAAAATATTTATTTAAGTCTATATTTGGTCCAAACACCATTCATCATTTCAAAGGATGAATAATGTTCATTTTCCGTATCATATTTGAGAATGGGCACAATCCCGCTAGTAACTGAGTGGCCATCAATAAAGAAATGATTGTCGTGATCCCAATACACTTTACCCAAATAAGCGTTATCGTTAGCAACTTCTTCGGAATGAATATGCCCACTAATAATATCCTTGTAAAATTTACCCGTAGTCGCCGGAAATTTACCCGTGAAGATATCATCCATCGTCCCTTGTTTCCAGTATTCCCCGGCCTCTTCATCAATGCCGGCATGCACATAAATCTGATTTGACCGCTCATAGTATCGCTGCTCCGTCATCTTTTGCTTTAGCCACTTGAATAGCTCCTGGTGCCGAACCGCTTCTACCACCTCCAGACGGATCAGTTCATCCACACTAATTGGCTCGCTACTATTCACCTGAGCCCGACTGGCATCCTTAATTTCTTCCAGCTCAGCCGCGCTCAGAAAACTTTTAACTGTTTTAAAATCTACAAACGATGGCTCAAAAGTCTCCGTATTTTTAGGAAAAAGCCAATTGCAAAACCATTCATCATGGTTCCCAAGTAGCGTAATCACTTGATTGGGATGAGCTTGTTCGAGAGCCATTATCTCATTTAAAACCTGTAAAGATTCGTTCCCACCATCTACGTAATCCCCAACGAATAAGAGCTGGTCAGCTGTTTTTAGTTGAATATGGTCTAGTGCCTGCTTCATAGCCACATAGCAACCGTGAATATCACTCATCGCATAGATTATTGACATTGTATTAATTCCTTTCCTGAGCACCTCTTAGAAATTAGCAAACACACTAGCCCGCTTAATCTTCAAATTTGTCAATTAGCATCCCCGTTTCGCTATCGAACACACCGATATTCCCCAGATCTTGCAAATCATTTCCGCCAGCTCCGCCATCCATCAAATATCGGGGGAATTCACCCGGATACTGAATCGCGTAAATGGAATTATCAGTCGATTTAATTTTATCTTCGGGGACCTGACCTTCTGATCGCGCATATTTTCCGGAAATCCAACCATTAGCCGTGTGACCCGTAACGATGCTCATCGGCAAGGGATTGCGTCCGAATATCCCAAAGCTTGGTGAACCAGCATACCAGTAGTTGGCTCGTAACCACAAGCGATCATGGTCTGAGGTGTCACGAATGGGATCAGCTAAGGTCAAATCTAAACCCGCATGCACAAAACAGATCTTTCCCACCGTATACGTTAGTGGCAGGGCGCGTAACCAAGCCAGTAGCTCTGGTTTATATGCCAGTATCAGTTGCCGATCTTGACTCACGCTTCCATCGCCACCTAAAGACGCGGCAACGGTTTTTAACGTGTTATCGCCACCAAAAGTTAACCACGCTTGCCGTTGTTCGTTGGTAAAAAAATTGACCGCTGCCTGTTCGTGATTTCCCATTAAAACGACCGTGTGTTGCGGATCCGCTAGCTGGCGGGCGTGAATCTTTTCGAGTAATTCAAAACCTTGGTTTGGCCCATAACTGTCAATATAGTCACCATTGAAGACCGTGATGGCTTCTGGATACTGTGTCTGTACCTGTCTTAAACGTGCCAAAATTTCGACATGTCCGTGTAAATCTCCCAACGCAATAATAAGCGCCATATTAAGCCCCTCCCTTACTAAAACTATCCTTCAACGTAAACGGCACCTGTGCACCGTCTTTATTCATCAGCATCAAGATCCGCATATCGCTTTTTGACAGCAGCCAGAAAAACTAGCTCTTGTTGAGAATACTCGTCCGCAAACTCTTGCACTTCGAAACTACCCGGGTCTTCCGCTAAAAAATGTAAGACTTCATTGAAGGTGTGCGCCTCTTCTGGATAGTTGTGACGGCGAGCATGACTGTTCCAAAAGTGATAGGTTAAGCCACTTCCGATAAATTCACTCATCACATCATCAATATCACCAATTTCCGGACCATCCCCCACTCGGAACGTCAACCGCTCTCCGAGGCGCCAGCCAAATTCCTTCCGCATTCTTTTTTCTAACTGGCTTTCCTGGTCTGCCTGCCGGACCCGTTGTAGCGCCAACGTATCTACTACCCATAAATTCTTTTTAGGTAAGTAGGTTGGACGCATCACGCCTTCGTACTGTCTTTCAAACCGACGATCTTGATGATTTCGATACCATATTTGAATGATCTTAAAAATGACTAAGAACCTCCTATGACCGATAGTCGACGTCCAAAATTTTCATTACTCACTATCTTCAATTGCCTCAATGAGTCGGCCTGTATCTGCATCAAATACCCCAATGTTGCCAATATGGTTGACTGGCCCTGAGTGGTTACCGCCATCAATAAAGAAACGAGCATACTCATTTTTGTACTGAACTGTTAATATACCACGTGGGCTGACGGTACGATTGCGCAAAGTCTCCTGAGAAGGTTGACCGTCATAGATACCGGTTATTAGACTCGTGGGGGTGTGTCCACTGATAATTGCTGCATCCAAAGGATTATGCGCGTAATTCGGGTAAAAAGCGGAGTACCAGTACGGTTCACGCATCCATAGTTTATCGTGCTCAGAAGTTTCTTTGACAGGGTCAGCTAAAGTCAGATCGATGCCCGCGTGAACGACAATCAAATGACCAATCCTCACTGACATTGGCAGAAGTCCGATCCAGGTGATTAGAAAAGCGTATTTCCTTTTCACCAGTTCGATAGCTTCCCACAAGTCGGCTGGAGACTGAGTAAAGGTTAAGGAAAGTTCTTCGATTATGTCATCACCCCCCGCTTCGAACCAGTCAGTATTCTTTCCAGTCAAACTTTGCCACAATAGCTGATCATGGTTACCCTTAATCACGTGAATCTTGTCTGGCTCGGCAATTTTCATTTTTCTAATGGTATCCGCAACGGCTAAACCGGTGTGGTGATGGATGCTGTCTTGATAGTCTCCGCCAAAAACTACATGAGCGCTTGGATAGCGACGACGTAGCTCTTTGATTTTAGGGAAAACAAAGAGCTGACCATGAATATCTGAGACACATATCACAGGGCACATATCATTCGCTCCTTCTATATTTCATATGATACTTTTTATTAAAAAACTCCCCTAGCAATTTGGGAAATTCAATTCCCTAAATTTAGTTTATACCGCCACATACCCTTACAAGTCAACTTCGATAATCGCATGGTCAGAAAAAAGTTCTTCACGAGGCGTCATACAGCCATCATCAATCCGTTCGTTTTGGAACGCTCGCCCATTCCTGACAAAAATATAATCCAACTGATTACCAAACAAGGAGGTTGACCGATCTGGCAAAATGCTCTGGAAATTAGGTAAATGTATGCTCTCCCCTCGTCGTGGATTGAAATCGCCAATAATCAGGTCAGCGTTTCCCTCTTCTGCGACTGCTACTACCTTTTTAGAAAAGTCTGCATAAGTTGGATCATTGGGCTGTGGAAAGTGAACCCCTAGCATCGTGATTCCATTGACATCTAAAATTCTCCACTTTCCTGATTTTGATACAATTCCAGTACCATCGCTAGTTTTCTGACAATTTGCTGTACGTCTCACAGCAACAACGACAGCGGCGTACCAGGAACGATTAAACCCCTGAGGATAATAGAACCGATATTTCTGTGACAGTCGATCAACTATACGGGGGAAGATTGCTTGGTCCTCCTCCAAAAAGAAGATCACGTCCGGGTGCCTTGTCGTAATTTTTTTTATGATCCGTTCTATCCGCAGTTCATCTGAGATCCCACTCTTTTTTAAAACTACACTGCTTCTATCGATGGGTGGAATATTTGCCGCCATCACGCTTGTCGTGTCTTTCTCTCTTGTCATATTCTTTTCTCCTCTCATGATTAACGGGTAACCAGATCGTCTTTCAAAATCGCGTCACTTCCTTCGACGAACGGAATATTTGCTGCCAACACGCCTGCCATATTTTTCCCTCTTTTCATGATTATTCAAAGGAACGGATGATTGGCTTCCTTTTCAGCCCAATACCATCGAGCCAAGTAGATGAGCTTACGAACCTCAACGGGATCCCATAGTAGTGATTTACCAGCATCCTCTGCCTGTTGAAATCGTTCTCCAAAATCAACAGCAGCTTCCAACAACCAAGGATCTTCCAGAAATAAAATTTGACGACAATAGTCGCTAATTCCGCTAGCCTGATTTCTGAAGGGTTTTAAGTTAAAGGCATTATCCAAGTACAATTCAAACATTTTCTGCTCAGAATGTGTGAAGCCTTTGAAAATACGCTGCGAGTTCTCTGTATAGTATTGATTTAGTTCGACCAAAAATACCGGCAACCATGGGGACTTAGGCAATTTTCTCTCACCCAACATTGGCATCAAACTAAAATTGAGATAGCTAGAAGTTCGTCCAACACAATCTGCCCAAAGATCACTTAAATTTTGGACTGATCCTGGTACACTAGGTTGCTCAAGAACACCACTTGGTATTGCATCAAACTTGAAGTCCAAAGTCCCCGATACCATAGTCTTATATCCAAGTAACTGATGATTTTTTGAGCCATGTTTTAGTTTGAACGCCATCCCCTTATTAAAGCGAGCATCCCCTTCGCCGCCAAACCAAACATCATCTGAAAAATCCCACCGAACATGACTATATGTTATCCATAAAAACTCCATTGCTGCCATTGATGACTCGGCATCCGGATGCTTTAATCTTTCTTTCCTGTCAAAACCTGGATTCTTAGTGATATCTACTCTCATGAAATCAGCCATTAGAAGCGCAACCTTTCTCTTGTTCACCTTCAATAGTGCCCTGCATTAATTTTTCCGATGTGACTACTCTAACGACTCGTATTTCTTTCGGACCCAGCAACTCCTCCACCGATAAAGTTATGCTATTACCGTTCCATATATCTCATATTAGCGAAGTTTCAATCATTTGTCAAGAATCTACGTCCGGTGGACACTCAAATGAACGCTAACAAATATATTAAAAAAGTTTGACGCAAATAATCAATCCAATTAAATGGCGTCAAACTTTCGACATGTTTCTATTTTTTTAAGCTGGTAATTTCATTTTTCATCTCACTGAAAATGGCTTCAAAGGCCACTTTATTGGTCGGTGCAATTAATTCTGCCAACTTGTATTTACAGCTGTCTATAATACTATCAACATCTCTCGATTGGAAATCGACTAAAGTCGCATCATCTCGCATTAAGAGCGCACCTTTAAAGATAAATTTTAAAGCGACACCTAATGTAACACTCCGCGTTCCAACCAGCTGGGGAAAGTAGTATTTATAATTTTGAATTTTTTCCTGAGTTTGCGGACTCAATTGCACCCTAATTCTTAAGTCCTTATCCGTAATCTTTTCTAACTCTTTGCCCTTAACTGAATTATCATTGACAACTTTATCCCAGCGCTTCAAAACCGACACATCGTCCACGGCCTTAGAAATTATCATCGCCTGCGTTAAACTTTTACCATCAACTTGTTCATAAGTATCTTTTAACATCTGAAAGATTTGAGCTGTTTCTCTAGATATCCTTGCTTGAAAATATTTCACCCTTTCTACCTCCTTTTCATGCTTCGTTTATACATTAAACATCCTTGATTAGAACTTGCTCAAATTAAAATTTTCTGTTGTTATCAATAAAGCAGCCCCCATCAGGTAATATCGCACCTAACGCGGACTGCTGACGTTTCCTGTTACTTCGTTTCATCCTCATCAGTCTTCAAAACGGCCATGAACGCTTCCTGCGGGATATCGACCTTCCCGACAGCCTTCATGCGTTTCTTACCGACCTTCTGCTTCTCCAGCAGCTTCATCCGCCGGGTTCGGTCACCACCATAGAGCTTGGCGGTCACGTCTTTCCGGTAGGCCTTGATCGTCGTTCTAGCGATGACCTTAGCGCCGATAGCCGCTTGAACGGGGATTTCAAAGTTTTGGCGAGGGATGATGCCCTTCAGCCGCGATGCAATCTCCCGGCCCCGTTGTGCCGCAAACGTTCTGTGCGCAATGAAGCTCAGTGCATCGACCTTGTCACCGTTCAGCAAGATATCAATCTTAACCAAATCGGCTTCTTGGTAGCCACTCCGCTCGTAATCCAATGAGGCATAGCCCCGGGTGCTGGACTTCAGCTTGTCAAAGAAGTCAAAGATGATTTCCGACAGCGGCATGTTATAGATGATATTCACCCGGTAGTCATCCAGGTACTCCATCGTTAAGAATTGCCCACGACGGTGTTGGCACAGATCCATAACTGCCCCCACATAGTCATTTGGTGCCATGATGGTTGCCTTCACGATCGGTTCTTCAATTCGCTTAATTGAGGCAGCCTCCGGCATTTCTGCAGGGTTTTCCACCGTCTTCATCGTGCCATCCGTCAAGTACGCATGGTAAGTAACCGATGGTGCCGTCGTAATCAGATCCAGGTTGAATTCACGTTCCAACCGTTCCTGGATGACGTCCATGTGGAGCATCCCCAAGAACCCACACCGGAACCCAAATCCTAAGGCCTGTGAGGCTTCGGGTTCGAATTCCAACGCAGCATCGTTGAGTTTCAACTTTTCTAGGGCTTCCCGCAAGTCATTCAGCTTAGCGTTATCCGTTGGGTACAACCCAGCATAGACCATTGGGTTCATTTCCCGGTAGCCTGGCAGCGCCTTTTCAGCAGGCATTGCCGCATTTGTCACGGTATCACCCACTCGAGTATCAGCAATATCCTTGATGCTGGCCGTAATATAACCCACGTCCCCCGCAATCAGGTAATCGCGTGAGATTGGCTTAGGTGAGTTCACACCCACCTCAGTGACCTCGTACTCACTGCCGCTGTTCATCAGCAAGATCTTATCGCCCGGCTTGACGGTCCCTTCAAAGAGCCGCACACTCATCACGACCCCACGGTAGTCATCATAAACGGAGTCAAAGACCAAGGCCTTGAGTGGCGCATCCAGATCTCCCGTTGGGGCGGGGACCTTGTGGACGATCTGTTCCAGTAATTCAGGAATCCCGACCCCTTGCTTGGCACTAGCCAAAACGGCGTCGGAGGCATCCAGGCCAATCACGTCTTCAATCTCTTTTTTGACCTTCTCCGGATCGGCGGCTGGCAAATCAATCTTATTGACGACGGGCACAATCTCCAGGTCGTCATCCAAGGCTAAATAGACGTTAGCCAGGGTCTGAGCTTCGACCCCCTGCGCCGCGTCAACGACCAGAACGGCCCCTTCACAGGCGGCCAGGCTCCGTGAGACTTCATAGGAGAAGTCGACGTGCCCTGGTGTGTCAATTAAATGGAATTCATAGTCATGGCCGTCCTTGGCGTGATACGTCAATTCAACGGCATTTAACTTAATCGTGATACCCCGTTCGCGTTCAAGATCCATGCTATCCAACACTTGATCTTGCATATCGCGCTTGGAGATGGTATCCGTGAGCTCCAAGATACGGTCCGCAATCGTGGATTTCCCGTGGTCAATGTGCGCCACAATGGAAAAGTTGCGAATATATTTTTGATGGTTTTTTAATTTCTCAAGATCCATGTTGATTTCCTACTTTCTTAAACACCATGTCCAGACAATTATACCAACCATCAGCGGTAAGCACAAACTAAAAGAAATTCACACGGCACAAAAAGCTGAACGTCAATGGCGCCCCGCTAGCTAGCGCATCCTATAGTCGACAAAAGGCCCGGGCATTCACCCGGACCTTCTCAGTTACTTCGTATTGTTTTCGTACTGCGTGAGTTGCCCTGGCCCTAACTGCTGCCATTGCTTGTCATAGAACCGATCATTGATCGTGTAGTGTGGTTGGGCCTGCTTCTTGGTTAAGAATGGGTCCACCCGCCGATCAATGGCCAACCAGCCGCGCCAGCCCGGATGAATCGTGTCGGTCATAAAGTACGGCACGTTCCCCTTATCTGACAGGTCAACAATATTGTTAAAGCCTTGCGACTGTAACTGATAACGAATCTTCTGATCGAATTGCTTCAGCATCGTTTCAGATAAGCCGGTATATTGTTGCCAACGCTTATTGATTGGTGGAATAATGAACATCACGTTCGTATTCAGTCGGGCGAATTGATCCAATACCAGTTGGAAATCACCATATTCAGGCGACTTCAGGTAAGACAGATTCTTCTGGAAGTTCTTCAGATTTCCCGTCTTAATCTCCTGCTTCAGTCCCTGATTGTAGAACTTATCACTGATTTGGAAACGGTTGTTGCCCGTTGCTTCTTTCCCTAACTGACCACCGAGTTGATCCAGCGCCGAATAGGAGTAATGAGTGGGTAACTTCTTGGCTTGCCGGTTAACTCGACTCAAGTTCTGCGATGGTAAGTTGATGCCGGAGAAGAACTGATCTTCTTGGGTCAACATGTTCTTCCGCGTTTGCAGATAGAACCGTTGATAATCGGTCATTGACTTACCCGCTGCCACCCGTTGTAGTGCAGCATAGATGAAATGGTCGGATTGTGCGGCAGGCATCTGTAGAAGCCGTTTAGCCGCGTACTGATCAATCGCATCGTGACGGTAATGGGTCAACCATTCCGTCGTCTGTAATTGTGAGTAGTAGAAGCCAAAGGCATCCTTACGCGTCCCGTTCTTCACGAACCATTGCGGCGAAATGAAGAAGACCGCCTTCTTGTTGCGCAACTCGCCTTGAATATTTTGCATCACGAAGAATTGCGTTAACGATTGGGTCCCCCGCGCGCCTAACAGAAACGGCCGATAGTCCCGGTGATACTTCTGTGCCAGAACCGATGGGTGCATCGGATCGATCCGTGACCATTCCGATGAGCCAAAGAACGGCACATAACCATTACTGAGGGCTGCTTCCTTAACATGCTTACCGCGTAAAACGTTGGGTGACAGTGACACCGCCGCCTGTCGTTCCCGAGTGGCACTAATGTGCTTAAACCCGAAGGTGACTGGCGAGGCGAGCACCGCAAAAACTAGAATAGCCGCGAGAATTAACGGACCAAAAATCCGCAGTAATCGCTTTGCCATTGGCTAGTCCAGGCTTTCAACTTTCGCAATGATCTTGTTGGGCGTGTCCCACTCTGACCGCTCAAATTCGGAAACAGGCACGTTAACGCCCAATTCACTTTGCAGTGACAGTAATAATTGAACAGAAGCCATTGAGTCCATGATGCCGCTGTCGAACAGATTTTCGTCCATCGCGCCACTAACATCGCTACCCGTTAAATCGTTTAAAATGTCTAATACAGTTGCTTTGATATCCATTTTTATTTCCCCCTCGATGAAATAAATCCTCTAAGTTTTATTGAAACCAAATTTTATCCAAAATCCCCGAAAAGATTAAGAAACTGAAGCAGACCAGGTTGGCCGTCAAGAAGATCGCGAAGATCTGCGTAAAGTGATTATGTGGCACACTTTGACGATGCTTCTTCTTGTAGCGTAGCCAAACGTCGTTAACCATCAACGCGACCCCATGGAACAGCCCGTAGGTAATGTAATACCAGGTTACCCCGTGCCAGAAACCCATGACTAACATGTTGATGATGTAGGTGACATTCGCCGTCGTCGTCGGTTTCTTAAAGACCTTATGCTTCATGAACCAGAAAACTAAGCGCATGTAGATAAAATCTCTAAACCAGAACGACAGCGTAATGTGCCAACGATTCCAGAAATCCTTAATGTTCGGTGACCGCCAGGGTTGCTTAAAGTTCATTGGCGTGGCAATTCCCATAATGTATGAGGTCCCCACCGCGAACAAACTGTAACCCGCAAAGTCAAAGAACAAATCGGCACTGTAAGCGTACATGTAACCCACCAGCGGCCAGGATAGGTCTAAGAACCCACCTCGTGAATGCATCGCCATGAGTTGCAACTTCGGCATCAAAATCGTGCCAAAGTAGTACGCCAGAATAAACTTGTATAGGAAACCGACAAACAGGTAACGAATCCCCTTTTGTAGCATTCCCAGATACTTTTCTCGATCCGGCACTGACCGATAATCCGCTTCAAAGCGCCGGTAACGGTCAATAGGTCCGGAGGAGATGGTTGGGAAGAACAACATGAACTGCAAGAACGTCATGAGGTTGTAGTTCTTTAATGTGCCATCCCGTGTTTCCATAATCGTCTGAACGGCTCTGAAGGTCAGATAACTGATCCCCAGGAAACCAATGAGTGACGACTGCCCGTTTTCAACAGCCGGCGTCACCTTGACGATCGTCAGTGGTGCGATGGCCAGAATCACCATCAGGTAGAAGAACGGCCCTGAATTATGATTCTTCCGGTAAACGGCGTACCCCCAGGTCAATCCCACCTCGTACAAAATGTAGATAATCAATGCAATCCCCTGCGTCCATTTGGCACCGCCAAAAGTTAAGACCAGAAAGAAGATTGAAATTAGCGTTTCGTAGAGACGTGACCGTTTACCGTACAGAAGACCAATCATCAGTGGCAATAATGCCACTCCCAACAAGGCGAAATACGTTGGGTTGCCGTACGGTTCGAATGTCAACATTATTGATTGACCTCAGCAATGATTGATTTGATATCGACCTTGCCGTTGGGGGTCATCGGTAGGCTGTCCTTGTAAACAAAGCGTTGTGGAATCATGTATTCCATCATATCGCCGCCTTGTAAATTATCCTTGATCGCCTTGGTAAGGTCTAATTCACTGGCAAAATCATGTTCGCTTGGTACCACCCAAGCAATCAGTTGGCTGACCTTATGATTCCGGTCATACCGTGGTACGGCGACCCCAACCTGAATGTGATCTTCCTGTGACAGGTAATGGTTAACCTCTTCCAGTTCGATCCGGTAACCGTGCAGCTTAATCTGAAAATCAGTCCGCCCACGGTACATAATCAAGCCGTCCGCCATTTGAACACCCAAGTCACCGGAACGGTACACGGTCTTACCGTCAACCGTAACGAAGGCTTTCGCCGTTTTCTCAGGATTGTTCAGGTAGCCCTTCGACATGGATGGCCCACTGATGAGAATCTCGCCTTCAGTCCCCGCTGGTACCGGGTTAAGCTGATCATCCACCACACTAATCTCCGTATCGCCCTTGGCATAACCAATCGGCAATCGTGGATGATCGGCCAAGACTTCCGCCGTAATCTCAACCTGTGTGACCGCCACCGTGGTTTCGGTAGGACCATACGTGTTAAAGATCCGCGCATCTGGGAAGCGTAAATGCAAGGCCTGTGCGGTCGCATGCGTCAACTCTTCACCACAGAACAGGAAACGACTGAGTTCTGGATAATGTTCGGCATCAAAAGTGGGCTCCAACAAGCAAATATCCATAAATGATGGCGTTGACACCCAAACATTCAGGTTCATTTGTGGCAACGTCTCAAAGAGTTGCTTGAAGTTATCTGTGATCGTCTTTGGCAAGGCGACCAATGTCCCACCGCTAGCCAACGTTGGCCCCCAGTCCATAACGGAGAGGTCAAACGAATACGGTGCTTGCGATAACGTGCGTGGATACGTTGGTAGGACAAAGTCCGCGCTCAACATCCAGTTCACGTAGCTTAGTAAATTTTTGTGTGAAATCTGTACGCCCTTAGGTTTCCCAGTCGTTCCGGACGTAAAGATAATATAGTAATTTTCATCCCCACTAACAGCGTGATCCACTTGATAGTCCACTACAGGACTCTCAAAGATGGTCTGCAGGTTGGCCGGCGTTAAGACCGGCGTCTCCCCTAAAGTCGTGGGTAACGCGCTGACAGCAATAGCTGCTGCCGGTTGGGCAATCTCATTGATTGTCGTAATCCGTTCGAGCGGCGAGTGTGTGTCAATTGGCACGTAGGCGTGACCACTCTTGACAATGCCAAGAAAGGTTGCCATCATATCGAACGTTTGGCCCCCATAAACCAGAACGGGTGCGTGCGCCGGTAACTGCATGGCATCCAAGTGGGCGGCTAAAGCATCCGAGCGTTGTTTTAACTCACCATACGTGTTCGTGTGCCCCAGATCATCATACGCGATGCGGTCTGGCTCACTCGTGGCAAACTGATCGATCGCCGTGATCATGTTTTCTATCATTCTATATCCCCCCCAGAAGAATCGTGGTTATTAGTTAGTTGACCCCACAACTAGAACTCGTTGTAAATAAACGTCGAGTTGTTCAAACCACTATAACCGTACAAATAAACCAAAACCATCAAAATCACAAAGTAAAATAAGGTCCATCCAATAAAGGCTATCACTGGCTGATGCCAGATCGCCAGCCACTTTGCTCTCATGAAATTCACCCCCAAGTTTTGCTGGTCGATTCGTCCCCCAAACCAGCTTCCGTTCGCAACCACCCAGCGTGTACTTTCTCCGACGAATCCACGCTACGTGGTGAGGAAATCCACAGTTATACTGTGATCCTTATGTTTTGAGAGTATCATTGCTAAAACCGGATTGCAATTAACCTTACTCAACCTTAATGGTTTCTTTTTATTTCATAACTTCTATTATAGAGTTTCCCACTAAAAAAGGCTACTGAAACTTTCAGCAGCCTTGATAGATTAGCTATTTGAGGGCTTCGCCCCGCAAGTTAATTTTCGTTAAATTTATCACGCATTTTGTTAAATAAGTTACCTTTGCCAGTGCCGGTAACGGTCTCACCACTAGCTTTCGCAAAGTCACGTAAGGCATCACGCTGACCCTTATTCAGGTTCTTAGGCGTCATTACCTTAACCGTCACGTGTTCATCACCGTTGCCATTGCCCCGTAACCGCGGTGCACCTTTGCCCCGCAGTCGGAAGGTCGTTCCGCCTTGTGTTCCGGCGGGGACCTTTAACTTGACGTCACCGTGAACGGTCTTGACCGTGACATCATCACCCAGAGAAGCCTGGACGAATGAAATCGGCTGGTCAAAGTAGATTTCGGTGCCATCACGACGGAAGTCCTTGCTTGGCGTCACTTGGAAGATGATGAAGAGGTCCCCATAGCCACCGCCATTTTGACCGGCTTCACCCTGTCCTTGTAACCGCATTTGTTGGCCGTCATCAACCCCAGCTGGGATGGTAACTTCAACTTCATGCTGTTCTTCTTCGTGACCAGAACCCCCACAGGTTGGGCACTTTTCCTTGATTTCTTGACCCGTACCGTGGCAGACAGGACATGGTTGTTGACTCCGCATCCGGCCCAGTGGCGTGTTGGTTTCCGTCGTCACGTAACCAGAACCGCCACATTGGTGACAAGTGACTGGTGAAGTTCCTGGCTTAGCACCATTCCCACCACACGTATGACATTGCGCTTCACGCGTATACTTGATCTTGGTCTTCTTCCCAAAAATGGCCTCTTCAAACTTGAGGTTCATTTGGTACTGGAGATCACGACCCGGCCGTGGCGCGTTAGGGTTACGTTGACCGCCACCCCCGCCAAAGAATTGGTTGAAGATGTCGTCGAAACCACCGCCGCCACCAAAACCGCCGAAGCCGCCACCGGCATTGCCGCCGCCAAAGCCACCAAAGCCTTGTGGGCCATCGGCAGAACCGTATTGGTCATAGTTAGCCCGTTTGTCCTTATCGCCTAAAACATCGTAGGCATCCTGAACCTCTTTAAACTTGTCCGCCGCGTCGGGGGCCTTGTTTAAATCTGGATGATACTTCTTAGACAGTTTCCGGTAGGCCTTTTTAATTTCATCTTGGCTGGCATCTTTTGAGACACCTAAAACGCCATATAAGTCCGATTGCGCCATCGTTTTCCTCCCAATCCGTTCCGAAATTTTTCGCTACTAGTAAGAATAGCATACTCGAAACAAAAAGCCAAAGCCCCATGGACTCTGACTTTTTGTCCTTGCTACTTCACGAGACAAGTCTTATTTCTTATCCTTGTCGTCGTCATCATGGACTTCATGGAAGTCACCGTCAACGGTGTCACCATCTTTGCCGTCAGCCTTGGCACCATCAGCGCCTGCAGCTTGACCAGCAGCACCATTAGCGTCGCCGCCTTGGGCTTGTTGTGCTTGTTGATATAACTTGACAGACAAGTCTTGGATAATCTTCGTCAAATCATCCTTCTTCGTCTTCATGTCATCCAAGTCGTTGGCTTCTTGGGCCTTCTTCAGAGCATCACGAGCATCTTCAGCCTTCTTGATTTCATCATCAGAGACCTTGCCCTTAACGTCCTTCAACGTCTTGTCAGTCTGGAAGAGTAATTGGTCGACTTCGTTCTTGGTGTCGACTTCTTCCTTACGCTTCTTGTCGGCAGCTTCGTTTTCCTTAGCTTCCTTCATCATCTTATCGATTTCTTCATCGGATAAACCACCGGAACTCTTGATGGTAATCTTTTGTTCCTTGTTCGTGCCCATATCCTTAGCGGAAACGTTAACGATCCCGTTCTTATCGATATCAAAGGTCACTTGGATTTGAGGAACCCCACGAGGTGCAGCTGGGATGTCAGCAAGTTGGAAGTTACCCAACGTCTTGTTGTCAGCAGCCATTGGCCGTTCACCTTGTAAGACGTGGATATCAACGGCTGGTTGGTTATCAGCGGCCGTTGAGAAGACTTGGGACTTGCTGGTAGGAATCGTCGTGTTCCGATCGATTAACTTCGTGAAGACACCACCCATGGTTTCGATACCCAAGGATAATGGCGTCACATCAAGCAAGACAACGTCCTTAACATCACCGGTGATCACACCACCTTGAACAGCGGCACCTAAAGCAACGGCTTCGTCAGGGTTGATGGAGTGGTTAGATTCCTTACCCGTCCACTTTTCAACGGCTTCTTGAACGGCTGGAATCCGCGTAGAACCACCGTTTAAGATCACAACGTCAATGTCGCCAGCCTTTAAGTCGGCATCCTTCAACGCATTTTCAACAGGAATCCGTGTCTTTTCAACTAAGTCAGCGGTTAATTCGTTGAACTTAGCACGGCTCAATGACTTTTCCAAATGTAAGGGGCCATTGTCGCCGGCTGAAATAAATGGCAAGCTGATTTGGGCTTCGGTAACACCAGAAAGGTCCTTCTTAGCCTTTTCAGCAGCGTCCTTCAAACGTTGTAAAGCCATCTTGTCCTTAGACAAGTCCACACCGTTTTCTTGCTTGAAGTCTGCAATTAACCAGTCCATGATCTTCTTATCGAAGTCATCCCCACCTAAATGGGTATCACCATTCGTTGACAGCACATCGAAGACACCGTCACCTAAGTCCAAGACAGAAACATCAAAGGTCCCACCACCAAGGTCGTAAACCATGATTTTTTCATCTTTGTCTTGCTTGTCCAGACCATAAGCCAAGGCAGCAGCCGTTGGTTCGTTAATGATCCGTTCAACGTTTAAGCCGGCAATCTTACCAGCATCTTTAGTGGCTTGACGTTGGGCATCGTTAAAGTAGGCTGGGACGGTGATAACCGCCTTTTCAACCGTGTCACCAATGTAGTCTTCAGCGAATGACTTCAAGTATTGTAAGATCATTGCGGAGATTTGTTGTGGCGTGTAGTCCTTGCCATCAACGCTAACCTTGTAACCCGCTTCACCCATGTGACTCTTGATAGATGAAATCGTGTTGGGGTTCGTGATTGCTTGCCGCTTGGCAACTTCACCGACTTGGGTTTCGCCATCTTTGAAAGCGACAACTGATGGCGTCGTCCGGGCGCCTTCTTTGTTCGCAATAATCTTTGGGGTACTACCTTCGAGAACGGCAACGGCTGAGTTGGTCGTCCCTAAGTCAATTCCGATAATTTTGTTACTTGCCATCAAAAATTCCCTCTTTATTAGTTTTTTTAATTTGATTTATTGTGCCACAACAACCATTGCTGGTCGCAGAACACGGTCCTTCAACTGGTAACCCTTTTGGAGAACCTTAACCACCGTTTCAGCGGTCTGGCCTTCCTCTGCCGGAACGGATTGAACGGCTTGATGAAGTGTTGGGTCAAAAGGCTTCCCAATAGCTTCAATCTCCGTGACGTGGTTCCGCTTCAAAGCGTCTTCCAAATGATCGTACGTCATCTGGACACCCTTCTTCAGCTGTTGGCCCGTCTCGTCCGTTGCTTCTACCGCCAGAGCACGTTCTAAGTTATCAATGACGGGGAGCACATCCTTAGCCAATTGCTGGCCATCGTACTTGATAAGCGTCGCCTGTTCCTTTTGGAACCGCGCTTGCATGTTTTGAACTTCCGCCTCCGCACGCAGGTACTTATCTTCAAAGTCGCTGGCCTTACTCTTAAGTGCATCGACTTCAGCAGCCGTCGCAACCTTCTTAAATAATTTCGGTTTCTTCGGTGCTGCCTCTTTAGCCGATTCAGTCTTTGAATCTGGCTTAGTAGTGGCGGCCTTTGCCGCAGTTTGGTCATCGGTAGACGCTTGTTGCTTGTCAGCCACGATAAAAAACCTCCCTTTCTTTACTCGTCATAAAACCGATAGTAATCTAATAGTTTTTTCGCGAGCTCTTCACGAAACGCACCAACGATTCCGAGCATCCGAGAATATGGCATTCGCGTGGGTCCCAGGATGGCGATCATCCCTTGGCCGTGTTGGTCAACGTCATAGGTCGCCGTGATTAAGCTGAAGTTTCGCAGCGCATCATTGGTCATTTCATTCCCAATACGCACCGAAATCTTATCACTGGGTTGCCCGAGAACACTGGCAATATCGTCGGTTTTATCAATCAACGAATACAGTGACTTCAGTGAATCAACATCACTATCCTGGGAAAAGTTCAGTAGGTTAAGTCGCCCACCAACGTAGAACCGCTCTTGTGCGGCCCGCGTCAGCACATCGCCAAAGATATCTAAGAATCCCTGCGGACTCTGTAGGTAGTTGGCAATCTGAACGGGAATCTCAGCCTGCAACTTCTTCAAGACTTCCGGTAAAGTCAACCCCACGAGTTGATCATTGATCAAACGAACCACTGCCTCCAGCTGTTCGCCATCAACGTCGCCAGCCACGTCAAACGTTTGGTTTTCAACGTCACCACTGTCGGTGACCAGAATCGCCATAATTTGCCGCTTCCCCAGGGGAACCAATCGGAACCCACTGAGCCGACTATCCTTGAGCTCCGGCTTTAACGTGAACGCGGTGTAACTCGTCAGGTTAGAGAGGATCGTCGCGGATTGCGAAATGATTTCGTCAATCTTATGAAAATCGCCCCCTAAGGAGGACTGAATCACATCAATATCGTTCGGCCGCAAAGGATCGGGCTTGACCAGATGATCAACATAGTACCGGTAGCCTTCGACCGAAGGAACTCGGCCGGAAGAGGAATGGGTCTTCTTAATCAACCCTTGTTCCTCTAAGGCTGCCATCTCGTTACGAATTGTCGCTGAGCTTACGTGGATGGGTAACTGCTTGGCTAATGCCTTAGACCCCACCGGAACACCGGTATTGGTGAAGTCTCGGACAACGGCTCGCAGAATCATCATTTGTCTTTCTGAAAGCATCACAATCACCCCTTTTTTAGCACTCAAACTAATCAAGTGCTAAGACACATATATAATGTAGCAAAACCGGGTTTTGAAGTCAAGAAATCTGGTAGAAAAATTAGCAATCTCTGCAATTAAGTGCTAATTTTTGCTGACTCTCGCCTACTCACCTGCTTGGGGAACCCAGCATCAACCAGTCACCAGCATATCAAATCTGTCAGGACTTGCAATTATCTTCCCAAAACAACGCCCTTTACGCGAACACAATCCCCGGGCGATTCTTAACCCATTACGCCATTGAAACGGCAAAAAAGCCTAGGCGCAAGGCCTAGACTTCATGATGATAGGTCATTTCATTAATCGGCTGCTACCTGTGAGAAGTAGTCACGTGTAGCAACTTCATCCTTCTGGAGTTGGGTAATTAACCCCTCCGCCGAGTCAAACTTCACTTGGCCCCGCAAACGGTGATGCCACTCAACCTCTACGTTTTCGCCATAGAGATTGCCTTGATAATCCAACAGGTTCATCTCCACCGTGATCGGCCGATTATCACCAAACGTATCGTTACGACCTACTGAGATCATACCGGGATACCAAATGGCGCCCACCTTGAGTCGGGCCGTATAGACGCCAATGCCGGGAACCCACTCATTTTCCGGCGTCAAGACATTAGCCGTTGGATAACCAATCGTGCGCCCCCGAGCTTCCCCGTGGACCACGACGCCAGTTGACCGATACAAGTAGCCTAGCAAGGCATTAGCCGTATCAATATCGCCAGCCTTCATCGCTGCTCGAATCTGGGTTGAACTAATCTTCTCCTGACCACTGGTCTCCTTAGCCACCGTTTCCACGTCAAATCGTCCCTGCGCGTACGCTGGCAGGCGATCCATCGTGGCCACGTCCTTTTTGCCATAGGTGTGATCAAACCCTGCGACCGCCACAACCGTATGAAAGGCCACCAAATAATTGTCAACAAACTCCTGAGGCGTTTGTGCTGAAAACTCACCCGTATAGCTGACGAGGAAAACCCGGTCCACACCCAAACGGTCCAGTTGCTGTAGCTTACGGTCCGGTGTACTCAGATATTTACGATCATCGCCCTCTAGCGGCCGGTAGACCAACGCGGGATGGTGATCATAGGTCAACACCGCAAGCTTCACGTGTTTGGCCGTAGCGAGCGCCTTAGCCCGTTTAATGACCGCCTGGTGGCCCCGGTGGACGCCATCAAAGAATCCCATAGCCAATACGACGGGATCTTCGGGAATCTGACGGGGGTCTAGGGGATGATGTATTCGAATAACTTCCATGACAAGACGCCTCTTTCTCAAATCTTAATTCACCGCAAACATCTTTAGCGGTTTATATTGCTTTTTTTCAGGCAGGTACTGGTACAAACACTTGGTCTGATCCTGATAGGTCAGTGCCACGATTGGTGCGGTCTGGCCCACTTGCGCTTCGTCTAAGAAAACGCCATTTTTGACCAGTCCCCAGAGACGATCCGACAACGCCACGTGGGGATAATCCCGCAGCGCATAGTCGATCGGCCGGAGAATTCCGGACAGGTCTTCGTTCGCCATTGCCGTGGCTACCTGCTCTAGTGTGACGGTCTGATCCAAATCAAAGCCGCCACTCTTCAGGCGCGTTAGCGAGGCCATGACAGCGGGAACGCCCAACTGCCGGCCCAGATCGACCGCCAGGGTGCGGACATAGGTTCCCTTGGAACAGGCAATCTCAAAGGCAATCGTCTGGGTCCCAGCCTCCGCATCGAAAGTCCCAGCTTCAACCAGATCAAAGGCCGTCACGGTAATCGTCCGGGTTGGCCGCTCGACGGTCTCCCCAGCACGCGCATACTCATAGAGTTTACGCCCATTCACTTTGACCGCAGAGTACATCGGTGGCGTCTGCTGAATCGTGCCGGTTAGCGTTGCGGCCGCTTGAAGCAGTTTAGCGCGATCAAACGGGGTTGTCAAAGGCTGACGTGCGATCACGTCCCCATCAAGATCCTCCGTCGTCGTCGCGATTCCCAGGGTGACCGTCCCCTTGTAAACCTTACCTGAGGCCATCAGATATGGCACTACTTTAGTGGCGCTCCCAATACAGATGGGAAGAACCCCATCGACACTAGGGTCCAGCGTGCCACTGTGCCCCACTTTTTTCGTATGGAGAATGTGGCGCAATTTGGCCACACAGTCAAAGCTGGTGAGGCCCCGTTCCTTGTACAGTGGGATAATCCCGTCCATCTTGCTTCCTCCGTTTCTCATTTCCGATTTCTAGCCAGCTTGGAACCTAAAAAGAGGCGTTGATCCCGTTAGGACCAACGCCTCCATCTCAAACACCGCGGAAATTACTCCTGGTGGTGGAGATCGTTTAGCAGTTTATCGATCCGGCTACCATAACGCACGGATTGGTCCTGTTCAAAGACCAACTCGGGCGTCTTATAGATGCTCAAGCGTGATCCTAATTCAGAGCGAATCAGTCCCGTAGCTTTCTTCAGACCTTGCTGTGTCTTTTCCACAGATGAGGCCTTGTCCGATAAAATACTGTAGTAAATCGTTGCCTGCTGCAAGTCACCTGTGACTTCCACGCCGGTAACGGTGACGCCCTCGACCCGCGGATCGCGGACACGTTTTAGGAGAATATCCGTAACTTCCCGTTGGATTTCTTGCTCCAACCGGCCAACTCGATATTGTGCCATGACGTTTGCCTCCGATTTTTATTTAACGGGAACTTCCTTCATCACGTAGGCTTCGATAACGTCGTCTACCTTGATGTCGTTGTAGTTCTCGATAGTTAATCCTAATTCGTAACCCATCTTAACTTGCTTGACGTCGTCCTTGAAACGCTTCAAGCTACCCAGCTTACCTTCGTAGATGACAACGCCATCCCGAATTAACCGGACATCGGCATCCGCCGTAATGTAGCCTTCGGTAACCATCCCACCGACAATCGTGCCGACCTTAGAAGCATGGAAGATATCCTTAACTTCAATTTCACCGGTCACTTGTTCTTCGTAGGTTGGTTCCAGCATCCCCTTCATCGCCGTTTCGATTTCATCGATGGCGTTGTAGATGACGTTGTGCAGACGAATGTCAACCTTGTCGCTGTCGGCTTGCATCCGTGCCTGTGGCGTAGGACGCACGTTGAACCCGATGATAATAGCATCGGAAGCTTCCGCTAAGGTGACATCACTTTCGTTAATGGCCCCAACAGCAGAGTGAATGATGTTGACCCGAACACCGGAAACATCAATCTTCTTCAAGCTACCAGCTAAGGCTTCAACGGAACCTTGAACATCAGCCTTGATAATCACGTCAACTTCCTTCATTTCGCCTTCCTTAAGGGAGTCGAACAGGTTGTCCAAGGTGACATGACTGGTGTTCTTCCGTTCTTGAACCAAGGCTTCCTTCGCCCGTTCTTCACCGGCTGAACGCGCGGTCTTTTCATCGTCAAAGACCACGAAACGGTCCCCGGCTTCTGGCACGTCGTTTAACCCCGTGATTTCAACAGGTGTTGATGGCTTGGCATCCTTGATCCGCCGACCACGTTCGTTAGTCATGGTCCGAACCTTACCAAAGGTATTCCCAACAACGATTGGGTCACCCACATGCAGGGTCCCTTGTTGAACCAGCAAGGTTGCAACGGAACCGCGACCTTGGTCCAACCGGGCTTCGATGACGGAACCAACCCCGTTTTGTTCTGGGTTAGCCTTTAATTCCAGCACTTCGGACTGCAGCAAGATCATGTCGAGCAGTTCATCAATGTTCTTCCCAAACTTCGCAGAAATTTCAACGAAGATGGTGTCGCCACCCCAGTCTTCAGGAATCAATTCGTATTCCGTCAATTGTTCCATGACGTGGTTCGGGTTAGCACCTGGCTTGTCAATCTTGTTAACTGCCACGATGATTGGTGTTCCAGCAGCCTTCGCATGGTGAATGGCTTCGATGGTTTGTGGCATAACCCCATCATCAGCAGCCACAACTAAGACCGTGATATCGGTGATTTCAGCACCACGCGCCCGCATTTCAGTAAAGGCCGCATGTCCTGGTGTATCCAAGAAGGTAATGGACTTGTCGTTGTAGTGGACTTGGTAGGCACCAATGGCCTGCGTGATCCCACCGGCTTCGCCCTCAGTGATGTGAGAGTGACGCAGGTGATCCAATAACGTCGTCTTCCCGTGGTCAACGTGTCCCATGATCGTGACAACGGGTGCACGGGTCTCTTGATGATCCGTGTTAGCCATTTCAGCGTCAAAGAACTTGTCGATATCGGTAACGTCAACTTGAACCTTTTCTTGGGCTTGAATACCATAGTCATCCGCTAAGATTTCAATCGTATCCTTATCCAGGGATTGGTTTTGGTTAACCATCACACCCAGCATGAAGAGTTTCTTCACGATTTCTGCTGAAGAACGGTGTAAGATCTTGGCCAAATCCTGCGCGTTCATCCCATCCGTATAAACTAAGACTTCAGGTAAAGCCTTGTTCTTCCGTTCTGGTGCGCCCTTGTGTTGGTTCGTGTCTTTAATCCGTTGGTTCTTCTTATACCGGTTATTGTTATTGTTGTTACGGCGGCGATTGTTGCGGTTGTTCCGGTTATTCCGGCCCCCGCGGCTACTGCCGTTGCTACTACCACGCCGGCCGTTACTATTATTTGTATTATTATTCAAGCTTCCACCAAATCTGCCGGTCCCGGAACGATGTTGCTCAGTGTGTTGGCTTCCGGACTGGCCATTATTATTTTTATTGTTATTACTGGTACTACGTTGTTGGTTACGATTACCGCTGTTGTTTGACCGCTGGTTAGTCGATTGCCCATTCCCATTAGTCGTGTGATTGCCGTGATTACTGGTAGGTTTATTCCCACCCTGATTGGCAGTTGCATGGCTAGACCCATTGCCACTGTTCTGCGTTGCAGGTTTGTGGCTGGTCTTGGGGTGATCACTCTTTTGACTAGCAGGTCGTGCCGCTTGCATGGCAGGCCGCTTAGCTGGTTGGGCGTTGTGTGACGTCTTACCAGCAGCTGACTTGCTAAATGCTTCGCGGAGCTGACGTTCTTCGTTCTCGCCGAGCGTTGACATGTGGTTTTTCACCGGAAAGCCCTTTGCTTCGGCTTTCGCAATGATCTGTTTACTGGAGACGTTAATTTCTTTGGCGAGTTCATAAATTCGCTTTTTCCCCATATCTTCACACTCCTTTGTATTCTGCCGATCACGAGAACGTCAGGCGGCTACTTAGCAAGTAATTGTTGTAACTTCCGGACGAAACCCGGATCGGTGATTGCAAGGACCGTGCGCGCTGACCCAATGGCCGTGCTCAACTGATCCTTCGTAAAGTCCTCGTTAATTTGGACGTCATAACTGGTGGTCTTATCGCGAAATTGCTTCTGGCTGGTCTTGCCGGCATCACTTGCCAACAGAACCATCTTGGCCGAGCCATCTCTAACCGCTGCCATGACGAAGGATTCGCCGGTGACCAGCTTACCTGCTCGCCGAACCAATCCTAAAAGTTGTAAAGCGCGCTCAGAATTAGTCATTGTCGAATAATTCCCGCCGTGCTTGTTGGTGATCCACGTAAGCAATGAGGTCATCATAGAACGTCTCGTCAATCTTAACGCCAAAGACGTGATCAAAAGTCCGTTCCTTCTTGGCCCGTTTGGCAATGTCCACATCTAAAGCGATGTAGGCACCGCGACCGGATTGCTTGCCGGTCGGGTCGACACTAACTTCTTGGTCCTGGTTGCGTACAACCCGTACCAATTGCTTCTTAGGTGCCATTTCCCCAGTCACAATATCCTTGCGCATGGGGATCTTCCGTTGTTTCATGGGACCAACCCTCCTTTAGATGTGGCCTATTCGGCTGATGAATCGTCAGCCGTAGCATCACTCGTCTCATCGGCGTTATCCGCTGTCTCAGACGTTGCTGCATCGGCAGAGACATCATCGGCTGCTTCAGGAGCTACCGTCGTGTCTTCTTCGGCAGCTGGTGCTTCCGTGACATCATCGTCAGACACTGGCTGTTCGTCAGCAGCCTGGTCAGCTTCCATTATAGCAGAAGCTTCGGATTCTGATTTAATATCAATCTTGTAACCCGTCAACTTAGCAGCCAAACGGGCATTTTGCCCCCGCTTACCAATGGCTAATGACAGTTGATAGTCCGGCACGATGACTTGGCAAGCCCGTTCGTTGTTAGGATCAAAAATAACATCCAAAACTTCGGCAGGATTCAACGCATTGGCGATGAACTTCGCTTCGTCATCCGTCCATTCGACGATATCCATGTTTTCGCCACCGAGTTCGTTAACGATGGTTTGGACCCGTTGGCCTCGAGGCCCAACACTGGTCCCGACAGGATCGATATCAGGGTTGTTTGAACGAACCGCAACCTTGGCCCGATCACCGGCTTCGCGGGCAATCGCCATGATTTCAACGGTACCATCGAAGATTTCAGGCACTTCTTGTTCGAACAAGCGCTTCAATAAATCAGCGTGTGTCCGGCTAACAAAAACCTGAGGACCCTTTGTGGCATTCTCAACCCGGGTCACGTAAACCTTGATCCGGTCATGAATCCGGTACGTTTCGTTTGGCATCTGGTCTTGACGGCCCATAACGGCTTCAACCTTACCTAAGCTAACGTAGACAAAACGGGAATCCTGACGTTCAACTTCACCGGTGATGATTTCATTTTCATACTGGCTGTATTGATCGTAAATGATGTTCCGTTCGGCTTCACGAACCCGTTGTAAGATGACTTGTTTAGCCGTCTGCGCTGCAATCCGACCGAAGTTCTTAGGCGTCACTTCGAACTTGATGTCATCACCAATTTCGTAGCCCTTGCTGATAGCCAAGGCGTCGTCTAAGCTGACTTCCAGCCGTGAATCGTAGACTTGGTCAACGACTTTCTTAACGGCAAAGACGTGAATGTCACCTTTCTTTTGGTCGAATTGAACTTCAACGTTTTGGGCTTGGTCGTAGTTCCGCTTGTAAGCTGAGACTAAGGCCGCTTCCAAAGCTTCAATAACGACTGACTTCTGGATACCCTTCTCCGTCTCAAGGACGTCAAGGGCACCTAATAATTCTTTACTCATGTTGTGTTTCGCTCCTTATTTAGTTAGAACTTGATGGCTAACCGGGCTTGGGCAATCGCATCGCGTGGAATGGTCAACGTCTTGATGCGTCCCTTTAAATTAACAGTTAAGTCCAAGGAATCGTCACGCAATGCTTCTAACGTGCCTTCATAGACCTTGCTTTGACCAATCTTTTGGTAGAGAGAAACGTGAATATAATCACCCACGGCTCGCTCAAAATCTTCCGGCTTCTTCAGCGGCCGTTCAGCGCCCGGTGAAGAAACTTCGAGGAAGTAGGCTTGGGGAATGGGATCAGGGTCAATGGCATCCAGCTTTTCGGATAGCTCATCACTCACCATCGCACATTCTTCAATATTAATGCCCCCGGGCTTATCAATGTAGAGCCGTAGATACCAGCTCTTACCTTCCTTGACAAATTCAACGTCAACTAATTCAAACTGATGATGCGCCACAATTGGCTGGGCCAGGGCCGTCACGGTCTCGACGACTGTACTCAAAGAATTCCGCCTCCTACATTTTTCCATTAAAAAGAGTGAGCATGGACTGCTCACTCATTTAAAAAACGAGTTTAACTACAAAGCTTACTTTACTACAGTTCACGCGGGATTGCAACCATTGTGCTACCTACTGTTCGCAAGTAAACAGGAGCAAAACAAATCCCGCAATCGTAATGAATTCAAAAACCAATAAGTTTAACCGATTCAACGCCATTTCCTTTAAGCTAATCGCCTTGATCACGGTCAGAATGAACGCGATCAGGAAGTAACCGATCACAACTGCTAAAAATGGAACGGCCGCGACAGTTGATACCAAGCCAAACAACACATAACCTAAACCGATCAAACAATAGCCTGCCAGAAATAGCCAACCGTCTGGTAAACGTGCAAACCGCTGTAGCATGGTGAACACCCGCTTTCGTTAAAGTTTAGTAATGGTTCCTTGATTCCTCACCATTATTGTACCATAATTTGACGATTCTGTAAGCGCTTACTATGCTATTAATCCTGATAAAGACGGGTTGTGAAACAACCGCTTCAAGCCGCGACTTTACTGGATTTTTACGACCGTTTACTTTGCGCGTCACTGTAAAGTACACGTGGTATCCATAACCGTTCGTCTCGAGCGTAATATGAAACAACTTAGACTCCACAACCAATTTAGATTTAAAATGATTCACGCCACTGGACAAAAAGACGGGACTGCCGCCTAAAATTCGTTAGTTATGAGATAAGCCCAGCTCGCCAAAAAAGGTTCACCGCGCAGGCAGACTGCCTACGCGGTGAACCTCATCATTCAAGTTAATGGTTAACGCATACAGCAGTGACTGCTACCGTCGTCTGCACGATCACATCAGCCACCGAGTACTTTTACATCATGTCGTCAAACAAGCTCAGTTGGTTTTCATCAGGTAAGCCATCGAGCACACCGTTTTCGGTCATGAAATCGATCAACGTTTTCGAAACCTTGCCCCGCTTAGCCAAGTCTTCCTTAGAAATAAATGGCCGGTCGTTACGCGCCGCCACAATCTGCTTGGCCACGTTCAGACCCAGGCCAGGTGCTGCCTTAAATGGCGCAATCAACGTGTTACCGTCAATGATCCATTCAGCTGCATCCGACTTTTCTAGGTCAATCATTTTGAATTCAAAACCACGTTCCAACATTTCATTGGCCAGTTCCAGCACCGTCAAGAGATTCTTTTCCTTGGTGGAGGCGTCCATCCCCTTGTCATTAATCTCTTTCATCGCTGCCTTAACCGCCGTCTTCCCTTGTGACATGGCCACGACATCAAAGTCGTCTGCCCGAACAGAGAAGTATGCTGAATAGTAGATAATTGGAAAGTAGACCTTGAAGTAAGCCACCCGTAGCGCCATCAGCACGTAGGCTGCGGCATGGGCCCGGGGGAACATGTACTTGATCTTTAAACAAGAATCAATGTACCAGTCCGGACAGTCGGTTTCCTTCATTTTCTCTTGCCACTCGTCTGGAATCCCTCGGCCTTTCCGCACGTGTTCCATCACCTGGAAGGACGTTTCGGAATCGAGACCGAAGTTGATCAAGTCGGTCATGATGTTATCACGACACCCAATCACGTTGGCGATGGTGGCGGTACCGGCCTTGATGAGTTCTTCGGCATTGCCCAACCACACGTCGGTCCCGTGAGACAGACCAGAAATCTGAAGCAACTGTGAGTAGTTCTTCGGGTGCGTTTCTTCAAGCATCCCCCGCACGAAACGCGTCCCAAATTCTGGCACACCCAGCGTCCCCGTCTTGGACTGAATCTGTTCCGGCGTGACGCCGAGCGAATCCGTGCCAGAGAACAGGGCCATCACGCCCGGATCATCCATCGGAATCGTCTGGGGATCAACCCCCGACAAATCTTGGAGGGTCCGGATCATGGTCGGGTCATCATGTCCCAGAATATCAATCTTCAGGATGTTATCGTGAATCGAATGGAAATCAAAGTGGGTCGTTTGCCAAGCCGCGTTCTGGTCATCGGCGGGATACTGAATCGGCGTAAAGTCGTAAATATCCATGTAGTCCGGCACAACAATGATCCCCGCGGGATGTTGTCCGGTCGTCCGTTTAACCCCGGTCGCACCCTTGGCTAGCCGATCAATTTCCGCGCCCCGGAACGTCTGCTCCGTGTCACGCTCGTAGGCCTTCACGTACCCGTAAGCCGTCTTATCCGCCACCGTACCAATCGTTCCGGCACGGTAAACGTTCTTCTCACCGAACAACACCTTGGTGTAGTTATGGGCAATCGGTTGGTAGTCTCCCGAGAAGTTCAAATCGATATCGGGCACCTTGTTCCCCTTGAAACCTAAGAAGGTTTCGAACGGAATGTTATGGCCATCGCCAATCATCAACGTGCCACAGTTCGGGCAGTTCTTTTCGGGCAAATCGTAACCGGAACTGTATTCCCCTTTGGTATAGAACTTAGAGTATTGGCAGTTCGGGCACCGATAATGTGGCGGCAGTGGGTTCACTTCGGTAATCCCGGTAAACGTGGCCACCACACTGGACCCAACGGACCCCCGTGACCCAACTAAATACCCGTCCTTGTTGGACTTGGCAACTAACCGTTGGGCGATCAAATAAATCACGGAGAACCCGTTCCCAATGATTGACTTCAGTTCCCGGTCAACCCGGTGTTGCACCAATTCAGGTAGTGGGTTGCCATACCACGCATGCGCCGTATCCATGGTCCGTTGCCGAATTTCGTCTTCGGCCCCTTCCATTCGTGGCGTATACAGTTTATCCTTCAACGGATGAACCTCATCGACATCGTTGGCAATCTTCTGGGTATTGGTCACAACAATTTCTTTAGCCGTGTCTTCGCCTAGGTAAGCAAAGTCGGCCAGCATTTCATCAGTCGTCATAAAGTGGGCATCCGGCAACTCCTGCCGGTTCAACGGATTGGCCCCACCCTGTGAGTGAATCAAGATCTTACGATAAATGTAGTCTTCTGGGTTCAAGTAGTGTACGTCACCCGTAGCGACCACCGGTTTATTCAGGTCATGGCCCAACTGCACCATGTTACCCACGATTTCTTCCAGGTTGGACTCATCGGCAATCAGCCCTGAATCAATGAGTGGCTGGTAAGCAGCCTTGGGTTGCACTTCCAGGTAATCGTAGTACTTGGCTTTCGCCGCTGCTTCAACCTGTCCTTTTTGCATCATCGCGGTGAAGACTTCACCAGAGGAACAGGCCGAGCCCACAATGATCCCTTCACGGTAGTGGTCGAGCACGCTCCGAGGGACCCGGGGCACCCGATAGTAGTACTCCACGTTGGAAGCCGAGACCAATTTGAACATGTTCTTCAAGCCCTCTTGCGTCTTCGCAATCAGGATAGCATGACTCGGCCGTGCGTGCTTATACGCATCGTTATCGGTCATGTGATCGTTGAGCTGATCGTGATACTGAATATCATAGCGATCCTCAGCATCCTTTAAGAAAAGGTAATTCAGGTGACCGGTAGACTCCGCATCATAAACGGCCCGGTGATGGTGTTCCAGACTGACGTGGAAGCGTTTAGCCAGCGTATTCAACCGATAACTCTTCAAGGTAGGATATAGGAATCGTGCCAACGTTAAGGTATCGATGATGGGATTGCTGATCTCAGGCATATTGTGCCGCTTGTAACCGGTATTCATGAACCCCACGTCAAACGTGACGTTATGTCCAACGATGATGGCATCGCCGCAGAATTCCCGGAAGAGCTTGAAGACTTCTTCTTCGGATTTGGACCCCGCCACCATATCATCGGTAATACTGGTCAAATTCGTGGTCTGTTCGGACAGTGGGAAACCAGGGTCGATGAATTCCTCGAACTGAGCAATCACGTTCTTATGCTCCATTTTAACCGCGGAAAGTTCGATCACCTTGTCATAGATGGCTGACAATCCGGTCGTTTCCACGTCAAAGACCACATAAGTCGCCCCATCTAGCGGGACGTGAGCACTGTTATATCCGATGGGAACCCCATCGTCGACCAGGTTGGCTTCAACCCCGTAAAGCATTTTGATACCAGCCTTGGCCCCGGCATTGAAGGCGGCCGGGAATCCCTGCACGTCGGCATGATCCGTAATCGCCAACGCGGGCATGCCCCACTTCTTGGCCTGGCTGACGTAATCCCCAATCGGATTAGTGGCGTCCATTTGACTCATGGTCGTGTGCAAATGCAATTCGACCCGCTTCTCATCGGCCGGCGCCTTGTCTTGACGACTGGCATGCTTGACCTCATTGATGTCGTAGGCGTTCAAGGCCAGATCACGCATGAAGCTGTCTTCCTGAACACTCCCACGAACTTTGACCCAACTGCCCTCTTCAACCCCGGCAAATTGGGCCTCATCCTCGGCACCCCGTGAGAACTTTTTAACGACAATAGACGATGTATAATCAGTAATCTTAATGGTCAATAACTGCCGACCGGAACGGAGCTTTCGAATTTCCTTGTCAAAGATGTACCCTTCGACGATAACGGAACGTTCTTCTTGCGTAATGTCCACCATCCGCATCGTCGGCTGGTCACCCTTGATGGCCTTCCCAATTTGGGTTGGACCGCTGGCCGCCTGAACGTCACCGTTACTCTGGCTGGCCCGTTTCTGGTTGGCCTTTTCAATAGCCGCAGCGGCCTGCTGGGCCAACTGTGCGTCGGTCTTTTCTTGCCGTGCCTTAAATTCGTCAATCTTGGCCTGTGATTTGGACTCATCGACCATGACGTGAATATTAAATTTAGGAAAACCGGCCTGGCGATAGGTCTCCTCAATGGGCCCCAACGCCTGAGTCGTCAAGAAATTCTTGACCACTTCATTCTGGGCGTATAACAGAACCCGTCCGTCTGGATCCAATTGTGGGACTTGTGACTGGCAGAGTTCCTGAACCAGGTTCCCCGTCAATCCGCTGTTCTTCACAATCCATTCCCAGTAGTCACCGAGTAACCGATCCGTGAGTTCCGGTTGGTCAACTTCGACCGAAGCCTCAACCGTTGCAATTTCCCGAAAGGCAATCTGTAAATGATTATGAAATTCCACAAACGCCGTAAAGGGCAGAATGCTGGGTAATTTTAAGTAAAAATGCCAGCGCCGGGACTGTTCATGAACGGTCAACCGGTCAATCGTCGCCGTTTGGAAGTACGACTGGTCCGCCGCACCGGACAAATCTAGTTGTTGTAATAATTTTTCGAATAATGCATGGCGATCTTCGTCCACAAGCGAACTCCTTTCACACTATCTAACCTTCTTGTTCCTTACTCTCTATCCCTGATTGGTCGCGAAAATGTTGTGTTCTACCGCCTGCGATGGTCAAGAATTCCGGCGTCTGTGGGGACCGCCTGCGGCCTAAAAAGCGGTCCTCCGGCTCGGTTTGAAGCCCGGCAAATTTCGCCGGTCTCCAAACACGTCCCACGCTGTAAGCCGAAAAAGCATCGGCTAACACCGTTGTCACGGCTGCCTCCATCCTTGACCCTCTCCGGCTAACGGCAACATTGTCGCACCACAATACCGAAAAGACGACCTTAAATTGTGACACTCCCGTAGCCGCTAGTGAAGCCAAATTTGGGCTCAGCCGTGGGATTTTCCAAGCGCTCTGGCTTGGAAAATGGCGACTTTGAGACGTGAACTTTTCGGCTCAAAGCGAGGAAGAAGACCGCTCTTAAGGCTTCTTCCGTCCTGCCCACCGCGTTCCGGCCCAAATTTGGCAAACGGCAAGGCGGCCAGCAGACACAATCGTTGCCCCGCCACTTTCGGTTCTTTGATTGAAAGACTAAAAAGACCAGCCGCTAGCTGGTCTTTTCGGTAAGCTAGTCGATGTCTTTAAAGAGGATTTCCACAGTACTTGCGACTTCATCCTTAATAACTTCGACCGTTTCACCAGTCTTTCTAATCTTAATCTCAACGATGCCTTCGCCGGCCTTCTTACCGATTGTGATACGGACCGGAATCCCCATCAAATCAGAATCGGCAAACTTAACCCCTGGCCGTTCCTTTCGATCATCCGTCAAGACCCGGTAGCCCTTGGCCGTTAACTGTTTTTCCAGCTCTTCGGTCAGGTTGGCTTGGTCTTCCTTCTTCAGGTTGACTGGGACCAAATGAATGTCGAATGGCGCGATGTTCCGTGGCCATACCAGACCGTTTTCATCGGCTTGTTGTTCCGCAATAGCGGACAGCAAACGACTCACACCGATCCCATAGGAACCCATGACCACTGGTTTTTGCCGGCCTCCCTCATCGAGCACCGTAGCGCCCAATGCATCGGAGTAACGCGTCCCCAACTTGAAGATGTGACCGATTTCGATTCCCTTCGTGAACTTCAGCACGCCAGCACCGTCTGGTGACAAGTCACCTGGCTGAACTTCGCGAAGATCAGCGTAGTCATCGACCCGGAAGTCGCGGCCTGCATTTGCATTGATGTAATGGTGGCCATCTTCATCGGCACCCACGGTCACATTGACCATATCGCCCACGTATTGATCCGCCAAAATCTTGACGTCTTCACCAACACCGACGGGACCCAGAGAACCAAAGTTAGCCCCCAAGAATTTCTGAGCTTGGTCTGGCGTTGCGGGATCTAAGAAGTCCGCATCCAAGTAGTTCTTAAGCTTGGTCTCATTGACTTCGTGATCGCCACGAACCAATACCATCACAGGCTGGTCCTTATTGGCCACGTAGAGCATGCTCTTGACCAAGGTTGACGGCTTCACATCTAGGAATTCAGCAACCTCATCAATCGTCTTAGCACCAGGGGTCGCAATTTTTTGCATTTCTTCTGGTTGCGCATGGGACTTCTTACTGATGAAGAGGCTCCGTGCCATTTCCAGGTTAGCCGCGTAGTCAGACGAGTCGGAGTAAACAATCGTGTCTTCACCGACCGGCGCAATGGCAGAAAATTCCTTGGAATCTTTACCACCCATGGCACCACCGTCACCCACAATGGCCCGGTAGTTCAACCCAACGCGATCAAAGATGTTTTCGTAAGCCTGTTCCATTTGGTTATAGATTCGATCCAGGTCCTCATCGTTGATCGTAAAGGAATACCCATCCTTCATGATGAACTCGCGACCTCGCAGCAATCCATACCGGGGACGATCTTCGTCACGATATTTAGGCTGAATTTGGTACATCACCAGTGGTAGTCGTTTGTAGGATTTGACCGCATCCCGTACCAACATGGTGAAGGTTTCCTCATGAGTTGGTCCCAGAATAAAGTCGCTATCGTGCCGGTTCTTCAGCTTGAATAAGTTCGGACCGTACGTTTCGTAACGACCGGATTCTTCCCACAATGATGCTGGTAAGATGGCGGGCATCAAAGTTTCCACGGCATCGATCTTAGCCATTTCTTCTCTGATGATCTTTTCGATGTTTTCCAGCACCTGATAGGCCAGTGGCAGGTAGGCGTAAACCCCTGCTGTCACTTGGCGAATGTAGCCGGCCCGTAACATCATTTGGTGGCTCAGCGCCTCCGCACCATTAGGTACCTCTTTGAGCGTTGGAATGAGCAGTTTCGATTGTTTCATAGTCAAATATTCCCTTCTCGTTACATCCCTATTTTACTAGTGAATAAAGTAGCGTTCGATGTCATTCCAGGTAACCAGTAACATCAGGATTACCAGGAAGCCGACACCCACCAGCGTGATCCCCGCTTCCACATTTTCGGAAAGGGGCTTGCGCCGGATTGCCTCAATAAAGTTCAATAATATTTTACCACCATCTAAGGCAGGAATTGGTAGTAAATTGACAATTGCCAAGTTAATTGAGAGAAAGGCCAAGAAGTTCAGAACGCCAACGAGGCCAAACTGCGTGGCTTGCGAGGTCGTCGCAAAAATGGCCACGGGTCCACCCAAGTCGTTGAGACTAAAGTGCCCGGAAACCATGGACCACAGCGCACCGAACAAGGCCTTCGTCATGGTCCACGTCTGGGTAAACCCAGACAGCAAGATCGGTCCGATATGCTTGTTTTGCGCCTGTGTAATGCCAATCATCCCAACCGTCTTACCATTGGATTTTTCACCCTTAGGCGTCAGCGTCAGTGTCTTCTTGGCACCGTCTCGCTGAATAACCACCTTGGTGGCCTTATTGGCACGGGGCTGAATCGCCGTACTCAACGACGTCCAGTCCTTCGTCTGTTGGCCATTGACCGACAAAATCTTATCGTTGGTCTGAATTCCCGCTTTTTTGGCGACCGAAACGGGTGAATTCGCCACCTGAACCTGATTGGTCCCCATCGCGACGCCACCCTGAACGAACGACATCAACATAAACGTCACAATCGCCAGAATGATGTTATTCATTGGTCCCGCAAAGTTGGTCATCAACCGGCGTCCTAAAGAAGCCGACTGAAATTGAACGTCTTTGGGGGCAATCTGCAGCTCGGTGCCATCGGTCTCGATAATCGTCGCATTGTGCGCCACGGGGTACCGTTTAACCTCTGACTCATCACCGTTTTCATAGCCCTCAATCCAGAGTTCCTCTTCCAGATCAGACCCGGTAATTTCTACCGGAATCCCATTAAATAATGTCGACTTTTTACTAGCATTAATCCGTTCAACTTGATCATCTTTACCGAGGTACAGACTCACAGGGGTTCCCGGTTTAATCTCGTCTTCATCGTCCTCGGCACCGGCCATGCGGACGTACCCACCAACTGGCAAAAGGCGAACCGTATAGGTGGTTCCATCCTTGCCCCGCCGATAAAACAGCTTGGGGCCCATACCAATGGAAAATTCTCGGACTAAAATCCCGCCACGTTTGGCAAAATAGAAATGACCAAACTCATGGACAATGACCAGAATCCCAAAGACGATAATAAAGGTAATAATCGTTGTAATCACAGCTGTCGTCCCTTCTACTGTTCGTATTGATTTGTCGTTTTTTAACTGCTGTATAGCATACCCTAACCACCCTAGATGGCGCAAGCGAACAGCAAGAAGTTAAATCAACCCAAACAAATGGATAACAGGCAGAACTAACAGTAAACTGTCAAACCGGTCTAAAATCCCACCGTGGCCGGGCAGAATCTTACCAGAATCTTTGACACCATAATACCGCTTGAGTGCCGACTCAACTAAGTCACCAAACTGACCAACGATTGAAAAGATCAACGTTAAAATAATCATGACAATTAAACTGTAGTGACCAATTGGGAAGAAGTACCAGAAGACACTGCCGACAATGGTGGCCACCAGGGACCCACCAATGGAACCTTCCCACGTCTTGTTAGGACTGATGTGTGGTGCCAATTTGTGCTTCCCTAATTTCCGACCAATCATGTAGGCGCCGGAATCCGTTGTCCAAACAATAAACAAGGCGTACAGCAAGGCGACCAGGCTGACGGCCCGAGCCGCAATGAAGAAGTGGAACCCAATCCCGATGTACAGCATGCTCAGGGTAATCATCCCGGCATCGTCAAAGGAGAACCGGTTCTTGGAAACCACTGTCCGTAGCAACAAGAGCAGCACAAACAGGTAAACGATGTACCAAGGATCCAGGAAGTGTGGCAAGTCTGCCCACCAGCCCTGTGGTGCAATCACCAGTAGGATCCCAATTCCTGAAATAATTGCTTCTGGACTCACTAAGAGTTTCTTACGCATGATTAAAATTTCTGATAAGGCCACTAATCCCAGAGCAAAGGCGGCAATATCAACCCAGATGCCCCCAGCGATGATAATGGGGATAAAGATAATTAAGGCGACAACCGCCGTGATAACCCGTTGTTTCATTTTACAAACTCCTCGGTTTTCTTATTTTTTATCGGCCGCAGGTGTTAACCCACCGAAGCGCCGATGACGCTGCTGATACGTATAAATCGCCCGTTCCAGCGTCGTTTGATCGAAGTCTGGCCAATGTTCCTGCATGAAGACAAACTCGCTGTAGGCCACCTGCCAGAGCATGAAATTCGATAGCCGCTCTTCACCACTGGTTCGAATCAACAGATCGGGATCGGCCAGATCCGCCAAGTCCCCGGTCATCAGCTGACGACCAATCATGTCCTCGGTGATATCCGTGGCCGCTAACTGGCCGGCTTGTACCTGCTCAGCCAACCGTTGTGTGGCCGTCACCAACTCAGCACGACCTCCGTAATTCAAGGCAAAGTTCAGCACCATTCCCGTACAATCGGCCGTATCAGCAATGGCATCATGAACCGCTTTCTGCGTGGCGGCGGGCAACTGATCGGTATACCCCATGACCTTCACGCGAATGTTGTTCTTTACCAGGTCAGGCACAAAGGTTCCAAAGAAGTCGACCGGCAGCTTCATGAGGTAATTCACCTCGGTTGAAGGCCGCTTCCAGTTCTCCGTGGAAAAGGCATATAACGTGAGAACCTTAACGCCCAAATGGCTAGCGGCCTTGGCCACCGTCTTTACGGTATTCATTCCCTGCTTGTGTCCGGCAATCCGGGGCAAATGACGCTGTTGTGCCCACCGACCATTACCATCCATGATAATGGCGATGTGCGCGGGAATGTTTTGTTCATCTAACTGGCGCTCTGTGACCTCGCCCGTGGCTTGATCCTTATTCAAAAATGAAAACACTGCGCACCTCCGTTGATTCTTCGTACTCTTCCATTCTCCAACAAACTAACCTTGGTTCTGGTCGTTGACCTACGCCTTACCAGGCGGTCCTGTAGACGCTGGAACGTGGTGGGCACGACTTGGCGCCCCATAAAAAACATGGGTCTTCAAGTTCGGCCTTTGTGTAACTGGAAAAAAACCGTCCGTAACACAAAAGACACCACTAAGCACCTACAGGATCACCCTCACGGCTGACACCGATCAAATCCAATACAGTTAGTTTGTTAGCGATAACTTAATCCTAACCTTCTTGTGGGCTGACATCATGTCCAGCCACCAGTCAGTTTATCTCTACAACCTCTCATCATAACAAAAAAAGGGCCGGGAAACTATCCCGGCCCCCAATTTGAGCAAATTCTTTAGCTTTTGACCGGTATTACTCGATTAACCGCCATTCGCCGCGCTTAGCGTCAACCAACGTCCCAAAGTAGCTTAAGAGGTTGTTGGCATCGTCAGCACTGGTTTGGCCTAAGAGGTTTAAGCCTTCACCAGTTGGCAGTGGATCTGAGAGGTCGGTAATTTCGTTACCGTTTTCGATCGTAGCCTTGGAGAAAGCCACAATCCAGTCGTCACCAATGAGTTGGGTCACAACGAAGAACAAGTTGAAATCATCACTAACATAGGCTGGTTGTGCGTAGACGCCATCCTGGATTTGTTCCAATTCGGCACCGTTATAATTCAGAACAGAAACGTTCTCAGCGTTAACTGGGTTGTTCAGACGGAAAACCATCTTCCCAAATTCCTCAGTACCGGGCGTGATTTCAACGTTATCTTGGTTATTTTGGTTATCTTCTGCCATTTTTAAGCGCTCCTTACTCTCTTGAATTAGTCAGTTAAGACTTCTTTTTCCTTATCTGCTGCAATTGCATCGACACCCTTGATGGCCTTATCCGTTGCTTTTTGGACTTGGTCCTCCAAGTTGTGGAGGTCATCATCAGTGTAATCGCCATTCTTGTGGCCCTTCTTAACGCTATCCATAGCGTCACGACGAACGTTCCGAACAGCAACCTTGCCTTGTTCAGCAGTTGCTTTAACCTGCTTAGCAATTTCCTTACGACGTTCCTCGGTCAGTTGTGGAATCACTAACCGCAATGCCGTCCCATCGTTCGCTGGGGTAATCCCAACGTCAGATTCGAGGATACCCTTTTCGATATCTTCTAGGGCAGACTTGTCGTAAGGTGTAACCATTAAGACCCGTGGTTCTGGGATCGTAATGGAGGCAACCTGATTCAATGGCGTCTGGGCGCCATAGTAATCAACCGTAACCCGGTTCAAAATGCTAGCATTGGCGCGGCCGGCACGAATCGTCCCTAACTCCCGCTTCAAAGCTTCTTCGGCCTTTTTCATCCGACTCTGTGCATCTGTAATAATCTGATCTGCCATATCTATTTTCCCCTAACTGTGGTCCCGATATTCTCGCCTTCAACAACTTTACGAATGTTGCCACTCTTATTGAGGTTGAATACGACAAACGGGATATCATTATCCATTGAAAGTGAACTAGCTGTTGTATCCATGACGTTCAGGCCCTTGTTAATGATGTCCAACTGCGTTAACTGATCAAACTTAACGGCGTTTGGATCCTTGTTGGGATCAGCAGAGTAAATACCGTCAACCCCATTCTTAGCCATTAAGATTGCGTCCGCGTTGATTTCTGCCGCCCGTAAAGCAGCGGTTGTATCCGTTGAGAAGTACGGACTACCCGTCCCCCCAGCAAAGATGACAACACGTTCCTTTTCCAAGTGACGGATGGCCTTGCGCCGAATGTACGGCTCGGCAATCTGCCGCATCTCAATAGAAGTCTGGACACGCGTTGGTACCCCAATTGACTCTAAATTGTCTTGCAAGGCTAACGCGTTCATGATGGTGGCTAACATACCGATGTAATCAGCCTGTGCGCGTTCCATGCCCATTTGCTCACCAGACACGCCACGCCACATGTTACCGCCACCAACCACAATAGCGATTTGAATGCCCAAATTATAGACACTCTTAACCTCTTCCGCTACGGTTTTAATCACAGGCGGATTAATCCCAAAACCCTTGTCGCCGGCCAAAGCCTCGCCACTTAGCTTGAGCATAATCCGTTTATACTTTACGTCCGCCATTGTGTTTCCTCCTATTGTATTCTGACAATAATTCTATCATATTCCCGGGGCTAGTGATAGTCAGGGGTTATGAATTACCATAATTCGCTTAAAAACTCTAATAAAAAAGCGTAGCCTCCCACCGGAATCTACGCTTTTTCACTGAAATTAGCCGTTGATTTGGTCGTTAACTTCCTTGGCCAAGTCACTCTTAGGCTTTTCGATACCTTCGCCAACTTCGTAACGAACAAAGTTAACTAACTTGCCACCCTTGCTGGCAACAAATTGGCCAACAGTTTGGTCGCCATCCTTAACGAATGGTTGGTCAGCTAAACTGATTTCGGATAAGAACTTGTGCAAACGGCCTTCGACCATCTTTTCAACGATCTTTTCAGGCTTGCCTTCGTTCAAAGCTTCTTGCTTCAAAACTTCACGTTCGTGAGCTAAACGGTCAGCAGGAATGTCGTCTTTAGAAACGAATTCTGGGTTGATCGCAGCAACGTGCATCGCAACGTCCTTAGCCGTAGCTTCATCAGCACCGTCTAAGACAACGACAGCGGCGATTTGGCCACCTTGGTGTAAGTATGAACCAAAGACTTGGCTATCCGTCTTCTTAACAACAGCAAAACGACGTAATTGAACGTTTTCACTGGTGATTTGCGTGGTCTTAACGATAGCATCGTTTAACGTGTCGCCATCAGTCGTCTTCAATGCTAAAGCGGCATCCAAGTCAGCTGGTTGTTGGGCAGCAATCGTGTCAGCAACCGTATCAACTAAAGCGTTGAACGTGTCGTTAGTTGCGACGAAGTCAGTTTCGGAGTTTACTTCGATGATGGCAGCGGTGTTACCACTAACCTTCACACGAGCTAAACCGTTAGCAGCAACGTTGCCACTCTTCTTCTTAGCCTTAGCAATCCCTTTTTCACGCAGGAAATCGATGGCCTTGTCCATGTCGCCTTCAGAAGCAACGAGGGCCTTCTTAGCATCCATCATCCCAACTTGGGTTTTGTCCCGTAATTCTTTAACTTGTGCCGCAGTGATTTTGCTTGCCATGTGTAATGGCCTCCTTTTATTAATGCATCTATTTCAGCAAAAAAGACTGACTCAATCTCAGGCCATTATCGGTCCTAAACATTAAGCCAGCCTAAGGTGCTTTAAATCTTATATTTGGAAAGTGTCAAAACTGACACCTTGCATTTAATTACTTGTTGTCGCCTTCAACGGCGTTAACGATGTCTTCCATCGAGTTGTCAGAAGCAGGCTTGTCGCCCTTCTTGTCAGCTGACTTCTTACCTTCGAAAGTCTTTTCGTCAACTTGGTCTTCACCCTGACGGCCTTCAACGATAGCGTCAGCCATCTTAGAAGTGATCAGACGAACGGCACGGATAGCGTCATCGTTAGATGGGATAACCACGTCAATTTCGTCTGGGTCAGTGTTCGTATCAACCATAGCAACGATCGGAATGTTCAACTTTTGTGCTTCGTGAACAGCGATTTGTTCCTTGCGAGGGTCAACGATGAACATAACGTCAGGTAACTTAGGCATATCTTCGATACCACCCAAGAAACGTTCCAACTTGTCTTGAGACTTCTTAAGTAAGGAAACTTCCTTCTTAGGAAGAACATCAAAAGTACCGTCAGTAGCCATCTTCTTCAAATCTTTAAGACGCTTGATCCGAGTTTGGATGGTTTCCCAGTTGGTCAAAGTCCCACCTAACCAACGGTGGTTAACGTAGTATTGACCAGCACGGGTAGCTTCTTCTTCGATAGAGTCTTGCGCTTGCTTCTTAGTCCCAACAAACAGAACAACGGCGCCCTTAGCAGCTTCGTCCTTCATGTAGTTGTAAGCAGCGTCGATCAACTTCACCGTCTTTTGTAAGTCGATGATGTAGATACCGTTACGTTCCGTAAAGATGTATTGCTTCATCTTTGGGTTCCAACGACGGGTTTGGTGACCAAAGTGGACACCGGCTTCGAGCAGTTGTTTCATTGAAATAACAGCCATGATAAAATGCCTCCAAATAGTTTTTGATTTCCTCCCCCACGCTCAATTGACCCGAGAACTCACCAGGTGAGCACCCCTCCGGTCATCACGCGAGGTGTGAATTGGCGCATACGCACCGAAAGTTATTATACAAAACTACGGCGCCTAACACAAGGGGAAATTGTGAAAAGCCGCGATTTAATCGTCATCATTCGTTTCTCAGTGAACCTACCAATCGGATGGCCGTCTGAAACACCTGATATCGCAGCCTTAGAGGTTAACCACATTTACTGACTAACCGGCAAAAACGATAGGTTATCCGTATTCTTAACGTGCCTAACCATCAAACGCCCGTTGCTTTTATTTTTAGTTATGGTAAACTGCTTAGGCATAACTGAGGAGGAAACGAATATGATTAAAGCGGTCGTCTTCGATGTCGATGACACGCTCTACGATCAAAAAGCGCCCTTCGAGGCCGCCCTTGCGCCGATTTTAAATTTACCGCAAGATTTTGATCTTAATTTGACCTTCCAGACCTACCGCCAGCAAAGCGCCGATGCCTACGCACGGATTGCCAATGGCCGGTGGTCGCACCAGGAAATGGCCGTTAAGCGGCTCAACACCGCGCTTTTAGCCCAACATTTACCCGCCGTGGATACCCAGTCAGCTCTTGACTTCCAACGGGCCTACACGACGGGATTGCGCCAAATCAAGTTGTTTCCGGGGCTAGAAACCGCCCTCGACCAACTGAGTGCGCAATACCAATTGGGTATTATTACGAATGGCAACACGGATTCACAGCTTGCCAAGGTCATGCAACTTCAGATGCACCGATGGATTACTAGGGAAGCCATCGTCACCTCAGAAGAAGCTGGACTTGCCAAGCCTGATCCCCAGATTTTCACGTTAATGAACCGCAAACTTAACTTGCGGGCGAGTGAAGTTGCCTACGTTGGCGATAATTACAGTATGGATGTCAAAGCCGCCAAACAGGCTGGCTGGCACGCCTTCTGGTTTAATCATCGTAACTTAGAGATCCCCGATCGACAATGGATTCCCGATCAAACCGTGACGGATTCATTCGAACTTCAGGATCTGCTTCTGGCGTTAACCGTTGCCTGTTCAGAAGCCTAATCGTTTTCACAAAGAAAGAGACGCGCAGTAAAATGCACGTCTCTTTTTGTGATGATTAAAACCTAAAAGGCGACTTCGTTTTCGGCCTTCCCCGTTTCGATCAACTGTTTGTTATTATTTAAGGCAAACTGGACCATGTTCTTAACCGCGGTCCGTGTATAGAATGCAATGTGTGGGCTAACCAAAACGTTTTCGCGCTTCAGCAAGTTCTTTAACCGTTCGTCAGGAATTGCATCAAAGCTCCCAAAGTCAGCGTTAAAGATCCCCACTTCGTCTTCGTAAACGTCCAGAGCTGCACCGGCAACCTTGCCACTGTCGAGGGCCCGAATCAGGGCGTCCGTGTCAATCAGTGCACCTCGAGCCGGATTCAAGATCCACACGCCATCCTTCATCTTGTTAAAGCTCTCATCATTCAGCATGTGATTGTTATCCTTAGTGGCTGGTGCGTGCAGTGAGATTACATCGGCTTGAGCATACAATTCATCCAGGGTGTCCACGTAGATGCCTTGCTTTTCCAATTCTGGATTGTGGAAAACATCGTACGCAATCACCTTGGCCCCAAAGCCCTGATAGATCTTCATGGCTGCACGACCAATACGCCCGGTCGCCACAATCCCGACCGTCATGGAATTGAGTTCATCGGCAATGTCTGGCGCCCAGCGCAGGTCACCGTTAGCCTGCTTGCGATCAAACGTTGGCGTCCGTCGCAGTAGGCGCATCAGTTGGGTCACCGTAAATTCAGCGATGGCCTCCGGTGAGTAAGCAGGCACGTTAGTTACCTTGAAACCGTTGCGTTTAACCGCATCGGCATCAACGTTATCGACCCCAACGTTCCGTAAAGATAAGTTCGTTACACCATCGGCAGCTAATCGATCAAGTACTGCCGCCGTATATGGCTTTTGTTGGTAAACTACTGCCCCGTCATAACCCTTGGCTAAATCAACCGTCGTTTCATCTAATAATTCACCCACGGCTTTAACTTCGATGCCCTGGTCCTGGGACCATTCTTCTAAGTAAGGTCGTTCATCGTCACGGATGCCATAAGCAATAATTTTCACAGTAAGTTCCTCCTTCACTTGTCTAAAATACAACATCTACTACCCGCCACAAGTGTACCATAGTCCCCACTATTTAAGGGAGAAAACGCCTACTTTTGCATCGAAATCCCTTGCTGTTTTAAGAACTGAAGTTTCTTTTGCCGGGACTGGTGTTTAAATGCCCATTCGGCGTGTAAGGCATCGTGTTTGCTCTCAAATTCTTGGCTAAATAACACCTTTAAGGGCCGGTGAACCTTAGTATATTTCGCGCCCTTACCCGCGACGTGGGTGGCAAACCGCTTGGCCACATCCGTCGTAAAGCCGCCATACAGCGAGTTATCCGCACACAATAACACGTAAAAGTAGTATCGTTTAGTCTGTTCCATACAGTAACGCCTTCACTTCTGGAGTATAGTCCCCCGCTTGATCATACACGGTCAGGGGGGCTAAGAAACGCAGTCCCCCCGGCTTACCATCCTTAATCGCCTCTACCAGGACCATATTGGCTTCCTTACCCGGCTTGGGATGGACCAATCGAATCCGCTTAGGTGCCAATCGGTTAGCCGCCATGAGGTCAAGCAGCTGTAGGAGCCGATCTGGCCGATGAACAAAGTAGGCCTTGCCGTTCATCTTGAGCAAGCCACTGGTCGTTGCCACCACTGTCGCCAAATCGGTCTTGATTTCATGTCGTGCGATAGCCAAATAGGAATTCGGATTTTTCTGACTGTCCGGCAGATCCGCAAAATACGGCGGATTGCAGGTTACCACGTCAGCGGAGTCCTTGGGAATCCATTGATTGACCTGGGCAAGATCACCTTCATACACCGTCATCTGTGACGTTAACGCGTTAAGCTGCACGCTCCGACGGGCCATGTCGGCGAGACGCGGCTGGATCTCGACCTCAGCAATCTGTCCCCGTGTTTTATGACTCATGAAGAGGCCCACTGCCCCGTTACCCGCACACAGATCGACCGTTTGGCTTGATTGACGCGATGGCAGCTTGGCAAAGTCTGCCAATAGCACGGCGTCCAATGAAAAGGCAAAAACCTCCGGGCTCTGAATAATTTGAACATCCTGACTGTAGAGCTGGTCAATTCGTTCGCCAGCCTTTAATTCTGGGGTAGTCACCATCCCCACCTTCTTTCACTTTTCGTTAAGATTACTTGCAACCCCGCCTGTTTTTTTGCATACTAGATTCATTAGATTCACTGCGAGAGGAGCACAACACATGTTTTATTCGTTTCTGCGGAACGTCATCCGCGTTATCCTATTTATTGTAAACGGTAAGGCCAAATACCTAAACCGTGAAAAATTACCCGAAGGTCCCTACGTTCTGGTGGGGCCTCATCGGACTTGGTTCGATCCCGTCTACTTTGCCCTTGCCGCCAGTCCTCGTAAGTTTAGTTTCATGGCTAAGGAAGAACTATTCCAGAACTCCATTTTCCGATGGCTACTCCATCATGTCAATGGTTTTTCGGTAAATCGTGATCATCCTGGTCCCTCAGCCATCAAGACCCCCGTGCGGATTTTGCGCAAGGGTGAGTTGTCCCTGATTATGTTTCCCTCCGGTTCCCGGCACTCCCAGGAACTCAAGGGTGGTGCGGCCGTGATTGCTAAGATGGCAAAGGTCCCCTTAGTCCCCGCCGTCTATCAGGGCCCCCTGACGTTCAAACGTCTATTCTCCAGAAAGCGGGTCACGGTGGCCTTCGGTGATCCCATCACCATCGACCGCAAGTTGAAGCTAGACGAAGCTGGCCAAGCCGATATCGAACAACAAATGCAGGCCGCCTTCAACGCGTTAGATAAACAAATTAACCCCAATTTTGAGTACGTGGATGTTTCAGGTGAAAAGGACCGAGATAAATCCGACCAAAATTAACCAAGAAAGACCCGATCGACTGCCAAATGCCAGTTGATCGGGCCTTTTTTCATCGGTGGCCGATGACTGCGGTTGTCGGAAAGGTTAGTGCCTGTAATGGCTTATTCGCTAAAGCCCGCATCCAACCAATTCGATGAGACTGATTCCGGCAAAATATCGTTAGTATTAATAGGGACTGCTATTGCGTTCGAAACCATCGTATTGGAACAAAGACCAACTGGTGGCCGTGATAACGCCACGCGAAATGGCTGCCGTACCGTCATCTTTTAGCAAAACAGCGTCCAGCGCCGGTCGAAACCGCAAAAAAAATGGGCAATTCAATGGCGAATTACCCACTTCATTTGGTGAATGCACCTTATTTTAATCGTCAACGTGTGCCGCGTTCTGCAGTTGAATCATATCGTAATAATACCCCTGCTTCTGCATCAGCTCGTCGTTGGTTCCACGTTCTACAATCTTACCGTGGTTCAGAACCAAGATTAGATCGGCGTTTTGAATCGTCGATAATCGGTGCGCAATGGCAATCGTCGTCCGGTTTTCTTGAATCCGGGACAACCCCGTCTGAATCATCGTTTCCGTCTCCGTATCAACGTTCGCCGTGGCCTCATCCAAAATTAGGATCTTCGGATCGGTAACCACCGTTCTGGCAAACGTAATCAGTTGACGCTGACCAGCCGAATACTCCGTTCCCCGTTCCAACACCGGTGTCGCGTAACCCTGTGGCAGTTGATCAATGAAGTCATCTGCCTGAACAAAGTGCGCCGCCTGATGCACTTGCGCGTCCGAAATATCCGAATTAAACATCCGAATGTTCGTCTGAATGTCGCCATAGAACAATTGGGGTTCCTGAAGAACTAACCCCATCTTCGTCCGTAGCTCCTCAGCCGGATAGTCGCGAATGTCACGGTCATCGATCAATACTTCACCCGACTGGAACTCGTAGAAACGCATGAGCACGTTAATGGTGGACGTCTTCCCCGATCCCGTTTGACCAACTAGGGCCACGGTTTGGCCCGGTTCCGCAACAAAGGAAACGTCGCGTAAAACGGGATGTTCCCGATCATAGGCAAACGTCACGTGACGAAACTCAACCTTGCCTCGCGTAATCTTGGCATCGGCCACAGGGTGTTGTTTAGGGGCCAACGTCTGATCGTCAACCACACGCAGAACCCGTGACCCGGCAACCATCCCATTTTGGAAGTCACTTAGGCTATCCATCATGTTACTCATGGGACTGTAGAAGTTGTTGAGATAGGTAATAAACGCGTAGATTACCCCGGCCGCAACAACCTCATGCAGGCCACGCATCCCAAAGATGCTCAGGACAATGACCGTGCCTAAGGCGTAGAAGAGGTTAATCATCGGACTCAGCAGTAACGAATTGGTCCGAATCATAGCCTTACGCGTGTCATAGTAGGCTTGGTTGGTCGTTTCAAAATTGGCCGCGGTCCGCCGTTCTTGTCGGAACTCCTGGATCACACTGATCCCGGTAATGGCCTCGGCCAGCTTGGTATTCAGCTCACTGAGCCGTTCCCGCATGCGCCGATAAACCTTTGAGCTGTACCGTTGATAGTACCAGATGGTCACGCCCAGAAATGGCACGAGGACCAGCGTCCACAATGCAACGGTAACGTCCGTGAAGTACATGGCAATAAAGGACGAGATGACCGCAAAGATGGCCAAAATCAAGGTGTTGAGCAAAGCCCAGAAGTTTGAGAAGGTCATCGTGTCATTCATCAATCGCGACAGAATGGAACCACCCGGTGTCTGGTCAAAGTAACGCATCCCCTTGCCATGGAGCTGGCTAAAGAGCTGGCGGCGAACATTTTCCAGCATGTATTCGGCACCCATGGTACTGGTATAGTTTTGCCAGAACTGCATCAGTGCACGCATCAACATGCCGAAGAAATACAGGCCCGCGAAGAGCCACATGATCACGATCGTGGCATTACCCGCTCGCAGATACCGGTCCATGTACGTCTGCAATAACCAGGGCAGGAAAACATTAACACCGCTGATGACCGCCGACAAAACAATCGATCCGATAAAGAACCACTTGTATGGCGCCGCAAATTTCAAGAGGCGCTTAATGACCGTCCACTGCTCGCGTGTGGTCATGCTGTGGGCCCAAGCCGATTCATGCTTATCCGTCATGACGAACGCCTCCCTTCACTTGCGTTTCCAATTGTTGCTGTTCAAACATCCGTTGATACCAGCCATGAGCCGCCATCAATTGTTCGTGGGTTCCCCGCTCGGCAACCTTTCCTTGGTCCAACACCAGAATTTCATCGGCACCCATCACGGAGCTTAACCGGTGTGCCGAAATAATCGTGGTCTTGTTGGCCCGTTCCGCCTTGAGGTTCGCCAGGATTTCCGCCTCGGTTTCCGCGTCAACGGCGGATAAGGCATCGTCCAAGATCAGCAGCTCCGGATTAATCAGCAACGCTCTGGCGATCGCCATCCGTTGCCGTTGCCCACCAGACAGAGAAATCCCTTCCTCACCAACCTGCGTGTCATAGCCATCAGGGAGTTGAGCAATTTGTCCGGAGAGATCACTCTTTGCAGCCGCAGCTTCAACCTCAGCCTGTGAAGCATCCGGTTTAGCAAAACGAATGTTTTCAAAGATATTCGATGAGAACAGGAAACTCTCTTGGGGAACATACCCAATGGCTGGCAAGTAACTATCCAACGCGTATGCCTTGATTGGATGACCCCCAAAACTAATTTCGCCGTCGTACGCATCAAATTCACGCAGAATCAACTTCATGATGGTCGATTTACCCGCACCGACACGACCGACAATGCCTAGCGTCTTTCCGGCTTGTAGCTCAAAGTCGACCTGCTGGAGGCTTGCACCGGCATCATCCGGATAATCAAACCGCTTAACGTGATAGCTCAGTGTCCCCGTTGGACGGGTCTTGATACCATTAACCCGATCGATGATGTGGGTCTTCTGGTTGAGAAGCTCCATGACCCGGTCGTAACTGGCATTCCCACGTTCCATGGTGTTAAACAACATTCCCACGGCAAACATCGGCCAAACCATCATGGCCAGGTAGCTAATAAATGAAACTAAATTTCCAATCGTGATCACGTTGTGGGTTACAAAAAGCCCACCCAAGACAATCGTCGCCACATACGACAGTGAAATCACCAACGTAATGGCTGGATCAAACAAGGAATCCAACCGGTTAACTCGGCGATTAATCTTAATGGTCTGATCAACCTGCGCATCAAAGTCCGCAACGTCAGCGTCTTCTTGGCCCAGTGCCTTGATCACTTTGATCCCACTAATGCTTTCCTGAGCCTTGTTGTTCAGTCGCGAGAAGGCCGCCTGAGAGGCGCCAAAGGCCCGGTGAATACGTTGCCCCAGGAACCATGAGATCACGGCTAAAAATGGAAAAGGCACGATCGCAATCAGGGTTAATCGCCAATCAATTAACGTCATCATGGCAATCAGCGTGGTCCCCCCCGTGATAATCGCGTCGGCGAATTGTAGAATGCCCCCACCGGCAACCCGTTGAACGGCTTCCAAGTCGTTCGTCGCGTGCGCCATGAGATCACCCGTACGGTAGTGCTGGTAGAATTCACGATCCATCAACATGAAATGATTAAACAGGCGGTTTCGTAACAGTTGTTCGAGGTGGGCCGCCCCTCCCCAAATCGCATTTCGCCATAAATAGCGGGTCGCATACTGACCCAAAGCAGCCAGTGTGACAAAGGCTAAGTCAATGACTAGGAGTCGCCCGGTCATGGTTTGCCCGTGAATGCCGTCGACCATGTTCCCAATGATCCGCGGCGGAATAATAGCAATGATGGCCGTTAGGAGCAAGCCAATGACACCGAGCAGATACGTTCGCCATTCCAAGCGAAAATACCAAGCCAATTTGCGAAAGATACTCACGAACGTCCCCTCCTTAAATTAAAATATGATTAAATTGTAACAGACTTTCCAATTTTACAGAAATCACAGCAAAAAGCAAACAAAAAAACTCGCCCCCAGGAAAACTGGAAGCGAGTCGTCAGAAAAACCCGACCTATTTTTTGTTGTGTGACTGTTGTTGCATCGCATTCATCATTTGATGTAACTTCCGTTGTGATGGCTTTTGCCCCATTTGCAACATCATAGCACGCAATTGGTCTTCGTTAATTGGCGGATTGTCTTTCAGATAGTTTTCCATGTACTTACGGGCACCGAAGAAGCCCCCAGCCGCACAGCCAAGGCCGACAACGATGACGATAATGATCCAGATCCAAGTTGACAAGGTATTCCCCTCCTTTTTGCAGTCATTCATTTTACAATTTTACACAAATTTAACGCAAAATAAAAGAGCGAATCCGGTAAAAAGACCCGCTCTCGCAATTAATTGTCGCGTAAACCCTTCTTACGTTGAATATTACGGACCTTTTCTGGGGTGACTTCCTTGCCATCCTTGTCATAAACTTGCATCATTTCAACCTGACTCTTAAAGCTGGCCCGGAACAGTTTTAGATACTTTTTCCGTAATGTTGCCCGTTCTGCGGTCTCTTCAGCGGTTAGGCCCTCACTGGTCTTGGCTTTATGAGCCAATTCATTAATCCGTACTAATAAGGTGTCCATCGTTTCTTCAGCCATGAACAACCCTCCTTTATTTTATTTTGATTACCTATTCTCAGTGATGCGAATTGGTTCGGTCAACCGACCCGAGTCAGTCACCAACCACACACACCCGACAATGGTAGGCTTTCCAATTGAAATACGATCATCATTTTCCGCGTATTTCAAGACATGCCCTATCATATCAGGGTTATTTTCAGATTTCAACTCATTTACCCGAACATCTGTTTGAAAACACGGGGAACGTATGCTACACTGTGATTAAACTATACTACGAATGACGAACGAGGTGGCAAAAAATGAGTAAAGCTTCTGAAAGTAAACAGCTAGCCGTCCTGCGCTTCATCTGGGAACGGGTAAATGAAAAGGGGTATCCACCAACGGTTCGGGAGATTGGTGAAGCCGTCTCTCTGTCCTCAACCTCTACGGTGCACGGCCACATCGCCCGCCTAGAAAAGAAAGGGCTCTTGACGAAGGACCCCACCAAGCCACGGGCTCTGGAAGTCACACCAGCCGGGCTTGAAGAATTAGGCGTTCACGAACAGCAGACACGGATCCCCGTGTTGGGCACCGTGACGGCCGGAGAACCAATCTTGGCCGTCCAAGAAGCCACGGACTACTTCCCCGTTCCGCCTGAATTTGAACGCGACGACGATCAACTCTTCATGCTCACCATCCGTGGTGAAAGTATGATTAATATCGGAATCCTGAATGGTGACCAGGTCATCGTTCGCCGGCAACAAAATGCCGACAACGGAGATATCGTAATTGCCATGACTGAAGAAAACGAAGCCACGTGTAAGCGATTCTTCAAGGAGGCTGATCACTTCCGGCTCCAACCCGAGAATGACACCATGGCGCCCATCATCTTGAACAATGTCAGCATCCTGGGTAAGGTTGTTGGCCTCTTCCGGGATGACGTTCACTAGAAAATAACATTACACAGATAAACGGCCACTTGCTATAGTCCCCTTAAGATTGACAGATGAAAAACAATAATTCATCTATTAATCTT
>NZ_AZFS01000017.1 GCF_001434395.1 Levilactobacillus hammesii DSM 16381
GCATCATCTATAAGATGAGAGTTTGATCCTGGCTCAGGACGAACGCTGGCGGCATGCCTAATACATGCAAGTCGAACGAGCTTCCGTTGAATGACGTGCTTGCACTGATTTCAACATTGAAGCGAGTGGCGAACTGGTGAGTAACACGTGGGTAACTTGCCCAGAAGCAGGGGATAACACTTGGAAACAGGTGCTAATACCGTATAACAACAGAAACCGCATGGTTTCTGTTTGAAAGGTGGTTTCGGCTATCACTTCTGGATGGACCCGCGGCGTATTAGTTAGTTGGTGAGGTAAAGGCCCACCAAGACAATGATACGTAGCCGACCTGAGAGGGTAATCGGCCACATTGGGACTGAGACACGGCCCAAACTCCTACGGGAGGCAGCAGTAGGGAATCTTCCACAATGGACGAAAGTCTGATGGAGCAATGCCGCGTGAGTGAAGAAGGGTTTCGGCTCGTAAAACTCTGTTGTTAAAGAAGAACACTTCTGAGAGTAACTGTTCAGAAGTTGACGGTATTTAACCAGAAAGCCACGGCTAACTACGTGCCAGCAGCCGCGGTAATACGTAGGTGGCAAGCGTTGTCCGGATTTATTGGGCGTAAAGCGAGCGCAGGCGGTTTCTTAAGTCTGATGTGAAAGCCTTCGGCTTAACCGGAGAAGTGCATCGGAAACTGGGAGACTTGAGTGCAGAAGAGGACAGTGGAACTCCATGTGTAGCGGTGGAATGCGTAGATATATGGAAGAACACCAGTGGCGAAGGCGGCTGTCTAGTCTGTAACTGACGCTGAGGCTCGAAAGCATGGGTAGCAAACAGGATTAGATACCCTGGTAGTCCATGCCGTAAACGATGAGTGCTAGGTGTTGGAGGGTTTCCGCCCTTCAGTGCCGCAGCTAACGCATTAAGCACTCCGCCTGGGGAGTACGACCGCAAGGTTGAAACTCAAAGGAATTGACGGGGGCCCGCACAAGCGGTGGAGCATGTGGTTTAATTCGAAGCTACGCGAAGAACCTTACCAGGTCTTGACATCTTCTGCCAATCTTAGAGATAAGACGTTCCCTTCGGGGACAGAATGACAGGTGGTGCATGGTTGTCGTCAGCTCGTGTCGTGAGATGTTGGGTTAAGTCCCGCAACGAGCGCAACCCTTATTATCAGTTGCCAGCATTAAGTTGGGCACTCTGGTGAGACTGCCGGTGACAAACCGGAGGAAGGTGGGGATGACGTCAAATCATCATGCCCCTTATGACCTGGGCTACACACGTGCTACAATGGACGGTACAACGAGT
>NZ_AZFS01000018.1 GCF_001434395.1 Levilactobacillus hammesii DSM 16381
TGCGAGGATAGGACGTTGCCACGCGAAGTAAAGAACCCAGTGATTGGGTTCTTTTTTTATACATTTTTTTAAGGGCTTGAACTAAGTTGTGAGCAATTGTTCAATAGCAATACGTACATTCTGTAAGTGACTGGATTCTTAAACAAATCCAGTAGTCATGCGGCCTCAAGGCGTTGCTTCAACTCTATTAAAGACAGATTAGAGACCGTTAGGCGAACATTAGTAAGTGAATATTGAAATCCGTTCGAATATCTTTACCTCAGTGGTCTTGGTTACGGGAATAGCTTGTGCTATCATAGTTAGTGTTGTGGGCCAGCCACAAGAGATGAGAGAAGTAATCATTCAAATGATAATCAATGACTATCTTTAGAAAATAGGTGGAAAGTAATTATGAAAAAATATCGCAGCTATCGCCTGAGTTTGGGGTGGCAGATTCTAATTGGGCTCATTTTAGGGATTGTGCTGGGGGTCGTCTTCTACGAAAACAAGATGGCCATCACCGCCATGCAGAATATTGGGAACATGTTTATCAGCCTGATTCAAATGATCGTTTTGCCCATCGTGGTTTCCTGTTTAACCGTGGGGATCGCCAATATGGGAGATATTCGGAAGTTAGGGCGCATTGGTGGTAAGACCATTATTTACTTTGAGGTCATGACCACGATTGCGATTGCCTTAGGGCTCTTGGTTGGGAATATTTTCCATCCTGGGAGCTTTATCGACATTCATCAACTACATAGTTCGGACATCAGTCAATACGTCTCCTCGGCCAAATCTGCCAAGGATTCGGGCATCTGGGCAACCTTGCTGGGAATTATTCCGACGAACTTCTTCAAGTCACTCGGTGAGGGGGACATGATGCCCGTGATCTTCTTCTCCGTCTTCTTTGGGCTAGGGACGGCCGCGATTGGTAAGCAGGGACAGGTCATTATTGACTTCCTAGACGCCGTATCGCAGGTTATGTTCCGGGTCACCAATTGGGTAATGCACACGGCGCCTATCGGGGTGTGTGCGCTGATTGGGGTCACCATTGCACAGATGGGGATTTCGGCGTTAGCGCCACTGGGGTACTTCATCCTGTTGGCTTACGGGACCATGGCGTTATTCATTGTCGTCTTTATGGGGATCGTTGCGCGGATGTTTGGCTTCCATCTTAAGGACTTGCTGTTTGTGATCAAAGATGAAGCCGTCTTGGCTTTCTCTACCGCGAGTTCCGAAGCCACTTTGCCTCGTTTGATTGATAAAATGGATAAATTTGGGGTTAGCCAAGGGATTGTTTCCTTTGTTATCCCCACGGGTTACACGTTTAACCTGGACGGTTCCGCCATTTATCAATCCTTGGCCGCGCTTTTCCTAGCACAGGCTTATCACATTAACCTGAGTCTGGGTCAGCAAATCACCTTGCTGGTGGTTCTGATGATCACTAGTAAAGGGATGGCCGGGGTGCCAGGGGCCTCCTTCGTGGTCCTGCTGGCGACCGTTTCGACCATTGGGGTACCAATGAGCGGATTGACTTTTATCGCCGGAATCGACCGTTTAGTCGATATGGGACGGACTGCGGTTAACGTGGTCGGTAATTCTTTAGCCACGGTCGTGATTGGTCGATCAGAGCATGAATTTAGCGAAGAGAAGAGTCAGAACTACATTGCGGAACTGCGCGCAGCTAAAACAAAATAGACAAATAAAAATCCACTCACTATTGAGTGGATTTTTATTTGTCTATTTTTAACGCGTATCACGATAAAGATTAAGCACGTTGCCGACGAACTTCTCTACGAAGGTAGGGTAAGGGAGAAAAGTAGGACGCTCAGCAGGGGAGCCGGTGGTCAGCATCACTTGTTCATCTGCCACTAATAGTGCACGTCGAATGGTTGTTTTAGTGGTTGTGAGATTGATAGCGATGAGTTTGGTGGTTTGAGAGGAGATACTGCTAGTTATGCCAGACGAGTCAATCACTGCGAGATCATTCTTCAAAATCCCTAGCATGACCAGATTGCTATCGGTAACTTTTAACCAGGACGTCACCGGCGTTTCGTCATTTTGTGGCGGTAGTTTAGTTTGAACGCGTGCGTTAGCTGGAATATACAGCCTAGCACTAGTGGCGCTTAATGAAATACGGTCTGGTTGCTGATTTATCGGTTTGTCGGATTTTGAATTGATGGCATTAATACTGTAATGGGCCTTAGAGAAGGTAGAATGCTTTTTTAAGTCGATCTTAGGGCCCTGAGTACTAATGAGTTTTAATTTCTGACGAGCAACTTGCTTCGAATCAGCAGGAATCAGATTTGCGAGCTTAAAGATCTCGTCTTCTGAAAGATGTAATCCCTTAGCGATTTTACGCAGGGTATTTGGTTTAGGTACACTTCGTTTATTGTTTTCAACCTGAGAATAATACGACGCTGAAATTCCAGCGTACAAGGCAACCTTGCGAACTGAATCGCCTTTGCTAAGCCGAATACGCTTTATCTTGTCACCGAACGTTGAATCCTGCATCGTTTTCACCCCATTTGTATCTAACTAGTATAGCAACGAATCCGCTGTGTGGCCTAGGTTTGGGAGCCTAATGTGGTCAAAAACGATTGCAAAAGTGAAACGCCGGATTTATACTTATAAATAAGTTAGCTTTTGCGAATTCGGGTTAGTCGCGTGATTAATTGATAGAGAAGTAGCTGATGCCGTGCAATCAAGGCATTACATAACGCTGATGATTGTGTGATTTAAGAGCTGTTCTTTATCGTGTTGTTTGCAAAAGTAAAACAAACATTGGAGGTAAACGTGATGAATTTTTGTCCTAAATGTGGCACAGCGGTTGAGGCAGGGGCTCGGTTCTGTCCCAAGTGTGGGTTTGATTTGCAAACGACGGCAAGTCAGACGAGTACGGTGAATCAAGCGACTTCACAGGTGACACCACCGACCCAACCGTCTTGGTCAGCGCAAGCAGGAACGGCTGTTGATTATCAAAGTAACCTGGGATTCATTGGGGCGACGAAACAGTATTTTCAAAATTATGTTAATTTCAATGGCCGGATGAGTCGAGCTAACTACTGGTGGGCTTACTTGGCGGCGACACTTATTGCACTGGCTTGGTTGTTTTTAGATGCTGCATTTGATAGTAAAATTTTTTCCACGATTGGTGGCTTAGTAATGTTTATGCCGAATATAACGGGTATGGTACGTCGCTTACACGACAGTAATCATTCTACGTGGTCGGTGTTTTGGCTATTTGTCCCTATTGTGGGGTGGATTTACTTCTTTATCTTATTGCTCCAGGCAGGTGACCAAGAAGCTAATCGTTTTGGCTAGATGATTTTTAGTCTACAAGTGATGGTTTGGTGATAATTACGGCCTTAAATAGTCCTTTGCCGTTAACAAGCAACTTAAATTGGAGTGGTAAGAATGAAATATTGTACGAACTGTGGTCATCCGTTAAAGGCAGATCAACCCTTCTGTACGAATTGTGGCGCGAAACAGACGATTATTGCCGACCCGGGGAATGTAACCACCGCAACCACTAGGGAGACGAGTGCACCAGATCACGGTGTAACGGCAGCTAATTTCAGCCATAATCCAGTGCTGTGGCTAATCGTTGGTGCGATTGTCGTGATTGTTTTGGGGATTGGTGGTTATTATGGGGCCAATACATATAAGCGTAACCATTTAACGGAACAGGAAATTGCGGATATTGGGGATGGCGTGGCAACCAAGTATCTGGGCAGCGATGCCGTGAAAGTTTATTACAACAAGAGCGATAACCAGTTAACCATGGTCGCAAAGTCGGGAACAGCACTGTATGATCGTGCCGAAGACAGCATCAGTGATTATGGTGATACTGATTCTTTGGCACCCTATGTTGGTAAATTTAAGAAGATTTCGACGGCCATGTCGCCGAAAATGCCAACTGATTTACAAGATGTTCAGGTGGAATTTATGAATCCGGAAAATACCAGTCGCTATCTTTACGTTACCGAAAATGGCAAGGTCACCTACGACTTTACAACGGATGATGATTGAGCTGGCGTGATTGGATGCTATGGTTCAATACCGATCGCCCGTTAGTAGAACTGCTGACAGGGCGTTTTCATCTGACCGTCATCATTGAATGAACAACCTTGGCTATCGAAAAGGCGTCCCCACACTCTTCGCGAGTGTGGGGACGCCTTTATAATTGCAGAAACCAGATTAACTGTGGGGAAGGTAGCCTTGCGGGGTGATTCCCATCAGCCCATGGGTGCTACCGGCACACGATAATCAGGATTATATTTTGGGATGTGTGTTGTGTTCGTATCGACTATTAGAGATTAAAAACCAACCTAGTTGAATCGGCGTCAGTTACGAGTGTCTTCCTCCCCAATGAGTTCCCCCATCGGTGAAGCGGCTATTGAACTAGCACGTCAATGCATTTTAGTTGTCATAGGGCCGAGAAAAACTGGGTAACTCTAGCTTGCGTTTTCCATTAAGTGGTTTGAATCCAGCTGGCACACGAACGAATTCGGGAAGGTCAGCCGTGGTTCAGTCGGTTACAACACCGACAGCGGCTGAGTTAAAGTGGCCAGTTGATTCAGTTTAAAGTCTACCAGTCGAACCTCCGCATCAAGCTACGGGGTCCGGGAAAGGGAAAGCTAGAGAACAGTTTTCCTCAAAGCGTCAACCAAGAGGCGTGAACTGACTGCAACTTTCCCACCGGCGAGTGATAACACGCTCCAGGATCTTCTATACGTTGGGTTGTCATGTTCAATCACCTCCTATAGTTTAGTTGACAGTGACAACGGGAGATAAATTAAAAGCGCTTAGCCACAACTAGCTAAGCGCACAATAAAAAGCGTTTTGTGAACAGTTAGCCAGTCGTTGAGTTTTAGCACTATACGGCGTAGTTAGAGTTACATTAACAGCTACATTAGAACAGGCCTTAATCTGACCTGAACAGCTGACTCATTGGCGTTTCTCGACGTTTCTGAGCAGTAGCATTTTCCGTATAGGAGCCTCACCTAACAGCTTCTGATTTATCCTATGAACATAGTATATCTTATTTTCTGAAGAAAAGCAATCAAAGCCACTCATAAAAATCGAATAATAATTATAATAACAAACTATTAATAAAATGATAAAAGTATTTATTTTACGGTCTAGTTTAGAATGATTCTTGATTTTAGTCGAGCAAGCGGGTATGCTAGGGGTGAGTCGAAATTGACCAAATGAGGGGAGTATTAATCATGAATTTTATTGGTTCTGCGTTACCCGATTTCAATGTAAATGCGTTTCAAAACGGCGAGGTGAAGGCGTTATCCCGCGATGATCTGCTGGGGCACTGGTCCGTTCTGTTCTTCTATCCGGCCGACTTCTCCTTCGTTTGTCCAACGGAGCTAGGGGACTTAGCCGCGCACTATTCAGAATTCCAACAAAGTAATGCCGAGGTTTACAGCATTTCTGAAGATACCGAGTTTGTTCATCAAGCTTGGCACGAACAGAGTGCTGAGGTGGGGCAGGTCGCCTATCCCATGATTGCCGATCCGGCCGGTGTATTGGCCCGGCACTACGAGGTGCTCGATGCGGATGCGGGTCAGGCTTATCGCGGCGTCTTCATCCTTGATCCTGAGGGTAAGGTTCGTTCTTACACGATCAATGACATGGGTATCGGCCGGAACGCAACCGAAATTTTGCGTACGTTGACGGCTGCCCAATTTGTCGCAGAGCACGGCGACCGGGTTTGTCCAGCAAACTGGCATCCTGGCGAACAAACGTTGAAGCCGGGGACGGACTTAGTAGGTAAGATTTAAGTTCATTTCATATGAAAAGATAATTAAAAAGCGTGGCCACCCCGTCGTTGGGATGGTCACGCTTCTTTTGAGCGAATTAAGCTTGCGGCATCTCTGCCAGCAAGTGTTGAATCTGCGAAATCTCATCAGGGCTGAAGGTGGTATTGTTAAAGGCCTTCAGATTGTCCTGGAGCTGGCTAGGACGGCTGGCCCCGACCAAGACACAGGTCACCACGGGCTGGCTGAGAAGCCAGGCAATGGCCATCTGAGCGAGGGACTGGCCCCGTTGTTGGGCAATCTCGTTGAGTGCCTTAACCGTCGTCAGGGTATGTTCCACATTGTCCTCGTGAAGGAAAGGACTGGAGGAGCGGTGGGCCCGCGAGTCGGCGGGGATGCCGTTGAGGTAGCGATCCGTCAGTAGCCCCTGTGCCAATGGACTAAAGGTGACCAACCCGGTCTGTTCCTCAGCCAGCGTTTTTAGCAGGCCATTCTGGTCAATGTGCCGGTCGAACAGGCTGTAACGGCTTTGGTGCACAATGTACGGCGTGTGCAGGTCGTCAAAGATGGCCTTAATTTCCTTCGTCTGTTGGGGATCGTAGTTGGAAATGCCGATGTAGAGCGCCTTCCCCTGACGAACCAGTTGATCTAAGGCCAAGGCCGTTTCTTCCAATGGCGTGTTCGGATCGGGACGGTGAGAGTAGAAAATATCAACGTAGTCCAACTGCATGCGTTTCAGACTTTGGTTGGCACTGGCAATGATGTTCTTCCGGGAACCCCATTCACCGTAAGGTCCGGGCCACATCAAGTAGCCGGCCTTAGACGTGATCACCATTTCATCACGGTAAGGACGCATGTCGCGGGCCATGATCCGACCAAAATTGGTTTCCGCACTTCCGGGTTCTGGGCCGTAGTTGTTGGCCAGGTCAAAGTAGGTAATGCCGGCGTCAAAGGCCGTGTGAACAATATTACGCTGGTTATCAAAAGGATCAACGCTCCCAAAATTGTGCCAGAAGCCCAGGCCAATGGCGGAGAGCTTAAGGCCACTATTGCCGCTACGCCGGTATTGCATGGTGTCATAGCGGTGTGCATCTGCTAAGTACATATAAATACCTCCAGTAATCAAGTCGGTATGCGGTCGGCTAGGGTTAACTAATCGCCATACCATAAGTTGTCACCTTTAAGTATAAAGGTCTTCCCTGTGAAATGAAAACGAATTCATTTAGGCCACGAAAAAACGCGGCTAGCACCAAGGGTACTCATCGCGTTTTGTGGGGAGCATGGACTCCAGCTGGCTTATTTGCCTTGTGGAATCTTAGCGTATTCTTGTTGGTACCAGCCATCCCAAGTGTTTTCCTTGAGAGCGCCGTTTTCATTGAAAGGTAGGTTGATCGTTTTTAAGATTTCTACGAACAGGTTCTTCTTGTAGGCCAGGACGCCAGCGGCCAGTTGATCTGGGCTGAAGTTCCGGTTCGCGTAGAGGTACATGTTGATGTCGTTCATCGCGTAGTCAACTTTGAACTGTGATAAAATTTCGAGATCATTGGTCCGATAATGCTCGAGATAGAAGTGAACGAAGTCAGTTAAAGCGGTTGTTTGGGCGTGTTCGTCCAGGTCGGTAATCGTTAAATCGTTTTGCAAAGTGGAGACCTCCTCAAATTCTGTGTTGCCGTGAGTATCGGTCGTTGGTCGATCGGTGCCCCTTTTATATTATGGCACATTTCGGGCGTTCGTAAAGGAAACGTGTTTAAATTTTTTTGGTGTAAATCAATTAAAGCGCTATCATTTAAATTATCCTGTTGGCAACGTTGCTGTAAACGGCGGGGGATTCGCGATTGCCAGTCGTGCGTCCTACCACTGAGGCGGTCAAGTGGAAGAGCCAAACTAGTGTATACTGGTGAAAAGAAGATGGTGAAGGGAGTTTCGAACGATGCGTGTTTTTGTGGTGGGTGCCAATGGGCAGACCGGTCGCTTACTGGTGACGCAACTCAAGGCTAGAGGGGATGACCCAGTTGCCGGGCTGCGTGCCGATGAAGATGGCGAAGATTGGGAAGATCAGGGCATCACGGTTCGGCGGTTAGATCTGCTGGCCAAGCCCGAGAAGATCGCCAGTGCGTTGATGGGATGCGATGCCATCATGTTTGCCGCGGGTTCTGGCGGCCGAACCAAGGACGATATGACCCTGTTGATTGATCTCGATGGGGCTGTGAAGACGATGCAGGCCGCGCAGATTGCGGGCGTGCGCCGTTTCCTGATGATCAGCATGCTCTTTGCCGAGGATCGCAACCGTTGGGCCGATCCCCTGAAGCCGCTCTATGTGGCTAAATTCTATGCGGATAACTGGCTGGTCCATCAGACGAATCTAGCCTATACGATTGTTCAGCCGGGTGCGCTGTCCTTTCATCCGGGAACGGGGCGTGTTCAGAGCGATCCGTTAGCGGTCGGGAGTATTCCCCGGGAAGATTTGGCGGCTTTTATGGTGGCTGCACTCCACGCGCCACAGACGGTGGGGAAGACCATTCCGTTATTAAGCGGGACGACGCCGATTGCGGACGTTCTGGCCCGTTTATAAAACTTATAGTCGAGATAATTTATAGTATATGCTATAATTGGATTATAGAAAAAGTTGTTTAACCGTTGGATTTTGCCAAAGGAGGTTACGACCATGACTGAGAAATTACTGATCGCCCCACCTGAAGCCGAAGTACTGGCTGAACACTTGAACGAATGGGCCCACTGGCGGCAAACGGCCGACCAGACCACCGCTGATCGGGACTGGGATCGGTTCATCGAAAAGAGCCGCAAGAAGGCCCAATGGGAAGCTGGTCTGGCCACCGAAATTGACCACTGGGAGAGCCTACACGCTATTCAAATGGCACTGGCGGATAATCTTGCCGGGACGACTCATCGGGGCCATACGCGCCAATAAACGGATAATATGTGTCATGATTAGATGAAAAGAGATGTCTGCCGTTCCTTATTCTTTGAGGGACTGGCAGGCATCTTTTTTTGAATAGGCAGAGATCGACAAAATAAAAAAAGAGACGCCATAACGGCATCTCTTTCAAAACAAATTAATGATTTATTGTTCTTCGTACCATGAATAGTGGAAGTCACCAGGGCGGTCACGCCGTTCGTAGGTGTGGGCACCGAAGTAGTCCCGTTGTGCTTGCAGCAAGTTAGCTGGCAAGACTTCAGCACGGTAGCTGTCGTAGTAAGTGATGGCAGCGGATAAGCTAGGTACAGGAATACCAGCTTGAACGGCCATAGCGACAACGTCACGCGTTGATTGTTGGTACTTAGCAGCAACTTCTTTGAAGTAGTCATCAAAGAGTAAGTTGGTTAAGTTAGGATCCTTGTCGAAGGCATCCGTGATGTTTTGCAGGAATTGGGCCCGGATAATGCAACCGGCACGCCAGATTTGTGCTAATTCACCGAATTGTAAGTTCCAGTTGTTCTTTTCAGAAGCAAACCGGAGTTGTTCGAAGCCTTGTGCGTAGCTCATCAACTTACCAAAGAAGAGGGCTTGGCGAACCTTTTCAACGAATTCAGTTTCGTCACCGGTGTCAACCTTACCTTGCTTTTCAGCAGGTGCCAAGACTTTAGAAGCCTTAACACGTTCGTCTTTAAGCATTGAGATGTAACGTGCGTAAACGGCTTCAGTGATTACTGATTGTGGTACTTGAACGTCTAAGGCGTCTTCAGAACTCCACTTACCAGTACCCTTGTTGTTACCACGGTCCAAGATCGCATCCAAGATGGATAAGTTCTTGTCGTCACCTAAGTCATCTTTACGAGTCAAGATGTCAGCAGTGATTTCAACCAAGTAACTGTCAAGTTCACCCTTGTTCCATTCTTTGAAGATGTCAGCCATCTTGTCAATGGAGATACCAGCAACGTTACGCATGATGTTGTAGCTTTCGTCGATCAGCTCTTCATCACCGTATTCGATACCGTTGTGGACCATCTTAACGTAGTGACCAGCACCGTTAGGGCCGATGTAGGATACACATGGCTTGCCGTCTTGGTCAGCCTTAGCAGCAATCTTTTCTAAGATTGGGGCTACTAAGTCGTAAGCTTCCTTTTGGCCACCTGGCATCAAGGAAGGACCTTGTAAGGCACCTAATTCACCACCGGAAACACCCATACCGATGAAGTTGATACCGGACTTGTCCAGTTCAGCGTTACGAGCCATCGTGTCATGGAAGTTCGTGTTCCCACCATCGATGAGGACATCATGCTTGTCCAACAGAGGAAGCAGTTCATGAATAACGGCGTCAGTTGGCTTACCAGCCTTAACCATCAAAAGGATCCGCCGTGGCGTTTCCAAAGAATTAACGAAGTCTTCCACCGTGTAACTTGGAACTAACTTCTTTTCGCTGTGGTCCTTCATAACTTGTTCCGTCTTGTTGGAGGAACGGTTGTAAATTCCAACCGTGTACCCGCGACTTTCGATGTTCAGGGCTAAGTTCTTGCCCATGACAGCCATACCAACAACACCAATATTAGCTTTTTCTGCCATTAGAAACCTTCCTTTACTTTGTTAAGATTGATTTCGCTTTTACCAACTCCTAGTGTAGCATTGAACAATTTAAAAGGGAACTCATTTGACTGCTTTTTTTCAAAATAATTAATGCTTTTGTAAAAAAATTTCTTTCTCGGGGTTAGTCGTCGTTTTGGGTGTCCTGATACTCCCGGACATTCGTGGCGACTTTGGCTAAAAGTTCTTCCAAAATTAACTGTTCCCCCGGGGTCAGACCGTGCGTCCCAATGGCGATAATGTGTTGCTCGTAGGCCTGTAGTTCGGGATACAGTGCTTGTCCCTCGGTTGTGGCCACGAGGGGCCGTAACTTCTTGTTGTGGGCATCTGCTTGTCGCGCAACGTACTGGTGGGCAATCAGCTTGCGGACCGTTCGCAGACAGGTTGAGGGATCGACGTGGAGCTGGTCTGCGAGCGCCGTTTGCGTAATTCCAGGATTCTCGATGATACGCATCAGGTAGATGAATTGGCTATTTTGAAGGTCATCGTGGCGAAAGAGCCGGTTACCGATGACCGAGGTGGCTCGGGAAATGAGACCGATACTGCGAAAAGCGTTTGGCATATTTTCTCCTTTTAGTTGCATTTGACATTAAAACGTGAGATGCTAATAGACATATTTTAGCATAAAGAGGGCACACTATGACAGTGAAATGGTCAATAAACGCTTTGGCTGAGTTATCTGCTGAAACATTCTATAAAGTTGCATATGAACGTATTCGAACGTTTGTCGTCTCCCAGACACGGGTTTATCAGGAAATTGATGAGATTGATCCGGTGGCCCATCACGTGATGGGTTTTCAGGGGGAGCGACTGGTGGCCTACGCGCGGGTCTTTGTGGAAGACGATCACGTCACGTTTGGTCGCGTGCTCACGATTCCTGAGGTCCGCGGTCAGGGACTGGGCCGGCGGTTAATGGGACAGATTGAGGCGGAGATTCAGCGCGATTACCCGGGGATGCCGATTAGAATTGAAGCCCAGATTGATAAGCGTGGTTTTTACGAGAAGTTCGGTTACCAGGCAACCGGGCAAGTCTTTAATTTTAATGGCACACCACACATTCGTATGGATAAGGCCGCGTTGCGGATGGCCGAGTAGTCGTCAGCGTGGATCGCGTCGATTTTAACGAGAACAGCAAAAAACCACCGTTTTCCCGGCAAAGTTCGGGAAGACGGTGGTTTTATTTAATTTTAGTTGCTGTTAAATAATGTCGGCTCCAATTTTGCTCAGCACCTCAATAAATTTATCAACAACTTCCGAAGTATTTCGTTGCTTACTGAAAATCAACTGATGATAAATTGGTCGGCTCCCAAGTATGCGCAAAAATTTTAGCTCCGATGTTTCACCAGCAAAGGCGCCACTGGCACAAATTGGATAAGCAACTTCATTAGCTGCAAGACGTAAAGAGTTAGTCACCAAATTTTGCGTTCCGATAATATTTAAATCCGATAACGAAACACCTAATAATTTACTTAATTCTGACTGCATTATGCTATTTCTCGTTACTAGTAAAGGAAGTTGTTTCAAATCATCAACATTTAAATTCATTTTATTTGTTAATGGTAATTTTTTAGACAAAACTACGCCCCAATAATCTCGTAATTTTAAAGCAATTGAATTATACTTTGTCGTTTCATTGGGGTATAAAATAATCCCCAAATCTAGCAATCCTTGATCGATTCGTTCTTGAATATCCGCACCATCTAAATCATACATTTCAAATTTAACTGCTGGATATTGTTGATGAAATTTTTTTATTGCTTTTGCCATTAAATCAGCTGCATTCGATTCAATACATCCTATGGAGATCGTCCCAACCATTTCATTTTCTAACTGATTTATTTCCACTTCAGCTCGATCAACCATGGTTAAAATTTGACGCGCATAAGTTTGATAATGACTTCCAGCTTTAGTTAAAACCATTTTATGCTTTTCTCTTTCGAACAACTTCGTCCCCAGTTCATCTTCCAATATACGAAGCTGGCGACTTAAAGTTGGTTGTGTCACATGAAGCTCACGTGCAGCCTGAGATACATTACCTGTGCGAGCTATCTCTAAAAAATAATTTAATAATCTCGTTTCCATATTTATTCCCTACTTATTCATTTTTTGAATTATTCCTTAGTCAAGATAAGCATTTAACATAGTTATTGTCTTACCTTAAGATAAACAAAGTCAATTAAAAAGGAGAATATTTTATGAACGCAATAACTTTAACAAATGGTGTGACAATGCCTCAAATAGGGTTGGGTACAATGCAAGTTGATAATTTAACACAAGTTATACCCCAAGCAATTGACCTTGGATATCGTTTAATTGACACTGCAGCCAACTATGATAATGAAGAAGAAGTCGGTGCGGGTATCAGGGACAGCAACATAAATCGAAATAAACTTTTTATTACTTCAAAAGTAAAAATTCAAAGCAACGGTTATGAAGGTACCATCAAGGCATTCAATCAGACGCTACAAAAACTTCAATTAGATTACTTAGACCTTTACCTTATTCATCAGCCTTACGGAGATATATCAGGAGAATGGCGTGCCTTAGAGAAGTTATATACCGATGGTAAAGTCAGAGCCATTGGCGTATCCAATTTTGCCCCATTTCAATTAATGGATTTAACCGTGCATAGCCAAATTAAACCAATGTTAAATCAAATTGAAATGCATCCTTTCTTTCAAGAAATTAAGGAAACAGAATATTGTTTGGAAAATGCAATCCAGCCTGAATCATGGGCACCCTTTGGTGAAAAATTAAAAGAATTGAATAACTTACCTACTCTAAAAAATATTGCAACTAATCATCATAAAACAGTTGCACAAGTTATTTTAAGATGGTTAATTCAACGAAATGTAATAGTTATTCCACGTTCTGGCAATACTGATCATTTAAAAAATAATATTGAGGTGTTTAACTTCGTCCTAACCTCACAAGAAATGGATTCAATTAAACAGTTGGATACGAACCACTCTATTTTTATTGATCACTTAACTGCTGAGGGTGCAGAATTTTTATCCAAGGTAAATTAAGGAGAATTATGAAAACTTACAATATGAATTCAGATGAATATAAGCACTTAACTATAGATACTGATAGATCTAAATCCTTATGTTTCAAAATCAATTCTACTAATCCAATTGATAACAAAGTTAAAATTTATTTAAACCAGCTTTTTGAAAATCATCTACCCACCGATAGTACGATTTGGACACCTACGTACATTGACCGAGCCAACAAAATCAATGTTGGACATCATGTTTTTATCAACCATAGTCTAACAACAGTGGCTTTGGGCGGTATTACCATTGAGGATAATGTTCAAATTGGCCCTAACGTTACATTATTAACGGCAAATCATGATATAAAACAAATGAATATTTTGAATACAAAACCGATCCATATAAAACAAGGTGCTTGGATTGGCGCTAGGGCAATTATTTTACCTGGTATTACGATTGGTGAACATGCAATTGTTGGTGCGGGTTCTGTAGTTACAAAAAGCGTTGCTAATTTTGATGTTGTCGCAGGCAATCCGGCCAAAGTAATCAAAAGAAATGGAGAATCGCATGGTTAAAAATATCTTACTCTTAGGAGCTTCTGGTACCGCCGGTTCTGAAATAAGAAAATCACTACTAAAAAACACTGATTATCAACTAAAATTATTTTCGCGACATGCAAACAAGTTAACCATTGATTCAGCTAGAGAAAGGACTTTTGCAGCCGACGTTCATGATCGTAATGCTTTGAATAAAGCTATGAATGAATCTGATATTGTAATATCCGCTTTATCTGCTGAAAATTCAGATTTAGAACTATCTAGAATGGCCCAAGAAATGATCACCAGCATGAAATTAAACCACATTAATCGATTGATTTTTATGGTTGCTATGGGTATTTACAATGAAATACCTGCTGAAATTGATGGCAAAGATAATGTAAAAAACAATCCTAATCAAATCCACAATTTAAAGGCCGCTCAAATTATTGAAAATTCGAACTTGAATTACACATTATTGCGACCTGGTATGTTGATTGATGGACCTAATACTGCCAAAATTTCTCAAAAAGGCGAACCAGTTTCTGGATTCCAAACATCATTAAGTTCTCTAGCAGATGTCACCTACAAACTTGTTACCAACAAAATTGCGGGATCTAATGAAAGTCTAGGAATTAACCTATAGAGTAGAGAACAGCAAAAAACCACCGTTTTCCCGGCAAAGTTCGGGAAGACGGTGGTTTTATTTAATTTTAGTTGTTTAAACGGTAAACCCATTCGCGGTGGTCACGTTGAATGAGTTCTTCAGCGGCGGCTGGGCCCATGGAATGTGGCGTGTAGTTAGGGAATTGTGGTTCTTGTAAGTCCCAAACACGACGGATTTGGTCCACGAACTTCCAAGCGTAGGAAACTTCTGGCCAGCTGGAGAAGTTGGTCCCGTCACCCTTCAAGACGTCGTGTAACAGGCGTTCGTAAGGTTCTGGAGTGTCCTTTGACTTCTGGGCATCGACCAAGTAGTCCAACTTGATTGGTTCCGTTGAGAAGCCAGTGTCGTTGGTCTTGGCGTTTAATTGCAGAGAGAAACCGGCATGTGGTTCAACGAAGATCGTTAAGACGTTGGCAGCCAGTGGGGTGTTTTGACTTTGTGGAAAGGCAAAGATATCCACGAGTGGCCGTTTGAAGACCACGTCAACCCGCGTGAACTTGTCGGCGAGCATCTTCCCAGTCCGAATGTAGAATGGGGTGCCGGACCAACGGTAGTTGTCGAATAACAACTTCCCAGCAACGAACGTTTCAGTCGTTGAATCGTGAGGGACGTTATCTTCGTGACGGTAGTCGGCTTGTTCGTTGACTGCGCCATATTGGCCACGAACGAAGTTGGTTGCGGCGTCGGCCACGTTGTAAACACGCAGACTCCGTAAAGCCTTAACCTTTTCAGCCCGGATGTCGGTATCCGTGAAGGCAACGGGTTGTTCCATGGCTAACAGTGAGACGATTTGCATGATGTGGTTTTGCACCATATCCCGTAAAGCACCACTGTTGTCATAGTAGGAAGCCCGTTCTTCGACACCTAGTTTTTCAGATAATGTCACTTGGATGTTGTCGATGTAACGGTTGTTCCACAAGGATTCAACTAAAGTGTTGCCGAAACGCAGGGCTTCGATGTTTTGAATCATTTCCTTACCCAAGTAGTGGTCAATCCGGAAAATTTGATTTTCGTCGAATGACTTGCTGAGGGCATCGTTTAAGAGTTTAGCGGAATCGTAGTCACGACCGAATGGCTTTTCGATAACCAAACGGTTGAAGGCATCTTTTTCATCAGATAGTAAGCCTTGGGTCTTCAGGTCTTGGGCGATAGTGCCAAAGAATTGAGGCGCCATTGATAGGTAGAAAATCCGGTGGCCTTCAGCCTTGTACTTCTTGTCTAACTTGTCCATCAGTTCCTTTAAAACGGCGTAATGGGCCGTGTCGGTAACGTCATGGTCTTGATAGTAGAAATGCGAAACAAAGTCGCTTGCTTCCTTAGAATCCGTGCGGTTACCACTATCAGCCAAAGACTTCTTGATGGCAGCGCGGAACTTGTCATCGTCCATTTTGGCCCGGGAAGTCCCGATAACGGCGAAATGGGACCGTAAGTTACCTTTACGATACAAGTTGAAGAGACTTGGATAGAGTTTCCGGTAAGCCAAGTCACCGGTACCCCCGAAGAATAAGAATACAGCTTTACGTTCAGTTGCCAAGAGATCGTCACTCCTTAAGTTTTTAAATCTGTTATATGAGCAGTGTCTACCAAAAAATGCATGTTGCCATCGGTTATCCGCAAATGGGGGCAACCATTTGGGAACCCGCGAGTTGTCCAGAAAGTATGTCTAGACCACTTCGAAAGTTATTATACGCCCCTTTGTCGTGAAATGCGACCTTTTTAAACCAAGAAATTGAATTTTAGACAACCGGTTGCAACGCTATGAAAACAACGATTTCACGATTCTGTCGTTTTCATGAAAGCCAATTGCTACTGGCGAAAAGGCCATGGAAGCAAGCGACAACTGGGGAAACTATGAAATCGCTATCACCCGTAGTCTAACAAAAAAACGTCCCTAAGTAACGTGAGACGCGTTGAAGGGGCGTTAATATTTTCATGAAAAATAAGGGTGGGGTACAGAGATTGAAGGAGGCACAGCAATTGTGATTTGGTCCCAGTAAGTTGGGTGAATTTGCGAAGTAATCACTTTAGCGGTGATTTTGTGCGTCATGAGAGGAATAGGAATTTTGAATAGACAAGTGGCTTCTGACAAGAGCAAGTGTGTCATAGTCGTATTTACATATTAAGCGTATCAAATATACAGTTTTGACTGGTATCAAAAAAAATAAATAAAAGTGCTGTCACCTTGGTGGGCTTAAGTTACATTGGCATTTATATTTTTAAAGTGTAAGCGCTTCATTGACGGCGGTTTTATCGGATTTTATGCTTAACGAGAACTTATAAGTTGTCAGAATTAATTCGAAAATCTAGAGATAGGAGCTGAAAAAATGGGTAGGAACAAAGTTTATACACCACGAAAAATCACGGTATGGCGTGGCATAGGTTACGGTATTGTTGATTTCGTCGGCGGTGGCTCGATGACCATCATTGGGGCCTGGATGCTTTTCTTCTATACCTCTTATTGTAATTTAACGGCGGTTCAAGGTGCTTCAATTATTGGTGCAGCTCGAGTGGCCGATGCCATCTGCAGTTTATTGATGGGGAGCCTTACAGATAACTTTTATAAGACAAAACTAGGCAAACGGTTTGGCCGTCGGCATTTCTTTTTGCTGATTGGCTCACCGTTGATGCTGCTATACATAACGCTTTGGATTGCAGGGATGAACTATTGGTATTATTTTGCGACGTACATGATCTTCGAAGTGATCTCAAGTGCCATGATGATTCCGTATGAAACCTTGCCGAACGAAATGACAGATGACTATAACGAAAGAACCAAGTTGTCTTCCGCACGAATGTTTATCTCAGCGGGCGCAACCTTCTTAGCGACATTCATTCCGGGGCAATTATTTGCCATTCTAGGGCAGAATAGTCCTGTTCCATTCCTAGTAAACGGAACAATGTTTGCCATCATCTTTGTTATTGGAGTCTATGTTTGTTACGCCGTTACTTGGGAAAAGCCAGTGACACCAGAGATGGCGGCTGAGCTAGAAAAAGATGCAGTTAATAGAGGCAGTGTAGGTCAGAGAGTATGGGGACTTTTAAAAGATTACGGTTCAACTCTAAGAATTAAGAGTTTCCGTAAGCATTTACTCATTTATCTGTTCTCTTTCACTGGGAAAGATACGTTTAACACAGTCTTTGCTTACTTCTGTATTTATTGCTTGGGGTTATCGGCTACGGTCGCTGCTAATATGTTATCTCTTTCTTTAATTGGGTTGGTTGTGACTATTGTTGCGGGTTTTGCCATGGTGAAGTATGGTCCTAAATTTCTTTACACTACAGGATACGGTTTGATGCTGTTGATGTTAATTGCCTACTATATCTGTTTTCAGCTTCATATCACACATCATATTATTCTAATTCTCTTCTTTATTTCGCTGGTTTATCAAATTGGGCGGGCGACGCTTGAGTTTACGCCTTGGAACGTCTTTCCATTTATTCCTGATTTAGATGAGATCGTAACGAAACGCCGACGGGCCGGTATATTTGCGGCAGTGATGAGTTTTACGCGAAAATCGACAGTGGCCGTTGCCACGATTGCTGTTGGATTTGTCTTAGACGGTAGCCACTTTGTAAAGAATGCGACGTCTGAACCAATTGCCGCACAACATGCGATTGCTAACATTTTGTTATTTGGTACAGGTGGTCTGATCGTCTTAGCTTTGTTAGTCGCTTTGACCTTCAAGCTGAACAAGCAGAGCCACGCCATTGTTTTAGGTGAAATTGATCGTCTACGTCAAGGTGGCAGCAAGAAAGATGTTGATCCAAAAGTTGCCCAAATTGTTAAAGATTTGACGGGTGTTGATTACGACAAGGTTTGGCCAGAAAATCAGTGATTTAAGTAAGATATAGGAGGAATTGAATTTGACAGCAGCTATAGATCGGTTATTACAGCCGACACATTTAAACGTAAATTTACTTGGTTTTGCTTATAATGTCCGAAAACATCCACGATTTAGTTGGTGGGATCACAGCAATCGGACGGGCAGTGTTCAGACGGCATTTGAAGTAGTCGTTTCCAAACGACTCCATGAACTAGCAAATAGAGATTATCTGTTTGACAGTGGTTGGATTGCATCAGATCAGAATACATCAGTACTGATTCCTAAACTCTCAGAGTTTCTCGATTCCGGGAATCTCTACTATTGGCAGGTTCGGATTAAGGATAACTTTGGCCGTGTCAGTGACTTTTCCCAGTCCAATAAATTTATTTGCGAATCAGAAACACTGGTTAAGAAAAACCACGGTATTTGGACAAATACACTTAAACAAAAGGGGCAAGAGTTGCCACACTTAGGAAACGTCGTGTTTATGCGGAGCCCTAAGTTTACACTATCTACGCTGGACGTAGATACGGCAATTTTGACGGCATTTTCTCGGGGAAATGAACCCGTGCTGACACAGGGATTTGATTTATATGTGAATGGCACCTCGATTGGGGTTGGTTCAGCCCGGCCCCAGGCTCATTACGAAGGCTCCGATAAAACGGCGATTTATTATAATAGCTACGACGTGACGGATGTTCTGGCAGATGAAAATGTTATTGGTGTTTTAGCTACGGGGCAATCAGCTCGGCGGGCCTTCTGGGGACAATTAAATGTTTATCTAAATGATGGCGAAAAAAAGACGATTATGGTCACTAACGAGAACTGGAAGGTTCTCGATGGAAGTAATGCTTTTGGCGATTATGGCGTTCGGATGCGGAGTCTATACTTTGGAATGGTTACTGAAAATATAAATATGAATGATTATCCGCAAAATTGGGCATCACTAGATTACAACGATCAGGCGTGGTCACAGGCTCGATATAATTCGGATGACTTGATTAATGAGACCGAAGCACTGTATCCCTACCGTAGTGAGAATTCCTGCCGGATAGTGAGAAATGAACCAACAAAGGCGATTATCAAACGGGGACCACAAGACTATGTCATTGATTTGGGCAAAGAAATTATTGGAAGCTTACGTGTGCGTATTCACAGCACACAGGCTCAACGGATTAATGTTGCAATGGGTGAGCAGCTGGAGGATAACGGGCAGGTTCGTCATCACTTGGCTTGTGGACCAGATTACGTAGAGACTTGGACGCTCATCGCCGGCGATAATAATTTCGAAACACTTCAGATGAAAAACTTTCGGTATATTGAAATCACGGGCTTTATAGGGAATTTAACGGCGGATAACTTTGAGGGATGGGCTATTGCCCAATCTTTTGACGAGGATGAGGGTGCCTTTCATAGTGACAATGAGCTTCTCAATAGAGAGTATGAGCTTTCAAAGTATACGATTGAAGCCACTAATCAGGATGTTTATGTTGATTCACAAGCACGTGAAAGAAAGCCCTACGAAGGAGATTTACTAGTTAATGGCAATACCAGTTATGTTTTATCTTCGCACTATTCACTGGCCCGTCATTCGATAGACTATTTATTAGATGATCCCACTTGGCCGGAAGATTACAAGCTATTTAACGTTGAGATGGCTTGGCAGGATTATCTCTATACGAACGATCAGACGCTATTAAATAATCGCTATGCTGTTTTAAAGGAAAAGTTTAAACGCGGTCAGCATGGAACGGATAATTTTGATGAGCAAGTTGGCTTGGTCACAGGTGATGGCTTGATTGATTGGCCAATTCGAGAACGAGATGGCTTTATTGAAGGAAAATACAATACGCCGTTTAACGCGATTTATTACGGGGCTTATCGGATCATGAGTCAGATTGCTTCGGTTACAAGCCATTCCGAAGATCAAGCTTTCTATGCTGGCCGTGCGGCAACGATTAAAAAACAGATGATTCATTATCTCTATGATAGTGATCGTGGTGTTTACGAGGATTCGTTAGATGAAAATTTGAAGGCTAATCGGCATGCAGCCCACCACTCCTCAGCGTATGCCCTGTGTTATGGAATGTATGAGGATCAGGCAATGGCGGATAAACTCAGTCGATTTGTTGCTAATGATGGTGAATTCATTGGTAGCGTCTACTTTATCTACTTCATGCTAAAAGGACTGATCAATACAGGGCATTCAGAAGATGCTTTAAGGTTATTGACCAATCCGGATAATCGTAAGGATCAGAAGACCTTTGCGGCTATTCTGGATAATTTGAAAGCAACTATTGCACCAGAAGCTTGGAGCAATTACTACAAGCCAAACCTAACTTTATCCCACCCTTGGGGGGCAACGCCAGGCTTAACAATTGTTCAAGGTATTATGGGCATTGTTCCGTTGAAACCAGGATTTGATTTATTTCGATTGCGAATTCAGCCTGGTCAATTAAAACGTCTAGAAGTTACAACGCCTAGTTCAAAAGGAATTATTCAGGCTAAATTTATTGTCGAGCGACAACAAAAGAAAATTAGTATCAATGTTCCAATGAATGCTAAGGTTCAAGTTGAACTACCGAAGGGGAGCCAACTACTTAAAGTTAATGACGGTGAAGAAGACATTCAACCAGGATTAGAGAATAGTCATGTCGTTTTGCCATCGGGTAACTATGTCATTGTCTATAGATAGGTTAGGTCATGGAGGGCTTTAACTATGATGAGAAAATATGGAAGCTACTGGGGATTAACTGCAGCAGCTGGTTTAGGATCAATGCTAGGTTCTGGGATTATTGTTGGTTTGGCTAGTACGATTACGGTATGGCAGGCCGGATTGAATTTGACAAATGGTCAAGTGGGTATTATTTCTGGGTCTTTAACGTTTGCGATTGCTTTTGGTTCGATTTTCGGTAGTCGTTTTGCCGATAAAGTAGGATTAGTTGGTGTCTTTAATTGGGTTAATTTAGCTTATGCAGTCGGCGCGTTGGTCTGTGTATTTGCGTCAAACTTTATGACGTTATTACTAGGAACTGTTATTGCGGGGGTTGCATCGGGAACCGATTTACCAGTCTCTTTGACTGTTATTTCCCGGGATGCACCGGATCAGAAGATGGCTTCGCAAATGGTTGCCTCGACACAAATTTTCTGGCAAGTCGGTCAATTTGTCTCAACTGGGGCGGCGTTTATTGTTTCCGCAATGAGTGTTACAGGTGGTCGGATCGTTTTTGCCATCTTTGCCGCGGTTGCTGGAATTGTCTGGTTGTGGCGGACTCTGTCAGGTACAATTAAGAAGCTTCATGCGGCCGCTGCGGAACGTTTGGCAGCAGTCAAAGATTCTGGAGAAATGAAAGAAGCCAACGGAGCTTCAATTATTCGGACGTTATTCAAGGATCCTGATCATAAAAAGTATCTGTATCTTTTCTCTAGCATCTTAATTTACTATGTATTTTGGAACTTTATTGCCAACACTTGGGGCCAATTTACGACTTTCGTTCTGGTTAAGGCGGGTGCTTCGCAGACCTTATCTACTGGGATTGGATTAGGTTTGCACATTGCAGCGCTGTTCATTCTGGGGATTTACGTGACGATTGCCGGCTCCGCCAAACGAAATACATGGTTTGCAATCGGAGTTGTTTGTGCCTTAATTGCGATGGGGGGCTTGGCCATCTTTGGTAGTGACTCTATTGCAATGATTGTTGCGTTCATGTTGATCTGGGGTGTAGGAAGTATGCTCTCTGGTGAAGCAATCTATAAAGTTTGGACACAAGAATCCTTCCCAGCTGAAATTCGGGCAAGTATTCAGGGATTCATCAATGGCTTCTCACGTTTTCTATGTGGATTGTTAGCCATTGTAACGCCACTCTTGGTTTTGCCTGGAACTATTAAGACCACCATGTGGGGATTTGTTGGCGTTGTCGTTATCTTTGGACTGGCTGGGTTTAGTATGATTCGTGCTGAAAAGAAATATGACATGTTAAAAGATAACCATCAAAAAGATGATGGCAAGCAAACACCAGCGAACCACTCTGTTCAACCGAACTAATAGAACTTAATAGAATAAAAAACGTCTCATAGGCATAAATTTAATTTATGACGTATGAGACGTTTTTGCTAATTCGAGGGGATATGACAGTATGCTCGATAATATTTTAAATAGTTTGATGAAGCCAACTAAGATTGAAAAAGAACAATTGAAGAGTTATGAATTTCATAATGACATACCGTTGGCAGCTTACGATAGCCAACTGACCAAGCGAAAAAATACACTGGTCTTGAATAACTACTTTTTCAAGAATAAAAACATTTATATCAGTAAGCATAACCGATATGCACCGTACCCGATGCACACGCATACCTTTCTAGAGATTAATTACATGTTACGTGGGGAAGCGGATGAGGTTGTGGGTCATCGAGAAATTCATTTGAATCAGGGCGACTTATTACTGTTAGACGTAGGTTGCGAGCATTCTATCGGGTACCTAGGAACGAATGATTTGCTGATTAATATCTTATTTCAAGATCGGACGATTAATATTGATCTGTTAAACAGTCTCCGTAGCAGTCGAAGCGTGCTTTACGAATTCTTAGTGAATCGGAAGGTGGGGGTGGGAAATCGGGCCTCTTATCTATTGTTTCGCCAAGAGAATGGGCGCGAGATTCAGGAAACCTTAGATAGAATCATTGAAGAGTACTATCTCCAACGGGATTATGCAGATACCATCATTGAGGCCTATCTATCAATTCTGATTGCCCAACTGGTCCGAAACTATGCTGTCGATGTTGATAAGGATTTGACGAAACCACAATTATTAATTACCAAAATCTTGCAGGACATTAATGACAATGATAGTACGATTAGTTTATCTTACGTAGCACAGAAGTACGGCTATAATCGTAACTATTTGAGTAATCTTTTTCGTTCCATTGTGGGTGAAACGTTCTCGGATGTTCTAACTAAGCAACGGATCATGCATGCGCATACGCTACTTGCTTCCACCCAGATGCCGGTCGGTGAAATTATTAAACAAGTGGGAATATCGAATCGAACGTTTTTTTATAAAAAGTATCGGGAATATTATCATAAGGCGCCACGAGCGTAGGTGGTGGAAAACTACGCCACGTCATTACAACGACACCATCAGACCATTAGGAAACTTCCCCTGAACGTGGTTGAGCTGCAGTTCGGCACCCGCTAGGTTCGTGATGAGGTGCAAAGGCCGCTGTAGTTTGGGCGTTCCTTGCCAGGGACGGAGGTCAAAAGCCACTGGTGTATCGGCGTTTTGGCGCAGGTTGACCGTGACGTTTTCGAACGTTAGCCCCCTGATCGCCGCAGGAACATCCGCGGCAATGAAGATGCCATTTTCAGCGTTGCAGGTAATATTCTTGAACGTGATGTTTTGCAGCGTCTGTGCACTGAGGTCGGTCTCAGCATCGCGTGGCAATAGGGTCAGGTAGATCGGTTCACCGGCGCCCCACCACTCTTTGCTATAGTGCTTGGTATCGATCGAAATATCTTCAAAGCTGACATTGTTCACGCTGCCGGGATCACGCAGTTGAAAGGCCAGTCCCCGGTTGGTATCACGAATGGTCAATCGCCGGAATTTACAATTCTCAAAATTACCGAAGCTACTACTGCCGAATTTGACGGCCGCACTTTGCGTTTTTATGAAGCAATCTTCAACGAGAAGGCCGGTGCAATCCCCATATTGCGCGGTTTCTTCGGTACACTTGGGGCAGATGGCGTCATCGCCAGTCAGGATATCACAGTCGTGGATGTAGGTGTTCTTGCTCCGATCAACGTCGATGCCGTCCGTATTGGGCATGCGCACTTCATTGTGAATGGCGATGTGGCTAATTTCCGTGTTGTGGCAGCCTACCAGGTGAATCGTCCAGAAGGGGGCATTCTTGACCGTGATGTGGGCCAACGTGACGTTAGTACAGTCTTCAAAGTAGATGGTCATTGGGCGTGGGTATTTGTAAAATTTCAAATGAACCGCGTCATCTTGATGGGGGTAGATAAAGGCGGTGTAATGGCCATCGATGTGGCCCTCACCGGTGATACCAATGTTCCGCTGGCCCTTGGCGTAGATGAGTGCCGAGATTGGCGTGTGGTTGCGGTTTAGCTCAAAGGGACCGGGCCGATGGGTATAGTTGGCGTCGTGACCACTGCCCACCAGCGTAGCATCCGCCTCCAAGTTCAGGGTCACACCGGTCTTAAGTTGTAGGCCATCAATGGTATAACACCCACTGGGGATGGTGACTTCACCGCCAGTCGCGGCGGCACATTGGTCAATAGCCGCTTGAATGGTTTCGGTAGCATTTTGCTTAATTTCGGAATAACTGGCCGTGTCGAGAATGTTTATTTTCATAATTATAAATACACGCCCTTTCTGTAATATTTCCGGTTTGAAGATTACGGGATATCTGGCAAAAATGACAACGTTGTGCCTTTAGCTTAACATATTTTGAAAGCGGTGCCATAAAGCGGATGCGAGTTGCGGTCAAGGTTGATTTGCCGGCGATTAACGGCTAAAGAGTGGGTGACGGATTAATTTGTGTTAAGTGTTGTTAAAGAAGGGGCAACCTGGTTATAAATTTGTCACTAATTTGTCCCAAATCTGTTATACTACAAGGCGGTTAGAAAAATATTTTGCCGGTAATTTTACCGGCTTATAAGGGGTCAGGAAAACAATGAAGAAATTTATGGTTGCGATGACTGGTTTGGTCACTTTATTTACGATTGGTGCCACGGTTCCCGCTACGGCAATGACGCCAGCGACGACGGCACATGCAGCAACGCATGTTGGGCCTAACTTGAGTGTTAAGGCAGTTTACAGCAATTCTAAGACGATCACGGGGACGGCCACTAAGGGGTCTAAGATCGCGGTCAAGGCGACTAAGAATGCCAAGGCTAACCTTGGTAGTGCCACGGCTTCTAAGACGACTGGTAAGTACACGGTTAAATTAGCTAAGACGTTAAAGAAGAACGCGAACGTTTACGTTTACGCTACGAACCCAAAGACGAAGACGTCTTTCTACCGGATCATCCGGGTTCAAGCAGCAGCTGCTAAGAAGACAGCAACGACTAAGAAGACGACTGCTAAAAAGGCCACGGCCACTAAGAAGACGACTTCAACCAAGAAGGCTGCTAGCTTTACGGTAAAGACGCCTACTGGGACTTGGAAGTCTAACACGGCTAACAAGTACTCTCAAAAGATGGTCTTCAGCCAAAAGACTGGTTTTAACCAATACCTTTACAAGAATGGCAAGAAGGTCAAGACGTTAGTTTCTTACGCGAAGTACAGCGTAGATGCTAAGACGCCAACGTTCTGGAAGATCACTTACACCCCTAAGGGCTCTAAGACTTCCAAGAACCTTTACTTACGCTTCACTTCTGCTAAGAAGTTCAAGATCGTTAACAGCAAGAACAAGGTTGTTGCTGTTAAGGCCGGTGTTGCACCAGCTGCTAAGTGGACTTTCACGAAGTAAGCCGATAATCAAGTTAAGTGATAATGGGTAACCGTTATTGCCTAATGAGCGCTCATCATTCTGAGAAGAAATGGTGAGCTCTTTTTTAGGATCGAATGATGCGAGAAAGGACGATTAGGTGAAGCGGGGTTTATTCGCAAGATGGACGGCAACGTTAGCACAGGGGACACAGTTAAAGCCCTTGGGACTAGTACTGATGGGGATGGCCATTTTAGGAAGCGGACTGGTTGCAGTCGGTTTACCGTCAGTGGGGTTTGGGGTGCTGAGCTTGAATTTTTTCTTGCTAGCTGACTTTTTGACGGCGTGGTTAGCGCATCATCGTGTCACGGCCTTGCTCAGTCTTTTATTGGGAGCGGTATTGGCTCTCGTTATCTATGGTGTGGTTGTGTTTGGATTAAGCGTCATATTTAAGCAATAAGAAAATTTATGTAGGCGATTAGCAACGACTGTGACCAATTTGTGGCTAGTAATAAGTCGGCCCCCAGTAGCATTAGTGATTTTGACCAATCAAAATTAGATGCTGACACAAGTGATAAAATTTGAGCCTTAAAAATCCGGTTATCCCAAACTTTCAGGGTAACCGGATTTTTGTCGCTTCTATTCGACTGTTTTAATTCGTGGCTAATTGCTGAACGGGTTGCTTCGTTGGCTTGTTAACGTGGGGATGGTAGCCAATTAAGCGCATCGCGTTGAAGATAACCACAAGGATTGAAGCTTCGTGGACAAACATCCCACTGGCCATGTAGATGTAGCCGTAAACCAGGCCAATCAGTAAGAAGAGGACCGTGGCGATGGCAATCGTGATGTTTTCCTTCGTGTTGGCAGCCGTCTTCTTGGCTAACCCAACCGCATGATTCAGCGCCGTAAAGCTGGATTGCATCAAGACCACATCCGCCGTTTCAATGGCGACATCGGTCCCACCACCCATGGCGATTCCGACGCTAGCCGTGGCCAGGGAAGGACTGTCGTTGATCCCGTCTCCGACAAAGGCCACCTTGCGACCCATGTCTTGGAACTTCTTCACGAAAGTAACCTTGTCAGCGGGGAGTAAGTCGGCGTGAACTTCATCGATCCCCAGGGATTCAGCGACGGCCTGTGCAGTGGCTTGGTTGTCACCCGTTAACATGACCAAATGCTTGATTCCTTGGCGTTTCAGTGCGGCGAGGGCGGCTGGAACCTCAGTCCGAACCGTGTCGGCAACGCCGAGGATGAAGGCTAATTTCCCTTGGTAACCGACGAGGACGGTCGATTGACCATCGTCTTGCATGTTGTGTAAATCCACCAATTGGGCGTCGGATAGGTCAATCCCGTTGTCCTTTAACAAAGCAGCGTTCCCAACGTAGAGCGGGGCATCGTGCCAGTGGCCGATCATTCCGCGACCCTTGATGGTATCGGTCGTCATGGTTGGGGCGTCAGCGGCGATGCGGCCGGCCAGATGCGTGGTAATAGCCGTTGCCAGGGGGTGATCGGAGGTCTGTTCAACCTGAGCGACGGCCCCGAGTAAGCTATCATCGGTTGTGTATTGCTTCATGCCGGCCACGTCCATCTTACCCGTGGTTAAGGTCCCGGTCTTATCAAAGACAATCGTATCGACCTTGGAGAGGCTGTCGACCACATCGCCACCTTTAATTAAGATTCCATTCTTAGCCCCGTTACCGATTCCCGCCACGTTTGAGACGGGGGCACCGATAACCAAGGCCCCAGGGCAACCCAGAACCAGAACCGTGATGGCTAATCGCAGGTCTTGGGAGAAGACGTAAACCAGAATGGCAATGACCAGGACGGCTGGCGTATAGTATTGGGCAAATTTATCAATGAACTTTTCAGCGGGAGACTTGGTATCTTGGGCTTCTTCGACTAATTCGATAATCTTGGAGAAGGTCGTTTCGTCCCCCACCTGAGTGGCCTCAATCTGCAGGGTACCACTTTCGACCATGGCACCGGAGTAAACACCGTCACCATTGGCCTTGTTGATGGGCCGTGATTCACCCGTAATGGAGGATTCGTTGACGTAACCGGTCCCGTTGACCACTTTACCATCGACGGGAACCTGGCCCCCGGCCTTGACTAAGACCACGTTGCCTTCTTCCAAATCGTCAACGTCGACTTCTTCCGTTTCACCGGCATCGTTGACTAACAGGGCGGTCGTTGGTGCCATTTCGGTCAGGGATTGGATAGCGCCCCGCGTTTTAGCCAAGGTCTTTTGTTCCAGGTAAGACCCGAAGAGGAATAAGAAAGTCACAATGGCTGATTCTTCAAATTCACCGATGGCAAACGCCCCGATAACGGCGATGCCGACCAGTAATTCAATACTGAAGACCTTGGCTTTAAGTGCGCTGATTGCCCGAAGTACAATGGGGGCTGCGGCGATAACGGAAGCGATGATCCAAGCGGTGTCGGTGATGTAAGGCACCTTGGTAAACCAAGCATTCAGGAAACCGACAATGATCAGGCCGGCTGACCAGAAGGTAATGGGATTGGTGTGAGCATAAATATAACGTTGAAATGCCATAAGATAACGATCCTTTCTTTGTCTGAGTTGTTTAAGGTATTGCGTTCCTTGTTTATGTATCCATTATGCCGTGGATGGGTTGGGATTAACTTGATGCGAATCAAGTTGGCGGATTTATTTGGGTTAAATATGGTTTTTGTAAAAATGTACGCAAAAATCCCGCAGCGTCAGCGTTAATGTTAACTGACTCTACGGGATTTTTAGTGACTAAAGATTGAAAATTCCAAAATACCAGCCATGTCCATTCTAACAACAATATTGGGCCCAAAACTAGGCAACCTAGTGGTCCCTTCGCCTTACCGGTCGGCAGATATGGGACTGGAACGGTGCGAACACAACTTGAA
>NZ_AZFS01000019.1 GCF_001434395.1 Levilactobacillus hammesii DSM 16381
GGTTCTTTGTCAACGGTTGTTGATGAGGAGATCTTCAGAGGTTCAATTCACTTGCGAATTGGGCCTCTTTTTTGGACCTTGATTTTGAATTCGATTTGGATTCGGTAGATGAAGTTTAGCCAGTTTCGATAGCCATAAGCGGTTCGTTTGATCTGCTTGATCTTGCGGTTGACGCCTTCGATGGGGCCATTGGAGATTGAACATTGTGTCATATTCTGAATGAGCTGTCTTCTCTGAATGAAGGTCTTTATGGTTGTTAGAAGTTGAGGACTGACGTTCTCAACTTCACCTAAGGCGTTGATAAACGCGTTATAATCCCGCTTTCGGATAGATTCGACTAGGGCATGGGCTGAGTAATAGGTGTTCGCAAACTCCTCGCTGAGATCTAAGCCTTCTAGCACAAGTTGTTCCTGCGTGAGATGGTCTTTAAGATGCGCGAACCATTGCTTTTTGTTCTTTTCGAGGTCCTCATAGCTCTCTAAATAAAGACGCCAATAATGTTTAAGGACGCGATATTCGCGGGTCTCCTTGGGGAATTGTTTCATCAATTGGACTCGGGTTTGATTTAAAGAACGGAGCGCCATCTGAACTAAGTGAAAGTTGTCGGCGACGATAATGGCGTTAGGAAATATTTGATGAATAATCAACTGGTACTGCGAGTTAAAGTCCATGACGACACGGGTGACCTTGTTTCGGTTACTCAGAGAGTAATGGTTTAAGAAGAAGTCCTTGATGTCTTTGTTCTTTCGATCTGGCAAAATGGTAATTAGGTCATGCTTTTGGGCGTCGATGGCGATAAAACTCATTTGGTTCCCGGTGGAACGGAATTCGTCGATACACAATGAAGCTGGTAAGCCGTCGTAGGCGGGCTTCGTTTGCCGGCCAAGTGCGACTAGTTGGCGGCTAACGGTGTTCGTTGAGACGTTGTACTGGGCTGCGATACTGGCCATAGTTCGGTCTGTGGTTAACTCCCTAGTGATGCCGTGTTTAATGTTCTGAGAGATCTGATGTTGCTTCATAACGATGGGTGTTTGGGCAATTTGAGTGTGCCCACAGGCCTTACAAAGAAAGCGTTGCTTACGCAGAACCAATAAGGCGGTTCGCTCACTGATATTGGGTATTCTAACTCGAACTGTCTTGGCCCCATTCTTAACGATGTCGTGTTTGCCACAACGTGGGCAAACATTGACGGAATAAGTTAAGTCGGCATAAATTCGTAAGGCATCACGTGAAGTGTCTTGAACTTTGAAATTAATAATGTTTTGGTCTTTAATTTGTAGTAAATCTCTTGTAGACTGGTCTTGGGACATATCATTCTTCTCGCTTTCAATTGGTTTTGGTCGACTTGATTGTAGCACAGAGGTGGTATGCCTCTTTTTTAATGCAAAAATGGTGTTGATGGATTTCTCTATCAACACCAAATATCATAGAACCC
>NZ_AZFS01000001.1 GCF_001434395.1 Levilactobacillus hammesii DSM 16381
ATTAATAGATTGTGTATTAAAAAGCACTAGTTGTATTACTAGTGCTTTTTTGTTATTGTTTTCCAGAATTGATAGAGGGAAAGATGTGATTCTTTGTAGTTTCGATAAAGACTACCTAAGTTTTCTGCCCAGCCGCCGTTCATAAAATATGCTCCAATTCCAAGAAATATCAATACTCCAATAATTTTTATAATGTTCATGTACTTTTCTCCTTTCTGAAGGTGTTTTGTATATTTTTATTTTGATTATACTCTGCTATGAAGAAGAGTTGAAAGCTTGCTGTCTTTGATAATTTATTTATCAAGATGATATTTGGCTACCCAACTTTGATAGGAATCTTCATGAAGCGAGCTTGCTATGTAATAGCCCGCCGGAGGTTTTTCTAGCCGGATAATAGGCGTGGAAAAATAGCAGTTCTCCCAGTAGGAAGGGAGAACGCTACTACCTCGTAGAGCCCACACTTTAACTTGTAAAGTATAGTGGGCTATACCTTGCATGGAGGTTTGCCGAATTATGTGCTATGCTCTAACCAAATTTAGCTGTTTGGGAATGGAGTGGTTAGGTGAGTTATTTAGTTGCTAATATGCAGAAATTGAAAGCTGACAATCTGGTTGGTTTGGGTAATCATGATCAACGTCGAACACAGAATCACAAAAATACCGATATTGACGTTGACCGTTCTGCTTTAAATTATGATTTGGTCGCTGGTCGGACTAATCATTTCAAAACAGATATTGCGGCTTATATTAACGAGCATAAAACCAGTCAGCGAGCGGTTAGAAAAGATGCGGTCTTGGTCAATGAATGGATCATCTCAAGTGATAGTCCTTTCTTTGCCGATTTAACGGCGGCTGATACGCGCAAATATTTTGAAACAGCGAAGGACTATTTTGCTGAAAAATTTGGTGAAGAAAATATTCGCTATGCGATTGTTCATCTTGATGAGAGTACTCCACACATGCATATGGGGATTGTCCCGTTTGATGATGAGTATAAATTGTCTGCTAAACGAGTTTTTAATCGCACAGCTTTGCGAGATATTCAAGATCAATTACCGACTTATTTGCAACAGCACGGTTTTAATGTTCAGCGTGGGGTTCAAGAATCGGAACGTAAAAGTTTAACGGTGCCAGAATACAAAGCTATGCGGGAAGATTTGAAAAATGCGACGCTTCAAAAACGAGAAATACAAGCTGAGCTTGAAGATGCCAGAAAACGCCTTGCTGAACTTAAACCTCGTGATCAGCAGGAAATTGAGAGCAAACCTACTCTTTTAAGCAAGGATAAAGTGGTTGTTAGAAAAAGTGATCTTCATGACTTAGAATCTCGAGCAGCTGTCAGTGATATTTATAATCAACAACAGAACCGTTTAAAACTTGATAATCAAAGCTTAAATTATCAACTGCTTGAAGTTAAAGACAATAATTATGATTTAAGCAAGAAAAATGAGAAGCTCCAAAAATTAGTGGATACGTTACAAGGAATTGTTCGGAGCGTTGACCGGTTCTTACAGCGCAAATTAGGTGTTGGCTTACCAAGTGAGTGGCTAGAACGAGCTGGACTAAAAGAACCGTCTAAAAAAGCCCCTCAGAGGCCGCAGGAGCGTTCAGAGGGACACCATGAGGAATTAGATGGTCCAAGCCTTTAGATTCCTTTACCGGTTAAAAGGCTTGCTAGATATGCTATTTTAGCTGTTATTTTTTGTCTATTTGATTACCTAAAAGTCCTACTAATACTCCACATACTATTAAGACATATCCTGTTATATTGTGATAAGGCCAATTGTAATGGTTACTTGCCCATAAAATAAATAATAAGGCGATGATCAGTATACTTCGAATCCATAGGCTATTTTTCATATATAACCAATCCTTATTTCCAACCGAAACTTTTAACGACTGTATTACTTTCTATTGTTTGATCGTTTGCGTGTGCTTGAATAGCGGGAAAACTAGTAGCTAAAAGTGTTGTACCAACAATAGCAAAGGTAACTGATTTAATAATTTTCATGAGTATATTCCTCCTTAAAATATTTAGTACAATTATATTTTATTGCTCAAAGTAAGCGTACTCAATAAAAATGTTGAGAGGCTAATGCTGCCGCTGTCAATGGTACCGGACGAGCGGAGCGTGGGAGGATAAGGAATTGACAGCATTACTCGAATCTAGACACTAACCGGCTTGCCGGAACAAGTAGATTTACCACTTGTTCCGCCTGCCACACGGCGAGTGGGAGTGAGTTTGAGCGGGGAACCCCGCTCAATTATAGGGTCAAGCTGGTACAGCTTGGACTGGGTTCGGGGCGTCAGCGCCCGAGGGCTTGGAAACTGGTCGATTTTGACCAGTTTCTTCTTATCTTGATACTACTACAAACAACGTCATTTTTTGGTTTTACTGTAAAGCGTTGACAGGCCGGCGTTTATAGTGCATAATTTGGCTTATTAAAGTTGACTGAGGGTTTTGAACTTTTATTGACTCAGTTGTCTTAGATTATTTAAAAAACTGCATAAAAAAACTCACGTGGAAATCCTAACTTTGGCGAGCAGGACACGTGAGCTAATCAATAATATACGTGAGATAAGTCTACTGACAAGTGAGTTATTTGTCAACGTTGACTATCTAAAGTCTATTTTTAAACTTTACGAATGTGATTAGCTCCAAGCCACGTGAGAAATTCATTGCTGGATTGGAGCTATTTTTATGTCAAAAAAGATTCTAAAAGATATTAGTCGTAACGGAAAAGAACGGCCGTGGCGTGAACGTAAATTGGAAAACTTACAGTACGCGGAGTATTTGAGAATACTTAATTTTAAAAAAGCTAATCGTGTTAAAGAATGCGGTGAAGTATTGAGATTTGTTGCTGATGATGAGGGCCGACTGCGGCTTTATCAGACATGGTTTTGTAAGAGTCGATTGTGTCCATTGTGCAATTGGCGTCGCTCAATGGGACAATCTAATCAGTTAATGCAAGTTTTAGACGAAGCTCATAAGCAACGAAAAACGGGTCGCTTTTTGTTTTTAACGCTGACGGCGGAAAACGCATCTGGCGAAAACTTGAAACAGGAAGTCAGAAAAATGGGGCGGGCAATTTCTAAGCTGTTTCAATACAAGAAACCGGCCAAAAACTTGTTGGGTTATGTGCGTTCAACCGAAATTACGATCAACAAAAATGGGACTTATCATCAGCACATGCACGTGCTGCTTTTCGTTAAACCAACGTATTTTAAAGATTCAGCAAATTATATTAATCAGGCAGAGTGGTCAAAACTTTGGCAACGGGCTATGAAGTTAGATTATCAGCCAATTGTTAATGTTGAGGCTGTTCGCTCGAACAAGGCTAAAGGTAAAAACTCGTTAATTGCGAGTGCACAAGAAACCGCTAAATATCAAGTTAAGTCCAAAGATATTTTGACGAATGACCAAGAACGTGACCTGCAAGTGGTTGAGGATTTGGAACAGGGATTGGCGGGGTCACGTCAAATTAGTTATGGTGGGTTATTTAAAGAAATTCGCAAGCAGTTACAACTTGAAGATGTTGATGCTCACTTAATTAATGTCGATGATGATAAAGTAAAAATCGATGAGATGGTTCGCGAGGTCGTTGCGAAATGGGACTATCAGCGTAAAAATTATTTCGTATAGATGGAAAAATTTGTGAAGAAATCAATAATTAATAGATTGTGTATTAAAAAGCACTAGTTGTATTACTAGTGCTTTTTTGTTAT
>NZ_AZFS01000020.1 GCF_001434395.1 Levilactobacillus hammesii DSM 16381
GAAAGCAAAGTTTTATAGAAACTTTGGCTTTCGCCAATTCAGTGTTAAGACTGGTTAAGAGCTGTCAATTCCTTATGCTCCCACGCTTTGCTCGTCCGCTACCATTGACAGCAAACACTTAGTTTATCTAAAACATAATAAGAATTTAACTGCTACGTCCCTTTTAAGGCCTTTATTTTCAATTCTCGGCAATTTTAAGCTTATTTACATATAATTATGCCAAAACAAAATAAAAAGCCCTCAGCGAGCTTTTAGAGGGCTAAATTACAAATCCTGGTCGATTAATAATATCTTCTTGTCTTTTTTGCAAAACGTAAGTGTACAAGGAATTATACAAATTCTGTTTGATCTCATCAGGTTCATTAACAAAAGCTTCAAACAATTCTTGAATATCAACTTGCCAAGGATCAGCAAGCATTTCATCA
>NZ_AZFS01000021.1 GCF_001434395.1 Levilactobacillus hammesii DSM 16381
GCTTGGATCAAGCAAGTACAGAAAACATGTTGAACCAAATTGATTTTGGGTAAATTAGTTTGATTTTGTTGTCGCCAACGGCGACTTCTGATACAGGTTTTTAATGGGTCTAGCACAACATAGAATAAATTCTATGTGTAAGTGCGCATTGACCTCGTTTCACTCGGCCTGCTGATTCTCTTAACTTTAATTTAGTGTATGACTTCCGCTTCGCTATTTCAACTTTTATACTTTAACTTAACGTTTCCTATATGATATAGTTTCGGTGATTATTTCTAATATGATTGGAGGGATCGTTATGTCTCAAAGTAACTTAGAAAAACAAGAAGCTAAATTAAAAGCCCTTAATCAAAAAATTAAGGACGAAAAAAATAAGATTGAACAACGGCTAGGTAAACAAATCATCAGTCAAGCCAATTTAGATTATGCTAATTTATCTAATGACAATATCAAGTCCTTATCCAAAAAAGTATCCGAGTTTTTAATGGAAAAGTCCGTAGATCATTAGTCACAGGAGATGGGGAATTCCATGCCTAATCAATATGAAAAACTAATTGAACAACAAGCGCGTTTAAAACAAAAAATTGAGCGGGAAGATTTTAAGTTACGCCAATTTAAGTATTATGAAAATCGACAAGCACGAAAAGCCCGTTCTCGCCGATTAATTCAAAAAGGGGCTTTATTAGAAAAGTACTTTCAAGCTAATAACCTCTCGGTCGAACAAACCGAAGAACTTTTAAAAAACATTCGCTGACTATGTCAACGCCCATAAACCGGATAAATTAAAAAACGATCAACCTAATAACTAGGCCAATCGTTTTTATTTTCAGGATTGTTTTTTGGCTTAACTTCTGGATTGTGTTTAGCAAAGTCTTTTAACTGTTTTTGAATTCTTTGTGTAAGCTCTGCTTTACTTTTTTTGTGCTTCCTTTTACTTGATCGCTGTTGAATTATCTTTTGACCCTTACCTCTTCTTTTTGATTTTAGGTCAAGCGTAAAATCTAAAATTTTAGGTAGCGTCAAGAATCTTGTGTAAATGAAATGCCTTAAATTTTAATCTAGTTTTGTCACTCGGTTCATATCATTAAGCTGGTACGTCTTACTCAACGATAAGCCAAATCATGATTGCTAACCCAACAATCCCAATTAAGAACAACGCAACTATAAACATTATCATTGGAATAATGCCAAAAATTTTTAACCACATGTTATCATTTCTTTCTGTAATCAATTCTAAGCTCTTTTAAGCCATTCTATCTTACTCACGTATATTTATATTCAAGTTGTTATAAAACGTCTTAGAACGTATCTCATAGCTTTAAATTAACATGAAATCAATGAGGATAGAAATGCAATTAAGATTATCCCAACTGATAACAAAACTAATCCTAAAAATATTGAAAAAAACATATATTTTCCCTTCCAGCCCATTTTGTTTAACTAGGGCCTACCCTAATGTATCCATCAAAAACAACTGATTTTATTAGTTACAATTAAGTGTTCCAGTGGCGTTCTTAGGTTACCCTTTTTATCTATATCATTGAGAAGTTTCTGTAATTCTGATACAGTGTTAAAAAGACCGTCTAAGAAGGTACCCTCAGCTCTTCTTTGGATGGTCTTTTTTCTATATACCAATTTCTAGTTAACATAAGGCGGCTTATCCCAAGTAACCCACATTCACCGCGGTACTTCCACATTCCGTTATTTTTTGATTGTGAACTTGTCCAAAAAAGAAGTGGTATAGGTCGCAGATTGACTTTAATTGGGGAAAGGAAGTTTGTGAAAATTACTGGTATTACTCCTAGACCATTCCCTTAAATTCAACTGTCTCATTCTTTGTATTAACCAAAAACTTACCGACACTCCCCTGATACTTCACGGATACTTTAAAGGAATACTTGTAATTTACCCGAGTATATCGAATACTACTAATTCTTCCCTGATACCCTTGACTACGCAAAACTCTCTTCACTTGGTTCCTTTGTCGATCAGTAATTCTTGCAGAACTCCGATAGATTGTCTTCTTAACGATCACATCTGGATTCAATGGAACAATGTAATCCTTACATTCCAACAATTCCACCAACTTTCTTTTTTTCTTTGGAATTTGACTTGACGGGTTACGGTTTTCCATTCAGTTTAGAGGGAGTGACGTTTTGAGCGCAGAATTGTTCCCTGGAATCAGCTATTTGGAATAACTGAACCAGAGTGCAATTCTACTACTAAAAGTTTCCCCTTAGTTCGTCGGTCGTTAACGCCCGTCGCTTGTCTGTACAATTGCGGTATTGCTACCACCACTCATTATAAACCTACGTTTTCGGTTTAACCTACTAAAAAACGCCCTAGCAGGCGTTGGTAATACGTATTTATTTTTGTTCGATCACCAACTAATCAGTGGCACCAAGCCGAAGCCTCGTTTTACCACCCGCGCCGTTAATGGTCGCGCTCACCATTCACCACCCAGCCGTACAGATAACCTTGTTGTGGTATAGCCAGACTTATTGAAGTCGCACTGGCAAACGTGTCCCCTTGGATTTAGACCCCAGCTTGTCCCCTAGGGCTTTAAAAATCGCACCGGCCATGATATAATAACCTATAAATTAGAAGATTGTTTGGCGCTCACCGATTCCCGTCGGTGGGTGTTTTTTTATGTTCTATTTTTACTACGGTTATTATTATATCAGTTATCAAATTTTTGGTCAACTTTTCTTGTGTACAGTACACCGTACACCGTACACTGTATCTTGTACACTGTACACTGTGTATTGAATACTGTGTACTGTACACTTAAATAATTTCATTAAAAAGCCGTCATTCCGCATTCAATTGTTAAGGATTTTTTTCTGTACATTGTGTACTGAGTACGGTACACTGTACACATAACACAGTACACCGTGTACCGTGTACGAATGGAGGATTTATAAAAAATGATAATTAGTTGCGCCAATGAAAAGGGTGGTACTGGTAAAACATCTACTACAGCCTTAATCAGCTGGGAATTATCAAATATGGGATATAAAGTGCTTATGGTAGATTGTGACCCTCAAGCAAACCTAACTGATTTAATGATAAAAACAAAAAGTCACGAAAATTCCAACATCACAATTGATCCATCTCTTTTCGCATTACTAATTAATGGAAAAGACTTAAATGACGGCATCATTAACATTAAGAACAGTCTTGACTTAATACCAGCTGCTGCTGATATGAACTTATTCAGTCGGTGGGTTGATAAACAAGACATTGATGAAAAAGCTAAAGTCAGCTATCTTAAAAACTCTTTGTCAAATATATCTAGCAAATTCGACTTCGTGTTTCTTGATGTAAGCCCTACAATGAGTTTAACAAACGATAACGTTTTTATGTGCTGCGACTGGATCATTGTTATGCTACAAACTCAGCAAAGAGCATTGCTGGGAGCAAAAAGTTTCTTAAGCTATTTACAAACGAATTTAATTGACGAATTTGGAGCAAAAGTAGATGTAGCAGGTATTCTTCCAGTTCTTACAAAAGGGCAATCAATTATTGACAATGCCGTTCTTAAACAGGCCGTAGAAGAATTTGGGGAAGACAACATATTTGAAAATGTCATTACTGCTATGGAAAGAGTAAAGAGATATGACCTTACTGGAATCACTGAAAGCAGTCGTTCTGTTTGGGATAAAGCTACTCACAGCACATATACGGCTGTTGCTACTGAATTAGTATCTAGATTGGAGGCAGAATAATATGGGGGGACTTTTGAAACACGGTAATGATGATCAGGTAAAAAGTCCTGATAAGAAGGTAAACGTAAATGTATCATCAATTTCTAGAAAGCAAGCAGGTTTTGGCGAAGATAGTGCGGAAAAAATTCCTACCTTTGATGTAAACATGCGAGTTGATAATCATACCAGAAATGCCGTTTTGGCTTTGTCTAAAGCAACAGCTGATAAGCGTTCAGCTAGTGAAATGGTTTCTTTGATGATTGAAAGTTATCTTGAATCACTAACTCCCCAAACACGCGATACTTACGATGAATTGGTATCGATGATGGAAACAAAGGATAAGCTTGACTATAAACTAAAAAGTAAATAATCACGCGCCCTCAGACGACACGTTCAGCTTTTAGACGTATACTTGTCCGTTTAAATGAAGCAGAATGCACACAAAAAATCCCTCTATTATGCGGAGTAGGGGCCTTTTTTGTCGTTACTTTATAATTTCCAAGAGATACTTTGAGTGCCCCTGACAGCTTCATAAGGTAGTATTCGTATGTATCTGGTATTATTTATAAAGAGATAATAAAAGGACCCCCTAGCGATAAAACTAGAGGGCCTTTTTAACTCTGCACAAATTGATGAAGGTAGTATTTGAGGTGAAATGCTACAGTAGGTAGTATAGCACTTTTAGTGTATAAGAAAAGCCCTCACCAGAATACAAGTGAGGACCCACCACTCAATACACGAAAGGGCATTCTCGTGCTTCTTGATAGTATCATTTTTTCAGACAATAAAAAAACCCCAATTAACCAGAAAATGAGGACTCAGAAGAAGATGTTGCGTATTATACACGCATCCATATTGTAACACTTTTGGTATATAAGAAAAGCCCCTATCCGTGGGGGATAGGGACTTCTCTCAATCAATCAGTTAACACACACGCACGTACACAGAGATACCTCTCTATGCAAGGTAATAATGGCAAATTCTATAATTAATCCGAACAGAAATTAAAAAGCCCAAAGCAATCACTTACAATGGTAGTAGCTAATTCCAACCAATATAGGGAGTGATTACTTTGGGTACATCTACTTTATCACGTTTTCAACGTGGCGCACTAGCACAACTGGTCAATGAGGGGAATAAATCTTACCAAGTAATGGCTGACGCCTTAGGCGTCGCCAAAGCTACGATTAGCTATGAGTTGGACCGGGTTAAACCTTATGATCCAGAATTAGCTCAGCAAGATGCAGATCGCAAAAGGCGGAATTGCGGTCGTCGTTCGATGCTGACGGCAGCATTAGCGACTTTAATTACCAATCACTTACGATTAACCTGGTCACCAGAAACCATTGCGGCCGCTTATAACTTGAGCACTGCGTCAATTAGTAGATTGTAAAATTAATCCGAACGCTGTTCGGACAAAAAAGATCAGCTTCCTTTA
>NZ_AZFS01000022.1 GCF_001434395.1 Levilactobacillus hammesii DSM 16381
TCGCGATGCGATTAGACAACCTACAATAGATTACCAACAACAGTTGACAAAGAGCCCAATTCAGTCTGATCCTTCACCCGGCAACGTGTTACTTCGCCTCGTACCCCCGTTTAATCAGCGCAATCAAGTCGTCCTCGGACAAATTGAGCTTGCGCGCCTCGCTGGTAAAACGGCTCACGTAGCGATCATAAAACTCTGCGCGGCGTTTCTCGCGAATGGTCGTTTCGGCCGTGGCCGTGACAAACATTCCGACACCTCGGCGTTTCTCAATCACGCCCGCCGCAACGAGCCGATTGATGCCTTTGAGCACCGTTGCTGGATTAATATGAAATTCTTTGGACATCTCTGTCGTGGACGGCACTTGTTCCCCCGCCCGATAGATGCCGGTGAAGATCGCCTCTTCAACTTGTTCGGCGACCTGCAAGTAGATAGGTTCCGGACTATCGAAATTAAATTTCATTTTACTTTCCCACATTCTTTGTGAACTCGTGTCGTCTGCTAATCGGCCGGCGCCTTAGGTAAGACAATGCGCCAATACAGCAGCAACGTAATCACGTAGTAAATCGCGTACAGTCCAATGAAGATGGCAAAGATGCTGCCAATTCCTAAATAAGGACTCATTGGGCTTTGCATCAGTGGCTTAAACATCTGGAGACCGAACAGAACATCGATTACTCCCATGATACCAGGAATTAGGAATAAAATCCCAATTTCTTTAGCAATCCCGTGACGCATCAAGTTTTGCCGAACCCCAATCTTGTAGAGCATTTGGTAACGTTGCTTATCACCAGGCGCCCCAGAGAGGATCTTAAACATCAGGCAGGAAGCCAACATGGCCAGGAACGCAATACCCAGGAAGTACCCCATGAATTCTAAGCCACCGAAGAAGGCACTCATCAACTCAAACGATTGGTAATTCCCAACGGTCATCGCTGACGGCTGGGCAAAGCGTTGCAGCTCTAGCTTATTCAAATGCTTCAGAACGGCCTTATCCTGATTCATGCTCTTAACCCGCACCGTTGTTACCGTGACGGTCTTCCCCCGTTGCTTGGCAAATTGCTTAGCATTCAGGAATTGTGGGGCGTAAAAGCCTTGTTCGCTACGAATCGCCAAGCTCAAGAAGTCGAGGCTTTGACTGCCACTCTTCTTGAATTTCGCCAGTGACTCCGAGTAATAGGCGGGATGGGTTCTGTACTTGGCCTCCGTCGTCCCCCTGTTTAACTCAAAGGGTTGCCGTTTTAACTCGGCCGTGTTGTAGTAAACGACCTTCCCCTGCCGCTTTTGTGTGTAAGTGGCTTGGTGCTTAACGTTTAATTGATCGATCAGTTTCTGTTCTTGGGCATTCTTATCGTGAATGGCCACGGTATAGGTACCCAGACTGTTCGCCATCATCGGTAACTGGCGGTGATAGCCGGACCCGACGGTGATTGCCCCCAAGGCCATGGCAAATAGCAGCGACACAATCGTCAGCATCCGAGTGTAATTGTAAACCCGGAAGTTCAATTGACCTAGTAAAAAGCCATTGAGGTGTTTTTTAGCCCATTTGGTCCGCCGTAAGCCTTGAATAATCACCAGGATCGTTGCCCGGAATAGCAGATAAGTCCCGATGGTAATCGTCACCAGGGCCACTGGAATTGCGGAAACCTGGAGTGTCTTAATGGCGGCTAACGCCCAGTACCCGATTGCCAGGAAGAGGACCCCCAGAACGGCGGATACCATCTGCCGAAAAGGATGGATCTTGGGTTGGTTAGCCTGTTCGTCCGTATGCAGTAGTTTCAAGACGGTCGTCCGGGTTAACCGAACCAGGTTAAATAATGAGGCCAAGATGAAGAGACCCACGTACAACACCGCCGTCGCAATAACTGCCGGCAGGTAAAAGGCCGACAGATGGGCGAGGTGCAGGCCCAGCATATCCAGGAGCAAGCCCACCAGGAATTGGCTCATCAACAGGCCCAAAACAATGCCGACCGCCGTGGCCAACGTTCCTAAGATCAGCGTTTCCAAGAAGACCAGTTCTCCCACCCGTTTCCGCGTAGCGCCGAGCATCATGAACAGCCCGTAATCGTGCTGACGCATACTTAGGAGAAAACTGTTGGCATACATAATGTAGACAATGGTAATCAGGATCAGTAAAACCGCCCCGAACCCAAAGATAATAGCCGCCTGACTCACCACCGCGTTGGCCTTGATGAAGGCCTGGTTAGTCGCCAGATTGGCAAACATATAGAAGATGGCGGCCGACATGGTCAGCCCCACCAGTAAGACGAGATAATCTCGCCGCCGGTTCTTAATCCCGGCTAGTGCTAATTTTCCTAACATTTTGACTCCCCCTACTCGTTGAACGTACCCAATTCATTTAGGATCTGTTGGTAAAAAGCGCTCCGATCCTGCTCCCCACGTTTAATCTCAGAACCAATCTGACCATCCTTAATGAAGAGAATCCGCTGACAGAAGCTGGCAGAGAAGGGATCATGGGTCACTAACAGGACCGACATGTGTTGTTCCCGGTTAATCGTCGTCATCAAATCTAACAGCTCCCGGGCACTCGTGGAGTCCAAAGCCCCGGTGGGTTCATCCCCCATCAAAATAGCGGGGTGATGAACAATCGCCCGTGCCGCCGCGATCCGTTGCTTTTGCCCCCCGGAAAGTTCCGCTGGATATTTAGGCAATAGATCCGCAATGGACAAGGTATCAGCCACTTCATGGATGGCCTGATCCATCACCCGTGAAGAGGTTCCCTTTAGCGCCAGGGGCAAGCCAATGTTTTCCTCCGCCGTGAGACTCTCTAACAGATTGAAGTCTTGAAAGATAAAGCCGACCTCTTGGGCCCGAAAATCCGCGAGCTGATTGCCCCGCATCTTGGTCACGTCATGGCCGTTAACCACCACGTCCCCCTTGGTTGGCGTATCCAATGTGGATAACATGTTTAGTAGGGTCGTTTTCCCCGAACCAGAAGCCCCCATGATACCGACGAATTCGCCCGCTTCCACCGTAAAGTTAAGCCCCTTCAAGGCTTGATACTGGCGCTCGTTAGCTTTCCCGTAAGTTTTTTCCAGGTCGTGAACATCGACCACAGTGTTTGTTGTCATTTTAAAGTCCCCCGCTCTTAAGTGTATTGGTTAGTTACTTGTGTAATTAACTATAACGGTTCGTCTGAAATTGTCAACTACTTTTTAATCTTTAGTGTCCAGATCCTGGCTGTAAGTCTTGACGCTTCAGCGATAAGCAGCTAATTTATGAGGGGGTTCCGTCTTATCATTTACTGAAGATTGAAAGGCTAGTAGAACTAAACTGATCACCTGCGGCTGTCAGAGATTCCGGTTAAATGAGTTCTTAACCCTGACATTAGTGTGGATATCGCTGAGCTGGCAACGTTCATCCTAGGTTATGGACAACATGCCGTGGAGCCGTGAGTGAGCCAAATTGGGGCTCAGCCGTGGGATTTTCCAAGTGGGCTACTTGGAAATGGCGACTTTGAAACGATGGTTTTTTCGGTTCAAAGCGAGGGAGAAGACCGCTCCTCAGGCTTCTCCCGTCCTGCCCACCGCGTTCCAGTCCAAATTTGGCGAACAGTAAGGCGGCAGTTATACACCCTGTTGCCTGTATTTCAGCAACTGATTTCAACTCTGCAATGGAACGTGGTGGTAAAACGACCTACTCCCACGCTTTGAACCGGAATCTTCCATCCCCCCTATCTGATTTCACGAATGCACTTACGGGAAAATCCGCTGCTTTCGTTGTACAATTAGTTATGTGAGCTTTAAATCTGAAAACGAAGGGGTTTTTCTGATGAAACAACTGCAATTAGGTGGCAGCAACTGGCAAGCATCCGCTGTCGCTTTGGGTATCATGCGGATGGGTGTTCTGGACCAAGCTGACGCCGTCAAGGCACTCCAAGCAGCCCACGAAGCGGGGATTACCTACATTGATTCCGCTGACATCTACGTGAACGGTAAATCTGAAGAAGTCTTTGGCGATGCACTTAAGGCTTCTGGTCTTTCCCGTGATGATTTCTACATTCAATCTAAGGGGGGCATTATTGTTGACCCTAAGCGTAGTCATGACGACCTGGTCTTTGGTCAACGCTACGATTATGGCAAGCAACACCTGATTGACTCAGTCGATGGGATTCTCTCTCGGATGGGCATCGACTACTTGGATGCCTTCCTTCTCCACCGGCCAGATCCATTGATGGAACCAGAGGAAATCGCCGATGCCTTCAACACCCTACAACGTGAGGGTAAGGTTCGGCACTTTGGGGTTTCTAACTTCAACGTGCAACAATACCTGATGGTGCAAGAGGCCGTCGATCAAAAACTCATGTTCAACCAGCTACAGTTCAGTGCGGCTCACGCCGGGATGATCACGGAAGGCCTGCACGTCAACATGGGCGATGTACCTTCCCACAATGACTTTGGCATGATTGAATTTGCGCGGCGCAACCACATCACGATTCAGGCTTGGTCACCTTTCCAATACGGCCTGTTCGCGGGAATGTTTATTAACGATCCTAAGTACCCTGAATTAAACAACGTCTTGCAGAAGCTGGGTGACAAGTACGGCGTCTCCAAGAACGGGATCGCCGTTGCCTGGATTCTACGGCACCCGGCTAATATTCAAGTCTTACTCGGAACCATGAACCCAACCCACATCAAGGATAGTGCGGCCGGTGCCGACGTTAACTTAACCAAGCAGGAATGGTACGACATTTACCTGGCTGCTGGGAACGATTTACCTTAAACTAAACCTTCATAAAGAGTGAGATCTCACTCAACAACTGGCTTTTTCAGAATTTCAAGTTCTGAAGGGGCCAGTTTTTTTGCCATGATGCTGCCGTAACACGGGATACAGACTGCCCGATGGCCCACTCTTTTCGATTCATGCCACTTCTAATCGCTGAGTTGGCCCATTTAAAATTGCAGCACCCTATTAATCACGAAAAGCGTCTTCCCCCATCCCTCATCGCCGCATAAATTCAGCCGTGCGCGTTAACTTTCAACCCCAACCGCCGATCAACCTGGCCGTTTAAGTAAGCGCTGTTATTTCGGGAGGCTGATGGATCGCTATCGGCCTAAATTTCACGGCTTCAACGCAAAAAAAGTCAGTATTTTCTCCAAAAATAAGACGCCGTCATCCCTTGATACGCCTGCGTTTATTCCCCATTCGTATTCCACAATTTAAAAACCCGCAAAAAAGTTTGTCGAAGGGGTTGTACTTTTCCAAGATGGTGTTAAACTGTAGTTGTAATCAAGGGCGAGTGATTACTCGCTCGATAACTAGAAAGGGGATTTTATCATGTTTACCACAACATTTTGGATTCTTGCTATTTGGTTAGTTATCAACGGGATTTGGACTTGCACGGCAACGACAAACCGGGAATTAATGAAGTGGTTCGGCTGGATCAACGTGGTTGCTATTATTGCCGGCTTCTGGGTATTCTACGGTGTCACTGGCGTTGCCGGTCTGACCGGCTGGTTCACGGCGGTCAACTGGATTAACGTGATCTTAGCTATTACGCAGTTCTACTTTGCATACAAGAAGACGGCTGCACAGGCACATTAAGTTAATAACATGAGCACTTTACTTAAAAGCCGGGGATGACTGCGAGCATTCCCGGTTTTTAATGACTTCATTTGTCTCCCTGGTGTTAGCTCCTCACGATAAGTCGCGGCACCTCCCCAGTGGTAATTTCACACCAAGCTGGTAAAATTAGGACTAATTAGTGCCACGATTAATGGGGTGAAAATCACGCGGTTCAACCATCGCGCTGGAACTTGTCCCCTTATTATTTCCCAAAAGTGAGCCAGAACGCTTCTCACTCCCCACAGTAGCTGCGAATGGCGACTAACCCCTTTTAAGCGTCTTCCACCTGGTTAACCAACCTCGCTATTGTCACCGTATTACGACTTTAATCACGCTCAAAAAATTCAAAAATAAAGGTGGTCATCCCATGTCTATCAATAAGATTTTGGACCAGTTTCCCGCCACAATTCAGGCGACCAAGGAACTCACACAGAAACAAAAGGACGTGCTGATTGCCAGTATCCAACTCTTTGCTAAGCAAGGATACGCGAATACCAGTACGCATCAAATCGCGGTGGCCGCTCACCAATCCGAGGGCACCATGTTCAAGCATTTCAAATCCAAAGCCAATATTCTCAGAGCTGCGTTAGAGCCCGTCATTCAACAGATTATTCCCGACGTGGCTGCGGAATTGAAGAAAGATACGCTGAGTAAGCCCTTCACGAATCTTCACGACTTTCTCGTCATCTTCGTCAAAAATCGCATGGACTTTGCGGAGGCCAATCAGGATGCCATCAAAGTCTTCTTCAGCGAACTCCTCTACAACGAGGACTTACGGCAAGAGTTCATTGAGGTTGCTCGGGAACAGTTCATCGGCTCATTCGAAGGAACGGTCCACCAGCTTCAAAAACACCAGCTCATTATCGATTGGCCCTTTAACATGATTTTTCGTTACATTGCCTCCATCGTCGCCGGCTACATTCTCGATCGCTACGTCCTCTTCCCCAATCGCGACTGGGACGACGACTATGAGGCCAAGTATCTGGTTGCCGAACTCGAAAAAGTCCTGCAGCCCGAAAACAACTGATTAACCCGCAAAAAGGACCTGGGACTTTCATCCCAGGTCCTTTTTTCACTTTCCTCAACCGTACGTTAACGCGCAACATTAAGGGGCATCCGTCAGTTGCCACCTCAATTCTCCCTGATAGTCTCCTGCCGTGGCATCGGCATCAGCCAAAACCAGTAGCCCGGTATCCGCGGCCCAACTGCTGGCCACATCCGTGCGTTCATCATCCGTCTTCGTCGAACGTTGTTCAATGACGATTGGGGCCGTTCCGACCGTTTGCGTAGACGACTGTTTCCGGTAAACCACATTGCCCCGCAGTTCACGGCCCTTAGACGTGGTGAAGGGTTGACTTACGCACAACTGCAACTGCCAAGAATTCCCACGACCACGGCTATCACGAACGCACAACTGCCAGTCCTTGTCCCGCGAAATCAGCTGTTGCTTTCCCGTCAGGCGACCCTGAAAGGCACAATAACACGGCATACTTTCAAACGCCAATTCTCCTGAGTGTTGGGTTGCGACAATCTTTAAGGGTTGGGCTTCATCCTGTCGGTTACGCGCTGCAATTGAAATCTGATTGGTGCCAGCCTTTAACTGTGCGTTGGGAATCACAAATTGGAAGCGACCGGTCATTCCTTGCCAGTTTCCCTTAAGTTGTTCTAAGGAAAAGGTCCGGTCGTTCACCCTAATTTTCAAGCGATTGTCCTTCATTGCATCGGCATCAAGGGGCTGTCCCTGATTGGACAATCGGGCGGTCACGGTCAGATCTTCATCCTTCTCTAGACTAACCTCAGACGCTCCCAGATTTTCCAATTTTAAATTCAGCTTACGTTGTACTGTATAGCCTACCGAAGCCATTTCGACATAATGATCGGGCCCAGCAAAAATGACTTTACGTGGCGAAACATACGTGTCACGTGCCATCGCTTGTGCCTCGCCATTTAACATGAATTGCAAGGACGGGGCCTTCTGCGTGAAAACTGGCTGCTCACTGGCAAAGTCCACCCGTTCCGCCAGCAAATCATTCCCGTGAAGCGAATATAGAGGCGTCTGACCATCCGCAAAAAACTGGCCGTTCAGTCGTTTAATCACGGACCCCATCGGTAGGTATGCCGTTCCCTGAGTCAGGGTGCCCCCTGTCGTGGCGCGCAGATCCGTGGCACGCATCACATCTCGCAATTGGGTTCCTGCTGTAACGGCATCCCCAGCCGTCAGCGTGCGTTGTACCGCTGCTCCTTTCATAACCATGGTCTGAGCTGACGTCTTGAAGTGTAATTGCCGCGGGGTCTCATCCAATACGATTAATTGGTTAGCACTATTACTTTTCCCCGTAGATCCCGTAATTCCCCAAGTAGCCGACTCAGCGGCCGTCTGGCCATCCGGTGACAGTTTTTTCAAATCCACGGTAACCGTGTCCTGAACTTCAGGGGGCACTGGTTGCCGCGTTTCCAAATGCCGATCGTTAAAGGCATAGGTCAACTGACTTTTTTGCGCGTGCCAGTCAATGGTCACATGACGCCATTTTCCATCTGCGGGATGGCTCATCGCCTTGGCCTGCTGGTGATTCAGCGCGTAGTAATATTTATTCCGACTGCCATATTGCTTATAGGTTGCCGCTTGTCCCGGATAAGCACTCGCAATGTGTGGTCCGCGACTGGCGATCCCCTCATGATCGTAAAAACTCCCCGCACCCACTCTTGGCGCATTATTGACGGTCGTATCAAATTCCAAGGCCCAACTGTTCTGAATGGCACTTTGGGCCAGAAAATTAGCCGATAAAAAGCCATTTCGATCACCCGCCCATACGCCCAAAGATTGCCCTTTGCCACCATTGGCAATAGCATGCGTTCCCCCATCATCATTCTGCAGAACAAACGCCATCCCCGAACTCAGGTTAGTGGTTTTATGGCCAAAATACAGCCAAAATGACCAACGTGTATCGTGCGTCAAGTCAACCTTGGCGCTAGTTTTTCCTAGCTTTTGCGACCAAAATGCACCGACCTGCTCACTCCGGGGTTGAATATTATCATTGGTAATCTGGGCAATGGACTGTTTGGTCACGGCCCCATCAACCAGTTGCGTTGCTGAGAAATCAACACCCGCAACTTCAAATAAAGCGGCCATTGTCATACCATTAGGCGCCGACGCAACGGCTGCCCGCATGTCAGCGTCCCACGCGACACCAGAGGCTTGGGCCTGTTGCTCACCCAGCCAACCAATTCCCAGGCATATTAACATCATCAGTAATCGGTACATTTTCATCCTTCCTCCCGTATGTTCTCAAATAACACGCGCTTGGAGATTATACCTGAAAGTTCACGATCGATACATTGTAGTTGGTGATTTTTTGATTAAGATTGTGTGAAATACAGTTGTAGTCAATTCAGATGTTGAAACAACGGGCTTTCGTTGTCAACATCGTCGCTTGATTTTTCGAAGCCTAGCCGTTTAAAAATGACTTTTTCAGCATGAGCGACATTCATTAACGGTTGAAATCAATTCGGCAAAGAATGAGATAGTTTTACACTTTACTCGGCATTTTCCAACGTCCACTGCAGGGTTCCCTGATAGTCCCCGGCCACAGCGTCCCCGGCAACGTCCAGTAAAATCCCCGTCTCCGCCGTCCACTTCTGGTCAAGCCACGTCAGTTCATTGTCCGTCTGACTAACCTTATCAATCACCGTCGTCCCCGCAGCATCTACGGATTGGTGCTGGTCCTTTGTCTGAGCAAAGAGCGGCTGACCACGCAATTCCCGATCGGTAGTCGTCTTAAAGGCCGCCGTTAGGGCCACCTGCAATTTCCAATGTTGCTTGGCACCGCGCTCGTCACGAACGGCCAACCGCCAATCCTGATGGCGACCGAGCAGTAGTCGCTGCCCCGTTAAGACGTGCGATGCAAACGCCACCCTTTGGGGAACCACTTCAAAGCCCAGGGTTCCCGGCGAGCGAACTAGTGAAACCGTGAGTGTATTTGACAGCTGCTGGTGTCCCTTCGCTTGCAGTTTCAGGACATTATCTCCCTCATTTAGTAGTTCGGCCGGAACCTTCAACTGGTATTCCCCCGCAGTCGTCATCTGCCCCGCAAAGTCAGCCAACGGTCGTACCTGCCCATTTAGGTTAATCTCCAAAGGATACGTTTCTAATTCCGCTGGAGATAAGGGGAGGTCCCCGTTGCGTAACCGTACGTTAACCGTGGCCGTCTCGTGGCGTTTAAGGACATACACCTCGCTTCCCAGATTAGTCAGGCGCAAGTATAAACCACCGGTCACCTGATAAGCTGGGGCCGTCAGACTGGTCTGATAGTTGTCGCCATAGAAGCTGGCCGTTGCGGCCGGTCGCGTTACGGTTTGTTTAGCTGGTAAAGCTCGTCCGGTAACGGTCACGGTCGCACGATGTCGCTGCTTCGTTAATCCCTTGGACCACGTCACCTTGAGCGGCCCTTTCTGTGGTCGGTCAATAACCTCTGAGGTCTGATCGTCATAAACGATTCGACCCCCGTCGACATCCAAACCTGCTGGCACTGGCATCGTCATGGTCAGCGGCGCCAACACCTGATCATCCCTGGCCGGTTGATAATCAAACTCATAGCGATAGGTGAGTTGATCCCTCGCAGCGACCGTATCCCCTGACGCAATCTCCCGATGGGTTGTCCCGTTATCTAAGTGAACCGTCGACGCAACCTTCCCCAAAGATGAAGAATGATCAATCATCACCAAATTATTCGCGCTATTAGTGGGTCCCGTGGCCCCCGTAATTCCCCAGAAGGCCTGGGTGGGGTCCGCCATTCCCACTGTAATATCTTCGGGTTTGACCTGGAAAGTGTCCGAGTTAAACCAATCCCGTCGCTGATTCGTCACCGGATCAACGTCGTCATAGTAGTATTCGAGATACCGCGACTTGGGGTGCCAAAATATCGAGAAGTGATGCCACGTGCCGTCCGCGCCATGAACAATTGGATTGGCGTGGTAATGACGCATGCCATAACCTATATTTGGCTGCTCAAACCGCCACAGATAGTAACTGGGATCCGCCGGCGACGCGTAGGCGATGTGCGGTTTCTGCTCCGTCGCCTGGGCAAAGTCAAAATAACCATTTAAGTTCGTGATATCCGCATTCACATGTGTATCTAGCTCTAATGCCCAGCTGTTTTGAATGGCCGTCTGAGCAATCTTCTTCTCCAATCCTTTTTTGTCGCTGGGGACGGTTACGTTGGGGACAGTTCCCCACACGCCCAACGCTTGGCCCGCGTTACCGAGGGCCTGGTCTCTCTGTGGCGAGTTGTGGACGACAAAGGCCATGCCCTCACCCGCATTCGCGCCCCGGTCACCAAAATAAAACCAAAAACCCATTTCCATCTCGCGGGTGAGGTCAAACTGATTTCGGTGTCTTCCCGTTCCCACGTGCGACCAGATGGCCCCCACCTGATTGGGGCTGTCCGGCGTAATCTGCGCGATGGATTTCGGGACGGTTGGTGAATCCAGTAGCCTAGTGGCCGAACCCGGAATGTTGGTCGTAAACACTTGGTCCAACGGCAACCCTTGTGGCGCCGTTGCAATGGCGTGCATCAAGTCCGCATCCCCCGTCGCTGCCCGTGCGGTTCGCGTCTCCCACAATGTCAGCACAAGCCCCATCATTAAAAATAGCAACCCAATCTTTCTCACCATATTATCCTCCACGTCATTTATAAAATTAAATTATACATATTTTCAGAGTCAATGGTATAAAAAGGTCCGCATATAAATAATTAGGTATTATAGACGTAATGTTAGCGATTCCATTTAACGTCAAATAACACGGCAGGTGAAATAACCACCCTGCCGTGTCTTTTAGCCTAATTATGATTAAATTTATTGATCAGCACCTTAGACGGCCGCGCCAATCGGATCAAGCCCAGCGTTAGGACAATACTGATGGCAACCATGCCGGCACCAAAGAGTGGGGTCCATCCCAAACCAAAGTGACTGGTGACTTGTCCACCAATGCCCGAACCCAGCGCAATCCCTACATTAAAGGCCGAGATATTCAGTGCTGAAGCCATGGTAATGTCAGCCGGCGTGTATTTCTCGGCTAACTGGACAATGTACAACTGCAGACCTGGCACGTTCATGAAGGCAAAGAAGCCCATGGCTAAGACCGTGAAGAGACCCAGCCACTGACTGTTGGCCGTCACAGTCAAAACTAGCAAGGTCACGAACAGACCCATAAACATCTTCAGTAACGCGGCGAGTGGCTTGGCATTGGCCCAACGACCACCCAGCGTGTTGCCAATAGCAACCATCAATCCGTAGATCACTAAGATAATCACGACGGCGCTACTGGACCACCCCATCTGTTGTTCCAGTAAGGGAGACAGGTAGGTGTAAGCCACGAAGGTTCCCCCGTAGCCCAGGGCCGTGACCAATAGGGCAATCAACAATTGGGGATTACCCAGCACCCGCAAGATCCCGCGTGCCGTGGCCTTACTTGGCAATGGCAGGTTGCGCGGAACTAACAGATAATCGGCGACTAACCCAATCAGGCCAATCAGACTAATGAAGATAAAGGACCACCGCCAGCCGCCTAGCTGACCAATCATGGTTCCCAGAGGCACCCCGGTCACCGTGGCCACCGTCAGTCCCGTAAACATCACGGCAATGGCCGAGGCCCGTTTGGAAGGGGCCACCACGTCCGCCGCAATGACGGAAGCTACGGTCATAAAGATCCCGTGGGCCAGCGCAGCAACGACCCGACCAGCGAGTAACACGGTAAAGGTCGGGGCAAAGGCAGCCACCAGATTACCCGTAATGAAGAGCAACATGATAATTGTCATTAAGGTGTGCCGGTTAATCTGCCCGGTCAGCAGCGTCATAACGGGGGCGCCGACCATAATGCCCAAGGCATAAACCGAAACGGTTAACCCAGCCTGGGCCAGGCTAACGTGGAAACTTTGAATCAATAAGGGAATCAACCCCACACTGATGAATTCAGTTGATCCAATGGCGAAGGCGCTCACGGCCAGTGCCAGTAATGTCAATGTTGGTGAAAGTTTTTTTGTCATAATGACCTCCTTGAATTGCGAACTCGATAAATATTGATTATACTGGCTAAGAACTTTAGAACAAGAACCCACTTTAAAGTGCCCTACCCACCAAAAAGTAACCATCAGTCAGGAGGCCGTTTTATGCCCACAAAAACTTATCACATTGGCGTCGAAGCGACCATGGAAATCATCGGTGGCAAATGGAAGTCGATTATTCTCTGCCACCTGCGGCATCACACCATGCGCACCGGGGAATTGGCCCGCGCCATCCCTCAAATTTCGCAAAAGATGTTAACCCAACAACTACGGGAACTGGAAGCCGCTAACATTGTCTCCCGCCACGTCTATCAGCAGGTTCCCCCGCGCGTAGACTATGCGCTCACGGATTATGGGCAATCGCTGTCCGGAATTCTTCACGAACTCTGCGTGTGGGGCGAGGATAACATCGACCGGCGGCAGGCCGAGGGTGAAACGATTACCTTGTTGAGCCGGGATGACGTCTAGCCGGACAGCTTTGCCACAACTTCAGATTATCTTCACGTGAAATCAAGCGGCCAGCATAGAGGTGCTGGCCGCTTTACTATACCCAAAAACCAGAATCTAAAGGTTGAAAGATGAAATACCTACCGCGTCCCAGTCCCATATCTGCCGACCGGTAAGGCGAAGGGACCGCTGGGTTGCCAAGTTTTAGGCTCACTGTTGTTAGACGAAACGTGGGACCAACGGCAGTCAACGCGCATTAACCGTCTTTGGTCCCCCTCTCTTACAATCCCCGAATCATTAAGATTTTCAACCATTTAAAAATAGTTGGTGCACCCTGCTTACAAACCCTGTATAATAGGTGCGTTATGGCTCTGTCATGCATCACTTATCAGCTACATACTTCATCGGAGAAGGGAAAAAACATGCACGTATTTATTAATGTCGTGCCGCAAACCAAGTTGGACTGGGCGTGCCTAAGCACACTCGTCGGGGAGTTAACCAGCCAACACTTTGCGGCCGCATCTATTAACTTGCAATTACCTGCGGGTCAGGCCTTAACGACCGCCCAGCAGCAACAGGCCACTGAATGGGGCCTCACGGTCAACCAATCACCGGTCACCCCGGCACCCCTTAACTACGTCATTAACTTACGTGAAAACGATCATATCTTACCCGGCGCCCTGCAACAGTGGGCCCAAGTCATCACCAACCATCCCGGCAGTCCTATTAGTCTGGCGGCCTTTGACTTGCAGCAATCTCTGGACGACCAGATCATGGCCTACGTCGCCGATCACCAGGAATCCGCCCTACAGCAGACCTATCGTCAGCTGGTCACCGAGACCATCGATGACCCGGACGAACGGCTACTGACCCTGTGGAGCCTGCAAAGCTACAGCGTCCAGACCAATCTGCAAAACGTCCGGCTCATGACGCAACGCATCCGGCCAACCGGCATTCTACTGCCGACCGAATTGTTAACGTCCACATTGCCGCTAGTCTCTGCGGCACAGGCCTTTGCCATCCTGCGGCAGGCCACCGATATTGTCCGTTTGCACGTGCCAACCCTGCAACGGGCCATGTGGGCCGAAGCCACCCCAATCGCCTGGCTTGACGAACTAGAAGCCATCGATCCCGCACAGCTAGACGTGATGTGGCAACCCGTTTACGCTGACTACTTCCAGCGACAACTCAATGCCATCCTCACCGCTGCCGGACATAAACAGCTCTCAAAACCAGCGCACACCGCACTACTTGCGCGTATCAAGCAATTGACTACTAGGCCTACCCATCACTGGTCTCGCCTCGGGTTATTGCAACTACTGTCACCCCGTGTGGCGCATCAGTTGTTCTACTAGGAGGCTCCCATGAAATTTAGCATAATCACACCCTGCCAGCCGTCAGAGTTATCCCAATTACTAGAATTACGGCACAATTTATCTCTACAGGCCACGCAAGATTTCGAGTGGGTCATCGCCCTAAATGTCCCTCTCGATCTAGACGCAACCGACTGGCACCTGCCGTTTGCCGTTCACCAAGTGACCTTTAAGGGAACCACCGTGGGGGCGGCACGCAACGCGGCGCTACAAGCCGCCACCGGTGACTGGTTGGTCTTCGTCGATAGCGATGACTACCTCACCCCCAACGCCTTAGCGGAAATGGCCGCCATTGCGCCGTTAGCGGCCGACACGTTAGCCGATCTCTATCAATTTCCCACCTACGAACCCCACACGTCCTTTGTCGCGAGCCAACAACAGCTACCGATCAAGGATCGTCTGCCAAAATGGGGCGGTGCCAAACGCCGGCAACCCAAGAACCACGCCGTTAACCTCAACGAGGCAACCCTCGGGAGCTTAACTACGGACATCACGGTTGCACCGGCGACGCTTAACTGGCTTCAGCACAAGTACACCCTTAACTCGGGGGATAACCGCTGGGAACAGTTCAACCGCCAACTCAAGATCACGGGTAAGGTGATTAACCGGCAACTCGTTCAGGATCAGCACCTGACCTTTGACGCGGACAACGCCCTCTATCCGGATTACACCTTCCTTACCCAGGTCATGGCACACACTAGCGCTTACCTGCGATTGGCTAATCCGACCTACATTCGGGTCAAGCACAATGACCCCGTTAACCAGCCCTCTGTTCATCAATTAGACGTGCCCGATCGTTGGCAACAACGTGTCGCTGCTTGGCACACGAGTCTAGAGGCGATTACCGATCCCGAGCTCCATTTGGCCTTTAGCCGATACAGCCTCTATCGCCTGCACCGTTTTCTCTACATGGCTTTAGCCACCGGCGCCACGGCCGAATCGGCCACCGTAACGGATGTGCCCGGCCTGATTACCCAACTTCACAACTTTTTACAACTCGTGGATGAGGAAGCCTTGGGTGAGGTCTCGATGCTCAGCCGGCATATCCTTAACCGGATTCGCCGGCAACCCGTTTACCCACGACACGCCATCAATCGCATCGTGCATCTTCGCCAACTGGGACGGGTCATCAAGCATCGCGGGCGTGGGATCACCCGCCTCTCTTACATGTGGTGGTTCACTAAGATGCCCATCAAGTCCAAGACGATTCTCTACGAATCCTTCCTAGGACGGAACTTCTCGGACAGTCCCAAGGCCGTCTACAACTATCTTCAGACGACTTATCCTGGCAAGTTTAAACACGTCTGGATCTCCAATCCGGGCGTTACCGGCATGCCTAAAGGGCAACCGAATACGATTGTGGTTAAGCGCTTCGGCTGGCGGTATATGTACTATTTGGCCACCGCTAAGTTCCAGGTCATCAACATGCGGCAGCCGAAATGGTTCGTAAAACGACCTGGCACTAAGTTCCTCGCCACTTGGCACGGGACCCCACTGAAGCACCTGGTGTTCGACATGGACAACGTGGCCAGTGCCAACCCCCTGTACAAGCAGATCTTCTTCCAACAGTCGCGGCAGTGGGACTATCTGGTCACCGCCAATCAATTTTCAGTGGATGTCTTCGAGCACGCCTTCATGTATCCGGTAGAAAAGATGCTGAAGTCCGGTTACCCCCGCAACGACATTCTCAGTGCACCGGACCGCGATGCCCGTGCACGACAGATCAAGGAAAAGCTGGGGATTCCCCAAGACAAAAAAATCATCCTCTACGCCCCTACTTGGCGTGACGATGATTACTACGGTGTCGGTGACTACAAGTTCACCTTGAAGCTGGACATTAACCGGCTGAAACGCGAGTTGGGTGACGACTACGTGTTGGTCTTACGGACCCACTACTTTATCACGGAACACTTGGACACGACGGGCTTTGGTGACTTTGTCTATAATGAATCCAGTTACGACGACATTGCCGAGCTCTACTTGATCTCAGACGTGTTGATCACCGACTACTCCAGTGTGTTCTTCGATTACGCCATCCTGAAACGCCCGATTCTCTACTTCGTTTACGATTACGAGAAGTACGGCAGCGTCTTACGTGGTTTCTACCTCGACATGGAAAAGGACTTACCGGGTCCCCTGTTGAAAACTAACGATGATGTCCTGGCAGCGTTACACAACCTGCCCCAGGTCACCAAGGACTATGCGGCGGCCTACGCCACCTTTAGCCAACGGTTCAACGCTTGGGAAGACGGTCACGCCACACAACGCGTGGTTGACGCCTTTTTCGATAAAACCGATTTACAGTAACCCAAAACGCCCTACTCGTGCTGCTAGCACGGGTAAGGCGTTTTTTACTATCTCTATCACATTGACTAAACCTGCCGCCTTACCGTTCGCCAAATTTGGGCTGGAACGCTGTGGGCAGGACGGCCAAAGCCTGAGAAGCGGTCTTTGCCCTCGCTTTGAACCGACAGCCCACGTTTCAAAGTCGCCATTTTCCAAGCAGATCACTTGGAAAATCCCACGGCTGAGCCCAAATTTGGCTCACTCACGGCTAGACGGTCTGTGATCAATTAAAGGTGATCAACAATGACATTTCAACGCTGACTGGTTTAGCGTAATGGTGAAAAACTAACGTAACCGGAGGAGGCCAGAGATGGAGGCAGCCGTGACGACGGTGTTAGCCGGGCAGCGGCTTACAGCGTGGGACGTGTTTGGAGACCGGTGAACTCTACCGGGCTTCAAACCGAGCCGGAGGACCGCTTCTCAGGCCGCAGGCGGTCCCCACAGCAGCCGGAATCTCTGGCAGCCGCAGGTGGATGCATTATCTACTAGGCTTGGCGAACGGTAAGGCGGCATCCCTAGTCAGTTGATAAATTAAGCGTCGCCACGTTCCTTTTCATGCTGACGGTGCCAAATGTCGGCGATCAGGCTGGCCAACGTGATCGCTGCCAACTGGTCTTCCGCCGCCCGCTGCACCTGATCGTAAGCCACCCGCAACGTGTCCTGGATGTTGCCCCCGACAATACACTGGGGATTCGTCTTGTCGTCAACGTGCAGTAGCGTTGCATCGGGTTCCACCGCGCGATAGATATCCAGCAACGAAATGGCCGCTGGTGCGCGCGTCAGGGTAGGCGTGGCCGTCCCCTGCTGCGTCGCTAACAAACCGGCCGAGCGCAAGGCCGCCATTAACCGGCGCACAAGGCCCGGATTGGATTCGATACTCTGCGCAATCGCCGTACTGGAGAGATCGCCCTCGTGATAAATCTCAATATAAGCCAGGATATGAACGGCATCACTGAGTTTGTGCGAATAGCGCATCCGCTGACCTCCTAACTTAAGCTTCTGGCGCGTAGGTCGCCGCTAGAAAGTCCGGCAGACTCTGCGCTGGATGGCCCATAATCGTCTGGTAGTCATCCGTTACTGTGGCCAACATTCCCCGACCACCGGCGTCGTACATGGACGCCAGCATGTGGCCCTCGTTTCCTTGATCGTAAAGCGCCGCAAATTCGCTTAACGTGACCGGTGCATAGCCAATCGTCGCGCCCGAAACCGTGCTCAACACCTTAGCCAATGCTGGCATGGTGTAGGACCGTTGCTGGGTCAGCGTATAGGTCGACCGCCGCCACAGAGCAGGCGTGACCGCCACTTTGGCAAATGCCGCCGCACTATCGGCCAGAGTGATGAAACTCAGCGAAGCATCCCCCATGGGATAGATGACGTTGTGCCGGTCGATCAACTCCGGTAAGTAAGGCACCAATGGATCGGCGTACAGGGCATTTCGTAAAATCGTGTAACTCAGATCCGATGCCGCCAATCGGCGTGGCACGTAGCCGTAGAACGCGGACAAATCAAATGGATTATCGGCTTGATCGGCAATGAAGCCCATCACAATCAGGTGACCCACGCGGGCCCGTTCTGCCGCCGCAATCACGTTTTCAAACTCCGTCACCCGGCTAAAACTATCGTGACTCTTACTGGGGACGTAGATTGCCACGTCGGCCGTGTCTAAAACCGTCGTAACGGTCGCGGAATCGCGGTAATCCAACGGCAAGACCGTCATCCCCTGTTGCGCAAATGCTGCGGCTTTAGCTGGGGTGTGCACGCCCAGCGTGATCTCTCGTGCTGCCACCAACTTTGCCAGTTCCTGAACAATTTGTGTGCCTAAATGGCCAGTAGCTCCCGTAACGACATATTTCATGTTTAAACGCCCTCCTTGTTGTTACTTAAAAAGTAACATGATTGCCAGAATTCGTCAAAGATTAACGTCCGAGTTTTGCGAAATTTTGCAGTTTCTATGACAGAAACGACTATAATGAGGGTGAGGTAGATTACCCCAAAAATAGTTTCAATGAGGAGTGAGTAACGTGGTTCAACAATTAGCTAATAAAGTTGCAATCGTCACGGGTGCCGGATCTGGAAAGGGCCAAGCCATCGCTGAATTATTTGCTAAAGAAGGCGCCAAAGTTGTGGCGGTCGATAGCAATGCGGCGACTTTAAACACCGTTGTTTCGGGTATCACGGATGCCGGCGGAACCGCCATCGCTGCCGTCACCGACGTCACCAAAGACGCCGATGTCACGGCAATGGTTCAGCGCGCGGTCGATCAATTTGGCCATCTCGACATCCTGGTTAACAATGCCGGGATGCTGGATAAATTGGCGCCCACTGACACCCTGACCAACGAGCTGTGGGACCGCGTCATGACAGTCAACACAACCAGTGTGATGTTGGCCACGCGTGAAGCCCTCAAGCGTTTCACCGCACAGGATTCCGGCGTCATCTTGAACATCGCCGCCGTTGAGGGCGACACGAGTGATCGCGCCAGTGCGGCCTACGCTGCTTCCAAGCATGCCGTGGTTGGGCTCACTAAGAATACCGCCTTTATGTATCAAAACGCGGGGATTCGCACCAATGCCATCGCCCCCGGCAGCAAGGATGCGGATGCTCCCGCTGGCCTGGTCATGCCCACGACGCCCGACGGTAACAAGATTGCTCAGACGGCCTTGTTCTTATGTTCGGATGCCGCCAGTTACGTGAATGGTGTGGTTGTACCGGTTAAATTTTAAATATAAACGTCAAGAACGCCTTGAACCAACACTGCTACTGCTGGTTCAAGGCGTTTTTTCTAGCCGCCATTTAAGTTAGGTCAACGCCCCCATCCACGTGGAGCACCTGACCCGTTACAAATTCATTGCCCATTAAGTAGAGATACGCCGAAGCCACCTCATCCTTGGTTGCGATCCGCTTTAGGGGAACCCCCTGAGCAAAGTCGGCCGCCTGGCGTTGGACCTGCTCCGCCGTTAAATCACGCCACAATCCCGTTGGCGTCCAAGTTGGGGCGACAGCATTGACCCGGAAATCTGGCGCCATTTCCACGGCTAATCCCGCCACCATCGTATTAATCGCTTGATTGCCAATAATGGCCCCGGAAGCATCCTGTGGGTGCCCACCAGCACCGGAAGTCATGATCAGTGAGCCGTGTTGGTTCAGATGCTTTGCCGCCACTTGAGCGAGTTGGAGATTCGCAAAGAATTTGTCCTCCACAGCTTGCCGAATCGCCGCAACCGTATTATCCAAAAAGCCGCCCCCCATGGCACCGCCGAGGAATGACAGAATATGATCAAATTTTTCATTTTGCGCGAAAAAGGTCGTCAGTTGCTGAACATCCTGTGCGTCAAGAGCCGTCCCCCTAATCGTCCCCTGTCCTGCCAATGCTTTAACGGTCGCATTCACGTGCGCTGAGCTGTGCCCAATGACCTGTACCACCGCACCAGCCGCAAGCGCCTGTGCCGCAACCGTCTTGCCGAAGCCCGAGGTGCCACCAATAATCAAGAGTCGTTGTTGTGTCAAATTCATGTGATGCTCGCCACCTTAAAAGACGTTTAGTCTCATCATAACGCAAGTTTCCATCAACGTTAGAAAAAAATTGACGCCATGCCAATCGACTTGTAGACTGAGACCAGACTATTTAGCGGCTAAGGAGATGTGTCAGTCAATGACATGGATAATTTTACTAATTACGGGATTTTTAGTTGGCCTCCTGGTCATTTCGACCGGTGGCGGTGGCGCGGCCATTTACCTAGGCCTTCTAACAACCGTCTTTCATCTGGCCCCCGCTTCGGCCGCAGCAACCTCCCTGTTCACGGCCTTCCCCTCACTCTTAGTGGGCGCTTACGGTCATTACCGCACCGGTCAGATTCAATTCAAAGTTGGCAATCAAATGCTGATTGCCGCCATCCCCGCGACCATCGTCGGTGCGCTCATCTCTCCCTACATCCCCACCAAAACCTACACGTGGCTGGTGGCCATCATTCTGTGTCTGTTAGGGATTCAAATCCTCATCAACCGTTTCAGTCGACAGGCGCGTAAGCCCGTCGGCCACCCCAATAGTCAGGCCGTAGGCTATGGGATTCTCAGTGGTCTGATGGTTGGTGTCGCCGGTCTCTCCGGTGGCGGCCCCATCATTGCGGGATTACTGGTACTCGGGCTCGACATGATCCCCGCTGCGGCGACCTCCGCCTACGTTCTCGTCGGCACATCCTTGGTCGGTCTGCTCTTTCACATGTCGGCAAACAACATCAACTGGGGAATTGGCGTTAGCCTGATGATTGGTGCCGTGATTGGCGCCTTCTGTGCCCCACGCCTTCTGATGCACGTTGATCCCCAGAAGATGAACCAATACGTCAAACCCTTTATTGGCGTCCTCGTCATCATCATGGCATTGAAGATGGTGATCTAGACTCATTTGAAAACAATCTATACCCTAAAAAATGGTGACCAACCGCAATACCAGTTGGTCACCATTTTCAATTTCGTTTAACCGTTAAGCTTACTCGCGACGACGCTTGATGATCAGCGCGCCTAAAGTTCCCAATAGGCCGGTCAACAGGGCCGTTCCCACTGCCGGTGCCCAATTATTCTGAGCTTCACCCGTTTGTGGTAATTCACCCAAATCGGCTAAGATCCGATTCCGAATAGCTTCTAATTGGGCAACCAAGGTCGTATTTCCTTCGGCCTTTGCCCGGGCAATTGCGGCATCGACTCTCGCTAATAATGCTTCTTCACTCGCATGAGCGGCTGCTGGACTCTCTGCCTCATCAGCAATCAAGTCGTCCCAGAAATCTTCTACTTCTTCATCGTAATCTGGCCGAACGTGTTCGTAGGTCAGGTCCTCATCGCCGTCTTCACCAGGAACCTCTTCCCCTGGTTCTTCAGTACCAGGCACTTCTGGTTCGGGTGTTTCTGGACCAGGGACTTCCGGTTCAGGTTCTTCTGGCACTTCCGGTTCCTCTGGTTCTTCAGGATCTTCCTTGTCGCTATTGCCTTGTAGATCCCACCGGTGGGTTTCGGCGTTGACAATCACCTTGTCAGCGATGATGTTCCCATCGATATTTTGGTTCGCCACAATGGTTGCGGATGGTGCTAACATGCTGCCTTGGAATGGGGCATTGACGTTAATCGTTCCACCATATTGCTTATTACTTGCCGTGCTGTCGTAGAAGTTCCACAGCAGATGATTGTCACCAAAGTGTTCCGTTTCCTGGTTATCCCGATCGATCCCATCGCTGTAAGTGAGCTTAATCTGGGAATTAATCGTGTAGTCGTCTTGGCCGCCCGTATCCACGTTAAAGATGACGGTCGTCCCATCAGCATCGGGAGACAATCCCTTGATGTACAGTGGCGTATTGCTCTGGAGTACCTCTGGCGTCAGGTTAATCACAATCTGATTGTTGGCGTTAGGCGTCATGTTGCTAACGTCAATCACACGGTTATTTTGATCGAAAATTGCAAGAACAAGTTAGCCACACAAAACAGCCCCAGGATATTCCGATATC
>NZ_AZFS01000023.1 GCF_001434395.1 Levilactobacillus hammesii DSM 16381
TAGACCACTTCTAAGAATAGATTCTTAGTGTTGCACTTGATTTGACAATTGAGGAATAATATAAAAATATCAATCAATATATGGATGTAGAGAAGCTGTTTGTAAATCATTAACGTTACGTCAGGTGAAGCGGATTCTTTTTGTTTTTTTCCCATTCATCTTCTTCCTTTCTTTGAGATAAATTCATAATGTACGATGCCATTCACGGAGTCAAACGTTTTCTGAAAATGAATATAATTTCGCAAATAAATGGATTATTTTCAGAAAACACTTGTCATTTTCTAGTGCACACATCATAATAATGACCATAGTCAATTAATGAGCAGAGACCTAATTCGATTTAAAACTAAAGAATTTTTCTAGTTTGTTTTGTAACTCTAAGTGGGCTTTAAGTATTTACTAGGTATATGATGATCTAACTTACTCTTTACAAAGTTATGCTTTGTGGGGCGAATTTTTGGTAGCGTTTTGATGTGGTAACTATAAAGCAAGTGGGAAGTGAAAAAAGATAGGAGGCGAATTAGATGCCCGATTTTGATCACGATGCGTTTGGGTGTGTCACGATATTAGTGAGTGGAGCTATTACGATATTATTATGTTGGGTACTTATAGAATACATAATCGAGAGTTTTTAGATTGATGCAGGAGAACGGCGTCGGTCATGCTCTTTGTGCGGTGAATTTACAATTAGAGTGCAACACTAATTTAACGAAAAATGAACGCGGACACAATTACTTAACAACCAAGAAAAGTGAAGGAGTACGCACTGTGAGCTGCTCGCAATTATCTACTGTCCAGATCCGTACTCACCGGAACAACATAAAACAAACGAGAATATCAATGGTTACATCCTAGAAAAAGTTTTGAAGTGTCAAAATCGGTTACATCGACGATAATTCCCCACAGGTGTGGGGGTGACCCGGTCCTGATGGTTATGGCTGCGGGTGGCGTTATGTTATTCCCCATGTATACGGGGCTGCTTTTTCTGATATAGCAACGATAGTAGTCATACGTACGTCGAAGTCCTTTCAGTAAGTGTTTCACATGAAATACTTACTGAAAAAGTCCTCTTAGTCAGTAGCGGCAAGCTGTTGACTAAGAGGACTTTTTATCACGAATTAAGCCATCGTCCGGGTCTGTCCCTGTTTAACCAAATACAAGCCAATCAACCCAACCAACGACTAGGTATGGGGATGATCCCTGGCAAGCCACGCGCGACACCTGGTATGCTTGGTGTGTTCTCTATGTGCATGAAAATGTTAATATTACTGATCATGTTAATCGCAGTATGCTTAACTCATCTTAATCGTATTCCCTACAACTTGTGGGGGTGAGTCTGGCAATAAATCCCGTTTGATGATAGGCCCATATGCTGTGATCACATAAATGAAAGCACTTTCAACACTGATGAACCGCGACTTTAGTTGAACGGCTGCAGTGATAAAAAAATATATAAATATTATTGATTATTTTATATGTTAATTACATTGACGGGCGAACGTATTTTCTGTATTGTTGTAACCAGAAAGAGGACTTTTCCCTGGCAAGGGTGTAGGTGTAACTGGCATGCGTTGCAAAAAAATTCAACATAAAAGGGACGACACATAATGGTGATAAAATTATCCAAACAGACAACATCTTTGTGGGCTAAGAAACGCTCGACGGATGGCCGTCAATATTGGTTACCCCTAATTGTGCATTTGACGGATACCCAAAACGTGATTAACTGGCTGTTTGAGCATTGGTTGAGCCCAGGGCAGCAGCGACTATTAGCCGGATCATTGCCAGAAGCCGAAACGCAGAGATTGGTCAAATTTGTGGGTGTCATCCATGACATCGGCAAGGGCACGGCGGCCTTCCAAATGAAGACGTCGTACGATCACGACGCAGAGCTGGATGATGAATTGAAAGCCAGGCTATCTCGAAATGGCTTCTTAGCACTGGACGATGTCTGTTTAGCTTCAGCAAAAAAGTCACCGCACGCTATAGCTGGCGAAGCTATTATTGAAGACTTTGGCGTCCCAGCATCCATCGGCGCCATCATTGGTGGTCATCACGGAAAGCCGGCAAAGGAAAGCCCCGAGGATCAGATTGCCACCTATACGGCCAATTACTATCAGAGCGATAACGTTCGAGAACGGCAGGAGCCTTGGCGAGATGCTCAACGGGAACTGTTTAACTATGGGCTAACGTCCGCCAGTTATCAGTCAGTAAAAGAAGTTCCAGACATTTCACAGCCACAGGCCGTTATTTTAGAGGGACTGTTAATCATGGCGGACTGGCTCGCCTCCAGTGAATACTTGGATCGAGAGCAGAAGCGCCCGCTGTTTCCTTTGGTGCCACTTGATCAGTCCTGGCGGGATATTAACCTGAAGCAACGATTTCGCCAGGCCATTTCGGCTTGGGATGTGGATGGTGAGTGGGCCCCACAACGTGTTGACCTCAAACAGCCTTATCAGGAGCGATGGAAATTCATTCCCCGGCCCGTTCAGACAACGATGACCCAGGCTATTGGAGAAGCGCTCGATCCCGGAATGGTGATTATCGAAGCACCGATGGGATTAGGGAAGACCGAGATTGCGCTATTGGCGGCCGAACAGCTGGCCTATACAACTGGGCGAGATGGCCTTTTCATGGGGCTACCCACTCAGGCAACGACCAATGCGATGTTTGATCGTGTAACGGCCTGGCTAAAGGTGTTGGCAGGTGGTCAGAACGAAAATTTTCAGATTAAGCTCATGCATAGCAAGTCACAGTTCAATCCAAAGTACCGGGAGCTTCCCCATGCGGCCAATGTTTATGATGAGGACCAATCCGGAGAGGTCGTGGTTAATGACTGGTTTGCAGGTAAGAAATCTATCCTGACGAAATTTACGGTGGGAACGATTGATCATCTCCTGTTGATGGGGTTGAAGCAGAAGCATTTATTCCTGCGGCATTTAGGCTTTAGTGGCAAGGTGGTTATCATTGATGAAGTGCACGCTTACGATGCCTATATGAACCAATACCTTGAGAAAGCCATTGCGTGGTTAGGGGCCTATCACGTGCCGATCATTGTTTTATCGGCGACGTTGCCCAAGGCAAAGCGAAATACGTTATTAAAGTCCTATTTGAAGGGAAAATACGGCAGAACCTATCAGCGGGAGTTGACTGCTCCTAAAGGCTGGGAAGACACGCAGGCCTATCCGTTGCTCAGCATCCTTGATGGGCATCAGCTTAAGCAGGTTAAGTCGTTTCCAGGTCAAAGCGATCAACAGCCCACGGTCCTTCACGTGCAGCGCCTGAACCTATCGGACGAGGCACTGGTTGCGCAGGTCGTCTCTAAGGTTGTCGATGGCGGAATTGCAGGGATCATTGTCAACACGGTCAAACGAGCGCAGGCCTTGGCACAGTTACTACCGCCCGATATAAAAACGATGGTCTTGCACTCGGCCTTTCTCGCGCCCGATCGCGCGGCCCAAGAAACGGCGCTGCAGAAGTTAATTGGCAAGCAGGGTGAACGGCCAGCAAAAATGATTGTTATTGGGACGCAGGTTCTGGAACAGTCATTAGACATTGACTTCGACGTGATGTATACGGACGTGGCACCGATGGATCTTATCTTACAACGGGCGGGACGACTTCACCGGCACCACCTTGCACGACCTGAGAAGTTGCGCACACCACAATTATTTGTGATGGGAATTGGCGAGAATGATGACTATGGTAAGGGAAATGAAGCCGTCTATGGAAAATATTTGCTCATGAAGACGGACCATTTCCTGAAAGACACGATTCACTTACCGGGGGACATTTCACCGTTAGTTCAGGCTGTCTATGATCCTGAAACGGATGATCAGGTGCCCGATATCACTGCCGCCAGGGCGAAGTTTGACGCTGACTTAAAACGAGAGACGCGTAAGGCCCAGGTCTTTCAAATCGGTGAACCCAAGCTCAGAGCGGGTAAGACGATTCACGGCTGGCTAGGGCGTAGTCTGGGTAATGTCGACCAGGATGAGCAGAAGGCCAGCGCCGCGGTACGAGACATCAAGGAGACCCTGGAAGTGATTCTGGTCCAGCACACAGCGGCGGGCAATTTCCTACTGGATGGCCGACGGTTGGAGGATGTGTCATCTCAAGAGATTGCCCAGCAGATTATTCGGCTGCCGGCCGTAATCACGCCTGGTCCAGCCCAACTTGAACAGGCCATTCAGGACTTGGAGACGCTGACGGCCCGTTACTTCTCAGGCTGGCAGAGCGACCTGTGGCTTAAGGGGGCCTTGGCCTTACCCCTGGATCAGGCGTTTTCGACGACCTTTGAGGGGTGGCAACTCTCGTATTCGCCAAAACTAGGTCTTAAATATGTGAAGGAAGATGATCAACATGGCTAATCGGCACTTTAATTTAACCACGGACCCGTGGATTAAAGTGATTGAGACCAGCACCAATCGTGAACAGACAGTGTCCTTGATCACGTTATTTGAAAATGCCCAGCATTATCGTCAATTGGCTGGTGAAATGCGCAGCCAAGATCTTGCGATTCTGCGGTTGTTGCTCGCAATTTTAACAACCGTGTATTCGCGGCTTGATGCCCATGACGACCGCTATCTGTGGTTAAAGGCGGATTTTGAGATTGACGAGGAAACATTTGACGAAGAGGACAGTGAGGACGATTTACTCGCAACCTGGCAGGACTTGAAGCAGGCTGGCCAGTTCTCAGTGGGTGTCGTGCAGTACCTCAAAGCCCATGCGGCTGACTTTGATTTCTTTGGGGAGCGGCCCTTCTATCAGGTGACGACTGAGGACTACGACAGTTTCGTTCCGCAGAACAAGCGCGTGGCCGCGGGTAAGGGGCAGGTTCTGGTTAAACAACTTAACCGCCAGATTTCAGAGAGTGCGCACACGCCATCAATCTTTGCCCCCAAATCAGGTGAAGCCAAGAATGAGTTGCCAGTAGATGAGCTGGTCCGTTGGGTCATTACCTACCAGAATTTTACTGGCGTCACGGATAAAACCAAGATTAGCACTGACGAAAAATTTTCTAATTCAGCCGGCTGGATCTACCGGATCAATCCCGTGTTTGCTAAGGGGCAGTCGTTGTTTGAGACGCTGATGCTTAATCTGGTCTTGGTCAATGCTTGGCAGGAGGATGCGGCGTATACTTGCCAGAAACCGGTCTGGGAGTTCGCATCCATTCGCGATTACATCACCCAGCGCAAGTCCCAGATACTGCCAGATAATCTGGCAGAATTGTATACGGGCTGGTCACGGATCTTGCATATCGAATGGCACGAGACGGGTGTCCAGATCTTCAGTGCGGGGATCCCCATGTACGGCTACGACAATGCGTTGATTGAGCCGATGACTACCTGGCGTTTGGACAAGAAGACCAATGCTTATCGTCCAGCTGTTAAGGGGTTACGATCATTAGGGATCGCCATGTGGCGTAATTTTGGCCAGTATGTCAAGGTGCGTGAGGCGGATGATGTGCATGAGCCCGGGATTGTCGTTTGGCTACAGTTGCTCAAGCGAAGACAATTGATCGCTCATGATGCGCCTTTGATGCTGAACACGGTCGCCCTGATTAGCGATGGCAATGCCACCTCGCAGTCGCCGGCTGCCGAGGTCGCGGACGATATGCAGATGCAGGCGGATGTTTTATTCGATACGCAAAAGGGTGATCGGTGGCCAACGCGGATCGAAGAGGCCATTACCTTTACACAGACGATTGGCACGGATTATTACCACTTTGCCAGTGATATTGGCCAGATTCGCAACCTGGATGTCCGGTCCTTTGCGAGTGGCATGAGCGCGACGTTCTATGAACAGTTGAATGTGCCGTTTAAGACTTGGTTGGAAGGCTTGCAAGCCACCGACGATCGTGAAGAGAAGATTAAGGCGTGGAAGAATAGGCTTCGCGACATCGTGGTTGCGTCAGTGACTGATGTGATGCAGTCGAGCACGCCTCGAGACATTTCGGGGATCTCTACGAAAAAGGGACCTTTAAATATTTTCACGGCAAAGAATCACCTGATGTATAACGTACGTACCCATCTTGATTTAAAAAAGGAGTGACGAAGGCCTATGTCACAACAGATTAAGGAAATTACAAGTCGAATTATCTTGGGGCTTTATCGAAAGGGCCATCCTGATAAGGCCGTGTTGGCAAGTTTGAGAAATGCGCCGACGATCACCAGTCCACGTGCCCAGCAGGTTTGGCCTATCCTAATGGCAAACCTAGATCAAAATCAGCTGAGTCGTGATGGCATTCCGACGCGAGAAGAAGTGGCGGTGTACACGGCGATTCGGTTCTACGCGATTCATCAGCAGGGGCGGGAAAACGAGGTCTACGCGCCGGCCAAAGGTGAAGATGCGAAGGGCACACCATTCTTTACGGCGCTGGCGAAGCTCCGTGGCAATGAGGAGCTGCGGACGGCAATGGATCGGCGGGTCCAGCCCCTCTTAGCAACAACCAATGCGGCGGGTGTGATTAACGGTTTGACCCATCTGGTGAGCATCCTGAAAGCCAATAGTCCGGCGGTCAAGATTGACTACGCCTGGCTAGCGCAGGATTTATACGGCTTGCAGGGTAGCTATGAACAGGCCAACCGCGTACGTCTTCGTTGGGGGCAGCAGTATTTCTGGGTAAAACAGGCAGATAAAAATGAAGGAGAGAACACCAATGACTAAACAAAATTTATACGTCGACGTGAATGTTTTACAAACGGTCCCATCATCAAATATCAATCGTGACGATACAGGAGCGCCCAAAACGGCGTTATACGGTGGTGTCTCTCGGGCACGGGTCTCTTCTCAGAGTTGGAAAAAGGCGGTGCGGGATGTCTTCCGCGAGGACAACGTTTCGGTCGGGACGCGAACGAAGAAGGCAGCCAGTCTGTTAGCGGCTGCCTTAAAAGCCCAAGACGCAGACTTAGACGATGACGCGGTGGCCAAAAAGGTCGAGGCAGTATTTAAAGCGGCAGGCATTAAGCTGGATAAAAATCTGGAAACGGGCGCTCTATTATTGGTCAGCCACGGTCAGCTCGACAAGTTGGCCCAATACGCGATAGCCAACGACGAACTGGATAAGAAGGAAATCAAAAAAGTCCTGAAGGGTGATCAGTCCCTAGACCTGGCACTGTTTGGTCGGATGGTTGCGGATAATCCAGAGTTAAATGTGGATGCTTCGGCACAGGTGGCTCATGCAGTGTCAACGCACGAAGTTGTGCCAGAGTACGACTACTTTACGGCCTTGGATGACGAACAGGGAAAGGATACGGCGGGTGCCGCCATGCTTGGTGCGATTGATTTTAACTCCGCCACCCTTTATCGCTACGCCAATGTCAATATGAATGAGTTGGTCCACAACCTGAATGCCACGGATGCCATTCAGGGAACGACTCAGTTCATCAAGGATTTCTTGCTGTCGATGCCAACAGGGAAGCAGAATACGTTTGCCAACAAAACGTTGCCGAGCTATGTCGCAGTAACGATTCGCACAGATACGCCGGTTAACCTGGTCTCTGCCTTCGAGGAGCCGGTAACCTCTAGCAACGGCTACGTTAAGCCATCGATTAAGAAGTTGGAAGCGGAATACAAGCGGACGAGTGAATTTGTCACGCAACCGGTCGCTAACTTTGTCTTGGGTAAAACGGATACGACGGTGGGCGATAGCGTGGCTAACTTACCGGAACTCTTAGAAAAGGTCACGGCGGCGTTATCAAAGGCGGTTCAAGATGAAAACTCTGACGATTAAATTAACGGCGCCTCTTCAGTCGTATGGAAATGAAGCGACTTTTGAACGGCGCACGACGAATCCCTACCCCACGAAGAGTGCGATGGTGGGCATGGTGGCGGCTGCTCTGGGCTATCGGCGTACCGATCCGCGGATTCTCGAGTTGAATGCGCTCCAGTTTGCGGTCAGAGTCGATCAAGTCGGACGTGGCCTCACGGATTATCAAACAGTTGAGTGGAAGAAGGATACCCGTAAGATTACGTATCGGGATTACATTCAGGATGCCGTATTTGTGGTTGCTTTAGGGAGTGACGATGCCCAATTGATTGAACGCATTCAATTTGCGCTCAGACACCCCCACTTCCAACTCTTTTTGGGGCGGCGGTCCAATGCGCCCGCGGGTGTCTTGGAGATCCATGAATTTGCCGATGCGACGCCGGTAGCTGTACTCAAGCAAGTCGCTTGGCAGGCAGCACCCTGGTATCGCAGAAGAGGACACCACACGGCACTCGAGATTATTGCGGATGCTAATTTGCTCAATGATGCCCCTAGTGCCATGGTTAAAGATCGTGTAAAATCCTTTGATCAGCGCGATCGGCGCTATGGGTTCCGCGCCATTGCCAAGACGCGCGTTGGCCTGGATCAGCTAAATGGCCAGGGTAAAGCGAATACGCAACACGATATCATGAAGTCCCTTGGGGAGGCGTAAGTATGTATTTATCACGTGTAGAAATTGCTAGTCATAATCGCGCTAAGATCAAGGATCTAACGCATCTAGGGGCCTATCATAACTGGGTGGAACAGAGCTTCCCTGAAGAAATTCAAGCGAACCAGCGTCGGCGGCACCTGTGGCGCATCGATCAGTTGGCTGGCAAGCAGTATCTCTTAGTTCTAAGCGAACAGCAACCCGCTCGGGCGGAATTGGAGCGGTACGGTGTTCCGGGAACGGCCATGACCAAGTCATATGATCGTCTGCTCGATCGGATTCAGACGGGGCAGCTCTATCAATTTCGGTTGACGGCCAATCCGACCCATACCATCACGGCACCCGGCGAAAGGCAAGGGCGGGTCTTTCCACACATTACGATTGAACAACAGCGAAAGTGGCTGATTGATCGTGCTGAAAAATCCGGCTTTCAACTCGTTAAGCAACAGTCAGCGATAAATCCGGATGACACGCCGACGTGGTCCTTCGATATTGTCGGGCGCGAGTGGCCAATGTTGCATCGTAAGGCGGGCCATGGTGTTCGTCTCAGTCGGGTAACTTTTGAAGGACTCTTGCGGGTCAGCGATGCCGACACCTTCAAACAAACTTTGACGAAAGGGATTGGACGTGAGAAGGCGTTTGGCATGGGCCTAATGACGGTTATTCCGGAGGCGTAAAGACATGGTTAAACAAGCTGGCGCTAAGAAACCTGAGCGTTATGAATTGGGGCGCGTGCAAGATCGTGTCACTTTTCTGTATCTGGAGCATGCGAAACTTAATCGGCAGAACAGTGCCATTCAAGTGGTAGATCAGCGCGGGATAGTTGACGTTCCGGCGGCGATCCTCAGTGTGTTAATGCTAGGACCAGGGGTTGATGTGACCCATCGTGCGATGGAACTGATTGGCGAGTCTGGTTTGGGTGTCGTCTGGGTCGGCGAACACGGTGTGCGGCAGTACGCCTATGGTCGCGCGTTGAACCATTCCTCGGCGCTGTTGGAGGCACAAGCTCGACTAGTTTCCAATCAACATTCTCGGTTAGCCGTTGCCCGCGAGATGTATCAGATGCGTTTCCCCCATGACGACGTCTCTCAGTTGACGATGCAGCAGTTGCGGGGAAAGGAGGGGGCCCGGGTTCGGCGCGTCTATCTTGAACAGTCGGAAAGAACAGGGGTGGCGTGGTCACACCGGGAATACAATCCGGATAATTTTGAAGAAGGCACGCCCATTAACAAGGCTTTAACGGCGGCTCATCAAGCGCTCTATGGATTGAGCTATAGTGTGATTTCAGCTTTGGGTGCATCGGCGGGATTGGGTTTTGTCCATACCGGCCATGACCTCTCGTTTGTTTATGACTTTGCTGACCTGTATAAAGCAGAATTTTCAATTCCCGTGGCGTTCAGTGTCACGGCTAAAGTGGGCAATGATCCGGACATTGGGACTAAAACGCGGCTAGCCATGCGGGATGCTTTTACTGATGGCAAGCTGCTCGTTCGAATGGTGAAGGACTTAAAGGCGTTGCTGGGGCTAACCCAAGCGGATGAGGTGGCTGACACCATTAGCTTGTGGGATGATCGACTGGGCTTGCAAAAGTTTGGGGTTCAGTATCACGAGCTGCAAGAAGATGATACCAAATGATTGTCATCACTTTAACGAAGGTCCCGAAGTCACTGCAGGGTGACCTGACCAAGTGGTATCAGGAGATTCAGACGGGCGTTTACGTGGGTAACGTGAGCGCCCGGATTCGTGATCTGTTGTGGGAGCGAATCATGAAAAATATCGGGCGTGGTGAAGCCACTATGGTCTACAATACCAACAATGAGTTGGGGTATAGCTTTAGGACGACGCGTCAGGATCGGGCCGTTGTTGACTTCGAGGGTATTCCCCTGATGATGCACCTGAATGTTGCTACGGGACCGGTCAAACACGGTTTTAGCGATGCTGCCAAATTTCATCGGGCAAAAGTCATGACGCGGAAAGCTGCCAATCGCCAGCAGCACCACGACTATTCCGGGCCTCTGGTGACGCTGGATTTGGAAACGACGGGGCTAGATCCGATTACGGATGAGATTATCTCGATTGGTGCGACGAAACAGGTGGGACGAGAGCCCATCACGCAGTTCTATCAGCTGATTAACACGGATCATGCTATGCCGGACAAGATAACCGCGTTGACGAAAATCACCGCAGATATGCTGGCAGAACAGGGGATTGCGTTGTCCACAGGACTGAAAGAGTTGAAGGACTTTATTGGCGATGCCGATATTATTGGCTATAATTTACGTTTTGATGAGGCCTTCCTGAGCAATGGATTACGGAAGACGGCTCAACCGGCATTGTCCAATAAGCTGGTGGACTTGATGCCCATCGTGAAGAAGTCTAATAAGTTTCTAGACAATTACCGGTTAGAGACGGTTTTAGCGGATTATGAGATCGAGAATTCTGAGCCCCATCAGGCCCTGTCGGATGCTAAAGCTACGCTGCTATTGGCGAACAAGTTAATTGAAAACGGGGTTTTGAAAATTTGAGAACGTTGGTCTGACGGCATTTTTTTAGTGTATTCCCCATGTGTATGGGGATGATCCCGGTTGGTAAATCAGTTGTATCATTGGCAATAAGTATTCCCCATGTGTATGGGGATGATCCTCTGCCACATATGCCGTGGTAAATTATCAGGAAGTATTCCCCATGTGTATGGGGATGATCCTTTCGGCATCCCCACCGGCCTCTAAGAAAATCTGTATTCCCCATGTGTATGGGGATGATCCCGGCAGGGATTTACAACTAAGTTTATAGATGGGGTATTCCCCATGTGTATGGGGATGATCCTATCCCGATTTAGATCGAGTGATCCCGGAATATGTATTCCCCATGTGTATGGGGATGATCCTATCCGCGTCAACGGTTGGTAAATCAGTTGTATGTATTCCCCATGTGTATGGGGATGATCCTCCGCATGGCGGTGGCCGTTTGGTATGACAATTGTATTCCCCATGTGTATGGGGATGATCCCCAACTTACGGTAAACATCAACTTCTGTTTCAAGTATTCCCCATGTGTATGGGGATGATCCTGACAGACTTCACGCACCAGAGCGATGAAGAAGGTATTCCCCATGTGTATGGGGATGATCCCCCGGGATCGAGCGAAGAGACACATGATCGGTGGTATTCCCCATGTGTATGGGGATGATCCTAATGTGGTGGTATCATGTGGCGGTGAAAAGCTGTATTCCCCATGTGTATGGGGATGATCCTCCCTTGCTATCATTGGGTTTGTCCAATGGATTGTATTCCCCATGTGTATGGGGATGATCCCTTATCTTCAACATGGATCAGACGTTCATTCATGTATTCCCCATGTATACGGGGATTGTTTCATGTGAAACATCATCCGTGACCGCTCGTGACAATACCAAGAACGTTAGGAGCCTGCCTCAGAGCGGCACAAAAGCCCGTTAACGACGCATAATAGCGCCTGTTAGCGGGCTTTTCATTTGAACATAAATCACTCACGCTATGTCATCGTCCGGGTCTGTCCCCGTTTAACCAAATACAAGCCAATCAACCAAACCAACGACAACCCCAGTGCAATCGCCGTTTCCAACTCGAAGCACAGGATGACCGCGACAATTGCCAACAAGGCCAGTACGGCATAATCCGCGATGGGGAACCACGGTGCCCTGAATTGGCTGATCTCGGCGGCTGCTGACCGACGGAACTTCAAATGCGTCAGGATGATGCTGGCCCAGATGAAGAGAAAACACGTCGTTGCCACGCTGGAAACCAGGGTGAAGACCATACTAGGAATCAGGAAATTTAGCACGACCGCAAAGGTAATGACGAGTGCCGAGAAATTCAAGGCGTTCCCGGGCACCTGATGCTTCGAGAGCTTGTTTAACCGCATCGTCAGGGGGTGCTTGGCGTCCTTTGTCAGGGACGAGAGCATCCGACCGGTGGTGAAAATGGAACTGTTGCAGGCCGAAGCTGCGGCCGTAATGACGACGAAGTTAATAATATCCGCCGCGGCGCCAATCCCCACGTTCTTAAACACCATGACGAACGGGCTTTGGTTGGGCAGAACATCTTGCCACGGGTAGATGGCCATGATGATGAAGAGGGCGCCCACGTAGAACAGGATGATCCGCAGGGGAATGTCATTAATGGCCTTGGGCAGGACCTTTTCTGGGTCACGCGTTTCGGCCGCGGTCATTCCGACCATTTCGATGCCAATGAAGCTAAAGACGACCATCTGGAGTGAGAGCAGAAATCCCGAAATTCCTTTGGGGAAGAAGCCACCAAAAGCCACCAAATTCTGCAGCGAAGCGTGACCCACGGGCGTTTTGAAACGCGTTATCAGCATCACAATCCCGGCGATGATCAGGCCAATAATCGCGACAATCTTAATCAACGCGAACCAAAATTCCACTTCACCAAAGGCACCGACCGTAATCAGATTGAGGGCCAACAAGATGCCCAAAACGACCAGGCCAGGTAACCATTGCGGAATGCCGGGAAACCAGAAACGGATGTAGATCCCAATCGCTGTGATTTCAGCCATCGCAATGGTAATCCAGCAGATCCAGTACGTCCACCCCACCACGAAGCCCAAGCGTTCCCCCAAGTATTTCGTCACAAAATCGACAAATGAGCGGGAGTTCGTATCGGAGAGTAGTAGTTCACCTAGGGCGCGCATCAGTAAAAAGCAAGCGGCCCCCACGATGAGGTAGCCGATCAAAATGGCAGGGCCAGCCTGCTGGATTGATTTTCCAGATCCCAGAAACAGACCGGTTCCGATCGTGCCGCCAATCGCAATTAACTGTACGTGACGGTTTTTTAGGTTACGCGCTAATTCCGGTGATTCATTGGCCATGGTCACCGCCTCCTTTCGTGAATGCGCGTTAGACCAGGCTTAGAAAGTCCTGCGCACTGACCCCCTGACTGGCGGCGACGGCTGCCTCCGTCAGTTGGCCAGCGTAGGTGTTGATTCCGGTGAGGATCGTCTTATTTTGCCGTGCGGCGGCCGCGATGCCCAAGTTGGCGATCAACACGGCGTAGGGAATCGTGACGTTGGTCAGTGCGGCCGTTGCCGTCTTAGGCACCGCCCCAGGAATGTTGGCCACGGCATAGTGAACGACGCCGTCTTTTACAAAGATGGGATCATCGTGCGTGGTGGCGTGATCTGTCGTCGCAAAGATTCCGCCCTGATCGACGGGAATATCGACGACTACGGAGCCGGGTTCCATCGACTGGATCATGGCTTCACTGACCAGTTTAGGCGCGGTGTGACCAGGAATCAGCACGGCCCCGATGACCAGATCGGCCTGTTGCACCGCTTGGGCGAGATTAAAGGGATTCGAAATGAGGGTTTGTACGGCGCCACTAAATAAGTCGTCAATCTCAGCTAACCGAGCGGCATTGATATCCAGTAGGGTAACGTGGGCGCCCAGTCCCAACGCAATCTTGGCGGCGTTGAAGCCAACCGTTCCACCCCCAATGACCACCACATTGCCCTTGGCGACGCCCGGAACCCCCGCCAGGAGAACGCCCTTACCACCGTTATTTTCCTCGAGAAAATGAGCGCCTAATTGAACGGCCATCCGTCCCGCTACCTCACTCATGGGGACGAGTAGTGGGAGACCGCCGTGAGCACCAACCATGGTTTCGTAAGCCACCCCCGTGACCTTGGCATCTAGCAGGGCTTCGGTGAGCTGACGGTCCGGTGCGAGGTGCAGGTAGGTATAGAGGATGAGGCCTTCGTGGAAGAAGTGATATTCAGATGCGATCGGTTCCTTAACCTTAATGACCAGGTCACAGGCCCAAGCCGCCGCGGCGTCGCAAAGTGTGGCGCCAGCCTCTTGATAGACGGCATCGGGGTAACCCGCTGCTTCGCCAGCATGGGCCTCAACGAGCACTTGGTGACCTGCGTGAACGAGACTGACAACGCCGGCCGGTGTAATGCCCACCCGGTTTTCGTTGTTCTTAATCTCTCTAGGAATGCCAACTTTCATGATCATAACCCCCTTGAAATAATTTTGTTTCGCTGTAAGTATAATTTTTTACACTAAATAAGCAAGGAAGGTAAGTCGTGTGATGGGGCGTTTGTTTATAAGGTTAATTGCCCATTAAAAGTTCAACGGTGAGCTAATGATGGTGCGCAAGCATGATTTTGAGCGGTTTCGCGATGTGGGACAACACGAAATCATGATTATTTGATATACTAAGCTTACAGTGAAATGTGAGCGCTTTCACTAATAGCTATTTGAAGCAAATAACTAGACCTAAATAGGGCTTGATGCTTGCGGGTACGAACCATTGAGGAGGTTTTATGTTATGAAACGCAGGATAGTGGGATTTGCATTAACGGCAGCGCTGGTCTTCGGCGGAACGCTGGTACTTGAGAACTCACCAGAGATAGTAGGGGCGCCGGCAGTGGTGGCCCATGCGGATACGACGCCGGATACGGGAAAATTGGGAACTTGTGATTATAATTTCACGTCTGACGGTGTCTTACATATTGGGGCGGGGACTTTGCCAGAGTCACCGGAGAACACGCAAACCAATCGGATGTATCCTAAGGTTTCGCCCTTCAACGATCTAATAAAAGGGTGGCAGGGCATGGTGACGGCGATTTCTTTTGATGGCATGGTTAAGACACCTGCGGATGCCTCTTACTTATTTCAGGGATTGGATTCGGTTAACGAAGGTAAGGGGGACTACCCTGTTCCCAATCCACAGATTAAAAATTGGCAGAATTTAGATACGAGTCAGACGACCGATATGACCGCAATGTTTATGAACTCTGGCCAACAAACACTTGATGTTTCAAATTTTGATACGTCACAGGTCACGAGTATGTGTGAAATGTTTAAGGCAAATAATGACCTCACTAGCAATATTGTCGGGCTGACCAGTAAAAGCTTTGATACCAGCCGGGTCACTAATATGGCGAGCATGTTTGATAATATCGGTAATGGTTCATTTCAGGTCATCCTAGATTTATCAAATTTTGATGTTAGCAAAGTGAACAATGAGGATGTATATAAGGATGATAACGATAGTTTCGTTGGTTTTGGTGATATGTTTAAGTCATCGATAGCGAATAAATTAATTGTTAATCTGTCTAATTGGAAACCGAGTATCTCACTAGACGATATTTTTTCAAATTACTACTTCAATGTCCCTGCTTACCAAGTGACCTTAAATGGCAATCTCGATCTATCTAAGGCAGGGCTAATCGAAATTCCGACGGAAAATTTCGATGGTGAAGCGTTACCCTATAAGGGCAGTTGGGAGAATAAAGACGATCGTTATACTGGGACGGATGGCCAGCTTACTTCAGCTAAGTTGATGGCCTTGTACGGAAACAATTCAGACACGCGGCCACAAGGTAACATCACTTATATTTGGGAGCCTTCAGTATTGCCGATTAAAGGACAACCCGTCACGGTTCACTATCAGGATGAGTCAGGCACCACTTTACAGGCTGATTCGAGCCTAACCGGGGACGCTGGTGAGACCTATACCATTACACCACCAACGATTAAAGGCTATCAATACGTAGAAAATTCTGACATACAACTCACGGGAAAATACAGCGAAACGGATGCGATCGACGTTACCTTAGTTTATCGGTTACAGCCAACACCACCGGTAACGCCAACCACGCCAGGAACCTCGACCGATTCATCAAGCAGTAGTTCTAGCGAGAGTGAGACGAGTACGCCCGATGAAACAAACGGTCTGCCGGTTGCCCGGAAGGATCGGACCATCACAGCCGTGAAGAAACTCGGTTTGTACCGGACGCCGGACTTTAGCAAGAAGACCCGTCAATTCTATTATGCGAAGCAGACGCGGACTAAGCGCCCCCAGTTCGTCATCACGGGCGTTGCCCAATCCAAGAATGGGACGAAACGCTACTTAGTCCGGGACGTCACGCCTAACTCTAAGTGGTACGGTAAGACGGGCTACATCACGGCGCGTAAGGACTTTACAGTCCACACCTACTATCAGGCTACCCCTAAGGCCGTGAAAGTGATCGGCACCAAGGGCGCCAATGCTTATCGGAGTGTCACCCTGAAAGGGCATGCCAAGCACTACAAACGGGGGACGGTCCTACGGGTTAAGAAGCTCAAACAGCATAATTTGACGACGCGGTTACAGTTGGCCAATGGCCGCTACATGACTGCGAACAAGAACTTGGTCATTCAAAAATAGGAACGATTAAACGGATAAGACCCATTGCGAATGGTGACGCAATGGGTCTTATTTTGTGTCATGGGCCGTAATTAGTGGTAAAACAGAAGTATAGGAATTATCACTTAATAAGTGGATGATTGAGTGGCTAAATGGTCGTCGAACGTGAGAATTCGGCGGTTGTTTGCTGGCGTAATTATGGGCAGGGGACTGAATTTTACCGATTTTACGTCAAATAAAATCCGTATCTGTCGACAATCAAGGGTAATAGGCATGTCATAAGACCTGTAAAGTTCAGTGCCCATCAGCTATCTTGTGTGGTAAATCGTATGAAATGGAATTTAGTACCTGGATGTTTAAAGTTGGGGAGGCTTTTTTATGAAAAGCGGCGTTGTTAGTTTTGCTTTAACTGCAGCCCTTGTATTTGGTGGGACCACGGTATTGGAGAATTCACCGAAGATCGCGAGTTGGACACCGACCGTGGTGGCCCATGCGGCTGACAGTAGTTCAGTTGTTGCGCAAAAGACGATGGACACCTGGTCCTGGAAGCTCACAGCGGACGGCGTGTTACATATTGGTAAGGGGACTCAGGGAGCGGTCTTGCCGGAATCTACGAACATCACCGATCAAGTGAACCATCCTGATTGGCCTGCAACTTGGCGAAGTCCTTTTCAATCTATTCAACTAGAAGAACCCGCAACCGATATAAAAGTGATTTCCTTTGATGATAAGATACAGACACCTCAGAATGCCGCTGGTATGTTTAAGTTGCTTACTGTTAATGATAATAGTGATGACTATCCACAAATTCGTCATTGGCAAAATATCGACACCAGTCAAACTAAGGACTTTTCGGAGATGTTCTCTGGATCTGGACAAAAGTATATTGATGTTTCCCATTTTAAGACGTCAAATGCGACATCCATGGAAAGGATGTTTGCAAATGTAGATGCTAAGGTTGTGGGATATGAAACCTTCGATACGAGCAAGGTCACTAATTTCCAAAATATGTTTTCTCGTTTTGGTGATGACCCGAATGGGAATATTGATGTCTCACATTATAAAGTCAGTCAGGTTAAAGTAGATTCCCAAACAGATAATTATGGCAACACTACTGAGATTGACGAATTCGACGGGATGCTTGGCGGCGTGAATGCCAAGAGTATTAATATCGGTCAATGGCAGCCCAAGGTGCCGTTAACGGGTATATTCCGTTCAGCTGATACGACGAATGTAACGCAACTAACACTGAGCCCACAAGATAATCTGGCTGATTCGGATTTATTAGGTGCGGACACAAGTAATGGTGCGGATCTGAAAAAGTACACCGGTAACTGGGAAAACATCAAGGACCAATATTCAACTGGCAGTAAAACAACCTACTCGACTGAGAAACTGATGGCTAAATACAACGGCACCTCAGGCTTTTCCGGGGATGAGACGTATATCTGGGAACCCGTCGTCACGCCCGGCAATCCGATAACGGTTAACTACGTCGATCAAGACAATCCTACACAGATTATGAAGACGGATCAGTTGCCAGGTGCTCTAGGAACGGCCTATACCGTTACGCCAGCTACTCTCTCGGGCTACCAGTTCGTCAAGGTTCTGAATGGTAGTCTGAAGGGCACGTACACGGCAGACCCTCAGACGGTGACCTTGGCCTATAAGAAGCAAGCGCCTGTGACACCGGGCACGAACACGGCTAGTTCTTCGGCGTCTTCTTCCTCGTCCTCAAGCAGTTCCGTCAGTTCTTCCCAAAGTGATCAAGTAAAGCCTAAGTTGCCTGCTAAGAAGGACTTGGCGATCACTGCGGTCAAGAAGCTTGGCTTATACAGCACGCCAAACTTTAGTAAGAAGACCCGTCAGTTCTATTACGCGAAACAGACGCGGACCAAGCGGCCGCAGTTCGTCATCACGGGTGTTGCCCAATCCAAGAATGGCACGAAGCGCTACCTCGTTCGGGACGTTACGCCAAACTCTAAGTGGTATGGCAAGACTGGCTATATCACGGCTAGAACGGCCTTTACCGTACACACTTACTACCAGGCAACGCCTAAGCGCGTGAAGGTGATTGCGACTAAGGGTGTGGATGCTTACCGTAACATGAGCTTGAAGGGAAATAATGTTAAGCATTACAAGCGGGGCACGGTCCTGCGCGTTAAGAAGCTCAAGCGTCACAATCTGACAACCCGGTTACAATTGACGAATGGTCGTTATGTCACTTCGAATAAGAGCTTAATCATTCAAAAATAAAGATAGATAAACAAATAAGACTAATTGCGGTTTAATGCGCAATTAGTCTTATTTAGGTTACACGCTAGTTTTCCTGACCCAATTCCAGTAGCCGTTTCCGTAATGCATCATCGTAGGCTGTCAGATACAGGCCGTACTTGCCCCGTTTGATCAGCACGTTCAAGACATTGGCGATAAACGCCTTGTACTCGTCGCGGGTGAAGGTCATATCCTTACGTTTCTTGAAGACTTCCTTGTGGGAGTACTTTTCGGGGATGACGGTCATGGTATCCGTTTGGGGATCGTAGCCGAACGAAGGGCCAATGATCATGCCCACGTAGTTCAGGTCAAAGCCTTGCAGCGTGTAGATCGTCCCCACTTGAGTAATCGAGCCTTCTCGCTTGGCCCAGTGAGTCCGTTGCGGGTCCCACTCGTCCCACGGAAGACTGAAGGTATCCATCTCAACGTTGTGTCGGCCATCGATCCGGGGGAAACCGGAAGTGGCGACAACGCGGCTCATGCCGAACTCTTTGTTTCGCTTCTTGATATTTTCAAAAAGTTCACCAGCGGTATCGAATAGTTTAAATTCGAAATCACTGTTGTCGGGGAACGGTTTCAGGGGCTTTTCGGCAGTGAGGTCGTCCATCCAAGCCACCTGTTCATCGCTGGCAACCATCCGGTATTGGAAGTTCATGTTGAACAGCTTGTGAGGATGGTTACCAATGGTTTTGTAGAGCAGGTCCTTATCCCAGTACATCTTGGACTGGAAGACTTGTTCAAAGTCGTACACGACCACGACGACCTTGGCCAAATTCATCAGATCCGTCAGCTGGTTCTGCCCGCGGTAGTGCGCGTAGGGTTCTGACTTGGAGTAGAGTAGGTGGGCCTCATCAACAAAAATGATGTCGTACTGCTTGTGGTTCTTTTGGGCGTAATTGATCAGTGAAGTGGGCCGGCGAATGTCCTTGACCTTCATGTTCGGAATGGACTCGGCCAGGTCCTGGTAAGCCTTGTACAATTCGGGGTGGTTTACGACCAGCGAGGTCTTGTAGCGCTTGTCGGTCATGTACTGACGCACCAGCTCCATCAAAACGACTGACTTACCGGTACCCGCGGCACCTTCAATGATGGCAACAGAAGACTGTTTCCCCGTCAGGCCCTGCTTGATATAGGCATTCATGTTGGTGATCACGGACTTTTGGTCGTCCGACAGATCATCAACGAAGAATTGTGCCTTTAAAATTTTATTCATCCTGTAACTCCTATGCTATTCGTTATTTTGGCGGTCCACGTAGCCTGGTCGCCTACAGAAAAAAGCTATTGTTATTATAGCAGTTACAGGACGGCTTGCTTGAAAAATCGGGAAAACTTCCGGTGGTTGAGGCGAAAAAATAAGATATACGGGTGGATTAGCCGGCGATATATCTTATCTTTTTTTGGGGGGAGGTGCTGGCTTGTGGCGGTGAATAGTCACGAATGAGGGCACCTTTGAACCGAGCGTGCTAGGATGTTTCATGTGAAACAACGCAGGCCATTTTAAATCAGCGCTTCATTTTCTGTGGCCAATTAGTGTGAGGCAACTGGCTCCGATTGCGCCAGTCTGACGGTAATACTGCTGAGTGAATCATCGCTTGCGTTGAGTAGTCGCTGCAAGTATTTTTTGCGTTCTGAGGCCGAAGAGTTGCCATTAAAGATGCTAATGGTCTGCTCATCACTAACTGCTGATAGCTTGCGATAGTCAGACGTGTCAACTTCTGAAGCATACTTGATTAGCCACTCATGGTCGTCATTGGCCATTTGAAAGAAGGCGGCGGGATTGTTTAACCATAGTTGATTGGCGAGCGCATTGTATAGTTCTTTCCAACTCTTAACGGGTTGGCTGGGCTGCTGGTGGAATTTAAACGAGATGGGTTTTCGGCCCTTGGGATCAATATCTTCTAAACTCGTCCAGTCGGTACTTTCGATACTCAGATCGGAGACATCGGGCACGGGCCAAACGGCTAAGATACGTTGGTACAAATCGGCTTGACGGGACTTAAGGCTATCGGTGTCCCATTTCGTCAGTCTGGCCAGTTCCTGGTTAAGTCGAATACCAGAGTCGTGGTAGCCATCCGGGGCATCGCGTTTTTCCGCGAAGGTGTGATTACTCATTTGGGAGTTGAAGCCAGTCAGTGTTAAATTAGCCAACCGGTTAAGCCACGTCAACTGAATATCATGCCAGTCAGGGCCGAGTTCTTTCTTCCAGGCCGTGCTGAGAGTTTGCGGCATGATGTGTTCGATGGAATAACTGCCATTCTCAGATTTGGTAAATAGATCTTGGGACTCACCATGAACGTTATTCAGTTCGTTCAGGATAAACCAGAAGGACTCGGTACGAATGTGGTAATAGTCCTTGGTGTTCAAGGCTTGCAAAACTTCAGCGTTGGTCGGGAAGATTTTGTTTTCCTTGACGGCGTGAGTTAAGACGGCCTTTAGAGCGACGTCATAGGCCACGGATTGATTGTGACTTAAACGCATGACTTGTCGGTCGAGTGAGGCGAAGAAATTGTTAAGCCCGGTACTGGGAATACCCACGAATAAGCGACGAGCCAGATATGAGAGAAGGGTTGCGAGCACTTCATTTAAGGACGCCGCCGTAAGCTCTTCTTTTTGCTCGTGATTAAACACTTGAAGGAGATAGGGCATCATCACATCCATTTTTAAATGTGACAACCGGATTAGAAGTTGCTGGGTCTGGGGATCGTCAAAATTATAATTGTAGGGGAACTGAATCTGGGCGTAAGTCTGCGCAATATCTTTTTCATGCTTGAGTTCGGTGTAACGGTCGAAGTTCGGTTGTAACCCGATGTACTGGCGATAATCAATGTAGATCTTCCCCTTCTTGACGGGCTTTGAAGAGCGCGCCAGTGAGGTGAGGTAGTGTCGGTAGAAATTAGGCACATTTTCGGGGTGAACGATCTTCTCAATCGCTTGCCACGTTTCGAAAGCCTTAGCCTGTTCCTCATTTGAGAGGCTCATCAGGAGGTAGTTACGGATTTTATCGGCTTCCGTCAGACTCAAGCCGGTTGAATTCAAACTTTCAAAAATGAGCTGGGCATCGTCCCCTGGTTGAACGGTAATCACCATCGTTTGTAGCTGCGATTGCAGTAGCGCAAACCAGTCACTGGCAGAAGTGTCACTCGTGCTGAGCATCGTCTTAAAATAGTGATAGTTGGCCTGGAACAATGAAGGCTGGGCGTCGTCCCCGTGAAGCAAGACGTCTATGTACTGCGCGGCATCCCCTTTGACGGGATTCAACCGGTTATGGTGGAGCGAGGTGTGATCGTAGCGATCAATAAGGAATCTATCGTTAATCATCTGACTCGTTTCGGGATCGGTGGCGGTCATCGCGTCACGTAAAGCGATGAGGAACAACGAAATCGTGGTCAGGCGCTGTTGGCCATCGATGACGGAGACCTCTGAAATGTTGGCTTGAGTGGTATCGAGAATTAAGCTCCCAATAAAATACTGTTTGAGTTGTTGGTCATGAGCCATGACCATGTCGTCTACGAGTCGCTGAATCTGTTCAATTCCCCAACTGTAGCGGCGTTGATAGATGGGAATGTTAATCTTTTTGGTATTCTGGATGACTTCCGGAACAATAAACTGTGGGTTACCTTGCAATTTGGCCATCTCCTTATAGGTCTTATTTTAAGAGTTGGATTGGAATTAAGAGTTAGGGATAAATGGTGTCTAGCAAGCGGGTTGAAGAAAAATTGGCGGCATAATGAGGGATTCATACGTCGCTTTCTAGGGGCCACGCAAGGTTGTCTGAGTGAGACCGATCTCTGATTTTTAGTGTGGGTAGCCGCGGTGTTTGGCGTGAGAAGTAGTCAGTTTTAATGAGTACTAAGGCCAGTTTACGGCGTCTTAATGTACCAAGTTCCCTGACTTTTGAGCATTTTCCAAGACACAATGGCATGCTTGCCGCGTAACGGCTGCGTATTGAATCGGTGGCTCGCGGTTGTTCGCCAAGTGTACAAGTGATCATTCACCCTAATCCCGCCAATTACGGGAGCATGGACCCAATAATGATCGGTGATGTATTTTGTCTGGCCATTTTTAGACCGGGTGATGGAATAGCGATTCCACTGTGATTTACCGACGTGTTCCAACATGAACTGAGACGGCTTGGGCTGTCTCGTGACTAACTTAACGGCCTTTTTCGAAAGTCGATGCCGGGCTTTATCTTGTTTGAGCGTCAAACGTTGACTGTTCCACAAGTGCGTGTCGGCATACTTGCTGGTAAAGTGCATCGTGACGACCTTGCCATGATTAAATTTCCCCATATGGTCATGATCGATAAACCAATTACCTTTAATTGAAACCGGCACCTTACTGAGCTTATGAGCGGCTTGTGTCTGCAACGCTGATCCTGTTAGCAAGGCAGCGCCCATTGAAGCGACCATTAATAACCCACAAACAACCGCTTCAATCTGTCGTAACATGGTGGATTCCCCTTTCATAAAATTAATTATTACCGTTAACTATATTACTTTGATTAGCAGTATCTACTTTTATCAACCAGATGTCAATCAAAGTAAATCATAATAAATTAAATATAAACCCGTTAAAAAGGAGACCTGAATATAACTTAAAAACTGGATTTTTCAGAAACTCAAAAGTTCTGAAAAATTCAGTTTTTTTGTCGTTTTTAACATTTCCGCTTGACCGTGTGGTTACCACACGGTTTATGATGAACACATCACTTAAACATTAGGGGGATCTGAAAATGGCAGAATTTACCAGTGGCCAATTGGCCGACTTGGGTGGCGTTAAGAAAAGCACGTTGCGCCATTATCTGGATATCGGACTGGTGGTGCCCACCCGAACCACCGCAGCTGGCTATCAGCTCTTCGACCAGCACCAACTGTACCAGCTTTATTACATTCGCTTTTTACGGCAACTGGGCTATGCGTTGCCCAAGATTCATGAATTATTGGCGCAGACAGACGTGACCGCCGAACTGCAGAATTTGCAGACACGGGTGACCCAACAGATTCAACAGTTGCAAGCGACGCAGCAGACGATTACGGAGTTACTGGATCTCCAGCAAAAGGCGCCGCTGAACACCCTCCTCTTCCAGGAACGTCCCGAACGTCACTTTCGGAGATTATCGCCCGAGGCCGTCGATCAACTGGAAATCCGGAATGCCCAATCCCTGGGAGAACGGGGACAGTTACACCAGCTCGATCCCGTCATTTACTTTAAAGCACCGGGACAAGCCGTCATGACCGGTCAACAGACAGAACGGGCGGGGGATTGGACGTTGCCAGCCGGAACGTACGCGGTCAAACAGATAGCGGTCGCAGACGCCGATGATATTTCACAGGCCGTAACGGTCTTCTTACAGGATCCGCTGTTACAGCTGGCCCAGCAACCGGACCTGCTGATTTACGAAAACCTGGGCTTGTCGCTAGTTTACAGCCAGGAAGTAATCTATACCCTGGAGGTGCGGTTGCGATGACGATCATGTGGGCGTCTCGGGTACACCGGCTGGATGCGGTCGCACTGGGCCAGTTATTTCAGCAGGGGTTTCATGGAAAATTTATGAAGTTCGGCTTCACAGCGACCACCGCTCAGGCAGGAAGTCGCTTGATCGGGGAATATCTCCAACAGTTTTGTCGGCAGAATCTCGTAGTTTCTATTCAAGGAGGACATCTCAATGGCTGCTTATTACTCAATGATGGGAAAAAAGCTCTCGGTTACCATACTTTCTTGCATCGTCTGGGGCAGACTCTGCCTTGGCGCGATCGTCTTAGGTTGTTACTATTTCTGGGGTTGCTAGATCAACCAGTGCCCGCAGACAGCATTTACATTGATTTTGTGGCGGTGGCGCCAGCACAACGTGGGCACGGCATTGGGACGGCGCTGTTACGCTTTTGTCAGCGGCGATGTACGCGACTTTCGCTCAGCGTGGTCACGGCCAACCGCACGGCGTATCAGCTTTACCAGAAATTGGGATTTTGTGAGGCGCGAACGCAGCAAAGTCAGCTCACGCAGTGGTGGTTTGGCTTTACGGAATGGTCGGAAATGCAGTGGTCAGTAGCGCCTCAATTTAAAACGCCTACCATCCAGGTCTAACTGGTGTGGCGGGCGTTTTTGATTTGGCGATTATTCCCCAATATTAAGAATGATTTTGCCGCGTGCATGGCCGCCACGGGCGTGTGCCAGGGCTTGATCCACCTGGCTCAGCGGGAAGGTGCGATCAATGGTGGGATGCCAGGCGTCTTGTTCAATCAAATCCGTGAGTACTTGCAACTGTCGGCCACTGGGGGTCATGAAGAGGAAGTGGTAGCGCGTCTTGGTCTGCCGGGCCAGTCGCGTGAGTTTGTGGGCGGCCAGAGCAAAGAGCGCACGCTTCCAGTGCGGTAAGCCGTAATCCTTGGCAAATTTGGCGGTCGGCAGTCCAGAAACGCTGACAACCGTGCCGCCGGGCTTAACCACTCGGAAGGCCTGTTCCAGTGTCGTACCGCCGCGCGTGTCAAAGACCGCATCGTAGTCGGTTAGCGTTTCGGCGAAGTCTTCCGTATGGTAGTCAATCGCGCGGTCGGCTCCCAGGCAGGTGACGAGCTCAAAGTTCTTGCGGCTGGCCGTGGTGGCGACGTAGGCCCCCATTCGTTTGGCGAGGGGGATGGCAATGGTCCCAATGCCGCCAGCGCCACCCTGGATCAAAACTTTTTGGCCGGGAGTCAGGTGCATGAGGTCGTGTAGGGCCTGGTAGCTGGTCAGGCCGACGAGGGGGATTGCGGCGGCCTCCTGATAGGTGAGGTGTCGCGGCATCAGGGCAATGTCGGCGGTCGCCACCGCGATATAGTCGGCGAAGGTACCGATGTGATTCTTCTGGGGCCGGCCGTAGACGGCGTCCCCCACCTTAAATTGCGTGACCCGCTTGCCCACCGCAACGACTTCGCCGGCAAAATCACTGCCAATCGTGAGTGGCATCGGGTAGGTTAGGAGTAACTTCAACCCGCCGGCCATGGTTTTAAGATCAATCGGGTTAATGCTGGCCGCCTTGATTTTAACCAGCACCTCGTGATCTCGCGGTGTGGGGATCGGAATGGTCTGAAGGGTAGGGGTCGTTTGGTGATAGTGGGTAATTTGCGCAGCTTGCATGGATGATGTCATGAGTGAAAACTTCTTTCCGTTGAAATTTTTAAACGATTAAGCTGTATGTTAGTGGATTGGTTTAAAAATGTCAACGAATAAATCACGTTGATAAATCCTAGACCATCAGGATTGACAGGCGCGTTTTTATGTGGTTTAATGGTTTAAAATATTGAACGACAGGTGAGGCTATCTTGGCAAATTTAACGAAATTAAAACACGAATTCACACGGTCCAGTGACTTTTTAATCGCTATTGGGGACCAAAAACGGCAGAACATCATCGTGGCGCTGCTCGATGAAAAGGTGATTCATCAAGGCTTACAGGTGACGGATTTGGTGGGGGTGACGGGCTTGTCCCGTCCCGCGATTTCCCATCACTTGAAGATCTTGAAGGACGCTAGGCTCGTGGATTATCGCCGCGAGGGCACGAAGAATTTCTACTACTTGACGCACCAAACGAAAGAAATTGATCAGTTGAAGACGCTTTTGGATCACATCACGGAGGTCATGGCATGCAATCGTCAATGAAGAAAAAGGTTTTAATCGTCCTCACCAACACGACGCGTTACGGGGAAACGAATGATCCCACCGGTTTGTGGTTGGGTGAGGCCACCGAGTTTGCACTAATCCTGCAGCAGGCCGGGGTGCAGGTGGACTACGTGAGTCCACGGGGCGGCTTCGTTCCCTTGGACCCGCGGAGCATGAAGTATACCGATGCGGAGATCATGCAATTTTACGAAACCGCCGATTTTCAGCAACGCGCGTTGACCGCTTCGCTGGCGCCCAATCAGGTTGATCCGGAGGCGTACGCCGCGATCTACTATGCCGGCGGGCACGGTGTCATGTGGGACTTCCCGGATAACCAACCCTTGCAGCAGATTGCGGCTAAAATCTACGCTAACGGTGGTTTCGTCACGTCCGTTTGCCATGGGATTGCGGGTCTGCTGAATATCAAGACGGCCGCGGGGGACTATCTCATCGCCGGCCGTGAAATTACCGGTTTTACCAAGAGCGAAGAGTGGCTGGCGGGAAAGAAAGCCGTGGTGCCGTTCTTTAATCAAGCCGCTGCGGAAAAACGGGGCGCACACTTCAACAAGCGCCGGGCCTACCGCGAGTACGCCATTCAGGATGGGCAATTGATCACGGGCCAGAATCCCTTCTCGGCCAAGGCGGTCGCGCGGCTGTTGATGAAGAACCTGGCGTAACTGAAAAGATCGACAGCTGCCAAGCAAATCGCTTCTCTTCGGCGCCCAACTCTCGTAGACTTAATCCTATAAGCTTCAGCGAAAGGGTGGTTTAGATGGAAATTGGCGTTGTAGGTTCTGGAACGGTGGGCACGATTTTAACGCAGACGTTCAGTCGTGGTGACAATGAAATCTTGCTCAGTCATGCGGGCGGTGCCGCTAGCTTGGCCGAACGGCGGGATGAGTTTGCGGCCAACGTTCAGTTTGGCGAGGTCGCGGCGGCCTTACAACAGCCGCTGGTCATTGTAGCCGTGCCGTTTAGCATTGTCCCCGATGTGTTGCGGCAGGTCGCCGACTATCAACAACGGATCGTGGTGGATGTGACCAATCAGTTTACCGCCGACTTTAAGAAGATCGACACGCGCCCACTGACGGGAAGTGAGGTCGTGGCGGCGGCTGCCAACAATGCGCGCGTGATTAAGGCCTTTAACACCTTACCCCACGAACTTATGACGGGTAAAGTGGACGGTCCCGGTCGACGCGTGCTGTTCTACGCGGGTGACGATCGGGAGGCGAAAAAGACCTTTGCGGCACTGGTTAAGCCGCTCAACTTTCGACCAGTTAATCTGGGGAAGCTGCGGCACGGCGGAAGTGTCATGCAGGTCGGTGGCGGCCTGGGACACACGGCATTTGTCCAACTGGATGAGCATATTTAGGTCGTCTGTTTCAGGCAAAATAAGCGCTCACGATGAGCCGTTTTTGAGGAGGTCCGGTCATGTTAACTTTAGTCAACTATCAAGACAATCGTGAAGATCGGGCGAGAGTCGCCGCGTACCCGCTAGAAGACCCAACCTTCACGGCAACGCCACAACAGGCCCTCGCTATAGCACGGGACGATGATCGGCGGCTACCGCTGATGGTTTTGAACGCGACCGAAATGGTGGGTTTTTTGGTGTTAATTACGGGCGCTGATGTTCAAGAGGTGGGTGCGGATCCTGCGACCGCCGTTCTGATTCGGTCACTGTCAATTGCGGAAACGCAACGAGGACGGGGGTTCGCCGCAATGGCGTTAACCTTGTTACCGGCATTTGTTCGGCAGCGGTATCCGGCAGCAACTGAGCTCACGTTAGCCGTAGATCATGGAAATCTGCCCGCACAAAAGTTATATGCGAAAGTCGGGTACATCGATACCGGGCGTCGTGGCTATGGGACTTACGGCGAACAGATCATTCTCACACAAGCCTTATAAGCTAAAAGAACCAACCGCGTTAAATAACCCGGTTGGCTCTTTTTTTAGGCATTAAGGGACTTATACAAGATCCGGTTCAAACGGCCAAAGCGATCGTTCCGCCGATCGACCAGCTCGTAATCGAGATGTTCATAAAGGCCCACGTGGCGGGTCACGATGTAGAGCCCGTCGATGTCGGCGGCCTGAGCCGCTTTCTCCGCTTCCTGCACGAGTCGCAGGCTGATCCCCTGGCCGCGGTTAGCCGGGTTCACGTAAACCGAGCTGACGAAGGGGGTGTATGGCGTATCGGGCACAATATCTTCGGCCAGCAGGGCGCAGAAGCCGGCCATTTTAGCGTCGTTAGTGGCGTAAATAACGCGTTCCCAGGGCTGCCATGTCGCCGTTTGCATGAGCTTGGCCAGATGCGCGCCAGCGGGCCAATCGATGGCACCGATCTGTGTGGCCGCCGTTGACCATTCGGGACTGTGAGGGGTCAGTAAGTGATAGGTAATCAAGCGAGATGCCTCTTTTCTTGGATTTAAGACCAGTATAAGGCCCGCGACCGACATTGGGTAGGTCAACGACCTTTCTCGCCCGTATGCCCGTTAAATTCGGCGGGGGTGCCCTATAATCGGGCCATTCTAAGCGGAAAAGAGGTGTGATGGTAGTGAAAATTCTAATTGTGATTGAAAATCTCATCATGGGCGGCCTCAAACGGGTGACCACGGTCGTGGGGAACGAGCTGGCCCAACAGGCGGATGTCGCTTATTATTCCTTGGCGCAAACGCCCGCATTTTACCCGTTACAGGCCCCGCTGCTGGTGGCCCCGCATCCGGTAGCGCCGACCGTGACCAATTACTTTGGGGACCGGCCACTCGACGTCTACCAGCCGCAATTACGAGATTTGCTGGCCACGTTGGCCACGGGCCATTACGACTGCGTGGTGTTGCCAGGCGGTCTTTTGGTCAGCTTTGCACCAGCCATTAAGGCTAGTTTCCCCCGAATGAACGTGATTGCCTGGATCCATAACAATTTCAGAACCTATTTCGACCAGTACTACGTGCAAATGCAGCCGGAATTACAGGCAGGACTCACGGCGGCCGACACGGTGGTGGTCCTGACCGACTCGGATCTCGTCAACTATGCGCAGTTTAATCCCCATACGGTTAAGATTTACAATCCGCAGACGCTGAGGGCCGCGGGGCAACGCGCCGATCTGCAGAGTCACACGATTGCCTTTACCGGGCGCATCGACATCCAGCATAAGGGCATTGATTATCTGCTGGAACTGGCCCGGCAATTGCCGCGCGATTGGCAAATTGCTATTGCGGGTCACGGCAAACCGGCCGATATGGCCACCTTTCATTGGCTTCAACGCGAACTCGGCGTGAGCCACCGGATTCTTTATCGCGGGGCGTTGCAGGATCAGGCGCTCCGGCAGCACTATCAGCGGGCCTCCATCTTCGTGATGACATCGCGCTGGGAGGGGATGCCCCTGGTCATGGGAGAGGCTATGGCGTTTGGCCTGCCGGTGGCGGCAATGGAAAATACGGGTTCGGCCGAATATCTCCAACAGGGGCGTCATGGCCTGTTAACGGCGGCTAAGGACGTGGCCGCCCTCAGTCAGGCGGTCAACACCTTGATTGAAAGCCCCGTGCTCCGGCAACAGTACGCCTACCGTTCTCTGGAACGCATCAAGGACTTCCAGATGCCCCGAATCATGGGCCAGTGGCAGGCCATTCTGACGCAGTCGGCGTAGGATATTGATAATGAGAGATTAAAAATATGGCATTGTCTGGTAGGACTCCCTAAGTCGGTCATCAGGCTACTTGCGACCGCGGAAGTGGCGTCCAGATTTGGGTTAAAATCGATTTAAGATCGTTGGTTTTTGGATAGGTTTCACGGGTATGCCTGCTTTAGTCGTGGCATTTTCAAACAATTGCTAAAATAACGGCGTTGGACTATTGTAATTAGCGATCGTTTAAGTAGCCGTGAGTGAGCCAAATTTGGGCCCAGCCATGGGATTTTTCAAGTGGGCTGCTTGAAAAATGGCGACTTTGAGACGATGATTTTTTCGGCTCAAAGCGAGGTCAAAGACCGCTTCCCAGGCTTTGGCCGTCCTGCCCACCGCGTTCCGGCCCAAATTTGGCGAACGGTAAGGCGGCAGCTTGATCAATGTAGCCTTGATTGGCTACCTGTAATAGCAATCAGTTAGGTAACTAAAAAATGCGCCGGTCTCGTGAGAGATCAGCGCATTTTATCATTTCGCTTAGGTTCGTAAGTAGCCTTGCTCCTGGTCAACGGCCTTCTGCGCCGCTAAGTTCAGGTAGTTAAAGGTATCGTTGAAGTTGGGCGAGAACAGCATGTCCAGCATGGCCAGTTGGTCGATCGTCCCACCATTTTGCATGAGGGCCGAGACCGTGTTGGCGGCCTGGGAGACATCGTGTTCGCACATCAACTGGGCGCCTAAAATTTTTCGATTGTTGCGGTCGTAGATGAGGACGACCGTAATGGGATAGGCGTTGGGCATGAAGTCTGGGCGATAGGGGCCGGTGTAGGTGACACTGGCCGCGTTGAGTTGGGCTTCGCGCGTATGGGTCAGCGTGAGCCCGGTACAGGCGATCGTGTGGTCAAAGATCAGCATACCCGTCGTAATTTGCGTACCAATGGTTCGTAGGCGGCGTTCAAAGACGTTGATACCAGCTAGGGCACCCTGGCGAACGGCGTGGGAAACCAGTGGGGCATAGGTGACCGTTTTAATCGGATTGTAGTGACTGACGGCTGAATCTCCGGCCGCGAGAATGTCGGGATTGGAAGATTGCATGTAGTCATCGGTAATAATGGCGCCGTTAGCGGCCATGGCAACCTGTCCCTGTAACAGTTCCGTTTGGGGGATGATGCCCGCGCTAATGGCGGCCATGTCGACCTCAAAGTCACCCGCTTCGGAATTTAAGAGTAAGTGGCCGTCGGGCGTGTCTTGAAAACCCGTTACCCGAGTGTTCGTCAGGACCTGGACGCCTTTTTCCGTTAACAATTTCGCCAATTTTTCCGCAATCACGGGTTCCACGTATTCATTTAAGAGGTGGGACGGTTGCTGGATCAAAATCACTTCGTGGCCGGATTCGATATACCCCTCGGCCAGTTCCACACCGACGTAGCCGCCACCAATGATGGCCACTTTTTGTTTTTGAGCGGTATACTCGCAGATGTTATTGGCCTGATCGTAGGTCTTGCAGAGCAACACCTTGGGATTTTCGATGCCAGGGATTGCGGGGATCGCTGTGATGGACCCCGTTGCCATGATCAGTTTGTCGTAACGTGCGGTGGTTTTTTCTTTGGTCGTGAGGTCTTGAACCAGTAAACTGTGGTCGTGGGCATCGATACGAATGACATCGTGATTGAGTTCGAGGTCGACACCGCGGTTGATGAAGTCGTCGGGCTCCTGGTATTGGGCGTCAGACAGGGATTGAACGGTTCCTTTAATATGTAAATACGTTGCGCAAGATAAATAGGAAATGTACGCCTGGCGTTCGAAAACGGTGATGTCCGCCTCCGGATAGTGTTTGAGGATCTGTTTTACCGCAGCAATGCCAGCGTGCGTGCAGCCAATAACGACGACTTTCATTTCTATTAATCCTTTCTTTGATTAACTTATTTCAGTCTTTTATAGTATACTGATGTTATAGTTAATGCAAACCATCCGTTTAGGGGGGTATTTTTATTGAAAATAATTTATCGGTACTTCGTTCAACCACAGATTGACACGGCCACTAAAACGATATTTGGTTATGAGCTGTTAATGAAACAACTTACCCCTGATGGCTGGCGGTTGCCCGAATCTTTCTCGGCCATTGACCCGCAAATTATTGCGGATTTACTGGTGGATACGACCAAAGTGTTATCACTTAAGGTTCGTTATTGTTCGGTCAATGTGAGTCGGGAACAGCTCATGACGACGTCGATTGCGAACGCCATTATTAAAAGTCAAGAGCAGCTGTATCCGACCAAATTGGTGGTCGAGCTGACGGAAGATGATGGCCCGCAGAAATACACCATGGCCGAGTTGTTACCACAGTTGAAACGGTTCATCGATCAGGGAATGGAACTTTCTCTGGATGACGTGGGCACGGGAGATAATTACTTTAAGGACGTTCAGGAACTATTGCCACTGGCCTCTGAGATCAAGTTCGCCCTGCAAAACTTCAATCGGGACTTCAAGGATCCCCACATTCTGCAAAAACTGCACTTCTGGCATGCCATTAGCGCGGAGTATAATTTGCGACTGGTCCTTGAGGGGATTGAAGATCAAGCCGATAACCGGTTAAGTAAAAAGCTCGGTATTCGACTGAAGCAGGGGTACTACTTTAGTAAACCACAATTGTTGAAGCTACCACAAGATACTTGTCTGAGCTAAATTCATAATGTGTCCCATTGAAATAAATTAAGGTCGCGCCACGCCGCTGTTAGCGATGGACACGACCTTTTTTGATACGTTTTTTTTCGTCTGTGCGGTGAGAAACGGAATGGGGGGATGGTCTAAGCAATGGGCTTTTGAAAGGCAAATGGTGGACCGGGTGTCAGAGGAACGGGCAATTTAGCTTGAACGTGACACTTGTAATGCCTCCGCCAATGCCTAAGGTTACCCCTCCCACAAGAGCCGCCAGCCTTAGTCCTGCGCTTGTTGTTGAAGCGCGGCCATCGTTGCCGTTTGGAAGGTGGCGATCAGGTCGTGGATCTCGGTCAGCGATTCCTGTTGGCCACCGAGTAACCATTCGCGCCAGATGCGGTAGATGCCGGCCGTCATGAACTGGGTCCAGTACTTTTGCTGGGTTGCCGTAGCGCCGGACCAGGTCATGGTAACCGCGTAAAACCGTTGCATATTTTGCTCGAATATTTGCTGGAAGACTGGTTCAAATCCCCGCTCAACGGCCAGTTTCATTGTTGGGGCCAGGGTCATGAAAAAGTCACCCAGGGCCGCGAGCTTTTGGTCTTGCGGAACGTGTGCCAAAATGTCGTCAAATTGGGCGGTCATGATCGGCTCAAAGTGTGCGGTCAAGACATCGGCTAGCGTGGTGAAATTACGGTAGAAGGCCATGCGGCTCACCCCGGCCCGTTTGACGACGGCCGTGACGGTTAGGTCGCTGAGATCCTTGGTTTCTAAGAGTTGTAGCAGGGCGGTTGCCAGGTAATTCTGGGAATCCTGCTTGATGTTTTGTGCGTGCTGGGTGGCTGCCATGACAATTCCTCCATTCTGTCAGAGATGCGTCTGATTTGCTTGAATCTAAGTTGTCACCATTGTATGCTACTTGCACAGACGTTACAAGTGAAACGAAAGCGAGCGTGAATGAATGATGACAAAGAAATTAGTGGTGGTTACCGGTGGCAGTGGCTTTATTGCCGTTCATATTATTTTGCAGTTGTTGCAACAGGGGTTTGCGGTTCGGACCACGGTACGGTCCTTACAGAAGACGGCGTTGATCAAGGAGATGCTCACGAATGGTGGCGTGACGGATTTTAGCGCGTTGAGTTTTGCGGAGGCCGATCTGACGCACGACGCACACTGGGCGGAGGTGTTACGGGGCGCCACTTACGCGATTCACGTGGCTTCGCCGACACCAAATCGGGTATTTAAGGATGAAAACGAGATGATCCAGCCAGCCGTGGAGGGGGTCTTGCGGGTCTTGAAGGCCGCGCGGGATGCCGGAGTCAAGCGGGTCGTCCTGACGTCGGCCTATGGTGCCGTGTTTGCCGGCCATCATCACCGGACCACCCCCTACACCGAGGCGGACTGGTCAGATGTCACGGTCAAGAAGGTTCATGCGTACCAGAAGTCGAAGACGTTAGCGGAACGGGCGGCGTGGCAGTTTATTCGTGAACACGGCAACGGCCTGGAGTTAGCGGCGGTGAACCCAGTTGGGGTGATGGGACCGGTTCTGTCTAGCGACTATTCACACTCCAACGTGCAGGTGCGTCAGTTGTTGGAGGGGCAGATTAAGGCCGTGCCTCATGTGGATTCGGGCTACGTGGACGTGCGGGATGTCGCCAGCCTTCACATTCTGGCGATGACGGCGCCCCAGGCTGCCGGGGAACGTTTCTTGGCGACGACGGGGGAAACACTGTCGATGCTGGACGTGGCCACCATTTTGCGGGAAGCTTTCCCCCAATTTGCGGCCAAACTGCCAACGAAAACTATTCCGAATGTGGTGATTAAGGCGACAGCGTTGGTCAAGCCTGAGTTGAAGATGATTGCGTCAATTGTTGGTGAATACGCCGGAACCAGTAACGAAAAGGCTGTGCGGATGCTGGACTGGCACCCGCGGTCTGCGAAGACGGCCATTGTGGCCACGGCGCAGTCGATGCTGGATCTGGGAATTGTTGCGGATCGTGGCTAGTCGTAAATTGAATAATGAAGACGGACCAATGGGATGGGGGCCGTCTTTTTTTATAAATAAAATTATATTAGAGCATAATAAAAATAATTTACATTTATAATGGTATTTAGTGATGATTGTATGTATACTGTGGGTAGAAAAAGAAGAAATTTGTTTCAAATGGTGACAAGTCATACTAGGAACTTGTTAAATGAGATAGTTGCGTGGCATAAATATACTAGCGGGTATCGTGATTATGGGATTAAAAGCGTGGACGATGACTAGTAAAGTGAATTAACATCTAATCCCGCAAAAGAAATAATAAAGAGTAGATGAGAGAGGATTGTGGAAGAGGGCATTTATTATGATGGGAAGTAGGGTGGGACGGTTTATAATCGCCCTGTTATTTATAACCGTTGTTTTGGGGGTTCAACAAGGTTTCAAGATTACTAGAAATTTGGTGGCTCACGCGGAGACGACTATTCAAGTGAAAAATCCGCCGAGTCCCGCGCCGATTGGCATGCTGGGAATTTATATCAATACAGCTAAAGGTTGAAAGTACGAAAATAGCCCTCAGCCCTTATCACGAAAGGCCTGAGGT
>NZ_AZFS01000024.1 GCF_001434395.1 Levilactobacillus hammesii DSM 16381
GTAAAGGCCCGGTTTCCCGGGCCTTTACTGTACAATTTAACTTTCAACCTTTAGATGTTTTATTAATTTCATAAGCTCGACCAATATGGTACTTACCAAGTAAATATCGAGTTTCAACAGAACCTACTTTAGTGACCTGAGTATGGCGCGCAATTTGCGGATGCCCAGACAACGCTATAGCCAATCTTACAGAATTACTCGGTACTGTAAGAAAAGCAAGGATGGCTAAAAGCAGAACCTCAAAAACTTTCCTCACTATTCCAATTCTTTTCCAATGACCAACTAATTTGTTTTTAAAATGATAAAATGTTGGTTTCAAGAAATCATCTCATTTTCATATGGATTAGCCGAACACCATTTCTCAAGCTCAGGCGTTATCGCAATTTCCTTACCATAGACGGTTTCACATCAGCGTTAGATTCTCCACATACCTGTATTCCTTAAGGATCTGCTTATACTGTTTCCAAAGTTTAGGAGACTGCTTGGCTGCCCGCTTATATTTTTTAAGGAAATTTTCCATTCTTCGAATACGCTTATCATTTTGGGTATCAAAAACAATCACATTCTTGCCCTGCTTAAACGCACTTTTTTCTTGGTGCTTTAACGCTTTACGATTCATCGCTAAGTCGGCGGCAATCGCTGCCTGTCCGGCTAACTGCCAATTCTCACTGGTGGCCACCGTCTTTTGCGGATTAAACATTGAAATAGACCACACCTTAGTCTTGGAAGCAACGATGTATGCCGCATCCTTCTGGTTTTGTGCCAGAACGTCCTTTTGGAATTGCCCAGCGGGATGGATTGCCCAGGTTGTGCGATGTTCACCAACCAGCTTTTTCCCTTGATAAATACTCATCTGAACCCGCTCGGCATTGCTGTAAGACCACTCGCCAACGGCAAACTCATAGCGTTTTCCCCCTTGCCACTTTGTCAGCGCCGTTACCATAAGCCCATTCTTTTTGGCAAGTAGCGCCGTCATATGGAAGCCTTGGCTCTTAAAAATCTGGTTGGTGGCCGCACAATCCTTATGGTCAATCACATTTTTGGTTTTCGCCTGAGCCGTGGTCCCCGCACCCAAACTGATCACACCCAAAACAGCAACTGCCAAAACCAACTTCAAACAATCCTTCATCCGCATACTAATCTCTCCCCGAAACGTGTTATTTAATTAACCTTGCGATAGGATTAACTAATATTTTTATAATCCGCTTCATGCCGGGCGCTGTCAAGGTACTGGCCAACAAAAAGGAGCCGAGACGATATTCTCAGCTCCCTATCATTTTATCGGTAGAATTGATAACCTGTTTCACCGCTAATCCGTGCTAATTGCCACTGGCACTGCTCTGATTAGGCGCGCCATTCGGCTTCCCCGATGGTCGGTTCTTCATGCCACTGGGTATATTCTTCATCTGCGTTGTCTGCGCCGACTTGGCCTGTTGTTGACCGAGCATGTAGCCCGTCCCCCCGCCGCCAGCAAAGAGTATCAGGCCGGCAACCACCAGGGCTAGCCAACGTTTCGGTCCTTTTCGAACTGGTTTCATCACGAAATCTCCCTTCTCAAATACACGATCGGATGCTTGCTAGTATACGAGACTTTCCTTAACTCAGGCTAAAGCCGCCTTGACGACCACGTGATGGTGACCCTTCTAGTCGATAAATAAGTTATACTGAAAGAAACGGTTCGCACAGCATCCGAAGTTCCCGACCACCTAGATGCTTCCTGCTGCCTCGTTTGGCGTCCCAACGGCTAGTGGCTGGGAATGACCAGGTAATTTCGCACGATTCACCTTTTTACGTTTAAAAATCTGTCACCTAAGGAGAAATCTGCTATGCTCCCCATCACCATCGGCATTGCTATTGGTATCATCGTTTCCTTTCAAACCGCCGTTAACTCACGCTTGCGGCACTTTATTGGATCGCCTTATCAAGCCTCATTTGTGTCCTTTGCCATTGGGACCTTCTTCCTCGGGGCGATGACCCTAGCCACGCAACACACCCTTCTCGTTGCCCCCCATCTCATCGCCACGCAACCCTGGTGGCTCTGGATTGGCGGACTGCTCGGGGTGATCTTCCTAACGGCCAATATCTTGCTATTCCCCCACATCGGGGCCGTTCAAACCGCCATCATGCCGATTCTTGGTCAGGTCGTGATGGGGTCGATCATCGACAACTTTGGCTGGTTCCACGCCGATCGTCAACCGCTCACGCTGACTAAAGTCATCGGCCTTCTATTGGCCCTAGCCGGCATTCTCATCACCGTGGCGTTACCCGACCTACTACGCCGCCGCGAGCATCGCCAACTGGCCACGGAAAAGACGGCGGGCAATCCCCTCATCTGGCGCTTAATTGGGGTCTTCACCGGAGCCTTAGGTGCCACGCAAACGACCATTAACGGTCGCTTGGGCCTCGTCTTGCATTCCGCAGTTCACGCCGCCTTTATTTCCTTTTTAATTGGGACCATTGGCCTATTGGTCATTGTGCTCATCGTCAACCACGGATTCAAGGAAGTCCGCCGTGCAACGGGCCATGGCAAACCGTGGTGGCTTTGGATCGGCGGGGTCTTAGGGGCGATCTTCGTTTTGGGTAACGCCTACCTGGCGCCCATTATCGGTACCGGTCAGACCGTGGTCTTCGCCCTTTTGGGGCAGATTACGGGTGGCTTGCTGGTCGATCAACTGGGCCTTCTGGGAGCGCAGCGCAAGCCGGTGATTCCGGTTCAACTACTGGGACTGGTGGTTCTAATCAGTGGGGTAGTACTGATTCGGCTATTTTGATATTGACTAGCGGTTGAAAGTTCAAAAGTACTGGTCATGATTGTTCTATCAACAACAGTGAGCCTAAGACTAGGTCACCTGGTGGTCCGGTCAGCTTAAACAGCGTTCTTAGACGACCGGGGTAATGACTGCAGTAATTGTCATTGATTGGAGAAAAATGCTAGCTGCCAACGTTTTTCAACTATTTTCGTGATAAAACACAACCAGCGCCGGAGGAGGCCAGGGATGGAACCAGCCGTGAAAGTCGTGTTAACTGGCGTTTTTCAGCCAGTTTACAGCACGGGCGACTTTGGAGACAGGTGCTCTTCGTGGCTCCAAATCGAGCGAGAAGACTGACGGCCTTCCAGGCTGAAGCGTCCCCACAGCAGGCGGAATCCCTGGCAGCCGCAGTGCGCCCAGTTTAGACAAATTTAATGGCACGAATGCTTACCAATACTAGTTTCAGGCAGATATTCCATGATCTAAAAAGGTGCCACGCAGCGAGCATTTTACTCACTGTGTGGCACCCTTTTTCACTTTATTTGTGGTCAACCGCAATCTCACTGTTTCAAGGACATCACGCAAACGGTGACTCTCGAAAAGAGATTAGCTTATTTGTCAGCGTACAGTGCCGCAACCTGCGCCTGTACCTGTTCGTGACCCAAGAACTCGTCGTAGGTCGTGTCGGCCCGGTCAACAATCCCCTTAGGACTCACTTCAATGATCCGGTTGGCGATCGTTTGGATGAACTCGTGATCATGAGACGTAAAGAGGATACTACCGCTGAAACCAACCAGGCTATCGTTCAAGGCCGTGATGGATTCCAGATCCAAGTGATTGGTAGGATCATCGAGCAACAGCACGTTAGCCTTGCTCAACATCATCTTGGACAGCATTGCCCGGACCTTTTCGCCCCCGGACATCACGTCAACTTCCCGGTTCACATCATCCCCAGAGAACAGCATCTTCCCTAAGAAACCGCGCAAGAAGGTATTGTCACTCTCTTCTTTGGAAGCGAACTGCCGCAACCAATCGATCACGGTCAACTCGTTGTTGGCAAAGTAATCGTTCACGTTCTTAGGCAAGTAGGTTGTGCTGGTCGTTTGGCCCCAAGTGACAGTCCCACTATCTGGTTCCATTTCGCCGGCAACGATTTGCATCAACACCGTCGTCGTTAAATCGTTCCGACTGATGAAGGCCGTCTTTTCATCGGGACGCAGCGTAAAGCTCACATCGTCTAAAATGGTCACGCCATCGATCTTCTTGGACAGGTGTTCCACGCGAACCAAGTCGTTCCCCAATTCTCGTTCTGGATTGAACTTGATGAAGGGGTATTTCCGTGAAGAAGGCTTGATGTCATCCAGCGTGATCTTTTCCAATTGCTTCTTCCGCGACGTTGCCTGCTTGGACTTCGACGCATTGGCACTGAACCGCGCCACGAATTCTTGGAGTTGCTTGATCTGGTCGGCCTTCTTAGCGTTTGCATTGGCCTTTAATTGGGCAGCCAATTCACTCGATTCCATCCAGAAATCATAGTTCCCAACAAACAACGTAATCTTGCCAAAGTCCACGTCACACATGTGCGTGCAGACCTGGTTCAAGAAATGCCGGTCATGGGAAACGACAATGACGGTGTTTTCATAGTCGGCCAGGAAGTTTTCCAGCCAGCTAATGGATTGCACGTCCAACCCGTTGGTCGGTTCGTCCAAGAGCAATACGTCGGGATGACCGAACAGGGCTTGTCCCAGTAAAACCTTAACTTTTTGGGGTTCCGTTAATTCACTCATCTTGACCTGGTGTAAGGATTCATCGATCCCTAACGCTTGGAGCATCTGGCTGGCTTCAGCCTCGGCTTCCCAACCGCCCATTTCGCCAAATTCACCTTCGAGTTCGGCGGCACGCAGGCCATCGGCATCGGTGAAATCAGCCTTCATGTAGATGGCGTTCTTTTCAGTCATGATATCGTAGAGCTTCTTGTGTCCCTGAATAACTGTGTTTAAGACCAGTTCATCTTCAAACGCAAAGTGATCTTGATTCAAGCTGGACATCCGCTCGTTAGGACCCATTGAGACGGTCCCGGTCGTTGGCTTTAACTTGTTTTCAATAATCTTGAGAAAGGTTGATTTACCAGCGCCGTTAGCGCCAATGACCCCATAGCAATTCCCCGGGGTGAATTTAAGATTGACTTCGTCGTAGAGCTTCCGGTCGGAGAACTGCATACTGACATTATTGACGGTTAACATGAACGATACCTCCTGTATTTTTGCGTAAAAAACCAACGTGTCAGTTAACGGCAACGTTGGTTTCCACTCATATTCGTTGTGTTATGTTGGCCTAGTCTACCATAAATATCGTTGACAAGCAACGGTTACGCTACGACCAGGTCCGTTGTGCCGCATAACGCTCACGGTAGGTCTTGGGTGTCATCAAAAAATGCTGCTTGAAGGTCACAAAGAAATTCTTTTCCGTCCGAAAGCCCGTCTTCGTCGCGATGGTCTGAATAGCATCATCCGAAGTCATCAGGAGTTCCGTGGCCCGTTCCAAGCGGATCTGTCCCAAATAGGCCTTGGGGGAGATTCCCATATATTCTTTAAAATAACGGGAGAAATACACACTGGAATAGTTCAGCTTGGCGGCCATATCCGCGATGGACATAGGCTCACCATAGTTCTCTTGAATCTCTCCCACCGCCTGACGTAGCGGCTCTGGTAAGGGCAACTGATCATTATCTACCTGACCATTAACTTTCAACCGTTTTAACATCTGACCCACCAATTGATATTCCGCACCCAAACTGGCGAGGTAATCTGCTTGATTCGTTCGCTCGTGGATGGCGTTATCCACCAGGGTTCCGACGGCCTGACCAATGCCGTGATAAGCCGCATCGTGCAGATCCAGATCAACCGGTCCCCAAATCGGGAGCTGTTCATTATCCACGACGTTTCGCAGCCAAGCCGATGGCAACAGTAACGTCATAATCTGATTATCTTCATCGAGCATCGTTTCGTAGCTGTGCACCACTTCCGAGTTAATCACGTAGACGTGACCCGCGGCCATTTCAAAAGTCGAACTCCCCACATGCACGGTTCCAGGATGGCCGCAATACGGGTAGGCCAATTCGACAGCTTGGTGCCAATGTGGCAATACCAATTTCGGGCCACCCGTGCCATGACTGATCACGCGCAGTGGCAATTGCATCGTAAAATTCAAACGTTCATGATACGGACGAGGCATGTTTGTTCCCCCATTTCTGTAAATCAAAAACCCAACAAAAAAGCAACTTTACCTTAATTCCCCCAAGTATACCAATTGTTACAATTCATTTGTATCAATAGCATACCACGTAAACAACCCAGGTGGTTAAAATAAGTAACGCAATTATCAAATTACGGGATTATAGAATTATTGAATACCCGCTACAATGTACTTGTAACATCCGATAGGGGTCACCATCATGACGGACATGAGTCACCCCTATCATGGCCACCGATTCTTGAGAAAGTTGATTTGGACTTGTTGTCAGGACGACTCTGGGGAGGGTCGGCACTGACTGGCTAAGCAATCATTTCGCTTATCGGCCACTTGGGGGAGTGGCCGACCTTCCAACAGGTGCTCTCTCTTGGGGAAGAGATCACCCACCAAAACTGTGACGCAACAAGAATAAGTTATGGCCATCTGAGGCTTTAGGGGGGGCAGCTAGACGCGGGTCTGGCTGTTTTTTTATGTTGGCGAGTTTTAAAATCAAGTTAGCCACTGCTTTTAACACAAAATAAAAACACCA
>NZ_AZFS01000025.1 GCF_001434395.1 Levilactobacillus hammesii DSM 16381
TTATTTTAGTTCTGATTGTTTCATTAGTTGTTGGTCGAACCAGTAAAAAGTAAGGGGGAATTTTATGGACGTCTTGAAAAGTGTATTTAAGTTTATGATTGCTTCTACGCTCATTGTAGGTGGTGTCCTCATCGGTGGCACCGTCTTGGCTGCTAAGAAAGTAGATGGCATTGGTGATACATTGCAACAAAAATTACATGGATAATTAGCCAAATTTATCTGTATTAGGCTTCTTAGAACGTAAATGATTGAGCAATTGAAGATCAGTTAATCAATATTTAAATTTGCAATCTACCTTATAAGTGTCATTCACACTATCTCTTGTAGGATCTCCTTATTAGACAAGCAAATTAAAATGTGGAATAATACTGTTGTAACAAATACATTATGGGAGGTTATATTATGAGTCTAGATGACAAAATTGATAGCACCAAAGATAAGGTAAGTGGAAAAGCTAAAGAAGTTGAAGGCAAGGTTACGAACGACAAGGCCCGCGAAGCTGAAGGTAAGGGTCAAGGTATTCTAGGTAAGGCTAAAGATAAACTGTCAGATGCCAAAGATGCTGTTAAAGATACGGTTGATAACGTAAAGGAAAAGTTAGATAAAGACGATAAATAAATTATCATTTTTAAGAAGACCAAAATCTGGTCTTCTTTTATTTTTTCACGCTTGTTACCTTGTTTTTTCTCCACACTGTAATACGCGGCTTATGTGGTCGCTGCGGCTTTTTACGTTACCACCGTCCATCTTTAAGCTGATGTTCTAAGTCACCCAAGCAACGTGTCTCTGTGCGACTGACAAGGCCAAATCTGCTATTTACCATCTGGCCCATGCCGGCCACCTCCAAATTTTGGGCAAAATAAAAACGCCACGCTATTTAGCACGACGTCTATTATCCTTACACCATCTTATCGAGCCGAGCACCCGCCTGTGCCCACTCCGGAAACTCATACCCGTATTTACTATGAATTAATCATGATATCGCCACCTCCTGACCATATGCAAAAAAAACAGTGATTAGCTGAACTTTTCGATAAATCTATTAAAAGTTTCCGTAGTCCCATTTGCAATTAGTACAACTAAAGCTTCATAGCTAATTTATCAAATTCTTGTATATCAATACCCGTTGCTCCAATTAAATCAAGAATAATCTCCTTTGCTAAGTCTTTACTATAGGAATTTAATTGTTCTGTGAAATCTGGCTCTTCACTTTCATACAGGCCATTGGATTGAAGTCAATATTTGAGACAGATTTTAAGAGACATTCAGAACCGCGTTTACCCTCCACAGCTCAAATAAATCATTAATCGTGATTAATAACTTATTTGAACCCTGGAAAGCATTAAATCAGGCGGCCATTTGGCTCGTAAGTGTTGCAATTTCAACTTGTAAGGGGGTCTGGTAGCCCAGTGAACTATGAATTCTCTTCCTATTGTAGAAAGCATGCACATATTCAAAAAGGACAGCAGCGGCAGTTTCATAATTCTCAAAGACCGGCACTGGATAAACACATTCCTTTTTGAGGGAAGCGTGAAAGGATTCCATTGGCGCATTATCATACGGACAACCCTTACGGCTGTATGAGTGGCGGATATGTAGCTCAGTTAAACGTTGATTGTAATCATCGCTGGTATACTGTGATCCTAAATCCGTATGGATAATCAGGTCCCCAGTAATGGTTCGATTTTTAACCGCGCTTTCAAGGGTCTTTAAGACTAAATCAGTATCCATCTTTTTTGAGAATGAATAGCCGATAATCCGTCGTGAGTGCAGGTCCATGATGGTTGATAAGTAACACCAGCCATTACGCTTCGTTTGAATATAGGTCATATCAGCGGTCCATTTTTGATTTAAACCAGTGGTCGAGAAATCCTGCTTAAGCAAGTTGGGACGCTGTTCAACCTTGGTTTTGGAAGCCGAAGCCGCTTTCCACTTATTGACGGTAACGGAGTGGATATCCAGTTCCTTCATGAGCCGGGAAATCCGTCGTGGACTGCACCGAAGCTGCAGTGGTTGAAGTTCCAGATTCAATTCATGGTGGATCTTCATAACACCGTATCGCTGCTTAAATTCCGCAAAGATCCGCAGAATCCGTTGTTTCAAGTCCGCATCTTCGGCCCGGCGTTTTGAAGGTTTGGGGGATCGATAACGATAATACTGAGCTCTGGAAACACCGAGGATTCGGCACATCTTGGTTACCTGGTGGTGATGGCTTTCTTGGTGAATGTAATCAAAGATATTGGTTACTTCTGCGCAAGGAAGCCCAGGGCTTTTTTTAGGATTTCGTTCTCCTCAGACAGCGAAGCCAGTCGCTTTTCCATCGCTTTGATTTCGTCTGGCGATTTACCGGATTGAGTTTTGGCTTGGCCCTGGATCCACTTATGAACGGTTGAATAGCCAATGCCATATTCTCTGGCCAGTTGGGCGGCTGATTCGCCTTGTTTATATAGGTTGATAATGTTTTGTTTGAATTCTTTGTCGTAACGAGTTGGCATGTAAAAATTCCTTCCTTTTGAGAGACGATTTATTCATTATACGCTCTCTTAAAAGTTGTCTCAGGAATCAGCTTACATCCATTAACTTGTCAGGGTTATTAATTTCCAAAATGTGCTTAAAATTTTCCCAAAGTTGATCAGTCGTTTGAATTTCGGGTAAATATTCCCATTGCTTGGTACCACCAATATTGACCAAATAATGGATAAGTTGATCTTCAAAATTTAATTCATTTGTTTCTACTGTCATTTTAGGATAACCTCCGATGAATGAGTTCCATTTATTTTCAATGACCTACTTTCTAATATCAACAAATGCTGTAATAGAACTAGAAAGGGGTAGCATCCTTTTCCTTAAGCAAGTATTGAACAATTGATCTTGCAACTTCACTTTGTTCCTTTTTTCCAACTTGACTTATATCAAATCCATTAAGAACTGTGTCTCTAATTATCATGGCTCCTTGATTGGCATATTCATTGAACAAAAGTTTTGCATCGTTAATTAACTCAGGGTCTTTAAAGTCAGCTTCCTTTTTAAAAAGTCTATCTCTAAAAGCTAAACCGTAGAGAACCCCTTGTTGTTTCTTGCTCAAGTACGATGGACGAAATTCTTTCCCTTGATAGTTTCGAGCACTTTCCTTTTTACCTGAACGAACACCAAGATACACAGCAATCATAAAAATATCTTGATTATGAAGTCCCAAGGAGTTTGCCAAGGCATTATAAACATCCTCATATTGGGTTGCCGTTTGAAACAATTGATTACCACTATTTAAAAAATCAATATCTGCCATTTGCGTTATACCTCCTCTTAATCTTCAAAAGTACTTTTTAGAATACTGGTTTGGCCATCCGAATCCTTTTGAAGCTTATATACATAACCAACCCCATTGCTTTTAATAAAACTGGTCTTCTCGCGACTGGTAAATTCTGTATCTGTTAATAACAGTACCCATTGGCTTGACAAGCCTGGGGTCTTTTGAACAATATGGTCGCGAATTTGACTATCAAGTCTTGCAAATGGTGTATCCACGAATAATGGAAAGTCGATTTCATCTCTACCTTTGGACGCCAGTTTGGCTAATGCAAAAATGAACGCAAGAGAGAGGACCTGACTTTGCCCCATAGAAATATCGTTTAATAAGTTGATGCCATTTTCACCAAGAATTTCCATTTCGTAGTTCTTTGAGATATTTACTTCTTTGATTAAGTTTTGATCTTGCTCAGTAATAAGTTGGTTGAACATGTATTTGACTTGCTGAGATAACTCTGATCTTGCCTCATCGTCATATTCTGAAACAATGGTCTGCAATTCTTTCAAAATTGAGATTGTCTTATCGGCAACGCTTCTCTGAATTGCCAACTCGCTTTGTTCATTAAGTTTGACTTCCCGATTTTTTTGATTTGGTAGATTGTAAAATTAATCCGAACGCTGTTCGGACAAAAAAGATCAGCTTCCTTT
>NZ_AZFS01000026.1 GCF_001434395.1 Levilactobacillus hammesii DSM 16381
TGGTCATTAATCGTCGGGGCAATCATTGGTGCCATTGCTGGCGCAATCACTAACCGTGGTGCTGCTATGGGCTGGATTGCAAATATCGTAGCTGGTTTAATCGGTGCGTGGATTGGCCAAGGGCTCCTTGGCACTTGGGGCCCTTCGTTAGCTGGCACGGCATTGATACCATCGATCATCGGGGCAATTATTTTAGTTCTGATTGTTTCATTAGTTGTTGGTCGAACCAGTAAAAAGTAAGGG
>NZ_AZFS01000027.1 GCF_001434395.1 Levilactobacillus hammesii DSM 16381
TCAGGTTATGCTGACAAATTTGTCCAAAAATTCGGATTAAATTTGCAATCTACCATATCTCTATTTTTTCATTTCTTTTTTCTGTACTTATCAAGGTAGATGAAACTCGCAATTCCGAAAATCGAATAGACAATTACAAAGAATTTTGGTATCCCAACAATGTAAAAAACAGTAAATAACGCAAAGTAGATTATCGAAAAAATAGTATCAATTCTCATAGTACTCCTTTATTCCACCAAGTTATCCCTGTGAATGTTTTTTGATACATACGTTTACCGTTTGAATAATATATCATTAAAATCAGTTTTTTGTGCCCCAAAGACTTGCACAGCATCACAAATTGCTAGTACGGGCTTTAAAGCCTGCCGATTGTTCAGTTGGCCACGATATCAGACGTTCAACCTGGATACAATCTAATCAAACATTTCTGCCTAGTTTTATCGTCAAACAAAAGTAAATTGCAAATTTATCACCTGAAAAATGAACCCCGCCCGCAAGCAAACGAAGTTCCAAATAAACGCTTGATCAACACTAATTGAAAAAAGACTACCAAGTTTTAAAAATTGGGATATTCACCATTATGATCCATGACATATTTAAAATAATCTGGAATTCTAAATTCGCTGTTGTTCCCCATCTGTTCGACCCTCATATTTTTATTAAAAGTGTCTCCAACTTTTAGGGTACGCGTTAAATTACCATTGAATTCCAGAAAGTCATCTGGATTACTAGCAAAATAAACTTGTGTAGAGTTAGACGTATTATCGTAATCTAAGCTGCTGATCTGATCGTGTACGTGAATAACATCACCTACTACATAGGATTTCATAGAATAAACGCTATGACCATTATCTGTGAATTGATCGTATAATTGTGCTACTGTCAATTGACTTGAGGTCGGAGTAGACACAACACCTGAACCCCAAGATGGCCGTATTAAGTCCCCATACGGCGAATCATCAAAAGTTTGTCCACCATTAATCTGTGAATCACTTTGACTTATGTCAGAAGTACTTTGAGCTTGATCATCAGTGGATTCAACTAAAGAATTAGTTTTATATATGCTATTGGCAGAATCGTATCTATATGCAACATAAGGTGCAAGCTTGAACTTTTTATTTGATACAAATTGTACCTTGTAGGTTCCCTTTAATCCGAATTTAAATCCACGATATACCCCTGGATTAATTGAAGTATTAACGGTGTAATGTCCCTTAGGGTTTATCACCAAAAGTGAATACTTTTTAAGCATCATACTAATCGGGTCGGAATTTGCAAATAGAGCAAGAGAATGCTTAGTTGATAATGATTTAACATTATACATTGCACTTGCACCATATTTTGAACCATTTAGCGTAATAGTACCTGGTGTAGAAGTTACTCCATACTTTCCCTTAGAAATACTGGCTTTAACGTTATATACCTTATTACTAGCCTTCTGCACAACTTTCCATGCAATACTAGCCCATGGTACTTTAGCTGCTTTTATAGACTCTGGAGATACTATATCTTGAACACTCATAATTGAAATACCTATTGCTATTAAGAAATATTTTTTCTTCAAAGAAATTATCTCCTTATGTTTTTAAACTGTACTGTTAACGCATATGCTATGATAAGAGCTGCCAGAATTAAGAAAATAGTTATTATAATCGATATACCATTATCGACAAATAAAATATTGGACAATTTCCCAGCAATGTATAACATAAATACACAGTTTATTATAAGCTGTATGTCCCAAATGACTTTCTGCTTCAAAAAAATCGCCTCCCATCCAATTGGTCAAATTACGGTCTATCCAATCGGTTTAAACTCTAGCATTCTTCAAAGAAAGTCACAATAGGGTAGCGTCAAGAATCTTGTGTAAATGAAATGCCTTCGTACATATAATATGTATCTAACTTAAATAAATGATGCTTCCAAGGTGTCCTGGAGTCCTTGGAACCCTCGGTGGATCCGCTTCAGAGACTTCTCGTTATAAACATTAAACTGAGAAACCAGGAAGCGATCCAGTGAATCTTCCGTTGGAAATTGTTCTTTGTGGTGGGTGGTGCGCTTGAGATGCTTATTAAAGTTCTCAATCAGGTTAGTGGAGTATAGTGATTGCCGGATAGCTGATGGAAAGTCCATGAAAGTGAGTAAATTCGGCATTTTAAGCAGATCTTTGATTAATTTGGGATAGGTCTGATGCCAGTTGTTGGCGAACTCATTCAGTTTCAGTTCATCTGCTTCACGGTTGGCGGCCCGATGAACTTGTTTAAAGTCACTGATCACGGCCTTGCGGTCTTTTACGCGAACTTTGTTCATCAGATTCCGCCCAACATGAACCAGGCAACGTTGTCGTTTGGCTTTAGGGAAATGCCGATTCAAGCCTTCATCCAAACCAACTAACCCATCGGCCACAAACAACAGCACATCTTTAACGCCCTGCTTGATCAAGGTTCCCAGCAGTTCAGTCCAGATTCCAGTCGATTCCGTTGGCGCCACTTGGTAGTTCAGAACTTCTTTCGTACCATCTGGACGAATGCCAATCGCAATATGAACGGCTTCTTTTTGAACGGTATCCCGCTTTAACGGCAAGTAAGTGGCATCTAAGAAGATGGCCGCATATTGTGAAGCCAGTCGACGTTGCTGGAAAGCTTGAACCTGTTCATTGACGGCTTTAGTCATGTTGGAAACCGTGGCTTTGGAGTAGTGAGCACCGTACATTTTCTCAATGAGTTCGGCAATTTCAGCAGTGGTAATTCCCTTGGTATACAACTGAATGACCGTTGTTTCTAAATTATCACTGTGCCGACCGTAGGCTGGCAAGGTATGATTTTCAAACCGGCCATTGCGATCTCGAGGAATGGTTAAGTTAAGTTGGCCGTACTTCGTATCAAACGAGCGCTCATAACTGCCATTGCGGTTATTACCAGTGTTAATCCCAGCGTATGAGTAGCGTTCGTAACCCAAAAACTCTGCCAATTCGGTTTGAAGCAGCTGGTTAATCGCAATTTCGAGGTGGTGACGAAAAACTTCGTCCAAATCTTGCTTTTGGGCTAGTGCAGCGATAATTTCTGTGGTAAGTTCATTCATGGGGAATGCCTCCTGTGATGTTTTCTGTGGTTACTAAATATCATAAGGGAAGGCATTCCCTATTTCTATACAATTCAGCAATCTTTTATGCATTTACACAAGATATTTTACGCTCTCGCGTAGACTGATGAAAAAGATAACTTGGGGATTACTCGCACTGTTGATTGGCCAACCAATCATCGTTTATATTGGGCAAGCAGCCCTTTTAACGACGATACCAAATCACTATGGTTTATTGGGGACAATCGCTTATACGAGCGATCCGTACCATTATTTGGCAATGTTTGAAAGTAGGCTCATTCCGGCCCTATTGCTTGCGATTATCCCGCTAAATCGGTATGCGACACCCTTTGTATGGTCAATGATTCTGAAAGGCACACTCAGTTGGTGGCTCTTTGGGATGAATTGGTTCATTTTGATCAGTTTATTTGTTCAGGCCAGTTGGTTAAGCTGGGGCGTCTTCATTTGGACGCTCGGTGGGGCCATTATCCTGCTTGTCAAATTATTAGGGGCCCTAGGCAGGAACTATCGGTGAGTTAGTCTCGAACGGCAAAAAGATACTGTGTAGGCGTCGCCTACACAGTATCTTTAAATTGGTCAGTTGGTTTAATAACTAGTCATGGTGTAAAAGTGGTGTCAACATATCAATGATACCCACTGAAGCACTCGGAAAGGCAAAAATCTTCTGACTTAACGTGTTGGCTGAGACGTGATCAGTAATAATCATGGTCAGTAAGTTAATCAAGTCTGGCGCGCCATTACCATAGATGGAAGCGCCAACAAGGTAATTCTCTTGGTCAAAGATCAGTTGTAGATCAGCATCGACCTCGTTTTGATACTGAAAGGCTAACAGTTTACCGTATGGCAGTGCTTGAACGTGAAAGTGTTCAGTATCAAGCTTGGCGGCTTCGACAGGGATACCGACTTGTGCGATTCTTGGTAACGTAAAGACGACCGATGGAATGACCGGATAATCAATCGCGGCCGTACTTCCAAGCAATTGGCCGGCAATGTAGTTAGACTCAAAGGTCGCGGTCGGTGTTAACTTCGGCAAAGTCTTGCTGATGACATCACCGCTAGCGTAAATGTTGGGAATATTTGTCCGCAAATGGTCGTCGACGACAATGCCGTGCCGATCGGTCTTAATGCCAACTTTCGTTAACCCTAAGTGTTCGATGTTTGGAATCCGACCAGTGGCTGCGATGATGTCATCACTCTCAATGGTCAGGCCGTTCTTAGTGGTTGCCAATAATCCCGTGGCGCTTTTAGTCACTTGGCTAAGGGCTTCACCAAAGTGGAAGTGTACCCCGGCTGCCTGTAAATGTGCAATCATTTTTTCAACGTGCTCTGAATAAAATGCAGGTAGTGCCCGGTCGGCAAACTCAATAATATGCACTTCAGATCCTAGTAACACAGCCATGTTGGCAAATTCTAACGAGATAATTCCGGCACCAATCAAGGTCAACCGCTTGGGCATGGTTGGTAGGTCAAGAAAATCACGACTATCATGCATTAGATCAGCGCCCGGAATAGCTAATTTGGCTGGGCGCTGTCCGGTCCCGACAACGATGGTATCCGCCGTATACGTGCTGCCGGCCACTTTAACAGTGTGCGTATCAGTCAGTTCGCCATGTCCTGTAATAATCTTAATTCCTAATTGCTTGAATACGGCCGTCATTTGTACCGATAAGGGTTGAATGACTTGCTGCTTATATGCCATCAACTGTGACCAATCGATACTGGGCGTTGTGTTGACACCAATCCCCTGGTATTGTTTGAGCTGTTCGGTCAGCTCGAAGGGGCCGTCTAACAGAATCTTAGCATCACAACCAAAGTTAGTGCATGTCCCGGCGATTGTATCCTCTTCAATGATTGCTACCTTTTGTTGCGCACGTGCAAGGGTTACTGCAGCGTGCCACGTCGCGTGACCGCTACCGATAAAAATTGTGTCATAATCTGCCATTAAAGATTCCTCCTAAATTTATAATTCAGTCGCGCACGATTTAAACAGCCAATAAAAAGGTCCATCTAGGCCAAATCTTGTGATAATGCGGTAATGATCTTCTGGTTCAAGGCCAAAGCCTGCTGATATTCATCGATGGTCAGATGGTAGCGACTGATACAAGTTGCAATCGCGGCTTCGATTGGTGCTTGTTGTTGCTTGCCTTGAGTTGTGAGATGAATAACCAATTGACGCCGATCCGTTGCTGGGCGCTCCCGTTGCAACCACCCGGCGTCTTCCATACGCCGCAAAAGTGGTGTCAGAGTGTTGCTACTTAAACGCAGAACTTGACCCAATTCGTGTAGTGACTGGTCGTCGCGTTCCCACAATGCCATTAGTACGAGATATTGTGCGTAAGTCAGCTTGAATGGCGTTAATGTTTCGACATAAAATTTGTTAAATAACCGATTGGCATTGTATATGCTAAAACAAAGTTGATTTGCTAGGTCAATTTCTAGTGTCATGCAGATGCCCCCTTTCAATCGTGTGCGATTGATTAATAGTATAAGCCCCTTTCTTAACAAAAACAAGGAGTAGTTCGATTTTTAATGGCACAGCCACGAACTTCGGACAATTTTTAATTTTCAAGAACAAGCTGCTTGGGTGGTGTCGTCAATTAGGCAGCGACTTCCGATCTAGTCCTGAGTCAGCGACTTAATCATGAGTAAATCGGTTCTGTTGCGAAGTTTGAAAATCAAACGCGCCCTCTCTGAACTCCAAATATCTTAGGCTGTTATTCCCATTAATACCTTGATTTCAGTAGACACCGAAAAGCCGAAGAGCGTTCCATTTCTTCGGTTCTTTTTATATATTCCTCGAATGGTCTCCATGCCCTTAATCGTGGAAGAGGCTGTACGGAGACTTTGATAAAATTTATTTCGTCGTTTAATAGGTCGATGGTCTTGTTCTATTAAATTGTTAAGATACTTCACAGTTCGGTGCTCTGTCTTAGTATATAAACCCACACTCTGTAACTTTCTAAAGGCGGAGCCAAGAGAAGGTGCTTTATCGGTCACAATTGCTTTCGGCTCACCAAACTGTTTATGGAGTCGTTTTAAGAAAGCATAGGCTGCTTGCGTATCCCGTTTCTTTCGTAACCAGATATCTAAGGTTAAGCCGTCCGCATCAATTGCACGATAAAGATAATGCCAACGTCCCTTAATTTTGATATAGGTTTCGTCCATTTTCCATGAATAGAAGGATTGTCTATTTTTCTTCTTCCAAAGATAATAGAGGACTTTGCTGTACTCTTGCACCCAAAGATAAATCGTAGTATGACAAACATTTATTCCACGATCATATAACAATTCCTGAACTTCACGATAGCTTAGATTGTAACGCAGGTAGTAACCAACAGCGACAATAATGACGTCTTTTTTGAATTGTTTGCCTTTAAAATGATTCATTACTCTGTCCTCTCTGTCTTTTTTCTCAATTTTACACTAAAATAGATTTTTGGGAAAACTTTGCAACAGAACCAATTTTTTGTTATGTTTACTGAATTTGAAATTAAAGGTGAAGCTGAAGAACCTTAT
>NZ_AZFS01000028.1 GCF_001434395.1 Levilactobacillus hammesii DSM 16381
TATCAAACCGCCCTACACATATTTGGTTTGTCGAAACAATGTTCAGTTTTCAAAGGCCTACAGCGTCATCTGCTCTCACAGACAACTTAATAATCATATCATTTTAACAATATGATGTCAACAAGAAATTTTAAGACATATTTCTTAGTTGCTTGCCGCCCTAATGAAGCAGCTCAATTAATATACCATTTAGCTAACCTGCTTGTCAACAAGCAATTTAACTTTTTAAATTAATGAGTCGCTGTCGTAAAAGACAACTTAGATAATATACCATGCACATCATCTTACTGTCAACAAAAATTCCAAATTAATATTGTCAGCTCTTCACCATTGTTGGCAGCGCCGCCAGGGTCGGTCCTCACGACCCCCATGTCACGGACCAGAAGTTTCTTTTGGTAGCATGTCGCCGTGACGCTTTCCATCCTGTCTAATTTGCAAATTCGGTTTCCGGCCAGCCATCCCCAATCTAAATCTGCCGTCTCGAAAAAATCACTGCCCCCACCCCAACAAAACACAGCGCCCACACAAGATTGCCGACACTCAACTGCTGAATCGTCAAATGCGTCACGTTTTGCTGATAACTGGGATTGCCATACTCCTCCTGCAGGAAGAACATGTTAAACGGATTCCATTTCATCAGAGGAACCAGCGACTTAAATGACTGCAATAGCAAACTGGATACCCCTTCCCCCATGAAACAGGCACCTACCCCAATAGCAATTGCCGCCGCACTATTACGACTGAAACTCGCGAGTAAAAAAACCAGTCCAACAATCATCACGCCCCCATACATGTCCAACAACGCATTGGTGACCAGATTAGCCAACAGCGACTGATGATAGAGATAACTGGTCTGCCAGTGAAGGCCCCGACCAGCACCAACTTTGAGCAATAGCGTCACGACGACGGCCAACCCATGAAGTAGCAGGCTATACCCGAGAACTAGCACATACTTGCCCACAAATATCGTCCAGCGATGATTCACCTGGGTAGCCAGTTGTTTGATCGTCCCGTACTCGAATTCCATTGTCACACAACCGCTGCCAATCACAATGATGAGAATCGTCAACCATTGAAACCCGCCATACGCTGATGAAATGTAAAACTTCTGATCACCACTTGATGCGCCATGTGCCGTCATGGCTAGTCCCCCCATTAAGAGGGTCAAGATGACTGGTGCGAGCCACGCTATTCGTTGATGTCTGAATTTGAAAATTTCCTGCTTGATTAATTGTCCCATGACCTATGCCTTCCCTTCTGCCAACAACCGTAATAAAACGGTCTCTAAGTCTTCCCGCTGCTGATCCACCTTTGAAATTTGGACATCTGCGGCGAAGAGCCTGCGCAGTAAGGGGGTCAACGCCACCGACGCCGTCACGATCAAATCCGTACCGCGCTGGATTACCGGATAGTCCGCCTGTAAAAGAATCTGCAAAGCACGCGCATTCTCCGTTGTTTGGATGACTAATGACTGTCGAGCAGACTCCTGCAGCTGCGCCATCGTTCGCTGTAGCCGAACCTGTCCCTGATCAACGAGGATGACCGTATCAATGACCTTTTCCAGTTCACTCAAAATATGACTGGAAATTAAGAAAGTGGTCCCCTCCCCTGCTAATTGGCCAATTAACTCACGCAGTCGCTTAACTGATTGTGGATCTAGTCCATTCATGGGTTCATCCAATATGACCAATTGTGGTCGGCCAACCAACGCCATAGCAATTCCCAACTTCTGTTTCATTCCTAACGAATACCGTTTGGCCGGTTGATGAATATATCCCGTCATCTGCAAGGCCTGCACCACCCACATCATTTGCTCCACGGAATTCGTCATCAACTGAAGATGTTGCCAGCCACTCAGAAACGGATAAATCGCTGGACGTTCGATGAGCGCACCTACCTGTTGGGTCACGACAGTATGAGTTGTGACCGAAACGGGTTGCCCCAAGATCTGAACATTGCCAGCATCCGCTACCAGCAGTCCCAATAATTCTTTCATAATGGTCGTTTTGCCTGCACCATTGGGGCCGACTAAACCCACAACCTCACCGGTGGAAAATTCAAAATTCACATCACACAAGACGATTCGATGGCCGAACTTTTTCCGTAGCCCGGTTACCTGAACCATTTTCTCTTGCCTACGTTGCACTGGACTTCATCTCCTCTATTCCCTTTTATCCTACCCGTTCAAATCCCCGAGTGATACGGATGCTAGCGAGAATAGCTTGCTATTTTCTGCTGATTCTTTATGCTAGAGTTAATAGTAATTGTTAAGGAAGTGAGACGCCCCCATGGCATCGACAGAACTAGGCGCACGTTTAAAAAAATTCCGGCAAACGAAGCAGCTGACCCAAACGGCACTGGCAGACCAACTTCACGTGTCGCGTCAAACCATCTCCAGCTGGGAGACTGGTCGAAACCAACCGGACATCGCCACCATTACACAATTAGCCACGCTGTATGCTGTCCCAGTAGATGACCTCTTACAAGATGCCAGTACGATGACCACGGCGAAACAAGCTGACCATACAAGCCCCAGCCTATTAATGATCCTGCTCGGGGTTCTCTTGGTGGAGCGCATCACCCAATTTTCAACTTTCCCTGGCCTCTATTGGATGGACTTCCTCATCCTCCTGCTAATCAGTCTCCTGGGTAACTTGGGTTTTGCCCATCGCCACCCGAACGTTTGGACGAAACGCGTACATTGGATTGGCTTGACGGTATTTGCCGTGCTCAGTCTCGTTAGTGGGAGTATCAACGCCTTTAATATGGGCTTTGGCCTAATGACGACCTGCCAATTCAGCGGTCTGGTAGTTGTCATCGTACTGGCCCGAAAGTACTGGCTATCTCGATCGGTTGAGGCTAGACAACGTTAGCGTGACTGTCATATCATTTCGATAAGCGATATCTAGATAATCAAATAGCCAGCAGTATGGGTGTGTAATCCCATATTGCTGGCTATTTAGCATCTCTTAGGAATAGATTCCCGTAATTTAAAGGTTATCTCTTCTTCAGGGGCTCGTTTGTCTCACCCGACCCCTTTATTCTCCTAACTATCCGCAGTGCGACTTCGCTGACACCACCTGATTAGTGGGAACACGGAAGCGTCACAAACGCGAGCCGCGTGATTTTAGTTCATGCGACTATCTATGGTTGGCCTCGACCGTAACGCAAGCCGAGGGCCGCCAGCCACTAATGCGTTGCGTCAAACCAATGATTAGTTGAATGGCGTTTATCTGATTGAATACCTTGTCAGGTTCCTTCATGCCACGTTCAGCAAAACAACCGCTCAACTAACCAGCTGATGACGAACCGTTTCCTACTGACGGCATTGCACGGATCAGTTTTCTTCTGACACCGACGAGTAGCCAGGCAGTCTGTCGCTGCGGTCATGCACCACGGCCTGGCGTTTTTAAATTTCTATACAAAAAGAACCCAATCACTGGGTTCTTTACTTCGCGTGGCAACGTCCTATCCTCGCA
>NZ_AZFS01000029.1 GCF_001434395.1 Levilactobacillus hammesii DSM 16381
GCGAAAGCCAAAGTTTCTATAAAACTTTGCTTTCCTGCCTAACGGCGAGTGAAAAAGCGGTTAAGCTGGCTCAGCTTGGACGGGGTTCGGGGCGTTAGCGCCCGATTAAATGTGGCTTGTCACTCCTTTGTAGGCAACGAACGAAGTGAGGCGCAAAGAGCGTAGCGAATGAAGTTTAATGTGAGCCTGTTTTTGGGCTCACTCCTTTGTATTTTTGTTTTAGATTTTGATCTTGTACAGTGGTGCCTCTTTTAAACCTCTTTTATAAACCTCTTTTAAACCTCTTTTAGACCCCTATTGCACCTTACTCCCCCAAGGCGTACAGAAGGTTATCAAGTACCTTTTGTCTGTTTATCAAGTACCTTTTGTCTGTTTATCAAGTACC
>NZ_AZFS01000030.1 GCF_001434395.1 Levilactobacillus hammesii DSM 16381
AACAGACTGCCATTGAAAGTTTCCGGGCTTGTTCGGATTAAACTTGTAATTTGCCACACAAAGAAATAAAGGAATTGGTCATCAACTTCTGATTTTTGCCGAAAAATATGCGCGAAACAATAATTGCAAGTGTCTTGAAATTGGAACTGGTACAACTAGTTTTGGACAACTTTATCTTTATCAAAAATGTGGTTTCCGGGTTGTTGGTGTTGATCAAAACTTCTTTACAATTCACTATGATAAAGAGATTACTGAAAATGGTCTTGTTTTAAAAGACATGATACGTTTGAGGAAAGTTCTAAAATAAGTCTTGTTTCTCTTATAGGGTCCATAAGTCCCAAATAGCCCCTCGAAAACATTGAAAGAATAACCCCCAATATCTATAATATAGATGTTGGGGGTTATTTATTTTCATATTATAAAAATAACTCCTTCTATTTGTCATTTTTTCGATACCTTTTAGCACGATTTTGACCAGGAAATAAACGATCATGCGATCCGACTCGAATTCCAATTAAGACTAGTTCATCTTTATCAATCGTATAAACAACCAGGACATCGTTAGTTTCGCTTGGTGTTTTGTTTTTCGGGGTATCTCGTAAGTGAAATTCATTATAACCGCTCATTCGCCGATTAAGCTCATGATCTTCAAATTCTGATGGTAATTGTTGTTGCTCAAGCAACAGATCAATGGCTGCTCGAACTTCATCAATAATAGATTTGTCTAAACTGGCTAACCGTTTTAGATCAGCATTAAAGGTTGCACGTGGTTTAAATCTTAGTTTTTTCATTATTTAAACTGACCCCAATAATCATCATTTGATTCAACAATTTCATCATCAGGTAAAACATGGCGTTTAATTAACTGATCACGCGCAATTGCATATTCTAATGAACCTTCTTTCGCTTTTAATGCTCTTTCTAGCCAGTCCATTTTTTCTTGTGAAACGATGGCCACTGCGCGACTGTTTGAACGAGCAATATAAACGGTTTCATCTTCGTCATTAACTTGATCTAAATATTTTTTTAGATTAGCGCGAAAGTCGCTCTGTGTTAGTGCTAATGTCATATTTACCACCCTTTCATTGTACTTAATATTGTACTTTAAATTGTACTAAAAATCAATTTTTTAAGGAGCTAAAACTATGCAACAAATTGTCTTACCTATCAAAGATTCAAATGTTCTCAAAGAGGTGCAAGATACCTTACTCAACAGCTTTAAAGCTGGCCGGCGTAACTATACAGTTTTTCAAGTTGGCAAAGCGACTCTGCTGCGTGTGAGCGACGTCATGAAGCTTCGTTGGGCAGATGTCTTTAACGAGAACGGCACCGTGCGTCAGAATGCGTTTATCCACGACCAAAAGACCGGTAAAGCGAACCTGCTCTACTTAAAACCCGTGCAAGCTAATTTATTGGCTTATCAAGCTTGGTTACAAGACAATCATTTGGTTTCTGACTGGTTGTTTCCCTCGATTCAGCACCCTGATCGACATATCACGGAAAAACAGTTCTACAAAATTATGGCTAAGACGGGCGATTTACTCGGCATTAATTATCTTGGTACTCATACCATGCGTAAAACCGGCGCTTATCGGGTCTACACGCAGTCTAATTATAATATTGGTTTAGTCATGCACTTATTAAATCATTCCAGCGAGGCCATGACTTTAGCTTATTTAGGCTTGGATCAAGCCAGTCAAGAAACCATGCTCGATCAAATTGATTTTGGTTGATATTAAGCGAGCTATTGCAGCAATTATTCTCTATAATACATTGATAGATAAGCTGAGAAAACAGGAGGCTAAGTATGCGACTTTGGCATGAGCAACTCATTAATAAACTTCCTCGCCAGCAACTACTAGGGCAGCATCGAGAACTTGCTGCTCTAAGAGGCAATGGCTGGGGTAAAAAACATGCAACTGTTAATTATGTATTCAAGCACTCGCCATATAAACTCTATCAATTTCACTTACTGGTACTGCATGAAATGCAGCACTGCGGATATCACCCCAATAAAAACTGGTTTAATCCGCTTTACCGCGGTATTCATTGTGATCCATATATAATTTTGAAAGAATGCCCGATCACTAACCCAATTTATCCAGAGCATAATGACGCATATTTGAAAGAATGTTTAGCTAATTTAGCCAGCAAAGGGATTATTTTATAAAGCAAAAAAATGAGTCTCATACTCGAGGCTCTTTTTTATATTTAGTTAATAATTCATATTAAAATTAAGGTATAGCCTCTAGTTCATATTTTTTATAGTTTACAATTCGTTAACATAGCAAATGATTTTTTTAGTTTTGAATTTATGAGTTTGATTTTGTTGTCGCCAACGGCGGCTTCTAATACAGGTTCTAATCATTTTGGTATAACATAGAATAAATTCTATGTGTAAGTGCGCATTGAACTCATTTCATTCCGTTTAATGACGCTAAAAAATAGCTAACTTGATCATTGAAATAAAGGGTGTTTTTTAGTTCAATGCGCACTTATACACAACAACTAAAGTTGATTGTGCTTATACTAAAAAAAGTTGTATTAGATTTCGCTGCGCTCAAACAAATCTTTTTAATGGCTTTACACCGTTTTTCTTTCTAAACTTAATCACAATCTTTGAATAACTAACTATAAAAAGATGCCTTTAATTTAAACCTGAAATAATTAGCTAATGTTAGGAGTAACTCAGATGGACGAAAAAAAAGTATTAAAGCCCATTGATGAAATGCTTGCTGATCCTTGGCAAGTTGATATTCAAGAATTGTTTGAAGC
>NZ_AZFS01000031.1 GCF_001434395.1 Levilactobacillus hammesii DSM 16381
TATCAGGTTATGCTGACAAATTTGTCCAAAAATTCGGATTAAATTTGCAATCTACCTTACAAAGCTATAAATAAATGTGTTATTTGGAACTTTGGATACATTAAATTATTAAAAAGACAGGTTAAGAGCAATAATTTTCTTGAGTCATTGCCTTTAACCTGTCTTTTTTATATTTATCGTATTATCTATCAAAAAAGGGAAGCCGCTTTATTTCTTAGTAAACTCACTTTCACCTAGCGCATGTTGAGCAGCCAAATTCAATAAACTCCATTGCCGATCAAACCCAGGTTGGAAAAAGAAATCTGCTTCAGCTAGGTCCTCTAAGGTTAGCCGGTATTGAATGGCCAAAGCCAACACATTCCCCTGCGCTGTGATGTCATGCTTTGATAGCACTGCTCCACCGACTAGGCGATGATCAAAAGGTTGGAAGAAAAGCTTTGTATAAGCTTTTGTATTTCCCTTGTCTTTTGGTATAAAAGCCGGCCGCAGATTATCTTCATAATAGGAACTGTTAACGTTGATGCCCGCACGATGCGCAGTGAAACTATTTAATCCACTTTGAGCAAAGTTGTAACTGAAAACACTCAAAGCAGAGGAGCCAACGACACCAGAAAAGGGCGTAGTGGGTATTTTTTCAAACAAATGCTTAACGATATACCGCGCCTCACGACGGGCCACTGTTGCTAAGGCGATTGGCATTTTCTTATCGGCAGCCACCGAGTAGGCCAAGGTCGCATCGCCGAGCGCGTAAACATTCGACAAATTTGTTCGCAAATAGGGGTCATTTTTGATCCAGCCACGTTCATCAAGATCAACAGTTCCTCTTAGCCAGTTGGTATTGGCTTTAACCCCGGTAGCTTGAATAACCAAGTCGCTTGGAAAATTGTCCTGCTTACTCTTGACCCACTCCACTTGTCCGTTGCGACCACAGAATTCCGAAATTTCGATATTTGTGTGAACTTTAACTCCTCTTGTCGCCAGTTCATTACTTAAAATATCAGTTAATTCGGCATCTAGATAGGTACCCAAAGGACGGCTGATAACGTCTAATAAAGTAACCTGTTTGCCTGCCTTGGCGGCAGCTTCAGCGGCCTCGATACCAATGTATCCGGCTCCGACAATTGTTACATTTTTAATGTTATCATCAGCTAGCTTAGCCTTGATTTTCGTCGCCCAATCATAGCCCCGCATCAGGAACACATTCTCTAGATCCGCACCGGGAACGGCCAATGCATTGGGGGTCACCCCCGAACTGAGAATCAGCTTATCATAGCTAACTTCGGTGTCCTGATTACTTTTAAGATTTTTTACTGAGACAGTTTGTCGACTCTGATTAATTTTAGTTACCAAATGATTATCTAGAATGTGCACGTTTGCTTGTGGAAAGCTGGCTGGACGAAAATTACGGACGTCATGGACAGACGTAACGTCATTTTCCAGGTAAAGTTCCATTCCGCAAGACATAAAGGAAATAAAATCGCCAGCTTCAAACAAGGTAATGTCAATATCGTCATATCTATTAAGTAGTTCAATAATTGCTTGGTGACCACCATGTGAAGCACCAACAATCACAACTTTTCTAGTCACATTAATACCTCCAATCAGTAAATAATCAGTTTAGAATACTCAGAAAACTACACCCCAAAACGATTAATCTAGAAGCCACCTTGTCCAACTTCGTTTTGTGCATCAGTTAGTCCATACTTAGCCAAATATGTTGCGAGGGGGTGTAAGTCTTCTGCAGCGTAGCGTTGTTTGAATGCTTGAACTTCATTTATTGGATAAACCGACGAATCCAACCGCAACTTTTCAGCGGGTAATGGTCGCTCCCCGGTAATGACAGCATCAATTAAAACCGGTTCTGTTTTGGCAAGATCTCTTGCCTGATTGAAGGTGTCAGTTAGTTGATCGATTCTATCAATTCGAAATGCTTTCATGTGCACGCCAGATGCGATTTTACTAAAATCAATGTCATTAAACTCTACCCCGATAAAGTCATTTTTATTTGTATCTTCCTGCTCATCTTTAATGAATCCATATTGATGGTTGGTAAAGACAACGTTAATAATTGGCAAACGGTACTGAACCTGGGTTGCTAGGTCTTGCATCGTCATGGCTGCTCCTCCATCACCCGCTAGATTAAAAACCTGCCTTGAAGGATAATTCAGCTTCGCTGCAATTGCGCCAGGAATTCCTACGCCCATTGTTGCAAACAAGTTTGACGTAATATGTTGGTTTTTCGGAGTCAGCTTCAGATGACGATTAGCGTTTAGATTGATGTCACCAACGTCAATCGAAAAAACTGCATCGGGGTCAGCGACCTGGTTGACTGCCTTTAATACTTGGTATGCTTGCAAGGGCCCATCTGTTTTGTTCTCTAAACTAGCCAGATATTGCCGCCAATTTTTATTGTTGGCTAGGTTTGCTTGCCACCAAGGAGTTGCATCACGTTCATTAATCTGTTGTAAAATAGCTGCTAATGCTAATTTGGCATCAGCGAGGACAGCGACGTTTGTTTTGTGCCGTTTACCCAATTTTGCCGGATCAATATCGATTTGGAGGAATTTAGATGTATTCTTAAAAGCTTTAGAGACCTCAGCAAAAGGATAATTATTGCCGATAAATAAGACTGTATCAGCTTGTGCTAGCGCCTCATTGGCTGGTTTTTGCGCCACTCTGTTGGCTGATCCCAGGTAAGCCACGTAATCGTCGGGGACAATGCCCTTGGCCGGATAGGTGCTGATTAATGGAATCTTTAGTTGTTGACTTAATGCTTGTAGTTCTTTTCCAGCACCCCGCGTGCCAATTCCGTAATAGATTAGTGGTCGTTTGGCCGTTTGAAGTATGTCAACCACTTGTTTTATTTTTTCAGGGTTGGGCTGAGGCAGAAGGGGTTTTTGGTAACTATTGGCTGAGGAGTACCAATCTTCAGCCTTAATTAGTTGCCAAGGTAAATCAACAGGTATTTGAACGACTGCAACGCCTTGGTGCGCATACGCCCGGCGAATTGCCTCGTCAATTACATGGGGAAGTGTGTTGGCATTTACCGCAGTAACATTATAAATGGCGACGTCGGCATAAATGGGATTCTCGTTCATTTCCTGAAAAGTATCCATATTCATACCGGAGGTTCCAAATTGACCAATCAATGCTAATACTGGAACATGGTCTTCTCGGGCATCGTACAAACCATTTAATAAATGAGTTCCGCCAGGGCCTGCTGACCCAAAGCAAACGCCGATTTTTCCTGTAAGTTTGGCATCGGCTGCAGCTGCCATCGCGCCGACTTCCTCATGACGAACTTGGATGTACTGCAGCTGGCTTTTTTCGGCCTCAAGAGCATCCATAACCGAATTAATAGAGCCACCAGGAATCCCATATAAGTGATCAACTTGCCATGCTTCTAGCACTTTGAGAAGTGCAGTGCCGGCAGAAATTGTAGTTGCTTTGGTGTGTTTGGTAATCATAAAAATGCCTCCTACTAGAATGTGGTGCACAATTTAATTTTTAACAATGTAGTTAAAGTCTATTCTCTTTCGACACTAAAATCAAGCGCTTACATTTTTGAAATTTAAATCACCTTTTCCTCTCTAAAAGAGAAAAAGGTAATGGTAGATTGCAAATTTAATCCGAATTTTTGGACAAATTTGTCAGCATAACCTGA
>NZ_AZFS01000032.1 GCF_001434395.1 Levilactobacillus hammesii DSM 16381
GTAGATTGTAAAATTAATCCGAACGCTGTTCGGACAAAAAAGATCAGCTTCCTTTAAAATGGTGTTTACCACAAACCCATCTTTTAGGAGCTGATCTTTTGTCTAGTATAACCTATTCCGAACGAATTAAAATCGAAACCTTTTGTGAACTAGGGCTGTCCAATATCCAAATGGGCGTTCGGCTGAACCGATCACCGTCAACAATTTCTTATGAATTATCTCGATGTCAACCTTATCAGGCTGAATTAGCACAAACAGATGCCGAATACAAGCGATCACGATGTGGTCGGAAAACTAAGCTGAGCGATGAGTTAAAGCAAAAAATTCTCAACCATTTACGTCTAAGCTGGTCACCAGGAATGATTGCTCACGAATTTAAACTAGCTACTAAATCTATTTATAATTGGCTAAATCAGGGGAGAATTGGTTTCTCCTTGAATGATCTACCTGAACATGGCGTACGCCAACGGCGTAACGTTGACCAACGATCCAAATATAATCAATCTTTGGGGCGATCAATTGAACAGCGTCCCATGATGATTAATCAACGTAATCGCATCGGCGATTTTGAACTAGATACAGTCGTTGGTCCTCGTGGGCATAGTAAGGCAGTTTTATTAACTTTAATCGATCGC
>NZ_AZFS01000033.1 GCF_001434395.1 Levilactobacillus hammesii DSM 16381
CTATCTATAAACAGACAAAACTCTATCTATAAACAGACAAAACTCTATCTATAAACCCCTGTACGTCTTGGGAGAGTAAGGCTAAAGAGGGGTCTAAAAGAGGTTTAAAAGAGGTTTATAAAAGAGATTATAAAAGAGGCACCACGTACGAGATCAAAACCTAAAATCAAAAATACAAAGGAGTGAGCCAAAAACCGGCTCACATTAAACTCCATTCGCTACGCTCTTTGCGCCTCACTCCGTTCGTTGCCATAAAGGTGTGGCAAGCCACATTTACACGGGCGCTGACGCCCCGCACCCCGTCCAAGCTGAACCAGCTTGACCGTTTTTTCACTCGCCGTTAGGCAGGAAAGCAAAGTTTTATAGAAACTTTGGCTTTCGC
>NZ_AZFS01000034.1 GCF_001434395.1 Levilactobacillus hammesii DSM 16381
GCTTCAAACAATTCTTGAATATCAACTTGCCAAGGATCAGCAAGCATTTCATCAATTGGTTTTAATACTTTCTTTTCGTCCATCTTAGTGACTCCTAACATCAAAATAATGATTTTAGTTTAGATACACAGTTCTTACAGTTAGTTATTCAAATTGTGTTGCCAAGTTTATGAAGATTCTCTGCATAAAGCAATTAAAAATTTTGGTTGAAAGTAGCAGTATATGAAACATTTTTTAGGTATTTAAAGCATAACAAACTTAGTTAAGTGCAAGCATAAATTGAATTAAAAATACATTCAATTCAACAACGACAAAAATTGATTTTATGGTTATCAGCAGACCGAGTGAAACGAGGTCAATGCGCACTTACACATAGAATAAATTCTATGTTGTGATAACCCCCAAAAAGCCTGTATTAGAAGTCGCCGTTGGCGACAACAAAATCAAACCAATTTACCCAAAATCAATTTGGTTCAACATGTTTTCTGTACTTGCTTGATCCAAGC
>NZ_AZFS01000035.1 GCF_001434395.1 Levilactobacillus hammesii DSM 16381
GGCGAGTTTTAAAATCAAGTTAGCCACTGCTTTTAACACAAAATAAAAACACCAAGACGAAAAAATCCGGTATCATTGAAGTTCCTACACAAACAATGAAAGAGGTTTTCGTCTTGATGCAAGAACAGCTTACCATATCTCGTCGCAAGGGTCACCATTTGACCGAAATTGAACGTGGAATCATTGCCGCTTTACACGCTGCTGGTGCCTCTAACCGCGCTATCGCTAAGTCGATCGGTGTTTGTCCACAAACAATCAATAACGAGCTTAGACGGGGCCAGACGCGTCAGGTTAAGCGCGTCAACGGGAAGCTTCGGCCCTTTTCAAAATACCTACCAGACGCCGCTCACACGCGTTATCTGATGAATCGCTTAAGGTGCCACCGTTCCTCCAAATTTGACCAATGCCAAGCCTTCTTAAACTACTTTGTAGAGCACTTTAAGGCCGATGACTGGTCACCGGATGAGGCGGTTGGTCGGGCCAAACACGACTGTAAATTTCTTGCGGAAGAGATGGTCTCGACGTCGACCCTTTACCACTATATTGATGCCCAACTTTTAGAGATTCGCAATATCGATTTAACGGAGAAGACCCAGCGCCGCATCGCTCACCATTACATTCCTAAAAACAAAAAGCGGCTCGGCCCCGGGATCGAAGAACGGTCGCAGGCGGCCAATGATCGCTCGGAATTCGGTCACTTCGAAATTGATACGATCGTTGGTAAGCGTAATGGGCATGAGAGCGTCGTGTTGAACTTGATCGAACGTCAAACCCGAACTGCCATTTTGCGATTAATTGACGGCCGTGATGCGGATTCGGTCGCTTATGCCATGCAAGATATCAAACGTCAATATGGTCACCTGATTCGTTCAATTACCGCCGATAACGGTCCAGAATTCTCGACCCTAGCGGCCGTCATGGCCGACACGGCACCTGTCTATTTTGCCCATCCGTACACATCATGTGAACGGGGCACGAATGAAGTCCACAATCGCATGATACGACGTGATTTACCTAAAGGTTTGTCACTGGATACGGTGAGCCCCGCTAGGATCGCCACTATCCAAGCCAAGCTAAACGGTTCACCTCGTCGTCTACTAGACTACGACACACCGGCCGAACGCTTCGCCATCGCCGCCGGCTCGGCTCAGCGCTTGGCCTAGGCACCATCTTGATATCGGAATATCCTGGGGCTGTTTTGTGTGGCTAACTTGTTCTTGCAATTTTCG
>NZ_AZFS01000002.1 GCF_001434395.1 Levilactobacillus hammesii DSM 16381
TTGTTCTTTGAAAACTAGATATTATCAATTATTTTCCTTTAATTATTAAGATAATTAAACCGAGAAACAACTGCGTATTTTTGAGTTTTTTAATTAGTTTATATCGCTAATACTCAATTAATCAGCGATTACGAAGTAATCGTTAGGTTAAGTTATGAAGGGCGCATGGTGGATGCCTTGGTACTAGGAGCCGATGAAGGACGGGACTAACACCGATATGCTTCGGGGAGCTGTACGTAAGCTTTGATCCGGAGATTTCCGAATGGGGAAACCCAATTACTTTAATCAGTAATTACAACTCAGGGAATACATACTTGAGTTGAGGCAGACGCGGGGAACTGAAACATCTAAGTACCCGCAGGAATAGAAAGAAAAATCGATTCCCTAAGTAGCGGCGAGCGAACGGGGAATAGCCCAAACCAAAGAGCTTGCTCTTTGGGGTTGTAGGACTGAACATTTGAGTTACCAAAGTCAATGATAATCGAAGAGTCTGGGAAGGCTCGGCATAGAGGGTGATACCCCCGTAGATGAAATCGTTGACCCTCAGTTCAGTATCCTGAGTACGGCCACACACGTGAAACGTGGTCGGAATCCGGGAGGACCATCTCCCAAGGCTAAATACTCCCTAGTGACCGATAGTGAACCAGTACCGTGAGGGAAAGGTGAAAAGCACCGCGGAAGCGGAGTGAAATAGTTCCTGAAACCATGTGCCTACAATTAGTTAGAGCCCGTTAATGGGTGATAGCGTGCCTTTTGTAGAATGAACCGGCGAGTTACGTTAATTTGCAAGGTTAAGGTGGAAAGACCGGAGCCGTAGCGAAAGCGAGTCTGAAACGGGCGTTTCAGTAAATTGATGTAGACCCGAAACCAGGTGACCTATCCATGTCCAGGTTGAAGGTGCGGTAAAGCGCACTGGAGGACCGAACCCGTGTATGTTGAAAAATGCTGGGATGAGGTGTGGATAGCGGTGAAATTCCAAACGAACTTGGAGATAGCTGGTTCTCTCCGAAATAGCTTTAGGGTTAGCCTCGGAGTTAAGAATCGTGGAGGTAGAGCCACTGTTTGGACTAGGGGCCCGTCATGGGTTACTGAATTCAGATAAACTCCGAATGCCACTGATTTATATCCGGGAGTCAGACGACGAGTGATAAGATCCGCCGTCGAAAGGGGAACAGCCCAGACCACCAATTAAGGTCCCTAAATACATGCTGAGTGGAAAAGGATGTGGAGTTGCATAGACAGCTAGGATGTTGGCTCAGAAGCAGCCACCATTTAAAGAGTGCGTAATAGCTCACTAGCCGAGTGATCCCGCGCCGAAAATTTACCGGGGCTAAGCATGTTACCGAAATTGTGGATGCGACCAATAGGTCGCGTGATAGGAGAGCGTTCTAAGGGCAACGAAGCTAGACCGCAAGGACTAGTGGAGCGCTTAGAAGTGAGAATGCCGGTATGAGTAGCGAAAGATCAGTGAGAATCTGATCCACCGAATGACTAAGGTTTCCTGGGGAAGGCTCGTCCTCCCAGGGTTAGTCGGGACCTAAGCCGAGGCTGAGAAGCGTAGGCGATGGATAACAGGTTGATATTCCTGTACTAGTTAATCATGTTTGAACGATGGAGGGACGCAGGAGGCTATGGTGTGCACACGATTGGAAATGTGTGTTCAAGCGTCAAGTCTGGTGATGAGTTAAATGCTTATCGCTAAGGACAAGGCGTGACGAGGACCGAATTTTAGTAGGGAAGCGCCAGACGTCACACTGCCGAGAAAAGCTTCTAGTTAGTGATTAATTACCCGTACCGCAAACCGACACAGGTAGTCGAGGAGAGTATCCTAAGGTGAGCGAGTGAACTCTCGTTAAGGAACTCGGCAAAATGACCCCGTAACTTCGGGAGAAGGGGTGCTACACGCAAGTGTAGCCGCAGTGAAAAGGCCCAGGCGACTGTTTATCAAAAACACAGGTTTCTGCAAAATCGTAAGATGACGTATAGGGGCTGACGCCTGCCCGGTGCTGGAAGGTTAAGTGGATGAGTTAGCTTCGGCGAAGCCCAGAAATGAAGCCCCAGTAAACGGCGGCCGTAACTATAACGGTCCTAAGGTAGCGAAATTCCTTGTCGGGTAAGTTCCGACCCGCACGAAAGGCGTAACGATCTGGGCACTGTCTCAACGAGAGACTCGGTGAAATTATATTACCTGTGAAGATGCAGGTTACCCGCGACAGGACGGAAAGACCCCATGGAGCTTTACTGTAGCTTGATATTGGGTGTTGACACAGCTTGTACAGGATAGGTCGGAGCCGTAGAACTCGGAACGCTAGTTTCGAGTGAGGCGCTGGTGGGATACGACCCTCGCTGTGTGAACACTCTAACCCACACCACTAATCGTGGTGGGAGACAGTGTCAGGTGGGCAGTTTGACTGGGGCGGTCGCCTCCTAAAAAGTAACGGAGGCGCCCAAAGGTTCTCTCAGAATGGTTGGAAATCATTCGTCGAGTGTAAAGGCAGAAGAGAGCTTGACTGCGAGACAGACAGGTCGAGCAGGGACGAAAGTCGGGCTTAGTGATCCGGTGGTACCGTATGGAAGGGCCATCGCTCAACGGATAAAAGCTACCCTGGGGATAACAGGCTTATCTCCCCCAAGAGTCCACATCGACGGGGAGGTTTGGCACCTCGATGTCGGCTCATCGCATCCTGGGGCTGTAGTCGGTCCCAAGGGTTGGGCTGTTCGCCCATTAAAGCGGTACGCGAGCTGGGTTCAGAACGTCGTGAGACAGTTCGGTCCCTATCCGTCGCGGGCGTAGGAAATTTGAGAGGAGCTGTCCTTAGTACGAGAGGACCGGGATGGACATACCGCTGGTGTACCAGTTGTGCCGCCAGGCGCATCGCTGGGTAGCTATGTATGGATGAGATAAACGCTGAAAGCATCTAAGTGTGAAACTCGCCTCGAGATGAGATTTCCCATTCCTATATGGAAGTAAGACCCCTGAAAGATGATCAGGTAGATAGGCTGGAAGTAGCAGCGCTGTGAGGCGTGGAGCGGACCAGTACTAATCGGTCGAGGACTTAACCAAGTTGAAAACGTGGTTGTTTCCG
>NZ_AZFS01000036.1 GCF_001434395.1 Levilactobacillus hammesii DSM 16381
CAAAGTAATCACTCCTTATAGCTGGTTGGAATTAACTACTACCATTGTAAGAGATTACTCTGGGCGTTTTTACTTTCGTTCGAATTAATTATAGAATTTGCCACAAACAAAATTAATTGTGATATTATGAGCATGTAGCATATATTGATTGTTTTAACATCGATTTTATGTGTTGAGGAGGCTTTTTATGAAAAAACGAAAAATAACAGTTTTAAGCAGTTTTTGCTTGTTCGTAATAGGAATCAGCCTCATGTTTTTACTTCCAAGTACAGTGCTCGCAAAGTCAGAAGGAAAAGTGGTGAATGTAAAATTAACCACCGCATTAAAATTGCTCAAACAAAAGAAAAGAAAGATAACGTATGTCCTCTATGCTTCTAGATACTGCATTCATTGTCAAAAAATGAAAAAGATTTACCGACAAGCTATTGCTAAGCATCCTAACAAGGAAATCTTTAAAGTCGATTTAGCTAACGAACCTAATTCTAGCTATAAAAAATTAAAGGGACTGCATGTAAATGCTATACCAACTTTAATAAAATACAATGGCACCCATGAGGTTACACGTTTAGTTGGAGAATCCAAAATTTCAGTAGTAGACAAGTTCTTACAATAAGGGTTCCTTAAAAATTAGAGGAGTTGTTGATTATGAGTAAGGCAAAACATTTTAAAAAAATATTTATCGGACTACTAATGTGCTCAGTTACTGTATTACTTGGCTCGTTCTTATTCCCAATTAATGGTTCGGCTAAAACTAGAGTTGGATCTTATTACCATAATTTAAATACAGAGCTTAAATATTCAAACTTGAGTGCAAAGGTTTCGTCTTTGAGCTCAAGCAATGCACAGCAAGATGTTTCTAATTTAAATAAAAGTGAGAAAATAAATAACTATTTAAATAATATAAAAAAACGTGGTTATACCAATGACCAAGACGCAGTCACACCATATAATTATCGTGCAACATCCTCAGTAGATCCTTCTATATCAACGGATGTTGTTTATAATGTTTACAAAAATAATGACAAAAATACTACAATATTAACTCAAACGGTTGTTGATAAGAGCAATAATAAGGTTGTAAGCTTCTCTGCTGAGCAAGGTACTACTAAGAGCACATCACCAAAAACCGAATTTTCCGCCTCAAACAATGAACTGAATCAAATTAATATTCTGGCGAAAAAAAAGACAAAGCATTTTAAATTTCATGGCAAAGAATTTTCATGCGGTATGGCTGGTGTGTTAGCTTGTGGTTCCTATTGTGCAGTTTGGGCTGCCGTAAATGGCATCGCAGGTTTAGCTTGCGCTGTCGTGTGTGGCGCTGCATCAGAAGGTGCATGTGCAATGAATCATTAATAAGAGGCAATTTTTATGAAAAAATATGAGAAAAATTTACTCTTTTACACGACTAAAAGTTTACCCATTTCGGGAATAATTGTTTCTGCAGGTGCTCTATTATATTTTGTTATTTATCAAAATAACTATACATGCGCAGCTGTTTTATATTCATTTATTCCGTTAATTGGCACTGTTCTAATTGCATTACCTTTCTGGATCCTTGTATATCGAATTAAGAAAGGTAATTCTCATTGATAAATAAAACCTATCTAAAGGGCAAATTCTATAATTAATCCGAACAAAAATAAAAAAAGGCCCAAAGCAATCTCTTACAATGGTAGTAGTTAATTCCAACCAGCTATAAGGAGTGATTACTTTG
>NZ_AZFS01000037.1 GCF_001434395.1 Levilactobacillus hammesii DSM 16381
TATACGATTTTTCAAGTTGGTAAAGCGACGCTACTGCGAGTGAGTGACGTTATGGGTTTAAAACAGACCGATATTTTTAATCTGGACGGTTCTATTAAACAAAATGCGTTCATTCATGATCGAAAAACTGGTAAGCCTAATACCTTGTACCTTAAACCAGTTCAAACAGAACTCTTATTGTATCGTCAATGGCTGCTTGATCATAAACTAGCATCTGAATGGCTCTTTCCTTCCATTCAACACCCCGAGCGACATATCACGGAAAAACAGTTCTACAAAATTATGAGTAGGGTTGGCGATCTGTTAGGAATTAATTATCTAGGTACCCATACGATGCGCAAAACCGGGGCTTATCGTGTTTACACGCAATCAAATTACAATATTGGCCTAGTAATGCACTTACTAAATCACTCAAGTGAATCAATGACTTTAGCTTATTTGGGCTTGGATCAAGCAAGTACAGAAAACATGTTGAACCAAATTGATTTTGGGTAAAT
>NZ_AZFS01000038.1 GCF_001434395.1 Levilactobacillus hammesii DSM 16381
GGTTCTAAAATATCTGTTGTTGGTAATCAATCTATTTGATTACTGGCAGCAGATATTTTTGTATACTGTTAGAACAGAAAAAAGTGTATAAAAAAGGGACATAGCCGCAGACTTGTGTCCATCCACTACCACATTTCAAGAGAAAGAAAGTGACTATATCCTATGACCAATGATACTAAAATTATTCTTGGGATAAAAGACCCTAATATAAAGAAATTGAAAATAAGTAATCCTTTAGAAACCAAGGGACCACTTAAAGTACAGGCGCTTTTGGACTACCGGCCAAAAGCTTGCCCTAAATGTGGTGTCTTAAACCAAAAAAGTATTATCAAATACGGTTGGCGGTGGACCACAGTTAAACTCCCCCAAGCTGTCGAACGAGATATTAAGCTCCAACTCAAGAAGCGTAACTTCAAGTGTAAGCAGTGTCAGCGATACTTTCTGGCAGAGACACCACTGGTTCAAAGAAACCATACCATTTCCAATATCAGTCGAATCTCATGTTTGGAAAAACTAAGCGAAACGGTTTCAATGCGTCATATTGCGAGTGAATTAAACATTTCAAGTACGAGCGTTTTACGAATCATGAGAAGCTATCAACCCGACATTAAAACGGACTATAGTTGGTTACCAGCCGTCATTAATATGGATGAGGTTAAATCCACTAAAGACGCTAAAGGTGCCATGAGCTTTGTATTTATGGACGGTATTCGGAATGAGTTTATGGATATACTTGAGTCACGAACGCGCTATGATCTCGAAAAATACTTCAAGCGATATACTAAAGCAGCTCGAGAAGCGGTTAAAATTATTGTGACCGATATGAATTACACCTATCCACAGTTAACAGAATCAGTCTTTCCGAATGCGATTGTGGTAACCGACAGATTCCATATCGTCAGTTCAGTAATGAGTGGTTTCAATCGTGTGAGGGTTCGAATAATGAAAACTTACGCCAATTCAAATATCAAACATAAGATCTTACAACGATATTGGAAGCTACTCTTAAAGCCCAATGAAGAACTGGATTTCAAAGGATATTACAATTTTACTCATATTGCAGGAGTCAGCACCGAAAATAGTACAGTCGAATACATTCTCAGTCTTAGTGACGAACTACGTCAGGCATATGAAGTCTTACAGACCGTTCGAAGAGCCGTTAAATACCGTGATATTACTCAACTAACAACTGTTTTAGACGGAAAAGACAACTACTCAGACGAGCTGAGGATTCCGTTAAAAACGCTAAAAGAACATCAAGAATCCGTGTATAACGCCTTAAAATACAAATACTCGAATGGACCAATGGAAGGCATCAATAATAAAATCAAGGTAATCAAACGTGTTAGCTATGGTTTCGGCTGTTTCAGTAGCTTTAGGTTAAGGATTCATCTAGTATTTGGACTCAAAAAGGTTGCCTAATCGCGATGCGATTAGACAACCTACAATAGATTACCAACAACAGTTGACAAAGAGCC
>NZ_AZFS01000039.1 GCF_001434395.1 Levilactobacillus hammesii DSM 16381
CGCAAGTGAATTGAACCTCTGAAGATCTCCTCATCAACAACCGTTGACAAAGAACCCAAAAAAGCCCCCACGGACCTGCATCCGTGAGAGCTTACTTGATTTAAACGATTAATTTAGCTGAGTTTTAGTACCAGCCGTTTGCTTGCCAGAATGATTGGGCAGCAGACCATGAACCGTAACGGGAAGCAACGTATGAGTTGGCAACCTTTTCTTGGTTGGCAGCAGAGTAGTCACCATTTAAGTAAGAAGCACTTAATTGGTACTTACCGATGTATTGACCGTTACGTGCTGAGTATGAACCACCAGATTCCTTACCCGCAATCCAAGCCTTAGCACTGGCATCTGAGCCAGAAACGCCAGTTGAAGCAGACGTGTTGTTGCTAGTAGAAGCTTGGTTTGAATAAGAAGTGGTTGCTTGGCTAGTCGTGGATTGGCTAGTTTGGGTAGAAGCGTTGTTGCTGTAGTTTTGGCTAGCAACGTTAGCAGAAGTCGTTGACGTCGTCGTGCTCGTAGGCACATTCAACGTTTGACCCACGTAGATTAAGCTACTGTTAGCAAGGCTGTTGGCCTTTTCGATAGCGTTAACCGTCGTGTTGTAAGTGTTAGCTAATGACCAAACAGAATCCCCCTGCTTGACCGTAACAGTATCGGCGTTAGCCGTTTGCGTTGAGGCGAAGAGACCGGCACCGACAACGGCAACCGTTCCTAAAGTAGTAACTAAAGCTTTTTTGATATTCATAAGTTATGAATGTCCTCCTTTGTTTGCTTAACGGGTATTAGAATAACTGATGGGTATTACATTCAAATTGACGTTAGATTACGCGGAGGTTAAGAAAAATATTACATTGTGACATTATGTAATATTTGTAACTCCGCTGTAATATAAAACGCTTTAATCAACCAATTTTTACCCATTTGGGCGGAAAAGACGGCGATTTTCGCGTGCTTTTTGCACTGAAAATCCGTTATTTTTTGTCATATTTAATGATAATTCAATGAAAATCGGGCCATTTTTCGTAATTTTGAAGAATTTTTCGAAAAATCGCGCCTAAAATAGGCCATAAAAATAGCCCTATTTTGTCAAAAAAAACAAATTTTGACGCCATAAGGCCATTATTTTTCAATTATAGGGGAAAGTCATCCTTCAAACCGATCGCAATCTCATCAGGCGTATTTGCCGTAAACCCATCCTGAATCGTAAAATCGCCCGCGTCAGCCCACTTCTCAAGGTAAGGCAGACTCTCGGTCACACGACTGCTAGCACTGGTGACAAAGGGAATCACGGTCTTTCCGGCCAAATCGGTCGTCGTTAAGAAGTTCTGAATGAGCCGTGGCGGCTGATGATACCACGTTGGAAATCCCAGATAGAGTGTCTCCACGTGATGCACATCTAGCGGCACATATTCCGGGAGCTGATCCTGGTCGTTCTCCGCATCGGTCCGCGCGACCAATTGCTGGAAGCCAGAAGTTGGGTACGGGGCTTTGGCGGTCAATGCAGCGGGTGTCAATTGCAGATAACGACCCACGGCTTCTGCGGCCGTTTGAGTTCGTCCTGATACCGAGAAATACACAAGTGCTGTTTTTGTTTGTGCCATCATGATTCCTCCTCAAATTAATTTGACACCCTAAGCATATACCTTATTCACGGCTGCTGATCATGATTATCCATATATTATAGTAGAAACGCGTTTAAAAACGATCGATTTGGCGTCATTGACACGTCGCAATCCCTTATCCGAGACCGATTGCCAGCTGACGCTCCAACTAAAATAAACTTTCACCGGCTTGCCAGCTAAGTAACTCTTCACCCGTGGCACACTGATTAGCGGTCGATTGTTGATACAAGCCTATAGCATCCTTAACGTTTCACTTATCAGAACATTTTTGTTTTATCAAAAAAAACGGCCACTCCTCTCAGAGCGACCGTCTCAGGTTAAACGTTACTTTTCAACGTTCTTCCCGTCGTATTCATCAATCATAATTTGCTTCAATTCAGAAACAAGTGGTTCCTTAGGGTTAGCGGTCGTGCATTGGTCACCGAAGGCTAATTCTGCCAAGTGATCAACGACCTTATCGAAGTGGGCCTTGTCCACACCGTTGGCCTTCAAACTCAAGGTCACGTCAACTGAGTGGGCCAAGTCAATAACCTTCTTGACCAAGGCTTCCTTCAATTCTTCCTTCGTCGTTCCTGGCAAGCCGAGGTAACGGGCAATCTGCGCGTAGTCCTCGTCAGCCCGGAAGTATTCGTACTTAGGCCACATAGCCAGCTTCGTTGGTTCCTTGAAGTTGTAACGGATAACGTGTGGCAACGTGATGGCAATGGCTAAACCATGAGGTAAGCCGAATTCCCCACCTAATTTGTGGGCGATTGAGTGGTCAACCCCCAGGAAGGCATTTGCAAAGGCCATTCCGGCAAGGGTCGATGCGTTGTGCATTTCTTCTCTAGCCGTCACATCCCCATTGTAGGAATCCGTCAGGTTATCCATAACCAACTTGATGGCTTGCAATGACCATGGCCGCGTGTAATCAGAGGCCATCGCAGAAACGTAGGATTCGATGGCGTGGGTCAAAACGTCCAGTCCGGAGTAAGCAACCGTCTTCTTAGGCACCGTTTGGATGAACTGTGAGTCCACAATCGCCACGTCTGGCGTCAAAGCGTAGTCGGCCAGTGGGTATTTCACGTGGGTCTTGGAGTCCGTGATTACGGAGAATGGGGTCACTTCAGAACCCGTCCCGGAAGTCGTTGGAATAGCCACGAATTGGGCCTTGTGTGGCTTGTGGAACTTGTAAGTCCGCTTCCGAATATCCAAGAACTTCTGCTTAGCACCGAAGAAGCTAGCGTTAGGATCTTCATAGAATAACCACATGTTCTTGGCTGCGTCGATAGGAGAACCCCCACCTAAAGCAATGATGGTATCCGGCTTGAATGTCCGCATCTGCGCAACCCCACGGTTAACCGTATCCGTAGTTGGATCGGGTTCAACGTCAGAGAACAGGGAGTATTCGATGCCACCTGGTTGCCGCTTCAATTCGTTTAAGACGGTGTCGATATAACCCAATTCAACCATGGATGGGCTGGTTACCAGGAAGACCCGCTTGATGCCAGGCATGTCGTCGAGGTAACGAACAGACGTCTTTTCAAAGTAAACTCGAGGTAATTTAATCCACTGCATATTATTTCGCCGCTTTGCAATCGTTTTGATGTTCAACAGGTCAAATGAGGAAACGTTATGGGATACGGAGTTCTTACCCCATGAACCAGTTCCTAACGTCAATGATGGAATCATTTCGTTGTAGAGGTTCCCAATACCACCGATAGCGGATGGCGTGTTCACTAAGACCCGGCTGGCCTTCATCTTAATGCCGAATTCCGTTGCCAAATCATCATCCATCGTGTGAATGCCGGCCGTGTGACCTAACCCACCAAAGTGGAGCAATTCATCACAAATCTTGAAGGCATCTTCATGGCTCTTGGCCTTGTAGACGGACAGAACGGGTGATAACTTTTCTTGTGACATCGGGTACTTAGGCCCAACCCCAGTCAATTCAGCAGCCAAAACCTTGGTCGTTGCTGGCACCTTGATGCCCGCAATCTCAGCAATCTTTTGCGCAGACATCCCGGCAATCGGACCCTTAACCCCGCCTTCAGGACGGAACATCGCGTCGGCCAAAGCCTTTTCTTCGCTCTTCTTAATGAAGAAGACGCCACGATCTTGCATTTCCTTCTTAACCGTATCGTAGATCTCGTGGTCGATCACGGCACTGTTTTCAGAAGCACAAACCATCCCGTTATCAAACGTCTTAGAAAGCACGATGTCGTAGACGGAACGCTTGATGTTCGCCGTCTTTTCAATGTAAGCTGGACCGTTACCAGGACCAACCCCTAAGGCTGGCTTCCCAGTTGAGTAAGCAGCCTTAACCATACCAGGACCACCGGTAGCCAAGACACTGGCAACCATTGGGTGATTCATCAATGCCGTCGTTGCTTCCAAGCTAGGCTTGTCAATCCACTGGATCACACCCTCTGGTGCACCAGCCGCAATCGCAGCGTCGCGGACCACCTTAGCGGCCATGACGGATGACTTTTGTGCCTGTGGGTGAAAGGCAAAGATGATTGGATTCCGCGTCTTAACGGCGATTAATGACTTAAACATTGCCGTTGAGGTTGGGTTGGTAACGGGGGTAACCCCGGCCAAAATCCCTAGAGGTTCAGCCACCGTAATCAGTTGGCGTTCGCGGTCATCCTTGATGATACCAACCGTTTTGTCATGCTTGATTGAGTGCCAAATTTCTTCAGTGGCAAACATGTTCTTAACCGCTTTATCTTCCATCACACCACGGCCGGTTTCTTCGTAAGCCGCCTTGGCCAGTTCCATGTGATGGTCCAAACCAGCAATCGCCATTTGATGAACGATGTGGTCGACCTTTTCTTGAGTAAAGTCGTCCATGGCGCACAGCGCATCATGGGCCTTGGCGGTCAACCGGTCGATCATTTGGTCAACGGTTTCGCCGTTTTCTTGTTTTTTAGCTTTTGGGTTTTCTTTCACGTCTTTTAACATTCTTATGCCTCCATTTGAAAACATCTTGTTAAGTTCTTCACGAGTTAAATCATATCACCTTTTTTAAATTCTGCAAGAGGTTTATGTTAAAAAAATCACAACTAGTTGAACTGACAAACAAAACCGTTTATATCAAGGCTTACAGCCACAAGAAATGTAAGCGCATACACAATATTTAGAAAAATTTCAGAATATTTTTATGTGTGTGTTTAATCACAACCCACGTCTTTTCTTTCATAATTTCGTTGACTATCGGCTAAAACGCTTGTGTTTGCCAAGTTTTTATCCCGAACGAGGCAGTTTTGGCACCTCGACTTCGTAGACTATGCTAAAGTAAAGATATGAAAAACAGCTCGTACGTGTCGCCATTCCCGGTCGTTTTCGGCAGGTGCTCCTCAAATTTTTCACCAGCGACCGGACGACGCCCGACACACCTGATCTGTAAACCTACTCAATTCATTGGAAAGCGTGATTTTTATGCGTCCTTGGGCCTTCTGGCGTGATGCCAACCACCATTTTTTTAATCACTGGGGAAGTTATGTGACCTTAGTCTTCCTCACCAATCTGGTGGTCAGTTACATTGCCGTCCCGGTCTTCACCTGGTTAACGTCAGCGCTCATGCGGTGGCAAAACGTTCCCTACGTCTCCTATACCAATATCGGTTCGCTGGTGATCAAACATCCCTTGGCGATCCTCGGCCTGGTGGTCATCCTGCTGGCCATTGTGACCCTCATTTACTGGCAGTTTGCCTATCTACTCTTGGGGATCACCAATATTCGCCATGGCCGGCCACAAACGGCGCTCAGTATGTTAGGCGATACCGTGCGCAGCATCGCCGGCGCCTCCCCCAGCACCTTCTTATTCTTTATTGGCTACTTCGTCATCATCATGCCGTTTGGGAGCGAGTTGTTTACGACGCCCCTACTGAATAAAGCGAAGATCCCGGCCTTCATCGTCAGCTACCTCATGGCTAACAACGTTTTTGCCGTTCTGTTAGGGATCTTCTACGTGGGCGCCGCCTACCTCGGTATTCGGCTCATTGCCGTACTCCCCCTCATGATGATCGATCACTACCACAGCCGTGATGCCATCCGGCTCAGTTGGCAGCGCACCCGGGGACACTTCTGGAACTACTTTCTCAAAATTATCGTGACACTAGTGATGGTTAGCATCGCTGTTGCCATCATTTACGCCATCCTCTACGTGGGGCAAGTCCTCTTTGACAAAACTGGCGTGGCCTTGGTCGCTGCCACAATTAATCTTTTCTTGATGGAAGTCATTACAGAATTTATCGTGTGTTACGCAACCGTTATTTTCATGATGGTCATTCTCAGCAGTCACGACACCCATCACCCCACCCCCTCAATGCTATTTAGCTTCCGCGAACCCGCCAAGACGCGGCTGCGGACACGCGTGCTCATCATCAGTGGGCTGACCGTCATTAGCGCCGCTCTAGTTGGTTTCAACCTGATCTATCTCAATGGTTTGGCCATGAGCAAGCCCCTGACGATTGCCCATCGTGGCGTCGACAATGGCAATGGCGTCCAAAATACCATCCCCGCAATGGTTAAAACCAGTCGGGAGAAACCGGATTACGTGGAAATGGATATTCGGATGACCAAGGACCACCAATTTGTGGTGATGCATGATGGCAATCTGAAGAATCTCGCCGGGATCAATCGGAAGGTCTCGTCAATGACCCTTAAACAACTGACCAACGTGACCGTTACGGAAAACGGCTACCAGGCTAAGATTCCTAGCTTTAACCAGTACCTTAATTCAGCCATTCAGCACCACCAGAAACTCTTAATTGAGATCAAGACCGGTGGCGCCGACACGAAAGACCTCCCCGAACGCTTCTACCGGGAATTTGGCTCGCGGATTCTTGCCAATCATGAGCAGGTGCATACGTTAAGCTACACCATCATGAACCGGCTCAAGCAGGAACATCCTGACCTCTTCGTCAGCTACATCATGCCCTACAACCTGACTTTCCCACATACGCGTGCTAATGCCTACACGATGGAGGCCACCACGTTAAATGACACCTTCATTGAGCAGGCCGATCAGGAACACAAGAAGGTCTACGCTTGGGATATTGACGACGTGACGACCATGGATCAGATGATGTTTATCGGCGCTAACGGCGTCATCACCAACAATCTTCACTTAATTCAGCAAGAAATTAAAGACAACACGGATCATCCGAGCTACGCCAACCTCTTGCTGACGTTCATGAATGACCTGTCGTTGGAAACGCAGACGCAATAGTCGCTTAAGAGGAATGCCAGCCAACAGTTGCTAGACAAGTAGTACCTTTTAGATAACCGTTAGGCATTCAAAAAAATCCGCCACAACACATGAGGTGTTGTGGCGGATTTTTAGCGTTAACGTTATCTTGGTTATTTCTTTTCAATCTTACGAATGGGGCGTTTAATCAGGTGCAGCAGCTTTTCAGACTGTAATCGCGCAACTACCGCATCAACCGCAACCTGCATCAACTTCTCATTCAAATCCTTGGCCGCTGGCTGAACCTGTTCCTCACCCAAGTGGTGAAGGCGGTCTTCCAGCTGACCAATAAAGTTATCGTAGGCTTGCTTGGGATAATCACCAGCCGTAATCTGGTCAATCCCCGAGCGCACCGTATCCGTCTGGAACATGGGCTTCAGGAGGCTGATCATCAAAATATCCGTCAGCTGCATCGTCTGATACTTCTTTTTGACGGGCGCCAAGATGACATGATGCTTCACGTAGTTATTAATCATAGCCGGCGTGATGGTATCGATACCTAGAGGTCCCAGAATGTCATTGATTAACGCCGTCACCTGGTCCATGTAGAGGTCGAACTTCGGTAAATCATCCCACCGTGGCAACTTTGCCTTGTGCATCTGGTTCTCCCAGCGGGTGTATTGATTGTAATCAGCCATATTTCTTCCCTACCCTTCCGTTTCTACCTTTCATTATAGCATATTACCTAGTTATAGTGACTAGATATAGCTGAATTCCGTTATTTCAGCTAGCGCGCTGACAAGTAGCGCTTAGCGAGTCTCCGTGAGCAGGCTTTCTGCTCCTGTAGCACTGACTAGCGCCACCGAATGCGACTCAGGATGCGCTTCCCCAAGATCTCCTGAACCAGAATGAAAACGGGCTGCACACTAAACATCAACGGCAGGTAAATCAGGGCCAGTTTCCAATTAATCAAGCTGACCAGCGAGAAGATTGGGCCACAGAACAGGAAGATCACGGCGAACAGACCGGCCATCAAGATGATGAGTCCGATCTTGAAACGGTTCAATGGTCGGGCCACCATGACCAAGGCGTTGAGACTGATCAAACCGGTCATCAGAACACTCAGCGTCGATGTTGTGGCAAAACTCAGGCCAAACTGCGTCCCCAGGCCCATAATCACCAGGATGTACCCCACGACACAGACGGCCGCAGGCGCCGCAATTTCCATAACTTGCTTCATAAATCGGTCCGCAATCCGCGCATAGTTTGGTTGCAGGGCCAGGAAGAACGTGGGAATTCCCACCATCAACGATGAGATTGGCGTTAACTGAATGGGTTCAAACGGATAGCTCCGGCTCATAAAGATAAAAATGAGCGTTAAAACAACGGAATACATGGTTTTAATCAGGTACAGCGATGCCACCCGTTCGATGTTATTGATGACCCGTCGCCCTTCGTTGAGGACGTTGATCATCGCATCAAAATTGGAATCGACCAGCACGAAGTCGGCCAGACTCTTCGTGGCCTCACTACCGGAAGCCATAGCAATACTACAGTCAGACTGCCGCAGTGCCAATAAATCGTTGACCCCATCACCGGTCATGGCGACGGTGTGGCCCGCCGTTTGATACGCCTTAATCAAGCCCTGCTTTTGCTGCGGTGTAACCCGGCCAAAGACATTGTAAGCCGCAACCAGCTGATCGTAATCGGGCGTTTCACCCACCTGACTCATATCAATCAACTGCTCAGCGCCGGCAATACCCGCGCGATTGGCAATGCTAGCGACCGTCACGGGATTGTCTCCGGAAATGACCTTCAAGGCCACGTCCTGGTTGGCAAAGAAACTAAACGTGTCCTTGGCCCGCGGTCGCAGTTCATCGGTAATCAGAATTAGCCCAATCGCTTGGGGCGCCGTCGGTCGCGGTGACGTTAAGGCCGCCACCTTGGCCAAGAGAAGCACCCGGTAGCCCTGTGCAGCCAACGTTTGAATCCGCTGCTGCACCTCGTGGGGCACCGTCTCAAAAATAAACTCAGGCGCCCCCATAACGTAGGCACCATCTGCTAGTTGGGCCCCACTCCATTTTCGCCCGGAAGAAAAGGGCAGCACTTCCGGTGACGTCACGTTGGGCGTGCCCAGCGCGTTTTGAACGGCCGTTGCGGTCTCATTGTCATCGCCGGTGGCGGCCACCAGCTGGGCCAAAATCGTCTTCAGCTGATCCGGCGACTGTTCACCAATGGCCTCGACTTTTTCCAACACTAATTTGCCGTTGGTGATCGTCCCGGTCTTATCCAAACAGAGCACGTCAACCCGTGCCAGAGCTTCGATTGCGGGCAATTCTCGCACCAACACGTGCCGCCGTCCCAATGTAAAGGCGCCTGCGGCCAACGCCACTGACGTCAGCAAGACCAGGCCCTCTGGAATCATGCCGACCATCGACGCCACCGTTCCCAAGATGGCCCGGTTCTGGTCCTGTCCCCGCATCAGAGCGGAGATAAACAGCCCCGCCCCCAGGGGAATAATCGCAAACGTTAAAACCTTAATAATCCGATTGATAATCAACAAGAGTTGACTGGCCGACCGTCGTTTTTGCTTGGCAGAGTGGGCCAGCTGTTTAACAAAGCTGCCACTCCCCACCTTCGTGGCTTGAACCATGGCCTTACCACCCAGGATGACACTCCCAGACACCAACTGGTCATTGGTGTTCTTGACGATAGGGGTTGCCTCACCCGTGATCTGGGATTCATCGACCTCCATCCCGGCGGCTTCTCGAATCAGACCATCCACGGGGAGCTGATCCCCCCGCCCGATCGCGAGCAGATCATCTTGAACAATTTCGTCTTGGTGTAAGGGCGTCAGCGTTCCCTCACGTAACACGTTGACCTTTCCCTCCGACAACAACGCCAGCTTATCGACCTGACGCTTAGACCGTATTTCCTGAAAGATCCCGATCGCGGTATTGAAGACCACTACGCCTAAGAATAGTAAATTTTTATAGCTCCCCGTAAACAGCACCAAGCCGCCCAGCAGGAGGTTAATTAAATTAAATAGCGTTAATAAATTATCCCGAAATATTTGTTTGACACTCCGCGTCAGTGGCGGCAACGGGTCGTTCTTGAGTCCATCTGCCACCCGTTGCTGGACCTCATCTTTGCTGAGGCCCTGATCTAATGGTGGTCGATAACGGTCTGTCATTTGGGCGTCCTCCTTTACCGGTTCGTTACCCATATTGTACTCGATAATCCGCTTTCATACCGACTAATCCGTTGGCTTTTTTCGATTCTTAAGTGAAACGCTAGCTGTTAACAGAAGCCGCCGTCAGTGGTTAAATGGAAGTGGACCTAATTACTCAAGGGAGGCATTATCATGAACCACAAATCATCAGCGGTTATTTTATTTATCCTCTACCTGATTCTGCTCGGCTGCATGCTTGCTAATCAAAACATGCTGGCCATGTGGATTATGACCATCGGAATGTTAGCTGAGGCGACGATCAACCTCTACGATCAATTCAAGTCGAAAAAGTAAGCGTTGCCAATCACGTCAAATTGGCCTAACATATTATTTATATGCAGTGTTACGGCTTAGCTCTCCCACTCAAAATGTCCGACGCTGAACTAGTCATAACCGCCTGCTAAACGCCAAGGAGGAAAACTAATGACACTTACCAGTCTTGCAGATACGATCAAACTCGCCGATGGCCACGAGATTCCCGGCTTTGGCTTCGGAACCTACCTCATCAGTGACCAGGAAGCGATGGATACCACCATTAAAACGGCTTGGGACCAAGGCTACCGGTTATTTGATACGGCGATGCTTTACAGAAATGAAGATATCTTAGGCGAAACACTCCAACGCCTCGAAATTCCACGCCAAGAACTCTATTTGACGACCAAAGTGGCCGAAGAAGTTCAGGGCTACGATCAAACGCTCCGCGCCGTAGAGGGATCCCTGAAGCGGCTAAAACTCGACTACCTCGACCTTTTATTGGTCCACTGGCCAGTTCGCGAACACTTCTTCGAAACTTGGCGGGCCTTCGAAAAACTCAAGGCCGACGGTAAGGTCAAATCCATCGGGGTTTCCAACTACACCGCCGCCCACTTGGATCTCCTGGCTACTAAGGCAAAGGAAATGCCCGTGGTCGATCAGGTGGAATACCACCCTTACCTGAATCAATTGGCCCTACTCGATTACAACAAGGCCCACAACATTGTGACGGAAGCTTGGAGTCCGCTGGGCCGGCGTGCCGTTCTTGGTGATCCCATGATCGCCAAGATTGGCAAGCATCACGACAAATCCGTTGCTCAGATCATTCTACGCTGGGAGTTACAACACGGCATCCTGCCGATTCCCAAGTCCCAACACGCGGAACGTATCACCGAAAACGCTCAGGTCTTTGACTTTACGCTGGGTGAAGACGAAATGTCCACGATTGACCTCTTAAACAAGTATCAACGGACGGGGAACGAACCAGAAATCGTTTATGAAACCGGGAAACAGTACTAATCCCTGATAAAGCGGACCGAGCACATGCTCGATCCGCTTTTTTTGCCTAACCACAAAATGCGAGACTGGGTAGTGGCAACATTGGCGAAGAACGCCGCCTTACCGTTCGCCAAATTTTGGGCTGGAACGCGGTGGGGAGGACGGTCAGAGCCTGAGGAGCGGTCTCTGACCTCGCTTTGAACCGGCAGACCACGTTTCAAAGTCGCCATTTTCCAAGAGAGTCACTTGGAAAATCCCACGGCTGAGCCCAAATTTGGCTCACTCACGGCTCCACAGTACGTTGCCAATAAGTTAAGATGAACGGTGTCCAGTCAACGATAGTCACAGCAATGTGGCGGTTAAGAACTAGTTTAACCGGAGGAGGCCAGAGGTGGAGGCAGCCGTGACGACGGTGTTAGCCGATATTTTTCGGCTTACAGCGTGGGACGTGTTTGGAGACTGACGATTTTGGTCAGGCTTCAAACCGAGCCGGAGGACCGCTTCTCAGGCCGCAGGCGGTCCCCACAGCAGCCGGAATCTCTGGCAGCCGCAGGTGAACGTATCCTTGTCAGCTGGTTTTGTGCATTCAATTTTTAATTGGCAATCAAAAAAGGCGCCCGTTCTGATTGGATTCCAGAACGGGCGCCTTACGTCTTTACTTAACATCTAGTCAATATTGATTTCATGATTGTCCGCGACATCAGCTTGCTTTGGCAACGTCAGGGTTAACACACCATTGGTAAAGCCCGCTTTAACTTGCTTCAAGTCAATGTTTGGCAGATAGAAGGAACGCGCCACGTTTTGGCTGTGACGTTCTTGCCGCAAGATCCGGCCGTCATCGTCCTTCGCGGATTGATTGACTTCAGACTTGCCAGAAATCCGCAAGGTCTCATCGCGATAGTCAACGTGAATGTCATCCTTCTTAAATCCTGGCAATTCCGCCGTAACTACGTAGTCCTTATCGTGTTCCACGACATCTGTCTTCATATCGTTATCACCACTGAACATATCGTGACCCAAGTTGCCCACTTCGTTAAAGAAATTCATTGGATCAAAGAAATCAAAATTCCGGTTCATAACATCATTAGCCATAATCAATTAACCCCTTTCTGCTTTGCTTGATTACATTTTCTATAATAGTCAGTATTGGTCAGAAATGCAAATAATTAGCACTCATTTGATTAGAGTGCTAATTTGCCTCCTTATTCTCTGCTATATCAATGATTTATCATCTGGAATGATCTCTATTCTATTTTCAAAGGTCAAAGATTTCATCTAAAGGTCAAACAATTTTCAATGTCCCTCTACCTATACAAACGAAAAATAACCCATTTTAGTCGCACGTTACCCTTAGTCTTAATCAAATCTTTAACCCGCCGGATTCGATCGAAAAAACAGCTTACTAAAAAAAGCACCCAGCATTTCTGCCAGGTGCTCTGCCTCCAAAATTGAGGACTATTTTAGTAAGTTGTTTGATCATTATCCTTAGGGACAACAATCTTTTCGCCCAATGCTTCGGCTAAGTCTTGCAAAGCCTCTTCACGAGTTGGCACAACGTCCATATTGAAGATAATGGAATCAATGTCCCCACCAGCAAAGTCAAATTGTTCGAAGTAAACGTAAGGATCGTGATCATCATCATTTTCCAAGAAGTGCTTCGTGACGGCCTTTGAAAGTGCGGTTGCCCAAGCTAAATCCTTCATCTTCGGTAGATCGTTCTTCGTCACATACCCCGGCGTCAGAATTAATTTCGCCGCTTTTTCCACGTCTTCCGTTGGAATCTCAATGGTTGGCGCTACTTTTTCGTCCTTTGGTGTATCTGCCATAATCAAAATCTCCTTTGATGTTACTGTTTTCAGTCTAGTCCTTTTTACGCGAAACGTTAAGTATCTCATTTATCAAAGTTAATCTGATTATTTTGCGTTGTTCGGTTGCCAGGCGAACGCTTTGAGAGTAAAATTTGGTTCAATCTACCTACTACAAAATGGCGCGTACACGCGCTATAATAAAGGGATAGAATTAATGAAATGAGGAATGATGTGTGGATAGCGGTCAGATAGTTGTGAACCTAATTATTATTTTAATTACCTTCTTCTTTGCAGCTTTCTTTGTTGCTTGTGAGTTTGCTTTAGTTCAGACGCGGCCTAGTGCCCTCGAAGAAAAGATCGAGGCGCTGGACAAACCGTCAGTCAAGTTAAATCGGGCCATGAAAATGGTCACCAATTTAAACGAATATTTATCAACGACGCAGGTTGGGGTTTCCCTAGCCGGTATTATCTTAGGGTGGATCGGTGAATCATTCTTCGTCGATCTCCTCTTGGAGGGCATGGCACCAGCCCACCTGAACACGGCGACAACCCACACCATTAGTGTGATCGTCGGGGTGCTGTTACTGACCTACCTAGAAGTGGTCTTCACGGAAATCGTGCCTAAGAACATCTCCATTGATATGCCAATGAAGGTTCTCATGCTCATCGTCACGCCTTTGCACTACTGCCACATCCTGTTCTACCCGTTCGTCTGGTTGCTCAACACCAGTGCTTCCGGCGTGGTGCGGTTGATGGGCTTAAAGGTCGCGAACGAAAGTGACGAAGTCTTCTCTCAAGCCGAAATTCTCAACCTTTCACGGAGTGCCGTGGAGGGTGGCGAACTGGAAAAAAATGATTTAGTTTATATGCAACGGGCGTTCGAGTTGAACGACAAGGTTGCTAAGGACATCATGATCGACCGGACGCAGTTGGAAGTCATCGACATCACCTCCAACGTCAAGGAAGCCTTGAATGTCTATTTACAGGAACGATTCAGCCGCTTGCCCGTCGTTGCCGATGGCGACAAGGATAAGATCCTGGGTTACGTCTACAACTACGACCTCATTCGCCAGCAGCAGGTTGACTCCTCGGTGCGCGTGGATAAGTTGATTCGAGACATCTCCACCACGCCCGAAACGACGCCAATTACCGAAGTGCTCCAACAAATGATCAAGAAGCGGACACCAATCGTGGTCGTGGTTGATGAATACGGTGGAACCTCCGGGATCATCACGGATAAGGATATCTACGAAGAACTCTTTGGGACCGTCCGGGATGAAATCGACGACGCCAACGACCAATACATCTTCAAACAACCCAATGGCACTTTCCAAGTCAACGGGAAGATGACTACCTACGATTTCGAACGGTACTTTAATACGGATATTAAAGGCTTTGAAACCACCGAAACCGTTACGATGGCCGGGTTTATCATTGATAACTACCCGAACGTCAAGGTTAACGATGTCATTCATCTGAAGAACTTCGACTTGAAGGTGCTGGACTACGAAAATTCATTTATCAATTGGTTAGAAGTCACGGTTAATTCGCCACAAAAACGGATTACGACTACTGATACCGATACCGATACCGATGATGATCAGCAACATTGAAGCTAAACCAAAAAGCCGTCGCCCACAACGGGTGACGGCTTTTATTTGCGCGTGAGTAGGCCAGCAATCAGATAACCTCCGCCACCCACTAGGCAGGCCAGTGACACCCACCAGAAGACACTGGTTAGGCTAACTGAGATGACATTGGGCAACATGAGCCCAATGACCACGACCCCACTCCAAAAGCGCACAGAGCGGTAAAATTGGCGGTTTAAGTGCATGATGATTGGTTCCTCCACTTCTATAGATTGACTAATCCTCATTGTAAATCAAAAACCACGTCCCGTAACCGCCTTTTTTCAACGCGCGGCTCACTCAAAAAGATGATTTCACGGAAAGGAAGTTTCTGCCTTGGATATGGGGCAATTGACGAATCAAATTATCCTAATGTTCCTCCTGATGGGTGTCGGCCTGCTGACTAATAAGCTCGGTTTCATGCACGGTCAGACCGCTACCGACCTCACCAATATCTTGCTTTACATCGTCTCGCCCTGCCTGATTATTAACGCCTTTGAGCAGCGCTTTTCTCCCAGTCGCCTGCAGAGTCTGGGACTGGTCCTGTTCGGCATTCTCCTGACCTATGGATTAATGGTACTGATCACTAACCTAGCCTTCAAACGCGTGGCCGACCCCAACCTCCAACGCATCATGCGGTTCGGCGCCGTGTACTCCAATGCCGGCTTCATGGGCGTCCCCTTGGCGAGTGCCCTCTTCGGTAATACCGGGGTCTTCTTCGCGGTGGCTTCACTGGCCGCCTTCAATATCTTCTGTTGGACGCACGGAATCGCCTTATTTACGCCACGAGAAAAGAATGACCCCATCAACTGGCGCCAGATCCTGCTAAACCCCAACATCGTCGCCATTGTCGTGGGACTGGCGATCTTTGTGAGTGGCTTTCACCTGCCGATTCTACTCAACCATACCGTCACTTACATCAGCTCCATTAACACCCCACTGTCCATGATTGTCATCGGGAACAGTCTGGCGGCGGTAAAATTCAACCGTTCTTCTCTAAATCAACGGTTATGGTGGCCCTTACTCTTTCGTAACCTGCTTTTCCCGGTGATTGATATTCTGATTCTACGGGCCTTTGGTATCCGTGGCATTCCCCTGTATACGACCGTGTTAATGGCCGCTTGCCCCGTTGCCGGTAACGTCGTGCTGTTCACACTAAAGGCACACGGCGACACCAGCCCCGCCGTCACGCTCATGAGTATCTCGACCATCTTCAGTGTTGTCACGATTCCCATCGTCTTTGCCCTCTGCAATCTCTAAAGTGAGGATCAAGGCATCGTTAATCGGACTCACCTGTCAGCAGGCTAAGTGCAACTCGATACAGCGGCCAGGACAACTGTCCCGGTCGCTTTTTTCTGTTTAATCCGGTCTTTTTTCCAATTTTGACTTTTTGAACGTGCCTTACACGCGCCTTGACTGGTATACTAGTTGATATTGAAAACGTTATCAATTAGGAGGAAGTTCATGGCACCCTTAAAACTAACCGAAGGCCGACCCATCAGACAAATCATTCTGTTCTCGCTGCCACTGATTGGTGGGTCGCTCTTCCAGCAACTTTATAATTTTATTGATACTCTAATCGTGGGCCGGCTCATCGGCGTGGACGCGGTGGCCGCAATTGGGGCTTACTATCCCCTCAGCTTCCTGATTATGGGCTTTGTCCAAGGAACCTGTATCGGCTTTAGCATCCCCCTCTCTCACAGCGTCGGCGAGGAAAACCACACCGCCGTGCGCCAATACTTAACCAATGCCGTGTGGCTATGTGTCGCGCTAGCTGTGATTTTAACGCCGCTCATGGTCGCCTTAACCCCAACGTTATTGACCGCTTTACATACGCCAAACCAGATTCTCCATTTAACCATCATCTTCACGGCGATCTCCTTCTTAGGAATTCCGGCCAACATTCTCTTTAACTACTCGGCTGATGCCCTCCGTTCCTTTGGTGACGCTGTTCATCCCCTCTATTTCTTGATAGCCTCACTGGTGGTCAACGTCATCTTAGACCTGATCTTCATTCTGGTCTTCCACTGGGGCATTGCCGGGGCAGCGATTGCCACCGTGATCAGCGAATTTATCGGTGGTTTGTTAAATCTCACTGTCTTCCCCAAATTCCACTTAGGCCTCACACATAAAGATTGGGCGCTGAACTGGGCGCGAATTAAGAAAATGAACCTGATTGGCCTCCCCATGGGGTTCGAATACTCCGTTTCCGCCATTGGGGCCATCGTGATGCAAGATGCCATCAACCTGTTGGGAACCAGTATCATCGCCGCCCAATCGGCTGCCGAAAAGATCCGCCAGCTCTTCACGCTCCCGATGGAAAGCGTCGGGGCGGCCATGGCCACCTACCAAGCGCAGAACTTTGGGGCTAAGCAACGCGGCCGCATGAAACGCGGCATCATTGATGGGGTCTGGATTCAGGTCATCTACTCCGCCGCAGCCTTCATAATCATTAATCTGGCAAAGACACCCCTGGTTACCGCCATCATTGGGCCCGGCCACCCCGATATTATTCGCGAAGCCAACTACTATATCATCATTATCAGTTGTTACTTCCCAGTTCACGGTATCCTGATGATCTTCCGGAATACCCTGCAAGGTTGGGGCCACAGCTTCTACGCCATCTTCTCCGGCATGGGCGAGTTGATCGGTCGGACCGCCGCTGGTTGGCTGTCCATTGCTGGCTTTGGTTTCACCGCCATTGCCTATGCCAACCCTCTGGCTTGGGGCTTAGCCCTGGCCTACTGTCTCCTCATGGTCTTTCGGGTCTTTCGCCGGAAGAATTTCTTAGATGACTAGTTAGCATGGCTGGTCCCATCTTGAATAATTGATTTAACCCTAAGCAGTCAAAAAGAGCTCGTAAATCTGCAACGATTTACGAGCTCTTTTAATAATATTGCTGTTTCACATGGAACAATTACCGATCCGCTTTAGGAATCCGTAAGGCCAGTAAGAAGCCGACAATGGCCAAGGCAAAGGTGAAGAAGAAACCGTAATGTGCCCCGTTAACGAACGCACCAGCGGCGTGATTGGCACCCGTAGCCATGTAGGCTGCTTGCCCAATCCCTAACAGACTGGTGGCAATGGCCGTCGCAATCGCACCCACAATCTGTTGCAAGGTGTTCATGATGGCACTCCCATCGGCCGCAATGGGTCCCGTCAGAGAGTTCAAACCATACGTCTGTGAAGGTGACATCGCAAGCGGTGCCCCAATCATCAGGATAATGTGTGCCATGATGACATACCAGATGGCACTGTGCGTGCTGGTAAAGGCCAACATTAAGGCCCCAACCATGGAGATAATGAACCCAATCCGAGCAGGCATCCGGGCCCCCACGTGGTCGTACATCCGACCAGCGACAGCTGAGACGACGGCGTTCATCACACCACCAGGGAACATGATGATCCCCGTTAAGGCAACGGGAACCAACAAGCCTTTTTGAATGTACATGGGTAACAGATACATGGCCGACAGAATAATCCCAAAGTTAATCATCACCAGGGTCGCACCAGTCCGGAAACCTGGAATGGCAAACGCCCGTAGGTTCAGGATTGGTTTAGGCATGGTTAATTGACGATGAGTGTACCAGGCCAACACCACAATTCCGACCGCTAAAGCCGCCAGAACTGCTGCTGAACCCCATCCACGATCACTCGCTAGACTGACACCCACAACCAGGCTACCGAAGCCGACCGTGGACAATAGGATTGATAGAAAATCAACCTTTGGCCGAGAGACTTCTGCAATGTTTTTCAGTGACGTCACGGCAAAGATAAAGGCGATCACTAAGAATGGCACGAATAGCCAGAAGATCCAACGCCAGGAAGCAACTCCCAGTACGATCCCAGCCAGGGTAGGCCCCACAGCGGGGGCAAACATGATGACTAAACCAACCATCCCCATGGCAGCGCCCAACTTATAAGGTGGGAAGATCTGCATGGCCACCGTAAACATCAGTGGCAGGATAAGACCGGTCGCAATCCCTTGGATCATCCGACCGACCAGTAAGATACCGAAACCCGGTGCAACGGCTGAAATCACCGCACCTACCGTAAAATCAACCAACGCGAACAGAATGACCTGCCGCGTCGTAAACCATTTTGTAATAATACTTGAGAGTGGTAGGACAATCCCCACCATCAGCATATATCCCGTGACCAGCCACTGTACTGTGGCGGTCGTTACGCCCAATTGCGCCATTAATTGTGGTAAAGCAATATTTAGAGATGTTTCTGAGAACATCCCAACAAAGCCCCCGATGAGCATTCCCATCATGGCTAGCATGGGATGTGCAACTTGTACACGCGCTTTTTTAGCCACATTGGTCTGGCTACTTTGTACTGAATCCATTTGTTTTCACACTCACTTTCATTTCAAACACAATGGATTACTCTACCAGAAAAAAACAGTCTTCGTAAGCAAAAGTTAACTAAAAATTAGAAGTAAACGGTTCCACATCCAAATTCTTACCGTTCCATTAGTATTGTCTACTTTTTGAGGGCCGCAATCTGCTTCCGAATTTCCTGTAACCGTTTTGTATCCAGGTCCGGCGCCATCATTAATTGGTCGTATTCGAACTGTAACCGTGGCAGATCCGTCGCTGGCGTGCTCTTCGCCGTCTTGTCTGGATCAATCAAGCGCTGGTCCGTCAGTTCTAAGACGCGCGTGGCCACCTTTTGTCGGAAGGTCTGGTCATGGGCAACGAATAACACCGTTCCCGGATAACCCACCAAGAAGTCTTCCAAGGCTTGCAGAGCCGGCAGATCCAAGTAGTTAGTGGGTTCATCCAGGATCAGCAGGTTGCTGGCACTGACTAAAATGGTCAGGAGCTGCACCTTAACCTGTTCGCCCCCACTGAGCTCACCAATTAAACGGTCATAGAAGATCGCTTTGAGCCCAAACGCCCCCATGATCTGCCGCGTGCGGTTATCATCCAAGGCAGAAGCACGGCTGATGACCTGCCACACGGTCTGATCGTGAGGAAGTTCCGTCATGTCCTGATGGAAGTAGCCCACCCGCGCGCTGGGCGCGAGTCGGGTCCCGTCCTGATGGCTCAAAATGGCTTCAATCAGAGTGGACTTGCCACTCCCATTAGGGCCAGCCAAGGCCACGCGTTCTCCCGGTTTTACCCGCAACTGCACGTGGTCGAGCAGATCGTGCTTGCCCCGTTGAAGATGCAGGTCCGTGATGGTGATTAAATATTTCCCAGTCACTCGTGGTAAATCCGTTGCCACCAGCTTGAGGGCCGAGGTCTCGTGGGGTTTAACCGCCACCGTCTGACGATTCATCCGATCTTTAAGCGCCCGGGCGCCCCGCTCCATCTTGGCCGCGTTTTGCTCACGCGTACTCTTCGAATTTGCGCGTTCGGCCTCACTCATACTGCGGCTCCCCTTACGAATCCGGTCGGCCTTCTCGTGGCGTGCCTGAATCGCCTGTTTCAGGGTTCGCCGTTCACGCTGTTCGTTTTGGTAACGATCGCGATCATTCTGGCGCTGCTGATCACGCAAGGTGACAAAGTCCTCAAAGTTTCCGTTGTACTGCGTGTACGTGTGATCGGCCAACGACCAGATCTGGGTGGCAACCGCCGTTAGCAGTTCCCGGTCATGGGAGATCATGATGAGTAGCCCTTTAAAGTGTTGCAGCTGCCCAATCAGCCACTGCTGATGGTCGTCATCTAAGTTAGCTGAAGGTTCATCTAAAATTAAAATTTCGGGGCGTTGTGCCAATGCCCGGCGCACCCGGTCCAACATGCTTTGACCACCAGAACGGCCATTAGTTGGCGCAATCTGGGGCACCAAGGTTACTGGTGCCGTCACCGTCCGCTGGCCCGTAAAGTCCGTGTCGGTTCCCGCAATGATGTGGGCTAACGTTGTCTTCCCGGTACCATTGGCGCCAATAATGCCGATCCGTTCGCCAGTATGTGCGGTTAATTGGTCAATCGTAAATAGCGGTTCACCCGCTACGGTTTTCGTTAATTTATTTAAGTTAATCTGTGTCAAAAAGTCGTCCCCCTTTTGAAAGCAGGGATCGATGGCTGGCAAAATAAAAAGTGGCCGCATCTCCCATATGGAAATGGCGCCCACTGATTGCATTTGGCAATTCAGTCGGCGTAACCATCAATCCCAATTGCAGGCCCACTCCACCCCTTAACGGTGATGAAGCTGACAAACATTTGAGAGTGATTAGTTACGCATCGGCTGAATACCTCGTTCTTTCTTAAAGTAGGACTAGAATAGCATATCGCTGCGTCTTTGACAAGTGACCCCGGCAATTCGCCGGAAATGGCGGCCAAAACTTAAGAGCATTCCGGCTAGAATCCGAGTACACTAGGGGTAAGTTCACGACCGAAATCGGAGGGAAAATTCATGCAACCATTACGTATCTTATTCATTTCCATTGAGGGTAACACCCGCAACTTCGTTGAAAATTTAACCGCCTACGCTGCTAAGCAACACGCCCAAGACGCCAACGCACCCGAAATCGTAGCCAACGAGATCAGTGAAGCCAGTGACTTCGTGGCCGAAACGACCCCTTACTTCTGTTTTGTTCCCACCTACCTGGATGGTGGCAACGGCATCGACAACGGCGTCAAGGAGCTGATGACCAATGTGCTTGGCGAATACATTGCTTATGGTGATAACGCTAACCACCTCATTGGCGTGGTCGGCAGTGGCAATCGTAACTTTAACGAACAATACTGTTTAACTGCCAAGCGCTATGCCGAGAAATTCAGTGCACCATTCATCGCCAACTATGAATTACGTGGGGTTCCCCGCGACGAAAAACGGGTTTACGATGCCCTAGTCGCACGGATGAAAGAAGTGACCCCAGCATGATGAATCCAACCCTAACCACCCTGCTGAATCATCGCAGCATTCGCCATTTTACCGATGAGAAACTCACGGCCGAAGAAGTTACTACGCTGGTCGACGCGGCGCAACACACGCCGACCAGTACCTTTTCCCAACAATACAGCATCATCAGTGTCACCGATCCCCAAAAACTAGCGACGCTGGGAAACATTACCGGTCACCACTGGTTGGAAGATGCGGGCCATTTCTTCCTGTTTCTAGCGGATCAATACCGCAATTCGCAACTCATTACGGCGACTCCCAGGGCCATCGCCAATCTACACAGCACGGATAAATTCTTAGCCGGCATCTTTGACGCCAGCATCGCCGTGGAGGCCATGGTGGTGGCCGGCGAGAGCCTGGGACTGGGCAGCACCATCATGGGTAGCGTCCTGAACGACGCCCCACAGTTAATCGATCTGTTCCACCTGCCAGAGCTCACGTTTCCAGTGTTCGGCCTAGCCGTTGGTCATCCGGCCGAGGAACCCGAGCAAAAGCCACGGATGCCCCAATCCCTGATGCATTTCACCAACGACTATCAGCCCCTAGTTGCGGACGACCCAACGCTCGCCGCCTACAACCAAGTCATCACCGACTACTACCAGTCGCGGGGGAAGCAGCAGCGGGAGGAAACTTTCTCCCACCACATCGCAACCGAGCTCGCCCGTGATCCTCAACAACGGGCCAAACTGAATCAGGCGCTGGAGTACCAAGGCTTTCTTCAAAAATAAGAATCATAGTGGCGGTCGAGACAATTGTCTCGGCCTTTTGTGATCGCCAAACGGCCATCATCACTGCTACTTAAACCCGACTGGCGTCCGCTTCTACTGATTAGAATCAAAGGCCGCCAACAAATCGGCCGCTTTAACGCTGGGCATTGCCCCGAAGCGACCGTCCAAGTAGTCCTGTAACCACCCCGTTGTGGCCACGTCTTCAAAATCAAATAATGAGACCAACTGACTCTCCCCACGATAATTCTTCTCGGCCAAATAGACCTGATCGACCCGCAAGTGCTGACTCATCAGCATGGGTTGATTCGTCGTCATCACAATCTGACTCTCATTGGCAGGCGAATTAAACAAGACTAACAGTGCTGCCAAGGCTGTTGGATGAATCGCGGCCAAGCGTTCATCCGTCAGAATGGTTTGGGGGTGCGCCGCATATTGCGCCATAATCAACGCTAAGCCCAGCACAACGAGTTGTCGCATCCCCGTGGACACACTGGTCAGCGGGAGTTCTTCTCGCCCCACCACAGCGCCCTCTTCATCGTATTTTTCATAAACCAAGTACAAGTCCGGGCGCGTAAACGCGGACCCATCCAGGAACTGAATGGCAACCTGACGCTGTGAAGTGCCGGCCACCTCGCTCCCGACCGCGTGCAGGAACTGCGCTAGCTGACTGCGTACCCAGTCGTCATCGAGGCCCGCTTCCGTGGGATGATCATTTAGGATGACCAGGTCCTGGCTAAACCATTCAAAGACGGTAATCGCTGGCTGATAGTTCCAGTTTTGAAACGCGTACAGCATGAGTGCGTTGGGACGAACCCGCTGTGCCGCCGTCACGAGGCCCTCGGGAATCACGGTGAGGACGCCCTTTTCACGTGCAAACAACACATCATAGTCATCGCCCACCGCCACACTCAGCATCTCATCCACCACCCGTGTCGCTGTGTAACTGAAGGCATAACGATACTGGTGGCCGTCACGGTCAAAATTCACCATGAATGTCGTGCATTTGCCAGCGGACGCTTGGTCAAATTGGAACGGTTCATAAGGAAGGCTATCCGTAATCTGCTCAGTCGGTCCCGTCACCATCTGGCGCATCCGTTCTAACCCGGCCAAAACCGCGCTCTTCCCCGCACCATTGGCACCGAAAATGGCGGCGCACTTTAAGACGCTGAGCGTATCGGTCACCGAAACCGTGTTCTCGTGTTGCCACTGTCGAACACCACCACCGGCCTCCAATGAAAGTGTCGCCGCCTCTTTATACGACCGAAAATTGGTTAGCGTGAAGTCAATTAGCATGGCACAACCTCCCCTTTTTCTTGCATATTACGCCAGTTGGAAATAGAAGCAATCACTTTCACTCCGTTCCGCCAAATCCGCTATTAAATAGATTATAAAAGCGGTTGCTTCCCTATCAGATCAAGGCAGATCGTCTAACCCGATTATTAGTTGATGAACCACTTTATTTGGGCACAAAAAGAGCGACCTTCTAAAGAAAGCCGCTCCCTTAATGATTTACCTATAGATGATCGTTTACTTTAACCGCGACTGATTCATGCGGTTGCGGACCATGACGGCGGCCAGCGCCAACAGCATAATGAATGTCACCGACCCGAACAGGTCCCGGTAACTGCCATATTCAATCAACAAGCCCCCATAGAGTGGGCCAATGGCCCGGCCCAGCGAGATCGCCATGTTGTAAATGCCTTGGAATTTCCCCTTATCATTGTCCCCGGCGAGTTTATCGATCCACGCAGGAATCCCTGGGAACCCAATCATTTCCCCAATGGTCAGGATGATCATGGTCACGACGAACACCGCATAGGTCTTCGCAAAGACCAGGATCAAGAATGACAGGATAAAGATCAGCGACCCCACCGCAATCTGTGAACTCATCTTGAAGTATTCGCCCAATCGGTTGGCAATGGGTTGGCCAAATACGATCATCAAGCCATTTAGGGTCCACAGCAGGCTGTAGTGTTCAAAGGAAATACCCAGATTGGTCATGTGAACAGAAATGACACTTTCCCACAGCGTGTAGCTCATGTAAAGACAGAAGACCATGAAGGCAATCAGCCCAATCAGATCAAGCTGTGCGGGTTTGGCGGCCTTTTGCTGATGGTGTTGCGTCTTGGTGGTAATCTTCATCCGGAAATCTGCCAGAATAATCAGCAGCAGTGCCGTGTAACAGATACTAGCCGCGATAAAGACCAGTTGGACCCCGTGTTTCATGAGGTAGCCGACCATCAGCGTCCCCACGACAACCCCCAGGTTCATTCCGATATATAAGTAATTAAAGACGCGGCGGCTACCAATCGACGTCACGTTGGCCGCAAAGGAATTCACAACGGTCATGACAATCCCGTCACCCAAACCAATAAATAACAGCATAATGCCGAAAATTGGCCAGCCATGGAAGAAGATCAGAATCAGCATCGGGATAAAGGAACACAACGTACCCACGATAGCCGATTTAAACGGTGACCAGTTGTCAAACAGCCACCCACCTAGCCAATTTCCTAAAATCATACACAGGGACATTCCCAATAGGGCAATCCCCGCTAGTGTCAACGTTTGATGGAGCTGATTGTGCATGTACACCGTTGTCAGCGGCCACATACACGCAGCAGCGGCATTAAGCAGGAGCGTTGCTGAAAGAATCCCCACCAGACTGACTTCCTTGTTGCTTTTCCACATTTAAGGTACCTCACTTGTTTAAATTCTGCTACTCATTGTCGCATATTTTATACCGAAAGAAAACAACCCCGCCTGATGGTCCCCGATAAAATACGCTTTTGATTTTAAAGTTTATTCAATTTGTGTATATTTTAAAAAAGATGGCGCAACTTGATCTGAGTCAAGTTTTTATTCTCCCGCCGCCCGTATACTAAGTTATGTCATCAAGGCAAACGAAATAAGTCGAAGGAGGCTGTTAATATGAGTAAAATCACGATGAAATTAGACGATCTGACCTGTCCCTCTTGCATGACCAAGATCGAGGGTGCCCTCAGTAAGAAGACGGGTGTCACCAACGTCAAAGTCCTCTTCAATGCCAGCAAGGTCAAAGCCGAATTCGACGACAGTGCCGTTTCCGCCGAGGATTTAGCCAACGTCGTCACCGATTTAGGCTACGCCGTACAGAGCCGTAAAGTAAAACCACTTTAGTTAAAACAAACCACTAGGAGGTTGTTAATATGAGTAAAGTTACCATGAAATTAGATGCCCTAACCTGCCCCTCTTGCATGACCAAGATTGAGGGCGCCCTCAGTAAGAAGGACGGCGTAGAAAACGTCAAGGTCCTCTTCAACGCCAGCAAGATCAAGGCCGAATTCGATGACAGCCAAGTCACCGCTGAAAGCCTGGCCGACACCGTAACCGACCTCGGCTACGTCGTTCAAAGTGCCAAAGTCAAAGCCCTCTAATCCCATTCCCCCACATTTGAAAGGAAGTTTATCCCAATGACGACAACCACAATGACTGTTGAAGACCGCTACGCTGCTGAACAAGCCCAGACTGAACATGATCACCACGTCCCAACGGCGGGGGCCATGACCAATCACATCCTGTCTAACCTGCACATCTCGATTGTGAAATTCCACCAGGTTCGGTGGTCGGTCAAGGGGCCACTCGCCCTGAGCGTTCGCCAATTACTCAGCACTTACATCAACACTTACCGCCAGCAATTCGATGCACTGGGTGAATTGCTGCTAGACGAAGGCGAAATCGTTTCAACCACCACCAAGGAGTTCCATGACTACAACATGCTCCAGGAAAGTGGCGCCAAGAAGTACCTGACCGCCGAAGAACAAGTCAGTGAGCTGGTTCACGACGCAGATACCCACAACCTCTTCATCGACCGGGCCATCAAGCTCGCCGAAAAGGAAGAGCGGCCCGCCTTGGCAAGCTTCCTCACCACCCTGCGTGGAACCAACAACCACATCATCCGTGAACTCCAAGCCGTGCTGGGCAACGATGCCCGCGACGGTCTGGATGAAGAGGACGATGACGACGAAGATTAACGCTTAAACGAAAAGAGCCGTGATGCCACACTGCGAGGTGGCACCACGGCTCTTTTGGCTTGAATTATCAGTCTTTTTGCATAAATATTTTTTTCATGAAAGCGTTCCGTGTTTCATCTTTGAACGCCTTTCTTACATAAAACTAGTCTAAAGTACGCGCTCCGGTTGCCAGGGATTCCGCCTGCTGTAGGCTCAGGCGCGTCGTTCCAGTCCCTATCTGCCGACCAATAAGGCGAAGGGATCACTAGGTTGCCCAGTTTGTTTCCTACTGATGTTGCGAGAACAAGCCTAGTCCGTACTTTGGAATTTTCACCTCTTAGCCTAAAAGTCTAATGCACCCGCGCCACACTGGCCCGCTCCGTGATCTCAACCGGGACAAAGTCTTCTGCCGGCTGACCCATGACCTTGTTAACACTCTGGCTGCCAATCCGGTAGAAGTCTTGCGTCATGCTGGTTAAAGCTGGCGTGGTGATCTGGCAAATGATGGTCCCATCAATGCTCATGATTGATAGGTCTTCCGGCACCCGAACGCCCCGTTGGTGTGCCGCGGTCAGGAGCCCCGCGGCCACCATATCACTGGCCGCAATCACAGCGGTCACGTGCTGTGCCTGGACCTGCTGCAGGAGCCGTTCCCCCGCCGCAAAGCTATAGTCACCCGGCAAGATGGCCGGCGTTGCCAGTCGATTGGCCGCCATGGCGTCCCGGTAACCCGCTTGTCGCTGGCTCCCCGTATGGTAGTTGTCAATGCCGACCAGGCTAATGCGCGAGTGGCCCCGGTCAATGAGATACTGCGTCGCTTGGTAGGCCAGGTCCCGATTGTCTGAGCTGACGGCCAAAATGTCCGCCGTTCCCAAGTAAAGCGAGACAAAACAGAAGGGAATCCGTGAGGCCTTTAATAGGGTAAGATCCTCCGCATCGGGCTCGATCGCCGCTAGTAGGATACCGGACACGGACCGTTCCAATGCCGTAATAATCGCTTGATGCTGTAGGGTATTGTCCCGATCCCCGGCATATAAAATAATCACGCCCTGCCCGAGCTCCCCCGCCCGCTGCTGAATCCCATCAATGATCTGTGTGGAAAAGTTGGTGGGGGTGGCGTTGATAATCAGGGCAATCACGTTGGACCGCTTCTTAACGAGATCGACAGCCGCCGAATTCTTGCGATAACCCAGTTCCTTGGCGATCTTGAGAATCTTGGCGGCCGTTTTTTCACTATACGAGCCGGTCTTATTGGCCAGAACCCGTGAGACGGTGGCAATCGAGACCCCCGATTCGGCTGCAATATCCTTAATAGTTGGTTTCATGACGATGCCCACCTTACTTTCTTTTTTCGCGGTTAGTCCCTTCGCGATTCCCGACGGTGATCCTAACCACGTTCATCCGCTGAATGCTGTCTTAATTATAGCCTTAATTCGCGCAATTTCCCAGTAAAATACGCAAACGTTTAACTTGTTGCTATATAGGCATTGTAAACGTTTACGCAAAGTGATAGGATGTAGTCGTTGAAAGGTATTAAGGATTTAATTTAATCAAGGGGATGGAACACCATGAATCAACCAACAGCGCACGCAGCTGGAGCCGTTAAACCGACTGGAGCTGCCACCAAGAAAACGGCACGGATCTCAAACTCCCTGCCGAATTTACCATTGAAAACCTTATTCGCCATCACATTTGGTTTTTGTGGGGTTAACATGGCTTTCTCACTGCAATCATCGCAAATGAGTCGGATCTTCCAAACCATCGGGGCCGACCCGACTAACCTGGGTCTCTTCTTCATTTTACCCCCACTAGCCGGGCTGATCGTCCAACCACTCGTCGGTAAATATTCCGACCGGACTTGGTCACCACGCTTTGGTCGGCGGATGCCGTACCTACTGTTCAGTGCCCCCATCGCGGCGTTGGTCATGATTCTTCTCCCAAACGCCGGATCATTTGGCTTCGGGTACGCCTCACTGGCCGCCCTGTTATTCGGTGCGATTGCCATTCTGTTAATGGACTTGTCCAGTAACGTCTGCATGCAACCCTTCCGCATGATTATCGGGGACATGGTCAACGAAAAACAAAAGGATAAAGCGTGGTCTTGGCAACAAGCCTTCAGTAACTTAGGCGGGGTGCTTGCCACCTTACTGCCCTTCGTCTTAACCTTCTTTGGCGTGGCCAATACCGCCAAAAAGGGTGTCGTCCCAATGTCCGTTCGGTTAGCCTTCTACATCGGCGCTGCCATTCTGTTAGGGATCTCCGCCTACACGATCCACTCCGTTAAGGAATACGATCCAGAGACCTATGCCGAGTATCACCAGATCGATCCCCAGGCTCACAAAAATCATAAGAGTATCTGGCAGCTGATCAAGGAAGCCCCTAAGGCTTTGTGGGAAGTGGCCTTGGTTCAAATGTTTGCCTGGATTGGGATTCAATACATGTGGACTTACACCACGGGGGCCATTGCCCAAAACGTCTGGAACACGACGAACGCCACTTCCGCCGGCTATCAAGCCGCGGGGAACTGGTACGGGATTCTCACGTTCATTCAATCCATGGCCGCTGTTCTCTACGGCTTCTTGATCTTATCGCACACGAACCCTTACAAGCGGAAATTCTGGTACCGTTTCGGGATTACCTGCTTTGCGATTGGGTTAATCTGGGTCTTCTTCATTCACAATCAATATCTCTTGATTTTGCCATTCTGCTTAATCGGGATCGGCTTCTTCACGGTTCACGTTGAACCCTTCAACATCTTCACATCATCCTTAAATGGATCTAACGAAGGTTCTTACATTGGGATCTTCAACGGGACGATCTGCTTACCTCAAATCATCGCGTCCGTGGCCAGTTTCCTGGTCTTCCGCTTGGTCGGCAAGTCCATGCCCGGCATGATGCTAGTTGCCGGGGTCTCCATGCTGATTGCGGTTATCGCCATTAGCGTTTTGAAGCAAGATAAGCCCCAACAGGATTTGTCTGAAGATGCACAGTAGTTTTTAACAGCTTATTGAGGAGAGAATTTGTATGACAACATTACCAAACTATACGCAAACCAAACAAACCGTCACCTTTGACTACCCGCAACACCGTCTCCAACTCACGGTGTTGACCCCCACCATCGTCCGGGTCTTTGAGAACCGCGGCGACGATGGTCAATCCTATGCCATTGAAGGCAATAAGGAACAACCAACCGACTACACCCTAACCGACGCCGGCGATCACTACGAATTAAAGACCAGTGCTTTGACGCTAAAATTAGATGCTGACCGCCACATTGACGCCTACGATGCCCAAGGCAACGCCCTGGTTACTGACTATCGTGGCGAACGCCAGCTACTGGATAAGGGTATCGATAAGGTTCACGAACGTTTAGTCGAAGCCGAAGGACACAGCGTCACCAAGTCCACGGTCAAGTCCGATACGGGCTACTACGAGGTCATTAAGACTCTCGCTCCCGACGAACACCTCTATGGGCTGGGTGATAAGACGGGCTACCTCGACAAGCGGGGTTTTGAATACGACAACTGGAACGTGGACAATCCAGCCCCACAACTGGAAAACTTCCCGAACCTCTACAAGTCCATTCCCGTCATGTTGGGATTGAAGAACGGTCACCCTTACGGCCTGTTCTTTGACAACACCTACAAGAGTCACTTCGATATGGGAAAGGAAGATCCCCACTACTACTTCTACTCCGCCGTTCAGGGGAACCTGGATTACTACATCATCGGCGGTCAAACGTTGAAGGACGTTATCACCAACTATACCTACCTAACGGGTCGCGTGCCTTTACCTCAAAAGTGGACCTTGGGTTACCAACAATCCCGGTGGGGTTACAGTGCCAGTCAGGCCGAGGTTCAAGCCATCGCGGATGGTCTGAAGAAGTACGACCTGCCTTGCGATGCCATTCACTTTGATGTCGATTACATGGACGGCTACCGGGTCTTCACCTGGGATAAGACGAAATTCGAAGGTGACCCTAAGGCCTTCGTTGCCAAATTAAAGCAACGGGGGATCAAGGTCATTCCGATTATCGATCCCGGTGTTAAAAAGGACCCCAACTACGCGACCTACGCGGAAGGCGTGAAGCACAATTACTTCGTGAAGACGCCTGATAACAAGGTTTACATCAACAAGGTTTGGCCCGGCGACTCCGCCTTCCCTGACTTTGGTCGTCCCGAAGTCCGCAAGTGGTGGGCCACGAACAATCAATTCTTAACGGATATGGGCGTTGGCGGTGTCTGGAATGATATGAATGAACCCGCAACGTTTGAGGGCGAGATCCCAGACGACGTGGTCTTCAGCGATCAAGATACCCCGTCGACACATGCTAAAATGCACAACGTTTACGGCCACAACATGGCCAAGGCCACTTATAATGGATTGAAGCAGCAACAGGGTCGGCGCCCATACGTCATCACCCGAGCAGCTTACGCCGGCACTCAGAAATATTCCACCGTATGGACCGGCGATAACCGCAGCATCTGGCCTCACATTCAGATGATGATTCCTCAACTGTGCAGCCTGGGCTTGAGTGGCTTCAGCTTTGTCGGGACCGACATCGGGGGCTTTGCTTCCGATTCCAACGCGGAGTTGTTAACCCGTTGGATTGAAGCCGCCATCTTCAGTCCTCTCCTGCGGAATCACGCGGCCATGGGTACCCGGCGCCAGGAACCGTGGGCCTTCGGTGAACCAACCCTGTCGATTTACCGCAAGTACCTCAAGCTCCGCTACCGCTTCATCCCCTACCTGTACGATCTCTTCGCGCAGGAAAGTCAGAACGGCTTGCCAATCATGCGGCCTCTGGTCTTGAACTACGACGATGATCCCCGAGTTCGCGACTTAAACGACGAATACATGGTGGGTGACGCCGTGCTGGTCGCTCCAGTCGTTCAAAAGTCCCAGACGAAGCGGTTGGTCTACCTGCCAGCCGGCAAGTGGGTCGACTTCTGGAACAACCGTGAATACGATGGTAACCAAGACATCGTCGCCGATGCGCCACTGGACAAGCTGCCACTGTTCATCAAGCGCGACACCATTCTCCCTTGGGGGGCCGAGGTCGACCATATCAGTGAAGAACCCGATACGGCCATGACCTTCAAGCTCTTTGGCGACGCCGGCACCTACGAACACTACCAAGATGACGGTCTCGACTTTAACTACCAAAACGGTGAATATAACCGTTACGACATTTCGGTTAAAGATGGTCAGGTAGCGGTCAAGCTCGGGCACCACGGCTTTGCGCCCGCCTACCAGACGATTACGATCGATCTGCCAGACAGTGCGGTCACGTTGACCTACGATGCGGCCAGTGATGGCTACCGGGCTTAACGTCACGATGTATCCGCAAACTAACTAAAATTTGAAAGATAAAATACCTACCATATCCCAATATCAGCGAGTATTCACGCCATTAAATTCGTCTAAATTGTGCGCACTACGGCTGCCAGGGATTCCACCTGCTGTGGGGACGCTTCAGCCTGGAGAAACACCAGTCTTCTCGCTCGATTTGGAGCCACGAAAATCACGTGTCTCCAAAGTCGCCCGTGCTGTAAGCTGGCTGAAAAATCGCCAGCCAACACCACCTTCACGGCCGGCTACATCCCTGGCCTCCTCCGGCTCTGATTGCGTTTTGTCATGACGATAGTTGTAAGTTACGACTACCTGACATTTAGGAGTCCAACTGATAACGACTGTTATAGTGATTCTCAGAGTCGTCCGAGAGCACCATGTAAGCCGAGAGGTCGGCAGATATGGGCTCAGGCGCGTCGTTCTACTTAGTCAGTAAGCGATCTT
>NZ_AZFS01000003.1 GCF_001434395.1 Levilactobacillus hammesii DSM 16381
AGCCGGAGGACCGCTTCTCAGGCCGCAGGCGGTCCCCACAGCAGCCGGAATCTCTGACAGCCGCAGGTGAACATGCACACCTAATTTGGAGTGCCATAACCGAGTTGACCGGGTCGTATCAGATGATTCAATCTACAGTGACCTCAAGATTTTAACGCCTGCAAGGGCAGCGCGGGGATCAGTTTATTTTTACCAGGGGTGTCCTTTTAGGGGCGACCCGTGATAATATAAGGTATTACTGTTTCAAAACAGAACTTGGGAAGTAGCGCGCTTGGCTACTCAGTTTCGTTGTGTGGTGGGGCCCAACGGTAGGAGGAAATTATGGTAAAGAAACAAACGAACGTTAAGGTTGTAACGATTGCCGTTTTTGTGGCAACGTTCATGTCTGCTGTCGAGGGGACAATCGTGTCAACCGCCATGCCAACCATTGTTGGTGATTTACGGGGAGTGGCTCTGATGAACTGGGTCTTCTCCATCTTCTTACTGACCAGTGCGATTGCCACCCCCATCTATGGTAAATTGGCCGATACGGTTGGTCGTAAGCTGGTCTTTCTCGTGGGTCTATTCATCTTCGTCTTAGGTTCTACGCTATCGGGGATGTCCCACAGCATGGAAACGCTGATTGCCTGGCGTGCGCTGCAAGGAATCGGGGCCGGCGCCATTATGCCGGTGTCCTTTACGATTCTGGCCGATATCTACCCCGTTGAACAACGTGCTCGAGTGATGGGCCTCAATGGGTCTGCCTGGGGAATTGCGGCAGTGGTTGCGCCACTTCTAGGGGGATTCATCGTTGACCAACTGAGCTGGCATTGGATCTTCTTCATTAATATTCCGATTGGGATCGTGACGATGGGCTTGATCTGGTTCTATCTGAACGAGACAACCCAGCGCAAGGCTTTCAGCATGGATTGGGCCGGTTGTATCTGGTTATCCGTGGGCTTGCTGGCCGTTATGTTGACGTTCCAACTGCTGGGTGAGGGCGATCTTAACCTTACCTGGGTCATCTTAGGCCTCATTGTGGCTGTTGCAGCATTCTGGGCCTTCATTCGCCAAGAGAAGCGGACGACAGATCCGTTAATTCCCATGGAATTGTTTGCTAACCGTACTTTCGTGGTGCAAAACTTAATCGCTGCGTTGTTGAGTGGGTTTATCATGGGGTTTGAAGTCTACCTGCCCACCTGGACCCAGGGATTACTGGGGTTAAAGGCGTCTGAAGCGGGGTTTGCGATCACCCCAAGCTCATTGATGTGGATTGTGGGGTCCTTCATCGCGGGTAAACTCCTGATGAAACGCTCACCGTATCAAATTGTGAATATTAGCCTGACGCTGGTACTGATTGGAGCGGTTATTATGGCCGTGATTCCAGCAACGACGCCATTCTGGAGCTTCTTCGTGATTGCTGCCATCTGTGGGACCGGTTTTGGGATTACCATTACCACCACGACCGTAACCGTTCAAAGTAAGGTGGCCGTGAATGAAATTGGGGTGGCAACATCGTTCAATACGCTGGCACGGACACTGGGTCAGACCGTCATGGTGTCTATCTTAGGGATTATCATGAACGTGGCTATGGCTCGTGGGGTGGCCAGTCATCCCGGCACCAACCTGGCAATGATGAACAAGTTGATTAACCCACAGACGGCTAAAGAATTGCCAGCCCACCTATTACCGACACTTCATGGTATTCTGTATCAAGGGTTACACGTCATCTTCATTGCGGGCGCGTTGCTGATTGTGATTTCATTTATTGTCAATCTCTTTGATCGGCGGGAAACGCAGAGTCTAAGCGACCATCAAGCGTAATTATTCCCGTTTTAAAGGGGAGTACGGTATAATAGTTTTAAATGACCGAGAGTGGAGGCGAAGAAAATGTTCGAAAAAAATCATGCACGTTATGCCAGTTATGGTACCGTTGCAGTTCTGCCCGGCGACATGATCGACGCCGTATGGAAAATTATCGACCACGATCTTCAAGGGGTCTTCCCGTTGGAGAATTTACTGACGTTCAAATTGCACAACAACCAGGGCACCACAACCTTTGAATACGTTCAAATGGATGAGGATGATCAACCAGGTGCGCTCAGTGCGGGGTTTGATACCAATTTCGCTTATGCTCCCGAACTACCAGATACCGTATTGGCCTATGATGATGGCGATAGCCAAATTATTCTGTTACCGTCTGAAACTGCGGATCACTAAACGAAAAAAATCTCCCCTCAAACCAGTGATTGGCTTGTGGGGAGATTTTTGTCAATTTAGACCGTTGCGTCAGTCCGGATACCTTTGAGGGCATCGTCGATTTGACCCAAGACGATTTCGGTGTTGCCGGGTTGGTCAAGGTCGTATTTTTGTAAATCAATCTTGATCTTAGGGCTGATGTCGTAATCAGCAAACCAACCTTGGTAAGCCGTCCACATCTTCTTGTAGTAGGATTCCAATTCAGGATTGTTGTCGAATTGTTCGTAGTCACGGCCACGCTTCTTGATCCGATGTAAGATGGTATCGAAGTCGGCGTCAGCGTAGACCAATAAGTCTGGTGCCTTCTTTGGTAGCTCGTCGAGTTCGTTCATCATGTTGTCGAGGAGTTGTAAGTAAACCTCGAGTTCGGTGTCCGTAATGTTACCTTCAGCGTTGTTTTCCCGCGTGAACAGGGCGTCTTCGTAGATTGAACGGTCGAGGACGTTGTTGTCGTCGGCGAGAGCCCGCTTGATCATGCTAAAGCGCTTGTTCAAGAAGTAGATTTGAAGCAAGAAACCATATTGCTTTGGGTCCCGGTAGTAGAGCGGTAACACTGGGTTATCACCGACCGGTTCGAAGAATGCTTGCGTATTTAAATGTGATGCGATCTTTCCAGTTAGAGTCGTTTTGCCGACTCCGATCATTCCAGCTGTAATTATCACCATGATAGCCCCTCTTTAATTAGAAATACAAGATATAGTGTACCATAAAATGACTGACTACTACATCTGCCGGGAAGAAAAATTTCCGCCATTTCCAGTACTTTGGTCATTGTTGTATAATGAAACCGTTGGTATTAAAGGATTAGGAGGTTGATTAAATGTATCAAGCAATCGTCTTTTTTGATTTGGATGGTACTTTATTTGACGACAACAAGAATGTTTTACCGACAAGTGTCGCAGCCATTCAAGAAATGCAACAACATCATATTCTACCAGTTATTGCGACTGGAAGAAACATTTTTGAGATTCAATATGTCCTGGATGCTACCGGCATTGACGCGGTGGTCAGTGCTAACGGGAGTTACGTCCAGTATCAAGGGAAAAAATTAACGGCCGCGGTCATCGATCAGAAGACCCTCGCCGCGATTACCGCCTTTGCGAAGGCCCAGGGGGATCCGTTGGGTTACTTTAACAACCGTGGCTTTCGGTTGAGTGCGGCCAATCAGGACACGACCGATAACTTTAAACTGTTGCGGTTGGATGCCAAGGTGGACCCTGATTGGTATCAGCACCAGGACATTAACTTCCTGAATGTTTTCAACCGGGACAAGGAGAAGCTGTATCAGGAAAAATTCGCCGGAACACTTTCCTTTGTGCGGAATAATCCACGGGCGTTGGATACGATGCAGACGGGGGTTACCAAGCAGACGGGGATTCGGACCTTCCTCAAGCAAGCGGGCCTCACGGGGATTAAAACGTATGCCTTTGGGGATGGCCTCAACGACTTGCAAATGTTTGACGAGGTCGATATTCCAGTTGCCATGGGCAATGGTGTCTTCCAGGCGAAGAACAAGGCAGCCTACGTGACGGCCGGAAATATGGATGACGGCATTGTCAAAGGCCTCCGCCACTTTGGTCTGATTCAATAAGTTTGGTGGCTCACTTAGAAAATAACGAGTAAAAAAAGACCCTGGTGCCTGTAACTACAGGCATCAGGGCCTTTTTTTAATTGGGTTTGTAACGTAAGGTTCTTTAAAGCTTGTCCCAGGAGTGCGACTGTTGCTGAACTTTTTTCGTTAGTTAAGATAGGGGATACACGTCGGTAGCGTGTCAGCGACCACCAGTGCGTGATTTAAAAAACCGTTACGCCTAGTTTCGGCATAACGGTTTCGGATGAGTTTGTTTTTTAACTAGCCCAGTTTCTTTTCAATGTTAGCCAACGTTACGTCTGCCGTGTCCGCAAAGACCATATCAGCGGCACCCAGTTCGGTGGCATCACCGATACCTAAGGAAACTTCGCCAGCGGCATTGATTGCTTGGACACCGGCTGCGGCATCCTCGACACCGATGCATTGCGCGGCGGGCAAGTTCAGCAGTTCCGCACCCTTGGTGTAGATTTCGGGATCTGGCTTGCCGTGGATCAAGCTAGCGGGGTCGACAACCTTAGGGAAGTAGTCAGCCAGTTCCAGCTTAGCCAGTACGCGAGGAGCGTTCTTTGAAGCGGAGGCCAGGGATAATTGATAGCCCTTAGCCCGCAAGTCGTCTAAGAAGGCCTTCATGCCGGGGAGAATGTTGGCAGGCGTCATCTTATCAACTTCAGCGACGTAGTTCGTGTTCTTTTTAGTGGCGAGTTCTTCCTTTTGCGCCTGGGTGTAGTCATTTTCCTTACCCCCGGCCTTTAAGATCATTTCCAAAGAGTCCATCCGGCTGATTCCCTTGAGGCCATTGGCGAGTTCGTCGCTCCAAGCAACGCCGAGGTAGTCGGCCAGTTGGTGCCAGGCAGTGCCGTGGAGAATCGAGGTATCAGTAATGACCCCGTCTAAATCAAAAACAAATCCTTTAATGTCAGCAAACTTTGTCATGAAAAAACACTCCTTAATATGTGATGGTTGCAGGCTGTTGCGGTTTTAGTGAAACTTTGTGTTGACCGATGGTTAGGGTGGTGGCATGATCGGCGGTCACTTTGACTTGACGATGGTCGATCTCGAAGTGGTAACGGATGCCACGTACCAGTTGGTTAAAGCGCAAGGCTTGCCATTGTTGCGGCAGGTGTGGGGTCACGGTAATCTCGGGAGCCAAGACATCGACGCCGGCGTAGTGCCGTGTTGACATCAGCGTGACGGCCCCCATGACGCCTAAGTGAATTCCTTCGGCAGTGGTGCCCCCCTGAATGTCGTAATAGTCGGATAACAGGGCCTGAGAGAAGAGTTGCCACGACTGGTCCATATTCCCAGCCATCGCCGTTAAAACGGCGTAGACGATGCGAGAAAGGGTGGAACCGTGGGTGGTGCGGTCGAGGTAGAACTGCAGGTTTTTCAACAACGCTTGTTGTGGCAGTTCATAGCCCAACTGCTTGAGTAAGCCCATCACGGTCGTTGCATCCAAACTGTAAAAGGCCATCAAGGCATCGGCCTGCTTGGCGACTTGGTAGGCGTCCGGCGTCTTTCCTTCGGCCTTTAAGATCCGATCCATCCGTGAGATATCCCCGTACTTCTTCTGGTACTTACTGAAGTCTAGTTGGGGGAGCTTAAAGTAACCCTCAAATTGACCGATGATGCCGTCTGCGCTGATATCGAGCTTGAGATGGTGGCTGACGTCAGTCAACTTGTCGGCCACGTCCTGCGTGAAACCGGTCTTGCGATCGACGGCCTGTACCTTGGCTTTAGGAAGCTGTTGCCGCAGGGCAGTCAACCGATTAAATAGCCAGGTGACCATTAAGTTGGTATAGGCATTGTTGGCCAGTCCAGGTGTATCGGCGTTCGGATAATTTTCGTGAAATTCGTCGGGCCCCATGACTTGATCAATCGTGTAACGGTGCGTCTGATCATCAAGTTTTGTTTTACTGAGCCAGAACTGCGAAATTTCTTCCAGCATTTCTAACCCGTAGTCCGCCATGAACGCTTGATCACCCGTGATGTGGGTGTACATGATGACGTTGTAGGCGACCGCTAACGAGACGTGGCGTTGCAAGGCGGAGTAGTCTGGGTCCCAAGTGTTGGTTAAGGGATTCAGGTGAACGACCTGAGATTGCTCATCACCCTTGGCACCGGATTGCCACGGATACATGGCACCGGCATAGCCAGCGTCGTGCGCATTTTGCTTAGCGGCTGGCAAGCGCCGGTAACGGTACATGAGAAGCTGCTTGGCTAGTTGTGGGTCGTGCAGTGCAAAGACGGGCAGATCAAACATCTCATCCCAGAAGACGTGTCCCCGGTAGGCCTCACCATCGAGTCCCCGGGCATTGACCGAGGCGTCAATTTTACCGGAGCCAATGGCTTGCGAGGAAATGAAGAGGTGGTAGAGGTTCACACGAGTCAACTTTTGAGCGGTGATGTCGCCGGTGATCTGAATGTCAGCGTCCTGCCAGCGATGTTGCCAATAGGCCGTGTTGCTAGCGAGTGAGTTGGCAAAATTGGTCGGCTGGAGTTCGTCACTGGCGGCAGTCATGAGGTCAGTGGTTGTCTCGCGACTGGTAAAGAGGACCACGTTTTTTTCAAACGTATAGGTTTGATTAGGCTGAACGTCGACCGAGCGCATCTGCTGGATGTGTTGCTCGGCGTTCGGTCGGGTGTCAACGGGCGCAGCCAGGGCCTTGCCCGGGCCCGTAAGATGGGAGCCGAGGATAAAGTTGACCTTTGACGTGCGTGTTTGGCCTTCCAAATAGACGGTATCGGGCTGTTGACCGGTTCCCGTCACCTTGATGTGGCGCTGATCAAAGGCGGCGTAGCGATCAACGTTGGCGTTGATAACGCTACCATCTATTTCGGAATAGATTTGCAACGTTCCCGCAAAGTTGAGGGGGGTCACGCTGTATTGCACGCTCAGGCGGTGCCAATCCTTCATATTAGCGAGTTTAGTGGTTTTGATTTGGAGGCTATGGCCCGTGGAGAGCTGAACCAGCATCGTGGTGGTCAGGGCACCCGTGTGCAGATCCAGACTGCGATAGATGTCTTGAATGTCGCTGGCCTTGATTTGGAACGGATTCTGATGATCGACACCAAAGGTTAAGGCCTGAGCATTAGGTAAGTTGACCAGATCTTCGTTGGTGACTTGGCGACCATTGATATTGGTCGTGAGTTGGTCATAGAGACCCGCGGTGTACAGGCCAGGATAGTTGTCTTTATCCGCATGGGCTTCGGTGTAGGCACCGCGTAGTCCGAAGAAACCATTGCCCACGTTGAGCATCGCCTCTTGGCCGTAGTTGCGTTTGCCCTGATACTGGCCATAGTAGTCGAGGTGCCAGCTGAGGTAGTCTCGCTTGGCCTTGAGCGCGGCGGTGAGGCCTTGGTCAGTGATGGCTTGACTGCTGACAACGGGGATGTTGAGCATGTTGGTGATGGCTAAGCCAATATCGATGCGCTGGTGATTGATGCCAACGACGGTGTCGGAAAAGGGGTAGCTGAGGGCGTTGTCGATGACGGCAGCGTCAACGTCGAGTCCCACGAGCTTCACCCGCAGGTTCTCCAAGTTTTCACCGATGCCCTGGTCAGAATTGTAAGCGATGGTGAATTGCCGTTGGGCAGCGGGCTGTCCGGTCGGGGCATAACTCACCTGCAGGGAATCATCTAAAACGTGTACTGTAATTATTTTCAAGCTAGATCGTCATCCTTTCTGCTATAACTTAGCGTATTCATTCACTGTTTATCTTAGGTTACCGGCTGACAATAAGCAATTAATTCCCCTTAATTTTCGAAAAATAAGGCTGAGGTAAAACGCTTAAACGGCGCCGTTGCAAGCGATTGCACAATTTTGAACTCGGTCGACTGGTTCGACCAATTTGTGAGTGGCGGAGCTTCAAAATTAATTTCGATAAATTGGCAGAAACGTGGTAAGCTTTTAGCATTAGAATGTGAAGGGAGCTAACGCTGGTGAAAGGGTTAACGATGATCTTGATAGTTCTGGCCACGGGGCTAATCATTGGTGGAACCATGTGGGGCTTATTGGCCTGGGCATTGGTGGGCTGGGTGAAGATTCTCTTCGGCCTGGCAGGGTTGGTCGTGGCCACGCTCGTCAATCTGGGCCTGTTCTGGGTGCTGTGGCCCCACCGATCGTTTGAGGATGAAGATGAGTAAGGTTGTCCGTAAAAATAGACACAAAAAAAGCCATTACGATAAGTCGCAATGGCCAAAGAGTAAGGTTACAACATAATTGGGGGATTATGTTGTAAAAAATTTCATCTACTTTGGGGGAGTAAAATGAAATCTGTCTGTTGAATGAGGACAGAAGCCTCACGCGTAAGCTGAAGGTTAGTTCAAACTTACCCGCAACCTTATAGTAACGCAGAATGAGGAAAATTGCCATTAAAATATTAATATTTGACAAATTTCTCAAATTTATCTGGTCAGGGTAGCGAGTGGCCAGTAACACGGGCGGATTATGGGTTTGTTCAACCAAAAAACAAAATAGATAAAGGAAATGATAACGTGCAAATGAATGAACAACAGCCGAGCTATTGGAACTTTGGCTGGGTCTTAATTATGATTGTCGTGGTATCGATCGTTCAGATTCCCCTGAGTTTTATGATGCACGGCACGGGTCTCCAACGGGGGCTGTGGGCCGCGGGTTACCTGCTGGGATTTGCGGTTGCAATTGGCATCGGCATCTGGATATTTCGGCGGGTTCAGCCGCTCCACTGGCAACGCTTGACGGGGCAGGATTGGCTACTGATGATTAAGGGCTATGCCTTTGTGGTGGTGGTTGAAATTATCCTTAGTATCACCAACGCGGTCTTTTTCGGGGAAACGAGTACGAAGAACAATACCCTGATAGCCAATATCATGGGACACAGTACGTTAACCCTCGTGATGTTGAGTATAACGGCCGTTTTGGCTTCGCCTATTTTGGAGGAGTTGACCTTTCGGGGAATCCTCATGAAGGGGTGCTTTCCCGCTAAAATGTTCTGGCTGCCGGTCATTGTCAGTGGGGTGATTTTTTCATTGGTTCACCAGAGTGATAACGTGATTAGCTGGTTAGTCTATGCGTTGATGGGTGGGACGTTTGCGTACATTTATCGAAAGACGGATAAGCTACAGACCACGATCATTCTGCATGGGTTTAACAACCTCATTGCGGTGACGGCGATGATTGCCTCGCTGCACTAGCTGTTGTCCGTATGGGGGAAGCACCGTCAATGTTACGAGACGGGTAAGCTGGTGACGATGCGCGCCCATTAAAAAACAAACAAAAAATGGCCAACGCACTCGAACGGGGTGCCGTTGGTCATTTTTAGTTAGTCTTGTCGACTTCTTTAGCGATCAGTCGTTGATGACTGACCGTGTCGAGCTGTTCTTTAACGGTGACCAGTTCAGTCATCATAGAATCAATCTCATCGGAAGTCATTCCCAGTAAGGTTTGACACTGACCGATTCGTGAGTAAACTTCATCGCGCTTAGTGGTTGCCATTTCCGTTAAATGGATCAAAACTTGACGTTCGTCAGTTTGACTGCGGACACGGCTTACCCAGCCCTGCTTTTCGAGTCGCTTCAACAGGGGGGTTAAGGTACCACTGTCGAGTTCTAGTCGCTCACCTAATTGATGAACGGTCAGGGGCGCTTTTTCCCAGAGTACAAGCATTGCAATGTATTGTGGATAGGTTAAGCCGAAGGGTGCGAGGGCACTTTGATAAAAGTGGTTAAATTTCTTGCTGGCCGAATAAATGGAAAAACACAATTGTTCGTCCAACAATACAGGATTAACGTCTGCCATTGCATTGGCCTCCTTTCGTTTGCTTTTCAGAGTATTGTATACAATTAAATTGTCACTGGCAAGTAAAGCCACTCGGCGCATTGGCGGCTGCTGGCAGCCAATGTTCACGTGAACACAATCTTTATCATACAGAACAGATGAAACGTAACAACAGATTAATTATATAGCATATCGACTGACAAGTGCAATGCTTATTGACCAAATGCGCTTTATTCGCATAATTTCGTGTGAAAATTGGCAAAATTCGTAAAGGGTATACGCAATTACCGTATGTGCCACACCGCAACTTTATTAAAAATGGGGGGCGCCCACAAAAAAAGTAGAACATGTCGGGGAAAAGTTTGTGAAAATGTGATTAAAGTGGTCAATTAAACACCCGGTTGACAAGCCTGCTTAAGTATACCAGAAGATTCCTAAATGGAAAGTTAAATTTTATGAAAATGATAATGAAAAGGTTGGGGGTGAGCGCCATTATTTGCCAACCGAGTGGTGCGTAAAAGGCACGGGCGGGGGAGTGGATTGAAAGGTGCTAACGGCGTAGCAGCTACTGGCTTAGATTGAAGGGCAAACGATGTCGCGTGTGAGCGGACGAGCAGGGACACAAGGCAGCCAAACGTTGGCTCGGGGACGCTTCCAGACAGCACGCGTGTGATCCCGGTGAGGCCACCTGTGATTAAGGCATTGGGCCGGCCGGGACTTTGGAACCAGCGGAAAGCATTTCGAGACAAAAAAATAAGGAATCTGTTAGATGGTGATCTAACAAATTCCTTATTAACAGTTATTCATGATGCCCCGAGCAGGATTCGAACCTGTACTTGATCTCTCAAACAGCGACCTGAACGCTGCGCGTCTGCCAGTTCCGCCATCGGGGCAACTCAACAACAAATAATATATTACACTATCTGTGTATAAATGTGAACCCTTAATTTAAATTTTTTTTATTTAGGGAACTTAACCGCGGTGCCATAGCCATGAACGACTAAGAATTTAGGGGCGACATTCATCTGAACCACTTCCGTATTGAAGCGGACTTCGATGAGGCCGTCCGCGCCAGCCGCCTGTGCTTGTTTCATGAGCGCCTGCTTGGCTTCATCAAAAAGATCATCGAACAGCTCAAATTGGTCGGGCTTTTCTGACCGCAACATGGTGTGTGTTGTGGCCGTTAAGATTCCTTGAATCGCGTGGGATCGGTTTAACCCACCGGTTGTCATAAACATATGTGGTTCCTCCTCATTTTAACGTCGCATGGCGTCGCTGGAGAGCCAACATAATGGCTGCTCCAATCACAACGCCCAAACAATTGGTTATAACATCATTGATATCGACCCAGCGGCCAAGGCTGACCAGACGATTAAAGAGGGCCTGACCACCTTCCAGTGTTAACCCGGTTGCTAGTCCCGCTAGTAACCATTGTCGCCACCGATGTGCACTGTGGTTATATTGCCAGATGAGACCCTGGGGAACCGTCATCAGAATATTTAACCAAAATGACGCATCGACACTGGCGGGTTGGAGCGGCCAGATAACCCAAATGCCACCGGCCCACCAGAAGGACTGGATTTGCCCGACGCTCCCGCCCAGTGTAATGGCGACGGGCGTCCAGGTCAGGGCGCTCAGTCCCCAACAGCCGAGCCACCACCAGATGCGCCGCAGCCGGCCGTGTCGCCAATCCCTGAGGCATAGGCTTACCCACAGCAGGCTGACTAAGATAAATGGTAACCATCGGACCATGCTTCTCGCCCCCTAATGTTTCCAGTATACCGACTTGAGGGAACCGGAACAATTGCTTTTTAAAATTAGCTGATTGTGCCCGACTTTTGGGTGGCTAATCCAGGTGGGACTCCCCGAGCAGGATGCCCACCTGGTTAAATTAGGCGCCGGTTTGGAAAAATCATTTAAACGTGTCCTGACCGTATTTTTGGCGCATGGCTTTACGCCAATCCGTATAGGTCAGATAGGGGCCGCTCTTTAGCTCACCGGTCTGGGGATCGCGATACTGCCGGTCGTTGGTCGCCGGGAGTTCGCCGGTGCAAGGCGTGGCCACGCAGCGACAGCCGTCATGAAAGGGCGGGTAGTTGATGCCGGGACGGGCCTCATCCGTCCGATAAATCCGGCCGTCACGGGCGCCACATTCAGGACAGGTCTGGTCATCAAGCTGACTGTTAATCTGGTAGTAATCGTAATAGGGGGCCGCGACCGGGTGGACTGATTTTGATTTCGGCCGGTTGAGCCCAACCAGCCGCCCAATCTGCGGGAAGTACCAGTAGATCAGTGCCAAGACCACAGCCAGCGTGGTGGACCAGGTGATGGGTTGCTTCATGAGGAAGAAAATGACGCCCAAGATAACGTCTAAAATCAGGAAAACCACAATACTAATGGACAGATCACTTTTGTTTTTCACGGAATGCCTCCTTGAAATCTTGCAGGCCTGAAAGCCCTCTCACAACATTATACACGACCCCTAGTGAAAGATTGGCTGGAACACTGTTTTTTTCAGCGAATTGACCGGCAAGCTGACTGATTTTAGCTGAAAACGATTGACGAACGGCGACCCTGAATTTTCACATCAACTGGGGTAGAATGAAAGCACTGACTAATTTTGAAAGGGGTCCCCAATTTCTATGCCAAATCAGTTACCGTCAAAAATCAAAGTGCGGGGTGCTAAGGTCAATAATCTGAAGAATCTTGACGTCGACATCCCCCTGAATCGCTTCGTTGCCATCACCGGTCGGAGTGGTTCCGGTAAATCGTCTCTCGCCATGGGTGTCCTGTACGCTGAGGGTGCCCGGCGTTATTTGAATGCCTTATCAACCTTTACGCGGCGGCGGATCAATCAGATGGGCAAGGCCGCCGTCGATTCCGTTGAGTACCTGCCCTCTGCACTGGCACTCCGCCAACGGCCTCAAGTTCCCGGCGTGCGGTCAACCGTGGGTACCATGTCCGAGAGCCTCAACATTCTGCGACTAGTCTTCTCGCGACTGGGATCGCCGGTTTGTCCCAATGGGCATCAGGTTCCACCGACCCTAGACGTTGCTGAAAATGACGGGTACGTCACCTGCCCAACCTGTGGCGTTCAATTTCGCGCACCGGGTGCCGAAGACTTTGCCTTTAATTCCGATGGCGCTTGTCCCACCTGTGGGGGCCTGGGTGAAGTCCGCCAGCTGGATGCGAGCCTGTTGATTGGCAATGAGGATCAGACGCTTGAAGAGGGGGCAGTGGCCTCCTGGCACCTGCCTGGTCGTAATTTTATGCCAACGGTCGCCAACGCCATTGGGATTCCGATTGACGTGCCCTACAAGGATCTGAGTGAGGCTGACAAACAGCGCGTGTTACATGGTGAAAAACAGACCGTGGCACTCGATATTCCCAGCAGCAAGGGAAAAATCTTCCACATGGACAACGCGGTCTATGAGAATGCCTTTGCGGCGGTGGAGGACAGTCTGGCGACCACGAAGAATGAGCGGACGATTGCCAAACTCAATAAATTCTATACGTTCGACACCTGCCCAACGTGTCACGGGACGCGACTGAATCCAGAATTGTTGAAGCAGACCTTAAATGGGAAGAACCTTGCCGAAGTCAGTGACTTACCGATCAACCAGTTACGGACGTTTGCAGGGACCATCGTGGACTGGTTACCCGCGCGAATGCACAAGTTAGGGTCGGATCTGGTTGATGAATTGCTATTGAGCCTACAACCCATGGTGGACTTGGGACTGGACTATCTCACCCTGAGTCGTCCCGGGGCGACCCTCTCAACGGGTGAACTGCAACGTATTCAGTTGGGGCGGACGCTGCGGAGCGCCACAACGGGGGTTCTGTACGTTTTAGATGAGCCATCCGTTGGTCTCCATCCCGCCAACGTCACTGGGCTGATCAAGGCCTTTCGTGGTTTGGTTGCGCAGGGAAACTCCGTGGTCGTGGTCGACCATGACACGCGGATCATCGGCGCTGCGGACTACGTGATTGAGATTGGTCCGGAAGCGGGGAAACGCGGCGGCACCGTGGTTGATCAAGGGACCGTTGCCGAGATTGCACACAGTCGCCAATCCCTGATTGCGCCATTTCTAAACGGGACCTCCCAGCTGCGCGAACGGCCTCAGCTCAGTGACCAGGCGCTGTGGCAAAAGGGCAGTTTGGACCTAGAGGTGCAACACCGGTTTAATATCGATGATGTTGCCGTAAAGTTCCCGAAGAACCGGCTGACCACGGTGACGGGGATGAGTGGTGCCGGTAAGACGACCATGGTCCTGGATAGCTTGATTCCAGCCATCGAGGCGGAAGTTGACCACCGGCCGTTGCCCGCCCACGTCAAGCACCTCGACCGCGCGGGTGTTCGCCACGTCGTTAAGGTCGATTCCGTACCGGTCGGAAAAAATGTCCGCTCGACGGTAGCAACGTATACGGATATTTTGAACCGTCTGCGGAAATTATTTGCCGCAACGCCGGCGGCTAAGGAACACGGTTACACCAACAGCCGCTTCTCTTACAACGTTAAGGCGGGGGCTTGCCCCACCTGTGGGGGTACCGGTCAGATCTCACTGGATGTTCAGTATTTACCTGACATTACGGAGGTTTGTCCCCAGTGTCACGGGCAACGCTACAATAAGGAGACTTTAGCGATTAAATGGCACGATTACAGCATTGCCGACGTGTTGGCGTTATCCGTGGATGAGGCACTGCCCGTCTTTGCCGATGAAGCGGGAATTGCCCAAACGTTGCAGACGCTGCACGACATGGGGCTCGGATATCTGTTACTCGGTGAGAGTACCCCGGCGTTATCTGGTGGGGAAGCCCAGCGCTTGAAGCTGGTTTCACGAATCGGCAAGCGGCAAAATGGCACGCTGTTTATTTTCGATGAACCCACGGTCGGCTTGCATCCCCTCGACATTCAACAGCTGGTAAGGGTCTTTGACCAATTGCTGCAGCAGGGGGCCACGGTCATTGCGATCGAACACGACCTGGATCTGATTGCCAACGCGGACTACGTGATTGACATGGGTCCCGGCGGTGGGATCAACGGTGGTCAGTTAGTGGCAACGGGGACACCAGCCGCGGTCAGTGAGAATCCGGCCAGTGTGACCGGTCGCTACCTGAAGGCCGAATTGGATTTATTTAAGCAGTAATTGGGGTTACCCCATGATGAGTAACGAAAAGAGCGCCAACGAAGTTATCTTCGTTGACGCTCAACTTATCCAGATTAAAGTTTCTTACTGATTCGGTATTGCTCGCTGGCCGCGTGGCCGGTTTGGCCATTTCCTAATTGGGATTCTGCTAGGAAAATATCGAAAGAAGGTTCACCTTTTTCGCTTTTAACTACCAAAACATGACCAGACTCGGTGTGACGGGCTTGGTAAATCTGCGCCGTCTGCACGGCCTCGTGATAATCGTGAAAGTTACCAATTGAATCGCCGGGATTAAAAAGTACAACTTCATCCATCATAATCATTCCTTTCGGGGCTAGCTGCTAGTTTCATTATACCGCACTTGCCCTGAAAACGATATCATTTCACAAATTATGATCCATCTTAAATGACAGTGCCGACTGTTCAGCGTTGGCACAGAGCAGGTTGCCAGCCTGGGTTTCGATCTCGGCGGCAAAGGTCGCAGCCGTGGCAGCATTGTAGTTGCCGAGTGTTGCGGCGTCGGGGTTCGGCAGTGCGTCTCCGGCTACTAGTCGTTGAATCCCCAGGGACTGCGTGCGTTTAAGGAAGTTCGCAATCTGTTCACGATTTTGGTGGTAGTGGGCTTCCCCCAGGGTCTCCAGTAGCTTGCCGGCCCAGTAAGGATTCTGTGGTGAAAAGGCGTGGTTGTCGGCACGGTAGATGTCGCCTAATTGGTCACCACTCGCGTAGAATGGGACGTAGGGATTGAAGGCGGGGTTGCCGAAGCACTGCCAAATAATTCCTGCTAGACTGGGAACAACGTGGCGACGAATTTGCAAGATGTGGGAGTTTTCCGTTCGCGACAGGCCAATTGCCCGGTACAGGTGACGTTCCGTTTCCGTGCCGGTTCCCAGGGGGTCATAGGGCGTTTCCTGGTAGTGGGAACCCAGGAGTTCAGCCACCTCGGGCACGCTAATCTTGTGTTCCGCATGTTGGAGGAAGGGGAGCTCTTGATCCGTTGGATTTTCAAAGGCACTGGGTGTGAACAGCTTGTGACCGTACCAGACACGCGGCGTGTTGTAGTGAGCGTCGAAGGTGGATTGCGTGCCAAAGATGTGGCGGGAGTTAAAGCGATTGCCATCGGGGTTCAGGTGATTGGCTTGCACGAAGTGGCGGATCCCCGCGGAGGTGAGAAAGTCGCCAGGCCGATCAAAGTCGATGTCTTGAATGGCCAACTGGTTGGCAACCACGGCATACATGTCATCCGGAATACGCTGGGCGACCCAGTGATGACCACTGACGATTTCCATGTACCAGACCTCGTCGCTGTCACTGAAGAGGACCCCGTTCGCTTCCGCCGCGCCGTTGGTCTCAACCAAGTGGCCCAGCCGCTTGATTCCCGCTTGGGCGGTGTCCACATAGGGAAGAACGACGGTGACCATGGCGTCCTCGGCAATCCCATCGCTCACCAGCGGGTCAACGCCCAGCACGCGGCTATTGGCGTAGGCGGATTCGGTAGCGCTCATCGCAACGTTGTGGGCGTTGATGCCACTTTCGGCGTAGTCGCCCTCACTGGGATCGGTGTCGGGCACGGCGGTATAGTGGGCCGCGTGTGTTGGCAAAACGGTGGTAAAGTGATTGTTTTTGGAGACAAAGGTTGTCTCGGTGTGGTCGGTAGCGGGGTAAACAACGGCTTGCTTGGGCCAGATGGCCACGCCGTTGTCCTCATTGCGGGCAATCAGCGGACTATTATCGATGGTAGCCAACTTACCAGCCAGAAATGAGGTGCAGGCTTGATGCGTTTGACGGGGCATACAGGTTCCTCCTTTAAGGTCGTGGTGCAATTATAAATGTTACTATAGCACATTTTATGGGAATAAGACGTTTGCCACCGATTCCACCTCATAGTTTGCTAGAATAGACCATGGATGTGTACGGACTTAGTTGATGGGAGCGCCTCGTGATGTCACCGCGAGGCCCCGTCGTTTATGAATTTCGATCGGATTTTAAGTGATAGAGGAGATGTCGACATGGAACATGGACATACGCATGAACATGCGATTGAACGGGAGCTGGAGTGCGTCTCGCAGGTACCGATCTTTCAGCGGCTATCTGCGGATCAGATGATGTCGGTGGCGCAGGTCACGCGGCCCATTCATGCGGAAAAAGGGGGCGCCGTCTTTAGCACGGGCGAGGTTTCACAGACGCTGTATATTGTCAATCAGGGACAGGTTCGGCTGTATCATTTAGCGGAGGACGGGCGTGAACAGGTCTTACGGGTCCTTAATCCCGGCGACTTTATCGGCGAAATCGCACTTTTTACGGATGAAATTCATTCCTCATACGCGGAAGCCACGCAGACGACAGAGCTCTGCACCATTTCACGAGCGGCATTGACCGCCTTGATTAAGAAATTACCGCCGCTGTCCATGGCTTTGCTAGGGGCCTTGGCAGATCGTTTGAAGGCCGCTGAACGGCAGGCGACACTCTTAGCTATCCCGGATGCCTTGCCCCGTTTGGCAGGCTACTTACAGGAACTCAGCGGCCATACCGCGGGCACCGTTGATTTACCCATGAGTAAACAAGACTTGGCGGCTTATTTGGGGATGACCCCAGAGTCGCTGAGCCGCAAGCTACGGCAGCTCGCAACCGATGGCATTATTGAGACGATCGGGCGCCGGCAGGTCAAAGTAAACGATTCCACAAAGCTCGGGGATCTAGCCCCGTCATAACGCATTTTCAGCGAACCGTTTAAGAATCCTTAATAATATGGTATTCCCGAAATAAATTTGCTAAAATGATGGGTGTTGTGTTTCATTTAATCTTAATGAACGACCAAATTAGACTTAATAATAAACAGGAAAAAGGGGATACGCACATGTGTGGATTCGTTGGCTATGTGAACCAAAAGGATGTTCCAGCTACCACGATTAATGATATGGCAGACCGGATCAAGCACCGGGGACCTGATGATGAGGCCTACTTCAGCGATGATCAGGCAACTATGGGCTTCCGGCGGCTGTCAATCATTGACTTGGCTCACGGAAAGCAACCCATGTACAACCAGGACCAGACGAAGGTTTTAACCTTTAATGGTGAAATTTATAACTATCAAGAAATTCGGGCCGATCTCCAAAAGCTTGGCTACAAGTTCTTAACGGACGTGGACTCAGAAGTTTTGATCCACGGTTACGATGCTTGGGGGCCAAAGTTACTCGACCGGTTACGCGGGATGTACGCCTTTGCCATTTATGACAAGACTAAGAACGAAGTCTTTGGTGCCCGGGACCACTTCGGTATTAAGCCCATGTATTACTATGATGACGGCGACACGTTCCTGTGGGCGTCCGAAATCAAGGCATTCCTCGAACACCCTAACTTCAAGAAGGAATTCAATGAAGCTTTACTCCCAATTCACCTGAGTTTTGAATTCATTCCTTCACGGGAAACGATGTTCAAGAACGTCTACAAGGTGTTGCCAGGGCAATACTTCATTCACCACGCTAACGGCGAGACGGAAACGCACCGGTACTACAAATTTAACTACGACCACATCGACAACAGTCAAACGGTTGAAGAAGATGCTAAGAAGATTCGTGGGATCGTTGACGAATCCGTCAAGACGCATATGATTGCCGACGTTGAAGTGGGGAGCTTCTTATCTAGTGGGATCGACTCTTCCTACGTCTTGAACGAAGCCTCCAAGCTGAAGCCAATTCAGTCCTTCTCCTTAGGGTTCAAGAACTCTAAGTACAGTGAACTGAGCTGGTCTTCGGAATTCGCCAAGGAAATCAAGCAAAAGAACACGCCACTTTACATGACGGGTGACGACTACTTCGATATCTTGCCAACCATCATGTATTACATGGATGAACCACTCTCCAACCCATCTGCGATGCAACTGTACTACCTGTCCAAGGGGACACGGGAATCCGTTAAGGTGGCATTGTCTGGTGAAGGGGCCGATGAGTTCTTCGGTGGCTACAACACGTACTTGGAAGCCATTCCATTTGAACGTTACCAGAAATGGGTACCAAAGGGCATTCGGAAGATGCTGGGTGGCATTGCCGAAAAGTTCCCACGTTTCCACGGTCGGCGGTTCTTGGTTCGTGGCGCGCAACCATTGAGTGAACGCTACTACCGGGTGAACTACGTCTTCGATTATCACGATCGTAACAAGATCTTGAAGAACCCTAAGTTGAACCAGGATGCCGGGGCATACACCAAGCACCTGTTCGACGACGTTAAGGGCTTAGACGAAATGACCCAAATGCAATACTTCGATATCAACACCTGGTTGCCTTATGATATCTTACACAAGGCCGACCGGATGAGTATGGCGAACTCCCTCGAAGTTCGGACACCGTTGGTTGATAAGGAAGTGGCTAAATTTGCCGCAACCATGCCCGTTAAGACGCGGATTCATGCCGACGAAACCAAGGTTTCTCTGCGGACCGCTGCCGAAGCTGAATTGCCAGAACGGGTGGCGAAGAAGGAAAAGATGGGCTTCCCATCTCCAATTGCCACGTGGATCAAGACGGAACCTTACAAGTCACGGATTATTGAAGCCTTTAATTCTGACGTGGCCCACAAGTTCTTCAATACCGAAGCCTTGATGGACATCTTACGTGCCCACATCAACGGTAAATCCAGCATGCAAAAGATCTTTACGATCTACACGTTTATCTTGTGGTATGAAGTTTACTTCCCAGAAGAGACGACGGCCAAGACGGTGGATCTGGTTCACCGGACTCAAGTTTAATATTTAGCGGTATGCCAGTAATGGCGCGCCGATAACGCTCAAGGTTGCTATTGGACTCGTCCGCTAACAACCTTGATTGCGTTTCATCAGAAAAAAGTAGTTGTGAAGGGACTTTATTCGTTATGGAAAACAATGGCGTAAAATTCACCCCCATCTTGTTGGGGAGTGACTTCAACGTTTATGGGATGGCTCGTTCATTTTACGAGTTGTACCATGAACCCGTTCAGGCCTTTGCCAGCATTCAACTGGCACCGACCCGCTACACGAAAGTGGTTAATCTGGAATTGATCCCTGGTTTTGACGAGGATCCCGTTTGGATTGAAACCATGCGAAAATTAAAGGAACGGTATGCCAATCATCCAGAACCCGTCATTTTGATTGGGTGTGGGGATGGTTATGCCGAACTGATCAGTAAGCATAAGGCCGAGCTTGAAGATGTGTTTATTTGCCCGTACATTGACTACGATAAGTTGCGGCACTTAAACAACAAGGAAAACTTCTACAAGGTTTGCGACAAGTACGATTTGCCTTATCCCGCAACCCGTATTATTACGAAAGCGGACGCAGCTAATGGGGATGTTGAACAGCCGTTTGACTACCCAGTGGCCTTAAAGCCCGCTAACAGTGTGGAATGGCTCGATGTGCACTTTGAAGGGCGGAAGAAGGCTTTCCGGATTCAGAGCGAGGCGGAATTTAAAGACATCGTGGGTAAGATCTATGCCAATGGCTATACCTCTGACCTGATTTTGCAGGACTTTGTGCCCGGGGATGACAGTAACATGCGGGTACTGAACGCCTACGTTGATCAACACCACCACGTGAAGATGATGTGCTTGGGCCATCCTTTATTGGAAGATCCAGCACCTTCGGCTATTGGTAACTATGTGGCCATCATTCCGGAATATAACGAAACGATTTACCACAACATTCAGACCTTCTTGGAAGCCATTGACTTCACCGGTTACGCTAACTTTGATATGAAGTATGACGTGCGGGATCAGAGCTTTAAGTTGTTTGAAATCAACCTGCGTCAGGGTCGGAGCAGCTTCTTCGTGACCCTGAATGGGTATAACCTTGCGGATTGGGTCGTTAAGGACTATGTTAAGAATGAATTGGTTGATGCACCCACTGTTTACGGGAACAAAGATGAAAAGCAACACGCGCTATGGTTGGGTGTACCGGTCAAGGTCTTCAAGCAGTATACACGCGAGAATGCCGACAAGGAACGGGCGTTGAAGTTAATTGCTGCGGGCAAATATGGGACAACTTACCGGTTCGACCAAGATATGAACCTGAAGCGCTGGGCCTTGATCCAGTGGATGCAGCATAACTACACCGTGAACTTCAAGAAGTACTTCGCAGAAAACAAGGGGTAATTACCATGCAAAAATTCTTTACGATTATTGGCGGCATGGGCACGATGGCCACCGAAAGTTACGTGCACCAGTTGAACTTACGGACGCCAGCCCACGCCGATCAGGAGTATTTGAATTATATTTTGGTTAACCACGCCACCGTTCCGGACCGGACGTCCTACATTTTGGATCACAGTCAGCCCAATCCACTGCCAAGTCTGTTGGATGATATTCGCCAGCAGAGTCAGTTGCATCCGGCATTCTTTGCCCTGCCTTGCAACACGGCGCATTATTTCTACGATGAGCTGCAAGCCGCCACTGATGTGCCGATCTTGCATATGCCGCGCGAGGCCGTTAAAGAAATTAAGCGGCGTTATCCGGATGCCAAACGCATTGGGATTACCGGAACGCGGGGGACGATCGCGGATAAAATCTACGAAAACGAAGTCAAAGCAGCGGGGCTAGAACCCGTATTGCCGACGGAAGCTATCGAAGATGAGACGATGACGTTGATCTATCACTATATCAAGGAAAATAATACCGTGGATGCGGCCCTGTACCATCGCATCCTTAAGGAAATGATGACGGAACAGCATGCCGACCTCGTTATCTTGGGGTGCACGGAGTTGTCATTAGCGCAGGAACGGGAACCCGAAACGGAGATCCCGACGATTGATGGTCAGTCAGTTTTAGTTGACCGGACGTTGGAATTGGCACTGAAGCAACAGCAAAAGTAACCGCCTGACGGACCACGTTTTGGCACCATCATGGCAAAAATAAATCGGTTATTTCAGAACTAGTACAACATTTCTGGGCTCTTTGTCAACTGTTGTTGGTAATCTATTGTAGGTTGTCTAATCGCATCGCGATTAGGCAACCTTTTTGAGTCCAAATACTAGATGAATCCTTAACCTAAAGCTACTGAAACAGCCGAAACCATAGCTAACACGTTTGATTACCTTGATTTTATTATTGATGCCTTCCATTGGTCCATTCGAGTATTTGTATTTTAAGGCGTTATACACGGATTCTTGATGTTCTTTTAGCGTTTTTAACGGAATCCTCAGCTCGTCTGAGTAGTTGTCTTTTCCGTCTAAAACAGTTGTTAGTTGAGTAATATCACGGTATTTAACGGCTCTTCGAACGGTCTGTAAGACTTCATATGCCTGACGTAGTTCGTCACTAAGACTGAGAATGTATTCGACTGTACTATTTTCGGTGCTGACTCCTGCAATATGAGTAAAATTGTAATATCCTTTGAAATCCAGTTCTTCATTGGGCTTTAAGAGTAGCTTCCAATATCGTTGTAAGATCTTATGTTTGATATTTGAATTGGCGTAAGTTTTCATTATTCGAACCCTCACACGATTGAAACCACTCATTACTGAACTGACGATATGGAATCTGTCGGTTACCACAATCGCATTCGGAAAGACTGATTCTGTTAACTGTGGATAGGTGTAATTCATATCGGTCACAATAATTTTAACCGCTTCTCGAGCTGCTTTAGTATATCGCTTGAAGTATTTTTCGAGATCATAGCGCGTTCGTGACTCAAGTATATCCATAAACTCATTCCGAATACCGTCCATAAATACAAAGCTCATGGCACCTTTAGCGTCTTTAGTGGATTTAACCTCATCCATATTAATGACGGCTGGTAACCAACTATAGTCCGTTTTAATGTCGGGTTGATAGCTTCTCATGATTCGTAAAACGCTCGTACTTGAAATGTTTAATTCACTCGCAATATGACGCATTGAAACCGTTTCGCTTAGTTTTTCCAAACATGAGATTCGACTGATATTGGAAATGGTATGGTTTCTTTGAACCAGTGGTGTCTCTGCCAGAAAGTATCGCTGACACTGCTTACACTTGAAGTTACGCTTCTTGAGTTGGAGCTTAATATCTCGTTCGACAGCTTGGGGGAGTTTAACTGTGGTCCACCGCCAACCGTATTTGATAATACTTTTTTGGTTTAAGACACCACATTTAGGGCAAGCTTTTGGCCGGTAGTCCAAAAGCGCCTGTACTTTAAGTGGTCCCTTGGTTTCTAAAGGATTACTTATTTTCAATTTCTTTATATTAGGGTCTTTTATCCCAAGAATAATTTTAGTATCATTGGTCATAGGATATAGTCACTTTCTTTCTCTTGAAATGTGGTAGTGGATGGACACAAGTCTGCGGCTATGTCCCTTTTTTATACACTTTTTTCTGTTCTAACAGTATACAAAAATATCTGCTGCCAGTAATCAAATAGATTGATTACCAACAATACAGTGAACCCCTTGAGTTGGAGTAAATCCGATTCAGGGGGTTTTACTATGTTTCCAGTTGAAATAAAACGAGAGGTTCTAAGCAAATTCCTTCAAGGGACCAGCATTTCTAAATTAATGAAGGATTACCATATCAAAGGCTCGGCAACGATTTATCAGTGGTACGAGCACTTTAAGATGTTTGGTGTGGCAGGCTTAAGTAATGCTTCCAAGAAGACATATTATGATTATTCCTTTAAAATTAAGGTCATTAAATGGCGACAGTTTCATCAAGCCTCTTATCCAGTAACCGCACGGCACTTTAAACTTAAAAACCCAGTCATGATTTGGGATTGGGAACGAAAGTTAATTGCGGGTCGCCTTAATCCTAAGGGAAGCGGGTCTTCTAAAATGACAGATAAAACGCCTAAGAATAAAACAATCAAGCAACTTCAAACTGAAAACGAACTTTTACGTGTACGGGTAGCCTACTTGGAAAAACTCAAAGCCTTAGCTCAGAAAAAATCACCAACCAAGAAAAAGCCCAGCTAATAGCTGAGCTAAGGCAAGAATTAGATGTTAAATTAGCGATTGTTTTAAAAGCTGCGAAAATGTCCAGTAGTAGCTACCATGATGCCATTAAGCGCGAGTATCAAACTGCCCCAACTGAACTGGTTGATAGGATTCGAAAGATTCGTGAAGACAATTTAGACTATGGTTATCGAACTGTGACAGCAGCGTTAAAGACTCAGGGGACTATCGTTAATCATAAGGCCGTCTTGCGCATTATGCGCGAGAACAACCTATTATGTCATGCCTTTGACCGGCGAACGACTAAGTACAGTTCTTATCGAGGAACAGTTGGTACCGTCGCTAAAAACCGACTTAATCGACGTTTCAAAACTGATCGACCATTTCAAAAGGTTGTCACAGATGTGACCGAAATCCGCTGGGGCGACCAAACGACGCAGGAACGCGTATATTTTACAGCATACATTGACTTACACAGCGGAGAGATGCTTGAATGGGCCATCAGTCTTAGCCCGACCGTTGAGTTCGTAACCAAGCCATTAGAGCGTTTAATTAAGAACCGCCCCGATTTACCATATCGAATGACCGTCCACTCGGATCAAGGGTTTCAGTACCAGAATAAGCGATATGTCAATCTTCTTAAAGAATCTAAGGTGTATCAAAGCATGAGTCGTAAAGCGACTTGTCTAGATAATGCCGTAGCTGAAAGTACCTTTAACATCTTTAAGGTCGGTACGGTCCATAACCATCAGTACAGCAGTTACGAAGAACTTAAAGTCGCAGTCAGTAACTACGTAGAATATTACAATCATCGACGGATTAGAACAAAACTGGCCGGCATGACTCCGGTAGAATACCGGAATCATGCCAGCCAGTTAGCAGCTTAGAAATTCACTCCAATTTATGGGGTTCACTTCACAACAGATATTTTAGAACCTTTTTTATGCGTTCAGATTTTTTCTTGGAGCCTACGCCTTAGGGCGGTTTAAACCAGGATGTGCCACGTGCATAGATAGGAGAGCTCAAAAATTGAATCATGCATTCGTTCCTTATAGGATCGCTGGTAATTAGCGCTGTGTGACCTTAAGCCAACAACCAGTCCAGACGAGTGGCAATAGCATGATCGCCTGTGAAGGGACTCTCTTGGCTCATGAACGGCTGGATGCGATGACATCGGGATCGTCAAAGTAGTTCCTATCGGCCATTCTACGTCACTATAGACAGGCTCAGGGACCGTTGTAACGTTGCGAGCAGTTCTATAGCAAGGCGTAGCGACCACTGGTTAACGGTGATGCAAAGCACTGGATCAAGACGAGGACGTTAAGCAATGGACAGGGGCGTACGCTTATAACGATCGGAACCGTATATGGACACCGCGTGCGTCACCGTTAATTGGTGAGTACGTGACAACGCTGACCGCTGGTTCACATGAGGGTGTCCGTTTCTCTGAAGTCTGGGAATGCACCACTTAAGTATTGGGGGACCTGTTAGCTGTGCGTTTTAAGAATGGATAGCTTAATCCGAATGGTTGGAACATGAAAGTGCCAATGAAGTGAATCTTTAAGAATGGCCATTCCAGCTAGGGAGAGTCTCACCAGTCGGTTAGCAGGGTACCAAACCCCACAGTTCCATCGTTGCGCCGGTCGTGACGCCTGAGGTGGCCCAGATTGTATCTCAGCTGCCAGATCCGGATCATTTAGATGCTGAACGCCGCGATATTAGCGGTAATGAGGGGCCTTCAGCAGCAGTTGGGTAAACATGCTGCGGTGAGTCGGACAAGGCAGGAGATCTGTTATTTTGGCAGATAGCCGGGCCCCGATACACGTGATCATGACAAGACGATTGAGGAACAGCTGCAACTTAGTTTCTCTCTAAGCGTTGTAAGCGACAGCCATTTATATGAAGCAAATAGCAATAGCCAGCACTGGGACCCAGAAGGTCTCGGTGCTGGCTATTTTAAGTCACGTTAATAGAGGAGGGGAGTTAACCGCAAGCGCTAAAAATAGGTACAAAAAAATCCTAGCCGGACAAGCTAGGATTTGTCAGTCAAATAAGAAAGTTGTTAGAAATGATGTTGTTAATCGGTGTAGGCGTCTTGTAAACCAACCTTATCTTGGTGGTCGATTGAAGCATAACGATCAGAAGCATACATCACGCTGGACTTGTCACCGGAATGGCTTAAACCTAAAGCATGACCAATTTCGTGGGTCGCAACGTTCGTCCGTTGTGTCTTGGTGTAACCGTACTTGGTTAAGAGGCTACGGTTCAACGTGGACTTAGCTGAAATGATTTGGTTATTGTCGCTCTTCTTTAAGTAAGAGTAGTTCGTGTAACCAGCTAACTTGCCGCTCTTGGTGCTCAATGATTGAGAAGAAGTTAAGGTGATATCAGCTTTTTCGCCGCTCTTAGCAGCTCTTAACTGAACAACCCCAACCTTGTTCCAACGCTTAACGGCGTTCTTCCAAACGCTCTTGTAGTAAGAAGAAGTATTGCTGGTCTTGTAGGTGATTGTGGTTTGATCCCAACTGCCCCAAGATGGTGTTGGCCGGTTGGCGGAAGCGAAGATCGTGGAACTGAAACTGGCGAGGGTTAAGACGATGGTGGCGATAACTAAGACTGTCCATTTAACAACTTTCTTTAACATTTGAATGACCTGCTTTCTTTAATTCCGAACCTTTTGCAATTCGGTTGTGTAATATCTTATTGACTATCGTTAGTATAAAGCGGGTCGTGGATGAGTAGTTATGCCACAATGACGAGTGTGGATAGTTTTCAGGGGACAATATTGCTGATATGGATATAAACGAGCCAAAAAAGCTATTAACACCGCGAAAAGCGTTACACATCGGGCATTGTGGCCACTTGCAAAATGATCAGAAAAAGCGGTTTCATCATTTTAGAAGGCAACAAAAAACAACAGATAAAGTAGAACTCTTTTCGAAGAGTCACTTTGTCTGTTGTTTTTACAAAGTAAATTATAATACAACTGTTACGAACATTAGGTGGTAACACATTGCTGAATGTGTGGCGATTACCGATATTTTACCGCAGTTCCATAAGCCGCTACGGATTGCATATCTGTCCCAATGGAACCGGAATCAAAGCGCATCATGACAACCGCATCGGCACCCATGGCCACGGCGTTTTGTCGTAACCGTTCGATGGCGATATTCCGTGATTCATTCAACATCTTGGTATAGTCCTTGATTTCGCCACCAACGACATTTTTCAAGGAAGCCCCAATATTACGCATAATGTTCTTTGATTGGGTCGTTAAGCCAAAGACTTCACCCAGCACCTCGTAATCTTTTCCGGGAATCTTTTCTGTGGTCGTCACTAAAATTTCTGTCATCGTGTTCGTCCTCCTTATCAAGCTTATCCCCAATATACCGGTATTAGCGGGGAAACACAACTGATGCAAAATTCGAAGGCAAGCCAACGTTTTTTGCATCATAAAAATATTTTTCAGTCGTGCATGAATAGGCAATTGACCGGCTATTCATGCAGAATCGGCCTGCGTTCAACCTTTTACGTGATTAGGACTTGTATATAACAGTTAAGTACGTGATTTATGAGTAATTTATCATAAATAATATTAGCTGTTAATTTTATACTTTGCATGTTAAAGTGACCTTGGAGGTCCAATAAGGGGCCCAAAAAGGGAGTAACTATGACGACTACTGACGGTAATGAGCCACCACGGATCCCAACGAGCACTGAGACGCGTGATCAGCCATTAACACTGCAGGAGCGTGAAGTCATCGACCGATTTCTGACTTCGCGCCAGGCCCATCGTCAGTTGACCATTGAGGTTGAACAACGGCTAAAGGAACCATTGGAACACTATCATCATCAGCATCTGTTTTATCGGGATGTGAGCGATTTGACCCATTTTCGGTTAAACTTTTTCCGTAATATCGGGTGTTTTCTACAAAAGTCGGTTGCGACAACCTACCAGTTGGAATTCTGGGATCGTGAGTCGCACAGAAAGTACTGCTTTCCGACCGATAAGTTACTGCAAGCAGATGCCTGTGTGATCAAAGTGGGTACGGCCGTAGAGACCCTTACGTATGGGCACCTAGGCTATAAGCTACGGCGGACGTTTGATATTCAAAATCACCGCTTATACTGGGAGAAATCACAGTTTTACGTTAACGGCAAACCGTATCCCATAACGGATGGCCTCATGCTATTGCAGCAGCGGCTGGAAGTTCGTTCGATGTGGTTGAGGGATGCCTGGTTGCGCATCAATGATTTTACGTGATTAGAAAATAAATAGACTAAGCTCTGTAAAACCCAATCCGGTTTTGCAGAGCTTTTTGAATGATAAGCTTTTGAGGACGTCGAACGCACCGGTCCAGGCGATTAATAGGGATCGATTAGAAAAATAGGTAAAGAAAAAATCCAACCGCATTCACCGTGCAGGTTGGATTCATTAGTTAGCTGACGATTGTGCGGCTAGGATAGTCGCCAGCTTTCTTTTAGTGGCACCAATTTGGCCGCGTAACAGTTCCGTATGGCTTACTGCGACAACGTTAGCCATGCGATGCTCATGGCCACTAGCGTCCAAAATATGCGCATCTACGACATAGATGGTAGCAGGATCGATTTCTAAGTTCCAGTGGTGTTCGGCTTGAACAGATTGTGGTGACAGGGCGAGTGCCGTAATCAGGCTCTGACAAAAGCGATCGATCAGGGCAGCGTCCACAATGGTATTTCCAGTCAACGTTGGTTGAAATTTACCACTTAGAATGTCACCGATCACTTTGATTTCAGGCATAGGGGTTCCTCCAATTTAAATGATGCTCCATTTTAACACGGGATCTCAGTGAGGAGGGGGATTATCCTAGAGCTTAGCGAAACTTTAAAATTACAGCACAAATCGTTGAGGAATCGGGTGGTTAATCAAAAATAAGTAAGCCAAGAACAAGTTGAATCACACTGGTGGTCACTAACCGGTAACGGTCGTTAATTCGTGGTTGAAGCCACCAGTAGGCGAGAACGATCGCAGCCGCAATGAGTGATCGCCAGGAAAAGTTGAGGACTAATAACGTCAATAACATCACGGCAGGGGTCACGAGCGTCCAGCGCCAGTCGCGATCATTGGGAAGATAATAGGGTTCAAAGAAGACCAGGTAACTGGCAGCTAATGGAATCATGGGCAGTAAAAATTGCGTGGCCAAGTAGTGATTCCGTAAAATAAAGAGGATGACGGGCACCCCACAGCCAGCGAGAAAGCTAAACACGACGAGGCCATAGGCGGATTGCAAACCGAGTTGGGGGATGCAGGCCAGTACCAGGAAGATGCAGAGAAGCAAGGCGAAGAGCTGAATCAGGTGGTCGTGAGGAGCCGCCAAAAAGCCTAGGGTTGCCGCGGCGACGACTAGAATCGGACCAATTCGGGATTGAAACCGTCGTTTGAGAATTAAGAAGTAGCCGGCAGCCAGTAGTAGGCCATAGCCGCCAAGGTAAATCTTAACATCGGTGGCGAGTGGTGTTCCCGTAGCGGCCGTCGAACCAGCCACCCACCAGAGAATATTTTGAAAAACAGCAAAGATGAAAAGCTGCTGGACCGTTCGGTTTTTAAAGAAGGCCATGATTGTGGTCATGGAATCGCTCCGTTTCAACAAATTTTAGTATTGTCTTTTATAATAGATATAGTTTTGACCGTGGTCAATCATTCTTTTGAAAAAAGTGGCGTGGTTTCTTTTAACACCTCCTAATATATGTTAGAATGCTTAAGTTATGAGTCAATTCCCGATAGGATTCACGAGTCTAGTGAAGCTGCCTTGTAACCGACTGGCGCGAGATTATCGGTCAACTCGTCGTCAACACTATCTAGGGGGAATATCCATTGCAAGAAAGACATTTATTTACGTCGGAATCCGTATCAGAAGGGCATCCAGATAAAATTGCTGATCAAATCAGTGACGCCATCTTAGACGCTCTGTTGGCACAGGATCCGGATTCACGGGTTGCCTGCGAGACGTCCGTAACGACTGGGCTGGTCCTGGTCTTCGGTGAAATCTCAACTAAGGCATACGTAGACATCCAAAAGGTCGTTCGTCAGACCATTAAAGAAATCGGGTACACGGACGGTCAATACGGCTTTGACGGTGACAACTGTGCTGTCTTAGTCGCTATCGACGAACAATCACCCGACATTGCGCAAGGGGTCGATGATTCCTACGAAACGCGTGAAGGTGACGAAGATCCATTAGACAAGATCGGTGCCGGTGACCAAGGTCTCATGTTTGGTTACGCCATTGATGAAACACCAGAATTAATGCCACTTCCGATTACGTTGAGCCACGCCTTAATGCGGCGGATTGCCAGCTTGCGGAAGATGGGCACCATTGATTATTTACGGCCAGATGCAAAGGCAGAAGTTACCGTTGAATATGACGATGATGGCAAGCCATTGCGGGTTGATACGGTTGTCTTGAGTACGCAACACGACCCAGATGTGACGTTGGATCAGATTCGCCAAGACGTCATCGATCAGGTCGTCAAAGATGTCATCCCAGCAGAATTGTTGGATGACAAGACCAAGTACTTCATTAACCCAACCGGTCGTTTCGTTATCGGTGGTCCTCAAGGGGATGCCGGGTTAACGGGTCGAAAGATCATCGTTGATACGTACGGTGGGGCTGCTCACCATGGTGGTGGGGCCTTCTCTGGGAAGGACGCCACGAAGGTGGACCGTTCTGCGAGTTACGCGGCACGCTACATTGCCAAGAACATCGTGGCTGCAAAATTAGCCAGCGAATGTGAAGTCCAGATTGCCTACGCCATTGGTGTGGCGGAACCCGTTTCCGTTTCGATCAACACGTTTGGTACGGGTAAGGTCTCAGAGGGCACCTTGGCACAAGCCGTTCGCCAACTGTTTGACTTACGCCCAGCCGGGATCATTAAGATGCTGGATCTGAAGCGGCCAATCTACAAGCAGACGGCTGCGTACGGTCACTTCGGCCGGACCGACATCGACTTGCCTTGGGAACACACGGACAAGGTTGATGCCTTGAAGGCAGCCTGCAAATAGGCACTATCTTTAATTCTTAAAATGGAATCCCGTTAGCTTGACGCTCAGTCGGCTAACGGGATTTTTTGTCACCGCTGGTCTAACTATAGGTTAAGATGACACGGGTCAATATTGTGAAAACTGGCCGCCTTACCGTTCGCCAAATTTGGGCTGGAACGCTGTGGGCAGGACGGTCAAAGCCTGAGAAGCGGTCTTTGACCTCGCTTTGAGCCGAAAAATCACGGCTCAAAGACGCCAGTTGCTAACCGGCTTGCGCCGCTAAGCAGCTCCCACGGCTGAGCCCAATTTTGGGTCACTCACGGCTCCACAACAGGTTACCAATAGCTTGGGCGTGAGGATGGTGCTAGTCCAGCGATTGTCCCCTCAATGTGGTGGCCGAGAGCTAGCGTAACCGGAGGAGGTCAGAGATGGAGGCAGCCGTGACAACGGTGTTAGCCGATGGTTTTCGGCTTACAGCGTGGGACGTGTTTGGAGACCGGCGGACTTTTCCGGGCTTCAAACCGAGCCGGAGGACCGCTTCTCAGGCCGCAGGCGGTCCCCAC
>NZ_AZFS01000040.1 GCF_001434395.1 Levilactobacillus hammesii DSM 16381
ATAAGGTTCTTCAGCTTCACCTTTAATTTCAAATTCAGTAAACATAACAAAAAATTCACGATTTAAGCCACTCTTACTTCTACGGCCAAACCTAAGGCTGAGGATCTTTTGGTATGTATTTTCAATATCATCAATAAAACGTTTATTTGCGGTTGGTTTATAGTTACTAAGCTCTTTTAACTGGTCAAAAGAGAAACGAACAGTTTTATTCCCTTGATCCCGCATGCGGGAAACAATTGAAAAAAATAAATTCATCTCAATTGGGGTAAATTTTCTCAAGGGAATAGTATTCAACTCAGGATCATACTTAACTAACTCATTAGACATGATTATCACCTCAAACACATATTAAAATAAAAGTACCTTTTTATCAAGTACAGAACTTATAAAGGTACTTGATAAACAGACAAAAGGTACTTGATAAACAGACAAAAGGTACTTGA
>NZ_AZFS01000041.1:0-34020 GCF_001434395.1 Levilactobacillus hammesii DSM 16381
CTCAGGCCTTTCGTGATAAGGGCTGAGGGCTATTTTCGTACTTTCAACCTTTAGTTGTTGGATGTTACGTTGTGGATAGAAACGGACTGGTGGTTGACACATAGCCGCAGGAGGCCAGGAATGAAGGCAGCCGTGAGCGTGAAGTTAGCTGGTGTTTTTGGCCAGCTTACTTCACTGGACGTACTTGAAGACGCATGTTTTTTTGCGGCTTCAAGTCGAGGTGAAAGACCGCCCTTTGGCTTTCGCCGGTCCTCACAGCAGCCGGAATTTCTGGCAGCCGGAGGCGATCGGATGAGAGGCACCCAACGTTGAAATTCTTTACACAAACAAGAAGGGTTCCATACAAAAACGATACATCCGCTTGGTATCATGGCATTAAATCAAGGGGAAGAGGATGGTCGTATGTCCACGACCGATGTAGAGACACTGATCATACTGATTGTGACTTGGTTGCCGATGTTATGGTTTTCCCGACCACCTAAACGTCATGACTAGCGGGCGGTTTGTTCGTCAGCCAGTAGAGATTGCGTAGCGAATTCTGTGAAGTTCGTTGCGCTTTTTTTGACCACTTTCCTAATCATTTTGTGGTGAGGTGATTCAGGGCCTTCGCAAGATTGTGCAGGGTTTGCGGAAACTTTACACGATGTTGACACGGACCATACCGATTATTTACAAAACTTCGCTATGCTAGAGGTAACTTAGGGATAGTCGATCATCATTGTCATCGGGGATGGTTGCCGATGGTCGCATTTTATTTTGGGGGGAGTAACGGGGCCATGAACAAATTCACTATCGTGCACTTATCGGATCCGCAACTAACCGCGGCCACCGTCGAACCGCAGTATCATCAACAATTACCGCCGATTGAGAAGCTCCAACGGATTTTTGACGATGTCGTCGCCCACCAAATCCAACCGGATCTGATCGTCATCGGCGGCGATCTGGTCCAAGGGGGGACACAACAAGACTATGCGCAATTGCGCACTTACTTAAATGCGCAGGCCGAACAACTACAGGCCCCGATTCAGGTGATCCTCGGCGATCAGGACGATCGGGAAGCCTTTAATGCGGGGTACTTAGCACAGCCGCACCAACCCTACTATGCCTATAAGCAGATGTACCAGAATATGGATTTCTACTTCCTTGATTCCAAGTGGGAGACCAATAAAGAGGCGGGGTGGCTGGAGCGTGAACAGCTGGATTGGTTGAACAAGAACCTCCACATTGCGCCTCGCCGGCGGGCCTTTATTTTCCTCCATCATCCACTGGATGCGCCGGCACTGCGCACGATGCGTTACGCCCTACTCCAGAATAATCGCGAATTGTTAGCCATCTTACACGGGCACAATATTGGCGGCATCTTCACGGGGCATCTTCATTTCGGCGCGAGTTACTTAGTGGATAATACGATTCCGGTGACCGCCGTTGGGTCCGCGACCACGTACATTAATTGTCAGGATCCCCATTACCACGAGGTGCACGATGCCATTAACTACAATGTCATCACGATTCAGCGGGGGATGGCCAGTGTGACGAGCCACCCCTTATATCTGGGGCAGTCGGTGATCGACACCATTACGGTGACCAATACGGGTTTTGCCAAACACCGTCCGCGCCTGACCGGTCCGCGGCGAGTGGTTAACGACCCGTTCATGTAGCCAGCCAGATACGCCCACCATCAGGAGGTCGTCTGCGCGGTGACCGCTCGATTTTAGACCAGCAACCCAAACTTTTCAGGAGGGGGGATTCCCAGCGAGACAGCGGGAATCTCCCCTCCCATTATTTTCCCAGTGATAGGCGTTTCATGTGAACCGAATTTTCGGTATAATAGGAAACGACGTGATAACGAGACGTCCACTGTCCGTCAGTTTCAACTGGCTGGTCGGTTGCGTTTCGTAAGTAAGTAAGGTAAAGTATAATCAAACGTGAAACAATTGTGTTTCACAGAAGTGAACTGGGAGATAGTGTATGAATCCAGAAGAGTTTCGTGCCGCGCTAGCCACGCAAGGCATTGAATTAACCGCAACACAGGAACAACAATTTGCAACGTATTTTGAGTTCTTAGTTGCGACCAACGAGCACGTTAATTTAACCACGATTACCGCGGAGCCAGATGTCTACCTGAAGCATTTTTATGACTCACTGACGCCGGCTTTTTATGTGCCCGCGCTGCGAACGGAACCCCTGACCGTCTGTGATGTCGGTGCCGGTGCCGGTTTTCCGTCATTACCGTTGAAGATTTTATTTCCACAGCTGCAGATCAGCATTGTTGATTCACTGAATAAGCGGATCACCTTCTTAAATGAACTGGCGGCTAAGCTCAACCTGACCGGGGTGGCCTTCCACCACGCGCGGGCCGAAGAGTTTGGCGGCAAGCGCGCTGCGAACCGTGAGGGCTATGACTTGGTCTTAGCTCGGGCCGTTGCACGGATGTCCGTGCTCAGCGAACTGTGCCTGCCACTGACTAAGGTGGGCGGCCAGTTCGTGGCCTTGAAGGCGGCGGCTACGGCCGATGAGCTGGCAGTTAGTCAGACGGCCATCACCACATTGGGTGGCCAGCTGAGCGCCGATCATGCGTTTGAACTGCCAGTCAGTCACGATCAACGCCACATCGTGGTCATTGATAAGGTGAAGCACACACCTAAGCGTTACCCCCGTAAAGCGGGAACGCCAAACAAAGAACCGTTAGAAGATTAATGGGATGGGGGTAAGATAATTGCCATTTTCATTATTTGGAAATAATCGGGAGAAGGCGACACAGCCCACGCATCCCGTGAAACAAAACGTGGTGATGATTCCGGTTGCGCAGATCATTCCCAACCGGTTCCAACCGCGACAACGGTTTGATCCCACGGCCATTAGCGAGTTGGCCCAGACGATCGAGGAACACGGCTTACTACAGCCCATTGTTTTACGGCAGTATGAGCCCGATCATTACGAAATCATTGCTGGTGAGCGGCGTTTCCGGGCAGTCAACAGTCTCAAATGGGCGGAAGTTCCCGCCATCGTTGAAGAAATGAACGATGATGAGACGGCGTCCATGGCGCTGATTGAAAACCTTCAACGTGAGGAGTTATCCGCCATTGAAGAGGCCCACGCCTATCAGCAATTGATGGAACTGAATCACATGACCCAGGCGCAACTTGCCGAGGGGATTGGGAAGAGTCAGGGCTTCGTGGCCAATAAGCTGCGGCTGCTCAAGCTGGCGGAACCCGTGCGCAATGCCATTTTGAATCGGCAGATTACCGAACGGCATGGGCGCGCGCTCCTGGCCTTGCCCGTGGCCGATCAACCCGCGATGCTAAAACAGATTGCGGCGGGTCAGCTGACGGTCAAGGAGACCGAGGCGTTGATTGCTAAACACAAGCAACCCAAGCGGCGCCGGCAGGTCACGAAACACGGTGTCTCCGGTGATACCCGAGTGGCGGTCAACACGATTCGCCAGTCGGTTAAGATGGTCACCGATGCCGGGTTACCGTTGACCACCAAGGAAGAAGAAACTGCAGACAGTTACCGCATCATCATTGACATTCCCAAAGAAAGCTAGAGGTGGAACGACATATGGGCTATATCATCGCATTAGCCAATCAAAAGGGTGGCGTGGGTAAGACCACGACTGGGGTTAACCTCGGTGCTGCTTTGGCATCCGCCGGCCAGAAGGTTTTGCTGGTCGATACCGATGCCCAAGGCAACGCTACCAGCGGGGTCGGCATTCAAAAGGCCACCATTGAACGCGAAGTTTACGATGTTTTGGTTAACGAAACACCGATTGACGACGCGATTTTGCATACTGAACATCCAGGGTTGGATATCGTTCCCGCAACCATCCAGCTTTCTGGTGCCGAAATCGAGCTCACGCCCATGATGGCGCGGGAAACGCGGCTCAAAGACGCGTTGGATGAGATTCGGGATCAGTATGATTATATCTTGATCGATTGTCCACCTTCGTTGGGGCTGTTGACCATCAACGCGTTTACCGCAGCCAACTCGATCCTGATTCCCGTGCAGAGTGAATACTATGCGCTGGAAGGGTTGACGCAGTTGCTGAACACGGTTAAATTGGTGCAAAAGCACTTTAACCGCGACCTGAAGATCGAAGGGGTCTTGTTAACCCTGTACGATGCGCGGACCAATCTGGGCAAGCAGGTCAACGAAGAAGTGAAGAAGTATTTCCAAAACAAGGTCTACGCCACCATCATTCCTCGGAATGTCCAATTGGCGGAGGCACCCAGTCATGGGATGCCGATTATTGATTACGCACCGAAGTCCAAAGGTGCTGAGGTGTACACTGAACTCGCAAAGGAAGTGCTAGCTGCCCATGGCAAGTAAGAAAGAGAAAAGTTTAGGGCGCGGGATCGACGCGCTGTTTGCCGAAAACGGCGTGGATGCCGGCGAAGAAACGGTCGTTGATTTAACCTTAACCGACATTCGCCCCAACCCGTACCAACCGCGGCAGAAGTTCGATCATAAGGGATTAAACGACTTAGCGGCTTCCATCGAAAAGACGGGGGTCTTCCAGCCGATTATTGTGCGTCAACCGGATAAGCGGGCCAACCGTTACGAGATTCTTGCGGGTGAGCGGCGTTTCCGGGCTTCCAAATTAGCTGGTAAGGAGACGATTCCCGCGATTGTTAGAGACGTTACTGAAGAACAGATGATGGAGATCGCCGTGTTGGAAAACCTCCAGCGTGAAGATCTGACGCCACTTGAAGAGGCCGAAGCCTACGATACCTTGATGACCAAGCTCACCTTGACGCAGGCCCAAGTCTCCGAACGACTGGGCAAGAGTCGGCCTTACATTGCCAACTACCTGCGTTTGCTGGGGCTGCCCAAGGCCGTCAAAGACATGCTGCAAAAAAATGAGCTGTCTATGGGCCAGGCGCGGACGTTGCTGTCCTTAAAGGACAAGACCAAGTTGGTGGCTTTAGCCAAGAAGGCCGTAGCCGACGGGATGACCGTCCGCACGCTGGAAGCCGAGGTCAGCAAGCTCAATGGTGCCGCTAAGAAGTTGGCCAAGAAGCCAGCCAAGAAGAAGTCACCGTTCCTACGGTCGACGGAAAACCAGCTCCAAGAACGTTTTGGCACGCAAGTTTCCATCAACGAGGGCAATGGCGAGGATCATCAAGGCCGTATCGAGATTGAATACCTCTCCAATGACGATTTGAACCGCATCTTAGACCTGTTGAACATCCACACGGATTAAGCAAGGGAGGCCAAAGTATGTACGATTTAGGTGATTTGGTGGAAATGAAGAAGGCCCATCCTTGTGGTGCGAACCGCTGGGAGATTACCCGGATGGGTGCCGATATCAAGATCAAGTGTACGAATTGTGGCCACGTTGTGATGTTGTCACGGCGCGAGTTTGAAAAGAAATTAAAAAAGGTATTGGTTCGTAAGGCCGATACCGATAATGGAAAGAGTGAATAATTGCTATGTCATTAACTGCAGGGATCGTTGGCCTGCCGAACGTCGGGAAGTCAACTTTATTTAACGCGATTACCAAGGCGGGCGCCGAAATGGCGAACTACCCATTTGCTACGATCGACCCAAACGTGGGGATGGTGGAAGTGCCAGATAGCCGTCTCGACCGGATTCAGGAACTGATTCCAGCTAAGAAGGTTGTCCCAACCACGTTTGAATTTACGGATATTGCCGGGATTGTTAAAGGTGCCAGCAAGGGTGAAGGTCTGGGGAACAAGTTCCTGGAAAACATCCGTCAGGTTGACGCCATTGTCCACGTTGTGCGGGCATTTGACGACGACAACATCACCCACGTTTCCGGTAAGATTGACCCAATCGATGACATCGAAACCATCAACTTGGAACTCGGTCTGTCCGACCTGGAAGCCGTTAACAAGCGGTTGACCAAGGTTGAACGTGCGGCCAAGGGAAGCGACAAGGAAGCCAAGGAAGAACTCGAAGTCTTAACCAAGATTAAGCCCGTTCTCGAAGCCGGTGGTGCTGTACGGACCATTGACTTTGACGAAGACGAGGCCAAGGTGGTTAAGGGCTTATTCTTACTGACCTCCAAGCCAGTCCTGTACGTGGCCAACATTGCCGAAGATGACATGGCCGATCCCGAAAACTCCAAGTACTTCAAGAGCATTCAGGATTACGCTGCTAAGGAAGGCGCCGAAGCTATTGCCGTGGCCGCCGAAGCCGAAGAAGAAATTGCCGAGTTGGATGACGACGAAAAGCAAGACTTCCTCGAAGCCGAAGGTGTGGAAGAACCTGGGTTAAACCGGTTGATCCGGGCCTCATACCATTTGTTAGGGTTACAAACGTTCTTCACGGCTGGTGGTAAGGAAACGCGTGCCTGGACCTTTAAGACGGGCACCAAGGCGCCACAAGCTGCCGGGATTATTCACTCTGACTTCGAACGTGGGTTTATTCGGGCCGAAGTGATGGCATTTGACGCATTAGACCAATACGAATCCGAAGCTGCTGTTAAGGAAGCTGGTAAGCTACGGGTCGAAGGTAAAGATTACGTGATGGAAGACGGCGACATCGTCGAATTCCGGTTCAACGTTTAGAAGGGAACAGAATTAGATGAGTGATAACAAGCAAACTCCGCGTAATGCGGGCGTTCATCAGAAGCGTAACAATGTCGCTGTGAATGAACGGGCAGCGTTTGACAACATTGGGTTGACCAAGCGTAACGCCGAATACATGTACCGCTTCAACAAGGAACTGGAAAAGACCAAGTTGACGCCGGAAAAGAAGGCCCAGGCCGTGCAAGACATGGTCAACGAGTTGGTTGAGGGTCAGAAGAGTGGGAAGACCGGGAAGAACACTTATGGTGGGATTGAAGCCCGCGTCAAGGAAGTCGTTGAGGGGCCAACCAAGCCCGACAACGAACTGTTTGGGCGTAACTATTGGCCAAACATGTTGTACAACGCCTTAACGTTCTTCATGATCTTTAACCTGATGTTTGGGTTGATGTACCTCTTCTCACCAAAGCTGATGACGACCAGTCGTCCCGTTGGGATCACGGCCATCACGGTGAGTGCCCTGATTGCTGGGTTCATCCTGCCAATCATGCCACGGTTATTCAGTCCTAAGATCAAGCACAAGCTCAACGGCTTTGTCCGTGCCTTGATCGTCCTGCTGGGATTCCTGGTCTGGATGGCGCTGTTCTACTTGGCACAAATGCTGCCAGGTGTCGTCAACCCAATCCTGATGCCATGGCCAAGTATCATTCTTGGTTTGGTTTCCATCGCAGTGATGTTCTGGATGCGGCGGACCTACAAGATCAACGGTGGGTTCTTCGGCTAGAACCTGGGTTGCTTTGCGACTGATATAGAAATTAAATTGAATCATGTGGGCCACGGTTGGCCGTTACTGAGAAGTAGCGGTTTGACCGTGGCTTTTTTGTTCTTAAAGGTAGTCATTGTCGATGCTGTAGTAACATTGTGGAAAACTGCCGCCTTGCCGTTCACCAAATTTGGGCTGGAACGCTGTGGGGAGGACGGTCAGAGCCTGAGGAGCGGTCTCTGACCGCGCTTTGAACCGACAGCCCACGTTTCAAAGTCGCCATTTTCCAAGAGAGTCACTTGGAAAATCCCACGGCTGAGCCCAAATTTGGCTCACTCTCGGCTACGTAAGCTATTGGCAATGACGTAGGCTAAAGGTGCAACACTGACAACCCAGCGGGTCATATTAATATGGTGGTCAACAGCTATCGTAACCGGAGGAGACCACAGCAGCCGGAATCTCTGGCAGCCGCAGGTGGTGATGATCTAGCGGTGTCATCATTGACTGAGAGCGTCATTGTGACCAGATAAGTTCGGCGGGGCACATCGCCAATCCCGCTGATTTTATTTCGGGATAAACTGGGTGATTTTTATGGCTTGTCGTGTATCACGCGGGGATCTATGATGTCACCAAGTAGTTGAGCCGGTCATGGACTTGACGAAAAATTTCATTTTCGTGGGGAGGATTTTTTATGAAAAAAATCTTTGGGTATGTATTGGGATTAGTTGCTGCCCTCTTTGCTGCTGGGGCGATTGCAACGACCGCTAATGCCGATGGGAGCAATGCCGATGCTGCAAGTGGCAGTAGTAACGCCGCTAGCGGCGCAATTGCACCAGCCATGGGGGCCAGTGATGCTGGGGGCGCGGCGGCGATTAGTGCCGCAGATAGTAGCAGCATTGCCCAACCAGCCAAGAAACCGGCCAAGAAGCTCGCCAAAAAGCCAGCGAAGAAGCGCGTCATGAAGAAGGTCGCTAAGAAGCGGATCAAGAAGGCTAAGAAGTTAGCGGCCGCTAAGAAGATGCGTGGCCGATACCACTACCGTAAGGATAGCCGCGAGATCTTCTTCCAGAAGGGCAAGAAGGGCGACGAAGTAGAACTCTTCAACCGCGAAGGCAAGGAAGTCAAGAAGTTTAAGGTTCGCAAGAATGGCCGGTTTGAGATCAAGCTGACGAAGAAGCAAGCCGAAAAGCTGGACAAGGGCGGCAAGTACTTCCGTTTTGACGTTCAACAAAAGGGCTACAAAGCTTACGAGATTCGCTACCACATTTACAAATAGAATGTGCTTACTGTTCAGCTTCAACGGGGATGGGTAAACTGAACCTACCAGCCAGAGATATCGGTTAGTGGGAGTTGATCACCGATAGGCGGCGCATAGCCAGATCAGACATGCCAACCAGGTAGTGGCTGAGATGTGCCGCTTGGCGGGGGATCATTTCGGTCCGGTGAGCCAGGTTTAAGCAGGACGCCGGATTACTCTGATCTGTTGGTGAACAGTAAGCCCCCAGCGAGTTACCCGGTAAGGCGAAATCATCCACCAACACGAATAGTCGGTAAGAAGAGACGTGGGCAACCACGTCTTTTCTTATCCACTCAGATTGATTGTTCACCGAATTAATGAGGAGGGGTCACCATGTTGAAGCGAATCCATTTAAAGCTACGCAGCCCGGACTTTCAGGCGTTGGGGTTGTTAGCCATTGTCGGGGCATTTATCATGACGTTTTGCTCCTACACGTCACCGGCATTTTACTTTGACACGTCGCCGGATAACAACGCCTTCTTCACGGTGGGCAAGGCCATGATGCACGGCATCGTCCCCTATAAGGATATCTTCGAACAGAAGGGGCCCGACGTTTACTTGCTTCATGGATTGGCTTACTTGGTGTCGTCTCGGAGTTTTCTGCTGATCTTTTTGTACGAAATTGCCACGGTGACGGCCGCCATGTTTTTGGTCTATAAACTGGCCAAGCTCTTAAACGCCAGCGAGTTGCCAGCGTTACTAACTGCATTATTGTCACCACTACTGTTCCTTTACCATCCCTACTACGATTACGGGGATACGGTGGAATTCTTTACCTTGCCATTATTACTATCTTTGATTTATCTGATGGTGCTGCTGGATCGACGCCACTTCAACGTGAGCCACTGGTGGTACTTCGCCCAGGGAGCCTTAGTCGGGATCGTTTTTCTTTCAAAATACACGTTGTTGGGCGCCTGGATCGTCTTCTACCTGCTGGTCGTGGGGCGGCTACTGGTTAAGCGGCAGTGGCGGCAACTGGGCCGGGTCATTGGCTGGAGTGCCGCGGGCTTTCTCTTGACGACCGTCCCCTGGCTGATCTACTTTCTGGCCACGGGGTCGCTACATGCCTTCATTAATGTCTACATTCTCTTTAACACCAAGGTCTATCTGACCTCGTCCGTGGCGGCGTTTGCCAACCTGGTTCAATCGGTCACGCTGGTCTCGCAGTTCTATTGGGGAAACGTCCTGTTCTTTGCCCTGGGGGTAGTGGGGACACTAGTCGTGATTTTCCAACGCGAGGTCTTCCAGAGTAATTTCAGTCGCGGCCTCTATTTGGCAAGCGCGCTGGGGTGCGATCTGTTGGCGTTGTACGGTTATCAGGCGGGGTCGGTCTACCAGTACTATCAGCTGATTTACTTTGGCTTCTTCGTTTTGCCGTTTGTTTATTTCTGCCAGCTCTTCTTCCGCCACGTCACGCTGCCACAGGACGAGGCGCCATTTCCCATTCTGGCCACGCTGCTTTTGAGCTTGTTCTTGGTGCTGGGCGTCAACAATAACGTGACCAATTCAAAAGTTTTTCCCAATAACACCTCGATCACCGAAAGACAGACGACTAAGCCGCAACAACCCGCCCAGATTGACTTTGGCCGGATCATGCGGCGGCAAACACCAGCGGGTACGCGACTGACGCTGTTAAACTACGGGTCAATCGATATGGGCTTCTACACGGCCTCGGGCGCGGTACCCAACACGTATTTCTTCCAGAACTACAACATTCCCCAGAGTGCGGCGCCGCAGATTCTCCAGTCGCAGCGAGACGTGATTCAGCAGCGGCAGGTGGAATGGGTCGTCCTCAACACGCCGGCTGGTAAGACCGTTAAGCAGTGGCAGGGGGGCAGTGGCAAGATTACCAGCGGCAACCTGAATCCGGGCACCAGCAAGCTCGCACGGGTCCTCAACCGCCATTACCGGCAGGTGGCTCAGCATACGCAGGTCTTTGAGGGTGTTAATGTGACGTATTGGCTGTATCAGCGGAAGTAACGTGACTGACGCTTCAAAATGGCTGGCAAACCGGCTTCGTGACGCCTGAAACTAGTGGTTTAATCGCTCACTAATTTACTGGATGGACACAATTAAACAATGATAGTTCGGTGAGAGTCCTTGACCTGAGTGGCCTAGACTGGTAAATTTAGAAACAATATCTCCCAGGATTCCTAGCCGAGCCTGAGACTAAATAAGAGGAGCGAAATCAACTATGTCTAATTGGGACACGAAGTTTGCTAAAGAAGGAATCACGTTTGATGATGTTTTACTAATACCGGCCGAAAGCCACGTTTTACCGAATGAAGTCGATTTGAGTGTCCAATTGGCACCGAATTTAAAGTTGAACGTTCCCTTTCTGAGTGCTTCGATGGATACGGTCACCGAGACCAAGATGGCAACGACCATGGCCCGCAATGGTGGGCTGGGCGTCATCCACAAGAACATGGCCGCTGCTGACCAAGCACAGATGGTGGCTGACGTTAAAGCCATCGAAAACGATGCTAGCCAGTTTCCTAACGCCGCCGTTGACGACAACAACCACTTGTTGGTTGCCGCAGCGGTTGGGGTGACTTCCGATACCTTTGACCGGGCCGGTGCCTTACTGAAGGCCGGTGCCGACGCCATCATCATTGATACGGCGCACGGTCACTCTGCTGGTGTTTTACGGAAGGTTGCCGAGATTCGCCAACAATTCCCAGACGCTACGCTGATTGCCGGCAATGTGGCCACTGGTGAAGGCACCCGGGCCTTGTTTGAGGCCGGTGTCGATGTCGTCAAAGTTGGGATTGGCCCTGGCTCCATCTGCACGACGCGGGTGGTTGCCGGTGTCGGTGTTCCCCAGATCACGGCCATTTACGACGCGGCTAACGTTGCGCGTGAATTTGGCAAGCCGATCATCGCTGATGGCGGAATCAAGTACTCCGGTGACATCGTGAAGGCCTTAGCCGCCGGTGGTAACGCCGTGATGTTTGGTTCCATGCTGTCCGGGACTGACGAAGCGCCTGGCGACATCATCGAAGATAACGGTAAGAAATACAAGACTTACCGGGGGATGGGGAGTTTGGCTTCCATGTCCCACGGCTCCGCTGACCGCTACTTCCAAGGCGGCGTCAACGAAGCCAACAAGTTGGTGCCAGAAGGAATTGAAGCCCGTGTGGAATACAAGGGTAGCGTTAACGATATCCTCTTCCAAATGGTCGGGGGCCTGCGTTCCGGCATGGGTTACACCGGGAGCGCCAACGTGCAAAGCCTGATTGATAACGCTCAGTTTGTGCGGATTTCGAATGCGGGGTTGATCGAATCTCACCCTCATGATGTGCAGATCACGAAGGCTGCACCTAATTACAAATAATGTGTTTTGAGGACTGATTGCCGGTGGGCGATCGGTCCTTTTCGTTTCTAATGGTTAGACTTGCTGAACTATTGCCAATCAATATGTGGAAGCATGCCGCCTTACCGTTCGCCAAATTTGGGCTGGAACGCTGTGGGCAGGACGGTCAGAGCCTGAGAAGCGGTCTCTGACCTCGCTTTGAACCGACAGCCCACGTTTCAAAGTCGCCATTTTCCAAGAGAGTCACTTTGAAAATCCCACGGCTGAGCCCAAATTTGGCTCACTCACGGCTACACAGAAGGTTGCCAATTATAAGGGGGATCAACACTGACATTTCAGCGATGTTACCGACAATAAGGTGGTTAACAACTTCCGTAACCGAAGGAGGCCAGAGATGGAGGCAGCCGTGACAACGGTGTTAGCCGATGTTTTTCGGCTTACAGCGTGGGACGTGTTTGGAGACCGGCGATTTGTGCCGGGCTTCAAACCGAGACGGAGGACCGCTTCTCAGGCCGCAGGCGGTCCCCACAGCAGCCGGAATCTCTGGCAGCCGCAGGTGAGTGCGCAGACCCAATTTAGAGTTTCAGAATTTTGTGAGCTGAAAACTATCCTACTTCTTCCACACCCTTTTTCAGGTTAACCTTCGGGTTGGCGGTGGCGTGCCAAATAGTGTAAAATTAAGGAATGGTTAAGTGCCTTACGCCCGGCTAAAGGTTCGGGCTTTCCGGTCGCTTCGCGCAGGTTATTTGTTAGAATGGACGTAAAGCCACGGGGCAGGATCGCTAGTGAATTACCCTAGCAGAAAAAGGAGAACAACCCATATGAAAATTTTAGTTGTCGATGACGATAAAGAAATTGCACAATTACTCGAAATTTATATTAAAAATGAGGGTTACGAACCCCTCACTGCTTATGATGGCAAGGAAGCGTTGACCAAGCTCCACACCACGCCAGACATCGCTCTGATGATCTTAGACATCATGATGCCCGAAATGAGTGGGATTGAAGTCATGAAGGAAGTCCGGAAAGACTCTCAGATTCCGATCTTAATTCTGTCAGCCAAGACCGGTGACATGGATAAGATTCAGGGGTTGATTTCCGGTGCCGATGATTATGTCACCAAGCCGTTTAACCCCTTAGAAGTTATGGCCCGGGTCAAGTCTCTGTTACGGCGGAGCCAAGACCAAGTGACCGACGACAGTCCTGACATCCTGGACATTGGGACGTTAACCATTAACAAGGATTCCCACGAAGTGAAGACGATTGCCGGCAAGACGGTGTCCCTGACGGCCTTAGAGTTCGGGATTCTCTACCTATTGGCGAGTCACCCCAACCGGGTCTTCTCCGCGGATGAGATCTTCGAGCGGGTTTGGCGTCAGGAAAGTATTGTGTCGGCCAAGACCGTCATGGTCCACGTGAGTCACTTGCGGGATAAGATTGAAGACGCCACCAACGGTGAAAAGGTCATTCAGACCGTTTGGGGTGTCGGGTACAAGATCGAATCTCACTAAGATGAACCGCGGGGATTGGGCTGGGTCAAACGATACCGACCCATTTTGACCGTCAAACGTCCCCATAGGAGTAGGAGCACAACATGAAACAAATAAATCATTGGGAGGCTCAGCCATGAAGTTAACCACGCGCGAGAAGAGTGCGCTGTTCATGGAAGGGGTCGTCACGGTCATTCTCCTGTTAATGCTGAACCTGGCATTGCTGGTGCTGATCGTACAAGCTATTGAGAGTAATCCGGGTTTGCGGGACGGGATCTTTATCATTAAACGATCCGTGGTCCTGGGGCCCAACCACTTTCAGATCTGGAGCTGGGAGAACCTGTTCATTGGCCTGATGCTGGTGGCCGATGCGCTGGTCGTCTGGTGGCGGTTGATTCGGCGTTACCGGCAAATGCAGCTGCGGCATATCATTGACGAGCTTCATTACATTGCCAACGGCCACTTTGATCACCGGATTCCGTTTCGGGTCAGTGGCGACGTCCAACGCGTTGTGGATTCCGTCAATGCCCTGGTGGATTCCGTCATCAACTCGATGGATGAGGAACGGGCGATTGAGAAGTCCAAGGATGAGCTGATTACCAACGTGAGTCACGATATTCGAACGCCGCTGACGTCGATTATTGGCTATCTGGGACTGATTGAGGATCAGCAGTATCACAGTGAGGATGACCTCCTCAAGTACACGCATACCGCATTTTTGAAGTCTAAACAGATGAAATCCTTGGTGGATGACCTCTTCGAGTACACCAAGGTCCGGCAGACGGATACGCCGCTGAGCCTGACCAGTATTAATCTGGCCGCCATGCTGGAGCAGTTGGGTGCCAGCTTTGAGCTAGAAGCCCAGAAGAAGGGCATGACGATTGGCGCGGTGAACTCGTCAGAGACCATGATGATGGAGGCCGACCCCGAGAAATTGGTGCGGGTCTTCAACAACCTGGTCTCAAACGCCTTGAAGTATGGTGACGGTGGCAAGCACATTAACCTGGTGGCCAAGCAACTGAGCCCCAAGGAACTGGAAGTGCGGGTCACCAACGATGGGCCAAAGATCCCTAAGGAATCCCTGAACATGATCTTTGAGCGGTTCTACCGCGTCGAGGAGTCGCGTTCCAAGGAAACCGGTGGTACCGGGTTGGGCCTGGCGATTGCGCAGAGCATCGTGGCCCTGCACGGCGGCTACATTTACGTGGAGTCGGACGATGCCTTAACCAGCTTCGTGATTCACTTGCCGGTCAAGCACGACCAGCCCCTTGAAATTCCCCAGCGGTTAAAGACGCCGGGACAGTAATGGTGTAAGTTAGAATTGAATTGGCCAGTTTTGGCCGTACATAAGACAGAGGAGTTTTGATTTTAATGATGAAACGTTTACGACAAATGGTGATTGGCCTGGTGACGGCGGTAACGCTGGTCACGGGTGGGATCAGTAGTTTAAGCGCACCGGTGACGGCGCAAGCGGCCACGAACACGAACAGTACCACGGTTAACCTGAAGGCTAAGGCCGGGATCGCGGTCGACGCCAAGACGGGCCAGATTCTCTACAGTAAGAATGCCGACCAGACTTTGGAAGTCGCCTCGATGACCAAGCTCTTGTCGATCTACATGGTGCTGGACGCCATTCATTCGGGCAAGTTGAAGTGGGATCAGAAGATTACCGTCAACAAGGATATTGCCAAGGTCGCCCAGAACACGAACCTGTCAAACGTGCCACTGCGGGCGGGTCACCAGTACACGGTGAAGTCGCTGTATCAGGCGTCCCTGATCTACTCGGCTAACGGTGCCGTGGAAGCCTTGGGGAGTGCCGTTGCCGGGTCCCCACATGCGTTTGTCACCCAGATGAAGGCCCAGGCCAAGAAATTGGGCATGACGGACGTTAAGATTTACAACGCCTGTGGGCTGACCAACAAACAGGTGGGCAAGCTGGGTTACAGCAACGTCAAGGGTTCCGCAGAAAACGAATGGTCCGCGGCCGATCAAGCCAAGCTGGCCGTAGCATTGTTGAACAAGTACCCCGAAGTGTTACAGACCACGCGGGTGAAGAAGATGTGGTTTGAAAAGGGCACCAACGACGCAACCAAGATGGACAACTGGAACTGGATGCTAAAGGGTTTATCCGCTTCCTACGCGAAGTTGGACGTGGATGGTTTGAAGACGGGGACGTCGGATGCAGCCGGCGCCAACTTTACTGGGACGGCCAACAACAATGGTAACCGGATTGTGACGGTCGTCTTGCACGCGGCACACAAGTCCGAGACCGACCCATCCCGTTTCCAACAAACGCAGAAGATGATGTCTTACGTCTACAACAACTTTAAGACGGTGAGCTATCAGGCCGGGGATCGGGTGACGGGTGCCAAGTCCGTGACCACCCATGATGCCAAAGCTAAGACGGCTAACACCGCACTGGGTCAGGACGTTAAGCTCTGGATTCGGAATGATCAGGTTGCCAGCAACATTTCGGCTAAGACGCAGTTGAAGTCAAAATACAGCCACAAGGGCGACTTGGAAGCACCCGTGACCAAGAACGCCACGGTGGGGACGGCCAATATTTCATTGAAGGGTGATCAATTGGGCTTCTTGGGTAACACCAAGACGACCAAGGTTCCCCTGAAGGTGACTCAGACCGTTGAGAAAGCCAATGTCTTTGTCCGGATGTGGCGTTCAATCGTTGCATTATTCTAATCAAATAGTTTTCGCAAAATCGCTTGCCAGTGGGTGAGCGATTTTTTTGCGAGCAAATTTAGGTGTGCCATTGGCTAGTGAAGTGACTAAAATAGAAGGTAGGCTGCAACGAACTTGATTCTGGTCAAGGTGGCCGTGATGGGGCCTGGTTATAATGAAAACATTGTTAGGAAAACGTCCCATTGAAATTTAATTTATTATGTGTGAGAACCCCGAAACGCCGGCATTAGTGAATTGGTGACGATTTCCAAGAATTGTCGATGGCGTGTTGCTTTTTTGACAAGTCAAGTATTAATGTGCGAAGATACTTTTATTATTAGCTGAAAACGCGCAATTTTAAGGATATTTTGAGGATAAAGGGAGTTGGCATTTGTGAATATGATTAAAGGCGAATGGAATTACATTCGGCATAATCGGTTGATTTTAATCTCCGTTCTTGCCATTATGTTTATTCCATTTCTCTACAGTATCTTCTTTCTGAAGTCGGTCTGGGACCCGTATGGGGAGACCGGGAGTTTACCCGTTGCGGTGGTTAACCAGGATAAGCCGGTTACCTACCAAGGGCAGAAATTAAACGTTGGGGATCAAACGATCACTAACTTGAAGAAAAACCACCAATTGGGGTGGAAGTTTGTTTCAGCCGAAACGGCGGCCGATGGGTTGAAGCACCACAAGTACTACACGGTGATTACGATTCCCAAGAACTTCTCGGCCAACGCGGCAACGGCACTGAACAAGCATCCTAAGAAGATGACGTTCACCTACAAAACCAACGGCTCTGCTAACTACATTGCTCAGGTTATGAGTGAAGTCGGGTCATCCAAGCTGGATAGCGAAATTCGGGCCAAGGTAACGAAGGCCTATGCCCAAGCCACCTTCAAGCAGATCTACGCTGTGGGTCAGGGGATGGACAAGGCCGCCAAGGGTTCCGCCAAGTTGAAGGACGGGACGGTCACCTTAACGGATGGCCTGAACACCTACACGACTGGGGTTCACACGTTGAACAACGGGTTACAACAGATGAAGACTTCCGTAAAGCCATTGGCCACGGGGATTCAGAAGTTGTCGAATGGTTCGCAGACGCTGCAAACCGGACTGGCGAAGTATACCAGTGGGGTTGGGCAGTACGCTAATGGGGTTAACCAGTATACTGGTGGTGTTGGTAAATATTCTGCTGGGGTTAATCAATATACCAGTGGGACTGGTCAATACGTCAATGGAGTTAATCAATTTACTAGTGGGGTCAGTCAGCTAAGCGCTGGTATGCCTAAATTAACTTCAGGTGCATCACAGTTGGCTAGTGGCGCTAGTGGCTTAAAGTCAGGAACATATCAGTACGTTGATGGTGTTTACACTCTTAATACTGGTGTCAAGACTTTAGGTAGCGGGTCAACATCTTTAGCTAGTGGTGTCTCTGCTTTAGCTGATGGTAGCAATAGCTTAAATTCTGGTTTGTCTACGCTAAGTTCACAATCTAGCAAATTAAACGCTGGCACTGGGTCATTGGAATCAAAGGCAACTGAGTTATCAGACAACATTGCTGCGCTGTCTAGTGCTGCTAAAAGTATTGAAGATCAGTTAGGAAATCTGAGTGGGGGAGCTACTAGCGGTGGCACTGCTGCACTTATTACGCAACTGACCACAGGCCTGTCGGAATTGAGTGGGAGTCTTGATACAATCAACACGAAGACATCTGATATCGATGCTGAAATTGCAAAGGGGCCTAGCGCAGGCATACCTCAGTCAGTAAAGGATGCAGCCAGTTCTGCGTCAACTATTGCGGATTCATTATCTTCGGCAAAAGCAGCTAGTAATAGCGCTGACGTTGATAAATACTCGGCTGATTTGATTAGTGCAACTAAGAGTACGTACGCGTCAACAACTAGTTCTGATTCAGGTTCTTCGACAATGGATACAAGTAAAATAAAAAAAGATACTACTGACATTTCAAATGCAACATTGTCTATGGCAAACGGAATAACTAATATTCAAAATACTGTCAAATCAGCAAGTGGAAACAGTGCTTCGGGAGATACTCCTGACTTAAGCGCCACTATTAAAGAGTTAATTGCATTTACGGAAAAAGTGCAGGAACTTAATGCGGCAGTCCAAGGCAATGCTACGACTCCAGGACTAGTAGCAGGGGTTAATGCATTAACCTCTGGCGTTAATACTTATACTTCTGGTGTTGATAAAGCATTTGCTGGTTCAACAACATTGAATAATGGTATTTCTCAATTAAACAGTCAAGTTCCTACTTTAACCGATGGAATTACAAAGATTATGGATGGAACCGCAACATTGGCCACAAAGGGGAAAGCGTTGAAGAGTGGCTCTAAGAAGGTCAGTTCTGGTGCGAGTCAACTGAACTCTGGGTTGCAAACGGCGGCCGCAGGTGTTAATAAGCTAAATGCTAATACTGGTAAGCTTAATGCTGCTGGTAGTAAGTTGAAGTCAAATGCACCGGCTTTAACTACTGCGGGCAACACCCTTAACTCCAAGACCCCACAACTCACCGCAGCCGGCAACAAGTTAACCAGCTCTTCCGCGCAACTCATGAACGGTTCTGGTCAACTGACTTCTGGTTTGAACGAGCTGAACAGCAAGGTACCTACGCTGACCAGTGGGGTTAACCAGTTGGCTGATGGCTCACAGAAGCTGGATGACAACAGTAACCAGTTGATGCAAGGGTCCAAGAAGCTCTCCGACGGGAATGGCACGTTAGCCAAGTCCTTGAAGAGTGGTGCCGATCAGATTCAGGCACAACCATTGACCGGTAAGACGGCCGATATGTTTGCCGCACCAACGCATCTGAAGCACGAAAGCTACAGTTACGTGCCAAACTACGGGCACGCCTTAGCACCTTACGTGCTGTCCGTTGCCTTATACGTTGGGGCCTTGGTCTTCAACTTTGCCTTCCCAATTCGGAAGGTGTCACGCGAGGGCGGGACCGCCACGGGTTGGTACTTGAGTAAGGTCTCCATTGGTGCAGTCGAAGGGCTCGCCATGGGGCTGATTGAACCCGCTTTGATGATGCTCGGTGGTTTGTCCGTCGATCACCCAGGTCAGATGATTCTGATCTCCGTATTCTTTGCCGAGGCGTCGATGTTTATCGTCATGTTCCTGTCCATGTTGCTGGATAACCCTGGTCGTTTCATCGCCATGGTTCTCCTGATGTTGCAACTTGGTGGTTCCGGTGGGACTTTCCCAATGGAAGTCACGAACCACTTCTACAACGTCGTTCACCCATTCCTGCCAATGACTTACTCAATCCTCGGATTCCGGCAAGCCATTACGTCAGGGATGACGGGTATGGTCAGTGAAGCCCTGTGGGTCTTAGCACTCTTTACCATTCTTGGTTTAGCACTGCTCTGGCCGACGATGGCTTGGTTACAGAAGAAACATCTGATGGGTGTCTCACAATTGGATGACAACCAAAAGCTACAAGCGGTTGAAGATCCCAACTCGAAGTCACATTCATAAAAATTAAACGATTAAGAGAAATACAATTCTGAATATTGTGTTTCTCTTTTTTTGATCAGAAGTTTTGATGTTATAACGTTATGATGTTATACTCTCAGAAAGAATTAGAGAGGGTGATCAGGTTGAAAAATGCATCCCTGAGTAAAGAAAGACAGGTCATTAATGTTGGTCACTCCTTGGGAATGACCATTCCTCCTGAGATGATTAAGGCACTGGGGATTACTAAAGAAACCAAGCTAGAGCTTACATTATTGGATGATGGTTTAAAAGTGACTAAGAAGAAAGACAATTTATCTTCTCAATTTGTAACCGCCATGAATGAAACGCTTGTAGAATATCATGATGCGTTAGAAGCACTCAAGAAGAGTGATGAGTAGTGAGATATTTAAAAGCTGAAGAACTGATTGCCGTCAATACAGCGGTACTAATGGGAACGGCGGAAAAGTCGCGTATTCATAATGCCAAAGGATTAGCCTCAATTATTGCATTACCACAGCAGGCTTTTTTTGATATTGAAGCCTACCCTGAGATTAATGAAAAGATAGGGATTGTCTTCATTAAGATAATCAACTTACATCCATTTGAAGACGGAAATAAGCGAACAGCTGTGATGGCGGCAGTTATAATGGCGAAGCTAAATGGCTTTCAGATTGATTTTTCTAATCATGAAATCGCTGAGCTTGCCCTGCGTGTTGCCAAGACCGACGAAAGCGAATTAAACTATGAGGACGTGTATGTTGCGTTTGACCAACATTTACATCAATTGGGATAGGTCATCAATTGTGCCGTGAAGCCACTGGTTTCACGGCACTTTTTGCGTATAATGGGAAACAGATGAGAGAAAAGAGGAATCAGGATGTCCGTAAACTTTCGGATGGCCCAGATCAGCGATCAGGCGGCCATCATAGCGATTTATAACCAGGCGGTCGCGACTAAAGGCAGTACCGCTGATCTAACCCCCGTAACCGTTGCTCAACGTCAGGCGTGGTTTGCGTCCTTTACGCCACAACATTTCCCCCTGTGGGTGATTGAGAGTGATGGGGCGTGTGCCGGCTTTGTGGGGTTAGAACCATACAGTGACCGCGCGGGGTACCGCAATACGGCCGAAATTGCGGTGTATTTGGACGGTCAGCACCAGGGCCAGCATCTGGGAACGCTGGCCATCGACTGGGTCGCTGAACAAGCGCCACAGTTGGGCGTGACAACCGTCATTTCACGGATTTTTGGGCACAATCAGGCCAGTCGGCATCTTTTTGAAAAAGCCGGCTATGAGCACTGGGGGCACCTGCCTGCCATTGCGGATATGCAAGGCTTTGCGGCGGATTTAGAGGTTTATGGTCATCATTTCTAATGCTGCGATAAGTTATGAAAACTTGCCGTGATTTTTCACAAACGTTTCATAAAACCGGGGGATGTGGGGGCTCATCCTTGATAAATATTGTATATGTTATATGAAAATGACGTGAAACATGTTAAAATATCATCGTGTGGTTTTATGCATAACGGGGGAACCCGTTAGGTTGCTTCATATCTCAGAGTATTCGACGGAGGCAAACATTCTTGAATAAACGACGGCCAAACCCCAAGCAAGTGCCGGACCCCAATGAACCCTTATGGCGGTCGACCTTGCGGGTAGCCATGCCCCTTAATTTAAGCTACATTCCAATTGGGCTGGCTTGTGGGATTTTGCTACACGCGGCAGGGTTCAATACCTTACTGACTGGATTGGTTTCTTTGTTGATCTTTTCCGGTGGGGCACAATTTTTAATTGCCACGATGTTGACTATTAATTCCCCATTACTATCAATTGTTTTGATGCTGTTTTTCCTGGAATTACGGTATGCACTACTGAGTTCGAGTTTATCACCATACTTAAAGGGCTCATCTAACCGCTTCCTGTTTATGTTCGCGGTTTCGTTAAACGATGAAAATTACGCCATTAACTACTTAAAATTTGCCACTGATAAAAAGTGGACGGGTAGGGAAGCTCTAATGGTGGAGCACTATTCCTTGCTATTCTGGGCAGCTAGTAACATTGTTGGGAGTCTGATCGGAAGTGCCTTGAAGATCGACCTCAGCATCGTTAATTTCGCGCTGACGGCGTTGTTCTTGTATATGATCGTGATGCAGATCAAGAACCGTCTAACCATCGTGATTTGCCTGATTTCAGGGGTACTCGCAGCGGTCTGCATGATGTTGACCAAGAGTACGTTAGGGTTGGTTATTTCGACAATTATTGCTTCACTGATTGGTTTCGGCTTGGAAGCCACGCTCCGCAAGAAGTTGCCCGACAGTCATTGGCTGTGGCGCTTGCGCAGTCCCGGTTCCAAGAAGGAAGCCGTGGAGCATTCGGATGCTAATTAGGACACAGGGAGAGCTATATGAACGCAGTTAATACGTGGAACAGTACGCAACATTTTTGGCTAATTATTTTAGGCTTTATTGTGGCATTCATCCCGCGTTTCTTCCCGCTGATGTTGTTCACGAAGCGGGCGATTCCGGAATGGTTCAACGAATGGATGAAGTTCGTGCCGGTATCACTGTTTACGGCGCTAGTGGTGAAGGATATCTTCATCGACAGTGCCAGCTACGCACTACTCTTAAACAAGTATTCAGAAATGCTTGCGGCGGTGGTCGTGATTATCGTGGCTTATCGGACGCGTTCGATGGCCATTTCGGTAATCGTGGGCCTGATCGGCGTCTTCATCCTATCGATGTTTATGGCGTGACCAAATTTATAAATTAGGGGAATCTTGCCAGTTGGTGAGGTTCTTTTTTAGTTGGAAGAGAATGTTAAAAAGTACTACAAAAAAGCACCACCCCACCAGGTGATCAATCCCAGTGGGGTGGTGCTTTTGCTTCAGATGATCCGCGGTCACCTGAAAATTTGAATTAGTCCGTTACGTCAGCGTGAGCGTGGGTATCGTCATACATGTAATCCCGCGTCATGGGTAACATCCGGGTAGAAGGGCCCTTTGAAATCAAATACTGAATCACGTCAATATTACCAGATTTGAACGATGCCGCGCAAGCTTGGAGATAAAGATCCCACATCCGCACGAACTTTTCGTCAAACATCTTGGCAACTTCTTCACGGTGTTCGTTAAAGTTCTGGTCCCAGATTTCCACCGTCTTTTGGTAGTGACGACGGAGGGGTTCCATGTCATCGATCTGTAAGCCATTTTCGATGATATGGGTCGTGTTTTCAATCAAGCCAGGAACGTAGCCACCTGGGAAGATCCACTTGTTCAACCAGCCGTTGTTGGCGCCACCCTGTTGCCGGGTGATCCCATGAATTAAGGCAACCCCATCGTTCATGAGGTACTTTTGAACGCAGTCGAAGTATTGGCCCAAGTTCTCTTGGCCCACGTGTTCGAACATCCCCACAGAGGTGATGTAGTCCCACTGCTCGTTGCCCAGTTCACGGTAGTCTTCCAACCGGACTTCAGCGACGTCGGCCAGGCCTTCGTCTTGAATCCGTTGGTTAACGTAGTCGTATTGTTCTTGACTCAGGGTAATCCCGGTCACGTGCAGGCCGTATTCCTTGGCCGCCGTGAGCATCAGAGTTCCCCAGCCACAACCGATATCCAACAGGGTCTTGCCGGGTTGGGGGTTCAGTTTTTTAATAATGTGGTGTACCTTATTAACCTGTGCGGTATACAAATCATCATCGGGTGATTCAAAGTAGGCACAGGAGTAAGTCATGGTGTCATCCAACCAGAGTTGATAGAAGTTATTCCCAATATCGTAGTGGTTTTGAACGTCTTCCTTACTCTCTTTTTCAGTGTGTTTTTGCTTAGGCAGGAAGTGAATAAACTTCGAGTTGTGGAAGAAACTGTCGGCATTCTCGTAAGCAGCCGTCAGCAGGTCTTCGATACTGCCGTCAATCTCGATCTTGCCATCCATGATGGCTTCCCCCAACGCGATAGAAGCGTTGCGGGAGATCTCCTTAACCGGGATGGCCTCGTGAATGGTGATGGTGACGTCAGGCGTGCCGGTGCCGTATACATCGCTGGTGCCGTCCCAATAGTTGACGCGGACAGGGATGTTGAAGGTGTGGCTCAGAAACGTTTTGTAGAAAGTTTTTTCAAGCATGTCATGGGTCCTTTCCGGTTCCTTCAATCAAGAAGAAACAAAATTACCATGCTATTATACGCCTATCACCCCCGGAAACGTAAGGGGAAGACTTGTGTGTAAGCGCTTAACGTTTTCTTTAACAGATTTGCCCCTGTAAAATCCACCGATTCGCTGAACAGGCATGGTATAATAAAGTCATAATTAACCAGCGGAGGTCTTTCACTTTGAAAAAATGGGTATGGGTCGTGGCAACAATCGTTGTGGCACTGCTGATTGGCGGTTATGCGTATTCGAATCATCACGCAACGGCCAAAGAGTACCAAGCGGCAATGGCCAACGGGCGTACTGCTATTGAAAGTAAACATTACACACAAGCCGAGAGCTATTTCCAGAACGCTCTGAAGCGGCGTTTAAACGATAAGACGGCACAACGTTACCTGACGCAAACGCAACGGTATGTTGCGGGTGAGAATGCGTTGGAGGCCCGTCATTTCAGCACGGCCGAGAATCACTATGTGGCCGTTAAGAATACGGGCAACGGCTCGTCCGTCCTGGTGACACGTGCCAAGGCTCGCTACAAGCAGGTCAAGGGCATCAAGGCTAACGTTAAACAATTCAAACAGATCTTAAGCAAGGCGCAGGGTGAGAACAAGGCTTTGAACTACGGGCAATCTAACACGACGTTGGATGAACTCTTTAACAATACGAAGTTCCGTCAGAGCTATTACAAGGATCTGTATGATCAGGCATTAGCTTTACGCAAGGCTAACAACGCCGGTCAGACCAGCGAAACCAGTTCAGCAGCGTCGAGTTCGTCATCATCTGCGGATTCAAGCAGTAGCACGACGACCAGCAGTTCTAGCGCGTCCCTGACCTCTTCCGAGAAGCAGGCCGCAAAGAACTACTCCGGGAGCAATGAATACACGGTTACGCAGAGTCAAAAGGAAATCGACGGTAAGACCATCACGGCGCAACAGATTGCGGCTGCCCGCAAGACGATTGATGCCGCCGGTGGCAATGCGAGTGCCATGAGTGACCAGGATATCCGGGTCGCCATGCAACAAGCTAATAAGAAGAATATCTCCCTATCGAAGTACACGCACCAATATTTGGAATAGAGGTCATTAGGAAGGAACGCTGCTGCGGTGGCGTTCTTTTTTTAGTGGATGGATGGCGTTGATTGGCGATAGCAGAGCGGCCTCCAAGTGGCAAATCGCCTAATTTGGAAAGCAAACTTACCATTTTAAACGAATGAGTCCTAAAATTTGACAAGATGGTAAGTTTAGCGAACAAATAGTTTATCCGGGCATATAATATAATTAATTGGTCTACAAGTGTTTTAGTGGCTCGGAAGTCAGTAACGACAAGGAATCCCGGCCGTGACGGCACGAAATTCCACCAAAAACTTCACAAGTCGTTTTTCACGCTAAATTGGTAAACGTGATTTACTATATACTTAGAATCAGAAATCTACTAAGGGGGGTAGAGTAACGCGCCCCGTTATGGCTAGGTGAGCACCAATCTTGGGGGATGGGGCGAGACCTAAAACTGATTTGATTCCCAAATCACCACGAGGTCAGAGCGGGAGCGCGTTACAGAAAATTATGATTATCAACAAACATATCATGCGTACTACTAATGAGAAGCAAGTTCTTCAGCAGATTGTTAACGCAGGGCCGATTTCGCGTAGTCAAATTTCCCGTAATCTTAGTTTAAACAAAGTGACGGTTTCAGATATTTATAGCCAGTTGCTGCATGAGGGCTTGATCCGTGAGGTTGGTCACGGTGTCAGCACGCGTAACGGTGGTCGGAAACCAGTTATGGCATTGCTAAACGTGGGGTATGGCTATGTCGTCAGCATTAACATTTTACGGCAACGGTTCTCAATGATTACCAGCCGGTTGGATGGTCGATCCGAGAACTATGCCAGTGTCTCCACACGTGATGTGGATCTAACGACGGTGTTAGACATGATTGATGAAAAGATTGCGGCCACCGTTGCCGAAAGCGATAACCGGTTACTGGGAATTGCCTTTGGCTTGGACGGGACCATTTACGAGAATCAGATTCTGGGAGCCTCTCTGAAGGGCTTTAAGAACTTTGATTTGGCTAAGTACTTTAGCGACAAATTCCAGGTTCCCGTTATTTTGGAGAACCTCGCCAATGAGTCCGCTATTTATGAGCGGGACTTTGCGGGTGAGGGCATTTACAAGAACTTGATTTCCGTGACCATTCGGGATCAGGTCTCCGCAGGGATCATTACGGAAGGCCACCTGTATCGAGGTCACAACGGTGAGGCCGGTAACATTGGGACTTGTCCGTTGGCCGATCGGTATCAGGAAAAGAATATCCAGACGGTTAACCAGTATGTGGCCGAGGGTACGGTGCTACAACGGATCATGGCGTACCAGAAGCTGGATCACGTGGACGTGAACCGGATTCGGCGGGATTATCTGGGGCACCGGCCAGAGCTGTTGGCGATTCTCGATGAGTTCTCCTATTATCTGGCGAAGGTTCTCGGCAACCTGTCGAATACCTTTGCGCCAGATGCCATCATCGTCAACGCGCCAATCCTGGAGCTTTTGCCCGAAATGATGGATTGCGTCAGAAAGTACGTGGATGACATGGCCATTATCCGCAAGGCACCACTTCTGTTGACCAAGAACGCCAAGGAAGCTTCCTTAAAGGGTGGGGCCTCGGCCATCATCCATAAGGCGCTGGGCTTGGACGACTTACAACTGACCTTTAGCAATCAGCGGTCGGCAGTCTTAGAGGGCGTTGAATCATAAAACTAGAATTGAACGGGGTCGTGCTGACCGGTGAATAACCGATGAGCACGGCTTTTTTGTGCCATGAGCGGCGGGCTGCTTGCCGATAGGGGGAGTAGCCATTAGTGCCAGAAAGCCGCCAAACGTCAGGTTGTCCCAGCTACCGCGCAAACTGGTCGAGAACGGCGACGAAACCGTTAGGGAATCCCCCGCAATGCGGTATAATAAAATTAAGATGGAATGGGGGATTTATAATTGAGTTTATGGGAACGGTTTATCGCTAACGTTCGACTACGCCGTTTCGTGGTGTTAGTTGTCTTAATCTTCATCCTGTGGCTAATTCGGGCCGAGATGAACATGATTTTACTCACGTTTATTTTTACTTTCTTGATTCTGCAACTGGTCAAGGCGGTCCGCAAGGTGGTCAAGCTACCACCGGCACTGATCGTCTCGGCGGCCTACATCATTCTGATTGGGGCGCTGTATTGGGTGATTACGACCTACCTGCCGACGTTGATTACATCGACGGTTAAGGGTGGGGAGACGCTCTTTAAGTTCTACCAGAGTCCACAGACGGATAATAACGAGGTCATTCGGTGGATCTCGAACTATATCAAGAGTTCTGACATTGTTAATCAGTTACAAAATGGGGCGAAGGTCGTATTGACCTACGTTTCCACGATTGGGACCTTCGGGGTGACGCTGTTCATGTCGCTGATCCTGAGTTACTTCTTTACGATTGAAAATAAGCAGATGGCGGCGTTCTCCAAGCATTTCTTGACGAGCACGTACGGCTGGATTTTCCAGGATATTAACTTCTTTGCCACCAAATTTGTGAATACATTTGGAGTGGTTCTGGAAGCCCAGTTCTTCATTGCCTTGTGTAATACGGTGATTACGACGGTGGTGCTGGCCATCATGCAGATGCCACAGCTCCCAACGCTGGCCATCATGATCTTTATTCTGAGCCTGATTCCAGTGGCCGGGGTCATCGTGTCGGTGATTCCGCTAGCGATCCTGGGATATTCGGTGGGTGGCGTGCGCTACATCGTGTATATTCTGGTCATGATCGTCGTGGTGCATGCACTCGAGGCTTATGTGCTGAATCCGAAGTTCATGTCGAGCCGAACGGAATTGCCAATCTTCTATACGTTCGTGGTTTTACTCGCCGGCGAGCAGTTGTTTGGCGTCTGGGGCTTGATTGTCGGGGTGCCCATTTTCACCTTCTTCCTGGATATTCTGGGCGTGCGGCCGGTTCACGGGCTCCATCCGCGGCCACAGGTCGATGTGCAGAAGATTCGCGAGTACCGGCACCATCACGGGAAAAATGAGGATTCTGACAAGGATCACCAATAGATTAGGGAAACGGTCCACCGTGGGTTGCTGCGGGGGCCGTTTTTGGCGAGAAATGTGATAAGTAAGCGGTGTCATGAAAAGAACCACACAATAAAGCTGAAATTACCCGCTAGATGGTGTAAAATAACAGGGTATTCTACCAAAGAAAGAGGTTATAAGTGATGGCAAAATTAGTATTGATTCGCCACGGCCAAAGTGAATGGAACTTAGCTAACAAGTTCACTGGTTGGGTTGACGTTGATTTAAGCGAAAAGGGTGTCGAAGAAGCTAAGGCCGCTGGTCAAAAGATCAAGGAATCTGGCATGAAGTTCGATTACGCCTACACGTCAGTTCTGAAGCGGGCAATCAAGACGTTACACTACGTTTTGGAAGAATCCGACCAACTTTGGATTCCAGAAACCAAGACTTGGCGTTTAAACGAACGTCACTACGGTGCTTTACAAGGTTTGAACAAGAAGGAAACCGCTGAAAAGTACGGCGATGACCAAGTCCACATCTGGCGTCGTTCTTACGATGTTTTGCCTCCACTTTTGGACGCAGACGCTGAAGGCTCAGCTGTTAAGGACCCACGTTACGCTAACTTGGACCCTAACATCGTCCCTGGTGGTGAAAACTTGAAGGTTACCTTGGAACGGGTTATGCCTTTCTGGGAAGACCAAATCGCACCTAAGTTGCTTGACGGCAAGAACGTCATCATTGCTGCCCACGGTAACTCATTACGTGCCTTAAGCAAGTACATCGAACGGATCTCCGACGATGACATCATGAACCTCGAAATGGCAACCGGTGAACCAGTTGTCTACGACTTTGATGACAAGTTGAACATGACTAACAAGACGAAGTTAGGTAAGTAATTACCTGATTACGTCAGAGCCGCCTCGTTTTGGGGGCGGCTTTTTCGTGGAAAAAATGTCACTAGCGGTCACTAGAGTGGCCGTTACTGACCGAAAATTTAGATAAGAGAAAAGAGATTGAATTTGGCAGACAAAGAAGTAACGCAACTTGAAAAGATGAAGATTATTGGCTTGTTTCGCAAAGAAGGTTTCACTGGCGAGTATGACAGCTTCCAACGTGTCAGTGGCACCGATCGGGAATTCTTTGTGGTGATGAGCAATGAACAAGGCATCAAAGCGCTGTTCCGGGCTAGCTTGATGTTGAACGCCGTGGAATTCCAGTATGTGTTGGATGACAAGCATACGTTTGTAACGGAAGATGCGGACGCCAGCTAATCGGAAATTCTGGGATAGCTAATGACTAATTCGTCTAACTTCTAATCGATTACTGTAAAGAGTGAAATTAATAGAACTGAAAATACTGCTAGCTTGGAAAAGAAGCTAGCAGTATTTTCGTATTTAATATTGAATGTTCTGATATAAGCGAATCACTCGGAATACGATAGGTCGGTCGACACAATTGGGACATTATTTGTGTTCACTATCTGTTAACATTACTTCAAGACTTCAAGAGTATTGATTGTTACTGTCGTGAGTAGTCTTTTGTAATAAGGTTATGATTCTCCTGGTGATTCGGTTGGTTGAAGAAGTTAAGCTTTTCTAGGTGTGATTTAATGATTATACTTAAAATTAGTTGTAGATAATTGTGACCTAGGAGGACTTCAATGCGTCTATTTTCAAAGACTGAATGTTATCAGCATTTTACTGGAACCATTACTCACTATGGAAAGGATACATATGGGCAAGCAGTAACAGCAGTTCAAAATGTGGAAGATGAATCAGGCCACTTAATTACAGATCATATAGGGGTTCAAAAATGGATTAAGCCGCGTTAAGTCCTAAGTTTTGCAAGCGGATGCAGAAGCACAGGAACCAATATTTCGCAGGTGTTATCGTCGATCATCAATTAAAATTCATTGAACAAGGAAGCGATGGTAAAATAACGGAGACAGTTGAAAACACGCGCTACTTCGAAAAAATCAGCGAACTTATTGCGAATACGACCCCTTATCTTAATGGACGTACACCGGTTATTTTTAAAGTCATTATCTATGGAGACATTCTTTTCATGGGGATCGCCCGTTAACACTTTAAATGCAGTATGGTTTTGAGGAGTGAGTATTGTAACTAAGGTGGTGACATTATAGATCTTAAATTGGAATGCAGCTCCATTGTGTACAATTTTGGTGGCAAGTTAAGCGTGACCGATAAGGAAAAAAAGTTAGGTAGTTAATCATCTAATTGAGTCAGAGCCAGTCTGCTTGTTAGGATACTTTTTTGTGAGAAGCAATTAATGAAATAGCGTAATCTGAAAAAAGTGAAGGCTATTAGCCTGGTTTCGTAAGGAAGGTTTCATTAGCGATTATGATAGTTGCTGACTGATCAGTTTACCGATTTGACCGAAATTTTCTTGTAGTTATGGCAACGAGCGAGATGTTAAGGTGCCTCCGAGGAATGGTTTGATGATTTAAATGTTGTCAATTCCAAATATGCGTTTGGTGAATCGTACCTTTGTGAAATAATCAGTATACAATGGATAATTTTAGAGTAAAATATGATATGTTTATTGATGGTGACAAATGAGAAATAATAGCTAGTTGATAAATAATTGTTGATAGTGAGGATAATTATGTCATTAAACGACGCAAAAATAAAAACAAGAAAACAGATGGCTTCAGAATTTTCTCAGTTGTGGATTGAACCACAAAAAGGGAGGGAAGATGCCGATCGTCAAACATTTTGGAATAGCATGTTAGAAAAGGTTTTTGGAATTGTTGACTATGAGCGTTACATTGAGTATGAGAAAAATGTCCGAGTGAAAGAGGATAATGGCGACATACATACGAAGCAAATTGATGCTTATATTCCGGCAACTAGGGTCGTCATTGAAATGAAAGGACGGGAGAAAGACCTAGCTGAAAAAATTCGGCAATCAGACGGAAAGCTTTTAACGCCATTCGAACAGGCTTGGCGTTATTCCAACAATTTACCTGTAGAGGAAACACCAAAATGGATTCTAGTTTCAAATTTTAATGAAATTGAAATTCATGATATGAGTCATCCTCATGACGAACCTAAAATTGTGAAATTAGTAAATTTTAAAAATCAGTATAGGGAGTTAGCGTTTTTAATTGATAAACATCAGCAAAGAGTTATTGAAGAAAAGCAGATATCAATTGATGCTGGAAACCTAGTTGTTGATATTTATAACGAGCTGATTAATGCTTACACTCAAAAATTAGATTTAAAGGATAAGCACGTACAGAGAAGCTTAAATATGTTAGTTGTAAGACTTGTTTTTTTAATGTATGTAGATGATACTGCATTGTTTGGTAAGGAAAATATGTTTCAAGCGTTTGTTGAACGTAGGGAACCGCATGAATTGCAGGGAGCGATTAAGAAGCTGTTTAAAGTTCTGGACGAAGATCCCAATAAACAAGAAAGAGATCCATATTTAGATGATGAATATAATAGGTTTCCTTATGTGAATGGTGGAATGTTTTCTGACGAGGATATTTTAATCCCACAATTTACACCTCATTTAAAAAAACTAATTGTTGAAGATGCTGGGAGAGGATTTAATTGGTCGGCAATTAGCCCAACAATTTTTGGTGCGGTGTTTGAAAGTACTTTAAACCCGGATACGCGTCGTTCAGGAGGGATGCATTATACTTCTATTGATAATATTCATAACATCATCGATCCGTTATTTCTAAATGATCTTCAGAATGAATTAGACAAGATAAAAAATTGGGGGCGTACGAATGAACGGGTAGAAATGGCCCGTCAATTTAGAGATAAACTGGGCAAATTAAAATTCTTAGATCCAGCTTGTGGTTCTGGTAATTTCTTAACGGAAACTTATTTGTCTCTCCGCTCAATGGAAGACGAAGTTATTTTAATTGAGCAAGGAGACTTAACTGGATTAGGATTAAATGGTTTTAAAGTGAAAATTAATAATTTTTATGGAATTGAAATTAATGACTTTGCGGTTTCAGTCGCTAAGACTGCGATGTGGATTGCAGAAGCTCAAACGATGCAGAGCAGTCAAAATAAGGGTATTTATGTTAATAGGGACTTTTTTCCACTAGTTACAAATGTGGGTATTCATGAAGGGAACGCACTAAGAATGAATTGGAGTGATATAGTTCAACCTTATGAATTGAATTATATCATGGGTAATCCTCCTTTTATCGGATTAAGCAGCTTACCTAAAGAGGACAAAGCGTTAAAGGCATCTCAAACTGATGACATGAATATAGTCTTCCAGGGTTTACCCAAGCATGGGAAGCTTGACTATGTGTGTGCTTGGTATGAAAAAGCAGCACTATACATGCGAGACACTACACTTAAAGCAGCGTTTGTCTCAACTAATTCAATCACGCAAGGAGAACAAGTCAGCATTCTTTGGAAACATCTCCTCAAAGATTATAAGGTTAAGATCATTTTTGCTTATCGCTCGTTTATTTGGAATAATGAAGTCAAAGATATGGCGCATGTGCATTGTGTTATTGTTGGATTTACACGGGTTCAGACAGATGAATCAGTTTGGTTATACGATTCGGAAAAAGAAAAACCGAAACGGGTTAACCGATTAAATGGATATTTGATTGATTTTAAGGACGTATACATACAGTCACGAAAACGTATCCTTGGGAATACGGACTTACCTGAAATGCATCAGGGTAGTAAGCCGATTGATGGTGGTGGTTTAGTTCTAAGTGAGAGTGAACGAGACGATTTCATCAAAAAATATCCAGATCTAAGCGACCTTGTGCAACCATATTTGGGTTCCAGTGAGTTTATTAAAGGGAAAACAAGATACTGTTTGTGGTTAAAGGATGTGAATCCTAGTCGGTATATTAATAATCCTGAAATTAAAAGGCGGCTTGAAATTGTTGTTGATAAAAGATTAGCCAGCACAACTGATTCAGTGAAAGAAAAAGATAGTAAAACGCCATATTTATTTACACAAATTAGGCAGCCAGTGTGTGATTATTTGGCGGTCCCAGAGGTATCATCGGAAAATAGGGAATATATACCAATCGGTTTTTTACCAAAGTCTACAATTTCAAGTAACAAGCTATATTTAATACCTACAACTGAGCGCTGGATATTTTCGATATTAATATCTTCTGTGCACATGGCGTGGATGAGAACAGTTGCTGGGCGCATGAAAAGTGATTATAGTTATTCGCCTGCGGTATACACAAATTTTCCGTGGTTAGAATTAGATTCTCAAACCAAAGAAAAATTAAGTGTTTTGGGTCAAAATATATTGGATGCACGGGATGAATTTCCTGATACAAAATTAGCAACGTTATATTCAACTAATTTTATGCCACTTAAGCTCAGAAAAGCACACACAAAAAATGATAGATTCGTTATGAAGTTGTATGGATTGAGTAATGGGACTTCTGAGTCAGAAATAGTTAAACGGCTTTTTGAGATGTATGCAAATGAAATATAGACTTTAGAGGTGTTCTACTGTAAAAGCTATTTTTATATTAAGTTGGCTGTAATTCATATTTATGTGAGGTTGATTTATCCCAATAAAAGTTGATTCGATTGCGCATATTTGCTGTTAAATGTGACTAATTGTTTGAGGTAAGGATGATTTTGATAGCTAGGAGTGTAAGAAAGAGTATTTAGTCCTCTACCTTTGTCACTAGCTGGCAACTATCCAGCGAAAAGATAGTTACGAAAGTCAGTTCTATCAACCGGTCCAACGTACCGTGCTTAGTACATTCTTGGAAGACCAAATCGCACCTAAGTTACTTGACGGCAAGAACGTCATCATCGCCGCTCACGGTAACTCATTACGTGCTTTAAGCAAGTACATCGAACGGATCTCTGATGACGACATCATGAACCTTGAAATGGCAACCGGTGAACCAGTTGTCTACGACTTCGATGATAAGTTAAACATGACCAACAAGACCAAATTAGGTAAGTAATTACCTGCTTGTGTCAGAGCCGCCTCGTTTTGGGGGCGGCTTTTTCGTGGGAAAAATGTCACTAGCGGTCACTAGAGGGGCCATTAGCGACTGAAAATTTAAATAAGAGAAAAGAGATTGAATTTGGCAGACAAAGAAGTAACGCAGATTGAAATGATGAAGATTATTGGCTTATTCCGTAAAGAAGGTTTCACTGGCGAGTATGACAGCTTTCAACGCGTCAGTGGGACTGATCGGGAATTCTTTGTGGTGATGAGTAATGAACAGGGTATCAAGGCATTGTTCCGGGCTAGCTTGATGTTGAACGCCGTGGAATTTCAGTATGTGTTGGATGACAAGCATACGTTTGTAACGGAAGATGCGGACGCCAGCTA
>NZ_AZFS01000041.1:34030-71308 GCF_001434395.1 Levilactobacillus hammesii DSM 16381
GAACTCTTAGACCAGATTAAGGCGCACGCCTGCTATACCGAGCTGGTGTATCGACGGGTGAATAAGAAACTGGCGGTTAATCTGACAAAGGCAGAGGTAGAGGCACTGGTCATTGCGGTGTTGGATGATGGCACTACTGATGTTGAGAAGTTGGGGAAGAACTACTACGTGACTAACCGAACTCGACAGGTACAGTTAGTGATTAACTCATTTAACTACCGCTTGATTACGGCGAACCATGTAACTGAATAGAAGTGAAAAACTGCTAGACCCAATCAAGGGGTGGCAGTTTTTTTACAATATTTGTCAGAAGAGTTTATATGAACGCGCCTTGTGTTCTCGATGCCCTAAGACAGGGGCATCTTTGCAGAGGCAATTGACAAGGAGTGACATGCAATTGTTCATACGGTTAGAGAATTGCTTTTAGTTGCGTAGCGTAAATCCAATCTTTTAACGTACCAGCTATGTGCCAAATGCTGATTAAAGAGCAGAATAGCGTGGTCAGGACTGATGAGCTTGCCTATTGTCGCTATGACATTGGAACTGGTTGGCAACTGGCTATGCTGACTGTAAGTTCCATCAACCTGGGTCATGTGGATCACATGGGTACCAAAGATGGTTTGTCCAGCCTTGGCTGAGTTCAGGGCCACGATTCCATCCCCATTGGCATGGGGGATGTGTCCGTAGATTAAAGTAACCTGGATAGAACGGGCAATTTGGCCACGCTTGGAATAGTAGGTTTTAAATTCATATGAGTATTTATTTTGGTCATTTAATTGATCTGGTTTGACATTCTGCGTATTTGTCCGAGCTGTTTTGTAAATATCATTATAGGGCGTGCCAATTGTAATGAGTTGTTTTAATTTTGGTGAAAGCGTGGAGTGAGGATGTTCTAAGTAATCAAGCATCACCAGCCCGCCATTGGAATGACCAACGTAATTGTAGTTATTGAGACCATAGACCCGTTTTAAATAGATTAACGCGTGTGCTAGCCAGTTAGCCTGTTCGTGAATATTATATTCATCGGGCCGTTCGAAGCTGATAATCACTATTGGATTGGCCGGATTGTAGGTTCCACGTTCGACTATCTGATTATTGGTAGTTATTGTTAGTTTAAGGACATTTTGGCGTGGTACTTTTAATTTATGGAAGGTCGCATCAAAACGATTCTGATTAGCGTGCGTTCCCGGAACCATAACTAATGGTATGGAGCGTTTGCCTGCTGTTGTGCGACTTGCTGAGGCCGGTATTGAGTTGTTAATTGGTGTAATTACAATGAGCAATGCAAGCAGATATTTAATCGGATTAAAAAGTTTCATAGGCCGCTCCTCTCTTTAGAAACAGTCTATGAGGGTAATGTCTGTATGTAAAATACCTATTTAGCAAGAGAATGTATAATCAATCCGTATGCCTAAATACATGCCTATAAGCTATGAATTAGCATTTAGTATAGGTATTTTACATTGACTGATTATCATCTTAAAATAATGTCATAGTCTTCAGCGACAATAAAATCTTAATCAAACACAAGGAGCGTAAAGCGTGAAAACAATTCTTGAAAAAGCATTATCTGGTGAATTAATTAATTTTAAAGCACCAGAGTATGAAGTTGTTCCTCGAATAGCGAATGAAAATTCCCAAATTTTAGCTCGTTTAAATGGGCAGTATCACACCGATACACAAATCATTGCGTTAATCAGCCAAATTACACGACAGAATGTTTCAACATCCAATGTAGTGATGCCACCATTCAATACTGACTTTGGTGCACACATCTTTTTGGGAAAGAATATCTTTATTAATCGTAACGCCATGTTCGTTGACTTAGGCGGCATTTATATCGGTGACGGTGCTTTGATTGGCCCCAATGTCACCCTAATTTCGGTAAATCATATGGAAGCTCCAGAACAAAGACGTAACTTAAATTGTTCAGCAGTCCGTGTTGGCAAGGGTGCTTGGCTTGGAGCCAACGTGACAGTGCTACCGGGCGTCTCGATTGGTGATCATGCCATCATTGGGGCTGGTGCAATTATCACCAAAGATGTACCAGCGAATGTGGTTGCGGTAGGGACACCGGCGAAGGTGATACGGCAAATAAATCTGGAGAAATAGTTTGCAAATGACGTGCAGTGGGAGGTAACGGATGAAGAGAATCTGGTCGGTATTTTTAATGCTAAGTCTCTTAGTGGTATTGGGTGGGTGTGCGCAGAGTAAGCAACAAGCAGGTTCCAAGAGTCATGCCAGCAGTGAATCGGTCACGAGTAGCCATACTCAGACAAGTCCAGCTGGTTGGCAAAAGATAGTCATCACGATTAATGGTAAGAAATTGACGGCTCATTTGAACGGATCCAGTGCGGCCAAGGCATTTGCGAGAGAATTACCGACAACGTTAAGTTTCCGTGACTATCCAGGATTACCGGAAAAGATCGCGGATCTCGGCCACGGATTGCCAACGAAGGGAATGCCCAGTGGACACGCAGGAACGCGTGGAAGTATTGGTTATTGGTCACCGCAACAACGAATAGTCTTTTACTGGGGGACCGAGGAATATTACGACGGGATTCATATCATCGGCCATTTTGATACGAATGACTATCGAACGGTTGTTAAGAATATGGGAAATAATCGTCATGTCAAAATAGAGGGGGGCGAATAATGTGCTCAAAAACGATCATGTATATAATACTCATAGGGCTTGTTTGTGTGGGCGCTGCCATTGCTTATGGTTATAAATATACTAAACCTACACAGCGTGAACACGTTAGTTCAGGCCCTTCATCAGGTAAAGTGACTAGCGAAAAAGTAGCCAATGTCAAAGACCAAGTGGTTCGATTGCGTTTTAAGAATGAACAAATCTACGGTCATTTGTATTCACCTAAGCATTCTACTCAAAAGAAATTGCCAGTGGCTATTGTCTCACACGGACTTGGTGGTAATTATCAAGAATTGGCTGGTTATGCCCGGCAACTCGCACGTCATGGTTACTTAGCGTATGCGTTTGATTTTCCTGGTGGTAGTTCTGGTGGTGAAAGTTCCGGCGTCAGTCAGACTGAAATGTCGATTTACACAGAAGCCAGAGACTTGTTAGGGGTGATCAATGCGCTCACACAACGCCAAGATGCTCAGACCGGAAAAGTTCTGCTGGTCGGTGGCAGTCAAGGCGCAGTCGTATCAGCTTTGTTAGCATCTCAGCATCCAGAAAAAATTAGGGCATTGGCTTTAATGTACCCGGCCTTTTCAATTACTCACGATGCCCAGCGGAAGTATCGCAGTATGAAGTCAGTTCCAGCGACGACCAATGTCTTCGGCTTTACTGTTGGTCGTAGTTATTATCGTGGTTTACTGAAGACCAATATCACTAAAAGTGCCACTCAATTCACGGGCCCGGTCCTACTAGTTCATGGTGGCAATGATGATATTGTGCCAATTAAGTTTGCACGTGAGGCAGCCCAAAATTTTAAAAATGCCCAGTTTCATGAGTTACCAACTGCCGGACACGGATTTGAAGGTGTTGATCAAAAGAAAGCTTATCGGTTATTAGATAAATTTACTGAAAAACTAAATTAGGAGTTGAACGTTAATGGCTAAGGAAAATGCAGTAAGAGTCACCCCCAATGACGAATACTATATCTTTGAACTTGACGATTCAGTGACGCGGGAACACGTTTACTACAAGACACGTTATAATATTGAGATTGCCGCCGACTTATACTATAGCCGGACGTTAGACAAAGCCAGTCAGCATCCTGCGCTCGTTGTGGGACCGCCATTTGGTGGGGTCAAGGAACAGGGCCCCGGTGTCTACGCCAATCAGTTAGCCCAGCGGGGATTTGTGGTGATTGCTTTTGATCCAGCCTACCATGGTTATTCTGGTGGCACGCCGCGAGATAGTGGCTCGCCGGATACTTACGTCGAAGATTTTTCCGCGGCTGTTGATTTTTTGGGAACGTTGTCATATGTTGATCGGCATCGAATTGGCGCCTTGGGAATCTGTGCTTCAGGTGGTTTTGCGCTAGCAGCTGCGGCCCAGGATATGCGTATCAAGGCAGTTGCTACGAGTGTGATGTATGATATCCCCCACTTGGCCAATTTGGCAACCGGGAAGGATCGCGCAGCCCAGTTGGCGGCCTTGAGTGAACAGCGGTGGTCGGATATCTCCGCTAAGCAGGCCAATTACCCCAGCCAGCCAGTGACTGAATTTCCTGAAGGCTTAGATCCAGTGTCGCGGGAGTTCTTCAGTTTCTATGGCTTTAAGCGAGGCTGGCATCCACATGCTTTGTACAATGTAACGAACGTCTCTAATCTGAGCTTCATGAACTTTGAAGCTACGGCTAGAATCAATGAAATCAGTCCTAGACCAGTCATGTTAGTGACGAGTGAAGAGGCCCATTCGAAGGCATTTAGTGAGGAAACCTATGCTAAATTAGCGGAACCTAAAGAATTAGTGGTTGAACCACATGGTCAACACGTTGATTTTTATGATGACGTTTCTGTTATCCCATTTGATAAGTTTGAAAAGTTCTTTAACACGAACCTTTAAGGAAACATAAACAAAAGGAGTTGTAACGATGCAAAACAAAAAGCCAATTTATTCAGCAGGAGAAAACAATGTTAAGCAACGGAACCAGGCGTTAGCAACGGGTGATACGAGTCATGGAGCGGACAATTGGTATGAAAGCAGTCAGGTGACGAAGACCCCGGTGACCTTCAAGAATCTGTATGGGATGACCTTGGCTGGCAATCTTTTTGAACCGAAAGATATGCAAGGACAAATGCTACCAGCCATTATTGTTGGGGCACCCAATGGCGCCGTCAAGGAACAGTCAGCTAATCTCTATGCAACTAAGATGGCCGAATACGGTTTCATCGCTTTGGATTTCGATCAAGTATTCTGGGGCGAAAGTGATGGTCAACCACGTAATGCAATGGCACCAGAGCTCTATTCTGAAAGCTTCTCAGCCGCTGCGGATTACTTAACGACCTTGGACCAAGTCGACAATGACCGTATCGCGGTGCTAGGAATTTGTGCATCAGGTAGCTTTGCGATTAACGAGCTTAAGGTAGATACACGGCTAAAGGCATTAGCGACGGTCAGTTTGACCGATATGGGCGCAGTGGCTCGAGGACAACGGGACGCGATGGGTGCTCATGCTATGGTTGAACAAGCCTCGGATACGCGGAGCCTAGAAGTTGCAGGTCAGGAAACAAGTTATACCAGTGGAACGCCTGAAGAAATCGGACCGGATTCAGATGCTTTTTCAACAGAATTCTATGATTTTTATCGGACGCAACGTGGTGCGGCGGCTACAACGACTCATCCAACGTTAACGAGTTTCGCTAAACTATTGAATTTTTATTCGCTGTCCGATATTAAGACCATCTCACCACGACCACTACTTTTTATTGCTGGTGAAAACGCGATGTCACTTGGATTCAGCGAAGATGCCTATAATCAGGCTGCTGAACCCAAGGAACTCGTCAAAGTTAAAAATGCGGGTCACGTTGATTTGTACGACCGGACTGAACTGATTCCGTTTGCCAAATTGAATGACTTTTTCACAAAGAGTTTAGCTAAATAAGCAAGAACTGGACACGTTTCAGTGAAATAATAAAATCGACTTTTTCAGCGTGTCATTGTACTAGACCCTGTCAACTTGACAGGGTCTAGTACACATCCGTTCTGAAAAAGTCGATTTTTAGGTCTGTCCCATTAAAAGATTGTGCTACGCTACTTATGGCAGGGGTTGTCCAATGTCTGATGAAAGTTGTTTTAGGAAGGCTTCCGCAGCCGCAGAATGGTGTTGTCCGTGATGCCACACTAAACTGGTACCAGACGTGAGACGGGGTTGAAACGGTACAAAGACCAGATCTGATTGGTTCGTATTGATAATACCATCAAGACATAAGGCGCTGCCCATGCCCGCCGAGACCATCAGAGAGGCATTGTAGAGCAGGGTGTAGGTTGCCACGACGTTTAATTGGGTGGTATTGCCACCTAGCCAGTCGTTTAGCTGTTCCCTCATGCCATGTTGCCCAGAAATCAGTAATTTTTCGCCAGCCAGATCAGACAGTTCAAGGTGATCTCTGGTGGCTAAGGGGGAACGGTTAGATACTAGTAAACCCCAACGGCTTTCACCCGGCAGCCGTATAAAGTCATAATCTGTTTTATCACCGGGTTCCATAATGACCCCGAAATCGTAGTAACCGGATTTAATACTCGTTCGAATTTGATCGGCGTTGGTACTGATAACGTCGAGTTGAATGTGCGGGTATTTTTTTTGTAAGCCAGTGAAGGATTGCGCAATATTTAAGAAACTCCGTGCTTCGGAACTCCCAATAACGATGTTGCCACGAATATCCTGGTCTTCATGGATATTCGCGAGTGTTTTATCCGTTAAGGCTAAAATCTGATTAACTTGGTTGGAAAAATATTCACCACTGTCAGTCAGCTGAATCGTGCGACTTCCACGATCGAATAGGGTAATGCCCAGTTCTTCTTCAAGATCATGTAATTGACGTGAAATAGTCGGTTGTGAGACGTGCAGTTGTAAGGCAGCCCGACTGATATTGCGGTTTTGAACGACGGCCTGAAAATAACGTAAAACTCGTAATTCCATAAATATTCCTCCTATGTTTATTACGTATGCTTTTTGATTTAATCTAAGCATTAGACATAGCAATTGTCAACCCTTATGCTAGTAATTGTTAGGAAGTCAAAGGAGGATATACGATGAGCGTTCAAGATAAAGTTGTGGTCGTCACTGGTGCATCTAGTGGTATTGGTGAGGCGACCGTTAAAGAATTGACGGCACAGGGTGCCAAAGTGGTCTTCGGGGCCCGTCGACAGGAAAAGCTCGATTCAGTCGCGCAAACATTACCTGAGGGTACTTATGCCTATCAAACCGTTGACGTGACTGATTTTTCACAAGTTGAATCACTTGTTCAGTTAGCAGTAGACAAGTTCGGCAAGGTTGATGCTCTTTATAATAATGCCGGTATTATGCCAATGGAACCACTCAGCAATGGCAATCGAAAAGCTTGGCAACAGATGTTAGACGTGAATGTGATGGGCGTCTTGAATGGCATCAGTGCCGTCCTACCAATTATGCATCAGCAAGGCTATGGTCATATTTTAACGACGGATTCGCTCGCAGGCTATCGCGTCTATCCCAACGTGGCCGTCTATTCGGGAACCAAATACGCCGTGAGAGCTATCATGGAAGGTTTGCGCCGAGAAGAAATCAAAAATAATATTCGGACCACTGTGGTTGCACCAGGAATGGTCAATACGGAACTTTATAAGTCTATTCCGGATGAAACGACTGCCCAAAATTTGGTAGATACTTGGAATGAATCAGATCACTCGCTACTACCTAGTGACGTCGCGCAGGCAGTCACGTATGTGATTGGAACGCCACAACGTGTTTCAATTAATGAGTTTAACATTCGGCCAACAATCGAATTTTAGCGAAATATGTTAAAGGAGCTTTTGAGATGAGAAATCGTGATGAAACGATTGCACACTGGCAAGCACAACAATTAACAAATTTTTCCGATGCCGACGATTTTCGTGTTTCGCCATTTTATGATGATGGTAAAACATATGGCACGCCAACTTGGATTTGGTCAGTCGTAGTTGATGGGCACTTGTACATCCGGGCCTGGAATGGCTTGAATTCGCGGTGGCATCGTTCAGCGGTTCAACAGCGTGCTGGTCGGATGTACTTAGCCGGTGCTAATTACGAAGTTGGCTTCGTTGAGATAGACAGTGCCGATTTGAACAACCAGATTGACCAAGCCTATCAAAAGAAATACGCGAACAGTTTGTATTTAGATTCGATGATTCAGCAGCGAGCTAGGGTGTCTACTTTAGAGGTCGTTCCTAGGTAAGAAAGGAAGTTTTGATTAAGATGATAACGTTAAATAACGGTGTGGCAATGCCAACATTAGGGTTTGGCGTCTTTCAAATTACTGATTTAGCAGAGTGTGAACAGAGCGTATTAACCGCTTTGAAAACAGGGTATCGCTTAATTGATACGGCGGCAACTTATGGTAATGAGTCAGCTGTCGGTAAGGCAATTAAGCGCAGTGGCATTGACCGGCAGGATATCTTTATTTCGTCCAAGGTATGGATTCAAGATGCAAGTTATGAAAAAACAATGGCTTCATTTGAGAAGACTTTGGATAATTTGCAGACAGATTACTTGGATCTGTATTTAATCCATATGCCTTATGGTGACTATCACGGTAGTTGGCGGGCCATGGAAGAACTCTATGAAGCCGGGAAGATCAAGGCGATTGGGGTCTGCAACTTTGAAGCGGACCGGCTGGTTGATTTGATTTTGAGCCACCACGTTGTGCCAGCAGTTAACCAAATTGAAATGCATCCCTTCTGGCAAGAGAAGTCGTTACGTTCGGTGATGAAGCACTATGATATTCATACGATGGCGTGGGCGCCATTCGCGGAAGGTCAGCAACATTTGTTCACCAATCCAACGTTGACGGCTATCGGGGCCAAGTACCATAAAACTGCTGCACAAGTCGTTTTACGTTGGCTACAGCAAAATGAGATTGTCGCAATTCCTAAGTCGGTGCATGCCGAAAGAATTGCTCAAAATTTTGCCACGAGCGATTTTAACTTGAGTGAGGCCGATTTAGTTCAAATTGAAGCATTGGATCAAAATAAACCATTGATTTTAAACATCCGTGATGTGAATGAGGTTTATCGACTGCATGATATTACATTTGAACAGTAGAAGGGACGCTAAAATATGCGAGAAGTTCAAGCTTTACAAGCTGATCATAGTGATTTTAAGTCTTTCCATCACACGACGATTGTTCGGCGAGATTTACGTGCCGATGACGTCGCCATTGATGTGAAGTACTGCGGTATCTGTCACTCGGATATTGCTCAGGTCGAGGGCATTGATGATGTCTTTAAGCATCCAATTATTCCTGGTCATGAGATTACGGGAATTGTGAGTGCCATTGGTTCTGAGGTGAAGGACTTTAAAGTTGGCGACCGAGTCGGAGTTGGCTGCTTTATTGACTCTTGTGGCAAATGTAAATACTGCCTTGCTGGTCAAGAGCAATTCTGTGAGAAGGGGTATGTATCCGTCTTTAATACCCCAGATTATGATGGCAAGGTGACTGAAGGCGGTTATTCACAATCGTTGGTTGTTAAGGATCACTTTGTCTTGCACATTCCGGATACTTTGAATTTAGCTGAAGCAGCACCATTACTTTGTGCAGGGATTACGACTTACAATCCATTGGTGCGTTATCACATTGGCAAGGGGTCAAAGGTGGCCATCATTGGCTTAGGCGGGCTTGGTCATATTGCCGTTCAATTCGCTAATAAGTTAGGTGCAGAAGTCACGGTTTTAGGCCATTCAGATAGTAAGCGGGCCGAGGCCGACCAATTTGGGGCCACAAGTTATGAAATCTTACGTAAAGATGAGGATTTTGATCGTCTTGCGGGTCAATTTGATTTCATTTTAAACACAGCAGCGATTAAATTGAATTTAGACAATTATCTAAAATTATTGACGGTTAACGGAACCTTTTGCTTTGTTGGGCTCACCATGGAGGAACAACAATTCAATCTGTTCAGTATCTTCAATAAACAGGGAACAATTACCGTTTCAAATGTTGGTGGTATCCCAATGACACAGGATATGCTGAACTTTGCTGCGGCCCATGACGTTAAGCCACAGATTGAAATGATTGGGATTGATGATGTACCGACTGCTTATCAACGCATCATTGATAGCGACGTTCATTATCGCTTTGTCATTGATATGAAGACGTTGAAGTAATCTCTGTGTTTTGAATGCCGTGGAGTTCCAGTATGTATTAGATGACGAGCTACGTTTGTGACGGAAGAGTCTGAATAATAAGCAATCTAAGATGGTTAGCTCTTATCAATGGAGTTAATCATTTTTTTGTACGGGGCTAGAATCAGTGCCAATAAAGCAACGATGAACAATGAATCGCTTTCCTCATAAGCATAACGGGAAAGACGGTTCATTTCACTATATGGTTATCAGGGTAGAGCGAAGGGCACCCTCAGAGAGCTTTTTGCTAATAGGCTTAAAAAATGAGATTGATGGGGGAGAGCCATTAACTGCTCAAGAAGGCGAGGTAACTACGGTATACTTGAGGTAAATAAATTTATTTGGAGATGGTTTTAATGAGACTTGATTTTGCTAGTCTTGTTAAAGTATCAGTTTACACAAGGAATAACGGGACAGTATTACTGACGAAAAAGCAATCACAAACAAGGGTTCTTCAGGTTCAGGCAGTTATGAAATTTTTATGGTCCTCAACGACATTCCGTAAACATTGGGGAGGTCATTTTGCTTGCACTATCTGTTAACATTACTTCAAGCGTATTGATTGTTACTGTCGTGAGTAGTCTTTTGGAATAAGGTTATGATTCTCCTGGTGATTCGGTTGGTTGAAGAAGTTAAGCTTTTCTAGGTGTGATTTAATGATTATACTTAAAATTAGTTGTAGATAATTGTGACCTAGGAGGACTTCAATGCGTCTATTTTCAAAGACTGAATGTTATCAGCATTTTACTGGAACCATTACTCACTATGGAAAGGATACATATGGGCAAGCAGTAACAGCAGTTCAAAATGTGGAAGATGAATCAGGCCACTTAATTACAGATCATGTATGGGTTCAGAAATGGATTAAGCCGCGTAAAGGTAGTCAGGATAAAAATATTGGAAAAATTGTTTCCTTTACTGCAAAGCCAGTACTTTATAAGAGGTATGACCTTACTCAAGATTATGGATTGCGTATTTCGGGTCGCATTTTTCGAGCACTACCGGTTCCAACCGCGTTAAGTCCTAAGTTTTGCAAGCGGATGCGGAAGCACAGAAACCAATATTTCGCAGGTGTTATCGTCGATCATCAATTAAAATTCATTGGTCAAGGAAGCGACGGTAAAATAACGGAGACAGTTGAAAACACGCGCTACTTCGAAAGAATCAGTGGACTTATTGCGAATACAACCCCTTATCTTAATGGACATACACCAGTTATCTTTAAAGTCATTATCTATGGAGACATTCTTTTCATGGGGATTGCTCGTTAGCACTTTGAATGCGGTACGGTTTTGAGGAGTGAGTGTTGTAACTCATAGATTTTAAATGGGAATGCAGCTTCATTGTGTACAATTTCGGTGGCCAGTTAAGCATGGCCAATAAGGAAAAAGCTAGGTAAGTAATTCTTGAGTTAGAGGATTAGCGTATCTCAGCTAAAAACGTGAAGAAGCCCCAAGATTAGGTGAAAATGCTAATCTTGGGGCTTCTTTGGGTTGCTTACGATGACGACCTTGTCTAAACAAATTTAATTATTTAACGGCCTAACACGGTGTCACCCTTAATTGCTTTTTTGAACGAGGGTTTTGTTGGCGATGATATAGTGACCATCAGATAAAATGAGTCGCGTGGTTAAGCGGTACTGGATCTTAAGGGGATCTTTTTGCATATCTCGAACGAGACCAGCAGCCGAATAGAAGAATAATATGATTGTCAAAAGATGGGACCTAGTTCATAGATCCCACCTTTTGGGTATCTCGAATGGTTGGTCCGGGTAAACGCAAAAAAATAAAACTAAAGTTCCAAAGCCAATAACAGATAAGGTGAAGCGACCGTTAAATTAATGAAGTTCGTGTTACATATAATACAAAGCGTGATATTAAACTGGGGTTAAGTGTAAACCCCCTTGAATATATAGATGGTCGAAACTATACTAGGAGTACCCTAAAGCTGATAATTCAGGACTTCAGGCCAGTCAACTGCAAGCGAGAGCACCGGTAATGACTGAGTTTAGACGAACCGGCTGGTGGTCGGTGACACTATATGAGGGATGGGTCCGGCAACTTGGAAAGATCTATACGGTCAGGTACCGCTCGAAATCTAACAGAAACCGCGAAAATGAAACCGGTTTCTCAAAAATTTCAACAAAAAAATTAGTGAGCAAATAGTATCACCAATTAACGGTGAAAATCGTCGCTTGAGTGGAAATCTGTTTCAGCTTTCGAGGGTAATTGCCAGTATGACAGGCCTCAAGGCACATTTGTCGATCGCTTTAGATGATGGCCAATTGGCTGTCCAGTCGTCTTGTTAAAGAAAACGGTTACCAAACGTATCGCCGGTATGGCGGCATTTATTCAAGCCACGGGTCAAAGTACATGATAGAGTGAAAGAATTTACTTACATATTGGGTGGCAGCGTTACTTTCGTCACCACCACTAGTAACGGTTAGTTTGACCGTTAAATATCATTTAAAAATAGCGGACGCGCAGTTATTTAATTGATCAGGAGCAGCCAGAACTGAGCGGCCCTAAGGGAGATTTGAATTATGAAACAAAAGACTGAGAACCAAATGATTAAAAATCCAATTGGTTTGTATAAGGGGCATACGGGTTGGAAGGTTAAGACGCGGATATTCGGGACGCTGCTAATCAGTTTCTCCGCCGTTACGATTGCTGAGAGCACGACTGTCGTTGACGTTCATGCGGCAACACCAGCGCCGACCGCTGCTGTTCAGCCGAAATCAGATACTGACCCGTCGCCAGCACCCAATAAGGTCAGTCCTGCTCCAACGCCAACACCAACTAAACCAGCGCCAACCCAACCAACGCAGAAACCGGTGATTGAGTCGGCCTCGGTGACAACGTCTAAAGCGACACCTGCACCTGAATCGTCCACTGACACGACCAATGATTCCGGCGACTACCCGGTTCTTGCGCAGGACAAAGACATTAACGTCGGGGCGGATACATCCGAGGTGAAGTTAACTGCGGATCAGATTGCCAGTCACTTTACGGCGACTGTCGAAAACAAAGATGGTAGCGATGGAGATGACGATCCAGCAGATAACAAGAAGACTAAGCCAATTGGGAAGAATGGCAGTGTGCAGCTGACCACGTTGGGTAAACACGATTATTACAGATCTCCTGGGAGCACGACTCAAATTGAGGGCCATCAGGTGGCTCACGTGTCGTTTGAACACGAAATTGACTTCAGTCATAACTTCTCCATGACTGGTGCCTTAGGCGTTGGGAGTAAGTCATCTGGTGGTGCCGACAGTGTTGGGCTTATTTTCGCCCCTGGCGATCCAGCCGAGGCCACAGGGGGGGGTGCCGGTGGTCGTCTCGGGATTGAAGGGTTGTCTAACGCTTTTGGCTTTGTTTTTGATGAATACGATAACCAAACAGACTTCAAGGACCCGACCGGCAAACCTTATGTTGGCTGGCGCTACACCGATTCGAGTACGAAGCTGCAAAAGGCTGACCGATTAGATTGGGTATTGGCCAGCACGTTAGGGTTAGCGCGAACCTCAAACCCGGAGAACGCGTTCGTCATGAACTATGACGCCGAACATCAAAACCTAACCATTAAGTTAAATGGCCATACGTTCACTCGGCACATTGACGATGTCAAGACCGGGTATTCATTATCCGTGGCGGCTTCGACCGGTGGGAACTTCAACGACTACTCCGCTAAAATTGATAATTTCAGTTATACGCCCAAGACAATTCGACTGGGAGTGAATCTGGTGGATGCCGCGGGGGAGTCTGGGGCGCTGTTAAATAATACGACTGTCAACGCGGTCGCTAACATCGGGGATACTATTTCTATTTTCTCCTCGCAGGATGCGGCTAAACGGGCGGTAGCAGCAGATAAAACGCTGAATCCAGCACTGGTTGCCGTGATTCCGTCAGACTCGGCGGGCAACGTTTACGTCATTGATGGCAGCCAGGTCGTGGCCAACAATAATGGGACGGCTCGTACCATTGCGGATGCTAGCGGTCAGAGTGTGGCTGATGGGACTTACTACAGTTACACGGTCCAGGACGGGGATGGTCAGCAGATGACCGTACCGGTTAGACTGGCATTTAAAGCGAATGTTACCCCGATTGACGCCGCGACCGGTCAGCCCATTGAAGGGGTAAAACCGTTGACGGTGACGGCAGTGGCCGGGGAGCCAACCCTGGTTTCATTTCCGGGCTATACGCCTACCCAAGTGGTCCTAGAGGCGCCAGCGGCTGGCAAGACCGTCGCGGACGACTCTTTGACAATTGATACCGCAACAACTAAGCCCAGCACGGCGACCACGACTGAGAAAGCCAATCCCATCGGCCACTACTATACGGGAACTGGGAAGACAGTTGATGGGAAGACGGTAAACGTGGATGCCGTGGCTGGGACGGGGCAGTCCATAACGGATGCGCTCAATCAACAACCCTTAAAAAATGGCGACCAGCCGGTGGCTAGTGGTGGTCAGCAAGAGATTAGCAATACCGATTACTATTGGTCCGCCGTGGGCGATGCCAGCGCAACTGATTCCACGGATGCCAATCAGCGTCAGGACAGTGGTAGCTTACTTTTACCAACGAAGTCTACGCTACAGTATTGGGACCAGCAGGCCATCACGAACCAAGCGACGGCTGACAAGTATCGGACACAGGCTCAAGAGATGTATGATCAATTTGTTAAGCTATCTGGTTTGACGCAGGATCAAAAGGATGCGGCGGATAAATTACTTCAATCAGTCGTTGCGATTTATAAGCAGGTTTCGGACACTAACGGTCAGGCGAAGACCGCCTTTGAGGACGCTGAAACGAAGACAGATCCGGGCACCATTTATCAGGATGGCCAGGATGGGTACGCCTCTTTGGAAAAGGTACAGAACTTACTAATTGATTTTAAAGGGGACCTCGATAATCTGACGACGACCAATCAAGATGCACAGAATACTTTAGCAACTTTTGTGTCTTGGAGTCAGGTCTATGGGCAACCCTTGGCATTTCCAGATGTGACCTTCGGAAAGGACTTTGGGGCGGTTAGTAAGGCTGACTTCAACAATCCCGATTACTATGAATATGTGGATGCCAAGAATCCTGACACTGTGGTGAAAACACCTAAGAATGTTGGGGCTTACCTCTTTAAACTGACCGACCATGGACGAACGTACCTTAAGAGCCTGAGTTCGAACCCGAATGCTGGTCTCTATGTTTCGGCGATGGTCACAATTACACCGCAAACGGCTGCCGCTACCGTGGATGGAACGACAGTGGCTTATGGTGGCGTCGATGGACAATTCCCAGCATTTACGGGGAGTCTTGGCAACGCAGCTAAAGACCATCAGTTGAATCAAGGTGATTTTGAAGTCGTTGACAGCGCTGGTAAAACGGTCACCGTTGATCAGCTTAAAGCGGGTGGCGACTACACGATTCAGTACACGGCGGCAGCTCAGGCGGCTTTGAAGAAGGATAGCAACTATCAGTTCACATCGTTTGGCACGGCCAAGTTGAAGGTAACGCCGCGAGAAATTACGGTCCAGGCACGGGATAGTGTTAAGACATATGGGGACGGTGCAACGGAGTTATCATTGACCACTGCTTCAGCCAATGGCTTGGTCAACCAGGATACGTTAGATTCCCTAGGTGTGAAATTAACCCGCGAGCCCGGCGAAAATGTTGGAAAATATCAGATTATTTTGGATCCCACTTCAGTGATCAACCCGAATTATCACGTGGCGGTTAACCCTGGGACTCTTACGATTGGGAAGAAACCAATCACGGTTAAGGTGATGAGCTTTGAGCGGGATTACGGGACAGCGCAACCGGATTTAACGTTTAGTATTCCGGCACTGACCGCAACTGGTCAGGAAAATGGTCAATTGGTTGGTCAGGATAAGCAGGCTGATCTGCATATCACTTTGACCCGCGCTACTGGGAGTGATGTCGGCACGTATGCCATTACGGGCTCAGTTGATCAGGAGTCCAACTCTAACTATGAGGTTATTTTTGAGGATGGAAATGACACGATTAAGCAAGCGGCTGCTAGCGTCGCAGTTGCCGATAGTCAGCTGACTTACGGGGACGACACCACGGCCTTTACGGCAGCGGTTACCGGGCCCACGGTAGACGCGTTCGACCAAAGTGCCTTTGAAGTCGTGGATACTAATGGGCAACCAGTCGTTTGGACCGGCCATTTGCCAGCGGGAAGGTATCAGGTTCAGTTAACAGCGGCTGCACAGGATGCTTTGAAAGCGGCCAATCCTAACTATGACTTTACGAGCTTTAAGCCGGGGACTCTGACAGTGTCGCCTAAGCCAATTACCGTAACGGCCCAGAGCCCTTCTAAAATCTATGGTGAACCCGATCCTGAGCTGACATTGACGCCTGAATCGGCTGCCGGCTTGGCAACGAATGATACCTTAAGCAGTCTGGGCATTAAGTTGGTTCGTGCTGCTGGCGCAGACGTTAAGGCGTATGACATTACGTTAGACAAATCATCAAGCTTGAATAAGAATTACACCATTACGGTTAACCCCGGTGAGCTGACGATTAAGCCGAAGCCACTCACGGTGACGATTGAAAATATCACGGCCACGTATGGCGAAACCATTCCGGCATTGCAATTCGATGTTCCAGCGGGCACGAAGGTGGGGCTGATTAAGGGCGAGACTGAAGGCCTTCTTGGTGTGACGCTGACACGGGAGCCGGGAACGGATGCTGGTCATTATGTCATCAGTGGGACAGCGACGAACCAAAATTATGAGGTTACTTTTAAACCAGGAACCTTGACGATTTCGCAAGCCACTTCTGATGTGACGATTCCAAGTCTTAACATGATTTATGGCAATCCGATTCCACCGCTGTCAGCAACCTTGAATAATCCGACGACGAGTGAGATTAAACCGTCCGACTTGGTAGTCGTTAATGGTGCGGGCCAGTTGGTGACGGCTGATCAGTTGCAAACTGGCGAGACGTATAAAATTCAGCTTACGGCAGATGCAAAGAACCGCTTGATTTCGGAAAATCCCAACTATGATTTATCAAAGCTGGGAACCGGTGACCTGACCGTCGCTTCACGAGCCGTAACCGTACAAATTGACCCGCAGGTGATCTATCGTGGTGAAGCTAACCCAGCCAACTCTGCAAAATTGACGAAGGGAAGCTTTAAAACAGGTGAGACAGTGGCTTCGTTGAAGCTATCCTACTTGGATCCAGTTGCCCCGGACGTTGGGACTTATCAGATTACGGGTACGAATACGAACGCCAACTATGAGGTGACCGTTCTTGCGGGAACGTTGACGGTGTTGGGTAAGGAGATTGCGCCTGATGGGACCGTCACCATTACCCAGAAGGATGCTGCTGGGACCGTGACGAAGATTACAAAGCAGTGGGCAGTTGATGATGGCAGTGGCGACAGTGAGACCGTTTATACCTATGATCCGGTTACTAAGACTCAGACGGTGACGGAGTTTCAAAACGGCCAACAGGTTGCGCAACAAACAATCTCACCGGATTCGGCGCCGGCCATTTTACCAGATGGTAATGGCGCGGCATCGGTGGTTGGCCACGATACGAAAGGAGCTCCAATACTCACACACTATGGCATTGATCCGGATCAGGATGGTGTTGACAGTGATAAGGAGCTAGCGGATGGCACCGATCCCGTAAAGTCAGATACCGATGGTGATGGAGTGGACGACGGCGAAGAAGCCCAGCTCGGGACAAATCCGTTGGAAGCCGATACGGATGATGACGGGGTGAGCGATGGTGATGAGATCAAAGACGGCACCGATCCGTTGAAGCCAGATACGGATGGCGATGGGCTGAGTGATAAAGAAGAGCTTGACCTGGGCACTGATCCACTGAAGGTCGATACGGATGGTGACGGCATCCCTGATGGTGTTGAAGTCAAGAATGGGACGAATCCATTGGTCCCAGAGGTTCGGGTTGCGCCAACACCGATCGACACCGATGGGGATGGTGTGAGCGATGCTGACGAGATTAAAGCGGGCACCGATCCACTGAAGGCCGATACGGATGGCGATGGTATCCCTGATGGTAAAGAGCTCAAGCTGGGGACGAACCCGCTGAAGGCGGATACGGATGGCGATGGCATTCCTGATGGTAAAGAACTTAAGCTGGGGACGAACCCGTTGAAGGCGGACACGGATGGCGACGGTATCCCTGATGGTAAAGAGCTCAAGCTGGGAACCAATCCGCTGAAGGCGGACACGGATGGTGACGGTGTTCCTGATGGTCAGGAGTTACGCCAGCATACGAATCCACTGAAGCCCAACCGGGTGAAGGACGGCAAGAAAGAACGTCAGCACACCCATCCATTGAAGGCCGATACCGACCACAATGGTTCCAGTGCGGGCGATGGCCTTCTCCAGCACACGAACCCGCTGAAAGTCTCAGCCGCCAGCCAAGCAGACGCTTCAATGCAGGTGACCACGACGCGGCGTGCACGTCAACAACGGCAGCGTCAGGAGCGGCTACTCCCACAAACGGGGCAGCAGCACGAGGGCTACCTGGCAGCGATAGGTTTGTTCTTACTGGCTAGCTTGATGCGGCCGTTCGCTCGGCGTCGGCATTAAGCGCCACCGTTGCGACTCTGACGGCGACTAAATTTTGTAAAATAAAACTGGTCAAGTTCCCGTTTGAGGGGGCTTGACCAGTTTTTTGTTTCAACGTGTAGGTGTGGCAATTACAGGGTTGCAGGCTCGTTGAGACCATTTTTTAGTTGATATTGATACTTGGCCAATCTTTAATGGAATGGTGGCGATGCCTTGTTGGGTCAACCAACGCAACAGAACTTGAGCGGTCGTTAGTCGGCAATAAAGTCAGTTGCCAACCGCAGCACATCGTCACGGGCAGCGCCATCGAGCGAGTGGCTCGCACCGGACAACAGGTGCAGGGTGCTGTGAGGGTAAATGGCGTCGTAGCGTTGTGAGGCACTGTAAGCCACAATTTGGTCCGCATCGCCGTGAATCAGGCAGACGGGACCGGCAAAGTTCTGAGCGGTCTCGTAGATGGGCAGGTGTTGCGCCGTCCGCAGGTAGAAGCCACCCAGTGTCTTGCCGTTACCCAGTGGCAATTGCGCGGGGATGTGCTGCGGATCGTAGACCAAGCCTCGGGTGTGACCGGCCAACGCGTCATCCTTGAGGGTAGCGGCGGGGGCCATTAGGACTAACTTGTGGATGAGGTCGGCGTTGTAACCGGCTAGCATGCTGGCCACGACCCCTCCCTGCGAGTGCCCCAACAGATCAATGCGTTGGGGTGCCAGTCGCGTTTGTACCGCGGTTAACACGGCCTGAGCATCGGCGATTTCGTTTAGAACGGTCATGTTGGCGAAGTCGCCCTCACTGTGACCGCAACCGTTGAAGTCGAAGCGAACCGTCCCCACACCAATCGCCCGTAGTCTTTGGGCCAATTGGGTCAGTAGGGCTGTCGGCGTGTAGCCGCGGTCGCTGGTGAAACCGTGAAAAAGGATCGCAATCGTTCCAGTTGGCTGCGGCGCCGGCTCATAGATTCCGGCTAGAGTGAGGCCATCGCGTGTGACGTTAAATTCCATTCTCAAAACCTCCAATTTAAGTTGTTGCTAGGTCTAGGATAATTGAAGATGGCCGGCTTGTCACAAGTTTTTATGGTGACGTGACAATGTTTGACTAGGTTGTTAGGAGATGTCATTGACTTTTAGTAGGGGCTGGAAGCGTGGGGAAACGCCGAAATGACTAGGCTGTCAATTTCGGCAGCCTAGCCATTGGGTTACGTCTCGTTTGAAAGGTTCAACGGCAGGATTTCTAAGCCAATCGGCCGTAACGGTTAGCGTGAGCGTTTGAACCACCATGCGCCTAGACTTCCTGACAGGATTAAAGTCCCTAACCAAAAGGCAATCGTCCGCTGTTCGTCGGTTTGTGGTAAGCGCCAAACGTGACCCGTAGTGGGTTTGGCTTCGGGTTTAGCCTGAATCGTTGCGCCCGCGCCACTGGAGATCGGAGTGGGGGTAACGTCTGGCGTATTTGAACCTGTCGTGTCCGTTGTATCGGGCGTCTCTGTCATATCGTCAGGCGCCGTTGCACCCGGATTGCTGGGCTGAATCGGGTTAACGGGCGGTTGAGGGTGTGTGGGGGATGTACCACTATCGCCATCGCCGCCATGCGCCAGTTTGGTATAGACATAGGTCACCGTAATGGGGGAAGAGCCATAGGTACCCGTTGCGTTTGCCGGCGCTTTTTTTAGTACGTAATCGGTGATTGCCACCGGCTTAGTCGTGTAGGGTTGTCCCAGGTTACCCGTTAACGTTAGGGTGGGGGCTAGCTCATGCCCCTGCTCATCCTGATAGCGAACGGCAACGGTTGATTCGGCGGGTATCGTGGCCTTTTTGTGATAGATAAAGGTGACAGTGATGGGCTCTGAACCATAAACACCCGATAGATTTTTCGGCATCTGATCCAGCTCGTAACCCGGAATATTTAAGAGATTAGCTGTATACTTCTCCCCAGAATTTCCGGTTAAGGTGGCATCTGGAGCTACTTGTTGGCCGGCCGTATCGTGATATTGAACGGTTACCGGGGCGGTCGTGGTGCCTAACTTGTAAGGTTGCGTAATGAAGAAACTATAACCTTTGTCATCTTCGTAGAAGGCGTTTAAATAATATTTATCCGGGAGTTGGAAAGCATTATCTTCGGCAATGCCAGGTTCTTGATCTTTGACCTCTGTAAAGTCGAGACCCCCGTCAGCACTCTCGGTTACATTTGCACCCTGATAGGGGTTCTTATAGCGTTCTGAATCTTTTTCTCCATGTACCATATAGTAAAAGTCATAGGCCGTGGGATTTTTGGCTGGGGAACCATCCTGTAGACGCACGTTAAAGTTAAGGTGGGCTTTACGGGCCTTTTCATCTACGGTAATGGGTTGAGGCTCCAAATATTGGTCTTGAAAATCATACTGATTGTAATGTATACCCTTTAAACTCGAAAAATCCATAATGCGATTATATGGTAAGTTAAGCAGAGTGATGTTTTTTAAGTTGGCTAGTGGCGATATATCTTCAATCTGATTGTTTTCAAGATCCACGCGTTGAAGCTTATTTAAATTTTTCAATGGTGAGATGTCGACTAGATTACCGAACATTTGATAGGGCGGGTTGGTGGTGCCACCACCGGTCAGAAATAATACTTCTAGATTTGTCGCATATTCGAGTCCCTGAATGGAGTAGGGTGTTCCGTCCTCATTATAAGTTGAAGACCCCTCACCATCACCTGTTCCAACGTAAAGTTTCTCTAACTGTGACATATCCTTCTTGGTAATATCGGCAACCGTCTCCCAAGAGGAGGGTGAAACTGTCTGCTGTAGCCAATAGAGGACGGACTGTTGGAGACTCTTATTAGGCATCCACTGATCGATGGATTCATCTTCTTGGGGAGCTGACTGTGGATGATTACTTTCTGTTGGCGTTGGTGCCGGGGAAATGATGTCTTTTTCCTTAGCTGACGTCGTGTGGGTATCAGCTGTGGCACTTGATGTGATGGACGTGTCGGGGTGCAGCGGTTGTTTATCCGAGATCCCCTTCTCGTTAACCGTCCGCTGCTCGGTAGGCAAATGGCTTTGCGACGGCTCAATGCGTGATGATGCCACCTTTTCCTGGGGTGCGACTGGTTCGGGGACTGCAGCATGGCCAATAATCGGTGTCATTGTTGAACCTGCTAGGCTTGAAAGGAGAGTAACAGTTACTAACCACCTTTTACCAGAATTAGCCGTTTTCATGATAACCTTGTCTTTTCCACGATGCATCTCTTTTCCTCCTAAGAAATCCCTCATTATGATCCCTACAGTACTTTTATAAAAGTATTAATAGGGGTGCAATAGTTCTGCACACATAAAGTATAGCGTATGTATTTAAAATAATCTAGAGAAATTTTTTTATTAAAATTATTTTTTAGCGACTTGTATTTGGCTAAAATGTGGTCATTTTTAATACCGTGGCATAGTCTTTCACTGGAGGCGGTGTCAGCCACGCCGCGAGAGAAGCAAAATTGGCTTCTTCTACGATTTATGCCTGCAATTTAAGCCTTTGAAATTGGCAAGCTATTTCGGATGCGGTCAATAATTAGCGGACAATAAAAATGGTCTGCAAAGCCCCGTTGGTTTTGCAGGCCAGTCTATTTAACGAAGATTAGCTTGTCGCAATGGTAACGTCATTGCTTGAAGGTGGAATCGCGTGGCAATGGTTAGTGACGCTCCGGTAACCGCTCTGGCTCCGTCTTCATGGCGGCTGGTTTTCCGTCGGCGTAAAGGGTTGCGCTGATGGTCTTACCTGAGAGTGGGCTAGATTTAGTCGTCTAAGGCCGTAATATACTGTTGTCCCCAAGTATCCATCGCTTGGATGACGGGGATCAGGCTGAGTCCAAGCTCGGTCAGATGGTAACTCGTTTTGGTAGGGACAAAGCTAGTATCCACTTCCTTAGCGATGATGTGGTCGCTAATCAACTGGGATAGCTGTAGTGACAACATGCGCCGGGTACAGCCGGGCAAACTACGCAATAACGTCGTAAAGCGTAGATCTTCTGTCATCAAACGACAGAGGATGATGGACTTCCACTTGCCATCCAGCACTTTTAAGGTTGTGTCTAACGGGCAGACCTCGCCGTGGCGCGTTTGCATTTGTAAGGCAGTCAAAGAGACCAACTCCTATCCAATCAGTATGGCCTCAGTATAACCGGTTGGTGGGAAACAGTGGGGTGGCGACAACCGATTGGTTAGGCGAGCGACTAGGTTACATTAAATTCCCGTATTGTGTTTTCCGGTCGACCTCCCAATAATAAGGCTTGGGGGGTGTGGGTCATGCAGGCTTCACTGAAGAAGCAAGGATTCGTCATGGGGTTATTTTTAATCGTCTTCGTGATTGGAGCAGATTCATTTATCATTTCACCGTTATTGCCGGCGCTGGCGCAAAGTTACCGGATTTCGATTGCGAGCGCGGCGTTATCCGTCACGATTTACGCAATTTGTTATGCCGTCGGGTCACCGCTATTGGGGCCGTTGGGGGATCGTTACCCCAAACGGACGTTAGTCTTAACGGGCGTCGCTATTTTCTTCAGCGGGAGCCTCGTTTGTACGCTGGCACCCACGGCCGGTTGGTTTAATGTGGGGCGAGCCATCGCCGGTCTGGGAGCGGCGACGACCCTGCCCAATGTGTGGGCGCTGATTGGGCAAACGTTTCGTGGCAAACGGTTGAATCTAATTATGGGGATGACCATGGCGGCGCTGTCCCTGTCGATTGCGCTCGGCGTGCCCCTGGGAGCGGGCTTGGCGCAACTGGCTAACTGGCGGTTGGTCTTCGTCGCTTCGGCGGGACTTATCTTACTGGTCGGCACCATCCTATACCTGGTCGTGCCGCGGGTGTCCACAACGACGATGCGGGTGAATTACGGGCAAGCATACAGGCAAATAGGCCATGCCGTTACCGCTAAACTGGCATTGCTCATCACGTTGACCTGGATGACGGGATTTTACGCCGTTTATACCTTTCTGGGAACGTTTGTGACCGCGCAATTCCATTTGAATACGGGAAGCACGGGCATGGTTTTTATGGTTTATGGATTGAGTAACTTCATCGCCAGCTTCTTCAGTGGTCCGGTGACGACACGACTGGGAAAATTGACGGCCGTTCAGTGGGGTGGGAGTCTCTCCATTCTGGCGCTGGCAGGGCTGGTAAACCACCACAGTCTGTGGGTGGTCATGGGTAGCCTGGTCTTACTGGCGATTGTCCAGGGAATTGGCGTGACCGCTTTGAATACGATGATCGTCAACCTACTGCCGGCACAGCGTTCAACGTTGATGGCCTGTAACAGTGCCATGCTGTATCTGGGACTGACCGTGAGCTCTGGCATCGGCGGTTGGGCTTACGCGCGCGTTGGCTTTAGCGGGCTCACGTTGACGGCGATGGGGGCATTGCTTGTGGCCGTGGGGTTGACGCAGTGGCTTCGGCGGCGTTTGAACTGAAGACCGTCGTTATCCAAGTGAATGAAGGTCACGCTTGGGTATTGAATGATTCAAAAATGGATAAGCCTAAAAGCAGCCACACCCATATTGCCTGGGTGTGACTGCTTTAGTGAGAAAAGATTAGTTGATGGTGGCATGAACAAGTAGGATTTAGACGATTTGACTGATGTCTGATTAAAATGCTTGCGTTTTCGGTACCACATGGTACCATGTGGCTGGAGGTGTTAGTTATGACGAGTCAGGTGCATTTCAGAATGGATGATCAAGAAAAAAAAGACTTTGAAAGCGTTCTTAGCCGAGTGGGGTTAACGCCCGGAGAGGCTTTTCGTATCTTTGCAAAAAAATCAATTGAGGCTGGGGGCATTCCTTTTGAGGTATCACAACCCACACCACGATTAGAAAAAGCTTTGAAGAGTCAAGACTACGTCGAATTTAATGATCCTGAGAAAGGGTTGGACTGGTTAAATGACTAAGCCTAGCTATAGACCGGCCTTCGAGCGGCAATTTAAAAAGTATTATAAAACGATCTTGAAGGGCGGACACTACAAGAAAGAAGACCTCGACGCTATTTACCATAAATTGTTACAAGATGCGCCGTTGGAACCACACTATAATGATCACCCTCTGGTCAATCGAAAGCCGGAGCGTGAGTTACATATCAAGCCAGACTGGTTACTAATTTATAAGTATGACGGCGAATTTGTGCGCTTTATCGATACAGGTTCACATTCAGATCTTTTCAAGTAATATCCATAGCAGATTTTAATTTAGAACCTGCTATCAAACGCTACGACAAAGTTACGGTGTCAAATTTAGTTTGATCGGTTTGTCCACCGATACCCCCCTTGAACCACCAACACAAGAATTAAAGCAGTTGCAGTACTTCCCAAAAACAACCAGTTTAGGGACTTGACTACGCCGAGGGTGCTCAGAATTCCCTCCAAAATATTGTAGGACATTGCCCCTGCTTAGAGAATGCCCGGTCCTGCTGATAAAAGTTAGTCGATAAAGTTCCGGGGATGATTTAATTTCTGATAATTCTGGGGCGTCAGTTTTACCACGCCACCGCCAATGACGGGCACACCGGACAATTTGGCGTAGTGATAGTTCGAATAAACTTGCATGGTAATCTTGACGTCATGCTTGGCGTGGTGCATGACGTAGCGGTAGCTGGGCTTGGCATCTTGCGGAATTTTCTTTTTAGAAATATTATTGTACGTTTGTGGGATGTGGGCAACGATGGTCTTACTGCGGCGGCCGGTTGCCGCGTAGATTTGCCGGTCGTGGTGGTTGTAGATCTTGAGGTAATCCGTGCCGTGTTGGGTGGCGCCCTGATTGGCACAACCGCCCAGGGCAAGGGTTGCTAAGGCCAGTAGAAAAAGCGTGATTCCCCGATGCATATCGTTCATCCTCCTTAAAATTACGTCACTGAATTATTTCTAGTACTAGTATAGCAGATTTAGAGGTGGCAAATGCACAGCATTAATCATCATGAGCCGAAGCCATGGGCTGCTGCTGGGTCACACAGTGCAGCATGCCACCGTAGCGATATAACTTGGTCACGTCAATTCCAACGACTTTTCTCCCGGGATAGAGGTGCCCTAATGTCTTCAGGGCCACCTGATCATGTTTATCCTGATAAGTCGGGACTAGGACGACCTTATTGCCAACATAATAATTAAGATAGCTCCCCTTGTAGTCCAAACCGTGGACATTCTTGGCCGTCATGGGGAGTTCAATCACTTTATACGGCGTGCCCGCAGCATTGGTCGCCGTGTGTAGGGTAGCATAATCCTTCATATCGATACCGTCGTAGAGCTGGGAAAAGTCCCGTTTCGAGACCGTCAACAGCGTCTGGTCATCGCGGAACCTGGCGATACCGTCAATGTGGGCGTCCGTTATGTCTTCCCCAACAACCCCCTTAAGCCAGATAAAATGTTTCACACCGAAATAGGTTCTCATATAGGCTTCTGCCTGCTGGGCGTGCAGACCGGGATTGCGATTGGGGTTCAGAACGGAACTTTGGCATAACATTGCCGTTCCGTGCCCGTCCATTTCTACCGAGCCACCTTCCAACACAAACTTAGGAATTGGAAGGCGGGGTATATTCTGGGCTTTAGCGACGATCGCGGGCAGTTGATTATCTCTTTTATACGGTGCCTTACGTCCCCAGCCGTTAAAGGAAAAGTCGGCAATGGCGAGCTTTCCAGTGGTGTCGCGTACAAACAGGGGGCCGGTGTCTCGTGACCAAACGTCGTCACTCTTGGCAAGGGTGAAATCGACCCGATGCAGCGGCACCTTTGCCTGCGTCAACCGTTTTGAAATACGGGCTTGTTCCTTCGCATTGTAGGCGATGATGTGGACGCGCTCACCGCTGACCAGCGACTTGGTCATCGCTACCCAAATCGGCTCGAGGTCGTTTCTGTAGGCACGGCCGTAGGTGAAGCGGTGCGGCCAGGTCAGCCAGGTACCTTCATGTGGTGCTGTTTCACTAGGGAAATTGTAAGTGGACACGGTGGTCGCCTCCTTATTGACTTGACAGCTACTCAAGAAAACCAAGATAAAACACAAGACGATTCTAACTAATTTCATTACGGCAGTCCTTTCTCGATTCAAAGAAAGAATACCCCTTGACACTGTGACAAGGTCAAGGGGTTATTTTGACAGAAATTTCCGTAATGTAGGCGTTGCGATCGGCAGTGTAGGTGCTATCCAAGAGATAGCGTTCAATGAAGGGCATGAGCAGCTGGTGATTCTGCTTCTGTGCGGCCTGAAGTAAGCAATCATAGGCGGCCCCAATGCGATCATAGTCACCGTAATGGAAGGTTGACAGGTAGTCACCACTGGGAAGGGTCACCCTGCTGAGTGTGGCGGGGAGCGTGGTACCCGGCGATACGGGTACCGCAACCCGGTATGCGGCGTTCTCATCTTCTAAGTCACAGAGTAGCAGGGACAGACCAGTTGGATGAATGCCGGGGTGTTCGAGCACCCCGTAAAGGTGATCGAAGGCGACATCGATCTCGCCTTCACGAACGGGAACGCTCTCGCTGAATAAGTGGCGTTCAGGCTGCCTGGTCACCGAGACGACGTTATCATCTGGCAGTGGCGCAGTACCTTCGCCCAATAAATCCAGCAGTAGGGTGTTGGCTTGGTCCTGCTTGATGTCCTGTTGCGCCAATTGCTGTTGTTTGGTTTTAGCCATTGTCCGGATGGTTGCGTCGTTAGCATTCAGTAGGCTGGCAATCTCAGCTAAAGTAAACCCGCAATTCTGATAGGTCTTAATTAGAGAGATCATTGGAATTTGGTCGGAGGTGTAATAGCGATAACCGTTTGCTAAGACCGTTTGGGGGTTGATAAGGTTAATCTTGTCGTAGTGCCGGAGCATTCGTGCACTCATTCTATTAATCATGGCAAATTCACCAATCGTGTAGTGCTTCTTCTCGCCACTGGGATTTCCCAGTACCCGGCTATCGTTATTGGACAAGGCCAATTCCTCCCTTTACTAATTTTGTAGGGCAGCTAAATTAAAGAAACCAATCGCGCAAGTGATCTGCCACCGATCCCTGGAGATTTTTAAACCAGGTCGGATTGGCAGTATTAATTTCGTCGTACAGACTCGCGTTGATTTTCGTCAAGATGGCGGTGAGCTGATCGAGTTCCTCGTCAGACAAAACGTTCAGAAATTCTGGCACCTTGGCTGATTCCTTGGTGGCCGTCCGCCGGCCCAAGTCGGTTAACCGAATGATGGTCTTACGGCGATCGGCCGTTGATTTTTCCTTGGTAACCAGTCGCTTTTTGACCAGTTTATTAACAAACTCGGCGGTAGACTGCGCCGTTAAATTCAGGCGCGTGGCGAGCTCCTTTTGCGAGAGGCCATCCGCTTGGGACAGCGCCAGCAAAATCTTGCCTTGACCCTGAAATGGCGATTGGTGATCCCCCTTGTCAGCGTGGGTGCGGTGGGCGATCTCGTCGGCGGTGTGGCGCACCATGCCAAATTCGATCAGCTTCCCAGCCGCGTTTCTTTGTTTCATTAAGTTAGGCATGTAACCGACCTCCTGAGCTCATTATACCCGAGAATGATGCGCAGGGCACCTGATATTTTTTAAGGCCAAGTCTTGACAATTTAATCAGGGGACCTTATTATATTTTTAGTCAGGTGACCTGATTAAATAAAAAAGCTAAGAGGGAATGAATATGTCAGCAATTCATGCAATTGAAGTCCGTCACTTAAGCAAGCGGTTTGGGCAGAAAATGGTGGTGGACGATCTGTCATTTAACGTTCGGCAGGGGGAAGTCTTCGGGCTGCTTGGGCCTAACGGGGCGGGGAAGACCACGACCCTGCGAATGCTCACCACGCTACTCAAAGCCGACGCGGGTCAAGTGAAGATCTTTGGTCACGACACGGTGAAGGAGGGGCGCTTGGCGCGGTCGATGTTTGGGCTGACCGGGCAATACGCCTCGGTAGACGAAGACATTTCGGCCCGCGAGAACCTGATGATTTTTGCGCGGTTAAACGGTCTCTCCCGTGCGGCCGCCAAGCAACGGACGGCTGAGCTTCTCGCAGATTTTTCGCTGGCAGATTCGGCGGATAAGGCGTTGGCCAACTTCTCCGGGGGGATGCGGCGTCGCCTGGACTTGGCCGTGAGCCTGATTACCCGACCTGCCCTGATCTTTTTGGATGAGCCGACCACGGGACTGGACCCCCGCACGCGGACGCAGATGTGGGCCACCATTCGTGGGCTGGTTAAGCAGGGCTCAACAATTGTGCTTACCACGCAGTACCTGGATGAGGCCGATCAACTGGCGGATCGCCTGGCCGTCATCGACCACGGCCGACTAGTCAAGATGGGGACGCCGGCCGAGCTCAAGCAACAGGTGGGTGGCACCCAACTAGCCTTCACGGTGAGTCAGGGCGCTCAAGTGGCCAGGGCGGTCAAATTGGTGGCCGCACAGGTCGCAGGGACGGTCCAGCAGACCGGGCAGCGGCTGAGCGTGCGGCTGACACAGCTCGCCCAATTACCCCTGATCTTGGCAGCGCTGGATCAGGCAAAGATTCTGATTGATCACCTGTCGGTTCAGGAACCGTCGCTGGATGATGTCTTTATGGACTTAACGATTGGTCAAAACTAGAAAGCGGGATGCAAAATGGAAGTACAAACGCACAGTGGAAATTTAGTGATGAATACGGCCACCATGGCCTACCGAAACCTATTGAAGACGGTTCACAATCCGGATCGTTTTATGGATGTGATCGTTCAACCCGTCTTATTCATGCTGATGTTCGGCTATCTCTTTGGCGGTGCGATTGCTGGGGGCGTTAAGGCCTACTTGCCCATCATCGTTCCCGGTATCTTGGTTCAAACGATGTTGTCGGCGGCCTCGGGCTCGGGGGCGCAGATCCGAGAAGACCTCGACTCCGGCGTCTTCGATCGGTTTAAGTCGTTACCAATGGCCCACGTGGCGCCGTTAGCCGGCCAGCTCTTTGCTGATAGCTTACGGTTATTCATTGCCACGATCACCTCGCTGACAACGGGATATGTCATGGGGTGGCGCCCAACTGCCGGTTTGGGTTGGGTGGTCGTCAGCGGTCTACTTGCCATCTTCACCGGCTGGGCCTTGTCGTGGCTATTTGCGCTACTGGGGTTATTAGCCAAGAGTGCGGCGACCGTCCAAAGTTTCTCGACCATGACCATGCTGGTACTGTCGTTCGTGTCCAATGCCTTTGTCCCACTGAGTTCGCTGTCAAAGCCCCTGCAGTTCATTGCCCACCTGAATCCCGTGACCTACGTGATTACGGCGATTCGGCAAATCCTCGCCACGGGGAGTTGGACGCCGGAAGCCTGGTTGGTCTTGGCGTTTGGCATTGGGGTGGTGGTGATCTTCGCGCCACTGACGGTGTGGGCGTACGATCGCAACTAGTATGACGAGTTAAAAAGGACCGGTCATAGACGACACGACTTCGCAGAATAAATAGAAATAGCGGGTAATCTCACACTTGAGGTTATCCGTTTTTTTTAGAACGCTGCGTGTAATAGTCGGCAACCCTGTTGACTAACTTACGAAAAAATCGATGCCATTAGATAGACTGAATTCTTGTTTTTGTTCGATAACTCATTAAAAACGAGCGATTCCCCGTATTTCGCGAGAATGTTCAAATTGTGTTCAACTGTTTTATGCTTTACCTATTTTTCCGATTATCAATTAATCCAGTCTTTATATGTTACATATATCTAAATGTGTGGTACGATACTAAGTAGTGAAGCGGAGAAACAGTTTTTGGGGAGGACGATTGGATATGAATGCGCCAAAAGTTCGATTTAAATTATATAAGGCTAAAACAAAGTGGGTTGTTGCGGGAATCGCCATGGGCTCATTGTTGGCATTTTCCGGAACAGCTCAGGCCGATCAACTGCCGCAGAACAAGTCGACCAATGCAGACCGTGCGAGTGAAGTGCAGCCAGGGAAAGCGGATCAGCAGACCGTGACTTTGACTCAGACGCCCAAGCCGGCAACTGAGAAGACAACAACGACAGCAACAACTGCCGCAGCCGCGACAAAGACGCCGACCACGGTGCCAGCAACGGATAAGTCGGGGACCGCTGACGCTGACAAGACAACGCCAAAGGTCACCACGGCGGTAAAGCCAGTCACACCAGCGACAACTAAACAGACGCCGGTTAACCAACCAGCTAAGGACACCACGACTCAGCCGGTAAAACCGGCCACGTCAGCGGCACCAGTTGAGAAACCAGTCACTGCCGTCAAACCAACCACTACCGTTTCTCGGCCGGTGGCTGCTCGTGCAGCCTTAATGCGGACGGCCGTGAGTCTAGCAGTTACGACTAACCAGACCAATGACAATGACCAATTGGTTTATGACAACGCACCGATTGATGAGTGGATGCCCAATAAGCAGCTACAGACGATCTTGCTGCGGACGTTGCAGGGGAGTAGTCACTCAACCTGGGACAATAACTTTTTAGATCCCAGCTATGGCACTACGCCGGGAGCCAAGACGTGGAACGCCGTTGCGGATATCACCAAGAGTGATCTCTTACTGTTGAAGTCATTTTCACTTCAAACGCAGTATTCCTCATACATTGATGGGAAGGCGTCCTACTCAATCGAAGGACTTCAGTACGCCACCAATTTGCAGAGCCTGGATTTACTCAACGTCTTGGACCGCACGAATCACAATCAACTGGCCGGGTATTGGCACGGGGACATTACGGACCTATCGCCAATCAAGGGTTTAACCAATTTAACTTTTTTACAATTCTCAAATAACCGGGTTAGTGACATCAGTGCGCTGGCCAACATGAAGAAGCTCACGTATCTTTCGGCGGTCAATAATGAAATTAGCGATTTCTCAATGTTAGATGCGCGTCAATTTAGTTCTAACGGTTTAAATATTTCCGGACAAGACATTATGCGGGCACCGGTCTACTTGAAGAAGGGGCAGGATACGGTCCTAGTTTCCAACCTCGGCTTGAAGCTCCCTCAAAATTACAATGCCGTGGTGGGCCATTACGCTGAACCGGCATGGTCGGCGATCGACGTGGACTACTGGAATTGGTACACGTGGAACCCCTTCGTTCTGAATGCTTATCGTCGTGGGGCTAACGGCACAGCGGTCGGTGATGATCAGGTCCAGTTTAAGATCGTGAAGTCACAGATCACACCGGGGCCAATGACCAGTACGGCGGTTGAATCGGGATCTGGCGTCGGCGTTCATCAGCAACCCTACACGTACTATCTGGTGGCGGGTTACTATGACGGCGCGGGCGATAGAATCACGACATACTACGTGCCTTACATTAACAATGCCGAGACGGCGGCCGCGGTCACCGTTCATTACACGAATCAAGCGGGCGCACCGATTGCCCCGGCAACGGTGTTGGACGCGGGGATGGTCGGTCAGACCTATACCACGACGCCTAAGACCCTGACAGGTTACACGCTGGATCAGAGCAAGCTCCCCGCAAATGCAACGGGAACCTTTGGCAAGGACGCCATTGAGGTGACCTACGTTTACGACCAAAATGACGGGGCACCCGTGACGGCCACGTATGTGGATACGACCGGAGCCACTGTGGCGGAACCCACCGTTTTGACCGGTAAGTATGGGGACGCCTACACCACGCAGGCCAAGTCGATCCAGGGCTATACGCTGCAGAAGGTTCAAGGCCAAGCCACAGGAACGTTTACGGATCAGCCGCAACAGGTTATTTACATCTATACCAAGGCGGCAATCGTCACGCCACCGGCAACGCATCAAGTCACTGTGACCGTGCATTATCAGACGGCGGATGGCACCAAGATCGCGCCAGATAAGGTGCTGACGGGAAGCCAGGGTGACACCTATACCACGGCACCGGTAATGGTCAGCGGGTACCAATTGACGACCACACCGGCCAATGCGCAAGGCACGTTTGGTGCAAATGACAGCGCTGTCACTTACATTTATACTAAGGTGACGAGCGGCGGCGATGGTGATCAGGTTGTGCCAGAGAAACCAACGAAGCCAGTAAATCCGGCAAATCCGACAAAACCGAAAGCTCCAACGAAGCCGGCTAAGCCTAATCGTGGGCAGCAGGCGGACCGCATCAAGGGTCAGCAGAACGCTAAGCGTCAAGCCAAGCCGGTCACTCCAGTTAAGACCATCACGGCAGGACGTGCGGATCGAGCGGTCGCCCAATGGCCAGTTAAGCTGACGGCGACTAAGCCCGCAACCAAGCGGACCCTAGCCAAGACACAGGCAACAACATTACCACAAACTAGCGAGCAAACGACGTCGAGCTGGTGGGGTGTCGTGCTACTGGCCGTGCTCAGTGTCGGTAGCTGGTTTGGATTGAAACGGAAGAAAGATTAAGCGCTAGATCTACTGCGCTAAAATACGAGAAGCGCCCCCTAATGATTGGACAAGTCAGTCTGACCATTAGGGGGCATTTTCTTGTAAAAAAGTTCAGTTAGTGAAGCTCGTCACAGCAAGTGGTAAGTATCATTGAATGCCGAGAAAACGGATCTCGTGGTTCCGCAATCGCTGGGCTTAGACGTTAGTAAACGTGATGATTTTGATGAAAGAGGTGCCAGTAACGCGATCGAAAGCGACTTATCTTTGTGCTATAATAAAATATGTTCAGTTGTTAATAAAACAAACAAACTAACAATTGAACGATGAAAAAGTTCATCAAAAATCATATTGGCCGACGTCGTGCAAACCTACATACATATAGAAAAGAGGGGACTTGGAGGCAGTTCAGCGACCAGAGCTGCTTTCAAGTGAGCAAATCATGAAAATGAAAGCGAAATTGTTAATCTCGGCAGTGGCATTGGGAATGGCTTTACCTGGAGCTTTTCCGGTGATTGCTAATGCGGCGGATACGCCAGCGGCAACGGCAGATAAGTCGGCGAGCGTCACGGTAAAAGGGGGAGACCTATCCTTCGGCACTGATACGGCTAGTGGTGGTATTGAAGCGCCATCTTTCGACTTTTCGGCTAATGTATCGAATAAATCGCAAACGTTATCACCGACTAACTTTGCTGATACTAAGAATGCAGATACTGACAAATATGCTGACTCGAATCTTGCTGTTGATGACGAGACTGGGACAGGCAGTGGGTGGAACGTCACGGCCAAGTTGGGGACGTTCACTGGCGCCAAGAATAAGACACAGAGTCTGGGGGCGACTCTGAATATGAAGACAACAACACCCCAGGCCGGTGTAGCAGCTGGAACAGATGCCACGACGACTGATTTAGTTGCTGGAAGTACTTCGGCAACACCCGTTTTCAGCGCAGCAAGTGGTAAAGGCATGGGTACCGCAACGGCTGATTTTGCCAAGTCAACGTTAACCTTGCCAACAGCTGCCTATGCGGATAGCTACACGGCTGATTTAACCTATGAATTAACGGCCGGGCCAACCGCTTAACTCGTCAACACATCCGTTAAGTCGCAAAGGGGGCCAGCGTATGATGACGCAAAAATCAGTCGGCGTGACGATAGGGGAAGAGTCCAGTCATAGCTCAAGCCAAGCCTCGGGGAGTAGTTCGCAAAATACGTCGAGTCGGGCGGCTAATCAATCGGCAACGATTCCGAGTCATTCGACGACTCAGCCCGCTACACAAACCAGTCAGGCGACTAGTCAACATACCACTCGACCAACGAAGGCACCGACACCAACGCAGATCCCAAATCGCGCGCTCTTGGTTTCGGGAACGAAGCTACCACAATTGCCGGTATTTAACGCTGTTTCGACTGGCTCGCCGGCTAGTGATCGGCGCGCGACGACGGTGGTGCCACAATCACGGCCAGTCAAGGCTACGCAAACCCTGGCGGGGGTTCCTTGGAGCCGTTTGCCGCAGACCGGTGAAGTCGGCGTGGGCTTCTCGGTTTTCTTAGGTGTCGTGATGCTAGTTGCACTGGGACTCCGGGCCTACCGGGCGCGGCGTCACCAGTGATCACCCAACAGGTGGTCAAAACTTGAAAATACAGACAGGTGAGAATGTTTTCTCAGCCTGTCGTATTTTCATTTATACATATTATTAATTAAAGAGAGAAGTATTTGATGATGAGACGACAACACAAGTGGGCCTATTTCTTCACGCTCATTCTATTCGTAACGTTGGGGAGTTGGGCTTTGGGCGGCCGGTCTATGTCGGCAAGTGCAGCCAGTCAGCGGGTGCCCGCCAGCTTCACGGTAGCCCCAGAATTACCCGCAGATAATGCGAAACGCGTGGACTATTTTGACTTTAAAGTAACGCCTGGGCAGAAGCGAGTCCTAGTCCTATCTGTCACTAACAATGCCAAGCAGACGAAGACGTTTGACGTGACGCCGCGGATTGCGTCAACCAACGCCAATGGGATTCTGGATTACGGCACGAATAACACCAATCCGAAGTTACCGGCACAGCTCAAACAGATCATTTCGCCGGCTCGGACGCAGTCGGTCAAGGTCTTAGGCAAGCACACGGTCAAGGTGTCTTATAAATTCACGGCGCCAGCTAAAACGTTTGACGGCCTGATGCTCGGGGGCTTCACGATCGCTGAGCACAATGCGGCTAAGCAGGCCCGTTCTAGTGCTAAGAAGTCTACCGGGATCGTTGCGCACGTGCAGTACGTGGTGGGACTGGAGTTCTACAACGCGATTAAACGGACCACGACGGCTCCTGACGTTAAGATTGGTCAGGCGGGCTATCGGTTGGCCCAGGCACGGCCGACGTTGACCTTGGGGATGGCTAATAAGACTGCTGGACTGGTGGGGCAAGGCCAACTCCACGCAACGTTGACGAATGACAAGCAAGAAAAAGTGATGACATTTACCAAGCAACAGATGACTTTTGCGCCACAGAGTCAATTCAAGCTGAATATGGATTTGAAGACTAAGCAGTTAGCGGCGGGCCACTACGTTTTGGCGGGAACATTGACGGCCAAGGGCGGCTATTCCTGGACGTTCCATAAAGACTTCACCGTGACGAATGCGCAGGCCAATAATGTCAAACGGCATGCGGCCAACTTCGGCCCACGGAAGACGTGGAAGGATTACTTGATGTATGCGATCGTGGCCTTAGCGATCTTGGTTTTGATTTATGAATTCTACAAGTGGCTGAAGAAGCATTTAGGCCAGAATAACTCGGATCAAGCTTAATTCAGACATAGGGGATTGAGGAGGCGTACCATGTTTAGCAAATTTAGCAAAATGAAAATTTTAAATCTGCTACTGGTACTCATGATTTCGGTAACGGTGCCACTGCAAGCGGTGAGTTCGACGGTGTTTGCGGCGACCACAACGACTAATGCTAGTTCGTCGACTAGTTCTAGCGATACGTCGACGGCTAGTGATGAGTCGATTGATGAGTGGATGCCGGATGTGAAATTACAGGATGCCATTCGTATTGCACTGAATAGTACTAGTCACTCTTCGGCTAAATATGCCCCAATAACCTCTAACTCACAAATAACTAAGACAATGCTCACGGATATAGGCTATTTAAATACTGGTGATGATCATGTGAAAGGGATCACTGATCTAACCGGGTTGCAGTATGCGAATAAACTGAAGGGATATGACTTCACTGGTTCGACTATTGAGAAGGCACCAGGAGACAAAACAACCGGGGATTGGTCAGTCCTCACTAAAGTTTCGGGGACCTTGGGAACCATAGACGCGGAGTCTGATCAAGACGTTGATTTAAAAGATCTTGCCAAACTCGATTTGTCAGCTTCACCAACTGTGACTTACACGTTGACCAATGATAACAAGATAGGGATGCCTAATTATGCCCAAGTTCCTTATGATAAAAAGGGTACTGCAGTTACAACACTGACACCTGGGGAAAACATCACGTATGATCCCATTTTTTCAAAGCATGAAGCGTATATCCCAATATCTAACTGGTACAAAGGATTTGTGAACGCTGATGGTGGTTTTGATTATCACAACATGACGACCTATCCGACTTTACCAAACGGAGTCACGCATGATTCGCCTAGTCAAACCAATTTTGGGGTTGACCTCAACACATGGGGTGGCAAGGCACTAAACATTTCTGGATTCGATATTGCGGATCATGTCGCTAGTTCACTGGTGAACGGAGGGATTGCCACTTACTACAATTCGAATAATACGTTGGATGCAACGGTGCCAGAGCCGACACAGAAAGCACAAACAGTACAGATGAGCCAGTCTAGTCAAACGGGAACAATAGCTACAACAGATCTCGACTTAGGCACGACGGACGCTTCGGATGTTCAGATCCAGGTGCCCACTGACTATGAAGATACGAATGACACCAGTAATGCCAAGTACCTGACGGCTGACGATATTAGTTTTGATACATCTGACCTAGCGAGTGGTAGGATTAATTTCACGTTAACGGCTTCGGGCCTTAAAAAGCTCAGTGTCAATGACCTGACGTCAGATATCATGATCACTGTCAACGGGAAGGTCATTGATCTCACGTTGACGGTGACGGAAGTCCTAGACGATTGGATGCCCGATGCCAATTTACGGACACAGTTGCAGGCTGAGTTAACCAAGGAAAAGCTGGGCGATTTAACCAAGGCCAATCTTGCCAAATTGAAAACCGTGCCGACCTTATCGGGTATCAGCGACTTAACCGGATTGGAATATGCCACTACGCCGACTGACCTTAAGATCATTGATAGTCCAAATCTAGAAGTACTCAAGGCCGGTAATAGTAAAGTACTATCACAGATGACAGAATTGGAAAAAGTTGAAATTGATGATTCAGACTTGGGCGGTTCTTTGGCTGGCTGGGGATTGAGTAGCCTGTCGAATCTGTCTAGTCTGATTGCAAACAGGGACAATTTGACTGATTCTGGTGCTGCCGATTACGCAAATGACGCTAACTTGTCTGTTTTAAATCTTTGGCGAGTTTTAAAATCAAGTTAGCCACTGCTTTTAACACAAAATAAAAACACC
>NZ_AZFS01000004.1 GCF_001434395.1 Levilactobacillus hammesii DSM 16381
TCTTGAACCTCTTTAAGAACGTTTGAATCTTTGATGGGTAAGACAACTTGTTGCATGTAAATGACCTCCAGTAAGAATATTTGCATTGTGTATCTACACGGGATATACTTGACTTGTAATAATAATTTAGGAGGGGAAAATATGGAACTTATTAAAGAACAAACACGCTTAGCAAAGTGGGGAAACTCGAAAGCTGCTAGAATTCCTAGCCAAATTATTAAACAACTGAAATTAGATGATAACCAAGATATGACAATAACCATTGAAAATGGATCAATTGTTTTAACACCAATAAAAAAGAACCCAACCAATATTCACGAACTATTTAAGGATTGGAAAGATGACGGGAAAAGGGATCACGAGCTTGATTGGGGAAAGTCAGAAGGTAATGAACTTCAATGGTAAGCCAAGGTGATATATTTTATGTTAACTTTAATCCAAGCCGTGGTCATGAACAGATGAATAAGCGACCAGCCATTGCGCTAAGCAATGATCTAGTCTGTCAGACAAGTAACATGACGATTGTGGCTCCAATTAGCAGTACCAAGCGTAATTTTCCAATGTATCATCGACTAACTAGTAGTCAAACAGTATATGGAAAAGTATTATTAGATCAAACCATAGCCTTAGATTTACGGGCAAGACATGTCACTGATGAAACTATTGTCGATCATGTATCGCGTGAAGAACTAGAAGAAATAATCACTTTGTACAAATTATTGTTTAGTATTGATGACAAATAGAAGAAGTCATTTCTTTAATATTAAAACAAATAACCCCCAAGATCTATATTATAGATCTTGGGGGTTATTCTTTCAATGTTTTTGAGGGGTTATTTGTATATTATAGCCCCTAAATATTTCTTGACCAAAGATAGCGATAATCATGTTGGTGGTTAAATTGTTATTCATTATTTTTCACATGTTCAGAGGGTTCATCGATCAACAGTCTACATAGCTCTAATAGGTCTTTGTTTTCTTTTTTCAAAACTGAAGGGTCACTCATTTTTCTTATAACAGCTATAGTTAAAGCATTTTTACCAGTTTCAATTCTAGATATTGTTTTAATATCAAGATCCATACGGGCCGCTAATTCTTGTTGAGTTACTCCTTCAGCATTACGAATTTCACGAAAAGCATTACCTACGATAGAGTTATATTGGTCATATTGTTTATTAATTGTAGTCATCTGTAATTGTCCTTTTTATAAATAAATGGGGCCCTTATGGTATTCTAATATATTTTAAATGCTAGTAGTATTTAAAATGAATCATGATTCGTTATAAAAATAGAAATGAGGATAGACAAATGGATAAAAATTTGATTTTAGACATAAAAGCAAAAGTTGTGTCACGAATGAAGAGCCCCTACTCTGAACGTAAGGACTCTGGAGATGAACCGTATTATATTTATCATGCCTACGTGGACGTGAATGATTTACCTAGTGGGATTCCAACAGAAGTAAACCCGCGTGAAACGAATATGCACACTAATGTTGCTAAAGCTATTATTAGGGGATTAGAGAGCGACTCCGAAATGTTTTATTTGAACAATAGAGGGATATTTATGTCGGCAGAATCAGTTAGTTGGCGAGGTAATACTCTTCATGTTGATTTAGGAAATGACAAAATGCAATATGGGATTTTAGATGGAGGACACACATACCGAGCTATTTTGGACAGACGCAATCAGATACATGAAGGGATAGTGCAATATGTCCATCTAGAGATTGCCACCAAAATAACTGAATTAGAGCCTATCGATGTAATTGCTTCTTCGAGAAATCATAGTGTTCAGGTTAATGATAAAGCAATAGCTGAATTAGCAGGGAACTTTGATTTTGTTAAAAAAGCAATTAAAGATGAGCCTTATGCTAAAAGAATTGCATATAAGCAAAACCAGAATACGGCTGATTTTGATATTGACGCCACGGATTTAATTAGATTAATGTTTGCGATGAATGCGATTAGTTTCCCTAAGCAGTCCCTATCACAACCGATTCAGGCTTATAGTGGGAAAACGTATGTTTTAAGGCAATTTTTGAAATCAATTCGCAATGAAAAAGATGCCAGTCCCTATTACAACTTGGCTCATTTATTACCTAGCATGGTCAAACTATATAACCAAATAGAGTTAGACGTTCCTAGTGCATACAAATTTATTTCTGGTAAAAATGCTAGATTTGGAAGTGTAAAAGGAGTTGAAAAACGGTTATCTGAAACTAAATATTTCAAAGATAAAACAGAATATAATATTTCTCAAGGATTGTTGTTCCCAATTTTTGCTGGTTTTAGATACTTAATCCAGCCCCAAGAAACAGGAGTTTTAGATTGGGTAAAGGATCCTTTCGAACTTTGGAAGGAAGTGCAAAATAAACTAGTTAATAATACGATTGAAATGTCTAGAAGTTTGGGAAACAATCCGCAATCGACGGGGAAGAACGCTTCTCTTTGGCAACAAAATTATGATGCTGTTAAGTCACAGTACCTTGAAGATAAAGAATAATGTTATGTAGCTCTTCACAATGATTTTTAGAATGAAATAAAGAAAGCTGGTCCACGGCTTAAACTGTGGACCAGCTTTCTTTATTCTTAATAGGAGAGAGAATGAATTTAAAATCTTTAAGTTTGACTAACTAAAGATTTTTAAATTAGTTATTACTTTTTCTAAATTATGACCAAAAATGCCACCAATGATTTTTTCCCCTAGATCAATATTATCGGTATGCTCTGTTCTTTTAATTGAAATCTCTTTAGATGCTTCAATTTTCTTTTCAGCTATTAATTGCAATTGTTGTGATTGATCTAGTAATTTTGTTAGATTTTCTATTTGCTGGTCTTTGGTAGCAAGCTGTTTGTCACGTTGAGACTTTAAATCTGCTACTTCTCTTCTTAGAGTAGAGATTAGCTCATAATTTTCTTTGCTAGTCTTTGTCACTTTTTTGCTACTTGTTTGTTGGGCATTTGCTACCAAAGGCTTTGCTACCTTGTCTTTAATAATTCTTTCAGCTGTAGGGCTAATCATGTTTGTACCTTGACTATCTTTTTGTCGGTTCTTTGTTGGTAGTCTT
>NZ_AZFS01000042.1 GCF_001434395.1 Levilactobacillus hammesii DSM 16381
AACAGACTGCCATTGAAAGTTTCCGGGCTTGTTCGGATTAAACTTGTAATTTGCCAAATCTAAAAACAAAATAGTTGTGTGTCATATGAACATGTACCTTTAGTTATCAAATAAGCGCTTAAAGAACCCCTTCTTTGAAGCCTTTTTTTGATCATCACTATTTTCTTCTGACTGTTGTGCCTGTGCAGTACTTTTTTGCTTAGTTTGTGTTTGTTGCTTAACTTCCTGCGGCTCATTTTGTTGTGTTAAAAGACGCTGTGTTGATAGGTTTAACTGTTGTTGCTGATCAATTAGCTTTTGTGCCTCATCAAGTTGTTTATCCTTGCTTTCCAACTGTTTAGCTAGCAAGGCATTTTGCTCTTTTAAATTCTTAATATTATCCTGCATAGCAGCAATAATTTGATCAGTATTATTATCTGTTTCGCTATGATATTCATTATGCTGGGCATGTTGCGACCGTTGCGCAACGTCATTGTTTGGATTGCTTGCCATGCCTTTTACAATGGAGTTTTTTTGCGTTGCGTTAAACAATAATGTACGTTCTTTTACATCAGTGTGCGCAATATTGTTTTTCTTTATATAACGATAAACATTGGATTTGTCTTTGCCGATTTCCTCTGCAATATCCTTCATAGAATAAAGCTTCATGCTAAATTACTCCTTCATTGCGAACAATGTTACCACAATAATGTGCGCAACGATGTTTTTTATTTAAACTCCTTAGTTTTCTACCATTGCTTTCATACGTGCATCTTTAAACCAAAAAGCTTTATCAACTTGTGAAACGCCTAGCTTGTAGGCATATAAAACTGGCTGTTGTAAGGTAGCAAATTCTTCTGGGCGAATAAGTGGCACCGACTGTTGGTTATAGTTGGTTGAATGACCACCAAATAAGGCGTCAACTGTAATCGTTGCTGCTGATCTATCAATTTTGTTAGATGATCTATTTGTCGGTCTTTACTACTTATTTGCTGATCCTTGGTAGCAAGCTGTTTGTCACGTTGAAACTTTAAATCTTCTATTTCTCTTCTTAGAGTAGCAATTAGCTCATTATTTTCTTTGCTAGTCTTTGGTATCTGTTTCCTACCTGTTTGTTGGCTCTTTGAGACCAAAGGCTTTGCTATCTTGTCTCTAATAATCATCTCAGCTGTAGTGCTAATCATGTTTGCACCCCGACTATCTTTTTATTGCTTTTTTGCTGGTAGTCTTTGGTAGTGATATTGAATGGCTTGTTTGGAGACCTTTAATTCATCAGCAAGTTCTCTAATAGTTTTAGGCATGATTTCCAAACCCCTTTCGGAGTTCAGCAAGTGCTTCTTGTCTTGCTTGATCTCTTATTTTTTTATCGTGCTCGGCCTGTTTATCAGCCAATGCTTGCTTCTCAGTAGAGCCTAAAGTTAACCCTTTAACCTTGTCAATGGCGCGCCATTTTTCCTGCTCTGTTAATTCACCATTATGCTGAATGTTAAAGAGTTTTTGACGTTCATCTTGAATTTGACCTTGTGAGAAGTCATTAGCGTCTTTCTTTTCAGACTTCCAAGTAAAGGAATACCCAATCACTGGTTTCCCGCGGCCTTTACCATATTTTTTTCGAACAGTTAGGCCTCTAAAAAGAGGTGTAAGTTCCTCTTTGATGGGTTTTAAAACGGATTGATTTATATTGCTACTTTTATAGCTTTTAGGGACATCTAATAGCTCGTTAAAGTCCGCAACTGAAAAGTAAGCGTACCCAGTAGTCCTAAATTGTTTTAGTAAACGGAACATGGTTTTTGCGTAGCTGCTTTTTAAATCTCTGAATTCTGATAAAGCATAACGAACCCAACTTTCCAGCTCATTCAATAATTTTATAGCTTTGGGGTAAATTTTAATATCAACATAAGGATCATCAGCATGGCCGTTTATCTCAAATTCGGTAAACATAACAAAAAATTCACGATGCAGCCCATCTTTACTACGCCTTCCAAAGCGTAAGCCTAAAATTTTTTGATAAGTACTTTCAATATCGTCAATAAATCGGTTATTTGCTGTAGGTTTATATGCACTTAATTCTTTTAATTGATCAAATGAAAACCTTACAGTTTCGTCACCTTTGTCACGCATTCTAGAAACTATTGAGAAGAATAAATTCATTTCAACAGGAGTGAATTTTCGAAGTGGGATTGTATTTAATTCTGGATCATATTTAACAATTTCATTACTCAAATGAAGCACCTCTTTTAATAAACACGTTTTTATGAATATACAATACCACAAAACTCTATCTATAAACAGACAAAACTCTATCTATAAACAGACAAAACTCTAT
>NZ_AZFS01000043.1 GCF_001434395.1 Levilactobacillus hammesii DSM 16381
GGTAGATTGCAAATTTAATCCGAATTTTTGGACAAATTTGTCAGCATAACCTGATACGGTGTTTGCCAGTCGAGTATTTTAAGCGGTCGCTGGTTAATTTGGAGTAACGTCGTCGTTAAATCTTGAGCACTAATGTGCTCAAAACGAGTCCCTTTAGGATAAAAATAACGTAAATTCCGATTAAAGCGTTCATTACTACCACGTTCAGCTGGCGTATAAGCATGGCAGTAATAGGTCTTAATACCATATTGTGATTCAAGTGATACTAGCCCACTAAACTCAGTGCCACGGTCCACAGTAAAGCTGTGCACCGGACCATTAAAAGTGGTTAGGAACTTAGTTAGTGCTTCATTAACAGT
>NZ_AZFS01000044.1 GCF_001434395.1 Levilactobacillus hammesii DSM 16381
AAGATTAATAGATGAATTATTGTTTTTCATCTGTCAATCTTAAGGGGACTATAGCATATGAAGGGATCGGCTGATTTTGATTTTATACGCTTAGCAGTAACGCTTACTGCACGATCTTTTCCACCTGTGGTTGGAGTTGGTGCATCGCTTTTTCAGGTGTGGTTTGAAGCGTGCTTAACTGGTTGACCGTCTGATTCAAGGCGTTGAGGTATTGGCTGTAGCCGTAGAACGCCTGGTCCTGGTGCCCGAAGGCTAAGGACTGGTAAGCGGCTTGGGCCGCCGGTGTATGCTTTAAGTAATCTTGATAGTCAGCGCTCTTCAGCGCCGCGGTGGTTAGTGGCAGGTAGCCGGTGGTCTTGGCCCACTTGAGGGTTTGTTTTTTCTGCAAGAGGTAGGTCATGAAAGCCGCCGCCCCACGCCGTTGCTTGGGTGAGGCCGATTTGAAGAGAACCAGGTCGTTTCCCTGGATGGTCGTGGCACGATTCCCCTGATAACTTGGGAACGGGGCCGCACTCCAGTGCATGCCCTTGGGGGTGCTGGCCTGCATGATGCCCAGGGCCGCGGATGAACCGGCGAAGAACAGCGTCTTGCCCTTTAAGAATTGAACATTGCCGAAGCCGTCAGTGCCAGCCGTTCTGGCCGTCTTCGCCTTGAGCATGTCCCAGATGACGTGGGTCGCCGCCAACGTGCGGGCACTGGTCAACTGGGGCTGTTTTTGGAGTAAGGGGGTCTTGGCGGCAAAGGACAGCGCGTCCAGTTCAGCCGTGAAGCTTTGGTCCAAAGCCAGGCCAGTGATGCCTTGTGCCTTGACCTGGGTACTTTCCCTCTGCAAGGCAGCCCAGGTTTGGGGAACCTGCAAGTGGTACTGCTTAAGCAGATCGCGATTGTAATACAGGACGCGGGTGGACTTTGAGAAAGGCAGGGCATAGGTCTTGCCCTGATAGCGGCTAGATGTGCGTAGAGTTGGGTAAATCTGGCTGAGTGTCTGCGACTTGAGGTAGCTGTCTAGGGGAACGGCAAAGCCGCCGTGAACGTAGTCGGGGACGTTGGTGTAGGTGGTTTGAGCCAAGGTGGGCAGCGTCTGCGACTTCGCCGCCGCGGTGATTTTCTGCTGAACGTTGCCGAAGTTGCCCTGCGCCTGAGAGACGACTTTGTAGGTCGTTTGCGAGTGGTTAAAGTTGCGAATCAGGGTGTTGAGCGCCTGCTGACTGTTACCGGTCATACCGTGCCAGAAGGTAATCGTGACGCGCTTTTGGGCCGTGGCGGTGGTCTGGCGTTGACCACAGGCGCTCAAGGTGACCAGCAGTCCCAGGGCACTCAGGGTGAGGAGAAGACGACGGATTTTTTTCATGACAGAATCAACCTTTCAAATGCGCGGGCAAGATGCCCAAAACAAGATATTTTTGAAGTACGAGATAGAGCAAGATCAGGGGGAAAATCACGCATACCGTGGCGGCCATCAGGAGCGGGTAGTTGGTGCCCTGTTCGGTGGTGAAGGCCATCAGACCCACGGGCAGTGTCCGCAGGGTTTCGTCATTGGTGACGATCAGGGGCCACATGAAGGCATTCCACGAACCGATCACTTGGAGTAGCGTGACCGCCGTAATGACGGGCCAGTTGGTCGGTACCAGGATATGCCAGAGAAATTGCCAGTCGCTGGCCCCATCGAGGCGCGCGGCGTAGTAGAGGGTCTTGGGCTGCGCCAGGAAGGCCTGATGCAGGGTCACCACCATGAGAATGCTGACGAGCCACGGCACAATCAGGGCGGCGTAGGTATTGATCCAGTGAAACTGCGCTAAGGTGATGAAGTTGGGGATGAGCAGCAGTTCGCCCGGCACCAACATCAGCACCAGCAGCAGGTCAAATAGTGAGTGACGACCGTAGAATTGCAGGTGCGTAAAGGCAAACGCCGCCAGGATGCTGGTTAAGAGCTGTCCCAGTGTAGTGGTCAGTGTGACCAGCAGTGAGTTTAAGCAGTACCGCGCAAAGGGGGCGGCCTGCCAGATGTGCAGGTAGTTCACCCAGTTGAGAGAATGGGGCAACCATGAGGTGGGGATGCTCAACGTGGTGGCGGCAGGTTGTAGGCTGGTTAGGATCATCCAGACGAAAGGAATCAGCGTCAGCGCGGCACCGATCGTTAGCACGCTCCCCTAGAGCACGGTTTGCCAGATATGACGGTTCATAGGCGACCTCCCATCCGGCGTCTCCGGTGGCGAAAGTAGCCATAGGTCAGCAGGGTGATCCCACCGACAAGAACGAAGAACACCACGCCACTGGCCGCCGCCACGGCGTATTGATTTTCGACATAGAATTTCTGATAAAGATAATACATTAAGGTAAGATCGGCGTTGCCCGGTCCGGCCGAGCCGTGGAACAGGGCATAGACCTGATCGAAGACTTTGAAGTTCGTGAGCGTCGTTTTGACGACGATTAGGATCGTCATCGGCAGGAGTAATGGCCACGTCACGTTGGTGAACCGTTGCCAGGCGTTAGCCCCATCGAGACGTGCAGCGGCCGCGTAACGTTGGTCGATATGATTGAGACCGGCTAAAAAGAGGATGATGTTGAAGCCGAGCCCCTGCCACACGCAGACCACCATCAGCGCGGCTAAGGCGTAGTGGGGGTCGTTTAGCCAATCGATGGCTGTATAACCGAACCAGCCGAGGACGTGATTCAACAGGCCGCCATCCAGACGGAAGATCCAGTTCCAGACGAGCCCAATCGCAACGGTTGACGTCACAAAGGGTAAAAAGTAGATAGTGCGAAAGAAGCCGGCGAGATGTTCGTTGCGGTTCAATCCATAGGCAATAAATAGCGATAAGACCACCGTCAGCGGCATGACCACCAGGGTGAGTAACAGGGTATTTCGGCAAGCCAAATGAAAAGTCGGATCCTGCCAAAGCGTGATGAAGTTGCCCCAACCGATGGCGTTCACGTGGTTGGTAAAGTAATTGTACTGGGTATAGGCACTCATGAGAAAAGCATTTATCAGTGGCCAAACGGTGAAAATAACGGTGATGATCAGGAGTGGGGCTAAGTAGAGAAGGGCCTTTATAGTGCTCTTCCAGGTAGGCTTGGCATTAAGCATGGGCATCACCCGCCCAAATACAGCGCCCATCAGCCGCGAAGAGGAGACATCCCGTGGGATCGAGCGCAACCGAAATTGGTGTTGGCGACACGGCCGTAATTGCCGTGCTAACGAGGGTCAGAGAGGCCGTATGTAGAATCGTTTGGTGGTCACGCCCCAACTGAACTTGTCGGCTAATGGTGCTGATCACGGTGTGGGGCGCGGTTGGGGTGGCGAGCTGGAGTGCCTCGCTGCGAATGCCAATCGTCGTGGCTTGCCGCAAGGATTCAGGAGGCAACACCTGCCGCCAAGCAGCGGGTAAGGCCGTCACGGCACAGGTGTTGAGCTGCGGCCGGCCGATGGACTGGGCCACCGTGAGATTGTGGGGCTGCCGGTACAGCTCATTTCCCGTCCCCACCTGTTGGAGACGACCGTCGGCGATAATCATGATCTGATCGGCAATCTGCAGGGCATCGTCCTGATCGTGGGTGACCAACAGGGTGGTCACCCCGGTGGTCCGTTGAATTCGGCGGATGCCGCCGCGTAACTCTTCTCGCAGCGTCGTGTCGAGACTCGACAGGGGTTCGTCCAGCAAGAGTAAGGCCGGCTTTTTAGCTAGGGCCCGGGCGATAGCGACCCGCTGCTGTTGGCCACCGGAAAGCTGTCCAGGGAATTTGGTGAGCTGGTCGGTCATCTGTACGAGGTCAGCTAGCTCCGCGACACGTTGGTAACGGGCGGTTTTGTGCACGTGAGCCATCTTTAGCGGAAAGGCGATGTTGTCGCGAACCGTTAAGTGCGGATACAGGGCGTAGTCTTGAAAGACCATACCGATGTTACGCTGACGACTGTCCTGATGGGTGACGTCCACTTGATCGAAGTAAATCTGACCGGCGTTGGGTGTTAAGAGACCGGCCAATAGGTTTAAAATGGTCGATTTCCCACTGCCGCTGGGTCCCAGCAACGCCGTGAGCTGACCGTCTGGTAACTGGGCGTTAAAGTGGTTCAGTGTCGCCGGCTGTTTGTCGTAAGCTAATGCGATATCGCGCAGGGTGATTTGCATGACGGGATGACCTCCTTTCTCAAGCTGAAGCGGTGACTGCCATCGTTTCGGCCATCGATAATGACCACTCGGCGGCCGTCTGTCACCACTTGGCCACTTTTGTGAGACGGTGGATGACGATCGCGGTAATCTACGGTCATAGGAGATGAGAGAAATGTTATTAGAAGCGAAACAGTTAACTCAGACGTTTGGTTCCCATGTGGCGGTCAACGGGTTAAACTTGCAGATTGCTCGGGGGAGCTTTACCGCATTGTTGGGACCCAATGGTGCGGGCAAGTCCACGACCATGAACCTATTGATTGGCCTGACTCAGCCCACAGCCGGTCAGGTGATCTACGGCGACGAGGCTAGGATTGGTGTGGTCTTTCAGAGTAGTGTCCTTGATGAGCGGCTGACGGTCGGAGAGAACCTGCAAATTCGTGCTCGGCAGTACCGGCACGTTGCCCCAAATAAGGTGGCCGAGGTGAGCACAGAATTGGGCCTCAATGAATTTATTCATCAGCGTTACGGGACGTTATCCGGTGGTCAGAAACGTCGCGTTGACATTGCCCGGGCCTTATTGAATGATCCCAACATTTTGTTTTTAGACGAGCCGACAACGGGACTGGACATTCAGACGCGATCGGCTATCTGGAAGCTCCTCCAGCGACTTCAGCAGGCGTGTCAGCTGACGATTGTCTTGACAACTCACTACTTGGATGAAGCGGATGCGGCCGACAACGTGTACGTGATTGATCAGGGCAAGTTGGTGGCAACGGGGACTGCCACCGCCATCAAGGCACGCTACGCCAAGGCGGTTCTGCAACTGACAACGCGAGATGTTGAGCAGTTGCGGGAACGGGTGACCGTGCGACCGACGCAATGCCGCGGCAATCAATTAACCTTTACTGTGCCCAATTCACAAGTGGCTCTCGATATTTTAACGGCTACCCGTGACCTAATCACCACCTTTGAATTTCGACCGGGAACCATGGACGATGCCTTCCTGGCGTTGACCGGAAAGGAGATGCGGTAAGATGTTAGCAATGATGAAGCGCAACCTGTTGCTGTACTTTCGTAATTGGAGCGGGGTCTTCTTTTCCCTGATGGGTGCTCTGATCTCCTTTGTGCTGTACCTGGTCTTTTTGAAGCAAAATATGCAAAGCAGCTGGGCCCACGTTCCCCATGCCACGCTGCTGCTGGATACGTGGCTGATTGGCGGGACGCTGGCAATCACCGGTATTACCACGACGCTGACGAGCCTGTCGCAGATGGTGATTGATCGGGAAAAACACATTACAGCTGACTTAATACTGACCGATGCGGGTCCCTTGCGGCTTCAGCTGAGCTATCTCCTGAGTGCGGCACTGATTGGCACGTTAATGCAGCTTGCCATGTTCGGTATTATGCTGGGGTATTTCTTCTTAGCCGATCATTTGACGGTGACGGTGGTCCAACTGGTGAATGTTCTGGGGCTGATGGTGAGCAGCTCGCTGTTGGCAACGGCCGTAAATGCCGTGATTATTAAGGGCGTTCGGACATTGGATAGCCTAAGTAAACTGGGCGCCATTGTCGGGACGGCCGCAGGGTTCTTAGTGGGCACCTACGTCCCGATTGGTATATTACCGACCTTTGCGCAGACTTTGGTAAAACTCACGCCCGGTAGCTATGTGGCGGCTCTTTTCCGGCAGTTCTTGATGTATGACTGGCTGGACGTGGCGTTTCGGCACAGTCCAGCGACACGTCCTCGTTTTGAAAAGTTAATGGGAATTCGCCTCGATTGGTTCGGTCTGTTGACCCAGCACGCAACTTACCACATAATAGGATTAATCTTTGTCGGGGCTTTATTGCTCGCTGTCGGACCAATCGGGTTGCGGCAACGGCAGCAATGGCGCCGACGACACGAATCGTAAGCTTAATCGAGGGGGCGTCAGAGGTGCAACATAGATTTGAACAACAGGCGGAGATTGATCCGTCCGATCCGCTGGTGGTGGTGCAAGCCGCGAGTCAGACGGGGGCGGTCCCGGAGCTCATGGCCTATCTGGATCGGTACCAGGCCACCCAGCCGGGAATGATTCCCGTGAAGACGCCGGAGCGCCTGGTCATGGTCAAAGTGGCGACCATTATTCTCGTGGACATTCAGGCAACGACGCTCCTGCTGTATACCACCACCGGCGTTGTTGAGACGCGTGAGCCACTACGTCATCTCGTGCAACGCGTGGCCAATCCCGATTTTGTCCAGGTCTCGCGGCACAGTGTGCTCAACCTGGATCACTTGCTATCGCTAGAAGACAGTTTTTCGGGCAATATGACGGCGTTGCTGACGAATAAGGTGAAGACGGATGTCAGTCGCAAGTACGTCAAATTATTGATGCGGCGACTAGGCGTTTAGGAGGTCATGAGGTGAATAAAGTCATAGATTATGCATTACGGGGAATGGGGTATGGTGGGGTGGCCTACCTGGTGCTCATGGCCAGTCATCTGGAACCGCTGCAGACCACCTCGCGAAACATCCTGAGCATTCTCCTGATGAGTGCCGTTATTGGCGTGTTGAGTCTGATTTTTGACAGTGACCGTGTATCCTTTTTGGTGGCGCTAGGTGGGCATTTCTGTGGGACGCTGTTGGCGGTGGTGGCGATGCTGTTCTTTAATGGGTGGCAAGTTGTTTTAATCACGCACAGTTCCTTCTGGATCATCTTTCTCGCCGTCTATGCCGGTGTGTGGGCGGCCGTGATGTTGGATCAGCACCTGCGCGTGACCAAGATTAACCGCGCATTGCGTCAGCGGAAAAAATAAGTCTTGACGAATGCCGATTTGTCGTGTATAGTTATTTATTAGAGTTTAAGAGATGCTAATAAAGAGATTCAGAGAGATTGTTTAGCAAGCCGGAGTTTCTTAGATTTGAAAGTCGCTCGCCCATTCGCAGGAATGGCGGGCGACTTTTTTGTGCCCTCATTTAATACTAACGAATTTTAACGGGATTGCGTCTCACTTTTTTACGATAATCAGCGGAAAATCGTTTTAGCTACTAATTGATTCAGCCACAGATTAATTCGGTCAGTTACCTCCGTAAGCCAGTATCTCGAGTTGGTTTCGACCAGAGAAGCCGTTATGATGGTGCCAACTATTAGGAGGGATGCCCATGCGTAAGACGGTGCTACGACTGAGTCTGGAAATTATCGGGGGAATGCTGGTCTCAGCAGTTCTGCTGTCGCTGATTGTGTCGGAGACTTACAGTTACGTTCACGCGGCGGGCATTGCCCATTACAACTTGAACCTACTGGGTGTGTCCTTTTTCCAAATTCGACACGTTGCTGGGCATCTGAGCGGCCAGACCAACGTTCAAGGGATGCGTGATATCTGGCTGGCGGGAACCATGATGATTCTGGTTTTAGGCGAATTACGCCACCGAGTCGTGTCCCACCGGTGGCTGTAGGGGGCGATCACATGCGGATGACGACACAGAAGCTCACTGGGGTGGGGATGCTGATTACGCTGGGAATTGTTTACGGCGATATCGGGACCTCGCCCCTTTATGTCATGAACGCCATTATCGACCAGGCCGGGCGTCACGAGATGACGGCCGTGACACCGGTCATGCTGGGCAGCATCTCCCTGATCTTTTGGACCTTGATGCTGATTACCACGGTGAAATATATCTTACTGGCGATGCGCGCTGACAACCGGCATGAAGGAGGCATCTTTGCTCTCTACGCTCTGGTTCGTAATCGGGCGAAATGGTTAATCTTCCCGGCATTAATTGGCGGTGCGGCACTCTTGGCGGATGGTACGCTGACGCCGGCTGTGACGGTGACCTCGGCGATTGAGGGCCTTAAAAATCAGACGATGGGACCCGTACACTTTAGTGGGTCGCAGGGCTGGGTGCTTCTGGTGGTCACGGGGATTTTGGTCGGCCTCTTCCTGGTGCAACGGTTGGGGACGCAGCTGATTGGGTGGTCATTTGGCCCGTTGATGCTAATCTGGTTCAGTTTTATCGGACTGGTGGGACTCCACAACCTGGTGCATGACCCGGCGATCTTGCGGGCCCTCTCGCCGGTGTATGCCGTGAGTTTCCTGGTTAGCCCGAATAATCGGCAGGGGATCTTTATTTTAGGCAGTATTTTCCTGGCCACGACGGGTGCGGAGGCGTTGTATTCCGATATGGGTCAGGTTGGCAAACGCAATATCTACGGGACCTGGCCGTTTGTCTATCTGATGCTGATGTTGAGCTATCTGGGCCAGGGGGCCTGGGTTAGCGCCCACGCCACACAGCTGGCGACCGGTCACGCCGTCAATCCCTTTTACGAGATGGTGCCCGGCAACTGGCGGATGTTTGCGATTGGGATTGCCACTATTGCGGCCATTATTGCCTCGCAGGCGTTGATTACGGGGTCTTACACGTTGGTTCACGAAGCGATTGGGCTGAAACTGCTGCCACGTCTGCGAATCAAATTTCCCGGAAGCGAAAAGAGTCAGCTGTACATTTCGACCGTGAACTGGTTGCTCTGTGCCGTCACGCTGGGTGTCGTGTGGTTCTTCCGGACGTCGAGCAACATGGAGGCGGCATATGGCTTAGCCATTACGATTACCATGCTGATGACGACCCTGTTACTGCAGGCATTCTTGCACCAGCGAGGGCACGGGGCACTCGCCGTGATTTATGTGGTGATCTTTGGCCTATTGGAGGGGCTCTTCCTAGTCGCTAGCCTGGCTAAATTCACCCACGGCGGCTATGTGACCCTGGGGATGACGCTGGTTATTCTAACGATCATGGTCTTCTGGTACTACGGCAATCAACGCCGTAGCGCGCACGTGGAGGATGCGGAACACGTGTCACTGCTGGACTTTCTACCGCAGTTACAGGCGTTGAGTCAGGATCGGGACGTGCCGCCGTTTGCGACGAATCTGGTCTACGTGGGTCACGTGGCGCCGGACTACGCCATTAAACGCGCGGTGGTCTACTCGATTCTGGATCAGCAACCCAAGCGCGCTGCCGTGTACTGGTTCGTGACGGTGAATGAGGCCGACACGCCGTATGAATGCAGTTATACCGTGGAAACCCTGGGTACGCAAAACGTGATGGACGTCCAGCTATACTTGGGATTCAAGAAGCCGCAACGGTTGAACGTGTACCTGCGGCAAATCGTGAATGACCTGTTGGCGGCGGGGATTTTACCCGATCAGACGCCACGGTATTCCAGTGTCCCCGGACGTCAGGTGGGTAATTTCAAGTTTGTGATGTTGAACCAGCAGCTACAGGACCTGGGTGCTCAAGATGACTTGCCGGCGCTGGACCGCCTGCTGATTGGGGGCCGCCTGCTTCTGCAACGGATCAGCCTGTCGCCACAACGCTGGTACGGCTTGGAATTCAGTGACGTCGTGGAGGAGCGGGTGCCGTTGTTTATTGGACATGCACCGGACCGGACGTTGCGGCGGACGCTTTAGTCACTTAAAGCTGGCGGTATCAACGGGGGTAGATAGCCTATTCTGACCGCGTAAAAGAAAAAATGGCATAATTCCGAGATTTCCGCGGAATTATGCCATTTTGTGTAGGATGAGTTGTTCATTTAAGGATAATGTATTGACAAGTAACCACGATTCTGAGAGGCACCGACTTAGGCACTTTACCTTTCTAGACTGACTAACTATCGGCATTTAGACCGTCCCGATGCCCAGTGCTTTGACAGAAACGGCACCTTGTGGAGTGACCGTTACCTTATAAGAAGGATGGTATAGTTCATAATTGGCATCGACTTGAAAGGTCAATCTCTTAGAAGCCGATTTGAAATGGTTAACTTTAATGAGGCGGCCATTGGCTTGACGTTGGGTACGAGTTTTTACGCGGCCATCCTGCCAGTCAAAAATAGTGGTTTCGCTATTTTGGTCGGCCAGAACAACGCGTTGGGTGCGGCCGGCGCGAACGGTGACACCGACTTTGACGTGTTGATCTATCGTGGTGGTCGTATCGGTTGTGTCAAAATTGCGGGTCAATTCGCGGCGAAGCACGTTCGGGAAAGTGCCTTTGACGACCGCGTGAACGGGTAACCAACCGATCTTTTTGCCACTGGTCGTTTCAAAGTAGAGGTAGCGCTGTCGCTTCATGGTTGTCAGCGTTTGGACAGCGTAAATTGTGCGGTAAGGCATAGGTCCGACCATAGTGAATGGCCCGATTTGATCCGAGAGTACCTTCAGGCATTTTCCAGAAGTCATCATCAGGTGTAGGCAACCAGTAAGCCGTTTTTGTGATGGCTGGCATCTTCGAAATCTTGCGGTGCACCTTGAGTCGACTGAATAGGACGTAGCCACCGTCCAATGGCGATGCCGGATGGGAGACAGGAGCTACACTCCCATGTTGCAAGGGGATTTGGTAGTCAGGGGTGATTTTGACATAGCGTTTCCCACGGACATGGATCACTTTCAAAATGGACCATTGGCTTGTGGTGTGACGTGCCTCCCCGAGGTACTTACTGTGGGGGTGTTTGGCTCGGGGATAGCTGTAAACGGGCGTATGCTTGGCCTTGAAAGTGACGATACGGTTGATTGGGTAAGTGGGAAGGGTAACTGCGCGTTTAGCTGCTTGAGCGGAAGTGCTAGAAGCGATCCCGAAACAGGCGCTCAGTCCAATTAGTAAAATGAGATGATGTTGAGACATAGGTTATTGGCTCCCTTGAAGGATTTTTAAGTGTTTCATTTATTTGCACATCCATTTATAATATTAAGTATACAACAAATCTTTGCGATTCGTGCAGGCATTGAAACTACTGGAGGTATTTTTAGGGTGTTTTGACCTCATTTGCTGATTTGAGCAACTGAATTTTAATAATAAGTATTTTAGTGTTGTCGCAGTGTTTTTGTTTTACAAGTTGGTTCAATTGTCTAATAATCAAGGTTAATTAGTTTAACTAAAATGGGGTGTCTAGATGGGGTTACTTATTTCAACCGCGGTATTGGTCGTTGCCGCAATGGTTAGCATTGTGATTAATCGGCGGTGGTTGCCACGGCTCTCTGTGAACTACGTGAGCATGCTGATCGGTGCCGTGATTGCGCTGGTCCCGTTCTTGAATGGGTTCGTGGAAAAGTTTAATTCGGATATTTTTATTGGTTTGATTGTCGCGCCGCTACTGTACTTTGAGGGCCAGAACACGCGGCTGAATCTCGTGGGCCGGCACGTGGGGGAGATTATCAGCCTGACCGTGGGGATGGTGATCCTGTGTGCGGTTGCGGCGGGCATCGGCAGCAGTCTCTTGACGGGCATCGGGTTACCGTTAGCCTTTATTCTGGCGGCCATCAGCACGCCAACCGATGCCACGGCGACTGAGTCGGTGACGATGGGGCGTGTCTTGCCACGTCGTGAACAGGTGAGCTTAAAACTGGAGTCGCTGTTCAATGACGCCTCGGGGATCATTCTTCTAAATATGGCGATCCTGTGGTACGTCAATGGTTACGTGAATTACCCGCAAACCCTGTGGGATTTTGTGTACTCGGCCGTTGGCGGGATTGTCTTTGGTGGGGTCATCAGTGGCCTGATTGTGTACGTCCGTCAATTGATGCTGCGGTCCAAAGTGAACTTTATTAACAATACGTATAACAACGGGACGCCTCTCAAGGTGATTTACTTGATGACGCCGTTTGCCCTGTACTTTGGGGCTGAAGCGGTCGGTGTCTCGGGCATTATCGCCGTGGTCTTTGCCGGGCTGGTACATAATGCCGAGGGAGAGCGGAGTTCCTTGGCCAATCCGCAATTGGCTAGTGATATTCACCAGTTGGTGGGCCTACTGAGTGATATTCTAAATAGCATCGTCTTCCTGGTGTTGGGCATCGTTTTGGTCCGCACGACGCTGGATCAGTCGGTGACTTACCGCAGTCCGTGGCTGTGGATCGCCATCGGCATCGTCCTGTATTTAGCCAACTTGCTGGTGCGTTACGCCTACGTTCGCCTGCTCCATCGTCTTTCCAATCGTGAGGCCTGGATCTTTGCACTGGGGGGCATTCACGGGGCCGTCACGTTTGCCCTGGCGTTTACGGTAGCGGAGACGCAGGTGAAGACGGCCGACTTTAACCTGGTCCTGATGTCGGAGAGTCTGCTCATTATCTTAAGCTTGCTGGTGCCGACGATCGTCTTCCGGTGGGTGTTGCCACGGGTGCAAACGGACGCCGCTATGGCGACACGAATGGCGCGGATTCGTGAGCAGATGATCGAAGCGGGCGTTCAGTCGGTGTTGGAAATGCCTATCTCACAGGAATTTAAGGACGCGGTCACATTTGACCTGCGTTCACAGAACGGCCACACCACCGTTCGTCAGTTTGTCAGTGAGTGGCGACGGATGGTCCAACACGCGGAGTACACGCCGGCGCAAATGCGCGAGCTGATGGCGATTTACCGACAGGTCTTTCAGACCGAGCGGACGTATTTATTGCGGCGGCATGAGGCGAAACATGAGATTAGTGAGGACTTCTTCAATAGGCTATATCGTGAGATTACCATGGCTGAGATGGTGGTTTTAGAATACGGGGTTGACTGAGGATGATCGGGTGGCAAGGCTGGGGTTAGAGCAGTCGTGGTCGTGTCACCATTCATGAACAAGCGCAAATAAAAAGTTCTGAGACATTGCCGTCTCGGAACTTTTTTAATTCATTTAGTTTTCGTCGTCCGCCGTTTGATTTTCCTTAGCCGAACGCTTTTCAGCATTGCGGTAGAAGATCCAAGCGACTGCCCCGAAGAAGATAGGGCCGATGATCGTCCAGAAGGCGGTCTTGTAATCGGCGTCCATGATTGGTTGGAGGCAGGTGAAGACGATCCCACCGATTAAGACGATGAGCACGATCGCCACAACAATGTTGGTGAAGGTCTTGTTCTTGTAAACCACGAATGGTCGTTCCAGGTCGGTCCGCTTCTTAAAGAATGGGAAGGCCCCAATCAAGAAGAGGTAAGGTGCTGAAGTGGAAACGTTGGCCATGTTCGTTAGGATTTGGTAGAACTCCTTGGCGGCTGAACCCCCGAAGGAGACGAAGAAGATGAAGACCGCAACCACTGTGGCTTGAATCCACATGGAGTAGGCGGGCACACCGGCCTTGTTGAGGTGCGTCATCTTCTTAGGCCACAATTTTGGTGAAGACCCCATGATAAAGGACTTCAGTGGTGAGTAGACCAGAACGAAGAATGAGCCCAGGTAAGCCATGAACATGCTCAACCCAGTCAAACGCGCCAGCACGTCCCCAATCATGACGGAAGTACCGTGGGAGAGGTTCATGGCATGACCCATGACGAGCCCCAAGTTATTCATCAAAACATAGGTGATGTTCCCCAGGTTAACGGAACCGCTACCCAAGACGTCATGCCAGTTGGCACTGACCCCCCAGAGGAAGATCGAGACGGAGTAGGCAATCGTGATGGTAATCGTGGAAATGATCAACCCCTTAGGGAAGGTCTTTTCCGGCTTATCCATGCTATCCGTGATCCCCCCCATGGATTCCATCCCGGCGTAGGCAAAGACGGCGTAGATCACGAATGACAGGAGCGCCATCGGTGACTGGAATTGTGGGTTAGGTGAGGCAATGAAACTGTGCAGACCGTTGACGGGTTCTGCCAGCTGACCCTTGTTCAGGATCCAGATGAGAATGCTGGCGATGAAGAACAGGATGGTCAGGCCCATCACAAAGATTCCCCCCAATGAAGAAATCTTCGCAATTGAACTGACCCCACGCGTAGCGAAGAAGGTGACGGAGAGGATCCAGATGATCCCCAGAATCCCAATCGTTTGCGTGGAACTCAGACCCAGAATGCCCCAAGTCTGCGTTTGGTCACTCCCAGAGATCAAGGTTGAGAGTGGAATCCACACCTTGGTTGAGGTCGACAACATCCAAATGATCCAAGAGGATAACCAGATGAAGGTCCCAATGAAGGCCATCTTTTCGCCGATGGATTCGGCCAGCCAGGAGTAGATACCCCCCTTGGCTTCCTTAAAGGTTGACCCGTATTCTGCCAGCATCAAGGCGCTGGGCAGGAAGAAGAACAGGGCGGCTAAAACGTACCAGATAATGCTGGCATATCCCATTTGGTCATAGGCCACGGTTCCGTTTGCGAAGCCGTAGATGGCCGAGAAAATCATTAAGATCAGACTGAAGAGTCCAATCTTCTTTTGCTTATCCATTAGATTAATATCTCCCATTATGTGGTGAGGACTAGTGTGCACTAGCCCGGACCGTCTGTTATAAGTTCAGGTCCTGGTGATAATTCAGCGGACCGAGGTCGGTGGCCTGTGTGATCAAGGTCGCCGCCAGCTCGCGGTAACGCCGGATTCCCAATGCGGCGTTCGCGTCAGCCTGTTGCGTTAAATAGTGTGTCAATTCGCTGCCGGAAAGGTGTTGCCCGACGGCATCCGTGTGTTGGACCGATTGCTTAAAGGCAATCCGCAGGTCCTTTTGGACGGCACTGACGGTTGGCCATGCGGTATGGTAGTGGGCATCGAGCAGCACACTAACCAGCTTGTAGACCCAGTAAGCCGATTCGGCATCGTAGGTTTCTTTCCCTAAATGGTATGCGGCGGGGGTACTCTCGATTCCCGCATAGAATGGGACGTAGACGCTTTGGGCGCCGACGCCCATGGCGAGCCACTGAATACCGGCTAAAGCGGGGTCCATCGCTGGCCGAAGCTGCAGGACGTGTGACTCTTGCGTCTTGGCCAAGCTGACTGGGCGGAACCGTTTGCGCTGTTCGGCGGTACCGGAACCCACGGGATCGTAAGGCGTTTCTTCAAAGTGACTGCTGAGATACCCCTGAGCATCGTCGACACTTAAGAGGTGATCGGCGTATTGAATAAAAGGTAAATCGAATGATTGCGGTTCCTGCGCGATCTCTGGATTGAAGCAGCGTTGGCCGTACCAAACCCGGGGCGTATTATAGTACAGATCAGATTGATCCTGCGTCCCGAAGATGTCGCGCCAACTGAAGCGGTCACGGGAGGGGTTCAAATGATTCTGGGCGACAAACTCGCGAAGGTGGCGTGCAAACTTAAAGTTTTCACGATCTTCAAAGTCAATGTCCTGAATCGCCATCTGGTTCGCTACAACCGCATAGCCATTGGCGGGGATACGCTGGGCAACCCAGTAGTGACCGGCGCCCGTTTCCAAGTACCAGGCCTCTTGTTGATCGGCGAAGAGGATACCGTTGGACTCACTCGTGCCGTAGTGCTCGACAATCTGACCGAGCAGGGCAACACCCTCTCTAGCAGACTTGATGTACGGTAGAACCACGGTAACCATGGCTTCTTCACCGATACCGTCCTTGACCAGCGGATCGGCCCCGAGTACCCGTTCATTTGAATAGGTACTTTCGGTCGCACTCATCGCAACGCCAAATTCATTGATACCGTCTTCCTCGAACAGCCCGTATTTATCGGTCCATTCGGGGGTCGCCGTGTATTTGGCGGCCGTTAGTGGTAGGGGCATAGTGAAGCCGTTGTCCGTGCTAACGAAGGTCTGCGGGGTGGTTGCGGTTTTAGCGGGGTGAACGACAAAGTGCTTGGGCCAAGCGGCCTTGGCATCCTCGTTACGTCCGATGATGACCGAACCATCCGTCGTGGCTTTTGGCCCGATTAAAATACTTGTACAAGCGGAATAATTCATGGGTGCACTCCTTTCTACATATTGAATAAATTCTCGTTACTATTCTATCATTTTTAAGGATGAGCGGGACCCGTTTCGATGATTTTTTAATTATTTTACACAAATTTCTCATGAGAATAAATATTTATACAATTTTATGATTACGGAAAATCGGGGGCTTTCAATGATTTAGGGCGTGAAAGGCCGTCCGATTAGTCATCGTAACACTAGCTAAGTCGTAGGAGTTGTGGTTAAATAGTGAAAACGACTGACGATGGGAAGATGTGAAAATGAGAAATGTATTAGAAAAAGATCGGCGTGAAGTCGGCAAACACCTCTTAATTTTGATTGGATCGGCCATAATTACGGCCATTGCCCTAAATGAATTCTTAGTTCCCGGTAAGATTTTCAGTGCGGGGATTAACGGGATTTCTCAGATTATTGCCACATTGTTGGCAGCTGGGGGCATTCACCTGAGTACCGGGTGGTTTATCTTACTCTTTAACATCCCCATTGGATTGCTGGGTTGGTTCAAGGTGGGGCGCGGGTTTACCATCTATTCGATCATGGTCGCGGTGCTCACGTCGATTCTGGCCATCGTGGTACCGGTCAACAATATCTCTAATAATTCATTATTAGCGGCCCTGTTCGGTGGCATTCTGACCGGCGTGGGGGTCGCCTATCCCTTGAAGAATGGCTTCTCTACCGGGGGAATGGATATCATTGCCGTGGTGCTGGAGAAGACCACGGGGCGGACGATCGGGACGCTCATGCTGATGATTAACTTTGGCATCGTGATCGTGGCCGGGTTCCTGTTTGGCTGGGAGAGTGCGTTATACACGATTATTTCCATTTATGCAATGTCCCGGGTCGTTGATAGCATTCATACGCGCCACCAAAAGCTGACGGCCTTCATCGTGACGTCGCAACAGGATGCCGTTATCTCAGAACTTAATAAAACTCTAATCCGCGGGATCACGGTGATTCCGTCATTTGGGGCCTACACGCGGCAGGCGAGCACGGTGCTGATGACCGTTATTTTGCGGTATGAACTTTATACATTGGAGCATGCAGTCAAGGACGTTGATCCGCGAGCTTTTGTGAACCTGGTGAATACGGTGGACATCGAAGGAAACTTCTATAATGAGACGGAACAGTTGAAGCTGCGGGAAGAAACGGCGAAAAAGTAGTCCAGTAATTGCCATCCATGGTGGTTATCGGTATAATAGGTGCATTCAATTAAGAAGGGAACGAAAAAAATGCCAATTGTTAACATTGATTTGATTGCGGGCCGTTCACAAGACCAACTCAAGGCCTTGGTACAAGACGTAACGACTGCAGTGACTAAGAACACTGGTGCTCCAGCCGAACACGTCCACGTGATTCTCCGTGAAATGCAACCTAACCGTTACGGCGTGGCCGGCGTTTTGAAGAGCGACGAAAAGTAAGCAAGATTTCCGAAATCTTATAAACCGCCACCAACTCCGACATAGTCGTCTTGGTGGCGGTTTCATTTGCAAAAACGTTTGGCGCGGCGTACACTTTTCGGTATACTAGTAGCAAGTGCGACATCACGGTGGATCTAGGCCGTTGCTAACAACGAATGAATGGAGAGTCTATGACAATGAATGATCAACAATACATGATGGCAATTGACGAAGGGACGACAAGCACCCGCGCTATTTTATTCGACCGGCACGGCCAAATTGCTGGACAGGCACAACGGGAATTTCACCAATACTTCCCACAGCCTGGCTGGGTCGAACACGATGCCAACGAAATCTGGAATGCGGTACAGTCCGTCATTTCCGATGCCCTGATCGATTCCGACGTCCAACCCTACAAGGTTCGGGGAATTGGGATCACCAATCAACGGGAAACCACGATTGTCTGGGACAAAAAGACCGGGGAACCGATCTATCACGCGGTGGTCTGGCAGTCCAAGCAGACCAGTGACTTGGCCGACCAACTTAAAAAGGACGGCTACACCGATGCCATTCACGATAAGACCGGATTGGTGATTGATTCCTACTTCTCCGCCACCAAGATTCGCTGGATCTTAGACCACGTTGAAGGGGCCCAGGAGCGCGCTGAACGTGGCGAACTGCTTTTTGGGACCATCGATACCTGGATTCTCTGGAAGCTCACCGGCGGCCGGGTACACGCCACCGATTACACCAATGCCAGTCGGACCATGCTCTACAACATTCATGATCTGAAATGGGACGATGACATCCTGAACTGGATGAACATTCCAGCTGCCATGTTGCCTGAGGTACGGTCATCTTCTGAAATCTACGGCTACACCGCTGGTTACACGTTCTCCGGGGTCCAGGTACCAATCGCCGGAATCGCTGGGGACCAACAGGCGGCTCTGTTTGGTCAGACGGCCTTTGATAAAGGGATGGTCAAGAACACCTACGGGACCGGGGCCTTTATCGTGATGAACACCGGTGAAGAACCGACGTTGTCTCACAACGGCCTGCTGACGACGATTGCCTATGGCCTCAACGGCAAGGTCACCTACGCGTTGGAAGGGTCGATCTTCGTGGCCGGCTCCGCCGTACAGTGGTTACGTGACGGGATGCGGTTCTTCGAGCACGCCGGCGAATCCGAGAAGATGGCCGTCGATGCCAAGACGACCGGGAACGTCTACGTGGTACCTGCCTTCACGGGTTTGGGTGCGCCATACTGGAACCAAGAAACGCGGGGCGCCGTCTTTGGCCTGACGCGCGGGACCACGCGTGAACAGTTCGTGCGGGCCACGGTCGAAGCCATCGCTTATCAAACGCGGGATGTTGTGGACACGATGACCAACGAAACGGGCCTAGATATTCAATCCTTGAGTGTCGATGGTGGTGCGGCCAATAACAACTTCTTAATGCAGTTCCAGGCCGATATCCTGGATACACCCATCAAGCGGGCAGCCATCAATGAAACCACGGCGCTGGGTGCGGCATACCTCGCCGGGTTAGCCGTTGGTTTCTGGCCCGACATGGATGCCATTCGGAAGATGCACGCCTTGCGGGATGAATTCACCCCACAGATGGCGGCCGACAAACGTGAGAAATGCTACAAGGGTTGGCAAGCCGCTATCAAGGCGACCCAAGCTTTTGAAGACTAAATAAATGTTGGAAACCGATCACTGGCCGCGTTGGTCGGTGGTCGGTTTTTGTTAGGAGGTTGGCGAGATGGCAATCGACTATTTACCGGTGATCAACACGCACTTTACGCTGTTTGGCGGGCACTTGGAGACGGTGCCGGCTGGCTGGCAATGGCCGGCCGAGGAACATCCGGCCTTTGAGTTGATGTATATTCTGAAGGGCCGGCAACGTACGATCACGGAGACGGGGGAATTAGTCTTGCAGGCCGGGGAGCTCACGATCATCCCCATTGAGACGCGGCACGCGAACTACGCGCTGGACCACCGCCCAATGACCTATTTCTGCATGCATTTTAATCTCGACGATCCCGCGCTGCGTTATCTGCTGATTCGCGAGTATGCGGGACGGATCATCACGCCGCAAGATGCGTTGTATCCGCGGTTGAAGCGACAGGCGGAACAGCTTATGGCCATGATCGGTCCGGATTACAACCTGGCCGATCAGCTGGATCTGCAGGTGAGTGTGATTGATCTCATCATGACGCTGGTCAAGGACTTGAAGGCGGCGGGCAAATTCACCCCGCAAGCCGCGGATGTCGACCAGTTCATGCTGTGTCACCAATTGGCCAGCGATCTCAAGGCGCAGCTGGACTACCAGGTGTACCACGCTGCGGTGCCCCAGCAGCCATCCGTGGCCCGAATTATTGCCAAACGCAACATCTCCCAGAGCTACGCATTAAAGCTCTTTCAGAAGTATTATCACGAATCACCCCAGCAGTACCTGATTAATTTGAAATTGGCGACCGCTAAGGAACTGCTGCGCCAACCGCGTGCGCGGATCAATGCAGTTTCGGCCAAACTAGCCTATACTGCACCCAGCCACTTTACCCGAGAATTTAAGAAGCATTTCGGGCAGACGCCCAGCGCTTACCTGCGCGACTTAAAAGAGAATCGTACGAATTAGGGATAGTTCTATACGAATTATCCTCTTTTTTGTGCGTAAATTTCGGATAGAATAGTTTTTGTAAGCGCTTCACGAACCCTTGACGAAGGATTTGACGATTAGAGTTAAATTATTAAGGCTTATTCACAAAAATTGATCGTATTCTTTCAAAATAAATAAGGAGTGTTTTGGAATGGCTGATGCTATCATGAATCCGACGCAAACAAAGAAGATGCCCAAACGGTTGGCATGGGGACTGTTAATTGGGTGTGTTAGCTGGATGGGGCCCTATTCAGGGATGAACGGAACGTTATTGCCTGCCAAGATTGGGATGCTTGATCCAATAAACAAGGTTAAGTTGGTGGCAACCTTTGCGGCGATTGCCATGATTGTGGCGATGTTTGCCAACTTAATTGAAGGCGCTTTATCCGATAGAACGCGTTCAAAATTCGGTAAACGTAAGCCTTGGATTATCGGAGGCACAATTGGTAGTGTGCTGATGTTTTTCGTTTTATCTTGGTCGCCGACAATTCCGATTCTGTTAATTACTTGGACAATCTATCAATTGACTCTTAATGCGATTGTTGCGCCAATGGTTGCGATTATTGCCGATGCAATTGACCCCAAGTATCGCGGAACCGTTTCCTCATTTTACGGGATTGGCATGTCGATTGGTGCTTATGGTTCAGGTGTGGTTGCTTCCCAGTTCCTAAGCAAAGTAAACATCGGAATTTGGGTGTTTGCGCTCGTACAAGTCGTTTTGACAGTTATTGCCATGTTCTTGATCAAAGAGCCCTCAAGTGCCGATGAACCAAAAGTCCCGCTCAAAGGAAGCGAGCTGTTAGCATCATTTGCGTTTCCAGTAAAGAATGCAGGCGATTTTTATTTAGCACTGTTGGGCAAGTTCTTGATGATGGTGGGATCGTACATGATTACTGGTTACCAGCTCTACATCTTGACAGACTACATGCGCTTGAGTCAGTCTACGACCTCGCGGATGGTTGCGATTATTTCAATGATTTTGATGGTCACAGCGATTGTCTTTGGTGCAGTCTCAGGACCGCTGGCAGATAAAATTGGGCGGTTGAAGATGCCCGTTGCATTGGCTACTCTAATGATTGCGATTGCCGGCCTCTTTCCATTTTTCGATGCAGCACCGTGGACCATGCTGGTATACGCCGTTCTATCTGGTATTGGAAATGGGGCCTATCTAGCGGTTGATCAGGCCTTAAATATTGCTGTGTTACCCAATCCTAAAACTGCGGCCAAGGATTTAGGCGTTATGAATTTGTCGGCAACTTTGGGTCAGATTATGGGACCAGTCACAGCAGGTGCAGTCATTTCATTAGCTGGCTACCGGCTCATATTCCCCGTCATGGCCGTTATCTGCATCATTGGTTGTGTCATGATTATGTGCATTAAAAAAGTTAAGTAGAGGAGTGAAATCATATGATCAAAATTAAAGGTGTTAACTTAGGTGGTTGGTTAGTCTTGGAAAAGTGGATGTCACCGCATTTATTTGATGGTGTGCCAAGCGATGATGAATATTATTTGGCTCAGGACTTACCCACGGCAGTATATGAAACCAGAATTAAAATGCATCGTGCGGAATTTATCACGGAAGCCGACTTTATCACCATTGCCAATCGTGGATTTAACACGGTCAGAATTCCAGTGCCCTATTTTATCTTTGGTGATCGCCCACCATTTGTGGGGTGCATTCAAGAGCTGGACAATGCATTTGCTTGGGCGGAGGCATATGGACTGAAGATTTTAATTGATTTGCATACAGTTCCAGGAAGTCAGAATGGTTTTGACAATGGCGGCATTTCTGGTGTCTGCACTTGGGCACAACAACCACAGGAAGTCGATTTTGCCCTAAGCGTCTTGCAACGACTTGCCAAGCGATATGGCAACCGTTCAGGCTTGTTGGGAATTGAAGTGTTAAATGAACCCGCGACGGCGACAATGTTTCAGTCAATGTCTACCCGATATAAGGCACGTGAGCCAGAACTTGCAGAAAAAAGTAAACCGATTACATTAGATTTCTTGTATGACTTCTATTTGAGGGCATATAATAGGTTGCGTGAAGATTTACCCGTTGATAAGGCCATTTACTTTCATGATGGCTTTGAGTTTGATGCTTGGCAGGACTTCTTTGCAACGAATTCTTTTGAAAATGTGGTTCTCGATACGCATCAATACTTGATGATGGCAGAGCTTTCCGGAACACCGCAAACTGTGGCAAATTATGTTAGAGTCATGCAGGATTTCGGGAAGAAGATTGCAGCAGTTGCCCAAGAGGTTCCCGTTGTCACTGGCGAATTTTCCTTGTTCAATTCCTATACAGCTGGGATTGATACGAAGGGCGGCGTTAACCCAACACAAGAGAAAATGGTCGGAACGGTTAATCGCCGCGATGATGCACAGTTAGTTAAGGCTTACCAAGAACTTTGGCGGGCCCAGGTTAATGCTTGGAACAATGGCAGTGGTTACTTTTTCTGGACCTATAAATTGAATATTGACACCATTAATGAACCAGCTTGGTATGGTTGGGATTCTTGGAGTGCTAGCCGTGCTTTGGATCAACATTGGATTGATCCGCAAGATTTATAAAAAGGAGATTGTCGTTTATGACTGAAATTAAAAATCCAATTCTCCCCGGTTTCACCCCGGACCCTTCAATCTTACGGGTTGGTGAGGATTACTACATTGCAACGTCGACGTTCCACTGGAATCCCGGTATTCAGGTCTTCCATTCTAAGGATCTCGCTAATTGGGAACTGATTGCGCATCCACTAGCCGATGTGCCCGAGGTTGATTTGCGGGGAACCATGACGCCCGGCGGTATCTGGGCACCCGACCTGTCCTATGACGCGCAGACAGAGCTGTATTGGATGACCTTTAGCAAGATGAACAACCAGGATGGCCGGATGTTTGATGCCGATAACTATACGATGTCTGCCTCTAGCATCCTGGGACCCTGGAGTAAGCCGATCTACCTGAATTCAATTGGGTTTGATCCTTCATTATTCCACGATGATGACGGCCGCAAGTGGGTTGTTACCCTAGAATGGGAGACCCGTCTCGGTTACCAACATCCAGGTGCCATTGTTTTGGAAGAGTTTGATCCTGAAAAGGGTAAGCTCGTTGGCGATCCCGTCCGCATCACGCGCGGCGGCACCGACCGTGGCGCCCAAGAAGCCCCCCACCTGTACAAACATGACGGTTATTATTACCTCATGACGGCCGAGGGGGGCACGGGTTACGGCCATGCCGTGGTCTTACAGCGGTCTAAGCAGATTACGGGACCCTACGAATCCGATCCGCAGAATCCCATCATCACGTCAACGCCGTACTATTACTACCGGCGGAACGATCCCGATGCCGGCCGGCCAGATCTATACAATCCGGATGCGCCGCTACAAAAGGCGGGGCACGGCTCACTCGTCTCGACGCAAACGGGCGAATGGTACGTGGCACACTTGTCGGCACGGCCCTTGCCAGGCCTGCATTCCATCCTGGGACGGGAAACGTCGCTTCAGAAGATGACCTGGACAGCGGACGGTTGGTTGCGTATGGCCGATGGCAGTAACTTGGCTAAGGCCACAACGCCAGGAATGACGGGCATTGAGCTGGATCACGCGCAACTGCCATTTAACCTAGTCGATGACTTTGGTAAGCCTGAGCTCGATCTTCACTGGTTGACGCCGTACAGCCGGCCGACTAAGGATTGGATTAACCTGAATAATCAGGGGCTGCGGTTACGGGGCCGGCAGTCATTCTTCTCCCGGATGGACGTGTCGCTTATGGCAACGGCAGTAACCAGTTTCCACGAGACGGCAACGACGAGTGTGAAGTTTAAGCCGATTCACTTCTCCCAATCCGCGGGGCTCGTTTTGTACTACGACAATCACAACTGGTTATTTGAACGACTCAGCTATGATGAAATTAATGATCAGACGGTGCTGGATGTGGTGCAGGCCAAAGATGGGGAGCGCACGGAATTGGAACCCGTGAAGATTCCGGTAGTGAGTTCGGCGGCCGAGCTTAAGGTGACGACCAACGACGATCGTGCCCAGTTCTCCTGGCGGGAAAACGTCAATGCCAAATGGGCCCCAGTTGGGGATGCCGTTGACATCAGTTACCTGTCGGATGAGGACGTTGACGGGTTCACGGGCCTGATGGTCGGGATCGGCGCCTGGGACGCCTATCGTCGTGAATCATACGCCGACTTTAGTTGGTTTATGACGGAGAATCAGGGATAAACGCGAAAAAATAGGGCGCATTCAGGGGATGACAAATCCTATGAATGTGCTTTTTGTCTATTACAATATTAGCTTACAAGAGGAGATTCCGCGCTCTTTTTGTCCTGAAATCTCATTTTGGCAGAAGGCGGGTCCCAAATTGGTCAAATTTTGCCAACTCAAAAATCATGGATGCTATTTTAGCAGATTCTTGTCGTATACAACAACTTTTTCAATCTAATTTTGATCAAGAAAGATGAGACTTATTAGCGAATTTAATCGTTAGTAAGAATAGGGGCGTTTTAATGCCAGTCTTGAAAATCTTGGCAGGGGCAAATTGAATGTGTTTGCCCGTTGATTGCGTTACAATTTAACTAATTAAGGAGGAATCAGCGATGGCAGTGTTTACGGATGAACAGAAGCTAAAGATTTTGACGGATCTGGTCGCGATTCAGTCGGTCAATGATCATGAAAACGAGGTTGCCCATTACCTGCAACGGGTCTTTGCGGCACACAACATTCAGGCGAAATTGGTCGCGTTGAGTGAGACGCGTGCTAATTTGATTGCCGAAATTGGGACGGGTCACCCCGTACTGGGTGTTTCTGGCCACATGGACGTGGTTTCACCCGGAGACGTGACCGCTTGGAAGAGCGATCCCTTCACGGTGACGGCCCACGCTGGCAAACTGTACGGTCGAGGTATCACCGATATGAAGGCGGGCCTTGCCGCACTGGTGATTGCCATGATTGAACTGCACGCGGCCGGTAAGCCCACGAACGGGACGATTCGGCTCATGGCTACCGTAGGTGAAGAAGTGGGTGAGACGGGTTCTGAGGCCTTTTACGAGGCGGGCAACATGAGTGATGTTGACGCCTTGCTGATCGGTGAACCCACGGGCTATCACATCTTCTCCGCTCACAAGGGGTCCATGGATGTCCGCTTAACGTCGCAGGGGAAGGCCGCCCACAGTTCGATGCCAGAGCTCGGGCAAAATGCCATTGATCCCTTACTTTCCTTGTTGGGACAGGCAAATGAGGCCTTTCGGAAGACGGATCGTGTGAATGCTGCGTTGGGGGCTTTGACCTTCAACACCACGGTCTTTCATGGCGGCAATCAGGTGAACTCCATTCCGGCTGAGGCCTCGGCTGAACTGAATGTACGGACCATTCCCGAATTTGACAATGCCACCGTCACCCAGGTTCTTCAGCAACTGGTGACGCAGGTGAACGAACAGGGTGGTCACGTGACCATGGACATCTACATGTCGCAGTCACCCGTTGAGGAACCTAAGGATAACGCCTTGAGTAACTTGGCCGCTGCGATTGGTGCCAGTTACGCGGGAGCACCCATTCCCAAATTGGCATTACCGGCCGTGACGGACGCCTCAAACCTGCTGAAGGATAAGGGCCACAATTACCCCTTCATCGTCTTCGGGCCGGGCAACGAGACGGCTCACCAGGTCGATGAGTACGTCGATCAGCAGATGTATTTAGACTTCACTGAACTCTACCAGAAGCTCATGACGGGGTATCTGGAGGAGCGCTAGCGATCGCACGGGAACAGGCCTTAAAGTTGGCCTGAAACGTGGACATTTCGGTCATGTTCTGGTCGCTATCGGGATGAACTGGTTCAAATAAGCTATCAAAAAAACGCGCGAACCCCTGATAAAAAGGGGGTCGTGCGTTTCGTTTTACAGCTTATTCAGCCAGTTTGAGATACCTTTGCAGGTAGGAAGCCAGTCCATCATGATCGTTGTCTAAGGTGGTCACGTCATTGGCCAGTTGTTTAATGGGCGTGGTGGCGTTTTGCATGGCGACACCCCAACCCGCGTAATCGATCATTGCGGCGTCGTTGTGTTCGTCTCCAAAGGCAATAATGTTTTGCCGCTCAACGTGGTAATGGTGGGCCAACACTTCAACTCCAGTCGCTTTTTGGACGCCCTTAGCGCCCAATTCCACGACGGCGTTCGGACCACCCCAAGGGGCAGCGTCGATGACGTCGCTAAAGTTGTGCCGAAGGTAGCTTAAGAGATGATCCTGGTGGCTGCGATCGACGGCCACCGTGAGACTGGTGGGGTTTTCGCGGAGCGTTTTTTGATTAAGAATTTCATTGGATTGGAGAACCGTGGGAAAGAAGCCGACTTCGACGGGGTGGTTACGAACCGCCAGAAAGAGGTCCTTGCCCTCAGCCGCAATCATATTGATACCCAGTTCCTCGCGATGCGCGAGCAAGTCAAAGGCAATTTCCTTGTTAAAGGTGTACTGATACTCACCCTGCCAGTGTTGGTGGGGAATGTGGCCCAGACTCCCATTAAAGTTAATCATGGGGCCATCCAAGTTCAGTTCATCGTAAAAATTTGACGAGATGCGGTTCGGCCGTCCCGTCACAATGCTGACGATGTGACCAGCTTCGCGGGCCTGAGTCAAAACGGCCTTCGTCTTAGCCGAGACCTTGGCGTCCGCATTTAAAGTGGTGCCATCTAAATCAATGGCGATTAATTTTCGTTCCAACAGAGAACACCTCGCAATTTTGAAATAAAGTAACCCTTTCAATTTAACATAGTTTCAAGCGGGTTGCACTCATTTCAATCGCTAACGGGGTAGTGCTGGCTTATAGAAACGGGTATAATAGGCAAAGTAAAAGTGATGAATTAAGCATTATGTATATAGCAACTAAACAAATTGTGACTAGCAAGATGGAGGAATAACGGTGAATTTACCTGAAGACTTTGTAACGAAATACCAACGGCTTTTAGGCGCAGAAGCGGATGACTTTCTGGCCAGTTTTGACACCCCAAGTCTGAGTGGCTACCGGACAAATCCAGCGCATCATCATCTCCCGGCCGCGTTAACCGCAGCCCCCAGTGTGCCGTATGAGCCTTTGGGCCATTTTGGCACGGTGGGTGGTCGGACACTCACCCACCAGAGCGGGGCAGTTTACAGTCAGGAACCCAGTGCGATGTTTGTTGGGGCTACCGCTGCCCCCCAGCCGGGTGAAAAGGTCTTGGACTTGTGTGCCGCACCTGGGGGCAAGACCACGCATCTGGCCAGCTACTTGCAGGGGACGGGGTTATTGGTCACAAATGAGATTAATCGCAAACGCGTTAAGGTTTTAGCCGAAAACGTGGAACGGTTTGGCGTTAAGTCGGCCGTGATTTTGAATGAATCTCCCGATCGACTGAGCCCCGTTTTTCCGGACTACTTTGATAAGGTGCTCGTGGATGCCCCTTGCTCCGGCGAGGGCATGTTCCGCAAGGATCCCGATGCAATGTCCTACTGGTCCCTGGATTACGTGCAGGATTGTGCCACACGGCAACGCGAGATTATGACGGAAGCCTTGAAAATGGTGAAACCGGGTGGTCAGCTGATCTACTCGACGTGTACGTTTGCGCCGGAGGAAGATGAACAGATGATGGCCTGGGTTCTCGACAACTTCCCCGAGTTCCATCTGGTACCCATTACCAAGGTTGGGGGCGTCGTGGATGCAAAACCAGAGTGGGCAAATGGCAATCCAGAATTAAAGAAGGCCGCCCGGTTGTTCCCACACCTGATGGCGGGTGAAGGTCACTTTGTAGCCAAGCTAGAACGGGATGAAGGCGATGCCCAGGCGTTTCACGGCCAAGCTAAACTGGGAACTCCATTGACGGGTGACCAGCGTAAGTTGTGGCAGGAATTTGCCGACCAAGTTCTGGGTAGTCAGGATTGGTCTGACTTGGTGACGGTTAAGGATCAACTCTTTGCCGTGCCAGCGGGCCTACCGAACCTGAAAAAATGCCACGTCTTTCGGCCAGGATTACACCTGGGAACCTTCAAGAAGAATCGGTTTGAACCTGCCTATGCACTAGCCTTAGCCAGTGATACGCAAGCAGTCAAACAGACATTAGCTATTACCACGGATCAGTGGCGAGCCTGGGTTCACGGCGAGACCTTTACACTGGAGACGGCGCCACAAAAGGGGTGGTACCTTCTGACGTGTGCGGATCAGCCCGTTGGATTTGGGAAGGTCGTGGGCAACACGGTGAAGAACTTCTTCCCTAAGGGCCTGCGTTTCACGGTCTACGATACGGATCAAGTGATTTAACTGGGGCAACCTCATGGAGGATTGCCGCCTTACCGTTCGCCAAATTTGAACTGGAACGCGGTGGGCAGGACAGGAGAAGCCTGAAGAGCGGTCTTCTCCCTCGCTTTGAGCCGAAAAATTCACGTCTCAAAGACGCCATTTTCCAAGAGAGATCACTTGGAAAATCCCACGGCTGAGCTCAAATTTGACTCACTCACGGCTACACAGTCCGTTTCCCAATACGTTGGGATAGATCAACGTAACCGGAGGAGGCCAGAGATGGAGGCAGCCGTGACAACGGTGTTAGCCGATTCTTCGGCTTACAGCGTGGGACGTGTTTGGAGACCGGCGAATTTTGCCGGGCTTCAAACCGAGCCGGAGGACCGCTTCTCAGGCCGCAGGCGATCCCCACAGCAGCCGGAATCTCTGGCAGCCGCAGGTGAAGTACTGGCCAGCTTGCCAGATCGAGTTTTAGGATCGGTGAATGGCGGTGTAGGCTTTTAGCATGAGATGAAAAAAATCCCCATAGAATGGCAGCAGTGGTTTTGTAACCAACCTGGTCATTCTATGGGGATTTTTCTAGTTTTTGTAAGGGGCAAAAAGCGTTACTTCGTGAACCCCCGTTGGCGACAATAACTTTCTAATTCGGGGGACAAAAGCAGTTGTTTTTCCCGTAGTGCCGCCAAATTGGGGGCACCAAGTAAGGTCATAATGGTTTTGAGTCCGGTCTGCCAGTCCAATAGGCGTTGCGTGGTTGTGGCTTCGTCGGTTTTGATCAAACTGTGGAGAATTTGACCAGCGCTGCCAACCACGGATGCGCCCAGAGCTAGGGCCTTTGCCGCATCCAGTGGCTGACGAACACCACCGGTGGCAATGACGGTCAGAGCCGGGACTTGTTGGGACTCGAACAGGGACTCAACGGTCGATTGGCCCCAGCCAGCCAGGTACGTCAGCTCTTTTTCAGGTCGCCGGAAATTTTCAATCTGTGCGAAATTCGTGCCACCACGGCCGCCCAAATCCACATACTGAACGCCAACATTTGCTAGTTGCGTCAGTGTCTCGTGGGCCATGCCAAAACCAACCTCCTTGACGATAACGGGAACGTCGAGCGCCGCCACAATCTCGCCAATGTCATCTCGCCAGTGAAAATCGCGATCGCCTTCGGGCATGACCAATTCCTGCGCTGCATTGACGTGAATCTCCAGGGCATCGGCGGCCAGCATCTCGACGGCTGCTCGCGCTTGTGCCACCGAGTGGCCGGCGCCAATGTTAGCGAAGACCAGGCCGTCGGGATTGTTTTCCCGAAGAACGGTAAAGGTCGCCGCTGCACTGGCATCCTTGAGCGCAATACTTTGTGAACCACTGGCGACCGGCATCCCCGTGGCCGCCGCAATGCGGCCCAGCATGGCGTTTACCTTGCCTGTGCGGGGACTGCCCCCAGTCATGGCCTCGATCATCAGGGGAACGGGTAACGCGAGCGGTCCCAACTGTGAGCTGAGATCGACATCGGTGTAAGTCATTTCGGGTAAACTTTGGTGGATAAAGCGCAATTGGTCAAACTGACTGGTTGTCGTGGGTTGATAGAATTTTTCAGCCAACGAGAGGTGTTCATCCTTCCGATGGGCGTGGCGTGAGAGTTGTGCCATAGCGGTCTCCTTATTCAATCACGTGATGGACGTTCAACTTTAAAGGCTCAATGCCGCGGTGTTCCCATTCTTTCAACAGGCTAGCGAGATCCTTGGCGGCGTTGATGATGACGATACCACAGTCACCACCACCAGCACCGGAGGATTTCGCGGCACCACCGATATGAACGGCAATGTCACACATGGTCTTAAGTAGCTTGGTCTCAATGGTGACGTGGCTTAAGCCGGCCAATTGATTGAGCAGCTGGCGATTAATGCCGATCTCGGTCTGAATGGCCTCTAAATCTTGGGCGTGGAACCCGGCGATCATCCGCTGCAGGCACGCCTTGCTTTCCCGCAGGAAGGTGTGGTAGTCGTCGCGTCGGGTTGCCTTAAATAGGGCCACCTTGTCGACCAGGTGAGAGGTGGAGGCCGGTGTTCCGGTCCAGCCGATCATCAGACGGAGAGATTCGGGTGGCGTCAAAAGTTCAATCTGTAAGCCAGGCCAGTCCATTGTTAAGAGGTCAGTCAGGCTGATCTCTCGGCGTGCGGACGCCAGCCAGTCGCGATCAAACGCCTGGTAAGCGATCCAACCACCGTAAACGGAGGCGGCAATGTCGCCGAGTGACCCGTTACCCTGTACATCGAGGTGGGCAATAGCGGCCAATTTGAAAAGGCGATCCTTGGGCATATCAATGTCATAGAATTGGCAAAGGGCCTTGACGGTTGCTACGGTGACGGCGGCGGAAGAACCGAGGCCATACTTCTTGCCATCGGCGCTATCCAGGTCACTGTTCACGTTGAGGTGATAGATGGCCAGGGGCTTGCCCAGTGACTGCGCGTACTGCTCGGTCAGGCGAATGGCGGATAAGATATAGTGAAAGGGATTATCCCGATTGTCAAAAACGAGCTCGGTTCCCTGGCGTTGCCAGTAAAGGGAGTTCTCTTGGTATTGTTTGGAGGCGATCCGGCCATAGTCGTGGCTCGGTGCGATGGTCACGGTGACGAACTGGTTTAAGGCAACGATAATTGCCGGATATCCCGGTTCAACCACGGCGTATTCGCCAGCAATATAGAGTTTTCCGGGTGCTTGCGCGGAAATCAAAAAATCAGGTCCCTTCTGTAACGATAAATGTTTTTTAGTGATGTTAGCGTGTTAGTGTTTTGAAAGAGGCGGTTGCTCGCCAATTCAGGCCTCGTCCAGGAATTGAATCCCCGGTCCGGGGTGCGCCACGATGACGTTGTCGCCGCCAAACTGTTGGCTGAAACGTTTCGTGATCGCGGCAATGTCGCTGTTTTGGCAGAAAATCTTCAGGTTAGGACCGGCGTCCAGCGTGTAGTAACATTCTACGCCAGCCGCGCGGAGTTCCTTGACCGTCTGCATGGCCGCCAGGGTGTCACCGTTGAAATAACTATAGGGTGGCCAGGCGCTCAGTGTCAGAGCGTGCATCCGCATGGCGTTGGATTCCAGCGTTTCGCCTACTGTCGTAAAGTCTTGTGCGAGAATGGCGGGCTTGATGGCGGCCAAATCATCGGCCACAATCTGTTGCCACGCCGGATAAAATGGGGACGTGTTGACGCTACTCTGCATCCCTTGGCGTGAACTGATTTTTTTATGGTGGGGGTCAAGAACCAGTGCCACTACAGCAATGGGCCACTCCACCTTTTCAACCAGGGGTACGCCGTACGAGCTGAGATCATCGTGGCCCGCGTGCCATTCGACAAAGCCACCAAAGATAGATCGCGTGGCTGAACCCGATCCGCGCCGGGCCAGTCGTGAAAGCGCCGTGCGGTCAAGTGTTAGTCCGGCCGCCTGGCTCGCCGCACCAGCCAGCGCCGCAAAAGCGGAGGCTGAAGAGGCCAGGCCAGCTGCGGTTGGCACGTGATTGACGGAAGTTACTCGCGCAAAAGAGGCCCGCGAAGACTGCTGGCGCACCAGGTTTAAGAAGTTATGTACTTTAGTCGCCCGTTGTGCTGAGAGGCGCTCGCCATTGACGATAACGTCATCGGCGGTGAGACCCTCATCGAACGTGACGGTCGTATCCGTATAAAATTGATCCAATGTGAGGGATAAACTACCCGTTTGGGGGATAATCAGGTCAGTATCGGCCTTGCCCCAGTATTTGACGAGCGCAATGTTGGTATGTGCTCTTGCAGTTGCCGTTGCGGTCATTGGTGTTCCTCCTCTAAGTTAAAGGCTTCGATCCACGTTGCCGTGGCGCCAGCCGTCACTAAGCTTTCCTTAACCCGTTGTGTGGTTGCTAAATCGGGACACAGGGCAATCAGGCAACCGCCCATACCGCCACCGGTTAATTTGGCGCCCAGGGCACCATTAGTCGTGGCAACCTGTGTCAGGTGATCCAACTCGGGGGAGCTGACGCCCAGACCGTGCAATTGGTCTTGCGCCGCGCTCATGATGGTGCCTAAGTGAGCCAAATCGGGCTTGGCCAGTGCCACTCGGGCGTCGGCACTTAGCTGGCCGAGTGTCTGAATCTGTTGTTCAGTTTCAACCGGCAAGGCCGTTTTACGCCGTGCCACGGCCGCGACCGCCTTGCCGGTCTGGCCCTTAATGCCACTGTCGGCGATAACCAGGTAACCTTGTAAGGCGAAGGGAATCTGCGTCGTTTCCTGGTGGGGAACGAACCAGATGGGCACATCGGAGCTTACGGTTGCGGCGTCGATGCCACTGGGGTTACCGTGCGTAATCTTTTCCGCGATTGCCGCGTTAGTCAGTAAAAGATCCCGGTTCAATGGCCGGTCAAAAAAAGCATACATTGCCCGTGTGATGGCCACCGCAACGGCGGCTGAGGACCCCATTCCCCGTTCGGCGGGTAAGTCACTGGTAATCGTCATGTCGAAGGGGGTCTCGTGACCATCGAAGCGGGTGAGGAGCGTATCGATCAACGCGGCAACACCCGCGAGGTTTTGTCCCAACTGCGCGATGGGCCCGTCAAAGTAGCGACTGCTAAGGTGCTGGCCGTGGCTTGCCGTGCGCATGGTCACGTTGGTTGTGACCGAAGGCAAAGGTAAGGCGATAGCCGGTTGACCATACACCACGCTGTGATCGCCGATGAGAATGATTTTGGCGTTGCTTTGTCCGCTTACCGTGCTACCCAAGTTTGCTCGCTCACTTTCTACATTAAATTTCCTACCAGAATATCATACTCTACTGACTCCCATTGCGCTAGTTTTGCCAACGAAAATCCGCAATTCTACGAAAAATTAACCCTTTCTATAGAAAGTTTTCCGCCAAAACAGGTGTAAAGCTAGGTGTAAACGTTCCCCATGGCAGTGGTGAGAGGTGTTGCTGGTCACCAAGCGCGGGAAGTCTCGCACTGAAAGAACCGGATGGCGTCGGTGGACTGAGACCCATGGTGTGGCTGGACGTGGCCTGAATTTAGGGGCAACCGGGAGCCTGCCTGGGTTCAGACTATCGCGGTGAAACGTGTGTGCCAGTCAACCGCCGTTTTCCACACGCTTTGTGGTAGCGCAGGCCGCTCAAGTGGTGTATCATAGTGCCAGTTATTAACGCAATCGTGCAGAAATTGGTGAGCATATTATGGATAAAGACACGGTTTATGCGGTGGTTGATATTGAGACTACCGGAACCAGTGTGACAGATGGCGACCGCATTATCCAGATCGGGTGCGTCTTCGTCCAGCACAACAAGATTATTAATCACTTTGAGACCGACGTGAATCCACTGCGGGAGATTCCTGCGGGGATTTCACGGCTGACGGGGATCACGAACAAACGGGTTCGTCACGCACCACTCTTTGATGACGTGGCCGCGACGTTATACAGTCAGTTGACCAATACGGTCTTCGTGGCTCACAACGTGAACTTTGATTTACCCTTTATTAACGCAGAATTTGCGCGAGTCGGTTATCCGGAATTGACCATTGAAGGTTTGGATACGGTGTCCCTGAGCCAGATTCTGTTACCCACGGCCGCTAGTTTTCGACTACGCGACCTCAGTAGCCTGTTTAACATTGAACACGACAGTCCACACTCTGCGGATAGTGATGCAAGTGCCACGGCGGAGTTGTTTATCTTCTTGTTCCGCCGGTTACGGGCACTGCCATTGGTGACGCTTCAGCAAATGATTGACTTGCATCCCGAGCTACCGCTGCAAACGGCGGCACTTTTTGACGTGGCCTTACGGTTGAACACCGAACAGCCACGCAAGCTACCGGACTACCTGTACGTTAAGAATGGTCTCGCCTTGCGCCGTGCCACGGCATTGCCGGCCACCACGCTGGCTGAGCCGTCCAAGTATCCCAAGACGAAGAAACAGAAACAAAAGCTGATGCCGGATAACCTGGAATGGCGACCGGAACAAGCTAAGATGATGAATTATATTTATAACAACTATGCGGCGAGCGATCAGCATCCCGTCAAACAGATGATTGTCGAAGCCCCAACCGGGATCGGGAAGAGTCTCGGCTACCTGTTGCCCATGGCCTACCTTAACCAGCAGGGCCACGCTGTCGTGATTAGTACGGCCACCACGCTGTTACAGGAGCAGTTGTTGGATCAGACGTTACCGCTGTTGAATCAGATCGTCCCGTTCCAGATCAACGCCGTCTTAGTGAAGGGCAGTCGGCATTACCTCGACTTGCAGAAGTTTGCGGCGACCTTAAAGGTAGCTGAAAGTTCTAAGCAAACGCAGTTACTCAAGCTGCGGCTATTGGTGTGGTTAACGATGACCACAACCGGTGATCTCGATGAGCTGCATTTGGCCACTTACCGGGCGCCGTACTTCCAAGAGGTCGTGCATGAGGGCTCGACGCAAGCGGATAACCCGTTCTACGACGATGACTTCTTACGGCGGCGTGACCAACGCATGACCCAAGCCCAAGTCATTATCGTGAACCATGCTTACCTGAGCGAACACGCGCAGGATCTTGGCGAACGTTTGGATCGGCCATACCTGGTAATTGATGAGGCTCAGCATTTAGCAGAGAGTACCTTACGTCAGCGACGGACGCAGATTAAGTTCGCCCACCTGACGAATGCGCTCCATCACATTCAGCGGGATATCAATCGCGAGATGGGGCCGAGCTTACTGGGCCTGTTTGTGGGTGATACCCAAGCCACCAACACGTTACATCGGATGGTGCGCTTAAGCGAGGAATTGGAGACCACGTTGGATCAAGTGGTCAATCAACTTTTCTTGGCCTTCTTGGCGCGTCAACGGGGGAATAATCAGAATCAAACCATTGAAAAATTAATTCCGACTGAGGAACTCGATGCGCTACGGCCGCAGACGGACCCCTTGGTTGCGACCATCGTTAGCGATACCACGTCATTACTGGCAGAACTGGGGGCCTTGCGGCAAAGCTTCGATCAGCAGCAGGCCCGGTTCTCGGCTTCGGAGCAACATTTATTCGCGCAAGTCGATACGCGAATCCATCAGTTTGACGATGAGGTTTCACAGTTGCAAGATATCTTTGCTCAGGTCACGAAGACTCATACGGCCAGCTTGTTCTGGGTGACGATCAACCATGTCGGCGACCGTAACAGTCTGCAATTTGCCAGTGGCTTGTTGGCCACCGAAGGGTTCTTACGCCGGCAGATCTATACGCATTTTCAGCCCGTACTATTGACTGGGGCCACGCTCTTTTCTTCCGGACGCTCACAGTACGTTCTCGATCAGTTTGACTTAGATCGCGACGAGACGGTGACACACCGGATGCGCTCGAGTTTTGACTACGCCCAGCAAGCGGAACTGTTGATCGCGGACTCTGGTCCGGAACTCAACCGGGTGACACCAGCCGATTATGTGGTGTACCTGACGGCGGCCATTACGCAGATTGCGGGCGCCGTGGACAAGCAGACCCTGATTCTCTTTAATTCGCTGAGCGTGATTGAACAGGTCTATCAGCAATTGGTGACGCAACCGGAATTCGCGCAGCGGGAGATCTTTGCACAGGGCATTAGCGGCAGTCGTGAACGCATCGCTAAACGCTTTGCAACCAGTCATGGCGCCATCTTGTTAGGCGCAGCTAGTTTCTGGGAGGGCATCGATCTGCCAGCGGAACAGCTAGAATTACTGATTGTGACCCGATTGCCATTCGATTCGCCCGACCGCGTCTTTGTGAAGGCCGACTATGCACGTCTAGAGGCTGCCGGCAAGAATCCATTCTACAATGCGGCACTCCCCGCAGCGACGTTGAAGCTACGACAGGGGGTTGGCCGGCTGATTCGGACGCCGACAGATCATGGGGCCATTGTGATCCTGGATCAACGGCTGATTGAACGGCACTACGGTCAGAGTATCCTGAGAGCCTTGCCAGCCGATCTGCCCCGAACGACGGGCGATGTGACGGCGATTTCCCAAGGTTTAGTTAATTTTTTCGAAAAAAAGCCGGACCAGTCCGTGACGCCACCCGAAGTTTGATATAATGAGAAAAGATTGAATTCTGACAAGGGAGTACGATGGAAAATTGATGAGACAACAATATCAACGGCGCCAGCGACCACGGCATTGGGTATTACTCAGTGTATTGATCGTGATCCTGGTACTGTTGCTGAGCGCGGGCTATGTGATTCGTAAGGCCACCAAGCCCCTCAGCCAAGACCAAACGCGGGCCGAAACGGTCGCTAAGAAGTCTGGCCATCTGACCAGCACCAGTGGGTTTTACTGGACGAATCTGGATACAACCTACTACACGGTGGCGGGGAAGAATAAGGCCAAGCAGGCCGTCTACGCCATCGTGCCCAAGTCCGGGGATAACGTGACCGTTCTGAAGCAAAGCGACGGTCTGTCCCGAAATGCCGCCCTTCAAAAGGTCTGGAATCGGAATCCTAAGAAGGTGCTCTCCGCAGCACTGAGCATGTTTAATGGTAAGCCAGCTTGGCAGATTAGCTACTTAAATAAGAGCGGCAAATTGTGCTATCTGACGTATCAGTATAGTAACGGTAAAGTTTTACAACAAATCTCCAACATCTAATCTAGGAGGCGGGTCACATGCAATTGTCAAAACGGGCCACAGCGGTCAGTCCCTCAGCCACGTTAGCTACCGGCCAACGGGCGCAGGCGTTACAAGCCCAGGGCATCGACGTGATTAATTTGAGCGTGGGTCAACCGGATTACGCCACACCACAGTCCATTAAGGATGCGGCAGTGACGGCCATTCAGGCTGATCAGGTCAACGGGTATACACCGACCGAGGGTGTTTTGACACTACGACAAGCCATCGCGGCAAATCTTGCCACCTTGCATGCCGTACAGGTTGATCCGAGCCAAGTGGTGGTGACAACCGGTGCAAAGATGGCGTTATATGCGTTGTTCCAAGTTCTACTCGATCCCGGCGATGCGGTCTTGCTACCGGCACCATACTGGGTCAGTTATAGTGAACAGGTCAAGCTGGCAGGCGGACAACCCATCGAGGTAGCCCCCACGGCGTCACTGAAGGTGACGCCGACACAGTTAGCCAGCGCTTTGACACCGGCGACCAAGGCAATTGTGTTGAATTCACCGCAAAACCCCAGTGGGACAACCTATACGCGGACTGAACTGCAGGCCATTGGTGAATTTGCTGTGGTACACGACCTGATCGTGGTTGCCGATGAGATTTATGGGGAACTCCTCTACGATGACCCTCAGGCGGCTCCTTCAATGCTGGGAATTTCGCCAGCCATTGACGCGCACACGGTGTTAATCAATGGGGTTTCTAAGACCTATGCCATGACGGGATGGCGCATTGGTTATGCGGTGGCTAATCCCACGATTACCCAGGCGTTGAAGACGGTCCTGTCACACATGACGGGAAATCCCGCCGCGGTTAGTCAGGCGGCGGCAACGGCTGCCTTGACGGGGAGCCAGGCGTCGGTGGCGGAGATGAAGGCGGGCTTTAAGAAGCGTCGCGACGTGATCTATCCGCAGTTAGCCGCGTTGCCAGGGTTCCAGTTAACCAAGCCAGCGGGGGCGTTTTACTTCTTCCCCGATGTGACGGCAGCAATGGCCCTGAAGCACGTGCAAACGACCGGTGAATTTGTGGATCTCATCTTAAATGAAGCCCACGTTGCAACGGTCACGGGTGAGGCCTTTGGGTTACCCGGGCACATTCGCTTGAGCTACGCGACGGATTTGGAGACGCTACAGCGGGCCGTTGATCGCCTGCAGGCCTTCATGGCTGAATAAAGAGTTAAAATGTGAGTTATTTTTGATGAAACGATCGAGCTGCCACCGGGTGGGTTCGGTCGTTTCTTAGCACGGCATGGTATTTTCGGATGTCGCGTTAACCTATCATGTCGGGTAGCACGAAACGTTAGTAGAAACAGGGGGAACCTTTGCATGGAAGACTTTACACAACGGTACATTCAAGACGGACAGACCAGCATTGCCAATTATTTGCTGGATCATTTCCGTGAGGTGGGGATGACCACCGACCAGCTGCTGGTGTTCTTGCAGCTGCGACGCTACATGGATCGCGGGCAAAAGATGCCTGAGGCGGATGTCTTGGCCGCACACCTGGGCTGGGATAAACAGCGCGTTTACCAGATTCTCCACGAATTGATTGCGAATAAGCTCATGGTGATTACCAGTGTGCCGGATGATCAGGGACAAAAGCAGGATGCCTATGACTTTCACCTGCTCATGGAAAAGCTGAGCCAGTTGGCCGTACAGACCACTAAAAAGGCCGTTAAGACGGCGGCGACCAATGACCGAGCCACCGTGTTCAATCAGATTGAGACCGAGTTTGGTCGGCCACTGTCGCCCCTGGAGATGGAGAGCATTAATCAGTGGCTGGATGACGACCATTATCGACCAGAATTGATTCAGTTGGCGTTGAAGGAAGCAGTTTTGAGCCAGGCCTATAGCTTGAAGTATATGGATCGGATCTTATTGAATTGGGAGAAACGCAATTTAAAGACGGCCGCTCAAGTCCAACGCGATAAGGCTCGGCAGAATCCACGGCCGAGTGGTCCAAGTGCGACGCCGGGCAACGATATTCCCGATGTCCCGATTTTTAAATTGACGGATAACTAGGATCTGTTGCGGAACGCATGGGTTACTTTAACCGTAGCCGCGTTTAGGCAATTTAAAAGAAAATAAGCATATAAAAGATCCAGTGGCGCAATTTTTATCGGCCACTGGATCTTTTGAATTGAACTATTTGACTAATTTAACGGCGTGCTTCGTGTAAACGACGTGCCAGCTCTTTGAAAGACCCGTCACGTGGGCAAATTTACCCTTATGACTACGGAAGGTCATAATTGTGGCACCATTTTTCAAATGACCATCCGTTAACTTCAACGTACCAGCTAACTTGGCATTCTTTTTAATGGCTAAGCGAGCCGTCTTGGCTAAGGATAATTGACCATTCTGGGCTTGTTGGTAGTGTCCTTTGATAATGGCCTTTTGCGTGCTCAGTTGAAGGGAACCGTGCTTGACTTGCACGCTACCCTTACCAGTAGCTGTGGTGGAGGCTAATCGTACCGTGCCACCCTTTACGCTCACGCCACCGGCATAAGTGTTGTTGCCACTCAATTGGAGTAAGCCACTACCAGCCTTGATTAATGATCCCTTACCGGAGATGTCGTTACGCCAATTATCTTGGGCATTGAAACCGCCCTTAGCAGCGTTCATCTTAACTGTAACGGCGTCGTTAAACTTGCCATAACCACTGGCAGCAGAGAAGAGGTCTAAGCGGCCCCAACCTTCGGCATCATCCATTAAAGGATAACCGGAAGGCATACCAGTCGTGAACAGAACATCACGACGTTGCGTGTCCGTCAGATAAGGGAGGCGAGTTGCAAGCAAAGCTTCGGCCCCCTTGGGAACGTGCATGTCAACATTGGGATTCCCGATTTGCTTGAAGCCGTAAGTCATTCGGTACCGGTAGTCTTCCCGGTTCTTTTGGTAGTCAGCGAAATCATCCTGGGCCGAGGTATCTTTGCTTCCGAGTAAGTCAGCGGAATGAGCAGCATTATAGGCCTTCTTCATCATGTCCTGGTTACTGAAGTTATTCAAAGCTGAAGCGACAACGGCACTCCCCGCCATCCGGCCGCCCATAACTGCAAGCGGCGAATGGCGTCCGGCGATGACACGGTCAAGTCCAATCTCTGAGGAACGCGTGAGGAGTTCTTGGAATCTTTCCGGGAACGCGTAAGCTAGTGACAGACCATCTTCAAAGCCTGTAGTGGTGTGGCCGCTAGCAAAGTCAAAATCGGTTGCGGGAGCCGCAGCCATAATTTTTGAAAGCGCGGGTAAGGGTTTAACGTCGGTACTCCAACGGTAAGGGCGTTTGTAGCGAACAACGCTTTTTACAATCCCAGTGTTGGAATAGGCTGTGTAGGAATTGTGATTCATGAAGGCCACGATCGGCCCTAATTTGGCATTTTCATCGGCCCAATCAACGTGGGCGTGCTTTTGGTTGACCGGATCGGGCGTGCTTGGCATTTTGTGGAAAGGCGTTTGCGCATTTGCATTTTTGATAAATGCGGGTGCATAGGGGCCCAGCGCGTTGATGACGCTGTAGCGGAGATCTCGCCGGTCGGTTAGGTAGGAACGTTCTTCCTCTGCGGCTGTTCGATTCTGGGTAATCTTTGCTGACTTGTCAATGTTTTCCTGCATTAACGCTTTATTCAAATTTTTGCCATCCGCGTAGTAATTTGAAAATTCGGCAAGCATCCCAATCATTGGATTGTTGGCCGCCGTCTTATAGGTCGACACGTTTTGCTTATATGTATCCATAAAGTAGCCATATACGGCCCGTTGCGGCGCCAATTGCGCGGTTGTGCTGGCTTGCGCCACGTTGGTTGCCAGGGGAAGCGTTACGGCTGCCAATGAGAGAATGGCGGTGACGCGTTTAGTCCAGGTACGTTGTCTGTTTTTCATTGAAATTCCTGCCTTTCACGTTGAAAGATATGTTTTGATTCTGTGGTTCAAGTCTCATCATACCTAACTTGAATCGTGATGTGGGCAGCTTCATTAAACCTATACATGAACCATACCAAATCGATACACAACGATGAATACGCTAATATTTGAGTATTGAAAGACTAATAATGACCTGCTTTCATTAGTTTTTCAGTAAAAAAGGCCATCTCGTTTTGAGGTAGTCCAATGCCGTTCGCGTTTAACAGGTAGTCGCCAAACAATCATGTTGAAATCAGCTGGTCGTGCAGGGGGAAACACAAGGCAGTCCCCCTCGACTCAATTCAGTGGCTTGTGGTTACAACAACTTAAAAGGTTATGGTCACAATTTACTTAGACATAGTGATTACCTGCTAAATGACCAAGGCTTTTAGCGTCCGCGGGTTGCCAGACGGACGAGAGCTTCCTAAAAAAGGCAACAAAAAACCAGCGGTGCATGACCTGTTGAGGGTCTATGCACCGCTGGTTTTACTAATTATTTATCATTATTAGCCTTATCCTTTGTGGTTGTCGCAGAGGAGGTGTTCGTGGAGCTGGAGCCGGAATTTGTGTCGTTATTACCGTCGTTGCCATTGTTACCACCGGTCGTCTGTTCCGTGCTGGAAGATTCCTTGCTAGCACTGGATTGACTGGTCGTTGACGACTCGGTTCGGTAACTACTGCTGGAGTTCGTCGTGACCTGACCGTTACTGCTGTAGGCGGAAGAACTCGTCGTATTCGTGGATCCGTATTGACTGGTTGACGTGGTATCTGACACGGTACCAGGGTGACCGGTCACGTAGTATTCGGTCTTGCCGTTTTGAGAGGTCTCGGTGACGGTACTTGGCTTGGTCCAATTGGTATTGGTACTCTTCGTTGCCAGGTAACTCATTTCGTATTTGTAAATTTCCTGAGCAATGGTGGTCTGCGTCTCGCTGACGTAGTGGCCGGTCTGGAACTGCTTGTCATACCCAGTCCAAACGGAGACGGCGTAGTTCTTGGTGTAACCCGTGAACCAGGAGTCCATCGTTGCGCCATCTGGCACCTTGTCGGCGTAATCGTCAGGATAGGAGTCCGTCCCAGTCTTACCGGCTTGGTACAGCCCGGAAATGGCCGCGGAACGACCAGACCCGTTCTCGTTAGTCATGACATCTTTCATCATGTCGGTGAGCATGAAGGCCGTGGCCGCGCTCATGGCTTGTTTCCCAGTGGAAGCGTAGTTGTGGGCCTTGCCATCTTGGGTGACCACCTTGGAGACCAGGTAAGGCTTGTAGTAGGTTCCCCCGTTAGCAAATGCCGCGTAGGCCGCTGCTTCCTGTTCAGTTGAGATGTAAAGTCCAATCCCATTTTGCAGGGTCAACGTCTTTTCAAAAGACATGCCTAAGCCATCCAGAAAGTCGGTTGCCTTCTTGATCCCCACGTTCTGCAGGGTGCGAATGGCAGGAATGTTTCGTGATTCGTAGAGTGCCTTACGCATGGTGATGGTTCCTTGGTACTGTCTATCCCAGTCGTACAGGTTCTTGGTCGTGCCAGGGTAGGTGAATGCCGTATCCTTAACTGGCTCGTACGTGGGGTACTTCAAGTACTCAATGGCGGGACCGTAATCCATCAATGGCTTGGCGGTCGAAGCACTGGAACGGTCGGTTTGCACGGCGCGGTTCAGACCAAACGTCACATTACCGGTCTTCCGGCCACCGATCATGGCCACAACCTTCCCGTTATTCGGATCAACAATCGTGGACCCAACTTGGAACTTACTTGAAGGGAAGTTGACGTAACTACTGCCGTTAACGATGTCATAGAGTTTCTGTTGGGCACCCATATCGAGGTTGGTATAAACTTTTAGACCGCCGGTAGTGGTGTTGTAGCCCTTGGCCTTTAACTCAGCGTAGACCTGCTTCAGATAGGCATCAATCACCTTCGTCGTCTTGGCACTGGCAATAGCTGTAGACTTATGCGTTGTTGCAAGACCAGCCTTAACGCTAGTTGCCTTGGCTTGGGCAGCCTGGGCAGTGGTGATGGCGTTGTTCTTAGCCATGGCATCCAAGACCAGATCACGCCGCTTCTTAGCTAACGCTGGATACGTCGTAGGGTCATAGTTGGTTGGTGACTGGGGCATCCCAGCCAGCATGGCCAGTTGAGACAGGTCTAAGTTTTTCAGGCTCTTACCATAATAGTACTGGGCAGCGGTCTGCATCCCGTAAACACCATTTCCCATGTAAACCTTGTTAATGTAGTATTCCAGGATCTGGTCCTTGGAGTAGTTGTGATCGACCTTGAGGGCCAACCAAGCTTCCTGGGCCTTGCGTTTCAGAGTTCGGTCCGAAGCGGCCGTGGAGAAGACGGAAAGCTTGACCAGTTGCTGCGTCAAGGTACTCCCACCTTGCATCCCCAGAGAGGATCCGGTGACGTTGGCCAGTGCGGCACCAAAAATCCGGATGGGATCAACCCCGTTGTTCTTGTAGAAGCGCCGATCTTCGGTTGAGACGACGGCCTGCTTTAAGGCGTCGGGAATGTTCTTGGTCTTAACGTAGCTCCGGTTCTGCGCACCCAAACGGGAAATAACGGTTCCGTTGGCATCGTAAACCCGTGTCGAAGCATCGCTAGAGAGCGCTGACTGCGAGATCTTCGGGGCACTTTGCGCATAGAAAAAGAAGAGACCGGCACCGAACAGAATCCCGAGGACCCCGATGGCGACGATAATGAAGAGCACGCGACGGAAGGTCCGCCAGCCGTTATGTGGTCGCTTGGGTCCGCCGGATTTGGCGGTCGGTCTGACATTGTGTTCAGCATTGCGGCTCATCCGGGTCTCTCTGCTTGAATTGTTACTAGACATGGTAATTCTCCTTTACGTTTAAACGTGTCAGCTACCGCTTTAGCAGCTGGTCCACGGCGTTAAGATAGGGCACCGGCAGTTGGAGCTGCGCGATGAGCTTGATGCCACTAGCGGCGATCTCCGTGTAGGGGATGGATTTGCGTCCACCGTTAGTCTGATCATCCCAGAAGGTAAATAGGTCAGTTGCGGGATACAGATAGGTTTCTTGGCGGCTAACGAATTTGATAATAGCAAAACAGATACCGCCCTGAGCCGTGCAGGCCCGCATGTGATCAATCTGGTGTTGATGGAAGTTCTTTAATGGAAATGATGCCTGGTTCTTGGTTTCCTTGGCATCGAAATCCAGGTAGTGCCCCTGATAGACACCATTGTAATCCGTGGTCGATGCGGTGCTGAAGTAGGCTTCTTTGATCACGGCCGCACTTCGCTTAGGGTAATCGACCTTAACGATGCGAATGGGCGTCGGTTTCTTGTGGACGACCGCCAACCCATGCGTCTGATAATAGGTGTTACTTTGGTTCAATTCTTCCTCCAGCGTCATACCCCGTTTACCGTAATTGGTGTAATGGCTGGCAAACTTGGGCCCCGCTGATGTTGCTGGCGCTTGGTAGGCATTCCCATTGGGATACCGAATAGTCATTGACTCCTCACTCCTTATTGAAAGCTGGCTTTCATTTGTGGCCCAGTTATTGACATTATACCAAGCTGACCCAGAAATAAAAACTCCCAAACAAATTCTAAAGAAATGTTTTCCTATTTTGTGTTTTTTATTTGCTGCCGCCGTTAATTTTCGCTACACTAAAGAGGATAATGTCAAAAGGGGGTAGTTTGGTGAGTCGACTGTGGCTAACGGGGTATCGCAGCTATGAGTTAGAGGTATTTGGCAATCAGGACCCTAAGCTGTTGGTGATCAAGGATACGCTGCGTAAATTGCTGATCAATAAGGTTGAGTCCGGGACGGATTGGTTGATTACCGGGGGCCAACTGGGGGTCGAGCAGTGGGCAGCCGAGGTGGGATTGAAGCTGAAAGCCGAGTATCCAGAGCTGAAAGTGGCCATGATGACGCCGTTTGCGGAATTCGGGGGAAACTGGAACGAAGCCAATCAAGCACAGTACGCGACACTAGCCAGTCAGGTGGATTTTCACCAGTCGGTTAGCGAGCAACCCTATCATGGGCCCCAACAGTTAAGAAACTATCAAGAATTTATGTTGACCCATACGGACGAGGCAGTAATGGTATATGATTTAGAAGTCGAAGGAAAACCTAAGTATGATTACCGCGCCGTGACGCAGTTTCAGGCGCAGCATACTTACCCCTTAACACTCATTGATATGGATTGGTTACAAGAAAGTGCCAATGAATATCAAGAAAATTTAAATAATGGTTCCCAAATCGAATAAAAACTGGTATTATATTAATTGCCGGTTTGATAAGACAACGAGGTGTAAAGATCAATGGAAAACGTTAATTTCACTCCCAAGGAAATTTTGCAAAAGCAATTTCGACAAAAGATGCGTGGTTACGATCCAGATGACGTTGACAGTTTCTTAGACAACGTGATTAAGGACTACGACACCTTTGTTAAGGAAAATCAACGGCTTCAAGAAGAAAACGAACGGTTATTAGCGAAGGTCGATGAACTCACGAAACAAGTTCAAGTGGGTGGCGGACAACGCCAAACGTCGACGACTAGCCAACCGGCTTCAAGTGCCACGAATATGGACATCTTGAAGCGGCTTTCCAATTTGGAACGGCACGTTTTCGGCTCACAATTAGATAATGATCCAAACGAGTCACATCGTTTGTAGAATTATAAAGACTGGTGTAAATCCTGAGTAATCGCGGTCGGCTTTTGTCGGCTGAGGAAAGTCCATGCTCGCACAGACTGAGATGTCTGTAGTGTTCGTGCTCGGTGAAAAAATAAGCCGGGGGACGTTAGCAATAGCGTTACGGCGGGAAAACACGGCTACGGCTTCGGCTATGCCCTAGTATCCCTGAAAAGTGCCACAGTGACGATACGTCTAAGGAAACTTAGACGGTGGAACGCGGTAAACCCCTCGAGCGGGCAACCCAAACTTTTGGTAGGGGCGCTTCACATATGGAAATGAACGAAATGTGGGGGGAGAGGAAACTCTCGAGATAGATGATTACTGCCAGTCAGCCGTTTGCCTGAAACGGTTGGGTGGTACAAAACATGGCTTACAGGGATTTACACCATGTCAGGTGGGTGGGAGCTTGCTCCCACCCTTTTTTTAGACAATTATTTAAGGCAGGTTAGATAATGGACAGTCAGGATTATAATAACTATTTGACGCCTTACGATGAAAAAAGTTTAGACGGTATATTTAGCACCTTGCAGGATGTGATAGAAAGATCAAAAGAAGTTAAGCAGGAACTAATAAAAGGGAAAGCGAAGTTGCGTCATACGTCGCGTTTTAATGAGGTTCCGTCTACTTATTGCTTGACGATTTCATCGTCTATAAATTTAGCGGGTTCTTTTGTTTATGATCTTGAAATTATTGCGAAAGTAGTTGCTTCAGATCGTATCTCTGACAGGGAAGTATTATTATTAAGTGAAATTGGTGCTAATTCTTCTAAAATGGAGCTGGAATTTGGAAGATCGTTTAAAGATGAATACCGTTGGAGAATGGACAATGACGATACGTTCTCAGTAGCCTTTGGCATATATCAAATGGGACGGGACTTTTTTATTGGTATGATGGAAATGGGATCGCTAGCGAGGAGATTAAGAACGTACGTGAAACGAGATAATAAGAATGAAGTGTATATTGGCAAAAACTCAGGGAATATTCAAGTTCAGCAAGATACAACTAATTCTACAATGAGCCAGGAAGTTGATAGTGAAAAGCTGAAAGATTTTAATAGGTTAGCTAGCACTATCATGGAGAGGGCAAAAAGTGTAGACTTTAAGGGCGACGTGGAGGCGTTGGAGTACTATATAGATGCCATGCGTGGGCAAGTACAAAAAAGTAAACCTAATAAAAGTGTTATTAAAACAATGATGTCTGGATTGAAGCTGATTGATAAAACTGGAATTTTAGATAGTGCCCTTAGCGCATTGGGAACGTTCTGGGACAATTTATTTTAGTGGAGTTAAGTTAGAGGAAAGGGGATTAAAACATGAAGAAATTTCATTTATACGCCGCAACGGCTAGTGGTATCGAGGCCTTAGCGGGTCGCGAACTGCGTGACCTCGGCTACGAGACGCAAGTTGAGAATGGCCGGGTACGGTTTGACGGAACGGTCGAAGACATTTTACGGACCAACCTGTGGCTGCGGACGGCCGATCGGGTGCGGATCATCGTGGCCGAATTTGATGCGGTGACCTTCGATGAACTGTTTGAAGCCACGAAGGCCGTTGCTTGGGATGAATTACTTCCAATGGACGCGGCATTCCCAGTCGAAGGCCGTTCGAAGAAGTCACAGCTCCATAGTGTGCCGGACGCACAGGCCATCGTGAAGAAGGCTGTGGCTACCAAATTAGCCGCCGTCTATCACCGGCGGACACGGATGCCCGAAACCGGGGCCACGTATCCGCTGGAAGTCATGATTGACAAGGACCACGTGATGTTGACGCTGGACACGACGGGCCCTAGTCTCTTTAAGCGGGGCTACCGGGTTGATAAGGGTGGCGCGCCAATTAAGGAAAACATGGCGGCTGCACTGATCGCATTGACCAGTTGGCATAAGGACATGCCTTTCTGGGATCCCGTTTGTGGTTCCGGGACTATTCCGATTGAAGCGGCTTTGATTGGCCGGAACCTGGCCCCTGGTTTTAACCGGGACTTCACCTGTGAAAGCTGGGAATGGGTTCCCCAAGAGTTGAGCGATAAGGTTCGGGATGAAGCGGATGCCAAAGCTGATTACGATACCCCGCTACAGATCTTTGGGAGCGATATCGACGAGAAGATGGTGGCAATTTCCAAGAAGAACGCCGAAGAAGCCGGCTTGTCGCAAGACATTACGTTCCGTCAGTTAGCCGTTCAGGACTTCCAAACGGATCTTAAGCACGGGGTCATTGTGGCCAACCCACCTTATGGGGAACGGTTGAGTGACCAGGCGAGTGTCCGGGAACTTTACAAACAAATGGGTCAGGTCTTCAAGCCCTATACGGATTGGTCAAAGTACATTTTAACGGCCGATCTTGAGTTCGAACACTTCTACGGGCAAAAGGCCACGAAGACGCGGAAACTCTATAACGGGGCGCTGCGGACGGACTACTTCCAGTTCTGGGCCCAACGTCAGCCACGGCAACATAAGGGGTAGGTTAACGTGATCGATCCGGATTGTATTTTTTGTCAAAAATCGGACATTGTTCTCGAAAACAAATTGGCCAAGGCGTTCTGGGATATTCATCCCGTGCGTCAAGGCCACCTGTTGATTGTGCCCAAACAGCATTACGTGACGTACTTTGATGTGCCGGCGGAGACCAAGCAGGCATTGGATGCGTTGCTGCTAATGGGCAAAGCGTTACTGGATGAACGCTATCATCCGGCCGGCTACAATATTGGGATCAACGTGAATCCCGCGGCCGGACAGACGGTGATGCATGCGCATATCCATCTGATTCCGCGCTACCAGGGGGACGTTAAGGATCCTCGGGGTGGCATTCGGAAAATGATTCCCCGTGCGGTCAAGAGTTGGCGGCATTAATTTAAGTGAACTAAGATAGACCCTTTTGCACGGTAATGGTGTGAAGGGCCTTTTTTTGAGTTAAACGGTCGCTTGGAATTGCAACTAGCTAAGGGTCATCTATTTTAAAATACGCTTTCTACTTGCTGGCTGGTTTCTTGATTATCGTGATATCTCGATAGGGAATAAACCCAGGTTGACCACAGTGATTGAAAAGCCACTGCAATTGGTTTGACAAATTAGTTGGGAGAAACTAATATAGGCGCGCCAGATGTGTTTGGAAGCTTAGAAAGTGGGCGAGTACTATGAGTATGTTGAAAGATATTCATAATTACGTGAAGAGAAATTACGAAGCGGGAAACTATGATGATGCCAAAGCAGCCTATACCTCTTGGGAAAACGAAAATAAGCAACAATCTAATCTGACCGATTTTGAAATGGGTGTCCAAAAAGCCCAAAGCGATTATAAAAAAGATGGGAAATTTGCGACATATCCGGAGTTGGCAATTACTGTGTTGAATCAGTTATTTGATGACAAGGCTTCTGAGATCAGTGAATTTATTCGCGGATATAATTCGGAAAAAGAACGAATCAAAAAGCATTAATTGTTGGGCGACATTTTAAGTTGTCTTCTGGGTGGCGATAATTGGTGTTTTGCCAAAACGTATTGATGACTGAATTTAGATTTTAAAAGCATCTCCTAAGAGAGGTGCTTTTTTGATACACAGAAATGCCAGAAAGCGCAGAATTCTTTTTATTTTAAAAAATATGTTAGAAAACATAACACGTTCAACGGGCTTAGTGGGGGCCACTTTAGACCAAAGCCTAATAAAACGGGCGTTAGTAAGTCGAAACGGCAAACAACCAGGTGAAACAACTCGTGAGGTAGACGTATACCATTTTAGATGTTAGAATTTGTGACATTAAGAGATAAAGAGGGCGTCGCAGATGAATCTTGCTAACACCGCATTTGTTTTAATTGCCAGTATTCTGGTCTTATTCATGACACCGGGCTTGGCCTTTTTCTACGGAGGATTGGTTTCCGAGAAGAATGTGGTCAATACCATGTTGTCGGTTTTTATCATGACGGGGGTTGCAATCCTACTGTGGATTTTCTTGGGCTACAGCTTGGCGTTTTCCGGAAATATTGCGGGCGTCGTGGGTAACCTGCATCACGTCTTTATGGCCGGGGTCAATCTGGCGAGCTTAACGGCCAGCCGGATTCCCGTTGGCGCTTACTCCCTGTTTCAAATGATGTTTGCCATCATTACCCCGGCGCTGTTCGTGGGCGCAGTGGTAGGGCGGATTCGCTTTAAGTTTCTACTGGCATTTCTGATTGCTTGGTCGATCTTCATCTATTACCCCATGGTTCACCTGGTATGGAGTCCACTGGGGTGGTTGGCAAAGCTGGGTGTGCTGGACTTTGCGGGTGGTACCGTCGTGCACATCAATGCGGGGGTTACAGCACTTGTCTTGTCGGCCTGGCTGGGACCACGGCTGTCTGGGAATCGCGATAATCCTCACTATAATTTACCGTGGGTGTTGCTGGGGACGGCAATTCTCTGGATTGGCTGGTATGGGTTCAACGCCGGGAGCGCCTTGGCGGTTAACGGTGTGGCCCTTCAAGCCGCGATTACGAGTACGGTGGCGACGGCAATGGCAATGGTTACCTGGATGGCATTAGATATTTGGACCACCGGGAAGCCGACCCTGGTTGGGGTTTGCACCGGGACGCTGTGCGGCTTGGTGGCGATTACCCCGGCCGCCGGTTATGTGACGATCATGGGCTCGGTGGCCATTGGCTTGATCGCAACGGTTACCAGCTACGCTTTCATTCGCTTACTGAAGCCGCGTTTAGGCGTGGATGACGCGCTAGATGCCTTTGGCTGCCACGGGGTGAGTGGGATTGTCGGGAGCATCTTAACCGGCGTCTTTGCCACCAAGGCCGTGAACCCGACGATTGCCGAAAATGGCTTGGCCTACGGTGGCGGCTGGCATCTACTGGCCGTTCAAATCTTGGCTACGGCCTTTACGATCGCATTTGTTGCGGCTGTGGGTTGTGTACTGGTAGTGGTTCTTCGGCGATTCATGCCCATGCGGGTTACCGCCGGCGAGGAAGAGTTGGGACTGGATCAAGGTGAACACGGCGAACAAGCGGACTATGCGGTTGGCCTGAGTGAACGGCTGGCGGATTTTCAACCGGATCAGGAGCGGTATGAGAGTGAATTTCGTGGTCAGCTACAACACCTGGAACATCCCTTACCACATACGAATAGTCGGTGATGATCGGGGAATTAACCGACCCACATTGATGATGGTGTGCCTTGAAATTTTAAAAGTTAGTGACTTTATTAAGCTTGAACAAAGTCGTTGTCGTTTGCGTAAAGACCTGCTAAACTATGAATTGTGGTTAGGGGCCACGGAATTTAATTTAGTTTGGGGGAGAATAACATGACAAAAGACGCAATTGCCTTAACAGTCTTAGTTGTCCTGGCAGTAGGCTTTTTGAGCCTGGTGTTGGTCTTAATGAAGTCACCAATGTGGATCGTCTTCCCGGTAGTTTTTGCCGGTTTAGGCGCTATCTGCTATGGCATTGACGATTTGGTCGTAAAATTTAAAAATCGCGAACGCGAAGCTTAATCAAGCAGAAGAAAAGAGGCCGGTGAGCCTCTTTTTTCGTGCCTTTACATCACCGGTTCGCTCTTGCTAAAATGGAGCATGTAAAGGCGATGAGGGTGTGAAAGCAGAAGAATTGAATCGTGTCGCGGATGGCGGCGACTATCTTAAAATATTTGCCTGCACGGCGGTGATGCTTCAATCCGTGCTGGGCTTGGCCTGGAATTTGCCCAAGGTGGCGCCACTTCAGCAGGGCCTGGCGTGGGTCTACTTATCGGTGAAATTTACGGCACCGGCCTTTATTTGCGGCATCCTGTTGACCACGATGCGAACCACGGCGGATCACCAGCCTGACTATGGGCACTATCTGAAACGGCAATGGTCAGCCCTGTTTTGCCCAACCGTTTGTTGGACGCTGGCCTACCTGATTATTTTTCCAGGCTTGCAGCAACATCAGCGCTATCATGACTGGCTAAGCTTTAGCTGGCAGTTCGTCAATGGCAACGCAGCGCCACATTTGTGGTACAACACGATGATGCTGCAGATGATCTTAGTGATGCCCCTGTTTTGGGGAATCCGACGGTGGCTGTGCCTGCGTCACGCGGCTTGGTGGCTACTGGGTATCGCGGTATTGGGCTATCTCATCTGGCTGGGGTGGTATGATTTGGCCGTGTATCCCACGGCCCACTTTAATCGCTGGTATTTATGGGATCGGGTGTTTCTGGGATTTTTCCTATATGCGATCTTAGGCATCCTGGCCTGGTCTGGTTGGTCAGGGGTGCAACGACAATTACGTCGCTGGTGGCCGCTAGTCCTGATCCTAGGTGGACTAGCACTAGTTGGGCAAAATCGCGCATTATTGGCGTGGCCCTGGCCCATTAGTTTGGCACACACCAGCTACTATTTACCAGCAACCGTGCTGTACGTTCTCGCCGTGATTGGTTTGATTCTGGCCTTGGCCGGCCGGCAACAGACGCGGTCGTCGCGCTGGTTGCCGGTGATTCATCGATTGGCGGGATACGCTTATCCTTCCTATTTAGCTAATGTGTTTTGGCTTCAGGTCATCTGGCGACTAGGGGGTGCAGCACTGACGCGGGGCCATCCGGTCATCGGGATAATGAGCTGTTATCTGCTGACCTGGGGCTGGTCGTTTGGCTTTACCGCAGTAATTACGGGCATTTTAAACTGGAGGAAACGGGTATGACGAGAACACAACCGGTAGAACTGGTGACCATGATCATGGTCACGGACCCCACAACGGGTAAAGTATTAGTCGAAGATAAAGTAAATGTGCCTTGGAAGGCAGGCCATAGCTTTCCGGGAGGCCACGTTGAAGTTGGCGAGAGCTGTGCTGCGGCGGCGATGCGTGAAGTCTTTGAAGAGACGGGACTCACGTTGGCGACTGTCGACTTTTGTGGCACTTGTGAGTGGTTCTCGGCGGATCGGCAACAACGAAAACTGGGCCTGCTCTATCGGGGTGACCAATTCACGGGCAAGATTAAGGCCAGTGATGAGGGCCCCATCTATTGGCTTGAGCCGATGGCATTAACCACCGAAAATAGTGCGGAGAGTCTGCTAACGTTGCTTAAGGTCTTTCGAGGAGAAACGCCCGCTGTGACCAGCGATGCGTGGAATGGTCCGTTACAGGTTGACCCCAGTCAATCTACGTCAACCATTTGAAAAAAGAGGCGGGAGTCGCTACACTGAAGGTAGGCTTGAAAAGGAAGCGATAATCGTGAAGACAATCAAAGAAAGCCAACGCTGGTATGGCTATGTTTTCATGGGTCTCAGTGTACTGGCCTTATTCTTAACAGTCGTCGTGACAGCTGCTTGGTTTCAACGCGCCTTGCTCCTGACGACGGCGTTAACGTTACTGGTCTATGGTCTGACGTACGAAGCGAAGATCACCCGTAAATGGTGGCGGATTCTGTTAGCTGTTAGCGGTGTTGTTTTGGTACTGGACATTGGAACGACGCTGGTGACCACCACTTATTTACTAAAACCGTTACTGAGTTTCTTGCTGCCACTGGTATTTCTGGGAATTCTCCTGGGCTACCTGAGGCGTTTCATCACCCGTTAATAAAAACCGTGTCGTCATTGCTGACGGCACGGTTTTTTTATTGAGCGGTTAAGCGAATAAGGTGACCAGAATATCCCAGGTCATGTGGACAATGATGCCTGGCCATAGGGAACGGCTTTTGGCGTACAGCCAACCGAACAGGGCCCCCAGTGCGGTGACGGTGATGAGGTTACCGATCCAAGCCATCGGACTCATTGCGGGAACCGTCGTGAGATAGCGGGGGATGTGTAGGCTAGCGAAGGCTAAGGCCTGAATGATATTGGCCTGTGTGAGGCTGAATTTCTTCAGTAAGACGTTAAGGAAGTAGCCCCGAAAGAGGAATTCCTCGGCGACACCCACCACCAGGAAGTAGCGACCCCAGTATTGCGGAATAAAGGTCGGACTGAGACGCAAGCCATGATGGACGATCCAAAACTCGACCAAAAGGTAAACGACGATGGCGCCCCAGATCACGTAGCCGGCAGTGAACCGCCAATTGGGCCGCCACTGTTCGCGTGAACTAATGGCTAGTTCTTCGGGATGCGCACGGTGCAACAGCCAAACAGCGGCACCTACCCAGACAATGAGCTTGGTGGCATCGAGGGCTAACTCTTCTGGCCAGCCCGTAAGATGGTGTTCGATGGGCGAATTCAAGGCGAGCTGGACAATTAACCAGATCACCCAGAAACCGATGACTTGAAAGGTAAAACGACGGGTAGAGATGGTTCGTGACATAGACGGCACTCTTTTCTAAATAAGGTTTTATTATCCATTATAAATCTTTTAGGCCGGCATGCGTGTAAAGCTTCTGTAAGGATTGGCTAGAATTCAAGCAATGTTATCACTGTTTACATTCAATGTGAACAGTGATAACATCGGGAGTGAACGTTGACAACATTGGCTTTTAAGGAGGAATACCTGTCATGACAAAACAACCGTACCATCGGCAAAATTTAGCGGCAACCATCGCTCAACAGGCACGTCAAGAACTGGAAGCGCAGGGGGTAGATCAGCTCTCTCTGCGCCAAATCGCGCGCTTCTTGGCCGTGACCCCGGCCGCCGTTTATCGACACTATCCGGATAAGGCGACACTATTGGCACAACTACGGACGGACATTACCACGGAGATCACGGCAGCACTGCATGAGGGGGTCTTGGATTCCGCCGACGCTCAGGCCATGCTGCAACGACTCGTGACTAATCTATTGGACTATGCGGCGGCTCATCCCCGGGCAGTGGCCTTTGCTTTGCGGGAACCGTTGCCTGTGCCACAGAGCCTAAAGACGATTGTGACCCTGCTAACCGCGCAGCAGCAGCTGGATGTTTCGGTAGAGCAGACGACCCTTGCCATATGGACGTTCTTACTGGGCGTCTTACTACGCACGCGTGATGCAACCGTTGACGGCGAATGGGTAACGGAGCAATTGCTAAAACTCTTAGAAAAATAGTGATACAAGCAGTGGCTAGGATAGGGCGGCCTGTTAAATGAAAACTTAATGAAAACTTTTAGTAAAGTAAAAAAACTGAGTAAAACATTTAGCTAAAAGTTTTACCTAACGATCATGATGTGATGAATTAATGATAAATTAATGAGAAAGTTTCCGGGCTTTTTGCAAGCCAGCATGCTAGACTTAAGCCAATCATTGATATTGGAGGCGTTTTCTATGGCACCTACGGAACACGATTTTTTGGCATTGGTCAAACAGATTAGCTTATTGGGGATGAATCTCGCACTGATCGACTGGGATTCTCACACAAATTTGCCGCAGGACGGGGCTAGCTTCCGTGGCGAACTGTCGGGATACGTCAGTGGCCAAGAGCTAGCTTTACGAACGGGCTCGGAAATGAAGACCTTCATCGACTACTTTACGGCACATCCAGAGGCACTCGATGAAAAGGGCACTCAGGTTCTCCGACTGGTTAAAAAGGATTTTGATTTAAACCATGATATTCCGGCGGCCGACTATGCGGCCTACCAACAGGTGATCTCCGATGCCCAGCAGGTGTGGGAACAGGCGCGTGTCGCCCAAGATTTTAGCCTGCTGCAGCCTTATTTGGAAAAGATTGTCGCTTTTAAGAAACAATTTATTCCGTACTGGAAACGCGGCCAGGCCACGGACTATGACGTCCTACTGGATCAATTTGAGCCGGGAATGACGGTGGCCCAGCTGGATCCTATCATGGCGACCTTAAAGGCCGGTATTCACCAGATCCGCCACACCCTGGCGACGCGGGGAACACAGCCGCGCACGGACTTCATGAGTCGTGCGGTTCCCGAAGATGTTCAGGAACAAGTCGTTCGGGACACGGTGACCCGATTGGGCTATGACTTTAAGAAGGGAAACCTGTCACGGAGTACGCACCCATTTACCGTTGCCTTAGATCGTGGGGATGCACGCATTACCAATCGCTACGGGATTCATGACTTTCAAATGTCGTTACTGGGCGGTATTCACGAAGCGGGGCACGGCTTGTATCTGCAAAATATTAATCCCACTTACGATTACACGCCGTTAGCCGATGCGCCGTCGATGGGGATGCATGAATCCCAGTCGCTCTTTAATGAAATCTTTATTGGGCGGAATGCCGCGTTTTGGCAGGGCGAATACGGTCGTTTCCAGGCGGCAACCGGGCGTCTTTTTACCGATATTGACGAGCCAACCTTTTATCGGGGGTTCATGGCAACTAAACCGACACTGATCCGGACGGAAGCCGATCCGCTGACGTACCCCTTACATATTGTGGTGCGTTATGAGTTGGAAAAGGCGCTCTTCAACGGTGAGACCACGGTGGCGGAATTACCAGCCTTGTGGCGGCAGAAGTATCAGGAATATCTGGGGATTACACCGGCTAACGATACCGAGGGGATTCTGCAAGATATTCACTGGGCGGGTGGCGATCTGGGTTACTTCCCGACGTATCTGCTGGGGCAGCTTTACGCGGCACAGTTCTACCATGCCATGAGCCAGGAACTCCCCGTGACGGACCTGCTGGCCAGTGGAGACTACGCACCGATAACGCAGTGGCGGCGGTCACACATTCACTGGTTGGGGGCGAGCCTGACGCCTCAGACCCTGATTAAACAGGTCACTGGAGAGCCGCTGAACCCCCGGTACTGGCTGGATTGGATGACGACGACCTTTGAAAAAGCTTATCAAGTCACGGAGTAATCACTTTACTTCCTAAAAGTAAGTGGTAAACTGGTAATCATCATTTATGAATATCTAATTCTGTCAACGATAACCCTAACGAAATGAGGAACTTTAACCTATGGAAACCAAATTTATTGATTTAGCTAAAAAGCGTCGGAGCATCTATGCACTGGGGCGGAACGTCAATTTATCCCAAGACGAACTGGTCGATCTGATCGAGACCAACATCAAGCAGGGGCCCTCTTCATTTAACAACCAGACGACCCGTGCCATTATCTTATTCGGTGATTCTCACGAAAAATTATGGGATATCGTGGTGGATTCCCTGCGCAAGGTGGTCAAGGACGATGCCGCTTTTGCCAAGACCCAGGCTAAGGTCAACGGCTTTAAAGCGGCCTATGGGACCATCCTGTACTTCACCGAAACCAAGACGGTTAAGGCGTTCGAAGAAAACTTCCCACTGTATGCGGACAACTTCCAAGACTGGTCCGAACAATCCCAAGGAAATGCCCAGTACGCCGTCTGGACGTCCCTGGCCGAAAATGGCCTGGGTGCGAACCTCCAACACTACAACCCGCTGATCGATGACGCCGTTCGTGAAGCGTTTGATGTTCCGGCAAGCTGGCGTCTGCGGGCTGAAATGGACTTTGGGTCCATCGAGGCACCGGCCGATGATAAGGACTACATGGCGGATAGCGACCGTTTCCGTGTGTTTAAGTAGATTGTGAAAATTAAAAATGACGTTTACCTGATGCGCGGTCCTAGTGAAGGGCCAGTCGCGGTCGTGGTAAACGCCATTTTTTTGAGTGATGTTCCGGACCCTGGGGAGGCCGTCTAGAAGTAAAACAGCGCGTAGCAGGTCGCCAGTCCCAGGGCCTCATACGTGATAATGATGACAGTCCACTTGTAGATTAAAGAGAGCAAGTGTAGGTGGGGCAGCAGCTTGATTATCAGCTGGTGTTGCCGGTAGATCTGTCGCAAACGGTGCATGCTGGTGAGGCTGTACCATTCAGCGATAGTTAACGCAAGGGCTAGGACGCCAACGAGGCTGAGCATACCAGTGGGACTGCCAAAATTTGGGAAAAAGATAATCCAGATGAATGGCAGTGCCAGGGCCGCCGCGGTGGCAATCAGCGAAATGAGTTGCCAGCGTTGCACGCGGTCATGGAGCCGCATGGCAGCCGGATGCGTCTGATGGAATTGGTCAATGCGAATGACGTGCTGGGCCTGGTCCTGAACAGACATGAACTTGCCTCTTGAAATACGGTAGGTCACGCCAAGATACACGAAGGCCACGACTAAGAGAACTAGTGCTGAGCCGTAGAAAATATGGAAAAATGTAAGCATGAATGTGCCTCCAATAGTGTGTTTAAGTCTTGTTCATTATTAAAAGTAAAAAGGTTGAAAGATGAAACACCTGCCTCGTTCCAGTATTGACAAGCATTTACGACAGTCAAGTCTTTCAGTTAGCTAAGAACACCGTGCAAGCCGACCGGAGCACCGAGTTGCCTAATTTGCTTACCAGTCAGCTCGCCGATGCCGGTTCGGGTGGATAGGTCTAAAAATGACGCAATCCCCAGATTAACTAAGCGTTATCGCCAGCGAGTTATGCTAAAATGAAAGCTAGTTAATACTGTCTTGATTAGGAGGTCAAGTTGCATGCAAAAGAGAATTGCCATTATTGGTGGCGGGATCGTTGGTGCCACTGCGGCTTATTATTTGAGTAAATTACCAGGTAGTGAGAAAGTAAAGGTTACCCTGTTTGATGACGGCGTTGGTCAGGCGTCAAAGGCGGCCGCAGGGATCATCTCACCGTGGCTATCTAAGCGGCGGAATCAACAGTGGTACCGCCTAGCCAAGGCCGGGGCCGACCTCTATCCAGAGCTGATTCACGACGCACAATTGGGAACCGATGTTTACCAGCAGACCGGAACCATCGTGACGCGAGAAGATACGGCTGATTTGGAAACCCTATTTGCTTTGGCCCAGGATCGGCGTCAGACTGCCGCCACCATGGGAGAAGTCAGCACGCTGACCGCTCAGGAGGTTCAGGCGCAGGTGCCCTTGCTGACGAATCCGCAACCCGGTGTCCTGATTACCGGTGGTGCCCGAGTTGATGGTGGCGCTCTGGTTGACGGCTTGCTGGCTTTGGCTAGTCAACGCAATCTCAAGATCAGTCACGAGCGGGTGAAGTTGAATGCCCAGGGCCAAGTCTTGACCTCCTTGGGTGCGCGGCAGTTTGACCGCGTGATTATCTCGGCCGGGGCCTGGCTTAAGGAATTGCTGGCACCGCTAGGAATCGTCGCCGACGTTCGGCCGCAAAAGGGGCAGCTGATCGAATTAGCGGTCAAGGATTACCCCCTGCAGGAACACATGCCCGTGGTGATGCCAGAAGGCGAACGGGACTTTGTGCCCTTTGGTCATGGCAAATTAATCGTGGGGGCCACGCATGAAGATGACGGTAAATTCGATCTGAGCGTCAACGCTGACGTGACGGCTGACTTGCTGGAAAGTGCGCAGCGCCTGGTTAGCGGGGTGACGGCTGATAGTCTGACGGGTGTTCGCGTTGGTACGCGGGCCTACACCAGTGACTTTGCGCCGTTCTTTGGGCTCATTCCCGACCACGAAGACTTTCTCGTGGCGTCCGGGCTGGGGTCATCCGGCTTAACGACGGGGCCACAGATTGGGAAGTTCCTGGCCGGTTCCGCATTATACGGTGGAACCCCCGATTGGAGTCAGTACGAAAAGCCCCTGGCGACTTACTTGGCCTCTTCGGCCGAATGAAGCGCCTGATTGGCCAACGTGTGCGCCCCCTGGTTTTGCTTTTCGGGAACCCACTGGGTGAGTACCAGTTGGAAGGGGGCTTGCGCGGCCAACAGGTCATCGACCAGTGATTGGTAATGTTTTGCATAATGTTTCGTCAAACTGTCGTTAACAATCTGGCTATCGGTATAAAATAAAACAGTAGTCGTAGCGCAATCATCGCCAAGCATGTCCGCCAATCGCTGAAAGCCCAACCGGGCAATCTCAAATTCGGCGGCGTGATTGTTGGTCGCGGTGAGGCTGGTTTTAAGCTGGGTCTGTTCGTGGTCGTGAATGATCAGAATGCCCCCGGCACTCAGGCCACTTTGCGGCTGGGTAGCGGCATCGGTATACAAAGAAAACAAAGAATCACTCCAATCTTTTGCGTGAGGTGTTTGAAGTTATGATAACCCAAGAACGACGATTTTTGTATCAACCTAATCCCGTTAGCAGCATTATTTGCTGGAGCTGGACACTGATGGTCCTCATGTTAGGTGCCATCTTTTGGCTGGAAGTGACCCACTTTAATTGGTGGACGCTGGGGCTATTTGCCTTATTTGCCCTGCTATGTTGGGTTGAAGTTCACTACCGCAACATTACCATGGCCAATGGGGTCTTAACGGTCAGCACGGTCTTAAATCACCGTCACTTGGTGATCCCCTTGGCACACGTCAGTGGCGTGCATATTTCCCGGTATCGCATGGGGATCGTGGCCCAAGGGAAGATCTATCAATTTTTATTACCACGCAACTCGGCGATTGAACTGGCGAGCTTGATTCAGGCTGCTGCGCCGAACGTGGTGAAGGAGGAAGCACATTGAGCGACATCGAAATTTCACAGAAAACGCCGCTAGAGTCCATTGAAAAAATTGCGGCTAAGGTGGGGTTAACCCCCGATCAGATTGAACCTTACGGCCATACTAAGGCCAAGATTAACCTCCCCTTAACTGGTGAACACAAGACCGGGAAACTGGTTCTGGTCACTTCCATTAACCCTACACCGGCCGGCGAAGGCAAGTCAACGGTGGTTGTGGGTCTGGGGGATGCGATGAACCGGGGCGGTCACAAGACCGTACTCGCGTTGCGTGAGCCCTCCATGGGACCTGTGATGGGGCTCAAGGGTGGTGCGACTGGTGGCGGATACGCCCAGGTCGTTCCCATGGAAGATATCAACCTGCATTTTACGGGCGATTTCCACGCCCTGACTGAGGCCCATGACACGTTGGCGGCACTGATTGATAATCACATTCAACAGGGTAACGCGCTTCACTTGGATCCCCGGCGGATTGTGTGGAAGCGGGTGTTGGACATCAACGACCGGGAGCTACGGCAGACGGTGATTGGCCTGGGTGGCCGAACCTCTGGTATTCCGCGGCAGGATGGCTTTGACATCACGGTCGCCAGTGAATTAATGGCGGTGCTCTGTTTGAGCGAAGACCTGGCCGACTTAAAACGGCGGGTCAACCGGATTCTGATTGGTTACAATGAAGACAAGGAACCCGTAACGGTGGGCGATCTGAAGGTTGGTGGGGCTATTACCCTGCTCCTCAAGGACGCCATCAAGCCGAACCTGGTTCAGACGCTGGAACACAACCCCGCTATTATCCACGGGGGACCCTTTGCCAACATCGCCCACGGCTGTAACTCCGTGTTGGCGACCCAAACGGCCCTACAACTCGGTGACTTTGCCGTCACCGAGGCCGGTTTTGGGGCTGATCTTGGCGGTGAGAAGTTTATGGACATCAAGACGCCCGTGCTCGGAAAGACGCCGGACGCCGTGGTGATCGTTGCCACGGTGCGGGCCCTCAAGTATAACGGTGGTGTTAAACGCGCTGACTTGGAAACCGAAAACGTTGCGGCGTTACAACAAGGAAGTGCGAACTTAAAGCGTCACATTGCCAGCATGCAGCAGTACGGGGTTCCCGTCGTGGTTGCCATTAACCGTTTCACCAGTGATACTGATGCGGAAATTGCGGCGTTAACCCACGATATCGAAGCCCTAGACGTTCCCGTGGCCACCACGACCGTTTGGGCCGATGGCGGTGCGGGTGCCATGGACCTGGCCGAAAAGGTGGTGGCGGCGACCCAACAACCGAGTCATTTCACCCGGTTATCGCCGGAACATGCCGACCTGATGACCCAGATGACGGCGATTACCCAGAAAATCTATGGCGGGGCCAAGGTTGAACTTTCAACTAAGGCGGCGCGTCAGCTGAAGACGTTTGCCAAGCACGGGTGGGACAAGCTGCCCGTCTGCATGGCCAAAACTCAGTACTCACTGACCGACGATGCCCACCAATTGGGTGCACCGACGGACTTCACCATCCACGTCCGCGAGTTTGCCCCACGCTTGGGTGCGGGCTTTGTCGTTGCGTTGACCGGTAATGTCTTAACCATGCCCGGCCTACCAAAGCATCCAGCGGCGTTGGATATGGATATTGATGCGGATGGTAAGATTACGGGGCTGTTCTAGACAGTTTTAGGCTGGCGTTAATCTATTAATCATGAAAGCGTCCCGAGAGGTTCAATTCATTGTCGAATTGAACCTCTTTTTTTGAACGGTGAAGCCATTATTTAGGATGGCAAGAGGGACGAATGGGCGCTTAAGCGAATAACGGCGATCGCGATGGTTGTCCAGAGCATCTCGGAATTTTTTTGCTAAGTGGGGCCCCTCACTAGTTACTAACGAATTTTAGCGGCCAATAGTCTCACTCAATTGACAAGCGGTGCCGTTTTTCATTTTATCCCGCAATTGATTAATAAGCTAACTCATCCTAGCCAACACGCGTCGTGTCCACCACGGCAGTTGGCAGTGCGCCACGTTCATCACCCCCATAAACGAGAGCTGCCGTGATGGCTAACCCCCTGGGTGCGGTTCTGCAACTTTTATTTCGTCCAAATCGTCGGAAGCCGGGTTTTTCTGGTATAATTTTCAACAACGACTTATAGGAAAGGTGTTCCAGACGTTATGCTGATTGCTGATACCATCTTAATTATTCTACTGGTCGGAATCGACCAGTGGATCAAATATGCCGTGGTGGCTAATATCGCCCTGGGTGGTGAACAAAGCTTCATTCCCGGTGTGGTCTCACTGACCCATCTCCGTAATGACGGGGCCGCCTGGAGTATCCTCCAGGGACAAATGTGGTTCTTTGCCGTCATCGCGGTAGTGGCATTGGGCATCATGGGCTACTTTTTCTGGCAGTACCGCAATCGTGGTGAACACTGGCCAGAAGAGTTGGGCCTGGCCTTAATGATGGCCGGAACGATCGGAAACTTTATCGATCGACTGACCCAAGGGTACGTGGTAGATATGTTCCAACTCGACTTTATTAATTTTCCAATCTTTAACTTTGCCGACAGTTGTTTGACGGTTGGCGTGATATTTATTGCGATTGGTGTTTTTCTGGCCGATCGGCGGGAGGCTCATTAATTCATGCAAATAGAAGATTTTACCGTTCAGGAAGCTGCGCGGTTAGACAAGCTGGTGGCCGAAACGGTGCCCACCATTTCACGATCACAGGCGAAGGCGGCGATCGAGGCTGGTCAGATTACGGTTGATGGTCAGACGGCGAGACCCAAGGATAAACCAGCCGTTGGGGCGGCGATTCACATTGAATTGCCCGATCCTCAACCGGTGGATTTGACGCCGGAAGATATTCCCCTGGATATCGTCTACGAAGACGATGACGTGATTGTGGTCAACAAGCCCCAGGGGATGGTGGTGCACCCGGCACCGGGACATCCTAACCACACGTTAGTTAATGCCTTGTTGTATCATAGCCCCTTGTCGAGCATCAACGGGACCTTACGACCGGGGATTGTCCACCGGATTGATAAGGATACGTCCGGTCTGTTAATGGTGGCTAAGAACGATCATGCCCATCACAGTCTGTCCGAACAGCTTCAGGCCAAGACCAATCTTCGCGAGTACGTGGCCATTGTTCACGGTAACTTCAAGGAAGAAGAGGGCGTCATTCGCGCACCTCTAGGTCGTTCCCCCAAGGACCGTAAGAAGCAAGCCGTTGTGGCTGACGGCCGACCAGCCGTGACCCATTTCCGTGTTCTGGAACGCTACGGCACCTACACGCTGATTGCCTGCCGGTTAGAGACCGGACGCACGCATCAGATTCGGGTGCACATGGCCTACATTAATCATCCGGTTGCCGGGGACCCCTTATACGGGCCTAAGAAGACGCTAAAGGGTGAGGGCCAGTTCTTGCATGCGCGAGAATTAGGTTTCGTTCAACCCACGACGGGTGAACAGCTCGACTTCACGGCGCCGGTGCCCGCGCATTTTGCGGCGGTGGTCAAGAAACTGCGGCACGAGGCCGGATTACCGGTTGACAAAGCAATTTAGGTTTTTTATGCTAAACGTACGAGATAAGCGGGTTTGCCGGTAGCTAGGCGGGCGGGTTTCTTCACCATTTAACCGAAGAGATCGGCCCGTTTCCTGCACATGAACGCGTGAAACTTTAAGGAGGAATTTAAGATGGCAAAGGTAGTTGTGGACGCAATGGCAATGCAACGGGCCCTGACCCGGATCACATATGAAATTATCGAAAGAAACAAGGGCGTGGACGATCTCGTTATTCTAGGGATTAAGACACGCGGCGTGTATTTAGCGCGACGAATTGCCAGTCGCTTACAACAACTTGAAAATGTGACGGTGCCCGTCGGCGATCTGGATATTACCTCCTATCGCGATGATATTGAGCACGATGCCGATAACGATCCTAAAGTCTCCGCTGCGAACATCAATTTCTCCGTTGCCGGCAAGAAGGTCATCTTAGTCGATGATGTTTTGTATACGGGACGGACGATTCGGGCAGCGATGAGTGCGGTGATGGATTTAGGTCGGCCCAAGTCGATCAACCTCGCCGTCTTAGTTGATCGGGGCCACCGCGAATTGCCGATTCGTGCGGACTTTGTGGGTAAAAACATTCCCAGCTCTCAACGTGAACGGATCAAGGTTTCCGTTAGTGAAATCGATGACCGTGACGCCGTGGAGATCCAACAGGCATAGACTTGATAAAGGGGCCGATTTAGCATGGCAAAACGCTATTTGATTTTAGAAGACGGCTCGGCCTACGCTGGTGAGGGATTTGGTGCTGGCGCCACGACGAGCGGGGAAGTCATTTCCAACTTGAATCTCTTAGGCTATCAGGAAACGATTACCGATCAAATTTATCACAACCAAATCATTATTTTTGCACAACCAGCTATTGGTAACGTGGGCATCAACCATGATAGCTATGAATCGATTCTGCCCACGGCCAAGGGGATGGTGGTTCGGGATGTCACGAACATCTCGACCAACCGGCTATCCCGACTATCGCTCGATGAGTTTCTGCAACAACACAATATCCCCGGGATCAGTGGGATTGATACCCGTCATCTGATTCGGAAGCTCCGCAAGATGGATGGGCCAGTCAAGGGCAGTATCGTGGATGTCGCTGACGCCCACGCCTTTGACCAGTTGAACGCGACGGTGTTAACGAACCGGCAAGTCGATCAGGTGGCCACCCCTAAACCCTATCCCAACCCGGATACCGGTAAGAACGTGGTGGTGATTGATTTCGGGCTCAAACACGGGATCCTACGGCAGCTGTCCGAGCGCCGGTGTAACGTGACGGTGCTCCCGTGGACGGCGAGCGCGCAGGATGTGCTGAACCTCGATCCCGACGGTGTTCTCCTGTCGACCGGACCAGGTTCACCCCTAGACCTCGGTGAAGGGGTCTTAGAGATGATTAGAGCCGTTCAGGCGGAGATTCCGCTATTTGCTATTGGCCTAGGCCATGAGCTGTTTGCACTGGCTAATGGGGCCCAATTAGAGGCGCTCCCCGTTGAATATCACGGGAGCAGTCACCCCATTCGGCGGATCATTACCAACGATATTATTTATGCGACCCAGGGACAGGGATATGCGGTGATTGCCAAGTCCATTGATCGGGATCGGTTGATTACGACCTACGTCGATCTCATCAACGGGACCGTACAGGGGTTGCGTCACCGGGACTTTCCGGCGTTCTCCGTGCAGTTCTTTGCGGACGGCGCACCGGGTCCCCACGAAAGTCGCGATTTATTTGATGAATTCATGGAAGCTATGACAGCACGGGAGGGATAAGGCTTGCAGAACTTGGATGACTTACAAAAAGTTTTGATCATTGGGAGTGGTCCGACGGAAATTGGCCACGAGACCGAGCTTGACAGTGCCACAGTGCAGATCATAACGAACTTTAAAAAACACGGTGTCCGGACCCTGGTGATTGATAACAATCCCTTCTCCGTGGCACTTGAAGAGATTCAACCGACCAATATGTACATTCAGGCGGTCACCACCGCCAATGTCCGGCACATTATTGAACGCGACCAACCGGATGCCATTCTGCCCACATTAGGGGGTTTATTGGGTGTCCGGATCGCGCAGGAGTTAATTGAAAGCGGCGACATTGGCCGTTTTGGTGTGACCATTTTGGGGATGCCCGCGGCGACCATCCGGCAGATCAATAATCCGGCTGCGCTAAACGCGACCCTAAAGGAGATCCACGAACCGGTGATTGAAGCACAGGTCGTGGCGACCGAAGACGAGGCGCTGGGCTTGGTCGATTCAATTGGTTTCCCCCTAATTGTGAAGCCCGTTGCCCCACGATTGGATACCAACCGGACCATTTGTGAAAACGTGGATGAGATGCTGGATGCTTTGGGCCAAGGTTTCTCACAGTCACGATTTGACCAGTGTACGTTGGAGCGCAGCGTCGTCGGCTACAAGGAAGTCGAAATGATTGCCATTCGCGATGTGGCGGATACCAGGATTCTCATTGCGGGACTGGAGAACGTCGATCCAATCGGGATTCACTCCGGTGATTCGATTGTCGTGACGCCGCCGCAGACGCTAAACGATCGGGAGTATCAGGATTTACGGGATGCGACCTTTCGGGTGGCCACCGAGTTAAATGTGGTGGGGGTTATTCACATTCACTTCGCGTTGAATCCGGACAACCAACACTTCTATGTGACTAAGATTGCCCCGTACTTCACGCGGGGCGTCGCCATGGCGGCACGGACGACCGGTTACCCCTTAGCCTACGTGGTGGGGGCCCTGTTACTCGGACAACGCCTGGTCGATATCAAGTTACCAAGTCGCTTTATCAAGCAGACGGCGATCATGGAACCCAGCATCGATCACGTCAGCGTGCGTATTCCCATCTGGCCGTTTCAGGAGATCCCCGACGCGGATCAGCACCTGGATACGGTGATGAAGGCGGTCGGGTCGACTATTGGCGTGGGCCGATCGGTGGAAGAGGCCATGCTAAAGTCGGTTCGGAGCTCGCAGTTCTCACCACGAGACGTGCTCCCCAGCGTTAGTAATCTGACCGATGGGGAAATGATCAGTCAGCTGATCCATCCCTTGGCTAACCGGATTCTGGTTCTGATTGAGGCCTTACGACGGGGGTATGCGCCCGATGAGCTGAGTGAATTGACCAAGATCGATAATTTCTATTTTGTAAAATTACAGCACCTGTTAAAAATTGAAAAACAGATCAAAGATCATCCCTTGGATGTGGCAACCCTCAAGACGGGGCGCTACTATGGCTTCGGGGATGGCATGATCGCGCGGATCTGGCAAACGGATACGGCGACCGTCCGGCGACTGTCGCTTGAAGCAGACATCAAGCCGACCTACAAGATGATTGAGCCCACAGCCGGTGAATTTGACGAGCACGCCAGCGGCTATTACAGCACCTTTGAGTACGAGAACGAAAGTGAGCCGCTGGGCGATCGGACGGCATTGGTTCTGGGGCGGGGTGGTAATCAGTTAGGCCCTAACACGGCGGCCGAGTACTTTACCACCGAGATGCTCAAGCAGTTGAAACGTGCCGGGTATCATACGATCCTGATGAATACCAATCCCAATGCGATCGGGATTGCCCCAGAATTCACGGATAAGCAATACGTTGATCCCATTCAATTGGGGGACGTCTTAAACGTGATTAAGGTGGAACATCCGGATATTGTGATTGTACCGGGGAATCGCCACTATCTGACCCGGGAGCTCAGTAAGCTGAATTTAAATCTCCACGTCTTGCCGCCGGATCAAGAGAGCGGCAAACCACAACCCAAGATGGCTACCATTGGGGTGAGTCTATTTGTCCACGAGCAGCACAAGATTGCGGTCGGAATTATGGACATGATTGCCCCGGGGATGAATCAAGATATTGCTCAGGTAACAGCCTTCCGGATGCCAGCTGAGCTACCTAAGGCAGATCGGCTGAAATTGGTGGAACAAGCCAAACAGGCTGTCAGTGAACATCAGCTGACCGGCATGGTCGAGGTCCTATTTGCCCCGAAAAACACGACCAGTCAGCAGATGGCCGTGGTGGGTATTCGGCCGACTCGGTTGACCGAAATGGCCTTCCTCAGTAAGGTGACGGGGATCAACTGGGTCCGGATGCTCACCCGGCAGCACATCGGCACTTTGGACGATGATGAACTGCGGGCAGTAAAGATTGATTTGAATAGCAAACGGGTCGCTCTGATGAACGCCGTCTTCCCATTCAGGCAGTTACACGTTCTGAATCGACCGGGAACGACGGATCAAGAGATGGGGGCCACGATTGCCTTCGGGTCGAGTGAGGCGTTAACGTTGAGCAACCTCAGCGATACGGAACAACTCGATAAAATCATTAATCGGACGATTTAGCTCAATTGTATGTAGCAAAAAGCGTCCTCTCAATTGTATTTGAGAGGACGCTTTTTTATGGATACTTATTTGTGTTATACAACTAGTCTAATTATCCGCTAGTTTTTCAACCAAAGTACTCTCCGGTGTGACGTAGACGGTCCGTTGCCCCGTAAAGATCACGTAACCCGGCTTGGCACCATTTGGTTTGTGCAGTCGCTTAACGGGCAGATAGTCGACGGGGACGTTGCTTGATTCGCGGCCCTTGGAGAAGTAGGCCGCGAGGTTGGCGGCTTCCATAATGGTCTCCTCACTGGGATTATCCGCGTGAATGATCACGTGGGAACCGGGCATGTCCTTGACGTGCAGCCAGATGTCCGTGCGCTTGGCCGTATGCAGGCTGAGCTGATCGTTTTGCAGGTTATTTTTACCCACGGAGATCTTCGTGCCATCGCTCGCCGTGAAACGATCGGGCTTGCTGACCTTCTGCCGGCGCTGCTTCTTGTTCTTCTTTTGGTGGTCGTGATCGCGCAGGTAGCCCCCTTGTTGCAGTTCAAGCCGAATATCAACCAGATCCTTCGGCGCAGCCAGTTCGATCTGAGCCATGATGTTGGTGAAGTAGTCGACATCGGCCTGGGTAATCTTTAACTGCTCATTGACGTAGATGACGGCGTTCTTGGCCTTTTGATAACGTTTGAAGTATTTTTGTGCGTTTTGATTGGGTGAAAGCTGATTGCTTAACTGGATCTTTAAGGGTTTATTCTCATCGTAAAAGTTAGGCAGTGAAACCGTGGTTTGGCCGCGTTCCACCTGATTGAGGTAGGTCGTTAGGATCTCACCCTTAATCCGGTATTCATCGGCGTTTTCCGTTTCCGCTAACGTCTTTTGGAGTTTCTTTAACTTATTGCGGTTCTTCTTTAACTCGTTACGGACAACCCGAATGAGAACACTACCTTGTTGCTGAACGCGGTCGCGCTCGGCCTTATCCTGGTAGTAGGTGTCCAGCAGTTCGCTGAGAGTAGGGGCGGCCTGCTGCTGGCCATCCGTTGGGTAAGGGAAGGCCGTGAAACTGGTCTTGCCCTTAGGCGAGATGTTCAGCGTGGGCTGCGGGTGATCGAAGCCGGCAAAGAAGTCTTGGAAATGTTGAGTCACGTTGCCGGGGGCGTGTAGCGCGGTTGCCAGAGCGGCAACAGTGTCCTTACCAAGGCCCTGATATTGATGCTGAAGGGTCTGTGCTAAGACATCCCGGTTGGGGAAGTCGCGCAGGGTTTGCTCGAGATCGGGACGTGGACCATCAAAGGGATCGGTCAAGTCCTGCTTGGGCGGGTTAATGTACTGCGCACCGGGCAGCAGTAACCGGTAACGGTTCTGATCGGAGCCGACGTGTTTGATCGCGTCGAGAATTTTTCCGGTGGCGCTGTCCACGAGGATAACGTTACTGTGTCGCGCCATGATTTCAATAATCAACAGGAGTTCCTGTTGGTCTCCCAGTTCGTTACGGGAGGTGAAATGCAGGTGGACAACCCGGTCGTTAGCCACCTGCGTGATACCCCTTAAAATGGCACCTTGAAGGTACTTTCGAAGGATCATCGTAAAATTGGTGGGTACCGGGGGATTGACGTAGGGAATCTGCGTGACTTGAATGCGTGCATAGGTCGGGTTAGCCGATAGAAGAATCGGGTAGTTATGGCTGTTCGCCCGAATGGTCAAGACGACTTCGTTATCATAGGGCTGGTTGATCTTGCTGACCCGTCCAGTCGTCAGATTCTGGTCAAGTTCCTGAACCATCGCATGGGTAAAGGATCCGTCAAATGACATATTAGGAAACAACACCTTTCTAAGTTTAATTTTTGTAAGAGACTTTTGATCACGTTAAGTGTTCCGCTCGCTGGCGATGACGTCACGTAAGGTGAACGAACCAAGCCAGCAGGGAACTGTTTTCACCGTTAAAAACGACACAACTTAAAGTATACCGGCCTCGCCCGGGAAGTGCAAAGAAGTTTCCTTGGAATTCGGTGAATCGGGGCAAAACTTGTCATCAAATTGACTTGTGATTAGCAAGCAAATCGTTGTACAATACAATCAAAAGGAGTGAGGGCAAATGAAATCCAGTTTAGCGGCGTTAATGGCCATTAATAAGGTGCAGCAAACGTTGCTGCAACGGATGACCAAGCAGCATCATCTGACCGTCTCCGAGTGGCAACTTTTGGACCACATCGGCGGCGGTGAAAATACCCAAGAGATTCTTGCCCAACGGACCAAGTTGGATACCTCAACTTTGAGTCGACAACTCAAGGGCTTAGTCGCCAAGGATATGGTGACCAAAAAAGCCATTGGACGGGACAAACGCCAGTTGGTCTATACAATAACCGATAATGGTACGGAAACGGCCGCGACAATTAACACGGCTTTTGAAGCCTTATCCGATGATGTTTTCGAACATTGGTCAACCGATGAACGCAATTTATTACAAATATTATTGAACCGGCTCGATAAAAGTATGGACCGGCAACGTACCGTCAAGGAACCTTGAGGACGTTTAAGCATAAGGAGTGAGTCATTATTCAGCAGAGATTAGTTGTGATTTCTTTAGATGCAATGGGTAGTCGAGATCTGGATGAACATCTCGAGGAACTGCCTAATTTACGGCGGCTGGTGGTCACGGGGACGCGGGTTAAAAAGGTCCGCGGCATTTACCCCACACTGACTTACCCGTCGCACACGACCATCATTACCGGGCAGTATCCCGCGGTGCATGGCATTGTGAATAATACGAAGATGCAGCCACAGCGGCAGTCACCGGACTGGTATTGGTATCAGCGGGACGTGAAGGTGCCAACGCTGTATGATCTGGTTCGCCAGCAGCACCATAAGACGGCGGCCTTCCTGTGGCCAGTTACGGCCGGGAGTAAGATTTCGTATAATTTAGCGGAGATCTTCCCCAACCGGATTTGGACCAATCAGGTGCTGGTTTCCTTAAAGGCCAGTAGTCCCGCTTTCCTGTTGCGGATGAACCAGCGGTATGGGCATCTTCGCCGGGGGATTCAACAACCGGAGCTGGATGACTTCATCACGGCTTGTGCGGTTGATACACTAACCCATAAGAAGCCCACGTTAACGTTGATTCACCTGGTTGATATGGACAGCATGCGCCACCGTTATGGTGTTCGGTCCACGGCAGCCATGGCTGCGTTGAAACGGTTGGACAAGCGAGTGGGCCAGCTCATCGATGCCACGATTGCGGCCGGCACTTTTCCAGAGACCAATTTTGCCATTTTAGGCGATCACTATCAGATTAACGTGGACCACATGATCCACTTGAATCAAGTCTTTGCCCAGCGGGGATGGCTGACCCCCACGGCCAACGGTACCGTCAAGAATGATTGGCACGTGTGGGCAAAGTCCTGCGATGGGAGTACTTACATCTATACCCGTAAGTTTGCGGACAGCAAGCACCTGCGGCAGCTCCTGGAAGAGACACCGGGGGTTGCTCGGGTCATTGATGGTCAGGCGGCTGCAAAACGGGGGGCCGATCCACATTGCCAGTTCATGGTCGAAGCGCAGGCCGGCTACTACTTTACGGATGAGACCCAACGCCCAGCCGTGGTGGAGGCCGTCGATCCGGATAGCTTGGGGCAACCTGACCGCTATCACGGGGTGCACGGCTACGATCCGGATAAGCCGGATTACTTTACCACACTGGTGTTAAATGGTCCGGCAATTAAGCCGAATGAAACGATTGACGAGGCCCGCCTGATCGATGAGGCGCCAACCTTTGCCAAGCTATTGCATGTTCAGTTTCCGGAGCCTCTTCCTGGACACGCCCTGACGGCGGCGTTTAAGGAGGGTCATGATGAAGCTAAATAAGGAACAGTGGAGTTGGGTCTTCTATGATTGGGCCAACTCCGGTTACGGGATCATTGTCACGACCGCCGTTCTCCCCATCTACTTCAAGGGGGTTGCGGAGAGTAGCGGGGTTGCTGCGGCGAATGCCACGGCCTATTGGGGGTATGCCAATAGTTTCGGTACCTTACTGGTCGCAATTCTGGCACCTTTCCTGGGTGCCTTGGCGGATTACCAGGGATATAAGAAACGCCTGCTGACGGGATTCGCTAGTCTGGGGATGGTGATGACCCTTGGACTGGCTCTGTTACCGTCCTCGCAGTGGCAATGGTTACTGTTCATCTACGTGCTGTCGATCTTGGGCTATTCCGGCGGTAATCTATTCTATGATAGTTTCCTGACGGATGTCAGTGATGATCGCCAAATGGATCGTTTGTCCAGTGTCGGTTATGGCTTCGGTTATCTGGGTGGCGTCATTGCCTTTCTATTATTTATGGTTTTGGAATTCACCAACGGTTTTGGTCGGCTGTCCAGCTTGGCCGTGGCTCGGTGGGGATTTGTGTTAGCTGCTGTATGGTGGCTCATCTTCTACATTCCGTTTCAACGGCACGTTCACCAGCGTCATGCCTTGGCGGCTACTGCGGCGCCCTTGCGACAGAGCTGGCACCGGGTGTGGCAAACGATCCTTCAACTGCGCCAACACAAGTACTTAGCTTGGTTCCTGGTGGCCTACTTCTGTTACATTGACGGGGTCGATACGATTTTTACCATGGCGACCTCGATTGGACTAGATATCGGGATCAACAGTACAACCCTAATTATGGTGTTATTGGTCGTGCAGCTGGTAGCCTTTCCGTTCTCCATCTTCTATGGGTGGTTGGCGGGAAAGACCAGTACCCGAACCGGGATCCTCGTTGCCATCGTGGTCTACCTCTTAATCTGTATGGATGCGCTAAATCTCAAATCGACGATGGACTTTTGGATTTTGGCGGTCTTAGTCGGTACCAGTCAGGGTGGCATTCAGGCCCTTTCACGTTCCTACTTCGGTCGGTTGGTGCCTAAGCAACGGTCGAGCGAGTTCTTTGGCTTCTACAACATTCTAGGGAAATTTTCGGCGGTGTTGGGACCGATTCTGGTCGGTGTCGTGACCCAGATGACCGGGCAGTCGCGGATTGGTGCGGCTTCACTGTCGATTCTCTTTGTTTTAGGCTTGATTATTTTTCTGATGATTCCGCGAACAGCTATGGACAAATCCTAGTCGTGTTGCGTGATTTATGGTATTCTAGTTTCTGAAACTTAATTTGAACGTGAAGTTAAGTAGAATAAATGACGTTTCAATCTTGAGCAAGGATGCGTTTGACTGGTGAGACCAGTTAGGGGGCATGACCTGTGGCGTCCGAATCTTGGGGATGCAGTGACGCTCAGATTGAATGCGGGACTTAAGCAAGTCCTAAATGAAAGATAAAGTGGGGGTACAAACATGAAGATTGCTGTGGTCACCGATAGTACCAGCTATTTGTCCGCAGAAGAGGTCGAGCGGTATCACATTCACGTCGTCCCAATTCCGGTGATCATTGATGGTCGCTCCTATGATGAAGATGTTGATATTACCACGAGCGAATTTTACGAACGATTACGTAACTCCAAGTCGTTTCCAAGCACCTCTCAGCCGCCATTAGGTGAGATGATCAATCTCTATGATCAGTTGGCTGAGGAGGGTTACGACGCGGTGATTAGCATTCACCTGGCAAGCACGATCTCTGGCTTTGTCAATCAGTTAAAAGCGTTAGCGCCAACGATTGAAAACATCAAGGTGATCCCTTACGATTCACAGATCACCGTCAAACTGATGGGTTATCTGGCCATTGAAGCATCTCGCATGGCAGCTAAGGGCGCTGAACCGGACGAAATCATTGCCCGGCTCGACGACTTGCGGTCAACGATTGGTGAGTACTTCGTGGTCGATGATCTCCAAAACTTGGTTCGTGGGGGCCGTTTGTCCAACGCTTCCGGGTTCATCGGCAGCGTCCTGCGGATCAAGCCATTGTTGACATTTGATGACGAGACACATGAGATTGTCGCCTTCGAAAAGGTGCGGTCACGGAAGAAGGCTTTGGCGCGAGTTGAAGATCTCTTCGTGGAGGCCCAGGCCAAGGTGGATTACCCGCTACGGGCGTTAGTCTTAGACGCTAACGATCCGGAAGGCGGTCAGGCTTGGGCGAACAAGATTGCCACGCAGTACCCAGAGATTCCCCTGGAACGGTCGTACTTCGGTCCGGTCATTGGGACCCATCTTGGGGAAAAGGCGTTGGCATTGGCTTGGCTTAAAGATTTCGATCGCGCTTAAGGCGTGCATCTTCTAAGGGGTTATGGTAAGCTAGTTGCTGTAATTAAAATTTACGGAGTAGGAAATAAAGCGTCAAGTGCTGGTGGAACGCAATGTGAACACCGGACGAAGGGCAACTGGCCCGCGATTTTATTTCCGCATTGGCCGCAGCGATGTGGCAACTCCCTTAGGAGATGTCTGAATTGAAGATGACGGTAGACACTCGGCTGCCAAAGCTGAGTACGTTGAGTTTGGTCACAATGGGCCTGTTGATGGCACTACAATTGGTGATCAAGAGTTTTTCGGTGGGACCCGCGTTCTTGAAGTTTAGCTTCACATTCCTGGTTGCAGCGTTAATTGCGCGGTTGTTTGGCCCCTGGTGGGGGATGATGACTGCCGCCGTGGTTGACGTGGTGGGGACGTTGATGTCTGGTGGGCCCTTCTTTATCGGGTTTACGCTCTCGGCGGTGCTGGGGTCACTGATTTACGCCTTGTTCCTGTATCAGAAGCCAGCGAGCTGGACGCGGTTGATCATCGCGCAGGTTATCATCTCATTGGTGGTTAACGCGCTGCTAAACACGTTGTGGGTCGCGATTATGTATAAGACCCCGTTCTGGGGCTTGCTGCCCGTACGGCTCTTAAAAGAGGGCATTATGACACCCATTCAGGTGATCCTGCTGTTCCTATTATTTAAGAGTCACGTGGTTGACCTGATGCAGAAACGGTTAAAACTTTAAATTTAAGGGGCACCATTTCGACGGTATCGTTGGGATGGTGCTTTTACTTGGCGTTCGTTAGGTTAAATTAAATAAATTACTTTAACTTATAGGCCTACCCAAAATCACCCTCTACCTTACCAACCACAAACTTGCAGCTAAACACAAACTCGTCACTAAGGAAAGTTCGGTGAGGGCGTGAACCCTTAACTTTTTCTATCGAATCGGGGATTTGGCTTGTGTCCCATTCAAATTTCAGTTATAACAAGGATTGACGAGGTGCCATTTCGGGGAGGATTTTTATGAAGCAGCTACTACAGCTCTATGATAAATATAAAAGTGTTATTGCATACCTGTTTTTCGGTGGGCTGACGACACTAGTTAACTTGGTCGTGTTCTTTGTGACCGCAAGTTTGTGGCATTGGAACTATCAAATTGGGACGGCCGTTGCTTGGTTCGTTTCCGTTTTATTTGCCTACTTAACCAATCGGGTTTGGGTCTTTCATTCCCATTTCACCACGTTTGGCGCACTATGGCGAGAAATCATCACCTTCTTCTCGGTGCGTGCTGCCACGTTGATCATGGATGAAGGGATTATGTGGATCGGGGTTTCCCTGTTATCACAAAATGAAATGCTCACGAAATTAGTCGACCAAGTCATCGTTGTCGTGGCCAACTACTTCTTCAGCAAGTGGTTCGTCTTTCGTAAGACTAAAGCTGCCTCGTCGATGAACGATTAAAGTGAATTCAGATCACGCTATCCAATTGGATGGCGTGATTTTTTTGTTTTTCGCAAAAAAATGAGACTGATTTGCGAAAAAAACGTTAGTAATAGTAGGACCGCGATTTGGTCATAAAAACCCCAAGTCCCACCGTCGATAATTAACGGTAGAACTTGGGGTTTAAATAGGCGTGTTTAACAGGGCTTTCTAAGCGACGGCCCGTGCTTGACGTTGTTGGCGTTGTCGATGACTCACACGGATGCGGTAATATACAGCGACGACTAGGCCACCGATCAGGATGCCCAGGGCATTGGCCAGAACATCGTTGATATCACTGCTCCGGTTGATGAGCCAGTGTTGGGAGAGAATGTACTGCAGGGTTTCAACACTGCTTCCAACGAAGAGTCCAAAGGCGCCGACGCCCCAGAGTGATATCTTAGGGGCAAGCCACTTTAGGAGTAGTCCTAAGGGCAGTGTCAGCAGAATATTTTCCGCAAAGCCAAGATTGAATACGGACAAGTGGGTCAGATTCACGCGTCCAAAGCCGGCGGGCATGATGTAAATACCGGTACCGGAGAACGAAATCGGTGTAAACAGGATTGCGGCTAAGCCGGTGAGATAAGCTAGCGTCAATAGTGCAAACCACCGATGTTTATGAGTGGTTGTTAAGATCAGAAGGCCACTGAGACTGGCCATGAGTAAGATAATCAATAAGGGTTCCCAACGCATCGAATCACCTCCACAGGATGCTGTTTCTTAAACGGTCGTTCAACATGTTTCTAGACTAACGCAGAATAACGGGCCTGTGGGAAAAGTGGCGGGGGTTTTAAGGTTTCTTTGGGGCTTTAGCAAATTCATAAGGTCTTGGGCAAAGAAACATCACATTCTTTCGCAGATTTAGTAGTGGGGGCGTTCATATGGGGATTGTCGCCGAAATGTGATAATCTAAGAGTTAAATGATGAAAGAGGAGGCGACACACATGTCTGATGCGGATTACCGAGCAGATTTACGTGACAATCAGGCCAATTGGGATGACCGCGCAAGCGTACATATGACGTCGAACTTTTACGACGTCGATCATCTCGTGGCCGATGTCACCCAAATCACCACTACCGTCCAGCACGATTATGCCGTTTTAAAGCCCTGGTTGCCACAAGAAACGGTGGCCAACCTAGACTTGCTACATCTGCAGTGCCATATTGGTACCGATACTTTGTCCTGGCAGCGGCTTGGCGCAACACACGTCACGGGGTTGGATTTTTCACCACAGTCCTTAACTTACGCGCGTGAGATTGCGGCGCGGGCCAACGCTGAAATCACCTATGTCCAGGGCGATGCCCGTTTTGCTAGTGATCAGATTCAATCGTTATTCGATGTGATCGTCACCAGTATGGGTACCATCACCTGGTTGCCCGAACTGACGACGTGGGCCCGGTCAATTGCACAGCTGTTAAAGACCGGTGGTACCTTCATGATTCGTGATGATCACCCGTTCTTGAATGCCCTGGATTTTGACTCACTGGTGGTTCACGCGGATTACTTCAATGACGGTGCCTTAACCTACGAGCAGGACGGTTCCTATACGGATCACTCAGCCCATAGGATTCAGCATACGACCAACCACAATTGGAATCATGATTTTCAGGAGATCACGACTGCACTGCGGGCTGCAGGACTGACGATTGAATTCTTAGGCGAATATCCCCGCACGGAATGGCCCGCGCTCCCTGACTTGGTTCAGCGAGAGGGGTGGTACGAGCTGCCGGCAACGGCACCACGGATTCCGTTAACGTTTGCGTTGGTGGTGAAAAAGATGGTTCAGTAGCCGCCGGGGTGTATAAATATATTTGTAAGGCGTTTCGAGTGGCGGAATGGCTGATATTTGATACAGTTGAAGTATCTTGAAACGAGTACTTATTCTTGGGGGAGATTCTATGCGTCGTTGGCTGAATTGGCCAGTGTTTTATGAACTGACGGAGATTTATACCGCACCACTAAATATCATGTGGTTTGTTCTAGGTGTCGCCATTGCGCAATACCATTTAGGCGTTGTGAATTGGGTAAACGTTGGCCTCTGCCTGGTGACCGTCTTTATTTTTGATTTGGCGGTCAACGTATCCGACAACTACTTTGATTACCAACACGCCAGTGACCGTGAGGGGTATGCGCAAAAGGTCAATCCCATTGGGCGTCTAAATTTACCTGCACGCGGGGTCGGTCAATTGGCAATGGCCTTGTATGTGATTGCCCTGCTACCGGGGGCGTGGCTGGTTTTGCGGACCGGCTGGCTCGTATTCTTACTGGGCGTCTGTGGGTACCTGATTGGTATCTTTTATACGGCGGGGCCTCGACCCATCAATGCGACACCGCTGTGCGAGACGGTCGTGGCCTTGTCCATTGCCTTCTTGATTCAATTGACCTGTGTCGTTGTCTCAACCTATGGCGTCCAGCCACTGACTTGGTCGACAGTGGGGGTCACCTTCCTGTTGTGTTTGCCGCTGACGTTGATCTTCTTTACCCTGCAGCTGGCGAATAACACTGCCGATCGCGAGGAAGATATTCTGAATCATCGTTACACGTTGGCCTACTATTTGGGAAAGGTGGGCGCGGTGAGATTAATTCAAGCTTTTTTGGTCATTGGGAGTCTGTGGCCCCTGGTTAATCTCGTCCTCGGGATTGCGCCCCTCAGTACGGGGTGGGTCGCGCTACTACTGCCCGTGATGTGGCTGGGCATGCGGCCTTTCTTTAAGGTCCAAGACAAGCGGCGGACTTTTATGAGCACGGTGAAGAGTGCCTCGCTATTCTTTCTGGCGTACCCGCTGTTGTTTGTGGCGGGTACCTGGCTTTGAGACGCACTAGACAAGTGAGAAAATGTCTGCTGTAGTTGCTACCAAGAGGTCATGGCGCTTGCGGATATTTTTCTTTCTAGTAAGATAAAGGTATGACAAAACAAACAGGAAAAAATGAACAAGCTATCCTCGTCTTTAAGGCGCTCGCCGACCCGGTACGACTCGATATTTTACACTATCTGAAGCAGTGTGATCACGAAGTATCCTGTGGTGAGGTCGGACAGGCCATCGGGATTAGCAAGACGTCCGGGTCTTACCATTTTAAGCTGTTGCAGGCAGCCGGTTTAATCACGGCACGGAAAGAATCACGAGAAAAATATGTTGCGTTAGACCAGTCGACATTTGAACGGGTCGTCGGCCATTTCTGGGACAATCTTTGATGCCCTAGACCACTAATGAGAAGACTGCACAGGTCTTCTTTTTTTGTAACGGTCATCTTGTCAGGCTCTAGGTGAGATGGTATGGTTAAATAGTTCAAAACATTTTGAACTATTATGACCAATCAGGGAGACGAAAAATGATGACCAAGACAACCAGCACCAAATGGCTTTTAGGACTGACTTCTTTGGGATTTTTCATGTCGATGATGGATGCAATGATTGTGACCACGGCATCGACGGCGATTCGAACCGATTTTCACATTTCGGTCAGTACACTGCAATGGGCGCTAAATGCCTATAATATTACCATTGCTGCTGTACTGTTGGTTGGGGTGGCGCTGGGTGAGCGGTGGGGTCGCCGACGGATTTATAACTGGGGCATCCTGATCTTTACCCTCGGTTCGGCGCTGTGCGCGTTGGCGGGGAATATCGGTTTTCTAATCCTAGCGCGGGTGATTGCAGGGATCGGGGCGTCGGTCATGACGCCCATGTCTATGGCCATTCTCTCAAATACCTTACCCGCCAGTGAACGGGGCCGGGCTTTGGGCATCTGGAGCGGTATCGGTGGCTTAGCCTTGATTGTGGGACCATCACTGGGAGGCGTGATCGTTGCTCGTCTCGCTTGGCAGTGGATCTTTTGGATTAACGTTCCCGTGGGCATCGCGGCCATTGCTCTGTCACGTCAGTACTTGCCAGAGAGTCGAGGAGATGCGGCACGCGTGAATCTTCTGGACGGCTTACTGATTACGTTGACACTGGCTGGACTGATTTGGGTTTTGTCGACATTTAATGGCAGTATGACCGGGCAACTGGTGTTGGTCGGTCTTGTGGGTGTCGTCAGTCTGGGAAGTGGTGCTTGGTTCTTGAAGCGGCAGACGGTCGCAACGAACCCGATGGTGTCCCTCAGTCTCTTTAAGTCAGCACAATTCAATGGCAGTAATATGGCAACGGCCTGTCTCTACGGGTCAATGTATGGGGTGGTCTTCTTCCTGCCGCAATTCTTTCAACTCAGCCAGGGTGCCTCAGCACTCACGGCTGGACTGGAATTGTTGCCGTGGACGGGAACACTCGTCGTGATTGCCCCATTTGCTGGTCGGGCCGTTGATCGGTTCGGGGAAGGCCGACTTGCGACCCTGGGATTGTTCCTGCAGGGCTTGGGGTATGCCTTGATTGCTGAACTGGTTCGTCAGCAACGGCCGTATTCCTGGCTGGTCTTGCCGTTGGTATTTGCGGGCATGGGGCTCTCCATGGCGGGACCAGCGCTACAAAAGGCCGTCCTGGGTGCTGTTCCGCGAGGGGCAATGGGACAGGCTTCCGGAATCTACAACGTCTTTCGCTTGTTTGGTGGGGCAGTGGGGACGACACTGGCCGTGCTGATCTTCAGTTGGGTTGGCGGAAATCTCACACTTAGCAAGTTTATCGGTGGTTTTCAAGTCACCATGCTGGGCACGGCACTGCTCTCCTGGTTGGGGATTTGGTGGACAAGGCGACTATTGCGGCATTAATGCAATTAGTACCAGTGGAATAGGACTTGTGGATTTAGCAGAGTCTGGTACAGTTAAATCAGCATAAGAAGGAGGCCGTTCCATTGACCATTAATGATCATCAGCAGTGGCTCGTTGATTTTTACCAGCAACGCCATTGGTATCAATATTCACCCTTTGTTCATCTCAACTTTCTGACGGAAGAGACCGGGGAAGTTGCCCGCGCCATTCGGGCCATCGAGATTGGTCGGGACCATCCCGGTGAAAGGCAAGCCACGTCTGCGGAGCGCCAAGCCAACCTCAAAGAAGAGCTATCGGATGCCCTGGATCAGATTTTAGTGATTAGCAGTCTCTACAATATCGATGCCCAAGATTTACTGGCAGCCAGTGAGCGAAAATTAACCCATCGCTTCGAAAACCAAAAGTGATTTCTTAAAACGCGATTCTAGTTGTGAAAACTAGTGTCGCTTTTTAAATACGATTGGTTATCTTTAGAAAAAAGACTTGCCTTCAACTAACTCGAAGCTTGTATACTTTAGAAAAACGAAAACAAGGGGACCTGGGGATATGCGACGTCAATATTGGTTATTTTTGGTAAGTTTAATCATCATCTTAGGTGGCTTAACGGGGTGTGCGTCCCGTCTGAATTCACAAAAATACGTGCAGGAGACGACGCCTACGCTCTTCTTTCACGGTGGAGGCAGTAGTTATCATGCGGAGGAACACATGGCTAAGGCGGCTAAACAGGTGGGAGTCACGCATACGATCATTCGGGCAATGGTCGATACGCAGGGCCACGTCCGGTTGGTGGGAAAGATTAAGCCCGGCGCCATCAATCCCATCGTAGAAGTGAATTATGCCAATAACAAACAAATGAATTACCGGACGCACGGGGTTTGGGCGATCAACGTGGTCCGTGCGCTTCAGAAGCAATATCACTTTAAAGTGATCAATATGGTGGGCCATTCTTTGGGCAATATTTCCTTGATTTACTACTCACTGGAGGCCCAGAAACAGCAGAACTTGCCCAAGTTGCGTAAACAAGTGGACATTGCGGGCCACTTTGCCGGCCTGAATTTCAAACAGATGCCGGCGCGGGTGAAGCAACCGGCCGGGTTACGGTTGAACGCAGCGGGTAAACCCAACAAAATGAATGAAACTTACCGGGAGATGACCCAATTGCGTCAGACCTTGCCGAAAAACCAAATTAAGGTGCTGAATCTGTATGGCAACATCGGCGGCCATACGGATGGCACCGTCCCGAACGTCTCGACGCTCTCCTTAAAGTATCTGGTCAAGCCGCGCGCCAAGTCCTACCAGGAACACGAATTCACGGGTAAACTAGCCCGCCACAGCAAGCTTCACGAAAATCCGGCGGTCGACCGAGTTCTCATTCATTTTCTGTGGGAGAAGTAAGTGTTGACGGCTAGGCCGGTTTGCCCCGGGGTGGCCGGTTGTGTTACAGTTGAGGGCAATTGAAAAAATAGGAGTGAAGTTAATGAGTGTGCCAAATTGTCGCGCGATGTCCGGCACGAATTCGTGCAAGTTTTAGCAACAGCAGGACCGACAATTCAAAACAATGACGGTTTCTCCATGCTGTTCGCTGCAAGGAGAAAAAATGAACATTAAACAAATTACCCAGTTAGATCAAATCTTAGAAACGGTAGCCACGTACACCCACAGTCAACAGGCAGCCACCGCGTTACAAACCGCACCGGCGATAACGGAACTGACTGCGGTTCAGCAACAGTTAACGCTAACGGCGGAGGCTCACCGGTTGCTGGCCAATGACGTGTTACTCACGTTCTTTGACTTGGGTCAGCTGGCTGGCTTACAGGATAAGTTGGATCAGGGATTATTGCTTAACGCCCAGCAACTGGGGTTAATCAGTGACCTGCTGACCAACCTTCAGCGTTTGAAGACGGTGCTGAAGCTCCACCAGTCCCTAGCACCACAACTGGTGGAATTGATGAGTCCGGCAACGCAGCTGAGCGGGTTACAGGGTCGATTAGCCCACGTGATTGTTCACGGACAGGTCGCAGACGATGCGACACCAGAGCTGGCTGAGATTCGCAAACGGATTCGCAAGCAACGCCAACAGGTTCAGACGGCGTTGACACAGTTTGTGCAAAAACATTCGCAAGCGGTTCAGAGCAATCGTCTGATCACCCGTAACGATCGGGTCTGCATCCAGCTTAAAGCAAGCTATAAGCATCGTTTCAGTGGCCAGACGGTGGATCAGTCCGGTTCAGGTTCGACGATTTTCTTTGAACCGGCAGCGGTTGCCAAGAAAGCAGCCGTGCTGAGCGACCTGATCGCTGACGAGAACGCCGAGATCTACCAACTATTGGCGACCTTGACGGGAGACGTTTTAGATCACTGGGACGACCTAACTCAGAATCGAGAGTTGCTCAGTCAATTCGATCAAATCATGGCCCGTGGTCGGTACGCGCTAGAAACAAATAGTCGGGTACCCGAGCTAAATGCGACGCAGCACATCAAGATTGTGGCGGGTCGTCATCCCTTACTCGGTGAAAAGGCCGTTCCGTTGGATGTGGAACTGACCTCACGGCAGGGCCTCATGATTACGGGTGCCAACTCGGGCGGTAAGACGGTGGTTCTCAAGACCATCGCGTTATTTGCCCTCATGATTCAGTTTGGCTTAGAGCTGCCCGTTGCGGCGGGAACCCAGATGGCCGTCTTCAGTCAATTCTGGGTCGACATTGGGGACAATCAGAGTATTGCTGCCCAACTGAGTACGTTTGCGGCAGAAATGACGACCTTGGTCGAGATGACCGATCACATTCAGCCTAATGCGTTGGTCTTGCTTGACGAGATTGGGAGTGGGACCGATCCGGAAGAGGGGTCGGCCCTGAGTATTGCCATCATCGACTACTTGCGGCAACACCAGGCCACGATCATTGCGACGACCCACTTTAGTGCCATCAAGTCGTACGCCGTGGACTGTTCGGGATTCATGACGGCCACCATGGCCTTTGACCCGCAGACGTTGCAGCCCACGTACCGCTTACTCCTGCATCAGGTTGGCGCAAGTGAAGCCATCTGGTTGGCGGAGCGGTTGGGGTTAGCCCAGCCGATTATTACGGCGGCGCATCAGCGTTTAGCAAATAAAATCAACTAATTTAAAAAAATCACGTCAGTGGCCGCAAAGGGCGATTGACGTGATTTCTTATTTTAATGGCATTTGCCACTCAGTTGCCAGCGTGATTGCCACTATTGGCGGCAGCTTGTTCCGTACGTTTGACGTAGTCGATGGCAATGACGAGCCCCACGAGAAGGAGGGTATCGTCATCGTGGGCAATCGTGATCTCGTATTGATCCCCCAAACTGAACCATCGCTTCGCCACCTTGCCAACGGTATGCCCCTGTCGTGAGACCGTAAAGTTCATATCCCAGAAGTCCCCGGTCACGGTTACCCCTGAGGCCGACAAGTCATAACGTGGTTTAAACAGGGTGAACTTCTTTTGAATGGTAGCGACCGGTTGGCCCCCAATTTCTAGGGAAAATAACGGCAGCCAGGATAGCGGCTTCTTGGTGACTCTGGCGATGACGGTGTTTTGCATGTCTAGAATGTCAAAATGTTTGGGAACCTGGAAAACACTGCCAACAGCCTGATAGACGGGGTGGTCGTGCTCGTCACGAATCGTGAATTTTTCACGCAGAGACCAGACTTTTTGATTGAGATAGAGTTTGCGCATAAGATTGCCTCCCAGGCATAACAGAGATTGTCTTAAGAATACGCCAACACGAATGCTCTGGCTAGTATTAACGGCTAATCTTCTGCCAGCCAGGGTGGTATTTCTCCCCGTCCACTTTTCACGGCATTGACACTTACTTTTCTGCTGATTTCGGGTAGAATTGAGGTGATAAGGAACCTCGTAAAATGGTGAAGAAAGTTGGGAAGAATTATGTTAAAAGACGATCAGATTGTCTGGGCCATTCATCAAATGGAGGCAGATATTGGCCCAGTTGGCCCTTCACTGGATGCCAGGACGCCATTTCAGTTCTTGGTATCGGTGATCTTAAGCGCGCAAGCAACGGATGTTTCCGTCAATAAAGTGACACCGATTTTATTTGAGAAGTATCCGGAACCTAAAGATCTCATGGCTGCCAATGTGACGGACGTTGAGGACATTATCCGGAGTGTGGGACTCTTTCACAACAAGGCTAAAAATATCATTAAGACGGCCCGAATCGTTCACGAAGAACTGAATGACGTGGTTCCCACCGATCGCAAGGGAATTATGGCACTACCGGGGGCCGGCCGCAAGACCGCTAACGTGGTGCTGAGTGATGTCTTTGAACAAAATACCTTTGCGGTGGATACGCACGTCTCGGCCATTTCTAAACGCCTACACTTTGTTCCACAGTCGGCGTCACCCTTACAAGTGGAGAATAAAATTGTCGGGGTCCTAGAACCGACGGAACTCCATCAGGCACATCACACGATGATCGAGTATGGTCGCAAGTACTCGATGAAGTTGGCGCCGGAGAAAGAAGTCTGCCAGTTGATCATTGCTTGTGATCGGCTGAATGAGGAAAACGAAGCTGAATTGTAGATTCCACGAGGCCTGTTCATGGGACTTGAGAAGCAGTCAATTGTAGCTTAGGTTCAGCCACTGGTTAGTGCAATGGCAGTTTCTGGTTGCTAGGCGGCTAGTGATGGTAAGCAACTTCATCCTTGAATGAAAATAAAAGAGACAGCGACATCAGAGAATTTCTCAGAACGTCGCTGTCTTTTTGAATAGGTTTACTTGGTGCGTTTGTAAAGCCAGATTAAACTTCCCAGAATGAGGCCAACCAGTAAGGCACGAAGTCCCCAGCCAATCAACCAAAGGGAGAGCAGTTGTGGCAGTAAGTGATTCCAATTCGTCGTGAGTAGAAACATGATTAAGCCTCCTGATTGTAGGTGAGTAGGATACGCCCAGCCGCATGTTGTTCCTGTAAGCGGTGCTGGGCAAGTTTAACGGCCGTGAAAGGCAAGCGTTCTTGAATCATCGCTTGCAGCGTCCCCTGGGCCAATTGTTGGAGCAACCATCGGTAGTCTTTGGGCATGATAGCCCCGCTGACAAAAGTAAAGGCCTGTTGCGGTAACCGTGCGTGGTAGGTCGGTAGTGCTAGTGACAGGATAGGCACGGCACCAAGTAACTCGGTTAGCTGATCGAGTAATTGTGGTGAGCCGGCTAAGTCGATCACCTGATTGACAGCGGTGGATGAAGGCAGCTGAGCGGTTAGAGACTGATCATAGACGACGACTTGCTCAGCGCCCAAATGACGCAGTAAATCACGGCGACTCGAATGGCCCACGGCAATCGTGTGAATATCTGCCAGACGAAGGAGCTGGATGAGATAGGTGCCAACACTTCCACTAGCCCCAGTAATCAAGACGGTCTCTCCAGCATGAAGGCGACTTTTCTTAAGCGCCAAGTAAGCAGCATCCCCACCACCGATGAGGGTGGTAGCTGCCGCCAGAGAAACGCCCTCGGGAACTGGCAGGAGCAAAGGGGGAAACGTTGAAAGGAGTTGTTCCTGATGACTGCCGGCGGGGTGAACCCCGATGACGGCATGATTCAGGAGCTGGGTGTGACGGAGCTGGCCGACTTCACGGACGATGCCCCCGAAGCCGTAACCCACCACGATGGGAAGCCTAACGGGACGCTGTTGTTTTAACTGTCCCGTTTCCGTGAGCACGTCATAAGGCATCACGGGTGTGTAGCGGGTTTCAACACGAACGCCGAGCGGGGTGAGCGCGGGCAAGGCGCGTGGCAGGAGCTTCAAGGCATCTATACCCTGATAGCTATCTTGGATAATGGCTTGCATTAGACCGTCACCTCCTGATCCGATTCCGCCAAGGCAACGAGTGACTGGAGTTTCTGCGCGAAAGCTTGTTTCGCAATCGGCACCAGCAATTTGATGGGGACTGGCAAGTCATCGCCTGAAGTTCTGAGTGTTTCCGTGATGGTGGTCAATGCGTCTGTGGCAGTGAATGAAAAGTCCAGCTGGTAGGCCAGCCGACCGCCGTGACTGTGATAACTGATGTGATTGGCGGTCATTGAAGTGATGAGCTCCTCCGTGGTATTTAGCGCTGGCGCTTGGCGACTAATCTCAAAACCGAGTGGTGTGGCGGTAACGGTGATAATTTCGCCGTCCCACAAGGGGAGATTCTCCGGGTGTGCGAGAATGGTTTGAATGCGGGCAATGGTGGCATGGGTGACAGCGGTATTGGTGAATAAAAGATCTGACATAAAAAAGGCCTCCTCTTATTGGATGGCCTTACTTTAACGGAATAGGGACTTGCGGGAAAATCAGAATACTGATACTCAAAATTGATCGGGAACTTTTTCATGAAAGAGGTCGGTTAGGAATTGTTGTTTCTGCTGGGCAACCTGGGCCTCGTTTGCCCGACCGGCCTGTTCGGCAATCTCTGCGAGTAAACGGTAGCTGTTGGCTAACATGTAGTGGGAGTTGTGGTCGGTGATGTAGGCGATTCCAGTCAGGAGGCGTTGCGTTGCCAGTTGACCGTCGTGGAGAAAGTATGCCGTCAAAGCGGCTAAGTAGAAAATAATATTGGTATTCTCTTCATAAGTGATCGCCGTGAGGCCAGTCAGGGCAGCGGTGACCAGTCGTATGGCATCGTGATCGTGATGCTGTTGTGCTTTCACGGTCGCTAGCGAGGCAAGTGCCAGGCGCGTTAAGGTCGTTGGTATTTTATCCGTACCCAAGTTGGTGGCAAATCTGAGATTCTGCTCGGCTTCACCTCGATGTTCGGCCAAGTGTATTTGGGCGACCCCTAGATAATAGTAGTAGGCCTGGGTCTGCTGATCAGTGGTCACGGCGGCTAGTGTGCTGGGTAATTGTAAAAAGGCGTTAAGCGCTTGATAACGGTGCTGGTCGCACAGCTGCTGCATGTGGGCGTTCAACGTGTCATCCCCACTAATGGCAAAGTCATTGGCCAGACTAATCTCGTCAAGGGAGATGGCTAGTCGTTGGCAGAGCGCGAGTAGAAGTCTGGCGTTGGGCGTGTAGTGATCATTTTCAATAGCGGACAGCATGGACTGCGCGCAGATCCCAGCCGCTACGTCCTTTTGGGAGTGACCTTGCTGTTGACGAACTTGTTTGAGTGTGGTGCCGAGTGACATTTAGGGTAGGCCTCCTTAAAAATTAGCTATTCAAATTAGGGCGACAAACATGGCTCTCTCAAATCAATAGCTGTGGTTGGCAGTTCTTGTTCAATTGGTCATCTAGCTTGCCGTTTGATATCTGAACACGCAACATGGTTAGAGCATACCCCGAGTTAAAATGAAATGCACCTATTTTTTATCGGTGATTTCATTTTGCTCTTTTTGTTACTGATTATTTCTGGGAGTGACTGTCAGTGGTTACGATCTTTGGTGAAAATATGATCGTGCTTAGATTACCGATAGGTGCGGATGATTTGTTTTTTTGTACTTAGTAAGGTACATTACGAGTGCAAAAACATTTCGTACAAAGCCAAGTACAGAAAGGCTGACGTTGATGGAAACAACGACGTATTCTGATTTTCGCAAAGATTTGAAAAAGTACATGGATAAAGCAACGAGGGATTATGAACCCATTACGATTACACGTAAGAACTGCCAGAATGCCGTACTGATCTCTGAGAAAGAATATAATAATATGTTAGAGAATCGCTACGTGTTGGAAAACCCAGCCAACCGGGAGTGGTTACAAGACTCGTTGGTGCAGGCAAAGCGTGGTCAGGTTGTCCAACATAAACTGCTGAAAGTGAGTCAGCCTGACGATGAATAGCATGTTTACCGAAAATGTTTGGCAAGATTATTTATGGCTACTGAAGAATGATAAACGATCGTTGAAGCGGGTTAACTTGTTGTTAAGAGACGTCTCCCGGACGCCATTCAATGAGATTGGTAAGCCAGAACCGTTACATGGCAATTTGACTGGCTATTGGTCTCGACGAGTCAATGAAAAGGATCGATTGGTTTATGGTGTGACGGATAAGGTTATTACAATTTTGGCTTGTCGCACGCACTATGCGAAATAGGCGTAGCTCAAACTGATCGTGTAAACAGTGAATAGATCAATTAAAAACAGCGTGATTCATCCCCAACGGACTGAATCACACTGTTTTTGTCAGGTGCCTTGTCTTTTAATGCAGCAATCACGGGTGAGCAGAAGCAGTTGACTCACCAACCCGGCCAAGCTGCTCAATCAAACTAGCCAGTTGTTCTTGGTGGTTGGACTGTAATACCGTACGCATCTGATTCGTAATCTGTAATAATTGCGTGTAGAACTGCTGTTGCTTCGCAAAGTCGGCGGCGTTTCTCTGAATAATGGCAAGCACGTCATCACGGCAAGCCGTTGTTACTGGCTGAGTTCGTAAGGTAAGAATTTGGGCAATCTCAGTGAGGGAAATCCCGGCCGTTTTGAGATTTTGAATGATCTGATATTTATTTAAATCGTCTGTCGTATAATCACGGTAGTTGTTTGGCAATCGTTTAGGTGTCAGAATGCCAAGGGTATCGTAGAATCGCAGGGTATCACGCGTTGTGTGGGCACGCTGACAAAATTCAGTGGTATTCATCAGGTGGGCCTCCTTTAATAGTGAGTCAAGTATAGCATGTGATAGCAGATAGAATGTTTACCACACGTCTCGTTAGTTAGACCAAGAAGTGGACAATTGATGCGAAAAGTCCTTGAGCTGGGTGTATACCCCCATGTTAAGGTAGGGGCAATCGAGGGAACCTCGGTGTTGAAGGGGGAATTCTTATGAGAATGAGACGCTTTGATCAGATTTATCAGCTGCCTTTTTTGCCACATCTTTTTCCAATTAACTGCTATTTAGTTGATGAGGGCGCGGACCTAACACTGGTCGATACAGGCATGTCATTTTGTACGAAAGGTATTTTAAAGGCCATCAAACGGCTAAAAAAACCACTGACCCGAATCTTACTGACCCACGCGCACGTCGACCACGTGGGATCATTAGATGCAGTCAAAGCGGCGTTTCCACAAGCGTGTGTTTACATCTCTACGCGTGATGCCAAATTACTCGCCGGCGACTTAAGTTTAGAAGCGCCGGAAGATCAAACGGAAATTAAGGGTGGGACGATTCAAGTTGAAACCAAGCCAGATAAACTACTGACTGCGGGCGATCACGTTGGCTCGTTGACGGCTTACCTGGCACCCGGTCACACGCCAGGTTCTATGGCCTTTTATCAGGCGAGTTCACAATCATTATTGGCGGGTGACGCGTTCGTGGTGCAGGGTGGACTGGCAGTGGCCGGCGATAAGCGGTGGCGGTTTCCCTTTTCTGCGGCAGCGACTTGGAGCTTATCAACGGCGATTAAGAGTGCTGAACGGTTGAATCAGTTGCCGATTCAGTATTTAATGGTCGGTCACGGTAAGGTTATTCAACGGGCAAATCGGCAGATGGACACGGCAATTAGTCGGGCTAAAAAAAGATAATCACGAAAGAAAGCAGTGGCTCTCAACGACTAACTCCAGCCGTTGAGAGCCGCTGCTTTCCCAATATATGGCTACTGACCGGACCAGAAAAGGGAAAAGAAGCCAATCACGAAAACAATTGCAAGGACTGCCCACCAATAGCCAGCCAAGAAGTCCCAGAAGTTCATCTTACCAAGGCGGCGAACATAGCGGTTGTGTTTGGGGTCGAAAACGAATTCAGTTGGATCAACCTTAGTCTCGTGTTCAGCGCCAAAGACCAGAGTATCTAGACTGACGTTGAAGATATCCGTTAGCTTAATTAAGTTGTTCAAGTCCGGGGTTGAATCGCCGGACTCCCATTTTGAAATGGCCTGGCGCGTGACGAAAAGCTGGCTCGCCAGGTCGTCTTGCGTAGTGTTTTGTTCGTTACGAATCTTTTTGAGTTGTGCGGGAAACTTATTCATGGTTGCATCCTCCTGAATGGTTAAAAACGTTTTTTTCTAAAAATAAGGTAGCCAACGACGATGAAGAGCAACGTGTAACTGAGGGTTCCCTGTAGCAATTGCTGATTAAGGAGGTGGCTGGTATCGAAGTAGGTGGTGTAGTTATAGTACTGGCGAGTTAGATTCGTCATGTTAAACGGGTTCCAACGCAGAATTTGCGTGAACTTTTCAGCGTTTAACAAGTTGGCAGAGACAAACTGCCCCATGAACACCATCAGTAGACTGACGCTAATGACGACGGCATTGCTGTTAATTAGACAAGAGAGCAGAAAGATTAGACTGATAATAAAAGTTGTCGTGAGTACATCAACTGCAACGGTTTTCAGCATGTTTTCCCAAAGTGGTTGTTGGTACAGGTAAATGGCGGACCAGGACACCGACTGATTCATGGGAATTGTATGAAGTCCCAACGTAAATAGCATGGCAAGCAGGTGTAGCCAGAGGTTATAAACCAGAATAACGATATACTTTGATAAATAGACTAGCGCCTTATTAGGTGACTTATAGAGCAACGTGAGAATCGCGTTGTTCTGGAACTCCATGGAAAAGGTCGTGGCCCCAACGACGACCAGGATGAGCATTATCCAGTCTGGGGCATTATAGCAGGTTGCCATAAGCAGCTTACTCTCATTATACCCAATTGATAGACCGGTTAAAATCATGAGGATGAGTAAGACGAGCGGTGCCAGCCAAGTGAGTTTCCGATGATTAAGTTTATAGAATTCTTGATAAAGACTAAAAGCCATTTTAAATGTCCTCTCCTTAGCTAGATTAGCTGCGCCGATTCTTAAATAAGGCATAACCTAAAAAGATAAAAATGGCGGCGTAAATCAAATTGCCCCCGATGATTTCGAGTGAACTTAAGTGCGAGACGGCCGCGTACGGTGGGTTGGCCAGTTGCTGGGTGACGAAAATCATATTTAGTGGGTTCCAGCGTAGAATGGGGATTAAAGACGTAAAAGTTTTCATGAGTGCGACTGAAATGCCAGCACCAAGAAAGCCTAACGCGAGTCCCACCCCAATCACTGCGGCGTTGAGTTTCAGCAGCATAATCAGCATGAACGACAGGGTCACGATGAATAGCGCATAGATCAGTGTGCCCATGACATTACCCATGAGCAAATCAAGTTGCGTCTGATGATTGATGATTAATGCGGACCACGGTGTTCTGACAAGAAAAGATTTAAAAACAATCGTCAAAAGTGTGGCGATGAGCGTCAAGACGATGCTGTATAGCCAAACAATCACCAATTTTGCTAAGTAGATTTGCCAGCGGCTTGTATTTTTATAGAGCAGAATCAAGATCGTCCGGTTTTGATATTCCATGGCCCAAAAGGTTGAGCCAATGGCAATCATAATAATCGGAATCCATTGAACGGCCCCAAACTCGAAAATGACTTGGGTCGTATTCGTTTTCGTCGTTAAGACGCTGTAGGTCATCAAGATAATCAGTACGAGAATGCCGGCTGCGACCGATTTTTGATGACTAAACTTAAACAGTTCTGCGCGCAAGCTAGTTATCATGATGGTCACCTCGTTGCTGGTTCAAAAGATGAACGACCATTTGCTCAAAATTGCTAGAAATTGGTGCTAATTCTTTCAGGTGCACGTGTTGTGCGGTAAGAATGTCTTGAATTTCAAAGATATTCTCGGAATTAACCTGAAAGGTGTCACCATCTAAAACGTAATGAATCTGGTTCTTCGCTAAGCTTTCTACAGTTAGCTGAGAATCTTCTGTGCGTAACTGATAAGCTTGATGATGCAGGCGTTCAAACTCTGCGGTGGACTGATTAACGATGATTCGGCCGTGATTGATGAGAATGACTTGGGTCATGACCTTTTGCAGCTCACTCAAAATATGACTGGAAATTAGAAAAGCTGTTCCTTGGGCCGCGTATTGGCGAATCAGCTGGCGAACACCAATCGTTGCTTCGACGTCGAGGCCATTCATCGGTTCATCAAGAATGACGAGTTGCGGGTTATTTAAGAGAGCAATGGCAATGCCTAGTTTCTGTTTCATGCCCAAGGAGTACCCCTTGGCTTGGTCGTGAATATAGGTCGTCATGTTTAGCTCGGAGATGAGACGTTGACAAGCTGCTGAGTCGTGCGCATACAGGGCTAAATTCTGTTGGCCGGTTAAGAAGGGGTAGATTGCAGGGTGCTCAATCAAGGCCCCAACCTGAGCTAATGCGGCGTGTTGATTTTCTGTGACCGAGACCTGATTGAGCTGAATCTGACCATCAAATTTAGTAAGGCCCAGAATGGTCTTCATCAGGGTTGTCTTGCCAGCGCCATTGGGTCCAATTAGACCAATGATATCTCCTGGATGAATCTTAAAACTGGCATCTGTGATGATTTGCTTGCGACCAATATAAGTATTGACGTTTTGAACGACGAGCATATCGTTTTCCCCCTAAGCGTAAATTACTTGTGTGTCTTGACTAGTTCTACTGTCGTTCAATTTGCTAGTTGCCTACAAGCAATAGGTGACCGCCATTTCGCAAAAAGAGAGGAGAATTCGCGCAACTACTAGTTTCGCAAGGACGCATAAGTGTTGTCATAGCAACGTTGATCAGAGTTGCATTGGTTTTAATCATTCTAAATGAATTGATCAAAGGTTATTTTGGTTTTAATAATCCAGCATCAATTTTCTTTTTTTGAGGGGACAAGTAGTCACGGATAAGTGGTTGCTCATAGTTTGTTTCTGTGGAAAACCTTGAAGAAGAGTAGCCCAAAAATGTTTGTAGTATACAATGTGGAACACCACTTATTTTACAATACCCCCGTAGTTATCCTTTTTGTAGCATACAAATATTTGTTTGTAAAGTTGCTATCGCATCGGCATGGTGATGCCAGTATTTCGCCACCATTTAGGGTTTAATGGAGACTGAGAGGAGTTGGTCTGCAATGACGGATGAAGAAAAGTTGCAACGGATTTATGCAGCAGCGAGTGAACTGTTCATTCAACCAGGTTATCACGAAACGCAGATGCAAATGATTGCGCAGCGGGCGCAGGTGGCGGTCGGCACCTTATATCGCCTTTTTAGTGGTAAAGAAGCCCTGCTAGACTATGTCTTTCTAACGACCTTGCCGACAGAAACGGGGGCTTCCTCAGCAACTTATCCCATCCAACCGATGGATCCCCGCGAGTTGGTCCGGCGAACGGAGACGGCTTATGCCGACTGGAATCATCAACTGGCAAGACAGCAAACAACGGATTTTGATCGCCTACTGGCGGATTTGTTTACGGCCTTTAAAAGGTACGGCCGTTACTTCTTAATCTTGGAGCATAATCCAACCGCCAATCCAGCGTTGACAGCACTCTATCGGCAACAGCGCCAAGCCATCTATCAACGGGTGGGCGACTTTATCCAGCACCACCAACCAGAAGTAGAGGATGCGCAGCGCAACGGCATAGTGATCGTGGACCTGGTGTTCTGGTGGTGTGCTCACAAACGCTATGACAGTTTTGAAACGGAGATGGCCCGCAATGACGATGAGCAAATGCTGACGGTGGTTCGTGACATGTTGCGGCGGAGTTATCAGTAAGCCCCTTAATTAGCTAACCAGCCCAAATTACACCAAACAATCGGTAAAAATTGTCTTTCTGCTGTGTGTGATTAAACTGGGTGGCATTCGAATGAATGATTCGTTCATTCTTTCTGAAAAAGGGGGAAAATGAGAATGAAATCTCATGAATGGCTGTATCTGAAGCAGCATCCGGCGCTTTGGCGAATTTTGTTAGGAATTCTGGTGGTTCCACTATTTTACGCAAGTCTCTTGTTGGCCTCCGTTTGGGATCCTTATGGCGAATTTCACCGCTTGCCAATGGCGGTGGTCGATCAGGACCAGGGAACGCGGACGTTGGACTGGGGGAAGCCTGTCTCGAAAAAGTTGGTCGCTAGTAAAACATTACATTTCCAACGAATGACGTTACGGCGGGCACAACGTGAATTGAAGTCAGGCCAATTATTTTTAGTTTTAAAAGTTCCGGCAAATGCTTCAAAGAAACTAAGTCAGTTGGCAACGGCGCCACGGCAATTAAAGGTGACGTATGAAACCAATGCGGGCCAGAGTACGGTGGCTTCAAAGATGGGCGCTACGGCCATGCAGAAGCTACAGGCCGAGTTGAACCAAACGACCATTCAGACCGAATTGCAGGTTAATCAGCAGGCAGCTCTCCAGGCGGGTCAGCGGTTGACGGTGACGGCCAAGCAGCTCGGGCAGTTGAGTCAGGCCAGTATGGCCGGTTTACCGGCCACGCAGATTGCCGCGGCGACGCAGAAAATTAGCGCAGGATTGACGCGTGGTGGTGAACAGCTCAGTACAGTCCGTCAGCCAGATCAGCTACGGCGGTTGGCTATGCCGGTAAAATTAGTGCAGCACAATGTGGTCTCAGTTGCCAATAACGGCACTGGTATGGCGCCTTACTTTATGGCAATTTCACTATTCGTAGGCTGCATCACACTCAACATTATCTATGATGCCCGTCAACGTCACGGCGAGTACCGCAACTTTGTCCGGGCGTGGTTAGACAAAATGGGCTTTCTCTGGGGTTTCGTCCTGTTAGCGGCTTACGCCATGTGGCTCAGTGTGCGGTATGTAATCGGATTACGACCATTAGAACCGGGGAGGACGTATCTGTTAAGCTTACTGATTGTCCTAGCGTTCTTCAGCCTGGTTACCTTTTTCCGACTATGGTTTGGACTAACCGGTGCTTGGCTCATGCTCATGTTCATGCTTTTCCAGATTGGGGCTTCAGGTGGCACGTACCCCATTGAATTAACCAATCCGTTTTACCGCGCCGTGCATCCCTATTTGCCGATGACCGTGGCAATGACCGGGTTGCGACATACGATTTCACTGGGAGGATCGATTACCGGGATTATTTGGGTTCTAGTAGGAATGGTCGGACTTTTTAGCGCGGGGACGTTGGCCTACTTTTATGCCCACCGGAAAGACCCGGCCGTTGTTTAATCAGATGTTGGCATAAGCAAACCAATCTCTGATTACTGGTTCGACCTGTACGCATTAGGACATCATAGGGCACGCTCAAGGATACAGAAATAAGGCCCCTAGCGATTAATGATCGTTGGGAGCCTTGTTTTAAATGAATTGATCAATGGTTGCGATAACTCGTGCCCAAGTGACGGGATCACACTTTTCAACGAATTGTAATTCTCTTTTTTCGAAATCCATGGATCGTATCTGATGAGTAGCCACTTCACCTTTTATTTACCGTGGCTGTTCAATCGTGATGTACGTGCCAAATGCCCGCTGTGTACTGGTAATCGGGCAAATCAGACAGAATCCAGTTAACTGGTTAAAGATTGTTTTGCTGACGACCAGGCCGGGACGGCGCTTTTGAATTTCATGACCGGCCGGATCAAAATTGATGTAAACGAGGTCTGTCTGTGCAGGATTGTACATTAGTTATCTACCTCATCCCATTCATGATCAGTTTTAGAAATACTATCGCGAAACCCAACTCAGTCATTTTTATTAGAAAACAAGTCATCACGTATAGGGGTCAGGACAAGGGTATCACCGATTTTAACAATCTTATATTTATCACCAGCTTGGGCTTTAATCTCACTGGGAATGATGGCACCAACGAAATCACCGCGTTTACGATGAGGATGATTTGAAGTGGGTGGACTTTCTTAAACGGCTTAAGCAGACGGGTATGCCCATTCGCGAGATTCGACGTTATTCTCAGCTTCGTGCGCAGGGAAACACAACGATTGATGAGCGACTGAACTTACTGAAAGTTCAGGAAGAAAGATTGCAACAACAAGCCCAGCAGACTCAGGATTATTTAGATTTCATTCATCATAAGATGGCAGTATACCAACAGATGAAAACAGCAGAATCATCGGATAATGCTCACTAAGCTTGACAGAAACCAAGGTGCCTTGCGGTGACTAGCCTAATTGACGGATTACCGCCGCAACTTGATTAGGGGCTACGATCGTACGAGCAAAAGATCCAGCTTGTTCGAGTAGCTCCGACTTGCTGTCCACCCAAAAACTAGTGGCGGCCTGTGAGAGCATCTTGACGTCATTCATATCGTTACCAAAGGCGATGTAATCATGAATTCCTAATAAGGCTAACGTATTAGCCTTATTAATGTTCTGTGCAGTCAGATCTAGGTTACCTTCGCCAACGTGCTGCACAAGTTCTAGGTTCGTATGGTCAGTGACCAGTCGCACAATTTTTTCCAACTGTTGATCAGCCATCCCTAAGAGGATTACTTTAATGGCTGTTGTGATCTGTTCCAAGGGAACGTTATGGGCGAGATGGCCTGAATCGAGTTGCTTTGTGATCAAATTATCCGGTGAAACGTGCGCGGCATAATTCCAATCGCCATCGACCACATACTCTAAATTATAGTGGGTGATTAAGGTTTTCAGATAATCCCTATCTGGTATAGCGATTGGAGTCATAACCTTAATCGTATCAGCCTGTGAGACGATAGCGCCATTCGCGCCAATTAGCAGATTGTGCCGAAATTCAGGAACAATGGGGAGTAAATCCCTTATCGGACGAGCGGAAGCAAAGATTAAGTGATGACCGTGTTTTTCTAAGACTTTTAGACCTGCTGTAATCTCGGCTGAGATGCTTGTGCCGTTAAAGCTTAGCGTACCGTCAACATCAAAGACATAATTCATATTAGATTCCGACTCCTCATCGTATAGTTAAAATAAACGTGGCTGCTTTATAAATTACTTTATTCTTGGTAAGCGGTGAAAATAGGTTGGAGATAGCATACCATAATCTGCACCGAAAGCACACGGAATGAGGAAGCGTACACTGGCCGTCATATCAAAGGTGGTGCGGCTACATACGAATTTTATAAATAAAAAAATGAAGGCGACCATTCTGTGTGGTCGCCTTCATCTGTCTTACCTGCTAGTTTGAAGGACTTAATGCGAAGTGAGCGATCATCTGTCCCAGATATTGGGGGGATTCGACACAGCCATTGCTCACCCAGTTGGCAGCGATATTGATTACGCCACCCGAGAAAAACAAGAGGTAGTAAGGATTGGTGATATTAGGGCCGTGTCCGCCAATGCGGTCCTGCTTGATGAGTAGTTTAAAAACAGTTTGGAAGGTTTGAACTAAAACGTCCAGCTTATTATTTTTGATCAGGAGCTGATAAGTTTCAGCTTCTGTTTTGGTGTGCTCAAAATAATGGGTCATCAGCTCAGGGAGCGTGACCTGGTCTGTTCTGGGTAATCGTCGTAAGTAATGCAGCATATTCTGCGTTTGGTAGGCGGCAATAATTTGATCAAAGTTTTGATAGTGACGGTAAAAATAAGTTCGCGAGACGTGCGCGCGTTGGCAGAGCTCGGTTATTGAAATCGTCGCTAATGGTTTAGCCATCATTAGCTCCAACAACGCACGATAGATGGTTTCTAAATTCTGTTGTTTACGATCATGCGGATTCATCGGTTACAACATCCCCCTTTCTGTAACCCAAATCTAGTTTATCGTGATCGACGCGCATAAACTAACGATAACGCTTGAAGAGGGGGAGTTTATGATGAAAAAGACCACAGCGTTAGTTGGCACAATGGCCATTGGGATTTTCCTCTGTATTCTGGATACAACGGTGATGAACATTGCGTTACCGGCAATTCAAACGGGCCTGTCAACCAGCCTAGAACAATTATCCTGGGCGCTCAACCTGTATACCATTCTATTTGCGACGTTAACGATTCCGCTGGGCCGGTTGGCGGATATTTATGGTCGGCAGCGCTTCTACCTGCTGGGGCTCAGCTTATTCTTATTGGGTTCACTGTTTTCTGGATTGGCTGGCAGTGTGGCTTGGCTGATCGTCGGTCGCGGAATTCAAAGCTTGGGCGCAGCGATTGTTTTTCCAGCAAGTATGACCATTGGAATTCAGAGTGTCCCGCTGGCGAAAAGAACCAGTGCCATCGCAACACTAGGCGTGACACAAGGTCTGGCTGCCGCAATGGGGCCGACGATTGGCGGCGTGGTGACACAGTTCTTTAGCTGGCGAGGAATCTTCTTGATCAATGTACCGTTTGCCTTACTATCATTAGTGCTTTGTTGGCGACTATTTGATCGACACGAAAGCCATCAGCAAAAGGAACATTTAGATATGGGTGGGACGATTTTGTCCATGACAATGCTGTTTAGTTTGACCTTATTCTTAGTTAAGGGAAATGACTGGGGCTGGACGAGTTATCAATGTTTGGGGTTGATTCTGCTAAGTGTACTTTCGTTGATTCGTTTTATTATGGTCGAAAGTCATGTCCAACAGCCGATGGTGCCCTTAGCGCTATTTAAGGACAAGCAGTTTGTCGGTTCAGCTATTGTCACGATCATGTCGGGCATCTTTCTAGTCGCCTTGTTAGTCTTGATGCCGAGCTTCTTTACTAAAGTTCAAAATAAAGGAGAGTTGTTAGCCGCGCTGATGATTACCCCGGCATCATTGATGATCTTTATCTGGTCACCGATTAGTGGTTGGATCTTGGGCAAAGTGGGTCCGCGCATGGTTATTTCGCTGGGAAGCTTGTCCATGATTGGGGGTTACGTCGCGATGAGCTGGATGAATCCCAATATTTATTGGCAGGTCTGTTTAGCGGCATTGTTAGTTGGGACGGGTTACGGTGTCGTGATTGGGCCCATTACGGTATTAGCGGCTGGCAAGTTTACGGGTAATCTATTAACGGCATCACAAAGTGTCATTGGGGTTTTCCGGCAAATAGGGACGTCTTTAGCAGTCGCTATCTTTGTGTCGGCGTTATCTGCTAACTTAGTTACTGCCAAGACCAACATTTGGCTGTATTCACAGAATAGCGTTGCGGCGTTACCCGTTACCGCCAAAGTAAAAAGTGATACGTTAACGCAGGTTAAGTCTCAATTAGCGACAGAGCAAACGCCTCAGCATGAACGGACCACATTTATTGGCAAAGCTAAAACCCGGAAATTGATTCAATCAACCTATCAGCAAACCTTACAGCAGCATCAGCTCATGAAGGCCCCAGCCACAGTCAAACAAGCCGTTTATCAACGTGTTAGCCAGTCGGTAACGCAACAGGTGACTCGTGATAATCGGCTGCTGACAACCGAGGTGGCGACAATTGGGCATGAGACCAAACGCCAACTGACCCAAGCTTTTATGCGGCCGTATCGAATGGCCATGCCATTTACAGGTATCCTATTATTGACGGTCTTTCTGTTTAGAAAGCGACATGATTATCTAAGTAAGGACGCTGAATAGCTTGGTTGACACGCTTCTTTAGAAGTAACTGCCCTGATAGGTAAGAAGAAAGATTGACGAGGGGGGGAATTTCTGATGACGAATACGGTCATTGTGTACGCTCATCCGCAAGAAACGAGTTTGAATCATGCTATTTTGCTGGCTGTGGAGAACCAATTGATCCAAGAGGGTATTTCTTTTAACGTCTTGGATCTGTACGCAGATCACTTTAATGGCCAATATACGGCTGCTGAATACCATTTATACCGTCAAGGGAAAACGTTGGATCCGTTGGTTAAAAGCTATGAAACACAGTTACGTCATTGCGAGCGGCTCATCTTTATTTGTCCAATCTGGTGGAATGACGTCCCAGCGATTGTGAAGGGGTTCGTGGACGTGGTATTTAAGCGGAACCTGTTTTACTTCGCCGGCAAGCGTGGGATTCGGGGAAATATGCCGCAGTTAAAAAGTGTGCAGGTTTTAACCACGTCGACCTCACCGACCTGGTATCTAAAGCTATTCTGCGGTGATGCCATTCGCAAGGTTTTCTTGAACGGGACATTTAAGCAGCTGGGGATCAAGACCCGTTCTTGGCAGAATTTTGGTGGGGTCACTGTTAAAACGGCTAGTCAGTGTCGTCATTATTTAGCGAAAGTCCAACATGAGTTTTAAAGGGGGCGTTCCTTCATGGGAGAAAAATTACGGGGGAAGTTGGGGCTAAGTGCCCTTTGCTTGATTATGTTTATGGTGACACTAGATACAACCATCACCAATATTGCCCTGCCCGATATCACCAAGTACTTTAATGCGAGCCTCACAACTACTAATTGGATAAGTACAATCTATGTTTTAGCAATGTCAGTGTTTATTATCCCAGCGGCGAAATTTGGTGATCAGTTTGGGCGTAAAAAGATCATGCTGTTGGGATTAGCTTTATTTGGTATCGGGTCGTTATTATGTGGTTTATCCGAGAACTTGATCTTTCTAATTGCGGTTAGATTTATGCAGGGTATTGGTGGGGCCATTGTGACGCCAATTATGATTCCGTTGTCGGTGAGTTTATTTGGCCGAAAAAAAGCGACTGATGCGGTGGGAACAATTGGTGCTGTGACTGCCGTAGCAGCAGCCGCTGGGCCACCAATCGGTGGTGTTATTCTCCAATATTTTGCATGGAAATATATCTTCTTTATCAACATCCCCATCGTTGTTTTGACATTTATTCTAATGTTGATCTGTTTTAATGAATCTTATGACCAAACGATTTCTAAGAGAATCGATGTTTTAGGATTAAGCTTGTTTCTGACCGGAATTGCGCAATTAACCTATGTTTTAATCAAGGGTTATGACCTGGGGTGGTTTTCCCAGTGGAGCATTGGACTAATGATTGGCTCTGTCCTTTGCATCGGGTTATTTGTTTGGTGGGAAAAGCATACGCAGACACCATTTATCGAGTTTGACTTATTCAAAGAAAGCACATTCACGGCATCGAGCCTGGTTTATTTTGTTTGTGGCTTCGCCATTATCTGTTCGTCCTTGATCTTTAATTTTTATTTGGAAAATGTGCGGGCATACACGGCTCTCAAAGCTTCCTACGTGATTATGTTTATGTCAATTACGGTAATGGTCGTCATGCCATTAGGAACAAAACTACAAAGAAAATTAGGCTATAAACCCCTGATTACTGCTGGCATTGTTTTGATGGGTATTAGCTTATTGATGCTAACGCGGCTCAGTCAGTCAACCTCGTGGCTGGCAATGGTCTTGATGATGATTATTTTAGGCTCGGGATTTGGCCTAGGGTGTTTGACCATCGTTTCAGCGGTTCAATTCATTCCTCAAGATAAGGCGGGTATGGCATCGGGCATTGTTAATGCTAGCCGCCAGCTAGGAACGTGTCTGGGGATCGCCTTACTGGTCGGGACGATGACGCACACTACCAATTTGGCCAAAAGTAGTATTAAACGGGATTCTAATACTGCGATTACCCGTTTAGCAATCCCTAAACCATTTTCAACCACGATAAAACAGGATTTAAATCAGGCGCTAAATTCTGAAACGACTTATGATTTACAAGCGAAACTAAAGACGGATTTAAAAAAGGATCAAAGTCAACCATACGCTAATGGACAACCACAGAATAGCAATTTAAAGCGGTTGTATAACGGAACGCAGGCTATCAAGGATGCCTATCGCTACGTAAATAAACGCGACCAGCAGTCTTTGGAACGATTGATTTCAGGACAGAAGAAAATGCGAACCGCAATGGTTTCCTCACAAGATACGCAATATCAGTTACTGTTTGAATTGATAAAGGGTAACGTGAATGGCGTCGCGCAATTGGCCACTTATGAGAATGACTTAAAGCTTTTGTCGCAATCGTCAGAGACAGCAGCAAACGTGCAGAAACAGCAATTACTAGCGATGCTGATTGCGGTGTACCGAGTTGGATTGAATCCTACCGTTCAAACGGTATCGCAGTTCAAAGCTCAAATTGAACGACTTTCTCCCAACACTCAGTCGTTGCTAGTCGGGCAACAACAGTTATTGGCCGGTCAGATGGCCTTATTAACTGGGTTGAAAAAGAGTGACCATCTTCTAACCGGCTTAGATCAGATTCAAACGGGGCTTTCTGATACGGATTTAGAGCGACGGGTAACTAGTTATACCCAGACGCTCAGAAATTCAAAAAACACGCATTTAACAACGGCGTTTACCGATACATTCTTAGTTGCGGCAATTTTTATTCTACTTTTTACCATTGCGGGTATGTATACGGATAGGACTGGTGAATTTCACGAGGACGATACCTTGTCAAATTAGAATTATTAAAGAAACTTGTCTGTGGATTTCGTAAGTACATATGTGTATAATGTGCTTACGAGGTGAGGAGCGTGATAATCTATGATTAATCCAGAGAATCTGAATGAATCCGTAAAGTTGTTTAAAAATGGAAATTCGTATGCTTTTCGTCTTTCAAAAAAAGATCGAGAATTCTTAAAAGTCGATGGTAATACTGAGTTTGAAAAAATCATTTCACCTGATGGTAAAGAGGTTATCTTTAGAAAAATAGAAGCGGTCAGACCTAATATCTTGGAAGCGGCAAACGATATTTTTGATGATCATGCTGATTTAATGAAGAGATTGGAAAACCTATGATTTTTTTAACCAAAGAAGAATTTGTGGCACTTAATCAATTAGTTTTAGGGCGTGCTCAGAGTCATTCCTTTGGCATACAGTACCCACAAGGATTAGACATTGTCGTGGAACAGCCACAGCAGGTGATTTTTGGTAAAGAATTGTACCCTAGTGTCTGGCTTAAGGCAGCTTTTATTATTCAAAAAATAACTAAGAAACATATTTTTGTGGATGGAAATAAGCGAACCGCGCTTTTGTCGGGGTTAACCTTTCTAAAAGTTAATGGTTATATATTAGCTTTTAGTGATGACGAGGGTGAAAGCTTAATCTTAAGCGTTACGAATAGTCCAGATAGTGAAGAAATTATGCTGACGCTTGCTGAGTGGCTTAAAACTCACCAGGCATAGACATGGCCGGTCACCCTTATTCGTTTAAGTAGCGGCCGAACATCGTTGGTTAGTATAATCGTCTCTTTCGAATAAACCTTGACTAGGGTATGATAGAAGTTAAGTTGAAAGATTCTCGAAGGAGGCCAGCAACACATGGCAGATGTTTTATTAGTGATTGATCTTCAAAACGGTGTTTGTTACGGTGACAAGCCGGCTGCAAATATGCCCCAAGTGCTTGCGGGGATTAACGCGCGGATCGCAGCGTACCGCAAGGCGAAGAAGCCAATCGTCTTTGTCCAACACACGGACGAAGATTTAGTTCAAGGAACCCACGACTGGGAGCTGATTCCAGAACTGGACCATCGCGATGCGGACCCCGTAGTTATTAAGAACCATGCGAATGCTTTCTATCACACCAATTTGCGACGTGTCTTAACCAGCTTTGCCGCTGAGTCATTAGAGATTTGTGGTGCGCAAACCGAGTACTGCGTCGATACGACGACCAAAGTTGCCCATGGGATTGGCTACGATCTCCAAATGACCCCGGGGTTAACGACCACGGTAGATAATCAATTTATGACGGCTGAACAGACCATTGCCTTTTACGAAGGTATTTGGAATCACCGGTTTGTGACAATGCTTGAAGCTTAATGAATCAGGGCTCACCGTTTGTTGGTGAGCTTTTTTGTCGTCGGGTAATCTCGCAAAAGAGCTGGCGTCCCTCAATTTCGAAGGATACCAGCTCTTTTATGACATATCAGGTTTTGCGTAAATCTTGTTCGTTAGGTAGCCAATCGCCATTTTGAGAACGAAGAATTTTGTCGGCGTTGATTCGCTACGTGTGGTTAAATAAAACCGGATATACCTCAAACAAAGTGCTTTTACCAGCGCCATTGCCATTTGATGGATTTAACCAGTGACTAGGCTAGTGACCGGCGATTGGCCCAGTAAACAGCCACAATCATGGGTAAGGTCAATCCCATAACTGGGTAGAGCCATGCCCAAGGAAGAATCGCTGTAATGAGTCCTGCCAGCATCGGTCCGCCAGACATACCGAGGTCGATACCAATATAGAAGGTACTGTTGGCTAAGCCCCGATCCGATGCTGGTACAAGTGATAGTGCCTTGGCTTGGCAAATTGAAAACATCAAGCCATAACCAGCAGCGAAGCCAAAAGCCCCTAGGAACAACATGAACCAATTGCTTAAATCGGTTAAGCCAATGACGCCCAACAGATTAAAGCCTAGGCATAGCCAAAAGAATTTCTTGAAGGGAACGTGGTCAAAAGCATCGCGTAACGCCAGCCGCATCACTAATAGTATAATTGCGTAAATGGGAAAGAAGGCACCAGCTGGCACAGCAAAGTGGCGGTGAGCAATATAACTCACGATGTAGTTTTCTGTCGCAAAATAGGGTAACGAAAATAACAGCAAGATGACCGCCAAGGGAATAACTTTGGGTTGAACCAACTGCATTTTGGGGGTGGCCGTCGATGTCGTTTTAGGCGTAGAAACAGGAAGACCGTGGTTGCCGACAAACTGAATGACAATCAGCATGAGGATACTAAATAGAGCGGCGACCCAAAAAACACTTTGGTAACTGTAGTGTTGGTATAAATAGACACTGACTGCTGGACCCACGGCCATCCCCAAGGCGCTGGCCAAACCGTAGATGCCCATCCCCGAGCCAATCCGATTGGCTGGTAAGAGGTCTGCCATCCAGGTGGCCATACAGACGGAACATAACGTATAGCCTAAGCCACTAATGATTCGAGAAAGCAGAACTAAGGCCACATTGGTGGTTAACATATAGCCTAAGCTTGCCAATAAGAGTAAAAGGCCACCGACTAGAGTCAGGGTGTATTTCGAAACGCGATCGGTCAGATTTCCAGCTAATGGCCGCAAGATTAGCGCGACCAAGTTCATTGCGCCGGCAATGACACCAGCTAAAATGCTGCTAGCGCCAATGTTTGCCGCAAATCCTGCAATAATCGGATTGATCAGCATTGGTCCCATTAAATAAAAGAAACTGGCTACTAAAACTAAGATAACATCTTTGGTGTATAAGCGTGTGTGCACGCCAAATCATTTCCCTTCTAGATTAGCATTAGCGCGGCGGGCCAATGCTAGAAATTGTTGTTGTTCTTTCGGTGTAAAGCCAGCAAAGAGTTCCTTACTCGTTTGCCAGCCATGCTTATCAAGTTGCGCGTATTTGGTTGCCCCTAATGAAGTTACCACGACTAGTTTCGAGCGGCCGTCGTCAGGATTGGCGGCTAAGGTCACGACTCCTGCGGTCACCATGTGTTGAACAATCACCCGGGCGGTTTGGTGGGTAATTCCTTGATAGTCTTTATACATCGCAATTGTTTGATGGGGGTGTTCCGCAAAATACCGCAGGGCATCCCCTTGTTCCGTGGTTAAATTCAGATTCTTAATGTGTAGATTCCGACGCTGTTTAATTCGGCGAGCCAACTGTAGTAGTTGCCGCGAAATCATGTCGTCTCTATTCATGTGATCACCTCATGGAACATATTGTACAGTAGACTGTATAATTTTGTAAGGATTTTTTTGTGAAAGATTAAGTTACAAGTTCGAGCTTGTTTTTATATGAAATGAAGGAGTTTTTGAGCGTACCAAAATGCAACGTTTTCTGTGACAACTCCAGGGGAAAAGTCTCCTAGAGTTTGATAAAGTCATTCAACTTCAATTATTAAGAGATTGAAGCTTATATTTGTATTCAAGGAAATAATTAGTTTACCTAACGAACTAAAGAATATCATTTTTTGTACGGGTTTAAATTCAGTGCAAATAAAACCATATGATGGAATAAACTTTCTCTCTCGTAAGTATACTGAGAAAAACGGTTCATTTCATCATATGGTTACGAGGGCAGAATGAAGCAACAACCTCAGAGAGATTTTTATTTTTAAAGGGAAGCATGATACACTAATTGAAGAGATGAGATAGAAAATGGGTAATGGTTAAATTAGATAGAGAATACAGGCTTGTCTCGAGATTGATTACATCTCAATAATCAATGAGCTAGGGGGATCTAGAATTGGAAGAAATAAGTTTTAGTGAAATTCAAGAAGTTGATGGAAGCAAAGAAGCTGCATTTGAAGATCTGGTTTGTTTGCTTGCCAGAAGACAAGTAGAAAAAGATAGCCAACAACGCTTTTATAATAACAATGGCAGTGGTGGTGACGGTGGTGTAGAGTGTTACAGCACCTTTCCTAATGGAGACGAGTTTGGCTGGCAAGCTAAGTTTTTTTTGCAGTCTCTTAACGAAAGCTCAAGATGGAATCAACTTGATAAATCGGTAAAAGCCGCACTTAAATTTCATGATAGCTTGGTAAAGTATTACATTTGTGTTCCAAGGATATTAGCTGATGGACGTCGGGATGGCTTAAAAAAAACGGAAATGGATCGTTGGAGAGAACATGTCGAACATTGGAAAAAAACTGCTTCTGAAAAGTCGATGAATGTTGAATTTGTTCTTTGGGATTCATCAAAATTGAAAGAACTTATATTAGAGGATGAATCGATTCGGGATGGTATTACTAAACAATGGTTTTCAAAACAGTTTTTAAGTTTGAGCTCTCTAAAAAAACTATGTGCTTTATCCGAAAAGTCCTTAGGCAAAAGGTATTCTGAAGAAAACAATATAGACCTTCCCATTGAAAAGGCCTTGGATGCATTAGCGTTGAATGATTATTGGAGTAGTGAAACAAGAAGACGATTACATAAATTTATTGAAATAGTGGAAATTGCTTTAAGATGGCAATCAGACAACTTGGGATCCACCTTAGTTGATATAACGGAAGTACATCATAATTTAAGGCTTGTAAAAAATAAATTGCTTAAGTTTGAGATGAATAAAGTTGCACTTCTTGATAACAGGGAAATAATTCAGTCAATTTTAAAAAAATTAGTTGAAGATGTTCAACGTTTGGAGAACGATTATGCTAAGAATACGCATCATTATGATGATGCTGGAAATGATTCACTTTTCTATGAAATAAAAAGGGTACTTTCTGCTTGTAATGATATGTTCAAGATGTTTTCTAGTACTAATTTTAAAGCAGCAAGTAAGCGTATGTTGCTGATTACTGGAAAGGCTGGATCTGGAAAGTCTCATTTGTTGTGTGGATTTTCAAAAAAACAATTAAAGAATAAATATCCGGTAATCTTCGTGTTAGGGCAGCATTTTGGTGGGGGTAATCCCTTAGATTTTATTGCAGATCAAATTGGAATAGATAATACTACAGACGTTTTACCCTTATTGGAAACATTTGGTGAGCTCAATGATAATCGAGTCTTAATTATCATTGATGCGCTAAATGAGGGAAGTGGGAGCCATGAATGGAAAAATCAGATTATTCGATTTATAGAACAATGTCGGCGCTACAATCATGTCGCGTTAGTTATGAGCTGTCGAGACACGTATGAGAAAGTTATCCTTCCCGATGATCTTAAGAAAGAATATCCTTTTTTGACTCACAATGGTTTTGCCGGTAGCCGTCAACAAGCAGTTAGAAAGTACCTAACTAGTTATGATATTGAAATTCCCGATGTTCCTTTTTTGACGGATGAATTTTCTAATCCACTTTTTTTAAGAATTGTTTGCCAGACTATGGCAAACGAGAGAATTCACGAGTTTCCAAAAGTAAACTTAAAATTTGAAGATATTTTTAAAATGTATATGAGCAATGTCTCAAAGATTGTGAGTGACAAACTGAACTTTCCAAGCCCATCTATAGTTAAAGGGGCCTTAGATCAATTTTCTAAAAAGCTTTACCCTAAAGAAATGAATGGAGTTCCAATCGAAGAGGCATTTGTCTTATTTAAGTATTTTGATTCAGATATGCTAAATGCCCTGCTATCAGAAGGGATTTTAGTCCAGGAACCAGGGGTAAATAATGGTCAGGAAGTAATTAAGTTTACTTTTCAACGTATTTCAGATTTTTATGTGGCAAAAAAATTGTTGAGTCAGTATTCAACATTGGATCAGTTGAAAATTGGTTTTCTCCCTGAAAATGAATTAGGAAAAGTCATTTTAGGAAAAATCTCTGGTTTAAACAATTGGAGTCACGGATTAATTGAAATTTTAAGTATTGAAATTCCAAACAAGTTTAACGTTGAAATCGATACTTTGATTCCATGGGAAAACGAGAAATATAAGAATACGGTATTTACGCGCGAAGAATTTAATGTTGATTTTTTCCGCTTAAGTGTTCAAATGCGTAACAGTGACTGCTTTAATGAGCAAACTTTGATGGAATTAAATCACTTATTTGCAAGTGAACTTTACCGTTCCGAAGTATGGGAAATATTACTTGGCCTAAGTACTGAAGCTAATCATCCTTGGAACGCGATTTTTTTAGATAGAAATCTCCGAAAATTTTCACTTAACAATCGTGATGAAGTGTGGAGTTCTTATACAGCCGTTAATGATGGTTATGAAAAACCTATTCGGAAGATTATCGATTGGGTCGAAGATTCACAACTCACTAACGTTAGCTCCGACCGTCTAAAATTGGTTGGCATGACATTACTATGGGTAACAACAACCGTCAATCCCGATTTGAGAAGAGATGCTACTAAAGCTCTAACAAAGGTATTAGCTAAAGGTACAGAGAATATAGAATACTTCATAAAAAAATATTCCAATATTGATGATGCGTTTTTGGTGATGTCATTATATGGTGCTGTATACGGTTCCTTGTTAATTTCAGATATTACTGTCTTAAAAGATGCTATAAGAGTAATTCCATGGGAACAGCTAGTTAAAGAACAACATTCAAATATTGTCGTACGTGACTATTTGAGTGGTATATATGAGTATGCAAAGTATCAAGGCATAAGTATTCATTTCGACTCAGTCGAATACCCCTTTTATAATAACAACTATTTACCGGATCTTCAAATTCCTAGTGAAAAGGAAATTGAGGCCGAGGGAGAGGAATTTTCAAGTATTAAGCGGTCTGTGTTAACAGGGATTGCTGATTTCGGTAATTATGTTATGGGCATAGTAAAAGATTGGTCAAAGTATCCATCTAGTAAAATAGGCCATGTGATGACCGAAGGGGAACTTTCAGAACAAAAGTTTGGCAAGATAATTAAAGAACGTCCTGATTTGTCTGAGATGTTCTTTAAGTTAAAGCAGACTCTAAATAGTGATAATATTGAAAATTCGAAATTTATTCCAATTTTTCAGTCAGCTGGTGATGGCACAGATAGTTTAATAACAGGTGAAGATCACTCGATTGAACAACAGAGAAAAATTATGGATAAACTTTCAAAGGATCAAAAAATACTCTTCAAAGAAGCTGTTGGACAATATGAATCTAATCAATGCATCTCTTTTGATGTGAAAGGCGCACAACGATGGGTATTCAAAAGAACTTGCGATTTAGGTTGGACGTCGTCGCAATTTGGGGAATTTGAGAGGGCATATTGTGATCGTTTTCCACGTCAAGGTAGAAAAGTTGAAAGAATTGGAAAGAAATACCAGTGGATTTCTTTCTATGAATTTTTGGCAATTTTAGCTGACCAGTATTTGTATCATGGCTCCTATAATTATGATTCAAAGACCTTTAGTTATCCGGAATGTTACTCACGAAAATTTGATCCCACGATTGGAAATCATATGGGAATCGATTCATATGATAGCTTAGAGAACAAAAATCATAGTAAGTGGAATGCAATGGAGTATAAGTTACCATCAGTTGATGATGGTAAACAGTGTAAAGATTGGATAACCAATTCCAGTTTGTTTCCGAAACTAGAGGAGCGCATTATTTATACTGAAAATAATTCTGAATGGCTATCATTATTTGAGTTGCCGACCTGGTCACAAAAGGGATTATCAAAGCATACCAATTTTAGAGCTAAGGTTTGGTATAGAGTAAACGCAATTGCTGTAACCAATCAAGACCTAATGTCTCTTAAGAAATCAGTTAAATGTGATTCGAATCTTAAAACGCCCAATTTAGCTGAATTTCACAATAATGAGTATAGATATTTTTACCTAGAATATCCTTGGAGAAATAAATCAGTCGAATCGAATAACTCATTAGACATTGATAATTCAAAAGTGGAATATCAGGAACTCGTGTTTAGATACTCTTGGGAGAGTGCAGACCAGGAACATACGGAGAGTCGAAGTGAGTCAATTCTTTTACCCTCAAAGTTCTTAATTAACGGGCTAGGCTTGAAATGTGACCAGAAAGGTAGATGGTATCAAGGCAGTGAGTTAGTCTGTTTTGATCCAAGTGCGACATTTGGTGGTGAGTCCAAACTATTAATCAAAAAGGATATTATTCAGAAATTTCTAAAAAAAGAAAATTATAATTTGGTATGGCTAATTGGAGGTGAAAAAAATATCAATACTGATTCACAAGGATATGAGTCGAGAGAATTTGATGGTTTATTCGCTTTGGAGAATGGTCATATAGTTGGAAGCTCTTGGCAGCAATGCGAGAAATAGTTTACTCGAATCTAACTACTAGTTATAGTGATAAAGGAACTAGACTCATTTCGGGAGCAGAGGTTGACCTGGCTGAATAGTCATAGGTGGGTTAAGACGAAAATAATCAGGGGAAAAACCTAATGTAGAGCGAAAAGTTTGTTGAGATTTTTGGTAATATCCGACTAACTATAAGAGAAAATTTTTTTGAGGGTAGATGTTAACAAAAAATTTCTGTATTATTTTTTGAAGTTTATGAAAAAACAGTTTTTCGTTAAAAAGTCAGAAATCGTAATCGTTCAGATTTTGCAGATTGAAGACTACCAAATAAGAAGTGGCAGCCTATGCCGCATCGTGAAAATAAAATTGGTCAGTACCATAATAGTTCCGCAAAAGTTGAAACTATTATGGTAACCTCTAGTTCATTATTGGGGTTAAATGTAAGCTTTAAGTCGCGTCGAGCAAGGGAAAATGGAGGAAAAACTACAGTAAAAAATCAATCTGATGATTTGAAAAATACCGATTGGGACACTGCTTGACCTTTATGAAGTAAGCAGGTTAGATTTTTAAGTAACGAACTTTTAAGAATCAGATGTAGCAATAGAAGATTGTTTCCTAAAGGATAATGTTCAAAATCAAGAAAACGACACCACCACAATTATTGTAGTGGTGTCGTTTTCTTGATTAGGTCTTGGATGTTTTTTGACTATCACTAATAGTATTCCAAAAGTCAGTTAAATAGTGTTGGGGAAGCTCTGTAGATTTTATCAGAAAGAGTTTTGAAAGACGGAGTTGCCCTTTTATTGAAGAATTTCGACCTTTAGTAGAAGTTCATGTTGAGTGTGACGAAAAAAACGATTATGGATCTTACTACATTTTTATAGAGTTTGGAGCGCGCCAAGGGCATTTGTGAGTGAATTTGAACACTTGTGTGGCGGATTAATAATCTTCTTGTCACACAGTTTTGAGACTTGGTAGAATGTCGCACATGATTGGAAACGTTTCCAGCTGAGACATACTTTGTAATTTATTTTTCCAATCGTCCATAATCTAGTTAACTCTTCGGCCCGATAGTCAGCAAATCAGTCTGTATTTAAGAGCAGATACTTACATTGATTATCTAAGGATTGTGATGACGTGTCGGCGAATTGAAGGCCACGTATGTCCCTGAAGTTAAACAAGCAGCGATGATTCTGGCAACTTCAGTAACGGGCGTGGTGGGACTGATCTCAAACCACCACTTGATGACTTGCATTGCTGAAGCGGCAAATAGGCGCGCCTGTAGTTCCTGATAGTGCACGTTGCTTTCGGCAGGGGGAGTTGTCGCTAAAGCCGCCAAGAATTTTTCCACAAAAATCTTTTCCATTTGTTCAAAGACATTGCTTTCAAGTTTAGGTGACCACAGTGTCATGAAGGTTGCACGTTGTTTGAACAGCGGAAGTAGGGCGGTTGGCAACTTTTGTTCATAATTTTTAATCTCAGAAGGGGTCAATTTCAAGTAAGAAATATCAATCGAGTTTGAAAATGATTGTAAAGCTGAAGCAATTAGTTTTGAGCGTAAGTCATACTTATCTTCATAATAAGTGTAAAAAGTTGATTTGTTAATCTGCATTTCATGAGTGAGTTCCGCAATGGTTAATTTTGAAAAGTATTGTCGGTCGATACAGGCTAGGAAACCACGCTTGATGGTTTCTCGCGTTTTGATGACACGTAAATCGGTAGTCATGGCTGTCGCTCCTTTTTATCAAGTATACCGAAATTTTAAATAAAATCGTCATTAAATCGGGTTGAGAAGTTGCTTACCCAACGAATGGGCCATCAGAGTTGGATAAACAACTTTTGATGTCGGCCTGCTGGTATTAAAAATTCAGCGTACATGGTAAAAATAAGGTATAGCAAAAAAGAAGGCAGGCAGAATAAATATGAAAGCATTACGAATCTATACGTTGAAAAATCAAGCGATGGCGGATCTTTACTTTAAGGTGCATTGGCAACGACATTTGATTAGTCTGCCAAAATATCATATTCAAGTTGACAGTGTCCAATTGGAACAAGTTAAAAATGGTGATGAGCCTTGTCGGGTATTTGCCTTGGTGCATACTAAAGACACTGATGACATGGCGGCGTTAAATGCGGAATATATGCAAAGCGATGACTTTAAAGCTGACATGGCTGGGTATGATATGACGGCTATTTTAAACGTTGAAGAGGTTAAATTGAGATCTAGCATTGCTAATTAAATGCCAATATTTGTTAGAAGGCAATCATGAGATTGATCAATTAATAGGATTAGGTTGAAAGAGATGGCACTAGCTATCTCTTTTTTTCGAACTGATTTGGGATTAAAAGCCGTTATATGAAAACGGTGTAGATCGTTAAACAGTTAAGTATGCTACGGCGGCAAACAACGTCGATTTAATTTGGATTAGGAGACACCTTACGAATGACCAGGTTTTAAAATCGTTAGGCCACGGGACAACATGAAGTAACATTGGGCGGCAACTTGTGGAAGCTAGGGCCTAAGTCGGCGTTACTATTGACAGTTAGTTTTTTTACAGTCATGCTGTTATTGAGTAGCTGAGAATTAGCTGTTGCGGTTACAAGGGAACCAGTAGCTCACAGTATATGATGAGAACTACTGCAGTTACTAAGTAAGGATACATCTGAAAAGGAAGGGTGAAAACAATGAAACTTATTTTTTCTGATTCTGCTCAGCGAGAATTAGAAGCAGATTTAGATAGCAATAAGGTTTTACTTGATTATGATGATGGCATTGGCCCTTTTTCAAAAGAAGGGGATTTTCCAAATGGACAGCATTTTCGTTTAGTTTTTGTTGATAAAGCGACTACGCTTTCAGATTTTGATCAGACAATTGACTCAAATTTAGGATTGGTGTGGATTAAGGGAGAAGCTTCTGATCAACTAGATGAACAAATGAAAATTAGATTGAATGCACGATGGCATACTTTCTCTCTGGTTGGTTCGAATGGTATATTAGATGAAACTGTTGAAATTATTCATACCAGCAATGGGCAATCTTAAATGGAAAATTTGAATAATCGAAATCTTTAATATTTCAGGTTAATAGCTGTGCTAAAACAATAGGATTGTGCTATCAATATCGATAGCACAATCCTATTGTTGACTATATTTTAAAGCCACGGTAGCTGCTGACTAGTTCAAAGTCTTGGTTCAGCTTCTGAGTCAGTTCTGTCTGCTCTTGGGCAGTTAAGGTTGTGCGTTCACTTTCAGCTGCGGGGCGCGTCAGTACCTGTTAATATAGGGCAGCTCTGATATTAGCCGGTTAGGTTACATTTTCTCCAATCCCTGTCGCTGCTCCTCATCAATGATATGGGTATACAGACCGGTTGCACTGGTTGAGTTTTGACCCAACTGGGTGGCCACCAGCTGTTCATTCTTGGTGGCTAGGTAGAGTTTTGAAGCCAACGTATGACGCAGCTTATGCGGTGTGATACGGACCTTAAACGCTGAGGAGTATTTGGCCACCATTTTCTCCATCGAGTTGGCCTGCATCCGTGAAGCCTGGCCCCGATAACTGCTGAGGAAAAGGGCCCGGTCGCTACTGGTGGCGTGATAAATGGCTGTTCGGTGTGCAACGTAGTCTTGAATGTAAGGCAAAGTCCACGGCGCAATCGGCACCGTATCCCGTTGACCACCCTTACGGATCACGCCAATCGTTCCGGTCTTCAGATTCAGGTGGCGCAAGTCAGCATTAGCGGCCTCCGAGACGCGCAAGCCACTGCCCAACAGCAGGGCATTAATGGCCAGATCACGTTGTTTATCCCGGTGAAAATACCGTTTTTTGGCTGGCGACAGCAAGTCTTCATATTTTTCGTCGATAAAGGCCAGGTAATCATGATCCGTGTTGCCCAGCATGAGCTTCGTTTTTAAGTTAGCTGCTCGCGTTGCGTAGGTTTCGCTGGTCCGAACCAAGGCAATCTTATGCATGACGTTACGGTCAAAGTAGGCCTCACCATGTTCATCTTCAGTATCCTCCGTGAGGTACTTAAAGAGAGACGAGAGGGCGTTTAGAGAACGATTGATCGTTGGATGGGTTCGGCTCCCAGGAGCGCCTGTGAGCTTAGTCTGGTTCAGCAGGGCAGACTTGTACAGTTCGACGGTTTCTTTTTTTAACTTCGCTAAGACTTGAATGTCGATATCAGCGGGGCAGGTAGCCGTGGTTAGGCCTTCACTGATGAGCCAGTTGAAGAAACGGCGATACTCCGTGAGGTATTGGTACAATGTGGCAGGCGATAAGGGGACAGTAGCCTTGGCCTGATAGTATTCTTGGACGTACCAGGGCGCGATGGCCAGTTCTTCATTGATTAATTTTAAGTAGTGCTGTTTTTCCATAATAGAAGCGGCCTCCAAACATACGTTCTCATATTTTATATGATACCGGTGAATGCTCAAATTAGCAAGCCCCCCGCCTTATTTTTACCCACTACTATCTTTAAAATATTTGTTTTAATGAAAGTAGTCGTCCTGATCTATGGCTATAGATTGTGATGGATACCGCTAGTGACGGTAATAAAAATACTATTATACTGGGATTGAAGTCATTTAATTAGGCCGTCATGTGTGGATTCACGGTTCTGAATGGTGTTTTAAAGGTTTCTAAAACGCTGATATATCAGCATTTGTGGACAGTATTGATTGCTGAAACATAGCTCGTTGATAAATGCCATGGCTTCACGGAATAGCTGATATACAGTCAAGCAACATCGTTTCAGCAACTGTCGTTTATGACGGCTAGTGGCCATGCTTTCAGTGCTGCCAGCTGTGCATGTTCCAAACGCACATTGTGGGTTGACTTTAAGGCTTTTTCTAGACTTACTTGGACGAATATCATGGCAGCCTGGTGACAGCAAATCCGCCAAACACCACTTGTTTGGTTTGCAAGTGTTTGACCCTAAAATTAGTCAATTATGACGTTGATTCTGAGCACACGTTCAGATGTTAGACGGAGACCTGACCACGAAATTAACGTAGAATTCGCCTGTGATTTTAGCAATTTTGTGATCTGGATGAGTTTACGAGTTGTGAACGTATACCTGAAGCTGAGCTGTAAGAATAGCGACTGCTATTGTCGAAGTGATGCTATTTTAGTCAGTGTAGTTAGCGAGCGTACTTGTGCTGATCAGTGGTCGCGTAAAAGTTGGTAATGCAAGTTAATTGGTTGAGTTGAGTCTGCCAGTTAATTCTAGTAACCGACAAGCTTTAAGGTTCATTAGTTGAGCAAAGGTATCAGCAAAACTTGCAGACGGATTGTGGAATAGGGAATGACCAATCTCGCGGCTAAAACAAAAAAGACCATTCTACTTTACATAATATATATTATCGAAAGTAGACTTAAAAGCTAAAAATAGAGTGCTTCCTCTGATCTTAATTATCAGATTGGCACTCTACCTGTTTAAATCAGTTTCTCTGCTGTTAGTACTTTTAGAATACGCTGCGTGATTGGCGTCAACGCTGTCGGCAATTCAGCCAACGCGAAAAATTTTGCCGCGCTAGTTTCATCCTGATCGGCACGCTGCTGACCAGTTGCGGTTAATTGGTAAACGGTCGTGACGGAATCAATTTGATCGCCGTTGGGATACGTATACTGCATGCCCGAACCACTCACGACAGTCAGTAATTTTGGCTGCTGACCAATTAAACCTGTTTCTTCTTGTAATTCACGAATTGCGGTTGTTTGCAAGCTCTCGGTCAATTCCTTAGAACCCGCTGGCAAACCCCAGAGCGCGTTATCCGTTCGTTTAACCAGTAACAATTGCTGATCTCGCAGTACCCATGCGGCTGCACCAACCACAATTAAAGGTTGTGCACCGATTGTCTTACGGAGATCTAAAACATAGCCCATATACGTCACCGTCCTCTACGTTAAATTGTAACGCATAATTCGACAGTTAGTCATGCCAGTTTTGCTGAATAAAATCCTGGCGACCGCCCATTTCCTCAATCTGATAACGAAATGGATTCTTACGGTAAAAGTCCTGATGTTCTTCTTCGGCTGGATAGAATGGCTGGGCCTCTTCGATGGTGGTCACAATGGGCGCGTCAAATTGACCGCTGGCAGCAAGTTGGGCTTTAGAGGCTTTCGCAGCTTGACGTTGTGCCGGACTATTCACGTAAATGACGGGACGGTAGCTGTCACCGCGATCCTGAAATTGGCCACTGGCATCCGTGGGATCGGTCTGGCGCCAGTAAATTTCAACCAATTGGGCATAACTGATCGTTTCGGGATCAAATGTAATCTTAACGGCCTCAGTGTGGCCCGTGGTATGGCTGGCAACCTCGGCGTACGTCGGATTCTCTGTGTGTCCACCGGTATAACCAGAAATCACGGACTGGATACCAGGTTGCGTATCGAACGGCTGCACCATACACCAGAAGCAGCCACCCGCAAAAATTGCAGTTTCAGTTGTTGACATGGGTAAAGTCCTCCTTGAATTATTTTTTATCAGGAAATAGCTGTTGAAAGTCGTGATAGCCTTGAGCCTCCAGCTGATCGGCTGGAATAAACTTCAAAGCGGCCGAGTTAATACAATAACGCAAGCCCCCCGCTTCTGCCGGACCGTCAGTGAAAACGTGGCCCAAGTGGGATTGCGCGTCAGTACTCCGAACCTCCCGCCGGATCATGCCAAACGAATGATCCGTATTTTCCTTAACGTTAGCGGCGTCAATTGGTTGGGTAAAGGACGGCCAACCACAGCCGGCGTCGTACTTGTCGGTTGAACTAAACAGCGGTTGGCCGCTGACAACGTCCACGTAGATACCCGGTTCATAAAAGGCATCGTATTTGCCAGTAAAGGCGGGTTCCGTGGCCGCATTTTGTGTCACCGCAAATTCTTCTGCGGTAAGGCGTTCTTTTAAGTCGGATGCTGAGTTTGTTGGTTTCATTTAAAATCCTCCAATCAATTGTACACAATTTTTTCGCTTATGGTTTAGTTTAAGCCTCTGCGCTGAAAACGCAATTAATTTGCCCGTTTTTCAAAATGATTAACGATACACCAAAATACCGATTCAGCGCGAATCGGTATTTTATCTTCTATTCAACTGTTAGCTGGCTTGCCCAGCAGGTGTTTGGTAACGTGCCTTGACACCGTTAATGTCGACCGGCTGAATGGCCACGGACCGGTTTTCATAATACATGACGCTGTGCTTCGATGGATTGTGTTCGAGTCCCATGGCGTGACCCAGCTCGTGTTCTGCAACGTGAAGATCATCTGACCGTGAGTAACCGTAACTGTGTAGCAATGTCGGGTTAAGCTCGGAGCTAACCTTGATCAAGTAATCCCGCTTTGCCCAGTATTCCGTCAAGCCTACATCCTTTCCCAGATGTTGCGCTTGATTGGCAGAGGCCGTTGTCAACTTAATCTGTGCGGATTTGGAAGACGCTAGTTTGAAGGTAAAGACCCCCGTCTTGTTCCAAGCGTGGACGGCTGACCGCCAAATTTTCTGGTAATAGGCCGACCTAGTGGTAATTGCATACGTCGCATGATTCTGCGCAAATCTTTCAGGTCCAAACGGTGTTGTGGACGCTGCCAACGCCACAGCACCACCGATCTGACTGACAAAAAGACCGATCGTTACCATCACCATCACGATTTTTCGATACCAAGCACTTCTTGTCATGTATAATCCCTCTCTCTTATTAGGGAAAACACCTGACGGCTACCATCGGCCCGTATTATATGCGCGTTCCATCAGAGATGCGACAAAAACGCCCCACGAAGATAACATTTCTTCGTGGGGCGTCAAAATTATTGTAAATTAACCGAATTAAGCGTTGAATGCATCAGTCAATGGTGGCACAACTTGCTTCTTCCGGGAAACAACGCCAGGCAAGCTAGCGCGATTGTTTTCCAGCTTGGTGTTGAAGGCTTTCTCAACAACGTCTGTTGCATCACCAGCAACGATCATTTCGGAGTCACTGTTTAGGACATTCGTTGCTAAGGTAACAAACAGATCGTAGCCATCAGCAGCCATTTCAGCGTGCATTTCCTTTTCCAAGCCAGCTTGACGAGAAATGACGTCGTCTAAGTCAACCGTGTTGATTTGGCCAATACGAACGCTGTGACCATTCATGTCAAAGGACTTAGCATCGCCATCGATTAATTCCTTGTCCGTCTTAGCAGCCAGGTTAGTCCCAGCCTTTAACATGGCAATACCATAACTTTGAACATCAATGTCAGCAATTTCGGCCAAGGCCCGAACGGCTTCGCGGTCCTTATCCGTTGTTGTTGGGGATTGTAACAACAACGTGTCGGAGATGATGGCAGAAAGCATCAAACCTGCTAACTTGGCAGGAATTTCGATCTTAGCTTCGTCGAACATTTCCGTCAGAATCGTGCTGACACAACCCACTGGTTCTGCACGGTAGTATAAAGGTGAGTCCGTGTGGAAGTTGGCGATCCGGTGATGGTCAACCACAAAGGTCACCTGCACCTTGTCGAGATCACTAACACTTTGTTGGGCTTCGTTATGGTCAACGAGCATCACTTGATCAACTTCGTTAGACACCGTCTTAACGACCCGTGGTGCTGGTTCGTCGAAATGGTTCAGAACGTAGTTGGTTTCCATGTTAGGTTCACCCAAGGCAACGGCTTCAACATCGTAGCCCTTTTGGGTTTGAAGATAGGCAAAGGCCTTGGCTGCCACAATGGCATCCGTATCGGGATTCTGGTGACCAAAAATTAACGCTTTACTCATGAGTAGAAAACTCCTTTAATCAATAATTTTAAGGTTATTTGTTACGCAATTGTTTGAGGCGCGAAATGTAATCGTCGGTATGCAAGTACCGGTCAAACTGCGCGAGAAAATGACTGATCCGTGGAATCTCTGCTTTGCCCTTGCGGAAAACAAAAGCCAGGTCGAAGCGGATATTCGGATCAAAGTGTGCCGTCCAGGTTTCAGGCAGGTTATCTTGCCCGACCATAAACGAGTTAGGTAATGCCGTGGACGCCCCTGTCTGCATTGAAAAATGTAACAGTTGCGTTGGCGTCGTGAAGTTGGCAACACCCCTTGGAAAATCGGCCAGTTGATTCTTGTAGGCTTCATGAATCGTCTGGTTCAGGTAGTAACCGTCTGGATACATTGCCCAAACGTTGGCCGTCGTATCCTTGAACTTAATCCGGTGTTTCTTGGCCAATTGCTCATCGTGATGAATGAATAGCAGGTCATCCGAAATAATCTTCTTGGATTCATACGGCTTCCAATTCTTAATGGAATCATCCGGCAAGTACATGATGGCCAGATCAATCTTGTTGTTTTCTAACCGCTCCCAAATTTCCTTCCGCGTCAACATGTGAAAGGAAATCTTGAGTTCGGGGTTATTCTGGTAAGACAGGATAGCAAAGTCCTCAAAGACGGCATCCTCAATGGAGGCCAGAAGGCCAATGTTAACCTCACCTTGTGTTGCGCTGGTCGATTGTTGAATCTCATCGGTCGCTTGATTCAAAATGGCATAAATCTTGTGTGTCGCATCCAACATCGTGTAGCCGGCGTCTGACAACCGTAATTTTTTCCCCACTGAATAGAAGAGCGGTGCCCCCACCGTTCGTTCTAATTTTTTGATCTGTTGGGTCAAAGCTGGTTGGGTAATCCCCAAAATTTGAGCAGCCTGCGTATAATTCATGGTTTCTGCGAGTTGCAGAAAGTACGTCAGGGTTTTAGAAGAAAAAATGCTCTCTTGTTTCGTCTTCATCCGCGTTTACTCCTTATGACTGGCGTGACGAACCGTCTAGCCGACAACTACGTCAGCCTAATAGTAACTATTAAACTCTATAATAGGCTGTTTTGTATGAAAGCGCAACGATTACCGCTCGCAAATCCGCCAGCAGCAACTGTGTGCGGAACCAGCAATGCTTAATCTAAGACCAGTTCAGCTGGTTTAACGCGTAGAGATACGGGAACCCCTTCGACGTCAGTATCAACGACAAACGACCCGTTGGAATAACGGCCACTCAACGGATGCTCAGTTGGCAGCACGTCATGGGTGCGTTCACGACTGGTCATGATCTCCAATGGTGGGTTGCCAGCTGGAATGGTCATGAAGTCCACGACGCGATGCGGATCACGTTTGAGCTCTCTTAGGACCAGAACGCCACGGCGAGCACGGCTAGTGACGGAGATTTCCTTCATCGCTAGGCGTTTAAACCCACCGCGTTGTGTGATCATCGCAATCGTGTCATTGTCGTTAACCAACGCGAGGTTCACCACCTCATCGTCATCACGAAGATCCATAGACCGCACCCCGGTTGTTCGTGCACCGTTCACGGAGACTTCATCGACCGGATAACGCAGCGCATAGCCATTCTTAGAAACCAACAGAATTCCCTGATCAACGGGTTCGGTCAGGTACTTCACTTGAACGACTCGGGCATCATCATGCTTGAGCTTTTCATAAACAGCCGCACGACTCTTGTAGGTCCGTCCCGGTGTTAAGTCGGCAAAGGCCGTTTGCTTCACATAGCCATCACTGGTGGCAATCAGGAAGCGTCCCGTCTCCTTCAACGACTTGAAAGCAAAGGTGGCGACAATTTCCTCGTCACTGGCTAGGCCAATGGTCTGAGAAATGTGTTCACCGGTTTCCTTCCACTTCACGTCACTAATCTCATGAACCGGTCGGTAGATCAGATTGCCCTTGCTGGTAAACATCATCAGATGATCCAGGGTACTGAGTTTTTCCATGAAGATCGGATAATCCTCGTCCTTTAGACCATTGTCTTCAGGATCGGAAGCCGTATATGAACGGACACCTGAGCGTTTCAGGTAGCCATCATGACTGACCAGTACGACAACGTCTTCGTCAGCAACCGTCACCGTCGTCTTGATCTTCAAGTCTTCAATCTGATCCTGAATTTCAGTCCGGCGAGGGTTACGGTAAGACTTCGCAACTTCCTTTAGTTCCTTGCGGAGAACCGCATTTAACGTCTTTGGTTCCGCCAAGATCTTGTGATCCTGTGCGATAGCGGCCGAAAGCTTATCAGATTCCGCCTGTAGCTGGGTCACATCGGTGTTGGTTAACCGGTAAAGCTGTAATGCCACAATGGCATCCGCCTGTTTCTCAGAAAAATCGTAGGCACTGACCAGGTTGTCGCGAGCATCGCGGCGATCCTTGCTGGCCCGGATGGTCGCAATAACCTGATCCAGGATTGACAAGGCCTTAATCAGCCCGGTCACAATGTGTTGTCGATCCAGGGCCTTTTGCAACTCGTACTTGGTCCGCTTGGTAATGACGTCTCGTTGATGTTCCAGATATGCCGTCAGGATCGTCTTTAAGCCCACGTGTTCTGGGCGCATATGATTAATGGCGACCATGTTGAAGTTGTAGGTAATCTGCAGTTCGGTGTTCTTAAACAGGTAGTTCAAGACCCCCTGGGCATCGGCGTCACGCTTCAATTCGATGGCAATCCGCAGGCCGTCACGATCGGTCTCATCACGGACTTCGGCTAGGCCTTCAACTTTTTTGTTGAGCCGAATCTCATCAATCTTTTTGACGAGTTGGGCCTTGTTCACCTCATAGGGAATTTCGGTCACGACGATTTGGCTCTTATTGCCGCGCATTGGCTCAATGACCGTCTTAGAACGGACAACCACGCGCCCCCGACCAGTTTCATAGGCTTTGACGATACCGTCTTTACCTTGGATGATGCCGCCGGTTGGAAAATCGGGACCCTGGACGAATGACATGAGTTCCTCGAGCGTAGCCTTAGGGTGACTGAGCAGGTAAACCAGCGCATCCACGACTTCGCCTAAATTGTGCGGCGGAATTTCCGTGGCATAACCGGCTGAAATCCCAGTCGATCCGTTGACCAATAGGTTGGGAAAACGCGCTGGCAAGACAGTGGGTTCGTACTCCGTGTCATCGAAGTTCAGGACCATTTCAACCGTGTCCTTGTCGATGTCTCGCAGCATTTCACCAGCTAACTTGCTTAACCGGGCTTCGGTATACCGCATGGCAGCGGCCGGGTCACCATCCATTGACCCATTGTTTCCGTGCATCTCAACCAGGGGTTCACGAACCTTCCAGTCCTGACTCATCCGGGTTAGCGCTTCATAGATGGAACTATCCCCATGGGGATGAAAATTACCCATGACGTTTCCGACGGACTTAGCCGACTTACGGAAACCCTTATCGTAGGTATTGCCGTCCTTGTTCATCGCGAACAAGATCCGCCGTTGCACGGGTTTTAACCCATCGCGAATATCGGGTAAAGCCCGTTCCTGAATGATTGATTTGGAGTACCGGCCGAACCGGTCGCCCATAACTTCTTCCAGAGTTAATTCTTGAATATTTTGTCCTTCACTCACGAAATATGCGCTCCTTTCACCGGTTATTTATCCGTTGGCTCTGCAGGTTCCGAAGACTCCAGCAGGCTCGTATTATCGTCTTCCAGCGTAAACTGCACGTTGTTTTCGATCCATTTCCGGCGAGGCTCAACCTTGTCGCCCATTAAGGTGGTGACCCGACGTTCAGCCAGAGCCGCATCGTCAATCTGAACCCGAATCAGTGTCCGCTTATCAGGGTCCATCGTGGTATCCCAGAGTTGTTCAGCATCCATTTCACCTAACCCCTTGAATCGTTGCAGGTTATAGCCGTGCTTGGCAATCTTCTTGGTCTTCTGATCGAGCTCATCGTTCGTCCAGGCGTATTCAATCGTGGAATTCTTGCCCGTCGTCTTGATGCGATACAGGGGTGGCAGGGCAATGTAAACCCGACCAGCATCAATCATGGGCCGCATGTACTTGTAGAAGAAGGTGAGCAGCAGAATCTGAATGTGCGCACCGTCATCATCGGCATCGGTCATGATGATAATCTTATCGTAATTGGCATCTTCAATATTAAATTCAGCACCCACGCCGGCACCAATCGTGTAGATCATGGTACTGATTTCTTCGTTTTTCATGATATCGGGCAGCTTGGCCTTTTCAGTGTTCAGCACTTTCCCCCGTAGTGGCAGGATCGCCTGAAACTTTCGGTTACGACCCTGCTTAGCGGAACCACCGGCAGAATCCCCTTCGACTAGGAAGAGCTCATTCTTAGCGGCGTTCTTGGATTGGGCGGGTGTCAACTTACCCGAAAGCAGACGCTCGTGTTTCTTATGGCGTTTGCCGTTACGGCTTTCGTCACGGGCTTTACGAGCGGCTTCACGGGCTTGGCGCGCCTGGGTCGACTTCCGAATCAACATCTTCCCAAAGTCACCGTTTTCCATGAGGTAGTAGCCCAATTGTTCGCTGATAATGCTGTCAACGGTGGCTCGTGCTTCTGGCGTCCCCAGCTTTTCCTTGGTCTGCCCTTCAAACTGCAGCAGGTTTTCCGGAATCCGCAGGGAAATTACGGCAGAGAGACCTTCACGCACATCGGTTCCTTCAAGGTTCTTATCGCGATCCTTGAGCAGACCCACTTTACGCGCGTATTCGTTGAAGGCCTTGGTCCACCCACTCCGCATACCAACTTCGTGAGTCCCACCATCCTTGGTGCGCACGTTGTTGACGAAGGACAGAAGGTTTTCGGTGTAGCCGTCATTGTATTGTGCGGCAACCTCGACTTCAATGCCATCCTTCTTACCGTCAAAGTACATCACGTCGCCGAGGGTATCCTTGTCTTCGTTTAGATAGCTAACGAACTCCTTGATACCGTCTTCAAAATGATATTCTTCGGCCTTTTCCTGACCCTCACGTTCGTCGGTCAGGGTAATCTTAACGCCCTTCAGCAGGAAGGCAGACTCTCGGAGCCGTTCGGATAATGTCCCGAAGTTATACACTGTGGTTGTGAAAATTTGGCTATCTGGTTTGAAGGTAATCGTGGTCCCGTTATGGGCACGGGTATTGCCCTTCTTTTCCAGCGTCCCCTGGGGATGCCCCCCCTTGGCGAACTTTTCCTGATAGCGCACGCCGTCACGCACGATAGTAACGGTTAGTGAGCTAGACAGTGCGTTGACGACAGAGGCCCCCACACCATGTAGACCACCAGAGGTCTTGTAACCACCTTGACCAAATTTACCCCCGGCATGAAGCACCGTCAGGATAACTTCTGGCGTCGGAATCCCAGAGGCGTGCATACCCACGGGCATACCCCGACCATGGTCCACGACCGTGATGCTATTGTCCTGGTGGATGGTAACGTTGATTTCCTTACCGTATCCGGCCAGTGCTTCATCAACGGCGTTATCGACAATTTCATAGACCAAGTGGTGAAGCCCCCGGCCATCAGTGGAGCCGATATACATCCCAGGACGTTTACGGACAGCTTCCAATCCCTCCAAAACCTGGATGGAGGAATCGTCATATTTAGGTTTTGCTTTCGCCATGCGTAAATCCCCTTTACTTTTACTAGTTTCAAATTAACTTTACGATACCCTTTAGTTTACCGCAATGCGAACGTATGTTCAAATGAATGGTCCAAATCGCATGGGGCGGGTTTTCAGTAACCACATTATCATACCACAGGAAACTAAAAACTGGCTACTTTCCTGATATAATTGGCGGAACGGTTAAAACATGCTAAAATATAGAGCAGCTTATTAGTGACGGCGACCAGCCTTTGGGTGATTGCCGTCGGGAGAAAGAGCGGAGGAATTACGTGTGAAATTAATTGGGTTACTCATTGTGGCCTACCTCTTGGGTGCCATTCCAAATGGCGTCTGGGTGGGTAAGACCTTCTTCCATACCGACATTCGGCAAGCCGGCTCTGGTAACATTGGGACGACCAATACTTACCGGGTACTGGGACCCTATGCCGGAACAGTGGTCATGGTCCTCGATATTGCCAAGGGAACGGTCGCAACCCTATTGCCAACTTGGGGTCACGTGACTACGGTCTTAGGAACTGCGACGCCGCTCTTATTCGGCTTATTCGCCGTCTTGGGACATACCGTTTCGATCTTTGATCATTTCAAGGGTGGCAAGGCAGTCGCCACTTCTGCGGGGATGCTACTGGCTTATAACCCCATCATGTTTGTGATTGCGGCGGGTTTGTGGGTGAGCCTCATCTACTGGACCAGCATGGTGAGTCTGGCCAGTATGGTGGCCTTCTCGTTGATCACCCTCATCTCGTTAGGGTTTCACGATTGGTACCTGACGGGGATTGCCTTGGTCCTCACGATTTTTGTCTTTTATCGGCATCGGACCAACATTACCCGGATTAAGAACGGGACGGAATCCATGGTGCCATTTGGTCACGGCTATCATAAACGTCAAGCAAAATAAGAACACGGAAGGCTCTCAACGGTCATCATCGTTGGGAGCCTTTTTATTTGCGAAAAATAATGGGGTTAATTGGACCCGGTAGTTTAAAAGTAAGTGATTTGGTAACCGGCTTTAAATGACGCTTTGGCGGCCAATCTTTGAATTGCCACCTTACTGGTTAGATCACCGGTCGCTTGGACATCGTCAGCCAGTCCCCACCAAGGTTCGAGGCACACGAACGGCGCCTGCTTCGGGTAAGGTGACCAAATGCCCAAGTAAGGCGCAGCCACCGTCAGGGCAATCCCATGGTCGTCGGCCGGCGTGCTGAGCATAACCGTGGTCTCGTGGTTATCCAGCGTCAGCACCTGGGCGTCGTGGTCAAAGAGGTCGTGGTTCAGCTGCAGTGGTTGTTTGAGATCCAACGGTACGGCATGTTGGGTATCGCTGTAAGGGCCGACCAGTGGGACGCGTTGATAGATCTGCTTCGGCGAAACCGTCACGTGATAATCCGTGAAATCGGCCATCGCCCCACCTAATGGCAGGTTGAACCCGGGATGGGCCCCAAACGAGAACACCATTTCTGTTTCGGCTGGATTGGTAACCGTGGCATTAACCTTGAGTTGATGGTCAACTAACTCATAAGACAAGGTCAGAATGAAGTCCAATGGATACAGGGCCTTGGTTTGTTTGTCCGCAGCGAGTTCCAGACTAACCTGAGTAGTCGTCTGATCAATGACAGTGAACTCACGATCCCGCGCGAACCCATGCTGTGTCATGTGGTACGTCTGGTCATTTAACCGATACTGATTGTCTTGTAGCCGACCGACAATGGGAAAGAGAATGGGTGCGTGCCGGCCCCAAAAGGCCTTATCCGCCTGCCACATATACTCTAAGCCGGTTTCGTTATCCTTAACACTGGTTAATTCGGCTCCCAACGGGTTGATTTGCACCGTCAGATAGTCGTTCTTCAACGTGATCATGAAAATTCCTCCCACTTAATTCTTCGACACTTGCAATTGGTATAACGTGCCTTCAGTTGCTGCCACTATCCACACTGAAGCCCTGCCGATAATGGTCTAATTTCGAAAGGGAACTACCCCTAAAGCATGAGTCCTCCATCTTTAAGTCATCCAATCTTATCATACCTTACGCCACGCAAAAGAGCCAAGACAACTGCCCTGGCCCCCACATCTGTTTATAGGATGTACCGTGATAAATCTTTGTTTTGAACGATGTCGCCGATCTTGTCGTTGACGTAACTTTCGGTAATCGTCACGTCACCGGTTCCCATGTCAGGCCCCTCGTAGAGCAGATCTTCCAGGAGTTTTTCAAGAACGGTTTGCAGGCGCCGAGCCCCAATGTTTTGGTTCTCGTGATTCAATTCAAAGGCTAGACCCGCAATGCGTTCAATGGCTTCCATGGTGAAGGTCACCTTAACATTGTCGGTCCCAATCAAGGCAATGTATTGCTTGATTAAGGCGTTGTTGGGCTCCGTCAGAATCCGCACGAAATCGTCCTTGCTGAGGTCATTTAGCTCAACCCGAATTGGGAAACGGCCTTGCAATTCAGCAATCAGGTCGCTTGGCTTGGATTCGGCGAAGGCACCAGCTGCAATGAAGAGAATGTGATCGGTGTCGATCGTGCCGTACTTGGTCTTAACCTGGGTTCCTTCGACGATTGGCAGGATATCACGTTGGACCCCTTCACGGGAAACGTCGCCGCTATTTTGGCCACTCCCCTTGGTAATCTTGTCGATTTCATCAAGGAAAATGATCCCTGTGTTTTCGGCTCGCATGATGGCATCATGATTGATGTCAGCGTTGTTCACGAGCTTTTCAGATTCTTCACTAACCAAGATTTCCCGGGCTTCAGCAACCGTGACCGTTCGCTTAATACGCTTCTTAGGCATGATAGACCCTAAGGTATCGTTCAAATCGATTCCCATTTGGCCCAACATGTTATTGTCCGTTGCGTTTGCTTGTTGAGGATCGTCCATTTCGAGTTCAACGGTGTGATTCTCCAGTAAGCCTTGGTTGAGTTGTTCCGTCAAGGATAACCGTTCGTTACGAATCTCATCGGTCACTTCTTCTTGTTCGCTCGGCGCCGTGGGCATTTGTCCATTTTGCATTTGAGAGAACATGTTCATCATGTTGGAGAAGTCGTTGTTATTCTTGTTTTCCTTCTTCTTAGCGGGTGCTAACAGCTTAACCAGGCGCTTGTTGGCCGCCTGGGTCGCATCCGTGCGCACGTTCTTAAACTGGTCTTGCTTCTCCATCGCAACGGAGACTTCGACCAGGTCACGAACCATGGATTCAACGTCACGACCGACGTAACCCACTTCAGTGAACTTGCTAGCTTCCACCTTGGTGAATGGTGCATGAACAATCTTCGCTAACCGACGGGCAATTTCCGTTTTCCCGACCCCGGTTGGTCCGATCATCAGCATGTTTTTAGGTGAAATTTCTTCTTGCATGGCGGCATCGAGTTGCATGCGCCGGTAACGGTTCCGTAAGGCAATGGCAATCGCCTTTTTGGCTTCATCTTGGCCGATCACGTATTGATCGAGTAAGCCCACAATCTCTTTAGGTGTTTTATTAATTGCGTCCACTGTTCAGTCCTCCAATTTTAAGTTAAAGTTCTTCAGAAATAACGTTTTCGTTCGTAAAGATATCAATACCCCCGGCAATGTGAATGGCGCTTTCCGCGATTTCCTTAGCGCTCATGTCCGTGGCATGGTGGTGCAAAGCCGTGGCGGCAGCCAGGGCGAAGTTCCCACCGGAACCAATGGCCAGAATGTCATCATCGGGTGCAATGACTTCACCGGACCCGGAAACCAGGAGCATTTCGTCCTTGTCCATCACGATCAGTAAGGCTTCGAGCTTTTGCAGGGCTTGGTCGGAACGCCACTGCTTAGCCAATTCAACGGCTGCCCGTTGCAAATTACCACTGTATTCGTTGAGTTGTCCTTCGAATTTTTCTTCAAGGTTGAAGGCGTCGGCCACACTGCCGGCAAAGCCCACAACCACCTGATTGTTGTAAATCCGCCGAATCTTGTGGGCGGTTCCCTTCATGATGACCTTTTCACCCATCGTAACCTGACCGTCTCCGGCCATCGCGTTGTGACCGTTGTGGCGTACCGCACAGATGGTCGTTGCTTCAAATTTTACTGGCATAGTTATAATCTCCTTATGATTGTTTCGGTTGATCCTTGTCTTCAGTCGCACGCGGGAAGAATTGGCGATAGTCTCGCTGTAGGTGTTCCCGCGTCACGTGCGTGTATATCTGAGTCGTTGAGAGACTGCTGTGTCCCAGAAGTTCCTGAACCGACCGCAGATCAGCACCGTTGTTGAGTAAGTGTGTGGCAAACGTGTGGCGGAGCATATGGGGATGAATCTCACTGGTGAGACTACTGCGCTTAATGATCTGATTTAACAGATAAGTCACCCCTGCCGTTGTCAGTTGTGCACCCCGTGAATTGATAAACACAAAGTCATGCTGCTGATGATACTTGGTCATCAAGGGCGTTCTGGCAGCCGTAAAGTAAGTTTCCAGGGCATCGCTCGCGTAATGGCCAAACGGCACATAACGCTCCTTATTTCCCTTCCCATGAATCAACATGATGCGGTTGTCAAAGTCCACGTCACGCAACGTCAGATTGACGCATTCACTCACCCGAATGCCCGTGCCGTAGAGCACTTCCAATACGGCAGAGTCTCGCGTCGCCAACTGCTGGTTAGCATTTCCGGCGGCTGCGGTAAACAGCGCCGTCATTTCTCGCTCGTAAAAGAAACGTGGCAAGTGATTCTGATGATGTTTGAGTTGGACGTAGGCAAATGGATCGTCCTTCGCCAACCCATTACTCATCAAAAAGTTGTAAAACGAGCGCAACGTGGAAAGCTTACGGGCAATGGTGGTTCGGGCGTAGTGGTGATCGTAAAGATCGCTCAGATAAACCTCGACATCAAGTTGATCAATCTGAGTCCACGGCTTCTCACCGCCGTTATCCCGGAGAAAGTGACTGAATTCAGCCAAGTCCTCCTGATAAGCTTTCACGGTTTCAGGAGAATACTGCCGTTCCCCCTGCAGATACGTCATGAATTGTGCGACTGCTGAAGCCACGGCTGACACCTCCTGTACGTGTTAATGCTAGCAAACACACCCTCAAAACTCAACTAACTCATCAAAAACGGCGGCGAAAATGTCATGGTCCCAGTTGAAATTGCCGATAACCACGTCCTAGTTTATCAAAATAATAAACACGTTAGGGAAATGTTAGCAACAGTCCATCGCTGATTATGACCTTTATAATTTGAATACCAAGACGATAATGTTAAAAATAAGTGTTGACAGAATCAATAAACATTTGTAAAGTAGTCATCACTGGAGGGATCACGCATGAATTTACTAGAGTTGACGTTAACTGAGATCGAGCAAGGCTGGCATCATACCGATACGGCCCTGGTCTGCAACTACTGTGACGCGACGTTTGCTGACGATCAAGTCTTTCCTGTGGGCGACGGATTTTATCCGGCAGCCAAGATGATCCAGTATCACCTGGCGACGGTTCACCCACAAGCCATTGACGAGCTGATTCGCACCGATAGCAAGTACAACACGCTAACGGAGAAGCAACGGGCCCTGCTGTCTGCGTTTGCAATGGGGGCTAAAGATGCCACCATCGCCAAACAGATGGACGTTGCCGCCGCTACCGTTCGCCATCAAAAATTCACCTTCCGTGAGAAGGCCAAACAGGCTAAACTGTACCTTGCCATCTACGAGCAGGTCTTCAATCGGCCAACGAGTGCCGATGAATTGGTCCGTCTGCCCGAACAGTCGGGTATGGAGGATGACCGTTTTGCGATCACAATCGCCGAATATACGCAACTGGTTGCCAAGTATTTCACGACCACTGACCCGCTACGACTGGCTAGATGGCCGAAACACCAAAAGGCCATTCTGGCCGTGTTAAAGCGGATCACCGCGACTTTACCAGCCGACCAACACTTCACCGAGCGCGAATTAACGGACCAGTTAAAACCCATTTACGCCGACTTTCCGCTATTGCGCCGTTATCTCGTCGACTATGGTTTCTTGCGGCGGACGGATGGTGGGCGCGACTATTGGCGTAACCCTAGCTATAAGGAGTAGACTCATGAATCGTAAAGAATTGATGCAACAGTATAAGGCAGCACCTACATTTTACGGCGTCATCGAGATCAAAAATGACCAGAATGGCAAGACCTTTATCGATGTCGCCCGCAACGTTCACAATCGCTGGGGCTATTACCAGACGAATCTGAACGGCAACTTTTATCACGACACTGACCTACAAGCGGATTGGAATCGGCTGGGCGCTGCGGCCTTCAGTTACCGTGTTCTCTGGAAGGCGGATACCAGTGAGACCGACAATCTTCGACAGGCACTCAAGGATCTCAAGGTCGAGTGGCTGGAGAAATGCCACCCCGCTTACAATCAACATTAAGGAGCTAATATGACCATTTTAAATACCAACAGCATGCCGATTGACCAGACGACCTGGTCACGGCGCGACTATTTTTACTACTTTACCAAAATGATGCCGACCGGGTTTACGTTAAACGTTGACATCGACGTCACGGCGACTAAGGAATGGTTAGCGGCGCGCGACCTGAAATTCAACGCGGCCTACCTCTACTTGGTCTCCAAGGTGATCGCCCAGACCCCGGAATTCCGGATTGGTCGTACCGAAAAGGGGCAGCTCATTCGCTACGAGGTGCTACACCCCTCCTATTCTGTGATGCACACGGATGACCACAGTATTTCTAGCCTTTGGACCGCGTATGATCCAGACTTTCAACAGTTTCATCGCAACTACCTCGCTGACCTGGCGACGTATGGTGATCAACGCACGCCGATGCCTAAAGCCCCACAGAGTGGCAACGTCTACATGATTGGTAGCATTCCCTGGACGCACTTCACCAGCTACACCCCGTTACCGTTTACGCCACTCAACACGTACTTTCCGATCATCCAGGCGGGCAAGTATGAGCTGGAAGCCAAGCGTTGGCAAATGCCCCTATCCGTTACCATTCATCATGCGGTCGCGGATGGTTACCACGTCAGTCAATTTTTGGAACAGGTTCAGTTGGCTTTTGATCATCCGGAAGTTTGGTTGGCGAGTTAAAACTTTCTAGACTGAACAAAAACTTTATGGTGCTAGGTTGAGAGGTAAGCATCCACCTGCGGCTGCCAGAGATTCCGGCTGCTGTGGGACCGCCTGCGGCCTGAAGAGCGGTCCTCCGGCTCGGTTTGAAGCCAAACACGTCCCACGCTGTAAGCCGATTCTCGGCTAACACCGTTGCCACGGCTGCCTCCATCTCTAGCCGCCTCCGGTTAAGTTTGACGGTTATCCATAACGAATTGTGGTGGCCTTCAGTCTTGATCGTGATCAATTGCAACTTTGTATCCATGGGTGAGCCAAACTTGGGTTCAGGAACGGGTCAATTATCAACGTTGACCAGGATTCAATAGGTTTCACCGGGTTATATAAGTCTACAAATCCGGTTTAATAAAACGCCCCAAGCCCTGACATAGCCGTCAGAACTTGGGGCGCTTTATCGTCTTGTGAGTCCCCACATGATAGCCTTTTGATTGCTGTAGGGGATGCACCGATTAGGGGGTGATACGAAAATGATCAAAAAAGTGAGACTGAACTTCCAATTATTTCGTTAGTATAAGTAGCGGCGTAGAAAATTGACCACGGTGTCCAGGACCATCTTTGAAAGCCAGAACCCATCAAAAAAGTGCCAATCCTCGAAAGGACCGACACCCGGTAAAACAGATTCTAGTTTACTTTTGTGGAGCTTCTTCGTAATCGCCGTTTGGACAAACGATTTGAACACCGCCACGAATCTTCTTGGCAACCAAGTAGTGACCGTCCTTAGGGCAATCACGACCGACTGGCTTATCCCATGACACGAAGTCACAGTCAGGATAGCGTGAGCAGCCATAGAAGATCCGGTTCTTCTTGGACTTCCGTTCGATGACCTGACCCTTATGGCAGACGGGACAAACGACCCCGATTTCCTTCACGATGGGTTTCGTATTGCGGCAATCAGGGAACCGAGAACAAGCGTAGAACTTCCCGTAACGCCCCATCTTGATGACCATTGGTGCACCACAGATATCACAGTCGAAGCCAGCAGGTTCATCACGGATCTGAATCTTTTCAATCGCATCTTCGGCGTGAGCCACTTCCGTTGAGAAGGGCTTGTAGAAGTTATCGATGACCTTGACCCAGTCCTGCTTACCTTCTTCAACACTGTCCAGTTCCCCTTCGAGGTCAGCCGTAAAGCCAACGTCAACGATGTCTGGGAAGTAGTCCTTGATGATCTTATCCACGATTTCACCCAGTTCAGTGGGTTCAAACCGCCGGCCGACTAATTTAACGTAGTACCGGCGTTGGATCGTATCCAAGGTTGGGGCGTAGGTCGATGGCCGACCGACACCGTTTTCTTCCAGTGCCTTGATCAGGTTGGCTTCGGAATACCGTGCAGGCGGCTGCGTGAAGTGTTGGGCCGGATCGGTCTTAGCCAATTTGACTTGGTCACCAATCTCAAGGTCAGGCAATAAGTTATCCTTTTCCTTACCGTCCTTGTAAATCTTCAAGAACCCTTCAAACTTCATCTTTGAGCCATTTGCCCGGAACGTTACGCCATTTTGTTCCAACGTTACGGCCATGGTATCCATGATAGCGTTGGTCATCTGGCTCGCAACGAAGCGGTTCCAAATCAATTGATACAGCCGGAACTGATCCTTATTCAACCGTTCCTTTAAGCTAGCTGGCGTTCGGAAAACGGAGGTTGGCCGAATGGCTTCATGGGCATCTTGCGCCCCTTCAGGCAACTTACCCTTGATCGGCTTGGTGGCCGCGTATTCGGCCCCGTACTTTTCGTGAATGAACGTTGAGGCCTCATGCTTGGCAATACTGGAGATCCGAGTCGAGTCGGTCCGCATATAGGTAATGAGCCCTTGCGTCCCTTCCTTACCCAGGTTGATTCCTTCATAGAGCTGTTGGGCGGCCATCATGGTCTTCCGCGTTCTAAAGTTCAGCTTCCGGTTAGCATCTTGTTGCATGGAACTCGTGGTAAATGGTGGTTGTGGGGATCGCTTCCGTTCCTTACGAACCACATTGGTGATGTCAAAGTCGCCCTTTTTATCCAGCTTAGCCAGAACATCTTGAACGGCGGCATTATCCTTCAAACCGGCCTTTTTGCCACTTAACCCGTAGAAACTAGCGCCAAACGTGTGACGTGACTTCTTGAAGTCTGCGTCAATGGTCCAGTATTCTTCCGGTTGGAAGGCCTTGATTTCATTTTCACGTTCCAAGATTAAGGACAAGGCAATGGACTGAACCCGACCCGCACTGAGGCCCTTTTTAACCTTTTTCCAGAGGAGTGGTGAGATTGAATACCCCACCAACCGGTCCAGAATCCGCCGCGCCTGTTGCGCGTTAACCAGGTTCATATCAATGGTCCGCGGTGTCTTAAATGCTTCCTTAACGGCATCCTTGGTGATTTCGTTAAAGGTAACCCGGTTCTTGTCCGTGACATCCAGATTCAGAATGTGCGCTAAATGCCAGGCGATTGATTCACCTTCACGGTCAGGGTCAGATGCGAGGTAAACGGCCTTCGCCTTCTTGGCTTCGGAACGTAACCCTTTGATGACGTCACCCTTACCCCGAATGGAAATGTAATGCGGGTCGTAGTTGTTATCGAAGTCGATTCCCATCGAACTCTTAGGTAAATCTCTGACGTGGCCCAGACTTGGCACAACCTTATAGGTCCGGCCTAAATATTTTTCAATCGTCTTGGCTTTAGCCGGTGATTCCACGATAACTAATTTTTTTTGCGGTTTCCGCCGCTTCTTTGTACTAGCTTTCGCTTTTGACTTAGTCGGCAAATCACATTACTCCCTCGGTTGGTAGGTGGTAAAGCCCCGCCGAATGCGAGTCCTTACGCCTACTTACTTGTTTTTACGACGAACACGTTGTTCGCTAATTTTTTCACTATAATCCCACTCATGGTATTTCAAGTGAGGGTAACTTGTCAACTAAAAGTTCTTCCATTATATGTTCAGAATTCAAGATTGGTTTCGCACCAGCTAAAATAAGTTCGTTGGTACCAACCGAATTTTTACCGTCAATCGTCCCCGGAACGGCGAGCACATTTCGATTCTCCTGCAACGCAATATTAGCCGTAATCAGACTGCCTGAATGGTGGGCAGCCTCCACAACCAGCACACTCTGCGACAAGCCCGCAATGATGCGATTACGTTCTGGAAAATGATGCCGGGCGCCCTTGGTTCCCCAGGGATATTCCGATAAAACCAACTGATGATGCGCTAAAGTGGTCATGAGAGCCCGGTTGGCTGCGGGATAACATTTATCCAGGCCCGTACCAATGACGGCAATCGTGGTGCCACGATGTGCCAGGGCCACCTGATGGGTGAGCGTATCGACGCCTTGCGCCAGACCGGAAACGAGACAAACCCGGTGCTCAACCACGTCCGGTAACAAAAGCCGCATCGCCCGTAAGGCATAATTGGTGGGATGACGGGAACCCACGACCGCCAGTTGCGGCGCATTTAGCCGGCGTAGATCACCCAAAAAGTACAACGCTAACGGCGGTGCGTACGTCTCCTTCAGCTGTTCGGGATAAGCGGCATCGGCAATCGTTAGACAACCGCTGTGCGTTAAATTTTCCGTAACCGTGTCATTCATATCCCGACTAAATAGTTCTAATTGCAGCGCTGCAGTCACAACCGCGTTGAGGTCCAGCTCACGCGCCAGTCGTGTAACGACGCGTGAGTCAATAATTTGAACTTCCGGGTGGATGACGAGCCAGCGCCAGCAAGCATTGGCCGTTCGTTGACCAACGCCGGTTACTAGATTTATACGCATGAAAAAATCACGAAGTGTCAGTTGCATGAAAACAACCTCCTAGTCCTCTTTTAGACTAACTCCGTGATTGTGCGACAATTATTTTTTGTACCGGTGAAAAAGTTTTACGGTGAATGGGGGTTACCCCCCGGTCCGCAAGTCCCGCAAGGTGTTCAGCCGTTCCGTAACCGGCATTTTTTTTGAAACCGTAGCCCGGATACAGCCGGTCGTACGTGTCCATGAGGTGGTCCCGGTAAACCTTGGCCACGATGCTCGCCGCGGCAACGCTGGCACTCTTCGCGTCCCCCTTGATCAGTCGTGTCTGTGGCAGATCAACCGGAATCTGCATGGCATCGACAATCAGATGCTGCGGGGCCACACCTAATCCCAAGACGGCACGCTGCATGGCCACCCGGGTCGCCTGATAGATATTGATCTGATCGATGAGGTCACTGCTCCCAATCCCGATACTGACGGCCGTAGCTTGTGCCAGAATCAAGGGATACAAGCGTTCCCGTTCCTTGGGCGTCAGTTGCTTGGAATCGTTGACGAGTGGAATATCGAAATCGTGCGGCAAGATCACGGCACTGGTCACAACTGGTCCGGCTAATGGTCCCCGTCCCACCTCATCGATACCGGCAACGCGTTTGCCAGTTGCCCACAGGTCACGTTCATAGTGTAAGCGCTCTTGGAAGGCCATTTCAGCGGCTGCCTGCTTGTCTAAGCGTCGTCTAATCTGTTTTAGGAGTCCTTGGGCCCCTTTGCGGGAATCAGCCGCTAACGTGACGAGACGGGGGTCCTCCGGATCAGTGACATCTGCTAGTGTTTGTCGAAGGGTGGCTAGACTTGGCTGTTTACTGCTCACCAGAATCACCAGTTAAGGGTGCCCGGTCTAGGGTGAAACCGCCGAGCTTTTTCCGCCGAGCATCTAAAATGAGGCGTTCACTGGCCCGTTCATAGTCATCGCGCATACCCACCTTTTGGGTAATCTTCAACAACAAGTCGATATCACTCAGCTCGAGGTCGGCGTCATTGAGGTGGTAACGTTCCAGTAACGCTGATGCATGATATTTACGGAAGAAACTCAGGGCGTACAGTGCAACGTCGTCCTTGGCGTAAAGTTTTTCCTTAATTGCCCCGGTCAAAGCCAGTTTCTGAGCGGTTTCCTGGTCCTTGAACTTGGGCCAGAGGATTCCGGGGGTATCCAGTAATTCCAAATGCTTGCTGGATCGTAACCACTGTTGTCCCTTAGTGACCCCGGGCGTATCGCCAACCTGAGCGGCCTTACGGTTGACTAAGTGGTTCAACAGTGTGGACTTCCCCACGTTAGGCACACCGACAGTCATGGCACGCATGGGCCGTTCCTTGAGTCCTTTGGCCTGTTCAGCGGCCAGCTTGTCAGATAGAATGCTCAGAGCAATCTTGGTGATTTGTTTAGGGGTAACGTTGGCGCGGGAGTCAATGGCAATAGCAGGCTGTTGATGCTCACGATAGTAAGTCATCCAGGCAGCAGTCTGTTGCGGGTCGGCCAAGTCTTTCTTGGTTAAAATAATCAAATGTGGCTTGTTCTTGGCAATTCGCGCCACTTCGGGATTACGTGATGCCGCGGGAATGCGGGCATCGACTAATTCAAAGACAATGTCGACCAAATGGACGTTTTCTTCCATCTGTCGAATTGCTTTCGCCATGTGTCCCGGGAACCATTGTATGATGCTCATAAATTTCCTCCTTGGAAATAACGATTTTACTTCTAAATCTGTGGCTTTAAGCCAACGCGGCCAGGTACATCTGCCAGGCATCATCAAAGATGGTCATGGATGGCAGGTACGCGGCATTTTCTTCAAGATATTTTGAGAGAGAGTCGAACTCAGTGTCCTGCTTAGGAAACGAACTGTCCAGAAAGGCATTGTTCGCAAAGGTGGCAATGGGATCGTAACTCTCAGGATTACGCTGAGTCATTAAAAATTGATAAAACGTCTTAGGCATGACGAGCCTCCTTCATTAATCCGGAATCCGAGCTTGGAACACAAACTTACCGTCGCCGGATAGGTCGATCTTTTTGGCTGCATACGACAACTTTTTGCCATTACCAATGGCGGTCAAATGCAGTGTCGCAATCTTTTTGTGGCTATCCATGGACACCCACTTGGGTAACGGATAGTTCTTGGCAACGTAGCTCATGACAAAGCTAACGGGGACCGGTAATGAGCCGACCGAGAGCTTCTCCGCCTTCAATTGCACGTCTCCCGAGGATAACACGGTTGGCTTCAGGAGTAAAACAAAATTCACGTTGGCCCCGAGAACCTGAGTTGACCCGGTTAAGATGGCGTGATCCGTGACTTGAAAGCGATATTTCACGGCCTGCCCCTTCAGTGATTTGTTCACGTAATAGTCGGCCAGGGCATTGACCTGCTTCTTGTCGAGCGTCACGTTGATGTTGGTGGTGTCCGTAGCTGGTTTGGCAGTCGAGGCTACCTTGGTCGTTCCGGTTGCCTTGATTCCGACCGTGATCAGTGCAATCACGAGCAGGACAACCAGGGTGAGGAACCCCCATTTCCACCAATTCCGTGTGGCTTTAACTTTAGGTGCTGAATGACGTTGCATAGTGGTTAACTTCCCCCTTCATTTAATTCCGTTTGGCTGGTCAACCGCTTATTTCAGAAGCCACTGTTGATGCGCCTGCATTTCTTGGAACACGTAGCGCGTCATCAAGCGGTAACCCTTCGCGTTCGGATGGAAATGATCGACTGGCGATAAGTAGTTGTTGAGTTCGTCACTGGCATCGCTGGCCAAAATCGTTTCTTGGAACGTCTTGGTTGAAATCTTACCATTGTTAATATCTTGTGAGCTACGCTTTAGCTTCGCTTGTTGGGTAGCTGACTTGAACTGCCCCACGGATAGTGCACGGTTGATGTCTACCCAGTGAAGGTCCTGATACTGACTTGCCGTTTTCTTAGTCGCCGTATTCCAGTCGTCGACCGCGTTAGTCACTTGGTCAATATTGGCAAAGTAGACGTAGACCGGATTATAGATCGAGTAAAGGAAAATCGGCGCGGTTGGATTATAGTGCCGAACGGTGTTTAACAGGTGCTTCAATTTCTTTTGGTAGGCGGCTTCAGCATTCTCCAGTTGCGTATTCAACTGTGACTGTTGGTTGATCGTAACATTCTTGGTTAACGTTTGGAGAAGATCATTGCCGCCGACAGTCATGACGATGGCCTGTGACTTCTTCACTTGTTGCTGCATCGCCTTACTATTGACTAATCGGGTTTCGATCTGATCGCTCCGGTCGCCGGATTTGCCATAATTGTGCATGATGACTTTCACCTTATCGCGGCGATGAATCATGGCTTGGAGGCGTTGGGTGTAGCCGCCCTTGTCCTGTTGATCACCCACACCTTGCGTGAGTGAGTCCCCCAAAGCAACGACCCGAACAACCTTACGCCGGTTTACCGCGTTGGGGTGATCCCCATTCAGCGTTGTTCGTGCGCCGGGATGCCAATAAGTGAGTACGGCCAGCGTCACCATGACCACCAGGAGGATGACCCCGATGATCTTACTGAGACCTTTAACATTTTTCATAAAAACTCCCCCCTCGGGATAAAGAAAAAGCGGTGGCCGCGCCACCCCTTTCCTCAGTTAAAAATTTATTTAGTTGGATCGGTGTAGTACATCAAAGCGAAGGCCCCGGGCCCCCCGTGAGTGGCGATGATGGGCACCGTTTCGCGAACAAGGACGTCCTTATCCGGCAGAATCTCATGCAAATGGCCCTGAATTTTATCAATTGATTCAAAGGCTTCCACGTGAGAGATCCCGATGGCCATGATGTCAGGCGTTTGCTTGATCTGTTCGTAAACCTTGTCAAAGTAACGATCGATCGTCTTCATGCCACGACCTTTGGCCCGAATCTTCAGTTCACCACCGGTAACCTGAAGAACAATCTTGATGTTGAGCAACGAGGTCAGCATACCCGCAGCGCGGCTCAAACGGCCACCCTTAAGGATGTTTTCCAAGGTGACAACGCCCATGAATAGCTTCGTGTGATCGCGAACAGCGACGGCACGGTCGAGAATTGCTTGCTTATCGGCACCTTCAGCAGCCAACTTTGCGGCTTCAACTACTTGGAAAGCCAGTGCCTGGTCCGTGTATTGGCTATCCACGACGGTCACGTCAGTCTTGGACAGTTGTGCGGCTTGTTCCGCTGTGTGAACAGTACCACTAATGGCAGCCAACATATTGAAGCAGATGACGGCACTTCCATCTTCGCCCAGCTGATCAAACGTTTCAACGAACTTACCCAGCGGTGGTTGGCTCGTCTTAGGCAGCGTCTTAGACGTCTTCATTTTTTCAATAAATTCTTTATTTGTGATGGATTCCCGTTCAACGTAAATGGTGTCATCGATCATGACCGTCAACGGGATAATGGTAATATTGTAATCCTGGATTTGCTGGTCGGTTAAACCGGCAGAAGAATCCGTAACAATTTTAATTTTAGCCATGGGTATCCCACTCTTTCTGACCAGAGATTTTGGTTTATGCTACAATATGCGTAATGAAACATACGGTAATAGTATAGCAGAATTATGGATTTTTTTCAGTAATTCTGCGAACTCGCCGCTCGGATTATCAGAAAACACTGATAACCATCCACGAAGGAGGAATTTGTTTGGAAAAGAAACGCAGTCGAACGTACCAAATCGTCAATGAGGTGCTCAACGCTGTAACTCATGGCATTGGTGCCGCTTTGAGCATTGCCGGCCTGGTGATTTTGATTCTACAAGCCCACGGTGAAGGTGGCGCCCTTCGGATGACCACGTTTCTCATTTACGGCATCATTTTAGTACTCTTTTACCTCGCGTCGACACTTTTTCATGGTTTGTACTTTACCCGTGCGAGTCACGTCTTTCAAATATTTGATCACTGTGCGATTTATTTATTGATTGCGGGAACCTATACGCCATTTAGTTTGTTAGTTGTCGGGGGTAAACTGGGCTGGTGGATGTTCGGCATCATCTGGGCTATGGCCGTTGCGGGCATTATTTATAAGGCCATCTGGCTAGGAAAGCTTCAGACGCTCTCGACCGTGATCTACGTGATTATGGGTTGGATGTGCTTAATGGGTATTGGCCCCCTGTATCGTGGCTTAGGTCCCATCGGTTTTACCCTGCTCTTCTTTGGCGGTGTAGCCTTCACATTGGGCGCGGTCATCTACAGCTTCAAGGGCGTTCCATTTGGGCACGTGATCTGGCACATCTTCGTGATGTTGGGAACGGGCCTCATGTACTTTTCCATTCTGTTCTATGCCTAGAAAAAAGCTATTTTGATTCAAAAGACGCTAGTCACACTCGCCTCAACTTGGCGAATTCTGACTAGCGTCTTTTTAATGATCTAAGGGTTGAACTGACCATGCTGTTAGCAACATTAGTGGACCTAAAGCTGGGCAACGTGGTGGCTCCTTCGCCTTACCGGTCAGCAGGTATGGACTACGGGGCAAACGCGCCTGAGCCCATATCTGCCGATCTCTCGGCTTACATGGTATTCTCAGACGGTTTCGAGAATAACGATGACAATCGTTATCAGTTGGTCCCCAAGTGTCAGGTAGTTTTCACCTACAGCTATCGTCATGATAAAACACAATCAGAGCCGGAGGAGGCCAGGGATGGCCCCATCCGGCTCTGATTGTGGTGTAAACTGGCGTTTTTTCAGCCAGTTTACACCACGGGCGACTTTGGAGACACGGGTTCTTCGTGGCTCCAAATCGAGCGAGAAGACTGGTGGCCTTCCAGGCTGAAGCGTCCCCACAGCAGGCGGAATTCCTGGCAGCCGGAGTGCGCACAATTTGAACGGTTTTACCGCCGTTGATACTGTTCGAAATGGTAGTCGTAAGGATTCTTCTCATTGCGGATACCAGGCTGTGTGGCAATCAGTTGGAATTTCTCGTAGTCAATACCGGGCATCCAAGTGTCTCCCGTAAAGTTAGCGTCAATCACCGTTCGATACAGGAAATCCACGTCGTCCAATAGTGCGATAAAGAGCTGAGCACCACCCACGACAAAGATTTTTTCATCGCGATGCTTGGCGGCGTATTCCCGGACTGCCGTTAGCGTATTGAGCACGATGACCTCACTTGGGAAGTGACTAGCCGGTTGGTGGGTCACCACGATGTTCTGTCGATTTGGCAACGGACGCCCAAAGGAATGGAACGTCCGTGAGCCGGCCACAATGGTGTTACCCGTGGTGACGGTTTTAAAGAAGTGCATGTCGGCTGGTAAGTGCCAAGGCAAGTGGCCATTTTCGCCAATCACGCCATTGTGACCTTCCGCCCAAAGAAAAATTAACATCGCGCATTCCTCCAATCTTAGCTAAACAGCAACGGGTGCCTTGATGGCTGGTGCGGGATCGTAGCCCGTCACCTTAATGTCAGCCATCTCGTAATCAAAGATACTCGACTTGTCTGGGTTTAACCACAGCTGTGGCGCAGCCTTAGGCGTTCTCGCTAATTGTGTCTTCACTTGTTCAATGTGATTGCTATAGATGTGGGCGTCCCCCAACGTGTGTACAAAGTCTCCCACTTCTAAGCCAACTTCCTTAGCAATCAAGGAGGTTAGCAAGGCGTAACTGGCAATGTTGAACGGAACCCCTAAGAAGATATCCCCGCTACGCTGGTAGAGCTGACAGCTCAATTTACCATCATTGACGTAGAACTGGAATAGCGTGTGACAAGGCGGCAAAGCCATCGACGGGACATCGACGGGATTCCAGGCCGAGACAATCATACGGCGGGAGTCAGGATGCGTCCGCAGGGTTTCAATAACGTTCGCAATCTGATCAATTGTCTCGCCATTCTTTCCCTGCCAGGCCCGCCACTGACTGCCGTACACTAATCCGAGATCACCATAATGGTCGCCGAAGGCCTGATCATTGAGGATACGGTCGTCAAACGCCTTTTTTTCGGCCTGATAGGCTTGATTAAAGTCCGCATCAACCAGAGAACGCCGACCAAAGTCCGTCATGTCCGGGCCATGGTAGTCTGGGCTCTCGATGAAGCGTTGAAAAGCCCACTCGTCCCAAATATGATTGTGATGCTGTAGTAGAAAGCGAATGTTCGTATCCCCTCTCAAGAACCACAGCAGTTCGGACTTGATTAAACCAAAGGGCACTTTCTTCGTGGTGAGCAGTGGAAAACCCTCTTGTAAGTTGAATCGCATCTGGTAGCCAAACAGGCTCAGGGTTCCCGTCCCAGTTCGGTCGGACTTGCGGTGGCCATCATTTAAAACCTTACGGGCCAAATCCAAGTAAGCATCTTCTAACATGCGGGTCGTCTCCTATTCTGCGTATTCGCTGAGGTATTCCCAACGGGTCATTTTATCATCGAGTTGCTTGTCAAGATCATCTAGCTGCGCCTGCAAATCAGCGAGCTTGTCATAGTTAGCGCCGTTAGCGTTCATGGCCGCCTGAACCTGTGACTTTTGTTCTTCAAGGCCATCAATCACGCCCTCGATGCCTTCCCACTCCTTTTGTTCGGCGTAGGTTAGCTTAACCTTCTTCTTGGGCTTAGCCGGTTCAGTTTCAGTCGGCTTGGCACTCTTTTCCTTGGCCGGCTTGTCCTTGTGTTGCTGTTGTGCAGCAGCGAGGTAAGCACTGAATTGTCCTGAGTAACGTTCGATTTGACCATTGCCATCGAAGATCAGGAGCCGATCAGCAACCTTGTCCAGGAAGTACCGGTCATGAGAAACCGTGATGACGGTGCCGGCAAATTGGGAAATATAGTCTTCCAGAACCGTCAAAGTGCTAATGTCCAAATCATTGGTTGGTTCATCCAGAAGTAAGACGTTCGGTTGTTCCATCAGGAGCTTCAACAGGTACAACCGCCGTTTCTCACCACCGGAGAGCTTGCGAATTAACGTGCCGTGCATAAAACGTGGGAACAAGAACTGTTCCAAAAGTTCGGTAACACTGACGGAGTTGCCCGCCTTATCCGTCACATTTTGCCCGACTTCAGACAGGTAGTTAATCATGCGCTTGTCCTCAGGAATGGGTTCGATCTGCTGGGTATAATAGGCCATCTTGACCGTCTCACCAATGGTGACAATCCCAGAATCTAGGGGAAGCCGTTGTGCAATCACATTGAGAAGACTGGATTTTCCGGCACCATTTTCCCCACTGATCCCGATACGTTCGCCACCCTGAATCAGATCACTGAAATCCTTCAGAATGGTATGACCACCCAAGGTAAGATTGGCGTCCTTGAGTTCAATGACCTTCTTGCCTAGGCGTTGCTGGCCCAGAGAAATGGAGACGTTGCTCTGCACTTGACGGGTCCCCACATTGCTGGCCAGATCATTAAAACGATTAATTCGCGCCTGTTGCTTGGTTGAACGCGCCTTGGCACCGGCCTTCATCCAGGCCAATTCCTTCTTGTAAAGCTGTTGTTGCTTCTGATCGGCGTCGGCCTCTTGACTGACCCGCTCTGCCTTTTCCTGCACGTAGGCCTGGTAGTTCCCTGGATACTGGTAAAGCTTCCCAAAGTCCAATTCCCAAATTTGATTGGCAATCTGGTCCAAGAAGTACCGATCATGGGTAACCACGAGTAAAGCGCCCTTGTATGCGGCTAGATATTGCTGCAGCCAAGCGATTGAATCAAAATCCAGGTGGTTGGTCGGTTCATCTAGTAACAGGAGATCTGGTGATTGGATCAGGACCTGAGCCAAACCGACCCGTTTGATCTGGCCCCCAGACATGGTCTTGATGGCCTGGGATAGGTCCGTAATTTTAAGTTGCGTCAGGATTGTCTTGACGTCACTCTCAGCGGTCCACGCTTCTTCTTCAGTCATCTGGGCTTCGGCGTCCAGGTAGCGTTGTTGGGCCTTAGCGTCCTCGGGATGAGCCCCATAGGTTGCCAGTGCAGACTCGTACCGCCGAATCGTCGCAAAGACGGGTTGATCGCCGGAGAAGACCGCGTCCATGACGGTTAAGTTCTCATCGAGCTCTGGTTTCTGTGTCAAATAGCCAATGGTGTAGTCCTTGGGGGTCGACAGCTCACCGGACTGTTCATTGCTGACGCCGGCCAGCGTATCCAGGAGAGAAGTCTTACCGCTCCCGTTAACCCCGATCAGCCCAATCCGGTCATGTTCATTAATAATAAAGTTCAGGTTATCGAATAGCGTTTTTTCACCGTAAGTTCGGTGTAAATTTTCCGCGCGTAAAGTTTGCATAGTCTCTTCACTCTCTTAGTTAGAATTCTTAAATCATTGCTTGTGCCACGAGATCGGCACGTTTGTTAGCGACCGCGCCGGTAACCACTTGATACTCCAGGTCGCCAAGAATGGCCCCCAGTTGTGGTCCGGGTTGGATCCCCGCCTGCATCAGGTCCTTACCGGTTACGGCTAATTCTTTCTTATGCTGAATGGGCAAAGCGGCTAGTCGGTCGGTCAAGGTGGCCAACCGATCAGGGGCCCCCAAGATCACCGCAATCTCGTTAGCCGTGGCAATTAATGGCGCTCCACACTGATAGAGTTGCCAAGCATTCAGGTCGCCTTGGCCGAGTAGTGCTGCCGTCTTACTCGTCGTTTGGACGGCGTTAATCATCTGATTGGCCGTCTTCCAGTGCTTCATAAACGGTGTGATGGCCGTTGCCGTTAAACCGAATTTGGTCACCAGTAACGTCCATGCCGCGGTCTCAGAGGACACGCCCTGAGTCAACGCCGTAGCCAGTTCTTGTAACGCCGTCTCATGGTCGGCAAAGTCCGGGCAGTACTGCCACAGACCAGTTGCCAGCATATCGGTAAGCCCGCGTTGGGGTGTCTTCCCCGTGAGTAATTTAAGTAACTCGACCTGGGTCCGTTCCACAGCGATCTTGTCCAACAGTTGGGCGTGGGCTGTAATGGCCGCTAGCGTGTCTGGCACAATGGTGAAATCCAGTTGGCTGGCAAACCGAACGGCCCGCATCATCCGCAAAGCATCTTCATGGAAGCGTTCCTGCGCATTTCCCACGGCTCGAATTTGCTGGTTTTGCAGGTCACTTAGGCCATCGAAAAGGTCAATGACTTCCCCATTTTCACGCATTGCCAGGGCATTAATCGTAAAGTCCCGCCGTTTTAAGTCCTCGGCTAACGACCGCACGAAGGTGACTTGATCGGGACGCCGAAAATCGGTATAGGTAGATTCTGACCGAAATGTCGTGGTTTCATAGCCCGTACCGTGGTCCAAAATCATCACCGTACCGTGCTCGATGCCCGTATCGACCGTTCGTTTAAAGAGCGCTTTAATTTCATTAGGGTAAGCACTCGTGGCAATATCGACATCGTGGATTGACTTTCCGAGAATCGTATCGCGTACACTGCCGCCAACAAAGTAGGCTTCATAACCCGCCTGCTCAATGGTCTGCAGCACTGGTCGAGCAAGTTCAAATTCTTGTGGTAAGTGTTCCAACTTCATGTTAATTTCACCTTTCGCCGGCTGTAATAGCCAAATGTTCTAACGACGTTGTCGTCGCTACACTCTATATGCCAGTCTAACAGATTCAGCCGGATAATTGAATTCAAAGTGACGAGTCCGCGCCAGTTTCTCGCCTGTTACCGCTTGCACTGTGCTATGATGGAAAAGGAAAATTTATTATGGTTAGGAGAGAACGTCATGACACAAGTTAAGGACGAATCTATCCGGCTGATTGACCTGTTAATGATTGGGATTGGCTGCGCGACCATGGCCTTTAGCCTGGTCTTTTTTAACATTGCCAACAACCTAGCGGACGGTGGTATTTCGGGGATTACCCTGATTATTCGGGCCCTCTTCCATCTGGATCCAGCCTATTCAACTATTCTGATCAATGCGCCCTTGTTACTGATTGGGTATCGGTTCTTAGGGCGGCAGTCCCTGATTTATACCATCTATGGTACGGCCATGTTAGCGTTGTTCCTGTGGATCTGGCAACGGGTGCCGTTCGCCATTGATCTTCATAAGGACCTCCTACTAGCGTCTCTGGCAGCCGGTCTAACGGGTGGCCTCGGTTCTGGTCTGCTCTACCGGTATGGTGGTACGACCGGTGGGACCGACATCGTCGCCCGAATCATGGAAAGGTTTTACGGCGTTCCTATGGGCCAGACCTTGTTATGGCTTGATGTCGTGATCCTATTGATCTCGCTGGTCTACATCGACATCCAACACATGGCCTACACGTTAATCTACTCGTACGTGTTTGCACGGCTGGTGAACTTCACGCAGGAAGGCGCCTATGCTGCCCGCGGAATCATCATCGTGTCCGATCAGTACCAAGCGATTACGGATAGCATCATGGACGAGCTGCAACGTGGCGTCAGTCTGGTTAATGGCGAAGGTGGTTTTTCTCACAAGCCGCGTCAGATGATTTACGTGGTCGTCGCTCCCAGCGAGCTCCATCGTTTACGTCAAATCATTTCCCGTCATGACCCCAAGGCTTTTGTCTCCGTGATTAACGTTAATGAAGCCCTGGGTGAAGGGTTTACGTTTGCGCGACCGAAGAAGAGTTTTCTGAGCAAGTTTAAGCCTTAGTTTCGGGCTGGCAACCGCGGTTTTTGCGGTTGCTTTTGTTTATGAACATAAGTTAAAGTAATTATTGTGTGTCACCTATAATAAAAAAAAAGCACGCGCTCAAAGCTCCGTGCTTTCCCCTTTTGCCTAAATGTCTTGATAACCTTCCAACATCAACGCCATTTCGGCATCGTCCGGTACCACCTTGAGATAGGCGGTCAAGAGCTTCACGACCTGATCGCTCGCCCCTTCCTCACGATAGAAGTAAATGGCTGGTTTCAAGAAGTCGGGCTGGTCCATGAAGAATGGTGCTGCCGCATCGTAGTACTTACGCGCAGCCGCAAAGTCTTCCTGGTGGTTCGCCGTAATCGCCAAATTCCAGTACAGCTGCGGATCAGCGTCTTCGGCCTTCACGTATGGTTTCGCCAGGGCCTCGTTCTCGTCCCAACGTTCCTGCTTGACGTAAAGATTACTCAACTGAATAACGGCCGCAATGTCGTCGCTGTCGAGCTCGTGACCCTTTTTAAGGTACTTCTCCGCCAAGGCCTCATCATCCAGCTTGGTCGCCACGTGAGCGGCCTGTAACCAAAGCTTTTCGTTGTATTGATCGACACCCAAGCCCTCTTGCAAGGCCGTTAACGCCTCGGCTAACCGATTCTCCTGTTCCAAGGCCTGTCCCAGATAAGGATAGAGCGACGTGTAATGCGAGTCGCTGTCCTTTAATTCATTGAACAGGGTAATGGCTTCAGTCCGCTCCTTCAACTGCAGATAGGTAAAGGCCGTCTCGAACTTAACATCTGGGGTCATGTCCCCCGTGTGGATCTGCTTCAGATAGCCAATCGCTTGTTCAAAACGTCCTGCGTTGGCATAAGCTACCCCTAGCCGTTCCACCAGGTTCACCTTAGAGAGTTCCGTGGTACCAGCCGTAATCAGGTCTAAATACAGCGGAATGGCCTTTCTAAACTCACGCATGGTGAAGTAGAGCTCTGCCAGAGCAAACGTGATGACGGGCTCGTCAGGGGCCAATTTCTTGGCCGTCAATAACTTCTGTTCACTGACTTCGAAGAGCTCCTGGGTCTGGTAAAGATCCGCCGCAACCATGAGCGCCTCTACGTAAGCCGGTGAGTCGGGACTGACCTGATTCAGGTAATCCAGAGCCTCATCGTTTTTGTCCTCATCAATTGCAATATCCGCCAAATTAGTCCGCAATTCATCTTCGTCCGGATACTTTTTTAATAGCTTTTCATAAATCCGTCGCGACTGATTGAGAAAACCCAGTGTATAGAGTTCTTCGCCCAAGCTGAATAGCGTGTCATCGTCGTCATGACGCAGGGACAGGGCATACTGTTTCTTAAAGTCTTCGAGTTGCCCTTTTTCCAATTCATCGAGTGCCGTTTGTGCGTAACTCATAACCCGCCTCCAATTTTTAATGTTCCAAAGGTTCATGACAGACCCATCAGTCTGCGATGAACGGTTAAATTCAAGTCATCTTCTGCCCGAAGGCAACTGTTTTATTATACGCATTCTGTTCAAACATGGAAACAATCAGCCCTCGGCTAGCCAAAATTTGGGTAATAAAAAACCAGTCCGACAGTTGCCGACCTGGCCCTTTACCTATTAAATAATTAATTGTAATTACTTAACAGCATCCTTTAAAGCTTTACCTGGCTTGAATGCAGGTACTTTGCTTGCTGGGATTTGGATTTCTTGTCCAGTTTGTGGGTTACGGCCCTTACGAGCTGCACGTTCACGTACTTCAAAGTTACCAAAGCCGATCAATTGAACCTTTTCGCCTTTTGCTAACGTTGCTTGGACAGAATCGAATACTGCATCAACTGCAGCAGTTGCGTCCTTTTTAGTTAAACCCGTTGCAGTTGCAACGTCGCTAACCAATTGTGCTTTGTTTGCCATGTTTGAATTCACCTCCTGCAATGAAGATTAGATGAATGCCATCTAGTAGTCATTTTTGAGTGGTCCAAAAATGATGAAACAAATACGGTCAACCGCATCATTTCTTAATCAAAGATAGCACAGGAAGCCTTATATGACAAGGGATAACGCCATTTTTTAGCAATTATCCACTATTTTTACGATTTTTGATGAGAAATGGGCCCAAATCGGCCTTAGAGTAGGTCTAAGCCCACCTTTTTCTACTTTCGTGCCCGTTCGATCAGATGGATGGGTGTCCCCTCGAAATCGAAATGTTCGCGGATTTGATTTTCCAAGAATCGTTCGTAGGAGAAGTGCATCATCTTCGGATCGTTGACAAAGACCACAAAAGTTGGTGGTGCCACGGCCACTTGGGTCGCATAGTAAACCCGCAGCCGCTTCCCGTTGTCGGAAGGCGTTGGGTTCAGCGCAATCGCGTCCATCACCACGTCGTTCAAGGTTGCGGACTGCACCCGCTTGTTATGGTTCTCAGAAACCCGTTTGATCATGGCTGGCAATTGCTCCAACCGTTGGCCCGTCTTCGCCGAAACGAAGATAATCGGTGCGTAGCTCAGGTACTGGAACTCAATACGAATCAGGTTCTCAAAATCCGTCAACGTGTGGTTGTCCTTCTTCAGGGTATCCCACTTATTTACCAGGATAATGATCCCACGACCGGCCTCGTGAGCGTAACCCGCAACCCGCTTGTCTTGTTCACGAATACCTTCTTCGGCATTCATGACCATCAGGACAACGTCGGAATTGTCGATCGCCCGCATAGCCCGCATCACACTGTATTTTTCAGTGTTTTCGTAGACCTTACCACGCTTCCGAATCCCGGCCGTGTCCACCATCGTAAACTTGGTATCATCGGCCGTAAACTTGGTGTCAATAGCATCACGGGTCGTCCCGGCAACGTCGGAAACAATCACCCGGTCTTCACCAAGAATGGCATTAACCAGTGAGGATTTTCCCACATTGGGGCGACCAATCAGACTGAAGCGAATGGAATCATCCTTAGGTGCACCGGTATCGTCAGGGAATTCCTTAACGACGGCATCCAACAAGTCACCCAAGCCCAAACCATGGGCCCCGGAAACGGGGTAAGGATCGCCCAGTCCCAGTGAGTAGAAGTCATAGATAGACTCCCGAACCTCAGGATTATCCGCCTTATTAACGGCCAAGAGGACGGGTTTATTGGCCCGATACAAGATCTTAGCCACGTTCTCGTCAGCATCGGTGACTCCTTCAGGTGCACTGGTGATGAAGACAATCACGTCGGCTTCTTCAATGGCAATTTCTGCCTGTTGCGTAATTTGGGTAATAAACGGTTCGTCACTGAGGTCAATCCCCCCAGTATCAATCATCCGAAACTCGGTACCTAGCCATTCGGCCCGCGTGTAAATTCGGTCACGCGTCACCCCTGGCGTATCTTCAACGATTGAGATTCGTTCACCGGCGATCCGGTTGAACAGGGTCGATTTTCCCACATTGGGACGACCCACGATAGCGACTACTGGATAAGCCACGACAAATCCCTCCTTTTTCTTTCAAATCAATTTATATTTAAACTAACTGTTTGTCTGTGTGTCATAACGAACACCACTAACAAGTATCATAGTCTACACGACAAACCGCGGCCTGTCAAAGCAAGACCCGTCAACTTCTAACAGTTCTTTTGACAACAAAAGGGTTTGGAGCGAAACCAACAAAGTTCCGCGCCAAACCCTTCTTCAACCAAACATGTTAGTTGTTTTCGTTGTCTTCCATATCTTTCTTCAAGCTATCACCAATCAGATCGCCCAAAGAGAAACCGGTGCTTTCTTCTGGGGCGTTAGCCGTTGAAGTTTCAGCAGAGTTCCGGTTGTTACGACGACGGTTGTTGTTACCACCGTTGTTGTTCCGGCTCCGGTTATTGTTGTTGCTGTGGTTTTCGGAAGCTTCGTCACCAGATTGTGGCTTTTCTTCCAAGGCTTTGATAGACAATGCCAAACGGTGATCGTCTGGACGAACGTCTAAGACCTTAACCTTGATTTCTTGACCAACCTTCAGAACGTCAGCAGGCGTTGCGATGTGTTGGTGAGAAATTTGGGAAATGTGAACCAAGCCTTCAACGCCAGGGAACACTTCAACGAAGGCCCCAAAGCTCGTCAAACGCTTAACAGTACCGTCTAAGACGCTGCCTTGTGGGGCTTTGTCTTCGATACCATCCCAAGGTTCTGGTAAGGTTTGCTTGATAGAAAGGGAAATCCGGTCGCGGTCTGGGTCTACGGATAAGACCTTAACCTTAACTTCTTGGCCCACCTTCAAGACATCACTAGGCTTTTCAACCCGTTCAAAGGCGATTTCTGAAACGTGAACTAACCCATCAACACCACCAAGGTCGACGAAGGCACCAAAGTTGGTCAAACGTGCAACTTTACCTTCGACAATGTCGCCAGCCGTCAACTTAGCCATGATTTCAGCCTTTTGTGCGGCGCGTTCCTTTTCAACGATTGCACGATGAGAAAGGATTAAGCGGTTTTCGCTAGGTTCGATTTCGACAATCTTGAATTCCAGGGTTTGACCCTTGAATTGTGCCAAATCTTCAACGAAGTGGTCAGATACCATAGATGCAGGAACGAATCCACGCACACCAGCATCAACGACTAACCCACCCTTAACCACTTGGGTAACGGGTGCAGTCAACGTGTGACCTGCTTCGAATTCCTTTTGAATGTCGTCCCAAACCTTACGGGCTTCCAAACGACGTTGTGACAGTAAGTAACTGCCGCCTTCCTTGTCAGTACCAATACGAGAAATTACGACGAGGTCCATAACGTCCCCGACTTTAATTACAGAATTAATATCATCGACTGGCTTCGTGGAAAGTTCCTTCTTTGGAACAACCCCTTCAATTCCAGTGTCAGCAATACCGACGATTGCTTGTTGGTCGTCATCGATCGTTAAAACTTCACCCTTAACGACGTCACCGACTTTAACGTTATCGATGCTGTTTAAAGCATCTAATAATTCGTTATTTTCATTGTTTTGACTCGTGCCATTTTCACTCATGCGAATTTTTCCTCCTTGCGACAACTCTAAATACCATTTTAGCTGATTATGCTGCTAAAAGCTAGTAAATTGCCTATTTCTATAGGGATTCTTTTTCTTGGATGATTTCAGCGATCCGATCAGCCACTTCTTGGATGGACATTGACGTCGTATCGAGACGAATGGCGTCCGCTGCTTGGGTCAGTGGTGAAATCTTCCGGGTTGAATCTTTGCGGTCACGTTCTTCAATCTCGTGCTTTAACGTGGCTAACGGGGTATTGATCCCCTTGGCCGCGTTATCCTTCAGGCGACGTTGCGCGCGTTCATCCACGCTGGCCACCAAAAAGATCTTAACTTCGGCGTGTGGCAATACCGTAGAGCCAATGTCGCGACCATCCATCACGATACCACCAGCATCGGCGATCTGCCGTTGACGTTCGGTCAATTCCGTCCGAACAGCGGATAAGGCAGAGACTTGTGAAACGGCATTTGTGACATCCGGTTGGCGAATGGCCAAGGTGACTTCGGTATCATCGACAAAGACCTTCTGAACGGGTGTCCCGGGTTCAAACCGAATGGTGATCTGATCCAAGAGGTTCTTAACTGCAGCTTCATCGCCTAGGCCAACGCCCTCCTGCAACACTTTCCAAGTAATTGCCCGGTACATCGCTCCCGTATCACAATATATGTAGTGGAAACGTTGTGCAACAATCTTAGCGACCGTACTCTTTCCGGCCGAAGCTGGGCCGTCAATGGCGACCTGCAAACCTTGTTTATCCATGCAAACCAAACTCCCTATCAATTAATTAAAACCTATTTAACCCGTAACTTCTGGCCAGGATGCAAGGATGCACCCGAAGAAAGACCATTCAGTTGCAATAACTTGTCAACGGAAATCCCAGCATTCGTGGCTACCCGGTAGACCCCTTGGCCAGATTCAACCGTGGCGTACTTCTGACCAGACGTCGCACTACTCGTTGACGTGCTGCTGACACTACTGCTTGAAGCGACTGCCGAACTACTGTGACTGGTGGTAGCCGAAGAACTGCTAGTCGTCTTAGCCGAACTAGCAGTCGTGGTCGATGTCGTTGATTTCTTGCTACTTGCCGAAGAAGTGGTCTTCTTCGATGATGCTTTCTTGCTTGATGATTTATCGGAGCTCTTGGCCTTCTTAGAAGATGAGCTGGATGAACCCGCTGCTACCTTCTCCGTATTTTGTGGCCGGTTAACCGCACTCTGGCGGGCCAGTCCATAGACCAACGAGGCTGCCGCAATCACGATGATAATGGCCACGAGAATAATGGTGACCATGGTGTTGCTATGATTTTGTCGCCGCATTTTCGTTCGTGACAGGTTACCCTGATCGTCGCGATCATCAGCAAACGAAGAATCCCACGGATGGGACTCTTGCTCCTTCGACGTTTGATCGTCACGCTTTTGACTCATCATCTAACCTCCCTGAAAAACTTTCAACCGTAATTGTACCATACCAGCTAGCTGAATTCTCTAAATTCTTCTTAAAATAACCGGTGTAATCGTGCCCGCCAATCGTCCACTGAGTCTACCGGGGCCGTTTTAGCCTTAGCCAGCAGTCCTAGTTGTGCTAAATCCGGGGACATCCCCGCCGGTGCACAACAATCCGCTTGATGCTCAGGGCTCTGTTCGTCAAACGCCTGTAGCCAATTGTGTCGCAAACAGTGCGGTTCTCGCACGTACGCCAACATTTGTGCCAGTGCCCGATTACGTTCGCGTTCGCGGCGACTAAAGAGCTGGATCACGGCCGCCTCGCTAATCCCATGCCGGCGGTAAAATGCCAACAGGGCAATGGCCGCATCCTCCTCGCTAAACGCCTGCGGTCGCGCATAGTAGCGGTGAATGGTCTCCGCCTCCGGCCGGTTAGCCTGCCCCAACATCAGGGGCAATTGTTCATCCCCGCTGGCATAGAGCAGAATGGCAATACTCTGCTGTCCATCTCGACCGGCCCGACCAATCTCCTGCGCATAGCTTTCAAAGTCGGCCGGCAAATGATAATGAATCACGTAACGCACATCGTTCTTGTCGATTCCCATGCCGAATGCACTGGTCGCACAGATCACATCCAGCTGATCCGCCATAAATTGCTGCTGAATCTTAAACCGATCCTCGCTACTCAGCCCCGCATGGTACGCCGCAACACGAGCACCCGTTTGCTGTTGCAGACTCAACGCCGTATCGGTCGCCTGCTGCTTGCTGGAAAAGTACACCACACCCGGCCCCTGCATCTGGCCCACCAGTTGGGTCAATCGTTCCTGTTTCTCCGGTTCATTCTCGACGTGTTCAACATCCAAAAAGATATTGGGCCGGTCAACGGACTCGGCCACAATTTGAGGCTGACTACGCAGTTGCTTGGCGATCTCTTGACGTGTCGTCTGCCCCGCCGTTGCCGTCAGCATCAAGGTCAGCGGTTGCTGCAATTGCGACCGAATCGCGCCCAACAACAGATACTCCGGCCGAAAGTCTGGGCCCCACTGGACGATACAGTGCGCCTCATCAATCACCAGTAGTCCCAGCTGCAGCTGCTTGATCTGCGCCAACATCTGCGGTTGTGCCAGCATCTCCGGTGACATGAAGAGAAACTGATAATCCCCCAGATGCCGCAAGATTTCCTGACGCTCCGAATAACTGGTCAGGGAGTTAATCGCGGCTGCCCGGCGAAACCCGGCCATGTGCATCCGGTTCACCTGATCATTCATCAATGACAGTAAGGGCGAGATAATTAAGACACAGCCCGGATGGCGATACCCATACAACTGATAAATTAAGGTCTTGCCCGCGCCCGTGGGTAAGACGGCCAGCGTATCTTGCCCCGCTTCTAGTGCCGTTAGTGCCGCTGCTTGGCCAGAGCGAAACGTGTTGAAGCCGAATACTTTTTCAAGACTCGTGGTTAATGGCTCAAGCATCTTCTACACCTCGCTTATCGCACCAAATCGCATATAGTCGAAAATAAAAGAACGCATACCGATCCTGTAGTGCCTGGGGCATGGCCGTATATTGCCAGTCATCAATCGGTCCCGTCAAGACATTCGCAAATTCTTGTCGCATGGTAGGCGTCAGAATCCAGTCATAGGGAAACTGATCGCGAGGCAACAGAATCGCGGCCTCCAGAAGGTGTTCTCGTGCCGTACTTGGCTTAATCCTTCGTGCCGCCGCAATCTGTTCCAAGCTACGCCCTTGCCCCATGGCCGCCAGCGTCTGTTGGGCACTGCGCGTCACTGGCGAACGCCAAACCGACCGTAGTAGTCTGGTTAGTGGCTGGTCTTCCGCCTGGGCATCACCCGCAATCTGCATCACCCCATCTAGTTGCATCAGGGTGATCTCCCACGGCGTCCGTTGCTGCTCTCTGGCCAGTTGTTCCGCCGTCAGTCCGGGTTGCTGATAACCCGTAAACAGCGCCGTGACCACGCTGGCCGTTGCTTCCGGCAACTGTTCTAAGCTCTTTTGCAGTGACACGAACGTTTGTTCGGATAGCCGAGCACTCTTCACTTGATAAAACCACCGGCGCACCGCCTGACGCGTCTCGAGATCTGTCGTCAACGGATAATAGCGTTTGGTAGAATGCGCGTACTGGCTCACGACCTGCACGGCCAGCAAGATTCGTTGTCTCGCCGCCATCAGATCGAGCTGACTCCAGGTGGCTTGTGTCTGAGGCTGATAATAACGGGTCTGCGCCTGGGCGGCTTGTCCTGCTGGCGAGAGACGAATCTGATCGGGTGTTTCGCCCACCGTAATGAAACCCCGCTGTTGCAACTCACGCGCCGGCGCATCCAGGGCGCCTCGAGGCAGCTTCTTAGCCAAGCCTACCAGGTATAGCAAGTGATAGCGTTGTCCCCAATACAGGGTCGACACCGTCTTCCGTTCCCGCAGGAGGTTTTCAATCACCCGGAGACGGCGAAACTGCTGCTGATCGAGTAAGGCCAATAGGTCCGCCGCTTCCATAATCCCGCTTCCTTCCGTTTTTAAACTGTTCCTAGTTTACCATACGAAAAGGGCTGGCAGCGCGCCAGCCCTTCATTTCAATTCAATTTCCAATTAGTGTGGTTATGACAGCGTGTGCTTGCGTAACCAGGGCGCCATTCGCCGATTAAGCAGGATGAACAGGATACCCAGGACAATTCCCTTAATCAGATTAAAGGGAATCACACCGAATAAGATGAGCTTATTAACGGGTAATCCCAGTGACATCCCCCAGACCTTTAGATACAGGGGCGTAATGATCCACCAGTTAGCCAGTGACAGCACCAAGGTCAGACTCAACGTCCCAACAATGACCGCCACTACCTGCCGTTTAAACGTCCACTTGTGACGCCGTAACACCGCACTGATCGGCAAAACCAGTGCTAGGTCCGCAATGAATGCCGTCAAAACACCGATAAAGTTCACGATGTCCAGCCCCGTTGTGACAAAGTACAAGAGCTCCTTAATCGCAGCAATTGTCACCGCCCCGACTGGTCCAAAGATACCTAACCCTAGCAACACGACCAGATCACTCAAATCGAGTTTCATGTAGGGGACAATCGGGATGATGGGGATCGACACAAACATTAAAATATAAGAGACCCCCGCAAACAATGCCATCTCGACCATGGCACGAACACTTAACCCCTTCTGACTACTTTCCATGAGACTAATTCCTCCTTGCGGCCATCTCAGTGACGCGACCCTACGAAAAAAGGCCTCGCCACAGAAGAGCAAGACCTTGGAGTTTACGTCTAAATTAATCTACGCAAAAAGCAACGTCTCATCTTCTGCATACCAGACTATACTGTCGGTTCCGGAGTTGCACCGAATCAACCGCTCGCGCGGGTCGCGGACTTTACCGCCGGTCGGGAATTACACCCTGCCCTGAAGATGAACCTTAAATTTTTAGTACACCTTTAATGTACTAAACGAACCAACGCCTGTCAACAATTTGCCTCAGGCCAAACCCGTCAACCGCCGGAGTTCCTTGACCTCTTCTGGTTTCAGATTCCGTGCATCACCGGGTTGAAGCCCCTTTAACGTCAAGAAGCCATACTCTTCACGTTTCAGCTTTTCCACGGGACACCCAATCGCATCCAGCATCTTCTTAACTTGATGGTTCTTACCTTCGTGAATCGTTAACGACACGATGGCAATCTTTTTCTTGTCATCGGTACTTAAGATCTTGGCCTTAGCTGGGGCATACGTGATCTTATCCACCGTAATCCCCTGACGCAACTGCCGCAGCGCATCATTCGTGGGAATCCCCGTAACCCGTGCCACGTAGGTCTTTTCCACCTCATACTTGGGGTGCGTTAACCGGTTGGCTAATTCGCCATCGTTGGTCAACAAGATTAAGCCTGACGTGTCGTAGTCCAACCGGCCCACTGGGTAGACCCGTTGACTCACATTGTCGACCAAATCGACCACGGTCTTCCGGCCCTTTTCGTCATTGGCCGTTGAAATCACGCCGCGTGGCTTATATAACATCATATAAACGGGGGCCTCACTGGTCGTAGGGACACCGTCCACGAGAATCTTATCGTGCACACTGACCTTCGTTCCCAGTTCCGTCACCACGGTTCCGTTAACCTTCACGCGACCGCTCATAATTAATTTTTCTGATTGGCGCCGTGAAGCCACACCATCGTGGGCTAAAACTTTTTGTAATCGTTCCATTTAGGTTTCATCTCCTGATTCTCCTGATTGGTTCAGCTGCTGGTTAAAGGCTTGTAAGAAGAGGTCGCCCCCGTCCCCATCACTCTGCTCACTCGGATTAGCAGCAGCGGGAAGCGGTGGCAGTTCAGACAGTTGTTTCAAGCCAAAGTAGTCGAGAAAGTAAGCACTGGTCCGGTACAGCTTAGGCCGTCCCGGTTCATCCAACCGACCAGCGTCCTCAATCAAGCGTCTTAAAACGAGCTTTTGGACCGTCGAAGCGCTCTGAACGCCCCGAATCTCATCCACTTCAATTCTGGTAATTGGCTGACGATAGGCAATGATCGCCAATACTTCTAGGGAGGCTGGTGACAGGCTGGTGCTCAACGGATTCTCGAAATACCGTTTAACCAGGTCGCCGGCCGCTTCCTTGGTCACGAGGCGGTAAGTAGTGTCGTTCACCATCAGCTCTAACGCCGAGTCCTGATCGGCAACGTACTTCTGTGCCAAGCGCTCCAATGTGGCTAAAATTGCCGGTCGTAGTAAGCCGGTTGCCGCGGACAAATCCGCGACCGTGATCCCTTCGTCACCACTGACGAACAGGAGGCTTTCAATCTGTGCTAGAGGTGACATCCGTGGCATACCGTCCTTTCAAACGTAAAAAGTTAATCTGTAGGGGCACCAGCCGACTGACCTGTTGCAGGCCAACCTGACGTTGCCGCGCCAGCTCCAGCACCGCTAGAAACGTGGTCACAATCTCGGCCAGCACGGGCGTTTGCCCAATTAGCTGTTCAAAGCTCACTGGTCCGTGGCTCTGTTCCAATCGGGTCAACACTGTGGCCATCTGGTCCTTAATCGTGTAATGGGCCTGTTGAATGCTCTGGGTAACGGGCTTGGCGACCATTGCGCGATGGACCAACTTGGCCAACGCTGCCTGCAAATCCGCCGTTTCAATGCCGGGTGCGACCGTCAGCGCGACCGAATCGGGAACGGCCATTGCGGGCCGGGTAAAGTGTTGCTGACGAGCCTGTGCCCGTTCCTTCAACACCTGAGCCGCCTGCTTATACCGTTGATACTCCAGCAACTGATTGACCAGGTCCTCTCGAGGATCCCCGGCGTCATCCTCATCACTGGGTTCTAACGTCTGGGGCTTAGGCAAAAGCAATTTCGCCTTAATTGCCATTAAATTGGCCGCCATCACGAAGTACTCCCCGGCAACGTCCAAACGCAGGGTCTGCATCTGATGCAAGTAGTCCAGGTACTGACTGGTGATGGTGGCAATCTGAATATCATAAATAGACATTTCATTCGTTTTAATCAAGTGAAGCAATAAATCTAGTGGCCCCTCAAAGTCACTGACCTGAATCAGTGGTTGGCCGCTTGCTGTGGCTTTGTCCATGGTGATACTCCCATTTCGCAATAATCTTGGCTGTGGAGAGCGTCCCCATCAGTCGTTTCGTTGGTAATAACGTGGCCAGTTGATCCAACAACTGCCACGTATTCTCAGTCAGGTCCTTATCCGGCATCAGCGTCACGAGACGCACAATCAGATAGTCTCCCTGAATCTGCGTCCCCACGGCACCGGCAAAATCATCACGATCGTCCTTCCACAAATACAGCGTCCGATCGTCACCGCCCTGATACCACGCCAATTCCCGCTGCAGACGATCCCAGTCCTTAAAACTGGGCATCAAGCTGAGCATTCCCATCGCGATTTTTTGATAATCACTCCGATATTTCAGTAACATGCTGTGCCTCCGTTAAATCGTCTCCATACTCTACCACACTTCACCCCACCAAGGCTAGGCGCGAGGATGGTATTGGTCATAAACCGAAACCAGCCGCTTTTTAGAAATGTGGGTATAAATCTGCGTGGTCGTGATGTCCGCGTGGCCCAGGAGTTCCTGAACCACCCGCAAATCCGCGCCATTTTCTAAGATATGGGTCGCAAATGAATGCCGCAACGTATGGGGCGTCACGTCTTTTTGAATATCCGCCAACGCCACATAGTGCTTAATCTTCTGCCAAATGGCCTGCCGCGACAGACCGCCGCCGTGAGCATTCAAAAACAGATAGGGACTGGTACGCTGCTTGAGCAGAACGGCCCGACTGTGGGCCAAGTACCGATTAATCCAGTCCGTGGCCACATCGCCAATCGGGATAATCCGTTCCTTATCGCCCTTACCCAACGTCTGAATGAGCCCCATCTCCAGGTGAAGGTCGGCTAACTTCAGGTGAACCAGTTCGCTGACACGCAGACCTGTAGCGTACATGACCTCCAAAATGGCCCGGTCACGCAACCCATACTTGGTTGAGGTATCCGGCGCCGCTAGCAAGCGGTCAACCTCGGCCACGGTTAAGACCGCTGGCAAGTGTTCGGCGTGCTTAGGGGCCGCGATATTGGCCATCGGGTTAACCGTCAGCTGATGCGTCTGAACCAGATAACGATAGAATTTACGCAACGCCGAAACGGCATGAATCACGGAGTTCCGCGATTTGCCACTCGTCGTCAACGCGCTCAGATAGTTCATCACGTTCAGCCGATCGACCTGCAAGAAACTCATGACCTGCTGTTCGGTCAGATACGCCGCAAAGTTATGCAGTTCCTGGGTGTAACTTGTCACCGAATTCTTGGCAAGTCCCTGTTCCACCGTTAAATAGTGGGCAAAGTCCACCGTCTGATCCGCCAGCTCGGTCATCCGTGTCCCTCCTAGTCCTTCGGTTGTGCCTCAGTGGCAACTAGCCACAATTGACCGTCGTGTTGCGTAATTTTCCGGGCCTTCAAGAGATGACCAATGGCTCGCTTGAATTGTCCCTTGCTGATCCCAAAGTAAGCCTTGATGGCTGCTGGATCGCTCTTATCGCTAAAGTCGAGATGACCGTCCTCGCTGTGTTCCAAGGCAGCCAATAACATGGCTGAGTCATCATCAATGGCTTCATAGGTCCGTGGCCGCAATGACAAGTTAAGGGTCCCGTCATCGTGAACCCCAATGACCCGCGCATGCAGTTCTTCACCTAAACGAGGCTCCGTTTCCCGCTCTGAGGGGTGAATAAAGCCCAATTCGTAGTGGTCCGTCATGACGCGTGTTCCCACCAGCTTCAACTGATACGAACGAACAATCACGTTCGAGTTCTGCATGATCTTCTTAGCGGGTTGCGCAATGGCGGCATAGATGTCTCCATCGGCCAATACTCCCCAAAGACGATGCTTGTTGTCCTCACGTAGCGCGATCAACAAACGATCCCCCTGCTGTGGCCACAATTCCATCATGTCAGGAAGATCATCCAATGACACGACAATATCTTTGTTGGGTAAGCCCACATCGACGAAAACACCCAACGTCCGCTGTGTCCGAACCACCGTACCGAAACCATAGTGATCCACTTGAACTTGGGGGGCGTCCCGTGTAATCTGCATCTCATGATTTTCATTTTCATAAGCAAACCCCTTAAAGTTAGAGCCTAACTTTAGTGGTTTCTTGATCTCTGCCTTGTCCAGCCGGAAGGTGGTCCCTGCAACTTGGACGTAATAATCATTTTCATTTTCATCGGTAACTTTTCCCGCGATGATGCGGCCTAATAGTTCTTCCATAATCTCCTCAATTCTACTGGTTACCCAGTCTACCGTTCAAAGTGTCTAGCCCTTATTTTACACGGAAACCACCCAACTAGCGAGCCTTAATCTCACAAATTTACGCAGGGCTGGGAAAACCTGCTGCCGCGCCATATGGGTAACCCGGTCCGTTCTGCCTCGCTCTTCCCATTAGTGAGCGTTAACAACGACAGCAGGGTGGTCGGAACCTGGCCGATGTTGATGGTGCCGAAACGCGGGACAGCAAAAAACGGACCCCCGACAGAGGGTCCGTTTTTCATAACAGGTTTATCTCTTATTAAAGCGCGTTGGAAGCACCGTGGTAAACGATACCGCGACGTGAGTCAACGGTGATCAATTCGCCATCGGAGATCTTGTCGCTGGCACCAGTAGCACCAACGATAACAGGAATCCCCATGGAAATCCCAACAACAGCAGCATGAGAAGTCAACCCACCGTTTTCAACGATAACGGCGCTAGACTTTTCGATGGCTGGCAAGTAGTCCTTGTCGGTGTTCTTGGCAATCAAGATACCACCTTCAACAACCTTTGCATTTGCGTCAGCAGCGGAGTTTGCGATAACGGCCTTGCCGATTACCGTGTCATCACCGACACCTTGGCCTTGAACTAACTTTGAACCGATCAATTGGATCTTCATCAAGTTAGTCGTGCCGCGTTCGCCAACGGGAACACCGGCAGTGATTAAGATTAAGTCGCCTTCCTTGGCCAAACCAGTTTCAACGGCCTTGGCAGCAGCTAAATCAAACATTGCGTCAGTGTTAGCAGGCTTTTCGGTAACGATTGGGTAAACACCCCAGTTAACCATCAAGCCACGACGAGTGCGGTCGTCAAAGGTAACAGCTAAGATATCAGCATTTGGCCGGTACTTAGAAATCATCTTTGCAGTGTAGCCGGATTCCGTAGCAGCAACGATGGTCTTAACGCCCAATTCGTTAGCAACACGGGCAACGGAAGCACCGATGGATTCAGTAACGTCACCGTTATCGAAGTCCAAGTTGTCACGGCCAAATTCTGCCAAAGCATTTTCAGCCTTGATGTCGATCCGGTTCATAGTTGCAACGGATTCTACAGGGTATTCACCGTTAGCACTTTCACCAGAAAGCATGGTTGCGTCAGTACCATCAAAGACGGCGTTAGCAACGTCAGAAGCTTCGGCACGCGTAGGACGTGGGTTTTCTTGCATGGAGTCTAACATTTGGGTAGCAGTGATAACTGGCTTGCCTAAGATGTTACACTTCTTGATCAAAGCTTTTTGTACCAAAGGTACGTTTTCCGTAGGAATTTCGACACCCATGTCACCACGAGCAACCATCAAACCATCGGAAACCTTGATGATGTCATCAAAGTTGTTGATACCTTCTTGGGATTCGATCTTAGGGAAGATTTGAACGTGTTCCATGTGCTTTTCTTCGAGGAGTTCACGGATGTCCATGACATCTTGTGGCTTACGAACGAATGAAGCAGCGATGAAGTTGATTTCGTGGTCCAAACCAAAACGAATGTCATCGGAGTCCTTTTCAGTGATCCCTGGTAAGTTGATGGAAACGCCAGGAGCGTTAACACCCTTACGGGAACCTAAGACACCATCGTTTTGAACCTTAACAACTAATTCCTTAGTTGCGTCATCTTTTGATTCAACGACAGTATCTAATAAACCATCATCGAATAAGACGTGGCCGCCTTCGTGGACATCATCGTATAAACCAGGGTAGGTCACAGCGATCTTGTCCTTGGTACCTTCGAGTGATGCATCCATGGAGATCCGGAATACGTCGTCGGTATGGAAGTCAAGCTTGCCACCCTTTTCAACAGTCGTCCGAATTTCGGCACCCTTAGTATCTAACATGATACCAACGGTCTTACCAGTAATCTTTTCAGCCTTGTGGACCTTTTCCAAACGGTCTAAATGTTCTTCATGGTCACCGTGTGAAAAGTTGAACCGGAAGATGTTGGCGCCAGATTCGATTAACTTAACAATCGTATCAACGTCAGTACTTGCAGGACCAAGGGTACTTACGATCTTGGTTTTCTTCATTAGAAAAATCTCTCCTTTAGAATTGGCCGAAACGGTTGACCAATCTCGTTAAAAATTGGCACGCCAAAAGTTTCGGCTCAAATTTGATTCCAAAATTATTCTATCACTTTTAAAAATCTATGTCTGCTATGTTTACCGATTTTTCGGCACTTTGTGCACAATTTCTCGAAGTAAGCGTTTTCCCCGTCCTAACAACGTTGAAAACTCACACAAAACTAGTTGTTTTATAACTAAATAGTTATTGTAAAAATAATTTAGCCCGACCAAAAAAGGTGATTCCCGTGGGACCTATTTTTCAAGCTCACGGTGGCCCCTGAAAAATAAGCCCATTTGACTGGCGAAAATTGATGTGCATTTTTCATCGGCAAACCAACGCTTTTTGACCCAGCTTTCCAATAAAAAATTGCCACCCCTCTAACCGGATGGCAATTCTCGAAGGTGTGTTATTCAGCCAGCTAAAGACTGAAAATCCTAAAATACTGATAATGCCTGTTCTAACGAAAGCGGACCTAAAACTGGGCACCCCAGTGGTTTCTTCGCCTTACCGGTCGGCAGATATGGACTGGAACGGTGCGGGCACAACTTGAAGCCTCGAAAGAACCGAGTCTACAAGCTTGGCCTTCTTCTAAGCTGGAATACCACCAGCTAAGAAGAACGACGCGCCTGAGCCCATATCTGCCGACCTCTCGGCTTACACGGCGTTCTTAGACGACTGCGGTAATAACTGCAGCAGTCGTTATTGATTGGAACAAAAATACTAGCTGCCAACGTTTTTCAACTATTTTCGTGATAAACCACAATCAGAGCCGGAGGAGGCCAGGGATGGCCCCATCCGTGAATGTGGTGTTAACTGGCGTTTTTTAGCCAGTTTACAGCACGGACGACTTTGGAGACACGGGTTCTTCGTGGCTCCAAAGCGAGCGAGAAGACTGGTGCTTTTCCAGTCTGAAGCGTCCCCACAGCAGGCGGAATCCCTGGCAGCCGGAGTGCGTCAAATTTAGTCGAATTTAATGGCGTAAATGCCTATCGGTGCTGGGACTAGACAAACATTTTGTCTTTTACCTTTTGCCAAGCAACTGGTCGTGTCTAAGCCTCAACCGGAATCGTGAAGCCCAGTTCGGCGATGTCCTGATCAAAGGTCTTAACCGTATCAACCGACACCTGAAAGGCATCCTTGCCGAATTTGTCGAGCTTGTTCAGGATCTTGGGTGGCACCGTGATGATGTCACAGCCCGTCTCGTCGGCCTGAACCACGTTAATAGATTCCCGCGTGCTGGCCCAGAGCAATTCCACATTGGCCTTCGCGTGGCACAGTGCGGCTGACTGCTTCATCATAGGCATCGGATCAACCCCGGTATCCGCAATCCGGCCAGCAAAGACGGAAACAATTCCCCCAGTCTTAGGGTTCAAGGCATCCACGGCCAACTTCACTTCATGCAAGGTGGTAATTGCCGTGACGTTGACCTGCACGCCAGCATCGGAGAGGGCCGTGATCACAGCGGTGTTATCATCCCCACTCGCCCGAATGATTGGTACCTTAACCGCCACGTGCTTACCCAAGCCGGCCAACACCTTGGCTTCGGCCAGCATGCGTTCCGGCGTGTTACCGAAGACTTCAAAACTGATCGATTGGTCCGGGAACGTTGCCACGGCTTCCTTCGCAAAAGCCAGGTAGTCCGTAATTCCCGCGGCCTTCATTAAGCTCGGATTCGTCGTAAATCCTTCGACTAGGCCTTTAGCAGCCACGGCCTTCATATCGGCTAATTGCGCACCATCGGAATAAACTTTAACGTTTAATTTCATTAAAAAATACCTCCAGAGTAGAATATCTCGTTCATTGGTATATATAATACAGAACTTGATATAAATAGTCTAGAGGTATTTTTAACTAAATTGGTCTATCCATTTTCATAAACCACGTTTCCCGTTCCCATCAAGCGTTCCAACGCCGCCTTCAACTGCGGGTCGGCACGGAGCCACTGGGTCTTGGGTAACAAGCGTTTCTGATCATTTTGGGGCTGATAAACGATCACCGGTACCGGTCCCACGTTGGCCGTCAATAGCTGGGCCAGCTGCTGAGCAACTGGACGTTGGTCATGATTCTCATCCACCCGAATGAACCAACGCGCACCCTTTTTAGCGGTTGGTGCGGTCGTTTGCTGTAAGTTTTCCGCCAGATCGAGGCGATCCGCCACAATCTGAAGCCCCCGCTGTTGTTCCACTTTCCCCCGTACCACAATCACCTGATCGGTTTTTAGCCAGTCACTGACGGTTCGGTATTGGTTAGGGAAGATGGTGATGCTAACGTCGGCGGTCTCATCACTCCCGGTGACAAAGGCCATGGGTTCCCCGCGCTTGGTTCGGATGGTTCGGATCTTCGTGACGTAAACCACCACCGTCACCCGACCATTCACGGCCAGGTCACTGATGGTCACGGCATGCAGCCGCTCGGCCAACGCCTGAAACTGCGCGACGGGGTGCCCGGACAAGTACGCGCCGAGCACGGCTTCTTCCTGCGTTAATTTTGTCATCAGGTCAAAGTCCGGCTTATGGGCCACCTTGGGCGCTAACGCCGCAAATAATTCGACGTTATCCCCGGACAGCTCCACGGTACTCAGAAATTCCGGCAACGCCGCGATCAGTTCCGCGCGATTATACCCAAAATGGTCAAACGCCCCGGCATAGACCAACGCATTCAATAGGTCAGCCTTCCGATACTTGCTCTCGATCCGTTGCAGGAACTGATGGAGATCGCGATACGGGCCATGCTCGTGCCGATCCGCCAACAGTTCGCGCAGGAAGTCCCGCCGCACCCCTTTGATTGAACTCAGGCCAAAGATAATGGCCTGATCTCGCAGATTGAAGTACGCCGAGGACTGGTTAATGTCGGGGGGCAAAATGGTCACCCCGTGCCTCTTGGCTTCTGTCAGGTAGAGCTTGGTCTTCACCGGCACGTTAATCACCGAGTTCAGCAGGGCCGCATAGAACGGTCCCGGATAGTGGGCCTTCAGGTAGGCCAGTTGAAAGGCCAGCTTGCTGTAGGCCACGGCATGTGACCGGTTAAAGCCGTAGTTGGCAAAGCGATCCATGTAAGCAAAGACCTGTTCGGCCGTTTCTGCGGCGTATCCCAGTTGCTGGGCACCGCTGACAAACTTCTTTTGCATGGCGTCCATGGTCTGCTTCTTCTTTTTACTCATCGCCCGGCGTAACAGGTCGGCTTCCCCCAGTGTGAAGCCCCCCATGGTGCTGGCCACCTGCATGACCTGTTCCTGGTAGACCAGGACGCCATAGGTGGGGCCCAGGATGGGCTTCAAGGCAGCGGCCGCATAGGTGACCTGCTCCTTGCCCTCTTTACGTTTGATAAACGTATCGATGTTCTCCATTGGTCCCGGCCGGTACAGGGCATTGACCGCGGCCACCAGTTCAAAACTATCGGGCCGCAACTGACGCAACACCCGCTTAATCCCGGAAGATTCAAATTGAAATACCCCGTTCGTTTCCCCCTGGGCGAAGAGTTTCAGGGTCGCTGTATCGTTGAGATCAATGGCATTGATGTCCAGTGCTTGTCCCGTCTGTTTTCTCACGAGTGCCAGGGCATTGGCTAAGATACTGAGGTTCCGCAGGCCCAAAAAATCCATCTTCAACAGGCCGACTGCTTCAACCGTATCCTTGGGGTACTGCGTCATCAGGAGTGATCCCGCCCCCGGTTGCAAGGGCACCAGATCCGTTAGCGCGCCCTGACTCAAGACGATTCCGGCCGCATGGGTTGAGTAGTTTCTAGGCAAGCCCTCAAGCTTGCAGGCCGTGTCATATAGCAATTTATTTTTGGAACTGTCGGCCACCAAATTACGCAGTTTCTGTGACTGCTTGTAGGCCGCCGCCAGCGTGATGTGCAGTTGATTGGGCACCGCCGCACTCCAGTCGCTCATCTGATACGGGGCCATGCCCAACACGCGGCCCACGTCCCGCAGCGCGGCCTTAGTCGCCAACGTCCCAAAGGTGATGATCTGGGCTACCCGTGAATGGCCGTATTTGTCGTGCACGTATTGCAGCACCTGCTCGCGTTTGTCATCGGGGATATCCAGATCAATATCGGGCATCTGGGCCCGCTCTTCATTCAAGAACCGTTCGAACAGGAGATTATAGGCGAGCGGGTCCACCTCCGTAATCGCCAGCACGTAAGCCACCAGCGACCCGGCAGCGGAACCCCGCCCCGGACCCGTCTGAATGTGCGCCCGATGTGCAAAGTTCATCACGTCCCAGATAATCAAGAAGTAATCGTCAAACCCCATCCGGTGAATGACCCCTAACTCGCGTTCTAAGCGCTGCTGATAGGGCTTGCTATCCGTAATGCCATTCGCCGTCAGACGACGCTGTAAGCCAGCCACACACAGCTGACGCAGGTAATCTTGGGAGGCCTGCTGATCAGGCGTCGGAAATTGTGGCAACTGCGGCTGCCGAAACTTCAGGGTCACGTCACACGACGCCGCTAACTGTGCCGTGGCGGTCACCGCGTCGGCTAATCCGGCATGTTCAAAACGTTCCACCTGTTCCGCTGCCGGCCGTAGCCAGTGTGTCCCTAGTGTTGCCTGAGCCGCTGGCAGATCTTCAATCACGGCACCGGCATCGATTGCCCGCAACACGGTCACGGCGAAGTGATCCTCACGATCGAGGTATTCGACCGGTGAGAGGCCCACCAATGGTGCCTGTGTTGCCTCTTGTAGCTGTGCTAACTGGTGTTGACTGGTTGTCGGTAAATCCGGACTAATGCCCACCGCCACACGTTCGGGGGCCCACTGCTGTAGCTGTTGGACGGTCTGAACGGCCGCCGGCACATCTTCAATTTCCAGTAGCTGATGAACCTCACTGTTTAGTGGCACGATCACGTCAAGATGCGTCAAATTAGCCGTTTGCTGACTCAAATCTACGGGAGCCGCTGCCACCTGATAGGCCGTGGACAACTGCATCAGCTGCTGGTATCCCGTAAAGTCACGGGCCAGGAAGACCAGCTCGGCCGGCTGCGTTGCATCCCCAATCGCCTGGGTTGTCAGCGTCAATCCCAGTATCGGTTTAATGCCCGCTGCACGACAGGCATTATAAAAGGCCACGACACCATACATGACGTTCTTATCCGTCAAAGCCAGGGTCGTGTAACCCCGATCCTTAGCCGTTTGAACCAACTCAGGAATTCGGTTGGTACTCTGTAGCAGGCTGTAGGTACTCATGACCTGTAATGGGACAAACATCCTGTCCACTCCTTTCGTCACCATCATTTATCGTTATTATACCAGAAAAAATGCCGGAATTCGTCAATCCGAACAAATGTTCTTTAGGCAATTTAGGGCTCGTTCGTTAGCCTAAAAACGGGGAGAACTTCTCCCTTGTTTGCCGCCGATTTCTTCGACAAAAAACTGGCGGAATTGCGGCCAAGAGCCGTATCCCACCAGTTTCACTTGCTAGTCTCTATTTTACTTGTGATTATCAGCTATTCCGGCTACGGCGACCTTCTATGGTTAGCCCTCTGGTGTCGGAACCGTCTTGACCTGTAGCGCGTGGCTGAACGTCAATTGATCATCAACCACATCAATGGTAATCAGGCTGTTAACGGGGATGTTACCCGCAATCAACTGCCGAGCCAACGGCGTCTCCACGTGTGTCGTGATAAACCGTTGCAGTGGCCGTGCCCCATAAGCCGGTAGGTATCCCTTTTGGGCAATCCAGGCCTGTGCAGCCGGCGTAATGGTCAGGTCAAGTTGCTGCTCGTGCAGACGCGTTGCCAGGTGCGCAATCAATTTGACCACGATCTGTTGCACATCGGCTAACGTCAGCGGCGTGAACATGATCGTGTCGTCAATCCGGTTCAAGAATTCCGGCCGGAAGTGAGCCTGCAAGAGCTTGGCCACCTGTTCTTGGGCCGACTGTGAAATATGCCCCTGGTCATCCGTTCCTTGAAGTAGCAGCTCGGACCCCAAGTTCGATGTCATGATTAAGATCGTATTCTTGAAGTCAATGGTCCGTCCCTGACTGTCCGTCAGTCGACCATCGTCTAAGACCTGCAGCAACAGATTAAAGACATCCGGATGGGCCTTTTCCACCTCATCAAAGAGCACAATGGTATACGGATTCCGCCGAACCGCTTCGGTCAGCTGGCCACCTTCTTCGTAACCCACGTAGCCGGGAGCGGCACCGACAAGTCGAGAAACGGAAGCCTTTTCCATGTACTCACTCATGTCAATCCGTACCATGTGATCCTCGCTATCGAAGAGGTTTTCAGCCAGCGCCTTCGCTAATTCGGTCTTCCCGACCCCGGTTGGTCCTAGGAACAGGAAGGAACCGAGTGGCTTGGTCGGATCTTGTAAACCCGCACGTGACCGTAAGACCGCATCGGCGACCGCCGACACGGCTTGATCCTGGCCCACGACCCGGTCGTGTAAACGATCAGCCAGTTTCAAGAGTTTTTCACGTTCACCTTGAACCAGTTTTGTGACGGGAATCCCGGTCATTCGGCTTACCACGTTGGCGATTTCATTCTCGGTAACGGACTCAGAAACCAGCCAATCCTGCTGCTGATCCTGCTTTTCTAGATCGGCCAACTCTTGTTCCAAGCGAGGAATGGTCCCGTGTTGCAGCTCGGCGGCCTTGTTCAGGTCGTACTGGGATTCGGCATTTTCCAAGTCTCGCTTGGCCTTGTCCAGTTCCAGCTTCTTGGCCCCCACGCTCTTGATTGCCGACTTTTCCTGGTTCCACCGGGCACTTAACTTGTCGACCTTTTCCTTGGTATCGGCTAACTCCTTGGTCAACTCCTTGAGACGCGCCTTTGAAGCGTCATCCGTTTCCTGCTTCAGCGCCGTCTGTTCCACCTGCATCCGCATCATTTGCCGTCTGGCCTGATCCAGCTCGGTCGGTGCCGAGTTCATTTCGACCCGGATAGAGGCCGAGGCGTCATCCACTAGGTCAATCGCCTTATCAGGCAAGAACCGGTCGGTCAGGTAACGGTCGGATAATTTGGCCGCCGCAATCAAGGCGTTGTCATGAATCTTAACGCCGTGATGGATCTCAAACCGTTCCCGTAAGCCCCGTAGAATCGTCACCGTATCGTCAATGCTGGGTTCGTTGACCACCACGCGTTGGAACCGCCGCGCCAACGCCTTGTCTTGCTCCAAATACTTGCGGTATTCATCCAACGTGGTGGCCCCAATCAAGTGAAGTTCACCCCGGGCCAGCATGGGCTTCAACAGGTTACCGGCATCCATGCTGCCTTCACTCTTGCCTGCGCCCACAATATTGTGGATTTCGTCAATGAACATAATAATTTGACCATCACTCTTGGTCACTTCCTTGAGCACAGCCTTAAGACGTTCCTCGAACTCGCCCCGATATTTAGCACCGGCAATTAACGACCCCATATCTAGTGAGAAGATCGTCTTGTCCTTCAAATTGTCAGGAACATCCCCCCGCACAATCCGCTGGGCTAAACCTTCAACGATGGCGGTCTTCCCGACACCGGCCTCACCAATCAAAACCGGATTATTCTTGGTCTTACGCGACAGGATACGAATGACCGAGAGAATCTCGTCGTCCCGCCCAATAATCGGATCGATCTTGCCACTGCGCATGGCCTTGACCAGATCGATCCCGTACTTCTCAAGGGCCTTGTATTGGTCCTCTTGATTCTTGGATGTGACCCGTTCGCCGCTGCGAATCTTATCAACGGCATTACGCACCATTTGCTCTGTAATGCCCTGGCTCTTCAGATAATCCGTCAGGCTCTCACCATTCAGCTGCATGAGGGCGATCATCACCGTGTCAATGGCCAAAAAGTCATCGTGATACTTGTCCTTAATCGCATCGGCCTTCTGCAGGAGATCCGTCAGGTTACGAGAAAATTCCTGACCGTATTGCACACCGCTCCCGGAAACGGTACTAATACTGTCCAGTTCCCGGTCAAGTTCACCATCCATAGCGGCAATATCAACCCCGGCATCGGACAGAATTTCCCGGCCGAGTTCACCCGGTTGAATCAAATATTTAAAGAGATGGGCCACGGTCACAGCCTGATGCTTCCGGGTCATCGCAATTCGTTGCGCTTCACCTAGTGCAGAGGTTAAAGCTTCCGTCATTTTTTCTGGATTCATATGGAGTCCTCCTTGATTTCATTTTTTGAAAGTTATGGGCTTAGTCAAATCAGTTTTCGTCATATCGCCTGAATTTGCCGTTCGCTGCATCATTCCTATGGGTTTAACCCTGGCTCATAAGTCGAGCCAGCTGACACAACACTTGCAAAACTCAGGGGTCAAAAAAGAGGCAACCCTTAGGTTAACCTCCATTTTTCACTCATATTCTAACTGATTTTGACCAAAATTCAAAATAATTTGACCAATTTTGACTAATTAATTTAAGCCTGTTGTTCGGCAAGTTCCGCAATCTTAATGACCACGTCAGTTGCTTGTTCCATGGTTTGTTCGGAGACGTATTCGAACCGACCGTGCATGTTCTCGCCACCGGCAAACAGGTTAGGCGTTGGTAAGCCCAAGTAAGAGATCTTGGACCCATCAGTCCCCCCACGTACAGGGAAGATCAGTGGCTTGATGTTCAATTCTTCCAAGGCTTCCTTGGCTAAATCAACCACCGTCATGTCCTTTTCGATAACTTCACGCATGTTGTAGTACTGATCCTTGATGGTAACTTGAACGCGGTCGCTACCGTATTCCTTGTTCAATTGATCGGCGACCCCTTGGAAGAGCTTCTTCCGGTCTTCGAAAATCTGCCGGTCATGATCTCGGATGATGTAGCTCAGGTGAGCACTGTCAACCGTCCCGTTCATACTGTAAAGGTGGAAGAAGCCTTCGCGCCCTTCGGTATGTTCTGGCCGGTCATGTTCTGGCAAAGCGGCGTGGAAGTCCATGGCCACTTGCGAAGCGTTGACCATCACGTCCTTAGCTTCGGCCGGGTGCACGTTGGTCCCCGTGATTTCAACCTGTGCATCGGCGGCGTTAAAGGTTTCATATTCCAATTGACCTAAGGGGCCACCATCGACCGTGTAGGCAATATCGGCACCAAAGTCTTTAACATCAAAGTGGTCGGCACCCGTCCCAATTTCTTCGTCGGGGCCCAGGCCAATTTCAATTTCACCATGCTTGATTTCAGGATGAGCCAACAGGTATTCGGCGGCTGCCATGATTTCAGCAACCCCGGACTTGTCATCGGCACCCAACAAGGTACTGCCGTCCGTGGTAATCAGCGTGTGGCCCTGATAGTTCTTCAGGTTAGGGAATACGGCTGGGTCCAGCGTGTACTTGCCCGCTTCATCCAACTTAATGACAGACTTGCCGTCATAGTTTTCCACGAATTGGGGGTTAATGTTTTCGCTGTTGAAGTCGGCGGTATCAAAGTGAGAGATAAAGCCGAGCTTCTTAACTTGCTTGTCCGTATTGGCTGGTAAGGTCGCAAACACATAAGCGCATTGCTTATTGATGTGAACATTGTCCAGGCCGATTTCCTTAAGGTCCTTCACCAAGCCCTCGGCGAATTCTGTCAGCCGTGGGGTTGACGGAATCGTACCAGAGTTTGGATCGGAACGCGTGTTGATCTTGACGTACTTCAAGAACCGGGGAATCAGGTTTTCATACTTTGCCAAAATAAATCACTCCTCAATTGAATTAACTACATTTTTAGTGTACCCGTTTTCATGGCTAAATAAAAGTGAATGGGTCGGTATTTAACCGTGAAGCCACTACCGTGATCGGCCACTCATTTTCCGTGGCCCACTGGGTGAAGAGCGCCTGCAAATGGGGCTTACAGATGCTTTCGATATGGTGACCCGGATCGACTACGTTTAGCCCAGCCGCAATCATGTCATGTCCGGGATGATACGAGATATCACCCGTCACATACACGTCGGCACCCTTGGCCAAAGCCGTCTGATAAAAGGGCCCGCCGCTACCGCCTAAGACGGCAACCCGTTTCACGGGCGCGTCCGGGGTATGACTGACCAATCGCAACCCCTTCACCTTGAAGATCCGCTTGCAATCCTCAGCAAACTGCCGCACCGTCGTTGATGTTGCCAGATTGCCGATCCGCCCCATGGTAATGTTAGGCGTCGCCGTGACCCCGTTACTGGGGACCAAACCCTCGACATCTTGCAAATTCAACGCCGCGGCCAACCAGTCATTCATCCCACCGGGGGCACTGTCCAGGTTGGTATGCGCGCCGTAGACCGTGATGCCGTGCTGCAAGAGCGTAGCATACATCTGATTTTGTGGCACCGCCAGATCTAAGTTCTTCGCCGGGTGAAACATCATGGGATGGTGAGCAAAGATAAAGTCGGCTCCCACCGCAATGGCTTCATCCACTACCTCGGGGCGAACATCCAACGTCACTAGCACCTTGTGAACATCAGCATCTAAACTCCCTAACTGGAGACCCACCGGATCACCAGGCTCCGCCCACGTCTTCGGGGCAAACTGTTCGAAGCGTTCAACTAACTCACGCACCAACACGTTGCAAGACCTCCTCAATTTCTTTGATTTCCGTTTCAAGAGCCGCTACCTTGGTTGCAGGAACTGCCTTGGCGGATTGAACCTGAGCCAAAACCTGTTGGGTCCGCGCCAGTTCCCGTTGCCATTTGGCAATAAAGATGGCGTTGTGTTCTGCTAATAGATAAGGGCCAAACCGCAATTCCTCTTCATTAAGTTGCTGAGGAGTCGCTGATCGGTCTGCTACTAGAATTTCATAGTCGTGACCATCCTCAGTCACAATTTTCTCCGCAATCAGTTGGAAGCCGTGGGTCATTAAGAACTGACGAACGTTCTTTTCTCCCACGTTGGGTTGCAATACGAGCCGTTGCACACCCGTTAGTCGGTCAAAGTCTTGTGTCAGGATCTGGGCAATCAGCGTACCGCCCATCCCCGCAATCACGACCGTGTCAATGTGGTCGCTCGCCTCGATGGCACGCAGGCCGTTAGCCAACCGTGCCGTAATCCGGTCATCCAGGCCCTCCTTCTTGATTTCATGTTGGGCATTTTCAAACGGGCCCTTAACGACCTCACCCGCGACCCCGCCAACGATCTTCCCACGTTTCGCAAGGTTAACTGGCAAATAGGCGTGATCGGTTCCAATATCCGCTAATCGACTTCCAGTTGGGACGTAATCAGCAACGGTGGCCAAGCGCACCGATAAATGGTCTGCATCCATTCAATAATCTTCCTTTCCAAATTCCTAATTAGTCTAAGTATAAGCTAGTCCACGTCGCTTGAATAGCCGTACTTTCGATAAAATAACCAGTTGTTAAGAACCTTGCCAGCTTCTTGAAAAAGATGAGACTAATTTCTTGAAAATTTCGTTAGTACTAGTAGAGAGGAAATTTTCAGCAGTTTACTTTTTAAGTGCCGGCCATCCCTATCCTCAGTCCCCTCATTCCGACACAAAAGCACGTCTCACCAACAACTGATGGGACGTGCTCTAATAAAACTGCGTTCAATTATTATTTCTTTTGTCGACGAGAAGGCGTGCTTTCACGTTCCTCATCCGCCTCATTTTGGGCCCGTGCCATTTTAGAATACGGGTACGGGTAGGTAATCTTCATGACGGCTGGCATCACGATTGGCAATAGGATGACCAGCAGGATAATCCCGATGATCACGGCTAAGGCAATCTGAATCAGCGTCATGACCCCTGACGGAATCAACGCGGCAAATGTCCCACTGAGGATAACCCCAGCAGAGAGCACGACCGTCCCAATCACGGTTGCGGCTCGTAACATCTTCTCACTCGTTGCACCTGGCTCGTGTAAGAACTCACGGTACTTACGCATCAGGAAGATCGAGTAGTCGACCCCAAGTGAGATCAGCATGACAAACGTGAAGAATGGTGTGTTCCATGTCAACATGTCCGTCCCCAACAGTGGGTCCACCAACCAGTGAACGATGGTCAATGCGCCAGAGTAGGCAACGACCAAAATCCCTTCGATCACGATTGGCTGAACCAATGAACGGGTGACGACCATCAAGGCAACGAAGATCCCGGCCAACATGATGATGACCGTTCGGGTAAAGTCACTGGAAGCCATATCGTTGATGTCGTTGGTCTGTGACGTGTTCCCGCCAAAGGCAACCTCGGCATTCTTCAGTGTCGTTCCGGCCAAGGCACCGTTAACCACCTTTTCGAGCTTCGGCAGGCGTGCCATGGCAGCCGCTGAACTCGGATCATCGTCCAGGACAACCGTCAGCTTGGTAATCTTTCGGTCCGGTGACATGTAAGTCTTCAACGCCGGCTTAAACGAACTGCCGTGCAACTGCTTGCTTGGGATGTAGAACGTTTCCGCCGCTGCGGACTTCTGCAAGCCCTTCAGGTACGTGTTCGCCGTGCCGACACCAGTTGACACTTGCGTGAGACCAGTGCTGGCAGAAGTTAAGCCCTTCCGCAATGCCGTCAGCTGTTTACTCATGGCAGCCAATTTTTCAGCCATGGTTTGGTTACCGGCTGCAACCTGATTGGCACCTGAAACCAAGGCTGGCATCTGACTGTTCATGCTAAACATCGCCCCAGACAGCTTGCCGGTAGCAGCCGCTAACTGGGTTGACTGACTCCCGGCTTGTTGCAAGGCCAGAGTGGCCCCCGGGATGACTTGCCCGGAATTCCGTGCCAATTCGGCCACGGCTGACTGCAATTGACTGGTTGACCCTTGGAGCGTCTGCAGTTGGCTAGCTACCGTCTGATCGGCGGCACCGATCGACGTGGCGTCACTTCCGATTTGCTTCAATGAGGTGCTCAGCGTTGCTTTCAACGCACTCTGAGCCGCACTTTGCTGTTGAAGGATTCCGGCTAAGACCTGCTTTTGAGCGGCCGACAATGGCACACCCTGCTGGCTAAACGCGCCGGCAACCGAACTCGCACTCATACTTGGTAAGTTACTCGTTGCGTTCTCTAATTTGGCCAGTTGTGACGCGATATCTTGTGTGCTGGTCTTAATGGTGGTTAAAGAACTTGTCACGCCGCTGGTACTGGTCGAATTTGCGGAAACCTGCGTATTCAACTGCTGAATTGCCGCATTCAGTTGTGGTAAAGCGGCTTCCAATTGGGCCAACTGCGCGGCTTGTTTGCCACCAGAAGACGAAGAAACTTGACTGTTCAATTGATTTACACCAGTTGAAACTTGTGCGATCCCGCTTTGAAGTCGTTGTGTCCCGGAGCTAACTTTCTTAGCCCCCGTCGCCAATTCATTCGCATCCTTAACGGCACCACTGACGTTTTGTTTGCTGAGTGAGCTATTTGCTGATTGTAACCCTTTGTTAACCTTGTTAACCCCTTGTTGGGCCTTAACCAAGCCGGTCGTGACGTCACTCATTTGGTTCCGGACGTAAAGCTTCTTGATGGCCTTCCCACCTGGTTGTGTGGCGGAAGCAACCGTCTTGACACCCTCGGTCTGTTGTAATTGCTTGGTTAAACGGTCAACGACCAGTAACGTCTTTTCGTTGTCCATCTTATCCTTGCTTTGAATGTAAATCGTCGTTGGTTCAGCGGTTCCCTTGGAGAAATGCTGTTGAACGACCTTGAACCCTTGCTTGGCTGGCACGTTATCGCCAATTTCCACCAAGTTATCGTAATTTAACGCCCCGTGAGACGTCAGCGCCAACGGAATAAAGACGATTCCGGTCAGAATCAAGGTGATAACTGGCCGAATCATGGCGTGCTTGGCCATGCCGTGCCAGAGGCGACTGTCGCCTTCGCCTTGGAACTTCTTAATCGGCCAAAACATGTGCGGACCAAAGACGGCCATAAAGAAGGGGTTCAGTGTCAGGAGAACGGCCAGCAAGACCACAACCCCAACGGCAATTCCGACCGCCGAACGGTACAGGGAGAAGTTGGCAAAGCCTAACACACTCATCCCAATGAGAACAGACAGACCGGAATACAGCACGGTTCGGCCACCAACCTTAGTGGCTTCCTTGGTCGCGGTGTACCTGTCCTTGCCACTCGCTAGCCGCTCTCGGAACTCGTTATACAAAAGAATGTTGTAGTCGGTCCCAATCCCGAACAGCACGATGACGATAAAGACTTCCGTAAAGTTAGAGAACGGGAAGTTGAACCGGTCGACCAGGTTGGCCACCACGGAAATGGACGTGATGACGGACACGGCCACCGTTAGCAGTGAGAATAACGGTGTGACTGGCGAACGGAAGACGAGCCATAGGACCAAGAAAATGAAGATGGCCGCAATAATTTCCGTCTTTTGCACCCCAGCCTGCGTGGCATCGGAGAAGTCTTGGTTTAAGACATCCGCCCCGGTCACGTAAGTCTTCACACCACTAGTTTTGGCTAATTTCGTGACTTGATCACGAATCTCCGTCACCGAATGGCTGGAAGACTTGTGAACATTCAGCTGTAGTAACTGTGTACTCTTGTCCTTTGAAATCAACTGCGAAGCGGCCGTAGAGCTATCGCTAGCCGCCGTAATCGCGCGAATTTCATATTGGTTCTTATGATCTTTGATGCGATTGATGGTCTGATCAATTTGGGAATTCTGAGCACTGGTTAACTTAGAATTACCATTGTTGAAAACCACCACCACCGCCGTTGTTCCCCGTTGCGAGCGGCCCCACTTATCTTGCATGGTCGTTGCCCGGGAACTTTGGTAACTGCTGGGAACCGTAATCTGGCCCTTGTCCGCCACCAATTTACTCATGTTAGGAATCGTTACGATGGCCAAGATCACGATAATCAGCCATCCGATAACGTTCCAGATGTAATGCTTATTCATCCAGCGCACGGTGAAACCTCCTCGACAATTTTAATGATGCTTGAAGCTTGTTTTTTATTTCAAACGACTGACTCGACTGTTGTCACAGTTATTGGGTGCTCTGTCTAACACTTAATTCCGTTCAGTCGTCACTATTCTGCTGTTTTACGCGTTAGCCACTTCGTCCAATCCAGTTGGAGGGATTGATTTCCCGTGGTCGGTAACACGTCACCAATGGCCAGTGTGGCCAGTTCTTGTCGAAAACGGTCTTCCGCTTGGGAAAAAATTCCCAAAACGTTTGCGACTGGTCGGGTGTCCTTGAAGTCTTCCAATTCATAAGTTTTTATGAAAGCTTCCTTCTGATCTAGTCCAAAAACCTTCGATGCCAGCCCCGTATTGTGCACAAATGGTGTGGTTCCCTCAATGGCATTGAAAATATCCAAGAGGGTTATTTTCAACGGATCTTTAGTTAAAACAATGCCACCATCGCGACCAGAAACGGTCTTCACGATGCCGCCAGCCGCTAATTTTTGAACAATCTTTTTCAAATAACTTGTTGAAATATCCAATCGTTCTGCTACCAGATGACTATGTAGCGGGACTTTTAGATCTTGAATTCCTAAAAGCGCAACGATGCAGAAGGCCTGCTCTAAACTTGGTTTGGTCTTCACGATGCACCCCCTTTCCCTTAGTCTCTCTTAAGTTTTAAACGAGATACATTATATCCCCTTTAAGCAGTTTTTCAAGACTTTTATGGCAATAAAATAGGGTTAATCGAACGTTTTCATCATGTAAACGATACCATCTACCCGATGCAACTATACTATAAACGACGTAATATAGAAACTACTTTTATTCACAAGTTTTACGGTTAAACTTGAATCGAACGCATCTAACCGGCAGTTTACGCAATTCTCATTCGTGAGGTTGCTTTCTCACGATTACCTGCTCTGTTACTATGATGTTTTCACATTTTCGAGATTGTCTGAAAACGTCACCCGTTTAAAACTTTTTTGCGGTTTATTCGCGTGTGCAGCCTCATTATTGGTGTTTGTTTTCAATCCATCATCTCTCAATAGCATCTACAGGCACTATCCATTTTCACAAATCAGCTCCTACGACACCGTCCACATGAACACGCATTAACCCCCTTCCATTCAAAAAGGGTCCCCCAAGACCACAGTCCTACCGACTGCGGTCTCGAGAGACCCTTTCCTCAAGTCAATTTAATTATTCCAAGAAATCCTTCAACTGCTTGCTCCGTGATGGATGGCGCAGCTTCCGTAAGGCCTTGGCTTCGATCTGACGAATCCGTTCACGGGTAACCCCGAAGACCTTGCCGACTTCTTCCAAAGTCCGCGTCCGGCCATCGTCCAGCCCAAACCGTAACCGCAAGACGTTTTCTTCCCGATCAGTCAGCGTGTCCAGGACACTTTCCAACTGTTCCTTCAGTAATTCGTAAGCGGCGTGATCGGCAGGACTCGTGGCGTCTTGGTCTTCGATGAAGTCCCCTAAATGAGAGTCATCCTCTTCACCAATTGGCGTTTCCAAAGAAACGGGTTCTTGCGCAATCTTCAAGATTTCGCGAACCTTTTCCGTTGGCATATCCATTTCGGCCCCAATTTCTTCAGGCGTTGGTTCCCGCCCTAAGTCTTGGAGAAGTTGCCGTTGAATCCGGATCAACTTGTTAATGGTTTCAACCATGTGCACGGGAATCCGAATGGTCCGTGCTTGGTCAGCAATCGCCCGTGTAATCGCCTGACGAATCCACCAAGTGGCGTACGTGGAGAACTTGAACCCTTTCCGGTAGTCGAACTTTTCGACGGCCTTCATCAGCCCCATGTTCCCTTCTTGAATCAGATCCAGGAATTGCATCCCCCGACCCACGTAACGCTTAGCGATGGAAACCACCAACCGTAAGTTGGCTTCGGCCAATTCTTGCTTGGCTTCTTCTTCACCGTTTTCAATCCGTAAGGCTAAGGCCACTTCTTGGTCCGCCGTTAACAGGTTGACCCGACCAATTTCCTTCAGGTACATCCGCACGGGATCATTGATCTTAACCCCGGTGGTGGTACCAGCGTCCTTTAATTCCTTCTTTGAAACGGCCTTTTGGGCTTTAACGGCCCGTGGGTCTGGCTCACCCTTAGCATCAACCACACTGATCCCAGCATCTGAAATGGTTTCAAGTAACTTGTCCATCTGCTTAGCATCCAGCGTGTATGGTGTTGCGACCTTATCAGCTAGGTCATCGTAAGTGATGCTCCCAACCTTCTTGTTATCTTTAATCAAAGCGCGCACCGTTTTGTTGTATGCTTTTTGATCAAACATTGGTTGATCCGTGGTCTTTTTTGCCATTAAAATACCCCCTAGATTAAACTTGCTTGTTCGCCTGACGCTGTCGTTCCAACTGGACAATCTCAACAACGAGTTGTCGCTGTCGGTCGGCATCGCCTAATCGCGAGGCTTCCGTCAGTTGATTTTTCTTCTGTCGGAGCTGCGCCTCGACCGGCGCCTCATCCATAATTACCGCTAAATAATCATCGATCTCTCGCGGGGTGACCGCCGCGGACATATTTGTTGTCGTTTCGAGATCAATGACCAGCTGTTGCAGGCGGTCTTCTTGAATGAAGTCCGTGAACTGCGCGGTTTGATACACTTGATGATTCTGAAAATAACCCTGGGCCAAGGTGTAAATAATCTGATAATCGTCATGCACAAAGCTGAAGTCGGCAACGCCGGTCAGCTTTGCCCACACGTTGCGATCGTGTAAGCAGCGGTAAAGCAAGTTGCGCTCCGCCCGTTCCAATCGATTCAGTGGACGTCGCTGTTGATGCACGGTCACTGGTGGTTCATTGGTTGGTGCCGGCATTGGCGCCGTGGGACGTTGCCGCTCCTGTTGCGCCGCCGAATCACGCTGCACTTGCTTGAGCTGCGCCGTCAGCGCCGACTTGTCAATCTGAAATTCAGTGGCAAGTTGACCGAGGTACATATCCAACTCGACGGGCTCCTTGACCTGAGCCAACAGTGGCAGTACTTGATTGACGTACGCCAGCCGCTCACTATCGGTCTCTAGCGCCCGATTGCGACGCAAGAAACGCATCTGAAACTGTAGCGGCGGCTCCTTAGCTGAGACCAGCATCTGGCGAAACGCCTCATCACCGTGTGCTTTTCGATACTCATCTGGGTCTTGTCCCTCGGGGAGCTGAATCACACTGAGCTGCAAATGACTATGCTGCCCCAACAAACGTAACGCGCGATCAATGGCCCGTTGTCCGGGTTCATCCCCATCATAACAGACATTGAGCTTGTCCGTGGTGCGCTCGACGGCGTAAATTTGCTCGGTGGTCAGGCTAGTTCCCATGGACGCAATCCCATTCTTAACCCCCGCTTGGGTGGCAGAGATCACATCCATATACCCTTCAAACAGCGTCACCTCACCAGCCTGACGAATTGCTGGCCGGGCCAAATCGAAGTTGAATAACAGCTTACTCTTATTAAATAATGTGGTTTCAGGGCTGTTTAAATACTTCGGTTGGTCGTCAGCCTTTTTCAGCAATCGTCCGGAGAATGCGGCGACATGGCCACTGGCATTCCGTAGCGGAAACATCACCCGTTCCGTGAACCGGTCACGTAGCTCACCCTGTGCGTTCTCAATGAACAACCCAGACTGCCGTAACAGCTGATAATCGCTCTGACGTTGATCAAAGAAGGGTTTGAGCAACCGCTGTCCTGGCGCAAAGCCTAACTGATAGGTTTCGATCGTCTCATCGGTTAATCCCCGATCATGCAGATAATCCAAAGCCGGCTGACCCATCTCGGTGTTGACTAAGATGTGATGGTACAGCTTAGCGGCCTGCTCATGCAATGCCAGCAGCTGCCCCGTCTTAGAATCTACTGCCGGGCCAGCCGCATCCTGGCGATACTCGCTGTCAAGATCGACATGACTAAAGTCCGCAACCTTAACCACTGCCTCGGGAAAGGTGACGTGCTCCAGTTCCATCAAGAACTTAAACACGTTGCCACCGCGTCCACAGCTGAAACAGTGAAAAATCTGCTTGTCTTCCGACACGGAAAACGAAGGCGTCCGCTCTTCATGGAAGGGACATAAACCAAATAAATTCTTACCGGATTTCTTCAGTTGCACGTACTGGCCGACAACGTCCGCAATGTTTGTGGCCGTCCGAACCGTTTCAATCACGTCTTCGGGTATCTTCGCCAACCAATCACTCCCTTACGTGTTCCTGTTTACTCACCATAGCCTTGAAAAGTCGCACCCCGGAAACCCGAAAAGTGCGACTCTTTAATTAGAAATCGTGCGCAAAAATACACTATATATGATACCACCTATGGGGGCGTTGTCAACTTTTATAGCTCACCGGCATGTTCACCATCAAATCTACACTTTTCAAAGCGAAGATGGAAGTTAAACGCCTCCCTAATTCCCCCGACCGGCAACAATCGCGGCCACCCCACCTAGGATCAAAACAACTCTCCCCAATTTTATCAGCGTTCTCTGAATTAACGGGTAATCTTCACGCCAAGGAACGTTCCGCGGAATATTGATCCCATCCGGTGGTAAATAACCAATAAAGATGGCCACTCCCATGCAAATCAGGCCGGTCCTGCCAGCTGGCGTATTCAGGCCAGTGACCGTCACCGCGCGCGGTAGAAGCAGCAACAAAGCTGAATAGAATAGGAAGATGAAGCTTAAATCATGGCTCAAGTCCGCTGCACCGGGCCACGCAACCATTTTGATTTGGGACGTTAGCATCACCAAACTGACGGCCAATGCTGAAAAAATGGTCAACTCACTGAATGAGCGAACTGGCTGGATAGTCCACCACGTTATGGCTTTCAACTGAAACCACCAACTCGCGCCAATACATCCCCAGCTTACCACTTGGTAACCTAACGTGACTCCCGTAAAATTTGGCAATAGCATCCATCCCACCCACTTTCATGGTTATGATGGCAGATTAGCCAATATTCAGCTACTATTTCGCTCCGGTATTCTCAAAGCCGTTGCCAAACTCGGTCTCTGGCCACATCCCTACAAAAAAACCGGCCCCAATTACGGAGCCGGTTCTCAACACACTAAATTTATTTAACAATTAATTGATCCAAATCACCTAAGCCTAAGGCCAGGTTGGCTAACTTACTCAATTCAGTCAACCGGTTATTCCGGACAGCATCGTTCTTGTCCATGACCATCGTCGCCTCGAAGTAAGCGGCAATCGTTGGCTGGATATCAGCCAGCGCTGCGTAGAGGTCATTTAAGCCCTTATCGGCAGCCGTGGCTACTTCCGCAACGCCTTGATCCAAGGCACCTTCGCTGTCATTTTCAAACAGCTTAGGATCAACCGTGGCATCTGCCAATTCGGCTGGTGCCTTTTGTGCCAAACGAATGACCCGCGTCAAGGATTCAATCACGGCCTTGAAGTTGGCATCGTCAGCGTGGCTAGCCAAGATATCGGCAGCCGTGAAGATCCGCAAGACGTCACTGCTACTACCGTTAGTCACGGCGTCAATGATATCGTGACGTTGCTTAGCGGAACGCAAAATCTTCCGAATCCGGTCCTTGACGAAGTCAACGACGGCTTGAATCTGGCTGTTTTGATCCAGATCTGGTGCCACGTTGGCAGTAGATTCAGCGGCGATGAAGTCGCTAGCTAATTCAGCAACTGGTAAGGCCCAGTTCTGATCCTTAGCGATCCGGACGATCCCCGTTGCCTGACGCCGCAAAGCGTAAGGGTCGTTGGAACCGCTAGGAATCATCCCCGCAGCGAAGAAGGTCAGGATGCTATCGAACTTGTCAGCCAAGGCCAAAACAGCGCCAGGAACGGATTCTGGCAAAGCACCATCAGCCGAGATAGGTTCGTAGTGTTCGCGAATCGCTTGAGCAACGGCTGGATCTTCGCCGCCAAGTAAGGCGTACTTTTCACCCATGACCCCTTGCAGTTCGGCAAATTCGCCGACCATTCCGGTAACCAGGTCAAACTTGTAGATTTCACTGGCCCGCAGTGCAGCCTTGGTTTGGGCATCGTTTAAGTTCAGGTGCTTAGCTAAGACCGTGACGATTGCCTTAACGCGATCCATCTTTTCAGCCATCGTGCTGATCTTATCATGGAAGCTAACGGTCTTTAACCGCTCAACGTAATCGGTAATCGTCTTCTTTTGGTCTTCCGTGTAGAAGAACATGGCATCTTCCAGGCGCGCCGTCAGAACCTTTTCGTTTCCGGCAACCACGTTCTGCAAGTCATGATCCGTTCCGTTCCGTACGGAGATGAAGACGGGCAACAGCTTGCCAGAAGCATCTCGGGCGTAGAAGAACCGTTGGTGATCCCGCATTGACGTGATGAGAACTTCATCGGGGATAGTCAGGTACTTGTCGTCAAAGCTACCGGCAAAGGCAGTTGGCCATTCGACCAGGTTGTTCACTTCTTCCAACAAACCGGCATCAATGTCGACCGTCCAGTCGTTATCAGCAGCCAACTTGTTGATTTGCTTCTTAATCAAAGCCTTACGCTTGTCAGCGTCAGCAATGACAAATTGGCTCGTCAAACTCTCTTCGTAATCGGCAGCCGTGGCCAGGTCAATCTCTTTACCCAAGAAACGGTGACCGCGGGTGCTCCGACCAGTCGTCACATCCAGAATCGTGAATGGAATGACCTGGTCATCTAATAAGGCCACCATCCAGCGAATTGGCCGAATGTATTGGAAATGATGGGTGCTCCACTTCATCATGGTTGGGAACGTCATGGCCATGATAATGTCACGCAACCCAGCCAAAACAGTGGCCACGGGTTCGCCGGCAATGAACTTGTCAACGAAGACGTATTCCGTCCCCTTAATTTCCTTAAACGTAATGTCATCGGGTGTCAGGCCTTGACCACGGGTAAACCCGATAGCGGCCTTCGTCCAGTTACCATCAGTGTCTTGGGCGATCTTCTTAGCGGGACCTTTGACGGTTTCGCTGATATCTTCTTGCTTATCTGCCAAGCCACTGATTAGGATAGCCAAACGACGGGGCGTCGAGAATGGCTTAATTTCGGCGTAGTCCACGCGTTGTTCCTTCAAGTAGTCCACTGTCCGCTTAACCAGTTGCTTAATGGCTGGCGTTACCACGTGGGCAGGCATTTCTTCCAAACCAATTTCAAGTAAAAATGTGTGTGCCATTATTTGGCCTCCTCATCAGCTAATAATTTTCCCCGTAACTTCTCGTCCTTAACCAACGGGAAGCCACGCTTCTTCCGTTCGGAGACGAAGGCCCGTGCCACGGCGCGTGCCATGTTCCGAATCCGAGAAAGGTAGCCGGCACGTTCCGTAACAGAAACGGCACCGCGCGCATCCAGCAGGTTAAAGGTGTGGCTACACTTCAAGATGTAGTCGTAAGCTGGGTGGACCAAGCCGTTAGCGATTTGCTTCTTGGCTTCGGCTTCGTATTCGTCGAAGTGCCGCAGCAACATGTCTTGGTCGCTTTCTTCAAAACTGTACTTGGAGTGTTCGTATTCTGGTTCCTTGAAGATGTCACCATACTTCACGCCATCGGCCCATTCGAGGTCAAAGACGGAGTTGACGTCTTGAACGTAAGAAGCTAACCGTTCCAAACCATAGGTAACTTCGGAGGTTACGGGATCAACTTCCATTCCCCCAACGACTTGGAAGTAAGTGAACTGGGTGATTTCCATCCCGTCCAACCAGACTTCCCAACCAACACCGGCACAACCCATGGATGGGTTCTCCCAGTTATCTTCAACGAAACGGATATCGTGTTCCAAAGGATCGATGCCCAATTCACGCAAACTGTTCAGGTAAAGTTCTTGAATGTTGTCGGGTGAAGGCTTCATGATCACTTGGAATTGGTGATGTTGGTATAACCGGTTAGGGTTTTCCCCGTAACGACCATCGGCTGGCCGGCGGGAAGGTTCAACGTAAGCGGCGTTCCAAGGTTCTGGACCGATTGCCCGTAAGAACGTGTAGGGACTCATGGTACCGGCCCCTTTTTCAGTATCGTAAGCTTGCATCAGCATGCAACCTTGTGCAGACCAATACTGTTGTAACTTTAAAATGATTGCTTGCATGGACAGTTTTTCTGTCATGGGTGCAGTTCCTCCTTGTGTGGTTGCCAGTTGACGGACCGCCAGCTGGTTGACCGATTAAACAAATAAGCGCGCAAAAAATCCCTACGAGAATTCACCGAGGCAAATTCACGTAGGGACGAATTTTAATTTCGCGGTTCCACCCTACTTCTAGTCAATGACTAGCAGCTTACTTGGAAACGACTCCGAATGTGCCAACTCACACCATACTGGATTCGGCTTCCACTATCCCGAACTCGCTAAACCAATGATGGTATGACTCTCATTCATCATAATCGACTTATTTAACTGTGTTTTATCATAGCCGTCTGGGGCGGGGATGTCAATGTGTTTCGTACATTTACTGCATGACTTTACACATATTTTACTGGGTCTTTTCCTGCTCACGATGGCGCTCCAAATCAAGGTATTCCCGAATATACTTGAATGGAAATGGCACCACCGTATATTGCTTAAATCGAACAAAGTTAACCTGTAATAGAGATTCAAATGCTTGGAAAATGGTTTGGATATCCGTTCTAGGCTGCGAACTATCCAAAGCCTCGATTTGTTTGAGAGGAATGGCCCGTGCCTGTTTTTTCTTAATCAACTGATGATTGCCCACAAAATAATAGTATCGTCCCTGTAATTCTAGCAAACCCATTCCGTATAGGCCCGCCCAATAAGCATCAAATCGCCGTTGACGGATTGGAATATGCAGCCAAACGCCTGTGTCTTTGAAAAATTGATTATTATACTCGCGCATAATGCCGGCCTTCCATCGGGGTTTGAGCGCCTGCTTGACCTGCTGAACCGTCATGGTTGTCTGATCAAGGTTTTTTAACTTTTGAATGAGCTGTTCTTGCCCCGATTTATCGGTTAGCATGGTTTGCGCGCTATTGATGAGATCACGACGTAAAACTCTGTTTTCTCCTTCACCTGCGACCAAGTGGGCTTTTAACTTAGGCATATCGGGTACGGTAATCAAATCCGTCCCGTAAATGGTAAAAAGGGTTTCCCGACGCTGAATGGCGCCCACCAAGTCGCTGCGTCTATGTTTCGCTGATTCCCAGATTTGGCGAGCCGTCTTTAGTAGCTCGGTATTGGCCGCTTCAGACTCTCTAAAAATGGCCTTCTCAAAGGCTAACTTTCCAGCAGCAGAGATCGTTAATCGGGTAACCTGAAGACACGGTTCCTCCTTCTTGTCAGCCAAATTATCCAGCAATAAATATTGAAACTGTGAAGCAGCGGATATCTCGGCCTCAGAGGGAATCTGTAACTGCGCTGTCATAACCTCGCGCTTAATCACCAGTTGATATAACATCATTTGAAACGACTTGTCAGCCAATAGATCATCTTGTTTATCGTTCAACATAAGTTGCGAAAAATTAGTCAGGGTCAGATGCTGAATGACCCGCTCATCAGAACCGCAAATGTAGTGACGGTCATCTATATCCGCGACAACTTGAATATTCAGGCCATCTACGGGCTGCAAGCCTGCAGTGCTGCTTATTTTAAGTTCCTTTAATTTGGCACTCTTGTCAGCCTTTTCTTGTAGAAAACGGGTCATTTTGAGGATATCAGGTTGTTCAGAACTGGCAACGAAGTGAAGCTGATTCTCACGCAACACTTGCCATACCTGATCAGCCGAGGACAGCTTAGGTCGCTGATAATGAATGAGTGGTACCTCACACGGTGTTGGCAGTATTTTGAAGTACTCAGAGAACTGCTCACTTAACCCCATAATCAAGTCGTTCATCATGCCAATTTTTGTTTTTTCAAATTGATCAAGCTCTTCCACTGACAGGAAGGGGGTCAAATGGCGGTGATTTTTGACGCCACCCGTTTTAAATAGCGGCTGCCCATTGCTTTTGGGTAACCATTTAAGACAACTGCCGACTAATCCAAAGCCCCGTTTTTCAAGTGTCTTCTTGAACGTCTTAGTATGCAGCTGCAAGACATGATTTTTGATGTCAACTTTAACGGCCACTTGGAAGTTACCTTTCGCTGACCATTTTGGAACCAGATACAGGTCGCTGGTTGCGCAGTTATTTTTATAACCACCATCAACGTCTACCTGTCCTTGTTTCATCTGTTTGATGAGCAACATCAGTAACATGTCCGTAGTAATCCCCGCTGTAATGGCCTGATCAAAGGTTAAAACTGTTTGTTTAAGTTCCTTGAATGCAAGCAATGGCGTGGCATTTTTAGGCAATGAAGCCAAATAGCGAAAACTGATTTTGTCGTCTGCTAAAATCTGCTTTCCCAAGTTTTTAATCGCCAAAACTGTGTTCTGTTCAGACCACGGCGCGATCTTTTCCGGATGCATTGTTTCCACAATTACTAGCCGGATACGCTGGTTGAACCCCACCTTATCGAATTCGTAATCTAAATCTAAAGGTTGAAAGTTAAATTGTACAGTAAAGGCCCGGGAAACCGGGCCTTTAC
>NZ_AZFS01000045.1:0-15210 GCF_001434395.1 Levilactobacillus hammesii DSM 16381
CTCAGGCCTTTCGTGATAAGGGCTGAGGGCTATTTTCGTACTTTCAACCTTTAGTTCACCCAGGTTAGCTTGCGAGAGATAGTTCTGATCGGAAATGTGGTCAAGAATTTTGGTGAGTGCCTTTAATCCAATGATGAGCGACCAGACGGTGATGATAATGCCAATGGACATGATCATGGCATAGGGCCAATTGGGAAAACTGTTGATGGCCGTTGCCGTGACCTGATGCTGACTGGGAAGTGACAGGAAAGTTTGACTGTTTAAAATAGTCTGAGCGGTGTTATTGTGAACGGCATGAATGATGAATATTAGCGGTGTCAAAAAAAGAAAATAACCGATCGCAATTCCCAGATAGCCGAGAACAATGATCGTGTTGAGCCCGAACTTTAAGCTTTTGGTCATGGCGACTCCCCCCTAAGGTATGAACTTGGGGCTATTGTAGAGCGGTGTTTATTCCGAGACAAGAATCGTGATGCTGATTAGTCATTAATTTATTAACTACTTGGATAAATTTCCGAAATAAAACCGATGGGGTCCGTAATCTGGCGGACGCCATCGGTTCAATAGTAACCACTTATAAGATTGCGGCTAGCATAAGCGCGGCTAACCCTGCCTGTAAGACAAAGATCGAAATTGCCTCGAATTCGCGGTACAGTTTTGCCAAGCAGATGCCGCTCAGCGTCACCAAGGCCGAGACCATGAAAATTATGGCCAGTAGTGACCAAAGAATGGTCAGCACCTGGTCTGGCACCTTGACAATGGTGCAAACGCCAACGGCTAACAACGCGTAAAAATCAAAGAGTCCAATTCGAAATAATCCCTGCAGTGTGGGATGCAATAGTTTAGTCACTTTCCCCGACTTCTTCCCTGGTAAAATAGTGATAGGTGATAAAAAATAGCGTCAATAATTAAATTGCCATTAGAAAATCATCTATCAATGAAATTATATCGTTTTTTTTATAGTTAATCAATACAACTTTTACCGGTGTGTGATCAAGGAAACGCCAACCGTTAGTGATGATAAAAATCATCGAAATTCATTATGCTGATAATGAGAATATGATTAGTTGCTGAACCCTGGTATACTGGGTAAAACTTAAGGAGATGGTCAATGTGACCGTAACGTTAGCGCCGTTAACTACGGAGAATGCCCCAGCCTTTTGGCAATTAGCCTTCAGTGATCCCAAGGCACAGTGGCTTCAGTGGAACGGCCCCTATTTTCACGACCGACTTCCTGATCGCGAGACTTTTTTGACCGAGATCGCGCCACAAAAATTTATTGGCAATTCCTCGCGCCAGGTGATTTGGGAGGGCGATCGGATGGTTGGCATCGTGTCTTACGATTACGAGGATGGGGCGCTACAGCGGTGGTTAGACTTTGGCATTGTCATTTATCAGCCAACCAACTGGCAACGGGGGCTGGGGAAACAAGCCCTGACGTTGTGGATCGACTGGCTGTGGCAGCACACGGATTTACCCCACATTGGCCTGACAACCTGGTCGGGGAACGTCCGCATGTGTCGATTGGCCGAAAGCCTGGGATTGAAGCAGGAGGCGCGGGTGCGTCAGGTACGCTACTGGCAGGGGCAATATTGGGATTCGGTGAAGTACGGGTGCTTGCGCGACGAGTGGCAAGGCTAGCGTCAGTTGCGATGGCGTAGGTCGGTAGCCAGCGTGACGGCGCCGGTGGCGATCCCCACAAACAGGGCAGCCAGTAGAATGCGGCGGTTCTCAACGGCTTCAATAAGGGAGCCATCGGTGATTTGGACGAAGACCATGAACACCCAGAAGAAGACCGTCTGACTCAGCCCCTGTCGAATGGCAAATAAGACGATACCGCGGTTAGTCGTGGGAACCTCGCGCAAATCCTTCACGCCCATGAGAACCAGGGATTGCTTAACGTAGAGCCCGCCCAAAACGATGAAGGCGACCACGAAGTTGGCCATGATGGCGATTCTAAAAAGTTGCGCGCTGGAAACCCATGAAGACAAGCCTGCAAAAATAAAGCTGGAAATGAGCACGTAGAAATAGAGAGAGGTGAACGCGTTGGCACCTACCTGGTTGGCTTCTTGCGACTGTTCTGGCGTTAGGTCTTGGTGTACGCGAAAGAGGTGCTTGACCCAGCACATGTAAGGACTGTCTTTCATGGTAAATTCCTCCCGAAAAAAGCATGTGATCGTTGTTGGGATCGATCATAGGGCCTAAGCAAGGCGTCGTTCAACTGGAACGATTAGCTGGGACGATGACCTGACGAACGGTGCGTCTGCTGACGCGGGGAAGACCAACTCAGTTTCGACACGCAGGCGGTGACGGTCCGTGGTGTTCCGGTCTTGACCAACTTTGGTGGTGGTTGTGAGAAGCTTAGCGTAAGCGTATCCTAGATGGTGGAATCGGGGAAAGAGGGGGAAATGTGAGACGTTATTTTTGGTATGGCATCACGCTGATTGCCTGGATCGTAGCCATTGTGATCTTTGCGGGAGCTTACGCGCATCATCAGCTGTTACAATTGGCACCGATCTTTGCGTACAATCGTCCCCAAGGGGTGTTTGGCTGGACCCTCGCCATTGCGGTGGTGTTCACGTTTGTCAGTATCGGGGCCCACAATCGGTGGGTTTATCAACGGCGTTATCGACAACATAAGCCGTAATAAAAAAACGTTCGTCAGAGTCCGACAGATCGGTTGGTCTTTGACGAACGTTTTTTATTTGAGAATCAGTTAAATGGGTTCTGAACCCTGGTTGATTGGAAAGTCAGCGGCGCTCAGCCTTGGCGCAGATTGGAAACGAAAAAGGAGCCCAGGAATTTTCACCCCAGACTCATTCCGTTTAGTTATTTGTTGAGCCCCTTCACAATCGCCGGATTGTAGACGAGTTTTTGCACGTGGGTGGTGATCTTAGCCATCCGCGGGAAGCCGCTGAAGCCACTCTGCTCGTGGCCGTGGGTCATGATGACCAGAATGTAGCGCTCGCCGTTGGGCAAGGTGACGATGGCGGCATCGTTATTGGTGTCAGCCAGGAACCCCACCTTGTCGGCCACCACGGTTCCCTTCTGAGCGGCTGTGGCGCCGGCCGGAATTCCCGTGCGGTAGACCTGCTGTTTCATGAGGGCCAGTAATTTTTGCTGATCCTTCGCGTGACGGAAAGGCCCCTGTTGGTTAGCGAGATCCTTTAACACCAGCGTCAGACTATGAGCCGTTGTGACGGCGGTCTCACCGCTGACAAACGCCGGTGAATAGTAGTGCTGACTCGCTAAGAAGTCATCTAAGGCGACGGGGCCATATGTATCCAGCGTGTCCTCGGAAAAATCATTGGCACTGTTGACGATCATGCGGTGGAAGCCGTCCTCATCGGTTGGCGTCCAGGTATAAAGTCCGGCCGCATGCTGATGGAAGAGATAGGCCGCAATGTAGAGCTTGTAGGTGCTGGCGGAGACCTCCGGGGTGTGGGCGTTCGCTGATGTGGCGAGGGCACCCGACTTGTAAAAGTGGCGGGCCATCTTGGACTTCGCTGCGGGACTCCCCGCGACCGGGTCGAGATTGTAAAAGCTGACACTCGTGGTGCCATCGGCTGTGATCTTCTTAAAATAGTGATGAAGGTTGTGTTTGACGTGGCGCTGTTGCTGCGCAACCTGTTTGGCGGTGGCCGGGTGCGTGGTGTCGGCCTTGTCTAGCGTGGCGCGGTTGCGGTGGGCCTGTACCGTTAAGAAGCTGGTCAAGACAAGGAAGAAAATCAGCAGGCCAGTCAAAAAGTGGTGATTGCGGACAAGCTTAATCAGCCGGCTAATGTGGATCTTGTGCCGCGGTGGCCGGTAGGAATGTTTCATCTGAAGCATCTCACTTCGATTTTAGATTTACGTTCGTTAAGTTAGCAAGCCAGGCTGGTCACTTGGCTTGATTTTTGTAAGCGTAGTCAAATTGTAACACTAATTGTTATGGCATAGTACCAAGTTTAGGCCAATTGATTAACATAGGTGATATTTATTGGTGGTGGATCGGCCTTTCGCTCGGGAAAATAAATTTAGCGGGGGCGTTTAAACACGAAATCCCGTTAATTCCACCTTTTGTGTTGCCGGTAAGTGGCGTATGATAGAGCATAATTAAATTTTAATGAGGAGGGATGAGCGTGGCATTTTTAGGAACACTGTGTTTAATTTTGGTGCTGACCACGCTGGCCGGCAACTTTGCTAACCGAGTTGGGGTCCCCGCCGTGATTGGTGAGCTACTGATTGGGATTTTGATTGGTCCGGCACTGTTGAACTGGGTTCAGCTCAATAGTCTGGTGAATCTGTTTGCCGATATTGGGGTGGTTATTCTGATGTTTCTGGGGGGGTTGGAGAGTAATCTTGAGCTTCTCATGAAGTACCTGCGACCGGCGATTGTTGTGGCCACTTTGGGCGTGATCTTTCCGATTGCCTTGATGGGGGCCGCGTCTTGGTGGTGGGGTTTCAGTGCCCTGGAATCCCTGTTTATTGGCGTGATTTTTTCAGCAACGTCGGTGTCGATCTCCGTGGCGGTGCTAAAGGAATTTCACGCGCTATCCACGCGCGAGGGGGCGACCATCCTCGGGGCGGCAGTGGCCGACGACATCATGGGCGTGGTGCTATTGTCCCTGATGATCAGCCTGCTAGCGAGTCAGGGCATCAAAGCCGCCGGCAGTCAGCCCAACCTGGCCGTGGTATTGATTGAGCAAGTGGCCTTCTTCGGGGGGACTTACATCCTCGTCAAGTGGGTGGCGCCTTACCTGATGCACCTGAGTGAGCGCCTAGTCATGGCTTCCAGCGTGACCATCATGTCGATGGTCATCTGCCTAGGCATGGCCTGGTTAGCCGATATCGTGGGGCTGAGTGGGGCAATCGGCGCCTTCTTTGCGGGAATCGCCGTGGCCCACACCCCGTATCGGGCGGTGCTGGCCGATCACGTGGAGCCACTGGGGAATGCCATCTTTATCCCCGTCTTTTTCGTCAGTGTCGGGCTAAATATGACGCTTAACCACATGGCGGAAAACGTCGGGATCATCGTGATTCTGACGATTCTGGCTTGCCTAACCAAGTTGCTGGGCTGCGGACTGGGCGCGCGTCTGTGCGGCTTCTCCTGGACTAGCAGTAGCGTGATTGGCACGGGGATGATTGCCCGTGGTGAGATGGGCCTGATTACCGCCCAGATTGGCCATCAAGCCGGGCTGTTGGGAAACGCCAGCTACTCGGCCATGATTCTGGTGATCGTTTTGGCCACGGTGCTGGCCCCGTTACTGTTGAAGCAGACGTTAAAACGCATGCCCAAGGCGGCTGCGGTGGCAACGACGGAGTAGGATTTACTGTCTTACCGTGCGTCCCAAAGACGTCGGGATAACCCAAAATCAGCTTGCTTTCTGCGAAGAGGGCGCGTATGGTCAAATAGACTTATTGGAACATCGGCATTTAGAGGAGGAGACATCCATGGCAAAACCATACTTTTTAATCGGACTGGCGGCCCTATCCCTAGGATTAGCGGCGACCGATCTCACGTCGGCCCAAGCTGCCACTTGGCACAGTGGGACGCCCAAGGCCTTACGGCACACCTGGTTCCATAATGGCAAGGGTGATAACAAGGCTTATATTACATACAGCAAGACCAAGAGCACGGGGAATCTCTTTGGCCTTGACGCAGCCAGCAAACGCTATTACCGCTTACCCGGATATGGCCTGAAGAAGTTACGGTATCAGGCTTTAGGCCACGGCGTTTATCGGCTATCCGGTATTCAGTATTCGCCGAAGGGCAGCCGCGTTCAGTTCGACGGTCAGCGCATGACCTACAAGATTAAATTGCAAAAGAAAAAGCTGCACTTCTACAAGGGGTACGCCAACTATGGGCGGAAAGCCACATTCCCTGTGATGAAGACGCCGGCTAATCTGAAATAGTGCACACGAAGAAATCCCATGACAACGCATACGGACATGAAGTCCGGAACGGGTGTCGTGGGATTTTTTTAGGAAAATTGTGGTTGGCTCTAGGCTTTTTCTAACTCACGTTTGAGCGCCTGGGTTAATACGGCACTAAAGTTAATGCCCCGTTCGCTGGCTTCACGCGCGAGGTCGGCTGGAATGGTCGTGTTCTTCTTGACGAGGGGCTTGGTCACCGTTTTGGCTGCCTTAATTAAATCGACCGCGACCAACTGAACCCGATCGTGGGGATAAGCCTGCTGAACCTTTTCCGCTGAAGAAGGCGTTGGCAACGCTGCTTCGTCGTAGAGCATTAGACCGAGGACTTCTTCGGCGTTGACCAGGGCATCGCCGAGCGTGTCGGCTTGACTGATGGCACTGGGAATGTCAGGGAAAATGATGGTAAAGGTCTGGGTTTCGATATCCTGAATGAACACAGCAGGATAAACAACAATTTTAGTTTTAGACATGCTTTCACCTCGTGGGTTAGGATGAGTTAAGGGGGTTATTTCCAACCAGCCTGTAATTTGATAAAGCGATAGGTTGTGGGGCTAATGGTGTCTTTAACGCGGGCATAAGGGACGGACACCTTGTGCCCATGACCATCTTCAAAGCGATGATGATCACCCTTAACACGTGTTTCAACAAAGCCTTCTTTGGCGAGTCGATCAAGAATATCTTTCGCTATAATTTTCAAGATGGCCTCCTGATTGTTTTGATAATACGCCCTAATGCGTATAAAGGCAATTTGTTTGCTGCGGCGATTCCTGAAAGGTGACTGTCCCTAACTCACGGCTGTGCCAAATGGTGTGCGTAGGCGATCGTCGCACCAGAGAGGACGATGACGCCAATGATCAGAGACATCAGGAACCACTTTGCCTGAAAGGCGCCAACTAGGAGGCTCACAATGCCAATAATCAGAAGTAATCGAGCGCCTAAGATATTGGTCTTTTCCCAGATCTCAGTGGAGTTCTTCGTCCAGGGTAAGCGAATGCCATAGGCGCCGTTGGGGCGAATGTAGGGCATCGGGACGCCTAGCAAGGAGAACAGGATTCCTAACCCAGCCTGTGAATTATCGAGGTAGGCCGTGTCTAGTGCCTGAGGGGCAAACAGAAGAATGAGCACGTAGAGACTGAATAGGACGTTCAAATCGAGCGCGATTTGACGCACTTTAACCGCTTCAAGGTGGGGAGTGAGTCGTCGGGGAATGTAAAGCACCACCACATCGGCCACCGAAAACAAGATCAGGGTTCGCAGGGTACGTAGGGGTTGAATGGAGCCGAACGATACCCGAAGAACTTGCGCCAACCAGCACAAAATGAGGAGGAAACCGTTGGCAAATTTAAAATCCGTTAACTTGGTTTGAAAATACTTGGGTAATAGCATGGCGTTCACTCCCGGTCGCAGTTTGTTGTGGTGACCAGAGTAAGCCATAGGAAAGGAATATCACAATCAAAACTAGTGACTTCGTTAAGTGTTGGGGCTGAACCGAAACGGTCGGTTGTGGGGGTAATAAAAACGGCATCACCCCGTTATCTGGGGCGATGCCGTTTCATTTTATTTATGGAGTCAAAGTCAACTTAGCTTTGAAATTCGTGTTCAATCGTCAAGTCCGCCTGGGGAATCTTTTCCGACGCGATCAGTGGCGAGACGGCCCCGATGCTGAGCAGGGTCAGGTGGTGCATGGCCCGTGATGCAATCGTATAGAGGGTTCCCGTCAACTGCGTGTTCGGGTAGTTTTCCGCCGAAACGTTGTACGCAATGACGCTATCAAATTCCAACCCCTTGGCCAGATAAATCGGAAGCACCACGATGCCCTTAGGCAAGGAGCGGTCGGTATCAGTCAGGCGGGTCAGATCGAATTGGGCGTGGAGCGCCTGATAGACGTGCTTGGCCTCGGCCGAGCTCTTGGTGAGAATCGCCACGGTCCCGTTTGTGGCGAGTTCCGTTGTCAGCTCACTGGCGAGGGCCTTGATTGCCGAAGTCTCGTCGTAACGGATCACCACGCGGGGGAGATCGCCCGGTCGGTTAAAGGCCTCAATTTTGTCGCCGTCGGGAAGGAGCGCCTTGGCAAACGTGGTAATCGGGTACGTGGAGCGGTACGAGCGCCGCAACGTAATCAACCGAGAGCGCTTGACGTTCAAGGCGGCATCTAATTTCTTCAAAATAGATTCTGGTGACTCCACTGCCTTGAAGAGGGCCTGTTCGCTGTCGCCCAGCAGGGTCAGCTTGGCGCGTGGAAAGGCGTGTTGGAGGTAGATGAGCTGTGCCATCGAGTAGTCCTGCATTTCGTCAACGAAGAGGTGTTGCATCCGGTGGTTCGCACCGCCCCCAATTAAGATGTCCCGCAGGTAAAGCAGGGGCGCCGCGTCCGTTAATGCCAGCCGATGGAACTCAATGTCGTGCTGGTAGGTGTCGATAACGCCTTGCCAGTCCGTGGCCGTGACGTTGTCGGGTAGAGGACAGCTCTTGAGGAAGTCCGTGTACTGGCTGTAGGTGTCCAGAAAGTAACCGTTGTAAATGGCGTCATCTACCGAGCGCAGGCGTTTACGCACAATCTGGCGGGCGATGAAGTCAATCTCGTCATCGAGTTGTTCAAACTCACCCAGGTGGTTGGCCCCTAACCATTTATGGTAGTCTTCATCGTTAAGCTGGTCGATTTCGTCGTGAACCCAGTCGGCCTGGGCTTCCTCGGCGACCCGGTGTTTCAAGCGCTTTTCGAGGGCATTCTTGGTCCGTAGAAAACGGTCGGCGGGTGCGGCCGCAGTCGGGAATTGCGCGTAAATATCACGAATCTCTTCCTTACTGAAGAAGATCCGCCCGTCAAACCGAATGTCGGTGAATTTCAGTGCATCGGCGGAACAATTTTGACAGTAGTTGCGAACGGCCGTCATCATGGCGGCACTTTCACGAAAGTCGCGGAGTTGGTGGTTCACGGGCTGCTGTTGATCAGCCTCGTAGCGTTCAAATTGAGTTTGAACGTTAAGACCTTGGAACCGTTGCGTGAGAAATTCCGCGAGCGTCACCTGCCGCATGTTCCGTTCCCCCAGGCTGGGGAGAACATCGCTGATGTAGTGACTGAATAGCCGGTTGGGCGAGAAGAGGACAATCTGATCGGCCTCAAGGTCGCGGCGACTGTGGTAGAGGAGAAAGGCAATCCGTTGGAGAATCGCCGAGGTCTTACCAGAACCAGCCACCCCTTGGACCACGAGCAGATCACTCTTGGTATCACGAATGATATCGTTTTGCTCCCGCTGAATGGTGGCCACGATATTTTGCATGGTCGCATCGTTCTGTTCGCCCAGGGCGTGCTGGAGCATCTCGTCCCCCACGGTTTCATTGGTATCGAACATGTTTTCAATGTGCCCATTTTGAATGAGAAATTGGCGTTTCTTAAGCAGATCCGTTTCTTGATCGCCGGCTGGTGTGCTGTAGGCCACCTTGCCCAGGACCCCGTTGTAATAGATACTAGAAATGGGGGCCCGCCAGTCGTAGACCAGGAAGTTCTGGTCTTCGTCTACGAATGAGGCCGTCCCAATATAGAGGGATTCCGGTGTCGTTTCGTCCGGGTCCTGAATATCAATCCGCCCGAAATAGGGAGATTTTTGCAATTCTTTGAAGGTATTGATTTGATCTTGAATAATGTTTTGATTTTCAGTTAGCCGGGAGACCAATGCCCGTTGCTGTTGGAGTTCGGCACTGGTTTCGATTCGGTCATCGACTTCGAACCAGTTGACGGATGTGTTTTCACTGTAATTCTTCAACACGTTGCGCAATTCCTGATGCGCAGCGGTATAGTCGGCAGTGGTCTTCTCGATCCGCTCGCCAATCTGGTCAGCCACGCGGTCAACGCGCTGTTGTTCCTGTGCTTGTTCGCTGGTGGTCAAAATGACCGCCTCCTTTGGATAGGCTAAATTGCTTAACAAGTCTAGTCATTTTTAGCCCTGGTGTCAATCAAAGTGGCCGATAATGTGGGGACTGAAAGTTGAATGCTGGCTAGTATTCGTGCCATTAAATTTGTCTAAATTGGGCGCACTCCGGCTGCCAGGGATTCCGCCTGCTGTGGGGACGCTTCAGCCTGGAGAACCGCCAGTCTTCTCGCTCGATTTGGCGCCACGAAGAACACCTGTCTCCAAAGTCGCCCGTGCTGTAAACTGGCTGAAAAACGCCAGTTAACACCACTTTCACGGCTGGCTCCATCCCTGGCCGCCTCCGGCGCTGAGTGTGTTTTACCACGAAAATAGCTGTAAGCGACGACTGCCTGACCTTTCGGAGTTCAACTAATCACGACCGTTCCAGTCCCATATCTGCCGACCGGTAAGGCGAAGGCGAAACACCGGGTTGCCAGTTTTGAGCCCACTATTTGACGTTAGAACAGGCATGGCCTGCATTTGGAGCGAGCTGGGAGGACCTTAATCTGGGTCAGATGTGATAGCAAAATACCGGACAGTGCCAGGCCGAAAAAGTCCGGGCCGGCGTAGGGGTTATCATAAAAATCTTTGTTCAACAAGACAGTTTACTTTCCCATTGAAAACCTCTAAAATAGGGACATGGATATGCGATTAAAGTAGGCCAATATCAGAGAGAAACTGCCCGTGCTGAAACGGTTTCGGTGCCCAAATGGGTCGCGTACAAACAATCAATCGATAATCAATTATCGCGGGGTCCCGTTAACGACAAAAGTGGTGGTCATAGTGATCACAATTTAGGTGGTACCGCGCAGTTAGCGTCCTATTGGAGTTTTGCTCCAATGGGGCGCTTTTTCAGAAAGGAAGAACATTAATGACTAAAAAGCACGTTATATTAACAGGTGACCGACCAACTGGTAAATTACACATTGGACATTACGTGGGTTCACTGAAGAACCGCGTTGCCCTGCAAAACACGGGAGATTATGACACCTACATCATGATCGCTGACATGCAAGCGCTGACCGACAATGCCCGTGATCCCGAAAAGATTCGCCACAGCCTGTTACAAGTAGCGTTGGATTACTTAGCCGTGGGAATCGATCCCGCTAAGTCAACGATTCTGGTGCAATCCCAGATTCCGGCACTCAACGAACTTACCATGGCTTACCTAAATCTGGTCAGCGTTTCACGTTTGAACCGGAACCCAACGGTTAAGTCAGAAATCAAACAGAAGGCCTTTGGTGAAAGTGTGCCCGCTGGTTTCTTCATTTATCCAGTTAGTCAAGCGGCCGACATTACGGCATTTAAGGCGGACACGGTGCCCGTGGGTGAAGACCAGGAACCGATGCTCGAACAGACCCGTGAGATTGTGCGGAGCTTTAACAGCATCTATCAACAAGAAATTTTGGTGGAACCAGAAGGCTACTTCCCACCTAAGGGACAAGGCCGGATTCCAGGCCTCGATGGCAACGCTAAGATGAGCAAGTCCCTGGACAACGCCATCTACTTGGGCGATAGCGCCGATGATGTTCAGAAGAAAGTTATGTCGATGTACACCGATCCAGAACACATTCACATTGAAGATCCAGGCCACATTGAAGGCAATACCGTCTTCACTTACCTTGATATTTTCGCCGATGATACAGACCACGTTGCAGAATTGAAAGCACAATACCAGCATGGTGGGCTCGGTGATGTTAAAATTAAGCGGTATTTGAACGAAGTCCTTCAGGCCAAGCTCCAACCGATTCGCGAACGTCGCGAACAGTACGCTGCCAACGAGGATGCCGTTTACGATATCTTAAAGCAAGGTAGTGAGAAAGCCAATCAGGTGGCTGCCCAAACGTTACGTGAAGTTCGGCACGCCATCGGGATCGACTACTTCGGATAAACTGAAACGGGGGAGCATCTATGCAAAACTTAGCCATTGTTGATCTGGGATCGAATTCGGTGCGGATGGCCGTCAATGAACTCCATGATGACGGCACCTACCGTGAGGTCAATCGTGTCAAGGTTGACAGCCGTCTATCGGAGGGCATGGGCCCTGAGAAGATTCTCCAACCGAAGGCGATGGATCGGACCATCAATGCCCTCAAATCGTTTCGACCGTACTACGAGCAGTTGCCTAATCTCGTGGTGCGAGGCATTGCGACGGCGGCCGTGCGCCAGGCCCGTAACCGCGATGAATTTTTAAAACGGGTGGCCTTGGCAACGGACATTGATCTGGAGGTCCTTTCGGGTGACCAGGAGGCGTATTACGACTATCTGGGTGCGGTGAATCGACTGAAAGTGAAGGATTGTCTTCTGCTCGATACCGGTGGTGCGAGCTGTGAATTGGTTCACGTCAAGGATGGCCGCGATGCCAACCTGATCAGTGTGCCGTTTGGCGCCGTTAACCTGTCTGAACAGTTCAGGCTAGATGACCGGGTTCGTGCGGTTGACCTATTCTCCGCGCAAGTCTTTTTGCGTGAGCGCCTCCGCGATATTTGGTGGCTAAATGATGCTAAGCATTTACCCTTAGTTCTACTGGGCGGGGCCAACCGTACGCTGGCACGGATGAACCGGCAACAGCAGAAGATTCTACACGTGGAGAATATCCACGGTTATCGGCTAACCACCGAACAAGTCATGAAGACCTTCGAGCGCCTGCTACGGGTACCGTTGGCCGAGCGTAAACGTATCTCCGGCCTGGAACTAGACCGCGCCGATATTATTATTGGTGGGATGTTACCATTGGTAACGCTTCTACAGATGTTGGACTCCGATCGGGTCGTTTTCTCCGAGAGTGGGGTCCGCGAAGGCATTATTTCCGAATATCTCAGTCAACGCTAGGGGGAATGTCTTATGGCCCAAACACCATTTTACCGGCTGCCCTATGGGGACCGGCGCGACTTGTTGGCTCAGCAGAGTCATTTAACGGTACAGCAATTGGCTAAAATTGCCGCCAGACAACGGGATGCCGATGCTGATTTGATTGAAAATTACCTGACGACTTACGGTCTCCCTGAAGGGGTGGCCGTCAATCTTCAGGTTAATGGCCAAACCATTGCGGTGCCGATGGTCACGGAAGAACCTTCCGTGATTGCCGCTGCCAGTAACGGTGGCCGACTGTTAACCAGTGCGCAGGGCATTACGACGACCGTTGAGCGACGGGAAGTCATGGGCCAAATCGTGTTGAGTCACGTTCCTGATCGCACGGGCGTCAAGGCGTGGTTGACGGCGCATCAGGATGAAATCCTGAAGGTCGCCAATGAAGTGCATCCCTCTTTACTGGGACATGGTGGCGGTGCGCGGTCACTGCGGATTCGCTGCATTCCGCCGCACTGGATGTCGCTGGATTTGTTCATCGATGTCGGCGAGGCCATGGGGGCTAATCTGGTCAATACCATTTGTGAGGCGGTCGCCAATTATTTGAAGGAACATCTGACGGTTAACGTCCTGATGAGTATCTTAAGTAATTACGCCACGCACAGTTTGGTTACCGCCGATGTTGCGGTGCCAGTTGACCAATTGGCCACCAAAACGGTGGATGGTTTGACGGTCGCACAACGCATCTGTGATGCCAGCGACTTTGCCGAACACGATCCGTATCGGGCCGTAACCCACAATAAGGGCATTATGAACGGCGTCGATGCCGTGGTACTCGCGATGGGCAATGATTGGCGGGCCGTGGAAAGCGGTGCGCATGCCTATGCGAGTCGGCACGGGAGCTATCAGAGCTTGAGTCACTGGTGGTTGACGGGGGAAACGCTCCATGGTGAGCTGACCCTGCCGCTCGCGCTCGGTTTTGTGGGCGGGGCGACCCGAGTCTTTCCACTGGTCGTCATCAACCAACAGATTGCCCAGATTACGTCTGCACGTGACCTGATGGGGGTAACGGCGGCGGTAGGCTTGGCGCAAAATTTAGCGGCGCTGCGTGCACTGGTGACAGACGGCATTCAGCACGGCCACATGCGATTACAATTAAAATCACTCGCGCTGTCCGTCGGTGCCACACCGGGAGAAGTTCCGGCGGTGGTTGGCCGACTCAGCGGTGAGACGCAACCAACGACGGCCCAGGCGAAAGCAGCCCTGGCGGCCGTTCGTGAGGCAAATTTAAAGAAATAGGTGACAGATGACATGAAAGCAAAAGACGTGCAACTTAACGAGGCGGTCCAGGGACTTTTGAACCAGGTCAACGCCATTTATCCCGGTAAAGTCGAAGTCCAATTCATTGGTGAACTTCAAGCCGGCTACGTGCGGCATGACCAAGCCCAACAGATGCAAATGGGTAAGGACATCGCCATTCAGGTCGCGGATTTGACGGCACCAAACTATACGGCTTCGCACGAATTACTACATTTGTTGATGATCCTTTCCGGTTTTCCACAGGTCTTCTTCTCATTGACCACGGGGCAACCCAAGTTGGATGAACAACTGATGATCATGGGCACGGAGCTCTACGATATCGTGAGTCACTTTGTCGTGGTCAGTGAGCAACAAAAGCACGGGCTGATCACGCCTGAAATCAAGGATCTCTACCTGGCCGGGGTCAAAGCAACCATCAAGCCCGAACCAGATCCCGTCGATGATGAAATGACGTTGCGGACACTGACCTTGCTGGACGCGTTGGTCTTCTTTGGCCAAGACGATGAGAAGGTCATGGCTGACTTTGAAAAGAACTACCCGATTAGTTTAGCGGCCGCTAAGAAACTGTATGCGGTGATTACGGCCAAGCCCGTGGATTCACCATTTACACTTCGGCGGAACGTGGTGAAGTTGTTCAAGGCCTTTGACGAACAGTTGGAAGCCTGGAACTTACCAGGTCTGCACAACACGGAATTCACCACTTTAACGAGTGTGATGTCTAAACGCCAGCTTGGCTTGAAAGTTAAGCAAGTGTTTGAACTGTACCACTCCGACATGCACGAAAAGACCACACAGCGCCGGGCGTACGTGGGTTTCAACCGGACAGACGAGCAAAACGGCTTCGTTCTGCCATCACCAGCGCCTAAGGATGACACGCCGGATTACTTCACCAAGCTTTACGATATGACAGTTAAAGAGCTTTTCGATCAACTCAAGATGCCTTACATTTTGCGGTAAAGCTTGCACCGGCAGTTGCCTTTTCGGTTGGTTCTGTGGTGGACGAAACGGTACCGACATAGTTGCGTGCTGCTAGTGTTAGTTGTTCGAGGTGCGTGTATATTTGCCAAATGGCAAGGCTCCCCTCAAGTGATTGACAATAATTTATGTAGCCGTGAGTGAGCCCAATTTGAGCTCAGCCGTGGGATTTTCCAAGTGGGTTGCTTGGAAAATGGCGACTTTGAGACGATGTTTTTTTCGGCTCAAAGCGAGGTTCGAGACCGCTCTGTGGCTCGGACCGTCCTGCCCACCGCGTTCC
>NZ_AZFS01000045.1:15220-101580 GCF_001434395.1 Levilactobacillus hammesii DSM 16381
TCAAATTGGGGGAACGGTAAGGCGGCAGTTCAAACTAATGTTGCCCATATCTCAGTATCTTATAGGTTGCAGTTTGCAATTGGATTTAGGAAACGTCACAGTGAATAAGAAAGGATGATGGGGATGGAAGCGCGCTTACAAGCGACTTTTGATCAAGCTCAGCACATTGTATTCTTAACCGGGGCCGGGGTGTCGACACCGTCTGGTATTCCGGATTATCGGTCGAAAAACGGCCTGTATACAGGGCATCGGAATGCCGAATACTACCTGAGTCACAGCTGTTTAGTGCAGGAACCGGAAGTCTTTTATGACTACGTGAAACAGAATCTGTACTATCCAGATGCCAAACCCAACGTCATTCACGAGAAACAAGCGGCCCTGACCCGTGAGAACCGGGCCACGGTCATTACCCAAAATATTGATAATCTGTATAACGTAGCGGATACGCGGCACTTGGTGGAATTTCATGGGAATCTGTACAAGGTGTACTGCCAAGTCTGTGGCACGAAAGTAGATTGGCAGGATTACCTGAAGTCGCCGTATCATGAGGCCGATGGTGGTTGGCTGCGTCCCGATGTCGTGCTCTACGATGAGGGGCTCAACACGACGAACGTTCAGCGGGCGGTCGCCGCGATGGGTCAAGCTGATTTGGTGGTCATTGTGGGCACCTCGATGCGGGTTTACCCGTTTGCCGGCCTGCTCGATTATCGCAATCAGTCGGCTAAAGTGGTGGTCGTGAACCAGGAAAAATTAAATCTGGGTTTCGACTATGATATGGTTCAAGCCGATGCAACCGAATTTTTCACCGCGTTGCGGGTCTGAGGGTGAGACGATGAGTCATCAAGAAGTCATTGCGCAATTAAAAAAAGTCGTGCGGCGGTTACGGTGGTTAAATATCCTGCAACTTCTGCCCGACACTCTGTTGGTCTACAGCATCATTCAGCTGGCATTTAGTGGTCAGCTCGTGACACTCTTTAATGCGACCTTTAATCGGCGCGAGGCCATCTTGGTGACGGTGATGTTCGCCCTGATTGATATCTGTGTGACGGGAATTCGATATAATGATCGGGTTGCTGGCAAACGGTTGATCAGTCAATTAACGGGACAACTGACGGCGCCGGAAGTGACCTTGATTAAACGGTTTGAGAACTTGAAGTAAGAGGTGAGAGCATGATTACAATTGGGTTGACGACTTGGAAGGAACATCCCGCCTTGATTGGTGGGGAGGACCGACCGGTGACGTTAAACGAATATGCGGGTAGTTTACCCGTGGTGGAGTTGGATACACCGTTCTACGGGATTCCCCGGCAGAGCACGGTGGCCAACTGGCAGGCGGCCGTTCCCGATGGCTTTCAGTATATTCTAAAGGCCAATCAGGTGATGACCCAACATGATCAGCGCAGTACCCCGGCAACGGATGAGGAACGGAACACGGCCTTTACGCAGTTTAAGGTTGCCGTCGCGCCTTTGGTACAGCATCACCAGTTACAGACCGTTCTCTTTCAATTCCCACCTTACTTTAATCGGACAACGGCGAACATTCAGTATTTGCGGGATGTGCGCGTTCAGATGGGCAATTTGCCGGTTGCGGTCGAGTTCCGCAGTCCCAGTTGGTTCGAAGATGCGGGGATGACGACGGATGTCATGGCGTATTTAAAATCGCTAAAGATGACGAATGTCGTGACCGACGAGCCTCACAACCTGAACAATGGGATTCCCCAAGTTGAGACGGTGACGACGCCGGAACTAGCGATGGTGCGATTGCACGGCCGTAACACGGAAGGCTGGTTCAACCAAGGCGCCAATTGGCGTAAGACACGGACCCTTTACAAATACAGTGAGGCAGAATTGCAGGCAATTGCGGACCTGGTGCGGCGATTAGCAACCCAGGCCAAGGATGTTTGCGTGATCTTCAATAACAACTCCGGCAAGGATGCGGCCCCTAATGCCTTGCGCCTACAGGCCATTCTGGGACTGCATTGGGATAACCTGGCACCGCAGCAATTGGATCTGTTCTGAGGCAAGAGTGGACTATCAGGTTAAGCGCAACAAAATGCCTGATAGCCCACGTTTCGGTACCATAATGGCAAAAAGCCGATCCTTTAGTTAGGGTTCAGCCCCTGATTGAGAAAAATAAGGTTGCGCGATTTATAGCGCTAAAATCCCCGGGAACCGCTATGGCTCATCCGGGGTTTATGCTATACTAGATTAGAATTTCAACTGAAAATTAACCTAAAAATAATGGAATAATTTAGAGCGAGGGAAGGCTTTTATTTTATGGCAGACAAACCAAGTTTTTACATTACAACGCCGATTTACTACCCATCTGGGCGGTTACATATCGGTAACTCTTACACCACGATCGCATGTGACACGGTGGCACGTTACAAACGGAGCAACGGCTACGATGTCTTTTTCTTAACCGGGACCGATGAACATGGTCTGAAGATTGAGGACAAGGCCAAGTCACAGGGACAATCTCCACAGGAATACGTGGACGGCATGGCCGATGGCATCAAGCAACTCTGGAAGACGTTGGAGATCTCTAACGATAAGTTTATCCGGACGACCGACCAAGAACACGTGGCTGCTGTTCAGGAAGTTTTCGAACGCTTGCTGAAGCAGGGTGACATCTACCTGGGCGAATACGAAGGCTGGTACTCCGAAGACGATGAAGAGTACTTCACCGAAACCCAATTGGCCGAAGTCTACCACGACGACAACGGCAAGGTAATTGGTGGTAAGGCGCCATCCGGTCACGAAGTTTCCTTAGTTAAGGAACAGTCGTACTTCTTCAAGATGAGCAAGTACGCTGACTGGCTGCTCGATTTCTACCACAGCCACCCTCACTTCATCCAACCAGAATCACGGATGACCGAAATGATTAATAATTTCATCAAGCCAGGTTTGGAAGACTTGGCTGTGTCCCGGACGACCTTTACTTGGGGCGTTCCTGTTAAGAGCAATCCCAAGCACGTGGTTTACGTGTGGATCGATGCGCTGCTTAACTATATCACGGCATTGGGTTACACCAGTGACGATGAAAGCTTGTTCAACAAGTTCTGGCCAGCCAACGTTCAAATGGTGGGGAAGGAAATTGTCCGTTTCCACTCGATCTACTGGCCAATCGTTCTGCATGCGCTGGGGATTGAAGCCCCAGATGAGTTGTTTGCTCACGGCTGGTTGTTGATGAAGGACGGCAAGATGTCCAAGTCCAAGGGGAACGTTATCTATCCCGAAACGTTGGTCGACCGTTATGGCCTCGATGCACTGCGGTACTACCTGATGCGTGCGATGCCTTATGGTAACGATGGGACATTTACGCCCGAAGACTTTGTTGATCGCTTGAACTATGACTTGGCTAATGATCTGGGGAACCTGTTGAACCGGACCGTTGCCATGATCAACAAGTATGAAGACGGCAAATTACCCGAATTCAAGGCTGGTGTGACGGCATTTGACGCGGATCTCGAAGCGACTTCGACGAGCGTCATCGCCAACTACCACGAGCTGATGGACAAGATGCATTTTGCCGATGCCCTTTCTGAAATCTGGAAGTTAGTTTCCCGGACGAACAAGTACATCGACGAAACGGAACCTTGGCAATTAGCGAAGGATGACAGCAAGGCGATCGAATTGGCCGCTGTGATGGCCCACTTGACAGCGAGTCTGCGGGTGATCGCCACCCTGATCAGTCCGGTCATGACGCATGCGCCTAAGGAAATCTTTGCTCAATTGGGCTTAGATCCTGAAACCCTTGATATGGTGGACCTGAAGATGGCCGATTTACCAGCCGGTAAGCAGGTTGTCGCGAAGGGGACCCCGATCTTCCCACGGATTGACGTGAAGGAAGAAGTGGACTTCATACAGGGTCAAATGACCAAGTCCGAAAAGACCAAGGGCCGGGCCGCAATGGCTGCCAAGGCACAAGCCCAACAGGAAGCTGCTCAGGCTGAAGATGCCACAGAATTGACGTTAAACAAGCCGGAAATCCGGTTTGATAAATTTGAGAAAGTGGAACTGCGGGTCGCCGAGGTTAAGGCGGTTGATCACGTTGAAGGCGCCGACAAGCTGCTGAAGTTCCAACTCGATGCGGGGGACCAAGGTAACCGGCAGATTCTATCCGGAATTGCCCAATGGTACCCAGAACCACAAGCACTCGTTGGTAAGAAAGTGGTCATCGTGGCCAACTTGAAGCCGCGTAAGATGCGGGGGCAGGTCAGTCAGGGGATGTTACTGTCCGCTGAACATGATGGCCAGGTTCAGTTGATTACGGTACCTAACGAACTGGTCAATGGTTCCTCAGTAGAATAAGCGTTAGCGGAAACGTGGGCGGCGGGTCGATGAGACGCCAACCCACGTTTTCTTACCTCTAGAGTTTAGTTGCCCACAGGTAGGTCCGTATCTGGGCACGCCGGTAACTGGAAAATTGGCGAGTTATCCACTTAAGCACCGATTCATGTGAGCCAATGCTCAGGAGATCGGGTCACGACGGTGCATAAATCGACACGGTCGGTGACTAAGTGCATAAGTCAGTTGATAATTTACCAAATTGTGGATGAAATTGTTCATAAGGTCTGCCATAATGGCGGTAGACAGTGAAATTTGAGGATAACTCAGGTTTTTGCTGTTGATAACGTGTTGCCGAGAATAGTTATCCACCTGTGAATAACTATTTTAAGGGAACCTGTGGACTGGCGAGGATCGCGTTCATCACGAGTCAACGCGTTTCAGTTACCTTTTCCCTTTCGGCAAGGCGTCAGTATCAAATGAAGTTGTTTCACAGAAATAGGAGGATCATGATGAAAATCTTTGATTCACACACCCATTTAAATAGCGAAGAATTTATTAAAGAAGTCCCCCGGTACCTCAAGCAGGCCGCGGATCTGGGCGTGGTTAAGATGGTCAATATCGGCTCCAACACGCAGTTGAATGCCGACGCAATCAAGTTAGCCCACCAGTATCCACAGTTGTATGCGGCCGTGGGTTGGCACCCGGAGGACTCTAAAAATTACGATGCCGCCGCTGAAAAGGTCATGGAGGAACAATTGGCCGATGAGCGCGTGGTGGCCCTGGGTGAGATTGGCTTGGATTACCATTGGGACAGTTCGCCACAGGACGTTCAACGCAAGGTGTTTGCCCGTCAGGTGGCGATTGCTAAGGAAGTGGGCAAACCGGTCGCTATTCACAATCGGGATGCCTTTGAAGATACCTACCGGATTTTAAAGGAAGGCGGGATCGAGGAGATTGGCGGCGTGATGCACAGTTTCAATGGTGATCCCGAATGGCTCAAGAAGTTCTTGGATCTCGGCATGCACATCTCATACTCAGGGGTGGCTAGCTTCAAGAACGCCCATGAAGTGCACGATTCCGTCCGGGCAACGCCACTGGACGTCATGATGGTGGAGACGGATGCACCTTATCTATCGCCGGAACCGCACCGGGGCGAACAAAATGAACCAGGCTTCACCCGCTACACGGTCGAGGCCATCGCTAAGGAACGCGACACGACACCAGAAGAGATCGCGGCCGCAACTTACCACAACGCAGAGGAGTTTTATCACATCAATGAAAAAGATTAAAGAAGTTCTCGTGGTGGAGGGCAAAGACGATACCAAGTCTATCAACCGCGCAGTAAACGCCGATACCATTGAGACACGGGGGTCCGCTATCGATGAGGACACGTTAGCCCTGATTGAAAAATTGGCCGACCAACGCGGCGTGATTATTTTTACCGATCCCGATTTTTCTGGGGAAAAGATTCGTAAGATCGTGGCCGAGGCCGTGCCCAATGCCAAGCATGCTTTTTTGCCTAAGGCAGAGGGACGGCCGGACAAGGCGGGTGGTTCCTTGGGTGTGGAACACGCCAGTCCAGAAGCCATTCGGGCAGCACTCAGTCACGTGTATACGGAAACCACGGCGGCACCAACCCTGATCACCCATGAAGACTTGATGGTGGCGGGCTTGATCGGTGGTCCCGGAGCCAAGGAACGACGCGAGCAGCTCGGTGAGTTACTACAGATTGGCTACGTGAACGGGAAACAGTTAGAGAAACGCCTGCGGATGTTTAGCATCCAACCCGCTGACTTTGCGGCGGCTTTGCAACAGATTCGTCAAAAGGAGGATTTCCATGAATAATAGCGTACCCGAAATTGGTTCACCAGCAAGAACAAAGGCCATCCTGACTCGGTACAAATTGGTGGCAAAGAAGAGCTTGGGCCAAAACTTCCTCTCGGATCTCAACATTCTGCGGAACATTGTGGCCGCAGGGGATGTTACCGAAAACGATAACGTCATTGAGATTGGCCCCGGGATTGGGGCGTTGACGGAACAGATTGCGAAGCGCGCACGTAAGGTCGTGGCCTTTGAAATTGACGAGAACCTGTTGCCCGTTCTGGAAGAAACTCTGATGGATTACGACAACGTCAAGGTGATCAACGAAGATATCCTGAAGGCTAATCTGCCGGCCGTCATCAAGGATGAATTCGAGCCGGGACATCCCGTCAAAATCGTGGCCAACCTGCCTTATTACATTACAACGCCAATTCTAATGGGCGTTCTTCAGAGTGGCATTGCCTTTGATAAGATCGTGGTGATGATGCAAAACGAGGTGGCCGATCGGCTGGTAGCGGCACCGGGCTCCAAGGCTTACGGGTCATTGTCCGTGGTCATGCAGTACCGTGCCCACGTTGAGGTGGCGTTTGAAGTGCCACGAACGGCCTTTATTCCACAGCCGAACGTTGACTCGGCCATCATTCGCCTGACGCCACGGGAACCCTTACCGGTCAAACCGTACGAAGATCAAGCACTCTTCAAGTTCGTTAAGGGTTGCTTTGCGCATCGGCGGAAGACGTTGTGGAACAATCTGCAGGGGATCTTTGGGAAGCAACCCGAGGTTCGTGAACGGATTGAAACGGTCCTAAACGACGTGGAAATTTCGCGTCAACTACGGCCAGAACGCTTAACCTTAATAAATTTCATCGAATTAACCAACGCTTTTCACAATGAAGGACTTATGTAACCCTTTTCAATTGCGGATTCTTGCGGATTGTGGGCTAGTGTGGTATAATTTGCGTTTTTTGTGAAACCATGGTATCATGTTTCACAGAGGTGAAGTGCATGCCAACAAGTTTAGCGAACATTAAGAACAAACTGGACGATCGCATTGGCGAAAAGTTAATGGTGATCGCACAGGCCGGGCGTAAGAAAACGACAGAGCGGCATGGAATTCTTCGGGAAACCTACCCAGCTGTTTTCGTTGTGGATTTAGACCAGGACGAAAATTCGTTTGAACGGGTTTCATACAGCTATACCGATATCTTAACGAAAAACATCGAAGTTGACTTTGATGAATAAATAATTGGGCCTATGAGGCCTTTTTATTTTGGCCAAAATTAGGCAACATGGACAAGGGTTCTGAACACTAAATTAGTTGTGTAAAGTCACCTGCGGCTGCCAAAAATTCCGGCTGCTGTGGGGACCGCCTGCGGCCTGAGAAGCGGTCCTCCGGCTCGGTTTGAAGCCTGGAAGCACACCGGTCTCCAAACACGTCCCACGGTGTAAGCCGAAATCATCGGCTAACACCGTTGTCACGGCTGCCTACATCTTTGGCCTCCTCCGGTTACGGTAAGGCGGTATTTATCCACAACGTTGCCTATCTCTGTGTTATCGCCATAAGCATTTTCATGCTTTTCCCCCTTAGCTAGAGGATACTTAAAGGTTCCCCGTCACCGCCGGATGAAGATTTGGCGTGTGTTTGGAGAACCCTTTTTATTTTCGCCACAACCATAGTATAATAGGCTTAATCAGATTCACGAGAACGGTAGGCGGTGGCCTATCTGGAATTAAGGTGAGCTCATGCAACTGATTGAAAAGGCGCCTGCCAAGATAAACCTCGGGCTCGACACGCCGTACCACCATCAGGATGGCGCGGAGGAGTGGAACATGGTCATGACGTCCGTGGACTTGGCGGACTATGTTGAGATTCAAACGTTAACCAAGCATAAACGCATCCGGGTGGCTTCGGACAGCGGCTTTTTACCGAACGATCAGCGAAACTTAGCCTATCAGGCGGCCCATTTACTGCAAACCCAGTTTAATGTGGGCGAGGGCGTTAATATTCGCATTAAAAAGAATATTCCGGTGGCGGCCGGCCTTGGTGGCGGTTCGTCCGATGCGGCAGCCGTTTTACGGGGGCTCAATCAATTGTGGCAACTGGGGTTAAGTTGGCAGGAATTGGCCGAATTGGGGCTGCAAATTGACTCGGACGTGCCGTACTGTGTCTACGGGCGAACGGCCCACGTTCGCGGCCGGGGCGAGCGGATTACGCCGTTATCTAAGCTACCAGCCGCATGGGTGGTGCTGGCCAAACCCAAGGTGAGCGTCTCGACCCCCAGCATCCTACAACAGATTCGGTATGATGATTTGGATCATCCCGACATCGACGCCCTACTGCGCGCGGTTCGCGATCAAAACATTACGGAGATGTGTGCGGTGATGGGCAACGTGCTGGAGCCGTTGACGGCGCATCGCTATCCGGAGATTACCCAGTTGAAACAACAGATGATGAAGTTTGGTGCCGATGCCGCGCAGATGAGTGGCACGGGGCCAACGGTCTTTGGTCTGTGTAGCAAACAATCCCGTGCTCAACGCGTCTTTAATGGCATGAAGGGGTTCTGCCGTGAGGTCTATTTGGTACGGCCGTTGCCTTAAGGATTCGAAGAGGGGCGCATTGATAATGACCACAGCTAGTGAAATTTTTCAGGCAATTCAAGATGATCCTCAGAATCAGGCGTTTACGCAGCAGGGCATTCAGCCGCTGTATCACGTCGATGCCAATGCGGAAATCTTACTCGTTAGTCAGGCCCCCAGTCGTCGTGCGCAGGCGGCCATGACCTTTTGGGATGATGCCAGTGGCGATCGGTTGCGCGATTGGATGGGTGTGACCAAGGATCAATTTTATAATTCCGGCAAGTTGGCGGTCCTGCCGCTCGATTTTTACTACCCCGGGAAGCACGCTCACGGTGGGGATTTGCCCCCGCGGCCGGGATTCGCGGCTAAATGGCATGAACCACTGTTGGCACTGATGCCCAAGATTAAGCTGACACTGCTGATTGGCCAGTATGCACAGAAGGCCTATTTGCCCACGCGAGAAAAGACGCTGACGGCCACGGTGGCCCACTATCAGGACTACCTGCCCGCGTATTTTCCACTGGTTCATCCATCACCCTTGAACTATGGGTGGTTGCATCAACACCCGTGGTTCTTAGACAATGTGGTACCGGACTTGCAGGCACGGGTTAAGCCCATTATGACTATTTAAATTAAAGGGTGTCAGGTCGCGGAAACGTTGATCTGGCGCCCTTTTTAGTATAACCAAATTTGTAAGACGTTTGGCTGGTACTGGCTGCTTAAAACCGGCATGATAGCTAGGTGAGGTGAAAGCAGTGGAGAAAGTTTTGAGACCAGTTGACCCCCGTTTAGTGGCGGAAGTACGGTCAGCTTTGAAGGGGCCCATGACGCAAGCGGAGTTGATCCGGCTGTTGTATGGAAAGAAATCGGTGTCAACGTTGGGGAAGAAAGATTAGAGATGTGCCCCCCGGTAAGTGCAGCAAAATAGTGAAAAGACTATAAAGTTGAAGGAAAAAGTGGAAAACGCTCTCATTTTTAGCTAGAGTAGAGGTAATCAGGCTAAATCATAGAAAATTGTGCGGTTGGGCACGGGGAAGCTGTCAGCCAATGGGTGACGGCTAGGTGACCATGTTTAGAAAGCAACCACACAGCGACCGAAATAATCTAGAAATGAGGGAATAACGATGAAAACTTGGCAAAAAGTTTTAACGGGGACCGCCGCTGTTGCTGCGGTCAGTGCCATCAGCGTATTGGGTGGTGCCGCCGTTGTTTATCAGGCGGCGACGAAGTCCTTTAGACACAATCGCGTTAAGACCAAGCGGCGGGCCATCGCGGAGAACACGGCGGATGACAATGCCTGGTATTTGCGGCATGATCCCGTAGAGTGGACGCAGACCAGTCTGGATGGGTTAATCTTGCGGGCGAGCTTGGTCGAAGCGGAGCAGCCAACCAAACGGATCGCCATTTTGGCGCACGGTTTGGGGCATGCGCGTGAACAGATGATTCCGTACGCGCGGGTTTTCCACAATTGGGGATATCACGTCCTCATGCCGGATGCACGGGCACACGGTGACAGTGAGGGACATACCATTGGTTACGGTTGGCCGGATCGCCTCGACTACACCGGGTGGATCAATCAGGTTATCGCGAAGTATGGGGATGACTGTGAGATTGTGCTGATGGGTATCTCCATGGGTGCGGCCACGGTCATGGCAACCGCTGGCGAAGACCTGCCACAGAATGTAAAGGCCGTGATTGCGGATTCCGGGTATGCCTCCGTGCTGGCGGAAGCCCGTTTTCGGATTCGCCATAAATATCACTTGCCGACCTATCCAATCGTGCCCATTGCGGATCAGTATTCGCGGTTAGCCGAGGGCTATCGCTTGGCCGATGGCGACATTGCTGAGCAGTTGCGGCACACGCATTTGCCATTACTGTTGATTCAAGGTGCCAACGATCAGACGGTACCAATCGAGAATTTGGACGTTTTATACCGTGCCGCTGCGGGGCCCAAGGAGAAATATCGGGACCCAGAAGCCGCGCACATTGCGACCCGGGCAACGGATGCGGCGAAGTATGACCAGTTAGTCGCTGACTTTCTGGCAAAGTACGTTGATTAAAGAAGACTAAAGGCCGGTTGACAAGTTTTCATTATCTGGTAACATATTAAACGGTAATCATTACTGTTTACATATTTTAGTGGAGAAATGAGATGAGTCGATTGCAGCGTGCAAAACACATTTTACGTTGGCGCGGCGTGTTTGCCGTGCTGGCCATCTTAATGGTGGGCATCATCCTGAGCGGTTGTGGGACGGTGACCACCACTAAGCATGCCGATAATCGGATCCATGTCGTGGCAACGCTAGGATTCTATGGCGCGGCGGCTCAGGCAATCCTGGGTGATCGCGGGCAGGTAACCACGGTGATCAACAGCCCCAGTATCGATGCTGAAAGCTACGAGCCGGACGTGAAGACGGCCAAGTTAGTGGCTAAGGCCGATGTCGTGGTTGAAAACGGCTTGGGCTATGACAGCTGGATGGATCGGGTGGTTTCGGCAAACGATGCCGCGACAACCAAGACCCTGACGATTGGCACCCTGATGGGCAAGAAGACCGGGGACAATCCCCATCTGTGGACCGATCCCACCACCATGGTTAAGGTCACCCGTCATCTAGTCACCCAGTTTAGCAAGCTGGAACCGAGCCATGCCGCTGCGTTTAAACGCCGGGGTGCGGCCTATGAGCAGCAACTCAAGGCACTGCCACAGCTGACACAAAAGCTGGCCCGACACAGTCACGGCCAACAGGTTGCTGTGAGCGAACCCGTCTTTGATTTGGCCTTAGAAGCGATGGGCTACCGCGTCAGTGATAGTCATTTCGCCCAGTCAATTGAGGAAGATAGTGATCCGACACCAGCCGATATTACGAAATTACAGGGGCAAATTAAGCGCCACGAGATTGCCTTTTTCGTGGAAAATACGCAAAATACCAGTAAAAACGTGACGGCAATGGTGAACCTGGCCAAACGCTACGACATCCCCGTGGTCAAAGTGACCGAAACCATGCCGGTCCATCAAAGCTACCGGACGTGGATGTTGAAACAGTATCAACAAGTACAACGCATTCAAGCGAAAGAAGGGCAGTCTTAATGGAAAGTGCACCCATTTTAAAACTAGAACACCTCGGGGTGACTTTCCCGAACCACCCGGTATTTAGTGACCTCAACTTGACGATCCGTCAGGGGGAGGTTTGGAGCATCATTGGAAAAAACGGGGTGGGTAAGACAACTTTGATGCGGACGATTCTGCATCAATTGCGGCCAACCCATGGCAGTATCACGTATTTGCCGAGTCAAAGCGAAGTGACCATTGGGTACGTGCCACAGTTTCGCAATATCGATGCCGACTATCCGTTGACGATCAAGGATTTTGTGGGTCTCAACCTAACCGGGTGGAAGTTGCCGTGGCTCTCGGCCAAGGAACGCGCCAAGGTTGAAAAGATTCTGGATCAGACCGGCCTCAGACAGTTAGCCAAACGGCCGATTGGTCAGGCCTCCGGTGGGGAGAAGCAAAAAGCCTATTTAGCACAGGCTTTAGTGGAAGCCCCCAACCTGTTAATCTTGGATGAATCTACGGCCAGCCTCGATCCCGTGACCAAGACCGAGTTACTCGATCTGGTGGCGGAGTTGAACCAGCGGCTGCATTTAACCGTGCTCTTCGTGACCCATGACATTCCCATGGCACAGAAGTACACGCAGCAATACTTGATGTTGACGCCCAGTGGTATTGAACAGGGGCCCATCAAGAATTTAACGACCGAAAAGGTGTGGGAGGGCGAAAATGTTTAGCTATGAGTTTATGCGTAACGCCTTCGCGGCCGGTACCATTATTGCCATCATTTGTGGCATCATGGGGGTCTTCGTGATTGCGCGGAACATGTCCTTTCTGACTCACACGTTGTCGGAAATTGGCTTTTCCGGTGCGGCCTTCGGGGTCTTTGCCGGGTGGGCACCGTTAAATGGGATGCTACTGTTCACGGTCGTCAGTTCGGTGATTGTCGGGCAACTCTCGGCACGTTCGGAACGGCGAGAGGCCGCAACTAGTGCCATCTCAGCGCTGTTCATTGGGCTAGGGATTTTATTCCTATCATTGGCGAATAAGAATGCCAGTTACGCCACGAGTATTTTATTCGGGAGTGTGATTGGCATCAGTGCCAGTGATGTTCAGCAGATGCTGTGGCTGTCGCTGCTGGTCCTGGTGGTGATCTTCGTGATCTATCGGTTCCTCAAATTCGACTCATTCGATCACACGGGGGCCCGGGTCAAGGGACTGTGGACCAACGTGTTGTCGATTACATTCTTGGTATTGTTGGCGTTGAGTGTCAGTGTGGCTGCCCAGATCGTGGGTTCCCTGCTGATCTTTATCCTGCTGACGCTTCCGGCCGCAACGGCGAAGTACTTTGCCCACACGGTGGGTGGCATGATGCTGTTGGCGATTGCGTTAGCCTTGTTTGGGGTGTGGAGTGGCTTGGTCTTCAGTTACCTGACCAATTACCCCGTCTCCTTCTTTATCGCGGCAATCGAAGCCATCTTTTACTTCATCGCTCTGGGTTGGCAACGACTACAGACGGCGGGGTAGCTGGGTTAACGCCGTCAATTCTGGCAGCGGTAGCCTCGGTACGTGGTCAGCACAAATAATTAAATAAAAAGAGATGTGGGCCGTGAGCCATCAACGATTGTCGTTGATGACCCATGGCCCTTTTGAATTTTAGCGGTGGTTATTAGTTGAGACCCGACGGTGAAAACGGTAGGCTGGGGATGTGGCAACGGCTGTGTGACGGCCCGCTAGTGCGAAACGGTAACGTTCGGGAAATAGATGTACTCGGGCGCAGTGGGTCGGCAATTAGAAAATGGTCTTTGCTGGTTTTCAAAACTAGTTAAGCTCGCTTGTCGCTTTCATTTTGCAAAAAGAATCAAAAAAATATTAATTCTAACCGAAATGTAACGAAAAACCCGAACATTTATGCTAAAATTGGGCTTACAATTAACTCTAAAGAAATAGTTGAGGTGAAGAGGTTGAAAGTCAGAAGAAGTGACCGGTTAGTCGATATGACCCGGTATTTATTAGAACGGCCGCATCAATTGGTATCTTTGACATTTTTTGCGGCGCGGTATGAATCGGCCAAGTCTTCCATCAGTGAAGACTTAACCATTCTGAAGCGGACCCTCCAAGCCCGTGGCACCGGTCTACTGGAGACCGTTCCTGGGGCCGCTGGTGGTGCCCGCTTTATCCCTTACATTTTAAGAGAAGAAGCCGAACAATTCGTGAGTGAAATGATCACGGAATTGTCCGAAGCCGACCGGTATCTTCCCGGTGGCTACGTTTACATGTCAGATATCCTAGGTCGTCCCGCAGCCTTGCGGCAGATTGGCCGGATTTTGGCAACGCAGTACCTAAACCAATCCGTCGACGTGGTGGTGACGGTTGCCACGAAGGGAATTCCACTGGCTCAGAGTGTGGCTAATTATCTGAATGTACCGTTTGTGATCGTGCGACATGACTCGCAGATTACGGAAGGATCGACGGTTAGTGTGAACTATGTTTCCGGCTCAACCAAGCGGATCGAACGCATGGCACTGTCAAAACGTAGTGTTAAGCCCAACTCACGAGTACTGATCGTGGATGACTACATGAAGGGTGGCGGGACCGTTGGGGGTCTCCGCTCCCTCGTCGACGAGTTTGATTCACAACTCGCTGGGGTCGCTGTCTTTGCCGAAGGGGATTTCGACGGGCAACGGACAGTTAGCAAGTACACCTCATTACTGAAGATTCAGACGGCGGATGAACAGATCCGCGTGGCACCAGGGAATTACCTGACCCAGATCTTCGGCGATGACAACAATTCATTAAATTAGGAGATATCGGTATGAGCACTAGAAATACGATTATCCTCGCAGCCGGCAAGGGCACGCGGATGAAGTCAAAGTTGTACAAGGTTTTGCATCAGGTTTGTGGTAAGGCCATGGTTGACCACGTGTTGACGCAGGTGGAAAAGACTAACATGGACAAGGTCGTTACGATTGTGGGCTACGGTGCCGATGACGTGAAGGCCACGTTGGGTGACCGCACGCAATACGCCTTACAGGCCAAGCAATTGGGGACGGGGGATGCCGTCTTACAAGCCGAACCTATCTTGAAGGACGAAGAGGGAACCACGCTGATCGTTAGTGGGGACACCCCCTTATTTCAGGCGGAAACGTTTGAAGACCTCTTCGCTTATCACGAAGCTAAGCACGCGGCCGCCACGATTTTGACGTCCGTTGCCCCAGATCCAACGGGCTATGGGCGCATCGTTCGGAACAACATTGGTATCGTGGAAAAGATCGTGGAACAAAAGGATGCCAGTTCAGAAGAACAGGAAATCCATGAAATCAACACGGGTGTTTACGTGTTTGACAACAAGAAGTTATTTGCGGCCTTACATCAGACGTCTAACGACAACGCTCAGGGTGAGTACTATCTGACCGATGTCATTGAAATCCTGAAGCACCAAGGGGATATCGTCGCTGCTTATAAGATGGCGGACTTCGACGAATCCATGGGGGTTAACGACCGCGTTGCCTTGGCCAACGCCACGAAGATCATGCGGCAACGGATCAACGAACAACACATGCGCGACGGGGTAACCTTAATTGATCCCGAAACGACTTATATTGACGCCGGTGTGAAGATTGGGGCCGATACCATCATTGAACCCGGGGTGCTGTTAAAGGGCGACACGGTGATTGGGGATGACTGCTACATTGGCGCTCATTCTGAATTGCGAAATGCTAAGTTAGCCGATCACGTGACGGTTACTTCCTCATTACTGGAAGACTCCGACATGGCAAGCGGCTCGAACATTGGTCCAAACAGTCATTTGCGTCCAGAATCCCACATTGGGCCTAAGGTTCATTTGGGGAACTTTGTGGAAGTCAAGAAGGCCACGATTGGTGAAGGCACCAAGGTGGGTCACCTGACCTACGTGGGGAACGCCAAGCTTGGCAAGAACATCAACGTGGGCTGTGGTGTTGTCTTTGTGAACTACGATGGCAAGAACAAGCACGAAACGACGGTGGGTGACGACGCCTTTATCGGGTCCAACTCAAACCTCGTTGCCCCATTGACGGTGGCTGACCACAGTTTTATTGCGGCCGGGTCCACCATTACCGACGCCGTGAACAAGTTTGATATGGCAATCGCACGGCAACGGCAGACAAACAAACCAAATTATTACCAGAAACTACCTTATCGTGGTGAAGATTAAGCCGAAGGTCTTGTGTTTCGAGACCCGATAGCATAAAATTATTGTAGTAAATTCTGGCAGATTATTTGCTATTGGAGGAAATTATGGCTACGCAATATTTTGACCCTAAACTAAAGATTTTTGCGTTAAACTCCAACAAACCGTTAGCACAAAAGATCGCTAACGAGGTTGGTGTTGAATTAGGGAAAACTTCGGTGGACCGGTTCAGTGACGGCGAAATTCGCATTAACATCGAACAGAGTGTCCGGGGAAGCCACGTCTACGTGATTCAATCCACGTCGGCTCCCGTCAACGACAATTTAATGGAACTGTTGATCATGATTGATGCTTTACGGCGCGCGAGTGCGGCTACCATCAACGTGGTCATTCCGTACTACGGGTATGCCCGCCAAGACCGGAAAGCCCGGTCACGGGAACCCATTACGGCTAAGTTAGTCGCTAACATGTTGCAAACGGCTGGCGTGACGCGGGTCCTGGCTTTGGACTTGCATGCTGCTCAGATTCAAGGGTTCTTCGACGTGCCCGTCGATCACTTGATGGGCGCACCACTGTTGGCCGATTACTTCTTGACCAACCACTTGGATGAAGATGCCGTTGTCGTTTCACCTGACCATGGTGGGGTGACGCGTGCACGGGCCTTGGCAGAATTCCTGAAGGCACCGATTGCCATCATCGACAAGCGGCGGCCACGGGCCAACGTTGCCGAGATCATGAACATTATCGGGGATGTGAAAGGCAAACGTTGTATCATGATTGATGACATGATTGATACGGCCGGAACCATCACCTTGGGTTCCCAAGCCCTGATGGATGCCGGTGCGAAGGAAGTCTACGCTAGTTGTACCCATCCCGTCTTATCCGGTCCCGCCATCGAACGAATCAAGAAGTCACCAATTAAGAAGTTAGTGGTGACCGATTCGATTCAATTAACGGCCGACAAGCAAATTGAAAAGATCCAACAAATTTCCGTCGGTCCCCTGATTGGCCAAGCCATCAAGCGGATCAACGAAAACCGGCCGGTCAGCCCATTGTTCAAGAACCGTTTCCGGAGTCACGAACAATAAATCAGACTAAAAAACTTGAGCGGCGCTGGGCGTTGGCTCAAGTTTTTTTCTTTATCTATTTTTGATCAGAACAACCGTTAGTTAAGCAGGTAAGTTATTTGAACGGATGCCGATGGGTGGCTGATATTGTGAAGCGCGATTATGATTGGGCCAAGCATAAACGTCAGAGACCCCAGGCAGGTTAGGCTAACGGTTGGGTGAAGGGAGTTTATGCAATGAAAAGTTGGCAAAGATGGACAACGGGTTGGGTCGCTGGGGCCCTATTGGTGGCACTAGCCATGCGAATTTTGGGCCAGCCGTTGATGGCGATTGGCAATCTCCTCTTTATGGTGGGATTGGCGCTCGTGATTTTCGGGCTCATCTGCGTGTTGGCGAAGGGGCACCTCTTTACGGGGTGGCGCCATCGCCGAAAGAAGGGCCAAGACCCGCTGCCTGGTGAAAAGGTGGGCGTGCGGCACGTGGCCAGCGTCAAAAATTCGCCGATTGTGGTTAACGGGGGCGCCCGGTTCGGGCTATTAGCCGGCGGTATTTATATCGTCGTCGGGATTGTTTTGACGTTATTCTAGATAATAGGGGAAGTCTTTGAAATGAAGACGATTAAAACGGGGATCGATGCACCAGCCGTGCCCATCAGCTATGAATTGGTGGGGATTGTGTTTCTGATCAATGCTGCTTTTGTGAAACCGGACCAAGGTCGGGGTGGGGTTATCCTGGCAGGGGTCGTTTTCATCGTGGCGGGTTTGATTTTTCTGCGGACCTCGCTGGTGGGAAAACAGCGAATTTGGACAAAATTGTTGACCGAGGTAGGGGTTGAATCCACCGGTCAGGCACTCGACTTGGGGTGTGGTCACGGCGCGGTGCTGAATCAGGTCGCCCAGCGGCTCACTCTACCAGGAACCGTGACGGGCGTTGATCTGTGGCGGTCACGCGATCAGTCACAGAATTCCCTGGCGGTGACGCGGGCCAACTTAAAGGTTTGGGGCGTCTCCGATCGAACGAGTTTGGTGACGGCCAATATGACCGAGTTGCCGATGGCTGAAGCGCAATTTGATTTGGTCACCACCAGCTTTGCCCTGCACAATATCAAGCCGGCCGCACAACGCGAACAGGCGTTGCGTGAGGCTGTGCGGGTATTGAAATCGACCGGGACACTGCTGATTGTGGACACGGGACATAACCGCCATGAGTATCAACGCGTGCTTGAACAGTTGGACTGCCACGTCTTGCGTGCACGCCGGCTAGGCATCAATGGCTGGTGGACGGGTCCCTGGATGGCCAGTTACGAACTGTGGGCGGTTAAAAATTAACATAAAAATGTGGGTCAAGGAGCGATTAGGTGCTCTTTGACCCACATTTTCGTTAGATAACTAAAGCTTGAAAGACAAAATGTCTGCTTAGTTCCAGCACTGGTAAGCATTTATGCTATTAAATTCGTCTAAATTGGTCGCACTCCTGCTACCAGGGATTCCACCTGCTGTGGGTACTTTTGAAACTTCAACACTCAGTTGCCGCATTGATACAGCCGTTTAACTAATTCGACCCTCAATACGATTGTGGCGGGTCTGACTGTCAATTGATTGGGGAGTCGTGTAGTATGAGGCATACCCTATGGGCAGGTTAAGTTGAAAAAATATAAAATGTCGCGAATATTTGACCGAAAATTACGGAGTTAGTCCTTAGACGTTGGAAAACGTTTCTGAGGAGGACGATAGCATTGCAGGTTGAATTTGAGCAGCGACAATTGGAAAAAAGCTTTAAAAGCTTATCAACGTTGACACGGCGTTTTGGTCGGCGTGCGGCCAATAATTTGGGGAAAAGAATCAAGGAATTAGAAGTAGCCGATAATCTCAGTCAAATTTCGCATGTTCCGCCACCAAGACTGCACGCCCTGACGGGAAATCGACGTGGTTATTTTGCTGTAATGGTTACGGCAAATATGCGTTTAGTCTTTAGTGGGTTAAATCATGAAGGGGAAAAGAGTTTGGTTAAGTCAGAAATTACAGCCGTTCTAGTCAAGGAGGTCGTTGATTACCATGATTAATAAAAAAGTACCATTCAAATCCCAAATTCCAGTTGCGCCCGGTGAAACCCTAGTCGAAGCTATTGACTATTTAAAAATTTCGCCCGCAAGCTTAGCGCAACGCACCCACACGACCTTGGTTTACGTTCAAGGCGTCTTGGCCGGCACGGTGGCGGTGACCCCGGCCTTTGCCGAGGAATTGACGAAGATTATTGATGTGCCCGCGGATTTCTGGTTACGTTATGATGCGGATTATTGGCAGTTGAAGGCCAAGGAAGCCGCACGCACCCCCAATAAGCGTGGGGGCAATGGTGATTAGCTGGTGTACGGTTTAACCAGATAACTAAAAAGGCCGGGATATTATCCCAGCCTCAGTGGTTTCATCCAAATTGGTCTTACTTTAAAGCGTACTTGCGAATCGCTGCGGCCACACCGTCTTCGGCGTTGGTCAGTGTGACGGCTTGGGCGGCGTCCTTGATTTCATCAATGGCGTTACCCATGGCGACACCCAGGCCGGCGTATTGAATCATGGTCAGGTCGTTACCTTGGTCACCCAAAGCCATAACCTCATCCGCGGTGAAGCCTAATTTAGCGGCGAGTTCACCCAGCGTGTTCCCCTTGCTGGCCTTTTTGTTCATGACTTCGACGAAGAATGGGGTGCTTTGAACCACGTAGTAACGGTCGCGGATCTCTTGAGGGATCTCTTTGTTAACGCGGTTGATGGTGTCCGGTTCGTCCACGAACATGGCCTTAGAGATGGTCAGGTTGCGATCCATTTCACCGACTTCACGGTAACGGATCAGCATCCGCACCAGGTTACTTTCAAAGATGGTGTAGCCACTGATATCCTTGTTGGCCGTGTAAATGTAGTCGGGTGTTTCAATTTGGAAGTGGGTCTGTAGCTTCCGGGACAGGGCTTCAAGGTCGATGTAGTCGTTGAAGGTCAATGAGTGGTTGGTCATCATCTTGCCGGAGACCGTTTGTGAGACCGAACCGTTGTAGGTAATGGCGTATTGTTCGTCACCACTGATACCCAGTGCGTCCAGGTAAGGTTGTACCCCAGTTAATGGGCGACCGGTACACAGAACGACCTTAATACCTTGGTCTTTAGCAGCCTGAACGGCATCAATCGTCGCCTGGGCCAGTTCGTTTTTCTCGTTGAGTAGGGTACCGTCAATATCAATCGCAATCATCTTAATTGTCATGTTGTCAATTCTCCTTTTATGCTAAGTCTGGGTTCAATGCGTATTTATAAATGGCCGCCGCCACGCCATCAGCTGCGTTGGTCAGGGTGGTCACGTCGGCAGCCGCTTTGACACGGTCGTTAGCGTTTCCCATGGCCACCCCCAACCCAGCGGTGGTTATCATTGGTAAGTCATTGTCCTGGTCGCCAAGCGCCATTACGGCTGTGAGTGGTAAGTGGAGATGGTCGGCTAGCTCGCGTAGTGCGTTGCCCTTACTGGTCTTGGGGTTCATGACTTCAATGAAGTGAGGATCGGTACGCACCACGTAGAAACGGTTGGTCAGCGCCTGCGGGAGGCGCAGCGCGTCAATCTTGGCAATCTCGTCGATAAAGACCGCGGTCGGCATGAGTAGCTGTGGGTCCATCTGAGCCGCCTCTCGGAAGCGCAGGGGTAAATGGACCAACTGACTTTCCTTGACCGTGTAACGGCTAATATCGCGGTCTGCCGTGTATAAATGCTTGGGGGTGACCACGTGGAAGTGAACCTGCGCTTTGCGGGCAAAGGCCTCTAAGTCGACATAGTCGTTGTAGGTCAGTGCTTGGCTGGCGAGCACGCGTCCGGCGACCGTTTGGACTAAGGCGCCGTTGTAAGTGATCGCGTACTGGTCCTCCCCCTGGATCTTCAGGGCGTTCAGGTAGGGCTGCACGCCAGAGAGCGGGCGGCCGGTGCAGAGCACGACCTTGATGCCCGCTGCGGTGGCGGCTTGAATGGCCGTGATCGTGGGCGCGGTCAAATCGTTCTGCGGATTCAGCAAGGTGCCATCGATGTCCACCGCAATGAGTTTGATGCGCACTTTAATCAGCGTCCTTCTGGTTGATCAACTGGCCGTTACGAATGCAACTGCCGAACTCATCGAAGATCGGCTGGAAGATTTCGGGCGTATCGTCTCCCGGATTCAACATCTCCTTCGGGAAGAAGAAGCGCTGGTCACCGGTGAATTTTCCACGAATGGCGTTGACCAGGTCCGAGACCGTGGAGAGCTCACGCAGACTGCCATCGGGTTCCTGCAATTCAATCTGAGTCAACGGATGCGTGACCTTAGGATCGTAGGCATCGTCATAGGGCAGATCATAGCTGTTATCGGTGGCCGTGTAGTAGTCGGTATTGAAGCCAACCGAGCGAATCATATCTCGCAGATGGGGTAGCTGTGCCTGCGTGGTGTCATCGAAAATGGCGCTCTTTAACGGCTTGCGGTCCAAGAAGCGGTGTGCCAGATCCGCCAAAATTTCATCCGGGGATTGCCGCCAATGCGTGAAGTAGGTGGTCAGTACGCCGTCGTCCAGGTTGAGGTAGTCTTCCAAGTCGAATTGATGATTGAAGAAGGGCAGGAGGAGGTGGGGAACGAAGCTCTCATCGCTCTTGCCCGCCTGATACAGTTCGTTGGCCCGTCCCAGAAGGTGGTCCAAGATGACTTCCATGGACCGGGAGACCGGGTGAAAGTACACCTGCTGATACATCTGAAAGCGGCTGACGATGTAGTCCTCAACGGCATGCATTCCGTTCATGGTAAAGGCGATGCCGTCTTTGTAGGGCCGCATGACCCGCAGAATCCGAGTCAGGTCAAAGGTGCCGTATTCGGTTCCCGTGAAGTAGGCGTCCCGCAAAAGGTAGTCCATCCGGTCGGCATCAATCTGGCTCGAAATCATCTGGACCACTTGCGGATTTGGATAGGTCTTTTGGATGACACTGGCAACTTCTTGTGGAAAGGTTGGACTGACCCGCCGTAAGATTTGGTTGACTTCGGTTTCTGGCGAGGTCAGAATCTCGGCCGTAATGGCTTCGTGATCGGTGTGAAAGATGTGCTCAAAGGTGTGGGAGTAAGGACCGTGACCGATATCGTGCAGGAGTGCGGCACACAGCGCAGTCAGGCGTTCATGATCGTCCCAGCCACCATCACCGGGTGTCTTGGTGGGGTAGTTTCGCTGGAAGCTGTCACAGATTTGACGGGTCACCTCGTAGACACCTAGAGAATGGGTAAACCGAGAATGCTCCGCGCCGTGAAAGATCAACGACGCCGTTCCCAACTGTTTGATCCGGCGAAGTCGCTGAAATTCTCGGGTGTTAATCAAGTCTAAAATAACCTGGTGCTGAACATAAATGTAGTTGTGCACGGGGTCTAGAAACACTTTTTCGCGGGGTAACCGCGCTGTTGCGTAGCTCACTGTGATTCCTCCTTACAATTTTTAATAGCCTGATAGCTCGTGACTACTTGGCAGTTAACCGGGGCTGACGCCGGGCCATCTGTGCGGTCGCTCGATCCAGACTGGTGATGAACCGCGGTTCCGCCATCATGGCAGCGAGCTTAGCCCGACCGACGCGCAAGCCAGCCGTTGAACAGGCCGTGATGAAGCGCTGCTCGGCGTCGTCCACCGTGAGTGGTTGGTGGCATAAAGCGGCCGTCGTGGTCATGACGGCGGGATCCACGTCGGGAAAGTTCCAATCGTTGGGGTGATTTCCCAGACCTGCCTGGTAGAAGCTGCGAATCAGACTACCGCGCATCGCTTGATCGCCGGTAACACTGAGATAGAGCATGGTTACCAGGGAATGCGGACTGCGACGTTGGGCAATCCCCGCAATTTTGAGGCCATCCACACTGAGGTCGTAGTCACCTGGGCAATAGGAGCGCGTAATCTCATAGTGTTTCAGAGAAAGCTCAGGCCAAGCCGCCGCGACCAATTGGGCCATCTGCGCATAAGCCGCGTCGACGCTGAGGGCCGGTGTGGTCAGTGGGGAGAACAGGGAAACGTTCAGGACACCCCCATCGGCAACCACGGCGAGCCCCCCCGAATTACGGAGAACATAGTCGTAGCCATAACGTTGAACGGCATTAATCGCCGCTGGCAGTTCGGGAAGTCGTTTATCCTTGAGCCCCATAATTACCGTGGGCTGCATCGTCCAGAAGTGTAGGATCGGTTGTTTGAGTACGGGTACCAGGTCAAGTAAGGCGTTGGTATAGCCAAAGGCCTGGTTCTTGTGATCGGCCGCAATGGGCGTGGTCACGACTTGAATGCTGTCGGTTGGTAAGTCAAAAGGACCCATCACGCCACCTGCTTTCGTGTAATCGTTTCAATGCTCTCATTATACTAGAAAATGTGGGCTACGTCATGGTCTGGACCAATCTGCTTTGACTTGAACCGCATATCGTTCCGTTTAACCGAGGTCATGGTGAAAGCAATCCCCCATCGGAAAGCATAAAAGGTAGGTTTTCCGCAGCAAATGAACTATAATTAGTCCAGACAATTCGCGGAAAGGAAGTGTGCAGATGGATCAATTATCAGCGGGAGTGCCCGTGATGATTCACCTAGAAACCCATATCAAACAAAACGATGACGTCTCTGACTATCAATTGGATGTTGATGGGCAGCTCGTTCAAATGGGGGTCAATCTATACTTACGGTACCTGGAACCCGATAATGACACCGGTGAAAAGACGCCAGTGACCATGAAGTTTACGCCGGAAGGGGAGGTGCACTTGACCCGGAACGCCGAGGCAGAGTTGCGCCTACACTTCATCAGTGGCAAACGCGTGACGGCCCGGTATAACACGCCTTATGGGGTGATGCCGATTGAGACGGTGACCCCTTATCTGGAAACGAGTTTTAAGGAAAAGCCATTCAGTGGCAATGTTAAAATTGATTATTTGCTCTATGCTGGCGAAGAATTAGTCGGGAACTACAAGATTAGATTGCATTTTACGGCATAAGCGAGTATCATATTTCGTAGACTGTGGAAAGGACGTGCACCAGTTTGGAATTAAAAGTCTTTGAGGGCCAGAATAAAAAGGAATTATCAATGATCGAAGTTGCTCACGCCATTTTGTCGCAACACGGCGATGTTATGGCATTTGCTGACTTAGCGAACGCCGTCCAAGCTTATTTAGGCGACAGTGACGCCGAAGTTCGTGACCGGCTGTCCCAATTCTATACGGATTTAAATGTCGATGGTAGTTTCATTTCTCTGGGTGATAACCTTTGGGGACTGCGAACTTGGTATCCGTTTGAATCCATCGATGAAGCAACGGTTCACGCCGAGGAAGACGAAGATCAACCTAAGCGTAAGAAGCGTAAGAAGGTTAACGCCTTCTTAGCCGACACGACCGATGACGATGATGTGATCGATTACGATGACGACGATCCAGAAGATGATGACACGACCGCCTACGCCGCCGATGATGACGACGATGACGATAGTGCTGCCACTGGATCCGGGCCAGATTTGGGTAAGTTACAGACCGGCTTGGGCATCGATGACGATGACGAAGAAGACGATACAGAAGACATCCCTGATGGTATCGAAGATCAGCTTTCTCAAATGGAAGCCCCAGATGATGATACCGACAATCTCGACTTTTCCGCCGATGACGACGAAGCCGACGATGATGAAGATGAAGACGACGAACAGAAATAAATTTTCAAAGTTCGCTTGACCTCTAGCCAAAAAACAGGTACTATATTTTTTGGGCTCCTTGCTACTTGTAGCGAGGACAACTGGACGGTGAAGTAGCTCCCTATTCCGAATGAATAGGGAGCTTTTTTATAGTTTTAAAACCCTAAATAATCTTACAAGGAGTTTGCACATGACCAAATATATTTTTGTGACTGGCGGCGTGGTTTCATCACTAGGTAAGGGGATCGTTGCTGCTTCCCTAGGACGGCTGTTAAAGAACCGTGGTTTAAACGTAACCATTCAGAAATTCGATCCGTACATCAACGTGGATCCCGGCACGATGAACCCTTATCAACATGGGGAAGTCTTCGTGACCGATGATGGGACCGAAACGGATTTGGATTTGGGTCATTACGAACGTTTCATTGATAACAATCTGAACAAGTACTCAAACGTGACGACTGGTAAGATTTATTCGGAAGTTTTGGAAAAAGAACGGCGTGGGGACTATCTGGGAGCAACTGTGCAAGTGATCCCGCATATTACCGGCATGATTAAAGAAAAAATCATGCGCGCTGGTAAGACGTTAGGCGCTGATTTCGTCATTACGGAAATTGGGGGAACTGTTGGGGACATCGAATCTCAACCATTCCTGGAAGCCATTCGTCAAATGAAGTCCGAAGTGGGCGACGAAAACGTGGTCTACATTCACACCACGCTGGTGCCAACGCTGCACGCGGCGCACGAAATGAAGACGAAGCCTACGCAACATTCCGTGCGTGAACTGCGGAGCATTGGGATTCAACCAAACATTCTGGTGGTTCGGACTGAAAATCACATTACCGATGACATGCGGCAAAAGATTGCGTTGTTCTGTGACGTGCAACCTTCAGCGGTTATCGAATCCATGGATGTGCCCACGATCTACTCCATTCCTTTGCGTTTACAAGAACAGGGCTTGGATCAGATTGTCTTGGATCACTTCAAGGTGGAAGCACCGAAGTCCGACATGGCCAAGTGGTCGAAGATGGTTGATCACATGCAGAACTTAAAGCGGACCATTAAGATCGCCTTGGTCGGCAAGTACGTGGGCTTGCACGATGCCTACATCTCCGTGGCAGAAGCCCTGCAACACGCGGGTTACCCGGTCGATGCCAAGATTGACTTGGACATGATCGATGCCGAAAAGATCACGGAAGAAAATGTGGCTGACGTGTTAGGTGCCGCTGACGGGATCATCGTGCCTGGTGGTTTCGGTGACCGGGGGATTGAAGGCATGATCACGGCCATCAAGTACGCCCGTGAACAAGACGTGCCGTTCCTGGGAATTTGCCTGGGGATGCAAGTGGCCAGCATTGAATTTGCTCGGGATATTCTGGGCTACAAGGATGCCAACTCCACTGAAATGGATCCAGAGACCAGCCACAAGATCATTGACCTGATGGCCGATCAGACGGACGTCCATGAAATGGGGGGGACCCAACGGCTGGGACTGTACCCTTGCAAGTTGAAGCCGGGTAGCAAGGCTGCCGCAGCTTACGACAACCAGTCGATGGTGGAAGAACGTCACCGTCACCGTTACGAATTCAACAACCAATACCGGGCCGAAATGGCTGCCAAGGGTTTGGTCTTCTCCGGGACGTCTCCTGACGATCACCTGGTCGAAGTCATTGAATTGCCAGAAAAGAAGTTCTTCGTGGCATCTCAATACCACCCAGAATTCCTGTCACGGCCTAACCGTCCGGAAGGCTTGTTCCGCGACTTTATCGCTGCGGCTAGCAAGGAAGTTAAGGACTAGGTTTCAACGGCTAACTTAAAAATAATTAGTATTTTTAAATTGAATCCAAATAAAAGCTGTAAACTCACAAATGATCAAGTGAGTTTACAGCTTTTTTTGCACTATTAATGGCCGTGGATTTTAGTCTACCTCAATAATACTGGTCACCGCCGCCTCAATCGCCGGAATCAGCGGACTGTTGGCATCGATACCCGTTTGGTCGAAGCGCGCCTGCCACCAGCTGCGGCGGATCTTCTGGACCTGATTGACGACGTCTTCGCCGGCCGTGGTCAGCGTGAGCAGCTGGGTCTTACCCGTACCGGCCGTTTTAGTCAGATAGCCCAGCCCCAGAATTTTATTAACTTCGCGGGTGGTTAGCCCCTTGTCGATGACCAAAGTCTTGGCAACTTGGTTTTGATTAATTGCGGGATGTTCGTGAACCGTCAGTAAAACACAGGCGGCCGTCGGATTTAACCCTAATTTTGCAAACGCTTCACGGGTGTCCTTATAGTATTTACGGTGCAGAATCGAAATGTCCTGCGCCAGATAACCGAGATCTTTCATAGGTGACTCCCTTCTCCGAAATGTTCTGTGTTGACAAAACAACTTAATGCCATTATGATGAATCTAAGTTGACTTGTCAACACGACTAAATTAATGATTAAAAAGGCGGGGTAACGGTGAAAGATACGAAGACTGGTGCACAAGCACTGATTCAAAGCATGATTAATCAAGGTATTAAGTATGTTTTTGGTATTCCAGGAGCCAAGGTCGATCAACTTTTTGAAGGGATTCAATACAGTGAGGATCCCCGGGCGCCTAAGCTAATCATCACGCGACACGAACAGAATGCCGCGATGATTGCCTCCGGGATCGGTCGCTTGACCGGTAAGCCAGGCGTGGTGGCAACCACGTCTGGTCCCGGAGTGTCTAACCTGACGACCGGCCTCATTACGGCTACGGCCGAAGGGGACCCCGTCATCGCTTTAGGTGGGCAAGTGCCCCAAGACGATATTGGCCGGTTGACCCATCAGAGTATTCCTAGCAAGGAGCTGTTGAGCTCGGCCACCAAGTCTAGCGTGGAAGTGCAAAACGCCAACAGTCTCTCTGAAGCCTTTGCCAACGCCTACCAAACGGCCGTTGCGCCCAAGGCGGGTGCCACCTTTATTTCCCTGCCACAAAACGTGTTGAACGGCGACGTTGACCGGCCAGAAATCAAGGCTGTGCCGACGGTTGATCAGGGGGTTGCGGATGTGGCCACCGTTGATGCCATTGTGGAAAAGATCCAACACGCCAAACTACCGGTTATCTTAGCCGGGATGCGGGCTTCCGCTAGTGACGTAACGGCAGCTATTCGCGAGCTCTTACAACACGCAGCGATTCCAGTCGTTGAGACTTTCCAAGGTGCCGGGGTTGTTTCACGCGACCTGGTCACCAACTACTTTGGTCGGGTTGGCCTGTTCCGCAACCAGGTCGGAGATAATCTATTGAAGCAAAGTGACCTGGTCATCACCGTGGGGTACGATCCCGTGGAATACGAAGCGCGGATCTGGAATGCCGATCGGACGGGGGATGTCATCAGCTTAGACAGTGTGGTTCCCGAAATTACCACGGATTACCAACCCGAAATGGTGGTGCACGCCGATATTGCGAAGACGCTGCGGGCCATTGTCCAAAAATTGCCTGCTAACTGGGCACTCGCGGAGGATGTTCAGGCCGAGCTCGACAAGTCCGGCAAGACCTTGGCTGCCCAGGCCGAAGCACCGGCGGCCGATGACGAACACGGGATTCATCCGTTGGCGATCATCCAAGCCCTCCAGAATAAGGTGAACGATGAGACCACGGTGACCGTGGATGTCGGTAGCTTTTACATCTGGATGGCGCGCTACTTCCGGAGTTACCAACCACGGCACCTGCTCTTCAGTAACGGGATGCAGACGCTAGGGGTAGCCTTCCCTTGGGCGGTTGCGGCCGCACTGGAACGTCCCGGCCAGCCGATTGTTTCGGTTGCTGGTGACGGTGGCTTCCTGTTCACCAGTCAGGAACTGGAAACGGCTGTTCGTTTGAAATTACCCATTGTTCAGTTGATTTGGGACGATGGCGCCTATGACATGGTTAAATTTCAAGAAATTGCCAAATATGGACGTGAAGCCGGGGTAAGCTTTGGTCCCGTTGACTACGTGAAGTACGCTGAAAGCTTTGGTGCAACGGGCTTCCGGGTTGATCATGCGGCCGATTTGGCTGGCACACTGGATCAAGCCTTCCAGACTGAAGGGCCAGTGGTCGTTCAGATTCCGGTTGACTATCGGGACAATTTAAAACTAAAATCATTATTGTTGAAAGATGTTTTAAGCTAAAGGGAGTAATGATATGAATGAAACAACCTTGTATCAACACGGTACCTTGGCCTTGCTGGTCCCTGGCTTACTGACGGGGACGTTAACCATGAAAGAATTGTTAGCGCACGGTGACACGGGTATCGGAACCGGTGAGGGCCTTGACGGCGAGCTGATTATTTTGGACGGCAAGCCTTATCAGGTCAACAATCGTGGCGAAGTCAATGTCGTCCCGAATGACTTTACGTTGCCATTTGCCAACAGTCATTTTGCGGCTTATCGGCCCCTGATGACGGTGGAAAATGCGACGCAGGAAGAACTGCACGATCAGGTTCTGGGCTTGACCCACGATGCCAACACGTTCTTCTCAATCTTAGTGAAGGGGACCTTCACGAACGTCAAGACACGGGCGGTTGCCAAGTCCAGTCGGCCATTCAAGTCTTTGGCCGAGACGGCTAAGCAGCAGAGTGTCTTTGACCGTAAAGAGGTTGAAGGGACCTTACTGGGGTACTATTCGCCACAACTGTTCGATGGGGCTGCAGTGGGCGGTTACCATGATCACTTTCTATCAGCCGCCCATGACTTTGGCGGTCACCTCTTAGGTTTTGGCACGGTCACTGGCGAAGTCCAAGTGCAGACGTTCTCAACCTTGGAACAACATCTGCCGGTCGACGATGACGCTTATCGCAACCACGACTTTTCCCAGGATGACATCATGGGAGCCATTCACCAGGCGGAATAGCGACCATTCAAATACAAATTAAAAATGGCACGCAAATCAATTTTGATTTGCGCGCCATTTTAGTTAGCGATAAAAGTTAAATTTAGCGAATTTATTCGGAACGTAATGCCGTGGCCGCGTCCTTCTTAGCCGCCATCCGTGCTGGGATGTGACCACCCAACATCGTCAGAACGGTACTGATGATAATCAGGACAATTCCGTGGACGGGGTTCAAGTGGGCGACGTTACTCAGATCGGTGATACTCTTGAGCACCACATTGATGGGGAACGTCAGGAGCCAAGCAATCACGACACCCAAGACCCCGGAGCCGACACCGAGGATAAAGGTTTCAGCGTCAAATACCCGTGTGATGTCCTTCTTCCGGGCACCCAAGGCCTTCAAGATCCCAATTTCCTTGGTTCGTTCGAGAACGGACGTGTAGGTAATGATGGCGATCATGATCATACTCGTGACCAGAGAAATTCCGGCAAAGGCAACTAAGACGTAGGTGATGGCACTCATCAGCCCACCCGTCAGGTCGGAAACGGTCCCGGCCATATCGGTGTAAATCACCTTATCAGCCTTGCTCTTACCCTTGTTGTATTTATCTAGGTACGTCAACACCTTGTCCTTGTTCTTGAAGGTGTTGGGGTAGATCAAAATACCAGAAGGCGTGGTCGAACCACCCAGATAACTCACCAGGCTGGCCTTGGTATCCTTGTTAACGGTTTGGCCGGTCATGACATTGCTGTCGGATTTTTTCTGGGCCTTAACGATTGCGGAATTCTTGTTGGCGTTGATGATATTTTGAGTCAGCTTGTCGCTGTAAACAATACCTGAGGACAGGACGTTTTCAGAAGACTTGGCCTTTACCCGTAAGATTCCGGCAATCCGAATGGTTGTGTTGTTCTTGTTATTGTAGAGACTGTTCGTGGCCTTGTTAGGCACGTAATTGCCGGTAGGGAGACTTTGATAGTAGTCGTTGTTGTTGACGACCTTGATCTTGGTCCCGACAATCTTGTTGTAATTCAACTTTTGATTATCCTTGACGTCAAAGTTTAAATTCTTCAGCGCATTGATATTAGCGGAGTTGTCACGGTCAACCAACAGGATGACGTCATTGGCACTCTTGGGGTAACTTCCGGCAATCACTTTGTAGTGCTTCTTCAGGAAGTTGGTGCCCCCATCACTGGCACTAGGATAAACGGAACCACCGACCCCAGTGGAACTGGTCATGGCAGCGGACATCGCATTATTATTACCATTGCTGCTACTGTCGGCGTTGGAGAAGGAAACCGTCTTGGTCTTACCATTGGTTTGTCGCAAGAGGTTCATGCCCGTCGCGTAAGTGTAGGTGATGTTTTTACTTAAGTCAGGGTTAATGTTTTTAACATATTTTAAGTAACTCTTGGTAATCTTATTCTGGTGGACGGATTTGTCGGCGTCACTGATCTTGGCCACCACTTTGGTTGACTTGGTGGTCTTCTTATTGTTCTGTGGACCGGTCGTTGACGAATCTTGGGCCGTCTGTGAAATGGTAATGGGGAACTGCGCCAGCGTGTTGGACTGGGTCTTGTTGATCTGCGTCTGGAAACCGTTGGACAGTGCCAGCACAATCGCAATCCCGATGATCCCAATACTGGAGGCGAATGCCGTCAGAGCCGTTCGTCCCTTCTTGGTACGAATGTTGTTGAAGGAAAGTTTCAACGCCGTCCAGAAGGTCATCTTGGTCTTCTTTAACTTGAATTGGGCGGCATCGGTATGACCATCGTAAGGGTCGGAATCGTGTTGAATCTGACCATCGGCGAATTCGATGATCCGATCGGCGTACTCATGCGCCAGGTCGGGGTTATGGGTGACCATAATGACCAACCGTTCGGCGGAGAGCTCCTTGATGAGCTTCATGATTTCTTCACTGGTCCCGGTATCCAGGGCACCAGTTGGTTCATCACACAACAGGATTTCTGGCTCGTTGGCAATGGCTCGGGCAATGGCGACCCGTTGCAACTGGCCACCGGACAACTGGTTGGGCTTTTTGTTAATGTGGTCGGTCAAACCGACACGATCGAGGGCCTTACGGGCTTTTTCCTTCTTCTCGGCACTGGAGACACCACTCAACGTCATTCCCATTTCGACGTTGTCGAGGATGCTCAGGTGACTGATGATGTTGTAACTTTGGAAAATGAACCCGACGGAATTATTCCGGTAGGCGTCCCAATCGGCGGCGGAGAAATCCTTGGTGGAACGACCTTCAATGGCCAGATCGCCGGAATCGTAGATGTCCAATCCACCGATACCATTCAACATGGTCGTCTTCCCGGAACCACTAGGGCCGAGGATTGCGACGAATTCTTGGGAACGGAATGCGACGGAAACATCGTCGAGGGCTTTCGTGACGGAGTCTCCCACGTAGTAATATTTTTTGATGTGTTTAAGTTCCAGCATTTAAAATAATCCTTCCATTTTTTGAATTCGGCTGTTGTTCACGGTGCTTTTCTGATAAACTAGACATTAATGCAACACCGTGTCTTACATCATAAAAATAAATGCTTTAATTGGCAAGCGCCAATGTAAGCTGAACTGTTGTAAAAGCGACACTTTTGTCAAAAATGTTGTAAACATGAAAACGTGGGGCACTGGTCTTACGGCAATTGTCGGTGTGACCGTGTCCCGTACTTAAACATTGGCCGGCAGTTCGTTAAGCGATGTCACTTACCGAACACGAGTGATATGCGTGACGTTTTCGGCTACTCGTTAGAAAATGTGACTGATCAAAAGATTCTGAGAGTCGCAATGTCAGCACAGTGGCGTCTTTTCGATTAACCGTGCTAGGTGTTCTCAACAGTCAGTCATGACTGGCTTTAACTTTACAGGAAGTCGGCCGAAAGCGCACGTAAAGTTGCTTATAATTAATTCGTTAGTCCCGCGAACTTTGTGGCGCGGACTGACGATTTGGTCAAATAGGAGTGAAATCTATGGTTGGTGTGAAAAATAATCGGCGCGCCCGGTATACCCAGCGGGTGATCCAGGAGACTGTGCTTTCCTTGCTAGAGAGTAAACCGATTAACGCCATTTCGGTAACGGAAGTTTGTGCGCAGGCCGATGTCAACCGGACAACGTTCTACCGGTACTATACGGACGTCTACGATTGCGTAGAGAGCATTGAGAAAGCCTTTGTTAAATCGTTACACCCATTGGCGGGGGCGACGCCTAGTCAAGCCTTAGAGCACCTGTTAACGGCGTTCTATGAGGACAAGAAGCTGAGTAATCTTGTTTTTGTGGAAGGGAAGACCAAGCTCCTTGAACGGATGCAGGACCTGATGGCCCACACGGGGCCGAAGCCGCCAATGATTGCGGATTACCAGGGCGCTTATATTGGCGCTGGGCTACAGAATATTTTAAAGAAGTGGGTGAAGGACGGTATGCCCGAGACCCCACATAAATTGACGCAAATCATTATCGACACCATTCTAGCCAAGAACCTTGATGACCTCCGTGATGAGGTTTTATAGTCGGCTAATATTACATTTTAGCCAGAATCCCGGGAAAGTGTTGTCTTTTTGCCCGGCATTATTTATCATGGTATCTGACTGTATGGAATTAATATGGAAGATTATTAAGTGAGGATAGCTTCATAATGAAAAAAATGATAATTCACGGCGGCCGTCGTCTTTCTGGAGAAGTGACGATCGGTGGCGCCAAAAACAGCACAGTGGCCTTAATTCCGGCAGCAATTTTAGCTGATACGCCGGTCCGTTTTGATATGGTACCGGATATCCTTGACGTGCACAATTTAATGCTAATTCTAAAATCAATGAATGTGCATTCTACCTTTGAAGATGGGGTCTTAACCATTGATCCGACCGAAATCGTGGAAGCACCGCTACCTAGCAAGGCAATCAAGAGCTTGCGGGCATCTTACTATTTTATGGGGTCCTTGTTGGGGCGGTTCCAACGGGCCACGCTGAGTTTCCCGGGTGGCGATAACATTGGACCACGGCCCATCGATCAGCACATCAAGGCCTTTGAAGCCCTGGGTGCTTCGGTGGAGGAACACGATGGTACCGTGCGGATCACCACTGGGCCCGAGGGCTTACATGGTGCGCGGATCTTCCTGGATATGGTTTCAGTAGGGGCAACGATCAACTCCATCTTAGCTGCGGTTAAAGCAGTCGGGACCACGGTGATTGAAAATGCCGCTAAGGAACCAGAAATCATTGATGTGGCGACGTTCTTAAACAACATGGGTGCGCACATTCGTGGTGCCGGCACTGACGTTATTCGAATCGAAGGGGTGCCCACGTTGCGTGCGATGAACACACACACGATCATTCCCGATCGGATCGAGGCCGGGACTTACTTATCGATGGCTGCGGCTATGGGTGATGGCATTGTGATTAAGAATGTGATTCCCGAACATCTCGAAGCCTTTACGGCCAAGATGATTGAGATGGGTGTGCCGTTAGAGATTAACGAAGACAGCATTTACGTGCCCCGATCGGAGAATCTAAAGCCAATTCGAATCAAGACGATGCCGTTCCCGGGCTTTGCCACGGATTTGCAGCAGCCGTTGACGCCGCTGTTGTTCCGGGCCAATGGCAGTAGTGTCGTGATTGATACCATCTACCCGAAGCGGATTAAGCACATTGCCGAGTTACGGAAGATGGGCGCTAACATTCGCTCGGAAGACGACATGATTGTGGTCGATCCTAGTGAAGATCTGACGGGTAATCAGGTACAGGCGGGCGAAATTCGGGCCGGTGCTGCGTTAGTGATTACCGGACTGATGGCCGATGGTGATACCGAAATTGAAGAAGCAGATAACATCTTGCGGGGCTACGACCGCATCGTTGACAAATTGACGGCGCTTAACGCCGATGTGGAAATCGTGAGTAAGGAAAGTCTGGTAGAAAACGGCCAAGATTAGGCATTGCTCGGATACGACTTTCATGGTATAATTCAACGGTTGACGATTAAATCAATCTCTGGCTCAGTCAATGGACCAGGGCAAAGGAGCGTAATACATTATGAAGCAAGGAATCCATCCAGATTACCACGAAGTTGTGTTCCAAGACTCAAGTACTGGTTTCCAGTTCTTGTCTGGTTCAACTGCAACTTCTGACGAAACGGTTGAATGGGAAGATGGCAACACTTACCCATTAATCCGTGTCGAAATTTCTTCAGATTCACATCCATTCTACACGGGTAAGCAAAAGTTTACTCAAGCAGATGGTGCCGTGGACCGTTTCAACAAGAAATACGGTTTGGCAAACGACTAATTATAATAAATATGATTTGTCGCCGGGGGCAGTTTTCAACTGCCGCCGGTTTTTTTGTGGCTAAAATTGGCAAACGACTGCCACGTTAGGCGTCGCTTGCGGGGGCCACGGGGTGTTAGCTTTAGAAATGAAGGGTCCACGGATAGAATGGGGAGGCCCCTAAACCTACATCATCCGCGGTTAGGGGTGAGTCTGACGGAATGGGGAGAGACAGCAAAAAAATTATACTTGCGCGATTTTCCGCCATTTTGGCGAGTTCGGGGTCTTGCGGCAGCTTTTGCTTTGACAATCTTAGTTAATTGGTAGACAATACAGTATCAGAACTAAACCTTAATGGTTGGCGGAGAGAGACTGATATTGTGACGCTAAACCGTTGATAGACGTGGATAACAAGCCTTAATTTGTCCAAGCCTTGAACAAATTAACGAGTAACATGGTAACAGTCTTGCTTATTAGTGATAAAATACCTCAAAGACCATTTGGGGTCGTGCGTCGTGTTTGGGCACGATTGATTCACGTAAAAAGTTTCAGACTACAAGGGGGAACCATTGATGAAGGTCATTATCGTCGGCAGTACTCACGCGGGCACCAACGCCGCTATACAAATTTTGCGAGATCATCCTGAAACGGACGTGACGATTTACGAACGGCACACGAACGTTTCATTTTTGTCGACTGGGATTTCGCTGTTTTTAGACGGTCAGGTAAAACACCTGGAGGATATGTTCTATTCCTCACCAGAAGAGTTGACGCGACTGGGCGCCAACGTCTTAACGCGGCACAATGTGGTGAACATTGATGCGGCGAAGAAGACCGTCAACGTGGTCGATATGGACTCTGGCGAGATGACGACGGATAGTTATGATAAATTAATTATGGCGACGGGCTCGACTGTGAATGTGCCGCCCATCTTCGGTATCGATGAGGACATGGTTCTATTATGTAAGAATTATGAACAAGCCAAGGCCGTCTACCAGGCGGCGAAGGACCATAACCGCATCGCCATCATTGGCGGGGGCTACATTGGGACTGAGCTGGCTGAGAGTTATGCACGGACGGGCCATGATGTTCTGTTGATTCAATCACAGGACATTCTGTTGGACCACTATGTTGATCAGAATCTGTCGGATAAAGTGGTCGATATTCTCCGTGAGCAGGGCGTTGAGGTGGTCCTGAACAATCGGGTCACGGCATTTGCTCAAGATGATGATGGCTTACTGATCGAAACGCTCAATGGGGATTATCGGGCGGACGTGGCCATCGTTAGCACGGGATTCGTGCCGAATACGGCGCTGTTGCGTGGTCAGGTCGAGATGGACCGTCACGGTGCGATTATCATCAATGACTACATCCAGTCATCAGATCCCGATATCTTTGCTTGTGGGGATGCCAGCGTGGTTAATTTCAATCCAACGGGGCAACCCGCCTATACGCCGTTAGCGACGAATGCGGTGCGGCAGGGGCTCCTGGCCGGGATTAATGTCTTTGGCAACCTCCAACGCTACATGGGGACCCAGGCAACGTCAGCCATCAATATCTTCGGGCGGACGTTGGCTTCGTCGGGACTGACGTTGCGTCATGCGGCTTCTGCTGGCTTGAATGCGGATAGTGTGACCTTCGAGAGTACGTGGCGACCAACGTACATGCCGACCACCGACCGCTTGCTGATCAATCTGGTTTATGATCGAGACGATCGGCGGGTTCTGGGGATTCAGTTGTTTAGCAAACACGAAGTCGCCCAGTCGGCCAATGCCGTGTCAATCGCCATTCAGAATCGGAATACGATTGATGATCTGGCCTTTGTCGATATGCTATTCAACCCGAACTTCGATGATACGTTTAACTTCTTGAATCTGGCTGCTCAGATGGCGGTAGCGCAGGAAGCAAAACGGGGCAATAACACGCCGCGAATCACGGCGGGGATTGATGATCCCACCAATAATAAATAAATTAGATTAGAGTGGTGAGCGACTAAGGTGGCTCACCATTTTTATTTTAGGATTTCCCGTCAAGGTGCTGGTGCAGAATCGACCGGAAATGATGGTTTACGTGAGTGCGTGAGGGGATTTCACTTTGTTTTTGTTACCATTTGGGGTAAAATTTCTACCGAAGACCTGAATGATCGGGGGGAGTGACCGGAGATTATGGCAAAACAACAACAGCCCAAACATCGGTGGCGGTGGTTCTGGACAACACTATTTATCATTTTAATAATCATCTCGCTGGGCTTGATCTTTAACGAGCAGATAAAGAACTGGTTGATTTCTTCCTATCAACCACAGATTTCTAAGAAGTCTGTGCAGAAGAACGAGAAGAAGAAGGCTTCGTATGATTTTAGTAAGGTGAAGTCGCTGGACTTCTCGACGGTGGCCAATGCCCGATGGAATACGGCGAACATTCATGTGGTCGGTGAGATCTACATGCCGCAGTCTAAGATTCATTTGCCGATTGCCAAGGGAGTCAGCAATGAAGTCTTGGCCTTAACGGCGGGAACCATGCGGCCGGATCAGAAGATGGGGCAAGGCAACTATCCGTTAGCTGGGCATCATATGACATCGCAGACCATTCTATTCAGTCCATTGTACTGGAAGACGCGGGTGGGGCAGAAGATTTACCTGACCAACGCGAAGAAGGTCTATGTCTATACGGTTAGCGTGCGGAAGTTTATTCCGGCTACAGACGTGAAAGTGGTTGATCAGACCCAAAAGAAGATGGTCACGTTGATTACATGTGATGCGACCGGGGCCAATCGACTGATGATTCGGGGAAACTATGTGAAACAGATGGCGTATAAAGACGCCCCTGTGTCCGTTCAAAAGGGATTCCATAGCGGTTTCAACAATAAAAACTAAAGTGAGAATGACATTCTTTGTGAAATTGCAAAGAATGTTATTTTTTTTGAATTTTTTTGGCTTGTGAAATTTCCGAGGCAATTTGGAAGCTTAAATTGGGCCAATCGTTGATACAGCGCTAATCTGCAAAGTTGGTTTGGTTAATCAACCAAAACGGAGGGTGAGCAAACACTGTGTGAACTAAAACAAAGTAGCCTGATATTTTTGCTGATTTTGACGAATGTAAACTAAAGACACAAACTGTACATCACACGAATAGGCTTCTGAAACGCCTACGTTACGCGGATTATGGGTATCATAAGTATATACTGTAAACTTTAAGAAAGGCTATTGAACGATTCTCTTTAAAATCATCTTCCCCACACATGATTAATTGTGGACAGAAATAAAAAAACGTGCTATTATAACTTATGTAATCAGATGAGTTCATCAGATGGTTCAACGAAACGCCTCTAGTTGGGGCAGGTTCATTAGATAGAGTCGCGGATTTGAACAAAAAGTTTAGAAGAGTAAAAACACAGACAATCAAAGTTGAGGGAGATAAATTATTATGACTAAAAAGACTGCTTTACAATTAATCGCTACTGTTGCACTTGCTGCTGGTTTTATTGGGGTTTCCGGAGTTTCTGCTAATGCGGCTACGACTGATGCCGGTGCTAGCCAAAGCACGACGGCTACAGTTGGTTTGACTGCTGGTACGACGGATCCAGAAGGTCCTCACTCTGGTTCTATTCAATTGATTGCTGCACCTGATATGGTATTTGGTCCAGCAGACGGCACTAAGATTACTGGTGCTGCTCAAACGATTAAAGCTGGTTCATTCACCACTAATGCTGATTCAACAATTAAGTCGACAACAACTACTTTAGATCCAAATATTATTAAGGCTGTTGAACCGAGTGACGTTGCTGTTAACAACCCTGGTACTGATGATGCCTGGTCCGTTACGGTTAAGGCTGACAACTTCACGAAGACCACTGGCGATAAGGGTAACTTGTTAGGTGCCGTGATTAACTTCGATGGTGCCGCAGCGACAGCTAACGGTGATGTGAAGGTTAATCCAGCCGTAGCAGCTAAGCCTGCAGTTACTGCCGGTGGTGACGCCGTAGAGATTCTGTCAGCTACTAATGGTAATGGGGTTGGGACTTGGATGAACCGTTTGAGTAATGACACGAACTTGTCCATTAATGCTGGTAACACGCAAGGCACTTACACGTCTAACTTGACTTGGACGATTACTAACACGCCTGCTACTGTTTAATTAACCGAATAAGTTTCAAAATTGAAGTAGCAAATTACCTTAAATATTAAATTCAGAATGCGGTAGCGACAGCTACCGCATTCTTTGTTACAATGAAGAAAACGGTTTACAAAACATGATGGAGGCTGGGTTAATCATGAAACGTTGGTTGAAAGTGTTGGTAACGCTAGGGACGTTACTAGTGGCGTTTGGCTGGATGCAGCAGACGAAGACCGCTAAGGCGGAAAGCGTTGGGTATTCGGTTAGCACGATTACGCCGAAAAACCAAGATGACAAGCAGGTTACTTACTTTGCCTTGCGGGTGAAGCCTAATCAACAACAGAAGTTGACGATTGTCATCCACAATTCGAGCAAGTCTGACAAGCAATTTCAAGTGGGGGTTAATCAGGCGCTGACCAATACCAATGGGGTTATTGATTATAGCCAGGCCAATCCTAAACTGGATAGCTCATTAAAAGTTGGGATCAAGGATATCTTTAGCAAAGACAGCACGCAAAAAGTGACGGTCAAAGCTAGAAGCGGAAAGAAAGTCTCCGTTGAATACAAGATGCCAGCCAAGAAGATTGACGGGATGATCCTGGGCGGCATCTACGTCAAGGAACTTAAGAACGATCAAGCAAATAGTAAGAAAAATGGTGTGACCATCAGCAATGCCTTTGCCTACGTCGTTGGGGTCCGCTTACGTGAGAGCGGCATTGACGTTGCGCCTGATATGCGGTTAAACACGGTTAAGGCGGGACAGATCAGCGGCTTGAACCAAATTCAAGCAAACCTACAAAACCCACGGCCAGGCCTGATGAAGGCCTTAAAGGTGGTTTCCAAGGTTACCAAGCAAGGTAGTTCTAAGACGGTATTAAGCCAGACTAAGGAAAATATGGCGATGGCGCCGAACACTAACTTTAACTACTCCATTCCTTGGGGGGATAAGCAGTTAAGCGCTGGCGACTACACCTTGAAGCTGGATGCCTATGCCAAGGGTGGTTATCACTGGCAGTTCACCAAGAACTTCACGATTAGTCAAAAAGATATCAATTCTCTGAAAAACCGGATCAACACGCCGCAGAAAAATTACTTCTGGTGGTTCGTTGCCGGGGGCATCATTATCGTGCTCTTACTGGCAATCATCATTTACTTACTGATGAAGAATCGGAAGAAGAATGACGATGAGGATCAAGCTGAATAAATAAATTCTAAAACGGTACTACAACCGATTGCGCGTTCTCGTTCAATTGGTTGTAGTGCCGTTTTTTTAAAATGAACTTGAAGATAGAAATTGCCCTAGCCTTCGACAAGATATTCTGAATGATGCTTGGCTTTATATGGGATTGGGACATAATTTTGGAAGTGGATAAAATAGTTGAAAGCCTATAACGTGTCATGTAAAACGATTTACCTGCTCATAAAAGCGATGTTACGGTTGAGTTTTAGTCATAAACAGATTATAATAATTTTAATTCATAGTAAAATTAGTCAACGGACGTCATCTTTTTGATGACACTCGTTGTGAACGAAATATGATCACAATCGGTTGGGCAGTTTTGTGAGGAAAGCTGTTTTCTGATTTGTATCGATTGTTTAGTTAATTATCGATGTAGATTGAAACGACTGGTTGTATAAAAAATTATAAATGTCAGGTATCGATAACGAAGGCAGCGATGACCAGTATTTATGGGTTTTCCGGTGAAGGAGGAGAAAATAGCGTGAAGATGAGATCAATTTTATTGGGTATAGTGACAGTCGTGACTGGGCTGGTATGGGGTGGACAGTCAGTGACGGTACAAGCCAAGATGACGAACGATCAAATCCTGCAAACCGCACCCAAGGGCGTTACAATCGGTGAGTATTTCAGTAGGGGTGATATTAGTGGGAATAATGCCAAGATTAGTTCAACGGACTTCGGCGATGGTCAAGCCGTTAACCTTACAACTGGGGCCAATCAAGCCGGTGCAATCTGGGCTAATGATGATGCCCGCATGAACTTGAATGAGGATCAGACCGCCTCAATGTGGATGTACTTTGGGGATGGTCGAAAAACGGGGAGTGCTGGTGATGGGATGGCTTTTGTCCTGCAGAACGATTCCAATGGTGTGAATGCCATCGCCAAGAATGCGGACGGGACACCGGCCGCTGGTCAGTCAATGGGTGTCTGGGGAACGGACGCTCGGACGGATATGACCAAGCCGCTAGATACGGATGCCATTGCCAAACTCGCAATTCAAAATAGTTGGGCAGTGGAATTTGATACAGTTTCTAATCAAGATATTTTGCCGACTGCCGCGCCTGATGATGCTAATTCGATTAGTCTGTTGAAAAAGGGACCCGTTTCGGACTTTGACCGGGATGTATCTGGTCAGCATATTGCATCGAGCTTTCCCGGGAAATCCACGACCTATCAGAGTAACCAAGCATCGGAGACGACAACAGGTGGTTCTTGGCTATTCCCGACGACCACGACGACCAATTACTACTACCCCTCAATGATTCATAAAGGGACAATTACACCTGGTACCGGTACGAGTATGTTTACGTTCTTAGATGCTGGTTGGTGGCGACACGTGACCATGCACTGGGATAGCTCAACGGATATGATGACCTATAGCTACAATGACCAAGTTCCCCGGTCCGGTGAAGAAGCGACGACGGCAACCTCATCAACGGACTCCGTCTCGAAGACCTATACCCAAAGTGTAAAGATTAATCCTAAGGAAGATTTGGGCGTTGGCTCCGATGGTTTAGTTCGTTGGGGTTTCGTGGGTTCCACTGGAAGTTCGACGGCTGCAATCGAAAATAATATCGTGGTCTTTGACCAGGTTCCTGGCCTGGTAAATGGGGATACGACAGCCACTTTGACCGACACCTCTCAGTCTGACAAGGTCATTGATGACCCTTCGGATACTGTGAATAGTGGCGACCGGCTGTCACTGAATTACAATTTGAAGTACACTAGCGGTCGCGAGTCTTGGAAGGATATTGTTGCCAAATTGAATTTGCCATCAAATATTGTGTTTAAGAGTGCCACCATCAAGTATGCTAATGGGGATACCGATACGATTAGTGATTTGGACACCAGTAGTTCGACGGGGCAAGCTTTAAGTAAATCCCTTGAGAACCTTAACAATAAGCAGGATGGCAGCACCGCACCGAATGCGACTGCCGACATTACACTTAATGGTGTGGCCGTTGCTGGTAGTAGTGATACGACGGCTGTCAAGGAAACCCACAGTTCGTTTGAAGGGTCGAATGCGCTGATGCACACGACGCTGAGTGCATTCAATGTGAAGAAAGTTAATGGGTCAATGACGATGGCACTTACCGGTGATAATATTGACGCTGGTGGAATCTCAGGAAGTCAAAAGTTGACGGAAGCTAAAGATGTCACTCTAACCGGCCAGATTACGTATGGACCAGGTAGCACGGCTGCGGCAAACAGCGGCATCACGTTGCACCCTCAAATGAACGGGGTCAACCTGCCAACGAAGACCTTGAGTGATAGTGACGCTGCTGGCAAGTTCAGTTACACGATTCCCGCCGCCAGCATCATCTCTGGTCTGACTGATGGCAATCAATTTGTGATGTATGCGACGGATAAAAATGGCATTAATTCGGCTAATGATGTCGGGTATACGATTACTTTGAAGGACGGCACCTTAGATCTAATGGCTAACCCAACGGGCACGTTTAACGTTGATCATCCTAGGAATTTGACAGGTTCTGCCATGAGTTTCCCCGCTGATAGTAACTGGGGTGTCCAGGTTAAGGATACTCGAGGAACCGGTGGAACGTGGACCTTGACTGCTCAGGCCGATCCCATTACCAGTTCGAACGGTCTACTAGATGGTGACATTGTGTATGAAAAAACTAATGGTGATCAGCAGAGTCTGACGCAAGGGGCGGCGACGATCGACACGCACACCTCTGATTCCGATAGTGATGAGGTTGATGTGACGAGCGGCTGGGACAGCACGCATGGTATTCAGCTTGAAACCAACGCTGGTGCTATCAGTGGGTCCTACTCAACGACTGTGCACTGGTCGTTGAATAATGTTCCCGCAAGTGAATAGAAGTGTCTTCGGAATACTAATACAGAATCATCCTGATGAAAAATAAAGGGATGATTCTTTTTTTTGCATCTTATCAGTGAAAATGTTGATCAGCTGGGATTTATTCGTGCCGATTGGTTTTGATCTGATTTTTTTGTGAGACGGCTGGTTGGAATTAACCGGTTAATTAATTTCACTTCAAGGACTGACCTGAGGGGGGCAAGTGGCACTGGCTGCTTATGGAATATTCTTTCAGAACGTGAGGGGAGACTGTGTCATAGGTTTCTAGCCTAAACAAGCAGTCATTGCACATGAGCTTCTTTGTGGGCAGTTTTATAATAAAAAAGCATTTCAAGCCCAATTGAAAAATCAACAAATTAGAAAATAAACGATGGGCTTAATGACTGTCATATCAGTAATTACAGAATGCTGATGAAACGAAGATATTTATATATAATTTCTCTTATAATTCCAACCAAGTGATGGTATACTATATTTATTAGGGTGGTTAAATATTTAGAAAACTACTGGTATTTGGACGTTATTAAGTAAGTTTAATTTATATTCGTGCCATAAAAAGGTTAAAAGTATTGATGTTGACGTTTTACTAGATTTTTAGTTAAGGTTTCAACATCATTATCGAAAAGTTGAGGATCTACAGAAGTCTGGCGAAAACCAGATGAGGGGGTTATGCATTTGAATGCGGTAAGGAAAGGATTATTGCGTGCGGTAACGGCGTTTGCCATGGTCGGACTAGGGCTATGGGGAAACGCTGAGGTTGCCAACGCCAAATCGACGGTTTTTAATACTGGCGATGCGGCACTGAAAGGGGCCCCACAAGGCGTTTATTTAGGGAGTGGGACCACTTCTGATTACTTTACGATTGACAAGACTGTTGCCACTGCCAGCGGGACCAACGCGGCGAACTTAGTTGATGCTGGCAGTCCAGCTGGAACGGCTAACAGTGCCATTCAGATCTCTAAAAATGGTGTGAAAGATTCTTGGGGATCTATCTGGTCGAAGCAACAATCGTTTGATTTAAGCAAACCGGAGTCAGCTTCGATGTGGATTTATGCCAGTGGTGAAAATTCCACAGACGCTGGGGATGGGATGGCTTTTGTCCTTCAAAATGGGGGGACGGATGTCTATTCTGGTCCTGGTGAATCCATGGGGGTCTGGGGCGTTCCGGACAGTTTGTTTGCACAGACTAATGTGGCGAGCACGGCCATTCAGAATAGTTGGGCGTTAGAGTTCGATACGTATCCCAATGGTAAGGGCGGAATTCCAACACAACCGACCTACGGTTTTCTTGATCCATTGCATCTCACACCAATTCCAAGTTGGAATTTCTCGGGTCAAAATCCCAGCACCTTTGATGTGAATGGGGATACGGCTGGGACCCAGACGGCAATTAATGACACGCACATTGCCTCTAATTATCCTGGGGACAGCAGTACTTATACGGAAACTTCTGATTATGCCAATGGGAAAAAGCAGCTGAACTACTCGGTTCAAAACTGGCAAGGAGACTTTTATTACTACACCATGAAGCACGAGGGCTTCCTAGATGAAGGGGCTACTGGCGGGAACGGTAACTTGTCGGATCACCGTTGGCACCACATTACGGTTGATTACACGCCGCCAACCACGGCTGGGGGTAAGGGATCAATGACCTATACCTACAATGACAAGGACCCAGATACGGGATTACCAATTGATTCGAATGACTATGCGACGGTTCCAATCGATCTTAGCAAATTCAATCTTGCATCAGGCCAATCCAAGGTTCGTTGGGGATTCACCGGTTCCACCGGTGCTGCCACTGAAAATAATTTAGTTGTCTTCGATCAACTTCCTGGTCAAGCACAGACGGAAGCTACGGCTAAGCTGGAATCTCAAGATGATAATGATCCGAACACCTATAATGAAGTGAATTCTGGTGGTTCAATCTCAGGTGGGAAAACTGTGAAGTTAACCTATACCTTTGGGAGAACGGACGGAGATGAAGATTGGAAATCGGTGAATGCTAATTTAAAGATTCCTAGTGGCTTGGACATCACTTCGGGAACAATCGATTATCCAGACGCTAGTTACAAAGATAGCAATGATAATAAAGTTGACGTCTCAAAGCTGACTACCAGTTCAGACGGGACATCTCAGTCGCTGCCAGTATCGCTGGCAAGCGGAGGCTTAACGATGAGTGGGACGCAACATGCTACCATCACACTAATGGGGACGGCTAAAAACCTAGCGACCGATTCGACTGGTGTAGCCGAGAATGCTGAGACCAGCTACTTCACGGGGACCAATGCGACATCATCCGCGAAGACACCTAATTTTACGATTACACCTAAAGTTAATGATAAATTGGCTATGGATACGTTTAAGGAATTAGGAACGTTGAAAGTGAATTATGGTGGGGCTGAGCAAGCCCTGGTTATGGGAACAGCAGTGCCATCTGATAAATCAATGACAAGTCTTATTGTTATCCATCCATCTATTAACGGTGTTTCACAGGACCCAGAGAAGTTGAGCGATATCCAAACAACTACTTATCCGTATAGTACGAGTCCATACTACTTCGACTATAAGATTGATAATGATAAGCTAAAGCCAGGCGCCAACACGGTTAGTTTTTATGCGACCTACGATACCGGTACAGATAAGGTGACGTCAACCACGGTCAACGCCACGGTTACTGCCGGTACAGTTGGTTTCGGTCACACCAGTGGGAATATGACGTTTAAGCCAACAACCTTGACGGGGGACGGCCAGAGTCAGGTGATTAATCGCGCTGATGACTGGAGTTTGGATGTGGATGATTCATTAACCAAAGACAGTGTTTGGCAGGTCACGGCTAAGACGGATGGCATGCATGCTGACGGAGATAACGTTGCCGTTCAGACGCCACTCGATGGATCATTAATTTACACAGATGATGCGGGTCATGAAACAACGTTGAATAGCTCGGCGTCACCATTAATTGCGAGTGGTACCTCAACCGGGGATGATACCTCAACTAATATTGCCGCCGGTTGGAAAGACGATACTGGTATTCGTTTGAAAATTGGGGCTAACGCGGTTGAAGGGAATTATGAGGGAACGATTGACTGGTCCTTTATTAATTCAGTATCTCCATCTTAAAAAATTTGAACTTGAAAAAGCCGAGACAAGATTCCTTTTGAGAATCTTGCCTCGGCTTTTTTACTGGCGGAATAATGGCAATAAACAAGTGTGGATTCAGTTCCGAATGAACATAATGTCGTCAGTTGATAACCAACGAATGCTAATGTGAGAGGAGACGATAGGATACAATAGCGATCAATAGATGCAAATGTTGTAACTTTAATTAGTTAACCCAGGTGATATACTATAGGTGGAAAGTAAAAAAGTTAACTTAATTAATCAAGTGCTGATTAATGCTAGGTGCAGGATGCTGATGCCACTTGGTTACCACGTGATAGAGAAGTGAAGAAGGAAAGTTCTTGGCGACTGGCCGCGATGAACGGCGTCAGTATTCGCTTCCTCACAGGGGTAATCAGGGCGTTCGGCTAAAATTAAGCGTGTAATGGTTAGTCACGAAAAAGTTGAGAATCGATTAAAACCTGGCGGAAACCAGTTTGGGGGTTATGAGATTGCAAATTACGAAGAAAGGATTATTAAAAATAACGTTGGTGTTCACCATAGTAGGGCTAGGACTATGGGGGCACGCAGGAAATGCCCGGGCAGCTTTTGATACCGGCTCAGATGCGCTGTCAGGTGCACCACAGGGGGTCTACTTGGGTAGTGGCACGGCTTCTAATTACTTTACGATTGACAATTCAGTTTCGACGGCCAGTGGGACTAACTCGGCACATTTAGTGGATGCTGGTAGTCCAATTGGTGCGAAAAACAGTGCGATTCAAATTTCTAAGGCGGGGTCAGCTCAAAGCTGGGGCTCGATTTGGTCCAAACAGCAGTCGTTTGATCTCAATCAAAAGGAAACCGCTTCAATGTGGATCTATGCCAGCGGCAACTCGGGTGACACCAGTGTGGGTGATGGGATGGCCTTTGTCTTACAAAACGGTGGGACAAATGTTTACTCGGGGCCCGGAGAATCAATGGGGGTTTGGGGCGTTCAGAATTCAGACTTTTCAAAGACCAATCTGGCGGATACGGCGATTAAAAACAGCTGGGCGCTGGAATTTGATACATTCCCTAACACGGCAATTCCAACGCAACCGTCATATGGCATCTTTGATAGTGCTCACCAGTACCCCATCTCGCAGTGGACGATTGGGGGCAGTCCGACTTCATTTGATGTCAATGGTGATGGCAGTTCACCCTCTAATCAGACCGCTATCGAGGATACACACATTGCGTCAAACTATCCGGGCGAAAATAGTACGTATTCAGAAGCCAAGGTTCCCTATGCTTTGGGGACAAATGGTTACGGACCGTATTATTACTATACGATGAAACACGAGGGCTTTTTGAATGAAGGCCCCACAAGCAATAGCAAATTGTCTGACCGGAATTGGCATCACATTACCATTCAATACACGCCACCAACAACTGCTGGTGGTGATGGGGCAATGACTTACACGTATAATGATAAAAATCCGAATACGGGTCTTTCTGAACCATCGACGGATTATGCCACGGTTCCCATTGATCCGGCCAAGTTTCATTTAGCAGCTGGACAGTCCGCAGTTCGTTGGGGATTCACGGGTTCGACTGGTGAATCTACTGAGAATAATTTTGTTATCTTTGATCAACTCCCTGGTCAGGCACAGACTGAGGCCAAGGCCAGTCTAGCCGCTAAGAGTGACCCCGCTAATCCAGACGAATATATTAACGTGGGTGGTAATTCTACGCAGACGAGTTCAATTCCAGGTGGCTCAGAGGTTAAGTTAACCTATACCTTTGGTCGAACAGATGGGGATGAAGATTGGAAGTCAGTTAATGCAAATCTGAATATTCCCAGTGGGCTAAATATTACGTCAGGAACGATTACTTACCCGGATGCTAGTTATAAGGATAGTAACGATAACAAGGTTGATCTGTCGAAAATGACCACGAGTTCAGGTGGTTCGGCACAAAATTTACCAGTGGCACTTGCGGATGGTGGTTTAACGATGAGCGGTACGCAGCACGCGACAATCACGTTGTATGGTACGGCAAAGAATCTGGCAACGGATCAAAGTGGGGTGCTGCAGCCAGAGCAAACGAGCTACTTCACGGGGACCAACGCCACATCGTCAGCAAAAACACTTGAGTTTACGATTACGCCCAAGATTAATGCCAAGTTGGCCATGGATACCTTTGATGATAAAGGGACCTTGAAAGTCAATTATGGCAGTGCCCAGGCCGCTCGGGTGGTAGGAATCGCGATGCCAGCCGATTCTACCCACGTTCCGATGGAGGATATTACGATTCACCCCGCGATTAATGGTGTGGCGCAGGATCCAGAGAATCTGATGGACATTTATGCGGCGGAAATGTCACCGAACTTTTACTACTTTGGCTATGATATTGCCAATACCAAGTTACGTCCTGGTGCCAATACCATTAGCTTTTATGCCACTTACGGTTCGGGGGCAAATGAGGTCACGTCGACTACGGTAAACCGGATTGTCACCGCAGGCACGGTCGGTTTTGGTCATACGAGTGGCAACATGACCTTTAAGCCCACCATCCTGACTGGGGATGGTCAGAGTCACATGATCAATCGAGATGGTGATTGGCAATTAGATGTTGACGACTCACTGGTCAAGGGGAGTACGTGGCAAGTCACCGCAAAGACGACGGGCATGTTTGCCGATGGTGACAATGTCGCCGTCAAGACGCCACTTGACGGTTCATTGGTTTACACGGATGCAGCGGGGCATGACACGGTATTGAACGATGAGGCTTCACAAATCATTGCGAGTGGAACCTCAACAGATAATGACACGACAACGGACATTGCCCAAGACTGGAAGGCTGATACTGGAATCCGTTTAAAGATAAACAGTAACGCAGTCGAGGGAAATTATGAAGGAACAATCGATTGGTCAGCCGTAAACTCTGTTTCACCTAAGTGATGGGCTTATGCCATAAAGATTGGAGTCACTCTACGCGTGTAGGGTGACTTTTGTTTTGCCCAGAAATAATATTGCGCTGAATAAGATAATTCAATTAGTAATGTATCTAACCTAACAATGACAGTGCTTAATCGTTAGGGTCACACAGTTTTCTCGTATACTAAAAGTGAAGTGTATTTCATATCTTTTAAGGAAGGAGCCGTGTGGTTTATGAAATTTAAGACAGGTTTACTAGGGATACTTGTCATGGTTGGTGTCTTGTTTATGGGCAGTGGGTTAACAGGGCACGCGGCTGATACGCCAGATCAGGATGCTACCGATTTAACCGCGGCTCAAGCGAGTATGCCGCAGGGGTTGCCACTCAGTGATTACTTCACAATTGGTAACTTTGATGGCATTAACTCCGCTAAGGTTCAAGATTCCACCAATCCTAACACCTTGGGTACGCAGGCTGTTCAGTTGACGAATGGCAAGGATCAGTTGGGGACCATTTGGGCCGGCAGTGCGTTAGCGTTTGATCTCTCTCGAAATGAGAAGGCTTCCATGTGGATGTATTTTGGAAACAAGAAGGGTCAAGCTGGTGACGGGATGGCCTTTGTCTTACAAAATGACCCCCGTGGAACCAAGGCAACTGCGGTGAAAAAGGATGGTACGCCAGCGCGTGGTGAATCCATGGGTGTTTGGGGCTATCCAGACGATCTAACATCGACCAACAGTGGAACGGTTGCGAGTCAAGCTATCCAGAATAGTTGGGCCTTGGAATTCGATACCTTTGTCAATAATCAATATATCTATGACAATTATATGAATGCGACGAATTTTGATAATAATTTGAAACAACCCCACATTGCGGACGGCTTTCCCGCTAAAACGGGGACCTATCAGCGGAAAGCGCTGCTCAGTTCTGATGGTAAAAACTATAATTATGCAACCATAATGACGCACCAGAATTCTATCAGTGGAACGGACTCGTCTTTTCTCTCCAACGGGGCTTGGCACCATCTCACCTTGGACTGGACAGCAAGTACCAACACCATGACCTACACAATAGATGATAAAGATCCGGCGACTGGGCTCGCCCAGGCCGGACAATCCAGATCAGAGACCATCTACTCCAGTGATCTCGGCGATAAGACGACTGCACTGTGGGGGTTCACAGGTTCTACTGGGGGTAATTCCGAAAGTAATCTGGTGAGTTTCGAACAGATCCCCGGGTTGGTCGATAGTAGTGCGACGGGGACGGTTACGGACCTGACGCAGAATAAAAAGATTGCTGATGGCGATAGTGTGAATACGAACGACCGTCTGCAATTGGACTATCAGCTGACCTACAATTCAGGAAGTGCGCCCTGGACTAATGTGCGCGCCAGTCTGAAGATTCCAACGGGAATTACCCCAACTAAGGGGGATTATTACGAACCCCGATGGAACCACATCAAGTTTTGATGTCAGCAACATGACCGATCAAACGTTGAAGACGACCTTAGCGCAGTCCTTGACGAAGAGTAACCCCACGGCGAAGATCACAATCCTTGCCAAAGCAAGTAGCACAGCGACTACTGTGCCTAGCTCACAGGGAAACTTTGTCGGGAGTAACGCGATTACCTCGGCCACGATGAATGGCTTTAAGGTTAACCAGTTAACGTCCTCGTTGACCCTGCTTCTGATGAGCCAGTCAACAGTTAATCTTGATGCTGGTCAGGGGACGACAATTACAGGAATGGGTAGTGTCTTGAATGGCAAGGTTGGTAGTAAGGGGATTACCTTACATCCAACGCTCAATGGTCAGGAATTGGCGACCACCCAATTTAGTCAGGGGAGCTTTTCCTATGATGTACCTGCCGGAAGTCTGAAGACTGGAGACAATACGCTGGATCTGTATGCGACTGATACCTTAGGTGATGTTTCAAACGACTTACAAGTCACGATCCATGTGGCGGGAACCCTTAACTTTGGCGATGTTTCATCGACAAGTACCTTTAAACCGACGGCCTTGATTGGCACGACACAGGATATTTTGCCGGCGAATGATTGGCAATTGGATGTCAAGGATACGCGAGGTGCGGGTAATCACTGGCAATTACAGGCGAGTGCAACGCCGTTTGTAGATGATGCTGGTCACCAACTAGACGGTCAGTTACGGTACCGGACGAGCAGTGATGATCTGACATTAACATCGACACCAACTACCGTGGCAACCGGCACCAGTTCCGACGATGGCACAACGACTAATGTTGCTAGCGGTTGGAATGCGACAACGGGTCTGCATATGCAGGTTAGTGGCGGTGCGGTGGCCGGAACCTATAAGGGCGAAGTTAAATGGATATTGGCCAATGCACCACAATGATTTAAAGTTGAATGAGGTCGAACCCCAAGATAGCGGGTTCGGCTTTTTTTAGTGGCATCGATAGGGTTGACTTAAGTTGTTACTGAAAAACAATTGTGTGGGGCCTGCATACAAAGTTATGGTTATTTATGCATTGAAATCACAACTGATTATTGTGTTATGGCCTGATAAGTGAACGATCCAAGACAATGAAAGGGCACCCAACAATACCAGTGATATAAAGTATTCATGGAATTGATTACGGGCCATGATTATTTAGAGAAACTAAATTTAACATTGCTGTTGAATTTAGTTGACTAACCGAATATAATGAATTTAGTTAACAAGAGAACCAGTATAGGGGAGTCGACATATTTGACAGCATACTGGGATAATCATGATTCAGCTCGATAGTAAAGTTAATTTTCTTATGAGATGCAGACGTTTAAAAACGATGTCGAGGCTGAACATGAACGTAAAAGGTGATCACGGTTACGACTAGGTGGCGCGATTTCTGTTTTACAAAGGAGTGGGTAGGCTTTGAAGTTGAAAACGGTTTTTGTTAGTGCGATGGTCATAGGGTTAGGGTTAACACTTGGGGGACAAAGTATAACGGCGAAAGCAGGTTTTTTTGATCCACCGATTCAGCAAGCTTTAGAGACGGCACCGCAGGGTGTTCCAGTGAATGATTACTTTTCGTTGGGAAAGATTAGCAATAATTCAGCGGTGTTAGCAGATACACCATTTGGTAAGGGACAGGCAGTTCAGTTAACCGATAAAGTCAGCCAATTGGGAACGGTTTGGACGAACGACTCGTCAGAGATGAGTCTGAATTCTGACGCTACAGCCTCCATGTGGATGAACTTTGGTAATCGGAATAGTAGTTCTGGTGATGGGATGGCGTTTGTTTTACAGAACGATACGCGCAATCTTTCCGCCAGTTCTACGGATAATGCAGGAACGCCTCTTGGTGGAGAAACGCTAGGGGTTTGGGGATCGGATAAGGACAAAACCAAGAGTCAAGCTAGCGATGTGGCCAGTTCGGCGATTAAGAATAGTTGGGCGTTGGAATTTGATACCTATCCCAACAAGACAACGGGAAATGGGGCCCCCGGGGTAAGTAGTTCTTTTGATGATGATCCTAATTTAGCAGCGCCATATGCGCACATTGCTTCGGGATTTCCAAGTAGTTCAGCCACCTATACGATGCACTCGGCTCAGGGTGGCTACTATGCCACCATGAACCACATACAACCGATCTATAAAAGCTCCGCGGGGTGGATGGTCGATGGCGCGTGGCATCATGTCACGTTAAAGTGGAATGCGACTGATCAAACGATGACGTATATTTACGATGATAAAGATCCTAAAACTGGGAATCCACTTCCTAATGCAGAGTCGAGAACGGTCAGCGTTCCTAAAAAGGCGATTGATCCCGGTAACACTGGCAAAGTGCGCTGGGGATTCACCGGGTCCACTGGGACTAGATTTGAACCCAATGCCGTGGTTTTTGAACAGATTCCCGGTATCGTTAACGCCAATACGACGGCTACGATTAAGGATGAGACCACGCAAAAGACAGTTGCTAGTGGTGACAGCGTTGGTGCGGGCCACAGTATGCGGCTAACCTATAACCTGGCCTATACGGGGGGGAGCCAGAATTGGAAAGATATCAAGGCCCAACTCAACTTGCCTAGTAACATTGATTATACGGATGGCAGCATTTCGTATGGCGACAACGCCCTGCCTGAGACTAAGTTGAGTAAGTCAGATATTGGTTCGGGCGCGCTAATTCTTCCCATCCAAGAGTTGTCTAAGACCAATCCGACAGCAACCATTACCCTAAACGGGGATGCCAAGGTTGGGAGTACGGCACAATTAACGAACAAGTTTGTTGGGGCAAATGCTTTGACGGATGCCAGAACACCTGATTTTACCGTGACACCGGCTTCCAAGACCAGTCCCCTTCATATGGCCTGGACAGGAGATAGTGTGTCCGGGAAGACATCGGTAGCACCCAAGACCGATGTCCCGGTAACCGCCCAACTCAGCTATGGGGATCAAAGCAGCGTTGATAATAGTAAAACCACGTTGCATCCAGTATTGAATGGCGAATCCTTGCAGCCGGAACCGCTGAAGGCCACTGATAAACCCGGACAGGTTACCTATTCGGTTCCGCAAGCCAAGTTGCTATCGGGACAGGACAATACGTTACAACTTTATGCTGAAGATGGTGATGGCCGTATTTCAGATAAGTTAACGTACACGATCACGGTAAAAGCAGGGGCGCTAGATATGAGTGTCCCAACAGGAGCGACGTTCAAGCAGACGACTTTGACGGGAGCGGAACAGCTCATTCAACCAAGTGATGATTTTAATGTATCCGTGACTGATACGCGGGGAGCCAATAATAAGTGGGTCTTGTACGCAAAAGCCACACCGTTCGTGTCGCTTTTGCGGGAAACTTTGCCAGGAAGCTTAATTTACAAGCAAGGCGACAGTAAGCAAGATTTGACCGCGGGATTCGTAGAGATCAAGTCAAGAACCACAACGAGTGATAACGATATCGTGGATGTTTCTAAAGGGTGGCGTGCGGATTCAGGACTCCTTCTAGATGTTCAAGGCAATGCCATCGGTGGCTCAAGTAAGCAACCAGCTCGGTATGGTGGCACAATTACGTGGAGTTTCACCAATTCGGTCTCAACCAATTAAAATTTTGAGAGGTCAGTCGCGTAAACGACTGGCCTTTTTTGAGGTTATAAGTAGTGTATCAAAATCGCTGGGTATTAGCACTATTTATCTGCTAAAAGATGGGTATAAATAGTGCTAATATCAAGATATAAATATTGTGATATAAGGATTTGGGGTTAATTTATCGAGGGACATATGCTATACTAATTTTCAATGATAAATGGTGTTACTATTAAACGTACCATATTATGACAAATGTTATGGAAACATTGTAAATTCGTTGCTGGTTGCCTAGTGAGCAAACAGCGGTAGATTAGGTTTAATCCATGATTTGGGAGGAGTAATTGATTGTTGATCAAGATACTAGTTGCTGGACTGATGGGACTGTTATTGGGTGGGGTGTTGCTTAATAGAGCTGTACCGACTTTTGCGGATGAAAACTTAGAAAATGCGTTAGGTACGACCCCTCAGGGAATCCGTCTGTCGGAATATTTTGAGGTGGGAACGGTACAAGGCGAGCAGAAAGATAAAAATCAGGCCAAAGTGATCGATTCAAAGAATGAAAAAACCAAGAATACACAAGTGGTGAAATTGACCGATGGCGCGAATCAGGTCGGCAGTATCTGGTCAACTGAAGACAATCTCTTTGATTTAGACCACGAACAGACTATTTCGATGTGGTTATACTTTGGAAATCGGGGCAAGCCAGTTACTGGTGAAGAAAATGAGGATAAAAATACGGCCGGTGACGGTATGGCCTTTGTTCTGCAGAATGACCCGCGCAAGACGGCCGCAGTTACTGAAATGAACAGGTGGACTATTCGGGGGGAAACCTTGGGTGTCTGGGGCCTCGATAAGGGGAGTGTGAGTACAGATGAAGATTCAACGGTACTCAAGCAACTTGCGACGAGCGCCATTCAGAGGAGCTGGGCATTAGAATTTGACACACATTTGAACGCCAAACGTAACTATGATGACTTAACTGGACTAGGTGATTCTTTTGATTCAGACACGGGAGCAGGAATGCTGCTTTATCCACATATTGCATCGAACTATCCGGCGGAGCCGACAAGTTATACGCGAAACCGAGTGTTTCATACGGCTAGCGGTTCGGATGGTATGCTTAATAATCATAATGATTGGCGGTCCTATATTTCACTGAACCATGAGGGGTTGATACAAGGAAAAAACTTTGCCTTTTTATCGAATGGCGCTTGGCATCACTTGACCCTGCGCTACGTCCCTCAAGTGGATGGGAATCCTGAAACTGGTCAAATGACCTATACGTTCAATGATAAAGACGTGATTACAGGAGCTCCTCAGGATGGAGAATCGCGGACGGTAACGATTGATAAGAAAAAAATCGTGGCTAATGAAGCTACTAGTGAAAAAAAGCCGGCACGTTCGGCACGCTGGGGATTCACCGGGGCGACGGGGATGAACTATGAAAACAATCTGGTGGTATTCGACCAAATTCCAGATCTGGTGGATGTTTCGGCACAGGCTGAGATGATGAATCTCTCTCAAAATAAGCAAATTCATGAGGGCGATACGGTTGAAGAACATGATCAGGTGCAGCTAAACTATAGCGTTCAATACAACAATGGGCGGTCAGATTGGCATGACGTCGTTGCGTCTTTAAAATTGCCACGACAGATTCACTATTTGAGTGGCACGATTAGTTGTCGTGGAGAAGAATCGCTGCCGATTTCACCAGCCGAGCTTTCACAGAACACGTTAACCAAAAAACTTAAGACCTTTACAGCGGATCACAATCAGGTGGAAATTTCGTTGAAGGGAGAAGTCACTGAAGGTGCGGGGGCGGTCACCACGGTTCCGACGACAACCAGTAACTTTAACGGGACTGAGGCGGTAGCGGAAGCCACGATCCCCGGTTTTCGGGTGATCCCAGTGAAGTACCTGACGCTTCACTTAGACGGTGATGGCACACAAACGGTCGATGAAGGCGATTCGGTAAAGCTCTCAGGGAGCGTTCAGGTTAAGGGAGAAACGGTAACCCCTTCAGATTTACGGCTACACGTTGCGGTAGGCGACACTGAAACTAACTTTCAGCTGGATGATCAGAAACCTCTAGGACAGCTTAATTGGGAGTTGCCGGCCAATCTGTTTACTAGCGACAAAAATGACGCAAGGGTTTGGGTAACGGATTCTCTGGGCCATCAGTCCGAAAAGGTACCCTTAACGGTGCTTGTGGGACGCCTGAAGGTAAAAAACGTGACGCCTAACATCAGCTTCAAGGGCCATCTAACTGGCTATCTTCAAACCTTGCCACGACAGGAGCCCTTTAGCCTAACCATCGAAGATACGCGTCGATCTTGCCATGATTGGCACTTGGATGCGACGGCGTCTCCATTGGTTCGCGAAGATCAACGACACTTAGCCGGTCAATTAGTTTACGTTGATCATCATAAGACAAAGCCCCTATTGAATTCGGAAGCGCAACGTATTATGAATTCTGACGCTGACCACGTACAGCGGGAGACGCAGTTAACGGCTGGCCTGAAGGAAGGGCTGTTGTTGCGGGTCGATTCTGATGCAGTTCGTGGTGACTATACTGGTTCGATTACCTGGATGTTGTGTAATACGCCGTAGGCCATGTCGTTTCATTGAAAAAACGCCAGGCCAGCCGTTACCTCAGTGAAATCGGCAATTGGCTAGTCTGACGTTTTGTTTTAAGCCAACTCGTCCAGCCAAGCTGGCAGGGCGGCAGCTAATTCTTGATAGGTTAATTCAAACTTGTGGGTGTACCAGGGATCGTCAATCGCTTCACCTTCACGTCCTGGCAGAATGTCGAGGCAGAGCTTCACCTTTGCGGCATCAGTGGCATTGGGAGCCATGCGTTGCAGGTTTGCCACGTTAGCGTGGTCCATGGTGATGATGGTGTCGGCCCAGTCAAAATCCTCGGCTGTGATAGGCCGTGAACGATGTTGGCCCGCATCTAAGCCGTGGGCGCGCATCGCTTTCAACGCGCCCGGGTGAGGATGATTACCCTCTTCTTCAGGACTTGTGGCAACTGACGCCACCGCGAACTGATCCGTTAAATGGCGTTGTTCCAGCAAGTCGTTGAAAATGGCCTCGGCCATCGGGGAACGGCAAATGTTACCTAAGCAAACAAAGAGCACATGTTGCATGGGAAACCTCCTAATTATTGGTAAAGTCAGGCGTACATATTGGTGTCTGGTTTTACCTTTTGTTATGATGAGTGTACCAGAAAATTTGAGAAGGAGTGACAAAAATGGCCTGGATTATTTTAATTATCGTCTTGGCACTTTTAGTGCTATGGTATATCAGCGCTTATAACGGTTTGATTAAGACCCGGACATATGTGCAAGAGTCTTGGAGTCAGATTGACGTGCAGCTGAAACGGCGGAATGACTTGATTCCTAATTTGGTATCCACTACGAAGGGGTACGCCAATTACGAACAAGGTACTTTGAAAAAAGTGGTCGAATTGCGGAATCAATTGACGGCAATTCCGGCTGATGATCACCAGCAAACCATGGAAGTTTCTAACCAACTTTCTACGACGTTACGTTCCTTATTTGCCCTGTCCGAAAATTACCCGGATTTAAAGGCTAACACGCAATTTAAAGAACTGATGGAAGAACTGACCAACACCGAAAATAAGATTGCCTATTCGCGGCAACTGTACAACAGTTCCGTGGCTAATCTGACCGTGAAGATTCAATCCTTCCCAAGTAACATTGTTGCCAAAATTCATCACTTTCAGGAGAACGAATACCTGCAAGTACCTGAAGAAGAAAAGACAACACCTAAAGTTAATTTCGATGACTTTAATCAATCCGATAAGTAGGCGATCATATGTTATATGACCAAATTGCCATGAACAAGCGGCGAACGGGCTACGTGATGGTTGGTTTTAGCTTGCTGGTTTTACTGATCGGGGCTGCACTAGGTTATCTTTTTTGGAATAACTGGCAGTCTGGGGCAGTGATTGCCCTAGTCGTTGCGCTGGTCTATATGCTGATCATGATTAGCCAATCGACTAACGTGGTCATGAGCATGAATCATGCCAGAGAGATTACCGACGTGAGTCAGGCGCCACAGTTGTGGCATATGATTGAAGACATGGCGCTGGTCGGCAAAGTGCCGATGCCCCGTGTCTTTATCATTGACGATCCGAGTCCCAACGCGTTTGCGACCGGGAACAGTCCTGAAAAATCGGCTGTTGCGGTGACCACGGGGATTCTCCAACGGTTAAACCGAGAGGAACTTGAGGGTGTGATCGGCCATGAGATTTCTCACGTGCGCAACTATGACATTCGACTACAGACGATTGCCCTGGCCTTGTCCGCTGCCATTGGCATGCTGGTTAATTTTGCCAGCAATTGGCTTTGGTGGGGTGGGGGCCGACGCCGTGACGACGATCGGGACTCGGCTGGTAATGCCTTTGCCATTGTGATTTCGATTGTGCTGATAATATTGGCGCCGCTGGCAGCTAGTATTGCGCAGATGGCGTTATCGCGTAATCGGGAGTACTTGGCTGATGCGTCGAGTGTTGAATTGACGCGGAATCCGCAGGGGCTCATTAATGCGCTGCGTAAAATCGATGATAGTGAGCCGATGGAGGCGGCCGATCCTAACAGTTCGGCACTTTATATCGGTGATCCTTTCAAGAATAAGCATCGCCTGGGCGATCTTTTTGCCACGCATCCGCCCATTGCTGACCGAATCGCTCGCCTTGAAAAAATGTAAAATAAAGTAGCGGTTTTCACACCAGTTTCGTAGTACAATTAACAATGAGACTAGGGGAAAGAGTGTAAGAATATGCGCGGAAATTTTGTGTATTTAAGTTTAGAGCCCGTTACGAATATGATTTATTCGTTGGGAATATCACCGGCTGATTTTTTAAATGGCATCCCAGCGATACCCAATCAGCTACTTTTACTGAATGATGAGTCTGGAAGTGATGTGGAGATTAATCCCCACACGCGGTTACAGACCATCACCGGGCAGACCCAGATTCGGCGCTACTTGTTGGCGAAACACGAGCACGCTGTAAAATGGGTAGACTACGCGCATGGGGATGACCTAGATTTTCTCTTACCTGGCGAAATTGCCGAGCTTCTCTATCTGGCACATATGGAAACGCATATCCGGACCCCTTTTTATGCCAAGTTGCAAAATAACTATGCGTATTTAACGTTACGGGATGGGTTCTTCAAGACGTATTACCGGCATTTGCCGGACTTCGATCACGTGTTGGAAGTGAGCCTCAAACGCCATTTGCGGGCAATGCACAACAATCGATGGGTTTTTGCCCGGCCATTAGCGATTAGTGACGTGCCACATGAGATTTTGATTCAGCTGACCCAAGGGTTGCTGGATGGGATGATCATTGCCTTTGACCAATTGGTGGAGCGTCACCGGATCTATGTGATTCCGGTACGAGCCATCACACATCCAGAGCGGCAAAACACCTGGTATTCGCAAGAAGAGGTGTATGCTGACTCTCGTGAGGTGGCAAGTCTGCGCTATGATTTGACGACGCGTGAGTGGGCATTGAGCATTCATGATAATCAAGTCTTTAGTGATGTTAAGGATCTTATTTAAATAAATGTAAGAACCATCGATGATCGCACCGCGATTGTCGGTGGTTTTGTCGTTATAGTAGGGGATAGCGGGCCTAAGCGTACGGTCGTTAATGTCAGGTGACCGTCGTCATTAGCGGTGCTTCTCGTTTTGACCACCAGCGTTTTCTGCTGAGTTTTAAGCTAGCCCGCTTGAATTCATGGTATAATGAATCTCAGTATTTCATTTCGACATTAACTGGAGAGCTGACAACTTTTCAGAAACTAACTTAAAGGCGGAAGGGCGTCACGCTCTGCCCGTTACATAGGAGCATAAAACATGAAGATGCAGCTTGCTGAAATTGCTCACGCAGTGGGAGCAATCAATGATTTCGAACAATGGCGTCATGTCAGCGTCACGAGTGTGGCGTTTGACAGTCGACACCTCCAGCCGGGAGGACTCTTTATTCCGTTGACTGGTGAACAAGACGGTCATCAGTTTATTCAGTCGGCAATCGACCATGGCGCTGCTGCCACGCTCTGGGCCCGTGATTTAGCCACGGCCCCCGCCGATTTTCCAGTTATTCAGGTTGCGGATTCGCTGGAAGCCTTGCAAAAATTGGCCCAGTACTATTTGACGAAGATCAATCCACGAGTGGTTGCGGTGACTGGGAGCAATGGTAAGACGACTACTAAGGACATGATTGCCAGCATCTTAGCGACCCAGTTCAACGTTACCAAGACGCATGCCAACTTCAACAATGAGATTGGCGTGCCCATGACGGTTCTGTCCATGGAACCCAACACGGAAATGTTGGTTGTGGAAATGGGCATGGATCGGCCCGGACAATTGGACTTTCTGAGCAAGCTGGTGGCACCAGATGTCGCGGTAATCACCATGATTGGTGAGGCCCACATTGAATTCTTTGGCACGCGTGATAAGATTGCGGATGCCAAGATGGAGATTACGCACGGCCTCAGTGAAGATGGGATTATGGTCTACAACGGCGATGAACCGCTCCTGCGTGAACGCACGGCTGACCTCAACTTACAGCAACACACCTTTGGTCAGGCGGAGACGGATGATCTGTACGCCACCGAGATTTCGGGAACGTCAACGGCGACGACCTTTACGACCAATCTGTGGCCAGACAAGCCTTTCACCATTCCAATGATCGGGACTTATAACGTGAACAATGCGTTGGCGGCTCTGTCAGTGGCTAATGTTTACCGAATTCGGCCAGAGAATGCCCAGCGCGCACTCGGCACCGTTAATCTGACGGAGAACCGCGCAGAATGGCTCAAAGGGGCTGCTGGTGAGGATATCTTAAGTGATGTGTACAACTCAAACCCCACAGCGGTCAAGCAGGTGCTGGCTGCCTTCTCGCAGACGCCGGTTACCGGCAAGCGCTACGTGGTTTTAGGGGATATGTTGGAATTGGGGGCCCAAGCCGACACCATGCATGCCGGCTTGGCCGCCGCCATTGATCCCGCTAAGATCAGTCACGTTTATCTGGTGGGGCCGCATATGGTGGCTTTGCAACAGCGTTTGGCGGCAGAAAAACCAGAACTAGCCGTGAGCCATTTCGCCGCGGATGCCTTGCCAGCGCTTACATCAGCGCTTCAGGATGTGCTCACTGATGCCGATCAGATTTTATTGAAGGGATCTCACGGGATTCATTTGGAGCAAGTATTGGCGGCATTACAGGATTCCAATGAAAAATAATGAAAAAGATAAGCAATTCCCGCAAGTCGTGGGAGTTGCTTATTTTGTTTCACCGTTGTATGATGGCTTAGTTGCTTATTTAGAGAAACAAACTTACCCCGCGTTGGCCAATCATAAACTGCTTCACGGAAAACGGATTTTTTCCAAGATTTATGAGGCACTGGCGCGATGCACCTATTAGGAGGAAATTATTTTTGAAGTTTAAAGAACTGGGTCTTTCTGAAGACCTACTGAAGGCTGTTACGACAGCAGGTTACGAAGAAGCGACCCCAATTCAAGCCGAGACAATCCCCATGGTTTTGGCGGGTCAAGACGTTATTGGACAAGCCCAAACCGGGACAGGGAAGACTGCGGCATTCGCTTTACCAATCCTTGAAAAGATTGATAAGAAAAACGAAAACGTACAAGCGCTAGTTGTTTCCCCAACACGGGAACTGGCCATTCAAACCCAAGAAGAAATTTATAAATTAGGCCGGAACGAACGGGCAAACGTCCAAGTTGTTTACGGTGGTGCTGACATCCGTCGGCAAATCAAATCCTTAAAGAACCACCCTCAAGTCGTTGTTGGGACGCCTGGTCGTTTACTTGACCACATTCGTCGTCACACCTTGAAGTTGGATCATGTTCAAATGTTAGTCTTAGATGAAGCCGATGAAATGTTAAACATGGGTTTCTTGGATGACATTGAAGATATCATCAAGCAATTACCAGAGAAGCGTCAAACGATGCTCTTCTCTGCAACGATGCCACCAGAAATCAAGCGGGTTGGGGTGCAATTCATGCAAGACCCTAAGCACGTGAAGATTAAGGCCAAGGAATTAACGACCGACTTGATCGATCAATTCTACGTCCGTTCTCGTGATTTCGAAAAATTCGATGTGATGACGCGGTTCTTTGACGTTCAAGACCCTGATTTGACGATTGTCTTCACTCGGACGAAGCGTCGGGTTGATGAAATCGCTAGTGGATTACAAGCGCGTGGTTATAACGCCGCTGGGATTCATGGGGACTTGACGCAAAAGCGTCGGACCCAAATCATGAACGAGTTCCGTCACGGTAAGTTGGACATCTTAGTCGCAACCGACGTGGCTGCCCGTGGGATTGACATCAACGATGTGACCCACGTGTACAACTACGATATTCCGCAAGATCCAGATAGTTACGTTCACCGTGTCGGCCGTACCGGTCGTGCCGGGAAGCATGGGGTTTCCATGACTTTCGTAACGCCTAACGAAATGGACTACCTGCGTGAAATCGAAAAGCTGACGAAGGTGCGGATGCTTCCTTTGAAGCCACCTTCGGATGAAGAAGCTCTGGTTAGTCAATTGGGTGCAGCTAAGGAAACGATCGCTGACCTGATTAACAAGACGGATACTGAAAAGTACGCTAAGACGGCTGAAAGCCTATTAGCCCAATACGATGCTGAAGACCTGGTTGCCGCTCTGTTGAACGACTTAACCAAGGACAACAACAACCAAGTACCCGTTAAGATTACACCAGAACGGCCATTACCTAAGCGTGGTGGCAAGCGTCACGGCGGTGGCGGCTACCATCATGGTGGTGGCAATCGTCGCGGTGGCAACGGCGGTGGTTACCGTCATCGTCAAGATCGTCGCGGTAATGGCGGCGAACGTGGTCACGGTCATGATTCACGTAACCATGACTCACGTAACCACGGTGGCGATCGCAATCGTCACAGCAACAACGGTGGTCGGCGTTCTGAAGGTGGCCGTGGGTTCACCATTCGGAAAAAAGACTAAATTAAGTTAATTGATTAGAAGGAAGCAACTCTGGGTTAGGCAGACCCCGAGTTGCTTTTTCTTTTGGCCTAAATTTTAGGGGGCGAACGGTGCTCGCTGGTCACAATCGGGTAAATTGTAAACGACTGCCCCCCGCGAATTGCGGTCGACAGCTGGGGCAGACGGTAGCCAAATTTTGCAGAAAAATCCCGCGAAGAAAATGACAAAACCCGCGACAATGCGGGCGGGACGGACGAAAATCTCGATTGAAAAGGGTTGCTCCAGCAGGCGCTTTCTTCGCCACAACACAACGTTCCTAAAACTAATCACCCCACAAATCAATTTATGAGCATATATTTTCTGTTGCGTTTGAATACCCAATATGCTATTATTTGCTTATTGAAATGATATGAGAAAACTTATTAATCAAATCGTCCATCCCACAGTCAACCAACCACGGAGGTTACAACTATGGCCAATTACTTTGACTTACACGCTGCTTCAGCACTCGCAACGAAGCCAGGACCATTTGTTACCATGACATTACCCGTTACCGGGGTGCCAACCACTGATCGGACCCAGTTCAATAGCTTACTCAAGCAAGGCAAACAACAACTGGAAAGTGTGGCGCCGCAGCGAAATTGGGCGACCTATGAGGCGTCCTTTGCACCGTATGAGCATGGCCCGTTAACCAATGGAAGTGCCCGGGGCTTGCTGATTATGGCGGGGGCCACGGACAGTTACCATTACTGGCTGCATACGGCGGTGGCCCCCACCGTGACGGTGACGTACCAACCCAATGTGTTGCCTATCTTACAGTCGCGGGATACCACTAGCGATTATGATCTTCTGCTGCTGGACAGCCAGGGCTTCGAGGTTGCACAAGTTCGCGGTGGGCGACCTGAATTGGTCAATCTACCCGTTGATGCGCCGAATACCTTAGAGAAGGCGCTGGGTAGTGAGCTGCGGGATCGTGGACGGTGGCAACGGTCCGCCGGGGATAGCACGCATTACAGCGGGACAGGTACGCTGGATGCCAGCAAATCTGCCGATCAACGGAATTACTTTATGGCGGTGGATGCCTATGTGAGCCAGCAGTTCTCCAATGCTGATCAGGTGCCCCTCATCCTGGTGGCTGGCGCTAAGAATCAGGGGAACTTCCGTAAGCTTTCGCAGAATGCTTATTTAGATGCCAACGTGCGGGTCGTGCAGACCCCCAACTTGGCGGCAGCGAACCAGACACTCGTGGCGTTAATGGTCGGCGTGAACGACCAACGCCACGTCCAGGCCACCCAGATTCGACAAGATGCCTACAATAAGGTCCGCCAACAGAATCAGGTGGTGCAGGATCTCGGGGCACTGGCAACGGCGGCCGTGCAGGGGCAGTTAGCCAAACTGTGGATTCAGGACGATGCTTTTCAGGCGGGGCATTTAACGGAACGTGGTGACGTGATGACGGCAACGCGTCTGAGCCGGCAGAATAACTTGTACAACGACCTGGCGTTGGTCGTCTCTCAACGTGGTGGGCAGGTCGAGGTGCTCCCGGCTGATGCGATGCCAACGCGCAGCCCAATTGCGGCACAGCTCCGGATCAGAGAGTCCGTCCAGCAGTAATCGTGGTTTGGGGGAAAAGTTAAAGCTTTACGATGCCGGAGGGCTACCAGTCGTGGTGGTACCCGCCGGCATTTTTGGTGGGCGGTCCAAACCGGAAACCCGCTATTCTGAGTAAGGACGCGGGGAATTAGAGACAGTTTTAGATTAGTTTACGTTTTCCCAAACCGGTTAAGTATTGGGGGTTAATTTACCAGGGCTGTGCTAAAATATAACCTAGACATTATGGAGAGGTGACCTCATGATCTACGGAACGGGTATCGATATTACTGATTTGGCACGTGTGAAAGCGGTTGTGGCGAAACAACCACAGTTTTTGCAGCGGGTTTTAACGCCCGATGAATTGACCGATTATCGCCAACTTAGCGGTGCACGAGCAGTCGAATTTATCGCTGGGCGGTGGTCTGCCAAGGAATCCTACAGTAAAGCGATGGGGACTGGTATTGGCCGGGCCGTAGGGTTTCAGGATATTGAGATTCGCGATAACGCTGCGGGCCAGCCCGTTGTGTTACGGCAACCCTTCGCGGGGATTGCCCACGTGTCGATTTCACACACGGATACCGTGGTCATGACTCAGGTCATTTTAGAAAGAGGGTAAGCGTCATGGTAGTTGGGGTACATCGTCCGACACAATTGGTCATTGATCGGGCTGCGTTGCGACACAATATTCATGCGGAAGTTGAACGGTTAGATCAAGGTTGTGCGTTATTTATGGTGGTTAAGGCCAATGGCTACGGTCACGGAGCAGTGCAGGTGGCACAAGCGGCCAAGGATGCAGGAGCCACTGGTTTTTGTGTCGCTATTTTGGATGAGGCATTGGAATTACGGGCGGCGGGGTTTAATGAACCCATCCTGATTTTAGGGGTCACGTCGCCTGCTGATGCGCCGTTAATGGCGGCTGAGGGAATCTCTGCGACGGTTGCGGCGACGGACTGGCTTGTTGATGCGCAACACTATTTGGACCTTGCGGAGACGCTCTCAGCACCCCTGCACGTTCATTTAGGGCTTGATACTGGGATGGGTCGGATTGGTTTTCGGACGGTTCCGGAATTAACCGAAGCCATTGATTTCTTAGGAGATCACGCAGCGTTGGACTTTGAGGGGATCTTTACGCACTTCTCAACGGCCGACAGTCCCGATGACCACTACTTTAAGCAACAGGTGGCCAAGTGGCATGCTCTCACGGATGATCTACCGGTTCGCCCACGCTACGTGCACGTGTCCAACTCGGCTACGAGTCTCTGGCATGCGGCATGTAATGACAACATGGTTCGGTTCGGGGTTTCCGGGTATGGTCTCAATCCTTCCGGTACGGCGATCAAACCACCGTATCCCTTACAACCTGCTTTAAGTTTGACGAGTGAGTTGGTCTTTAGTAAACATATTTCGGCGGGCGATTCCGTTGGGTATGGGGCCACCTATACCGCTAGTCAAGACGAATGGGTCGGAACCGTTCCGATCGGTTACGCAGATGGTTATGAACGGCGTTTGCAGGGCTTCCACGTCCTGGTTGATGGTCAGGCTTGTGAAATTATCGGACGGGTCTGCATGGATCAGATTATGGTGCGTTTACCCCATGACTATTCGCGGGGGACAACAGTCACGCTAGTGGGTCAAGATCACGGCGCCGAAATTACGTTGCAAGACGTTGCGGATTACTGTGACACCATTCATTACGAGATTGCCTGTGGCTTTACGGGGCGGCTCCCTCGGCAGTACCGGAATTAAATAATTACGCGGGTTATAGTGTCCAGGTTTCGCGATTCGTGGTAAACTATATGAGTCGAGATGAATAACGTTATCTAGGAGGGGAATCATGATCCGTACAAAGCAATTAGACCGACCAGCTTTACGGTTACACATTTCCAAGAGGGTCCGGCGCCAAGCGTTGGTACCGTTGCGGTCAGCTGCAGCTGATAAACTTGCGTTAATTGCCGGATACCAAGCGATGGCCCTTATCAACCAGGATATTGCTCGGCTGTTTACGCCGTGTGAGGAAGAAGCCGAGCGACGGCTCACGAAGTTTCGGAGAACACAACAATAAAAAATAAGAATAAGTAGATAGGGGATGGCGGCCCATGGCCCGTGTTGAAGTCAAACGCGGTGATGTCTTTTTCGCCGACCTATCACCAGTCGTTGGTTCGGAACAGGGGGGCATGCGTCCCGTCCTGATCATCCAAAACAACGTGGGGAACCATTACAGTCCAACCGTAATTGTGGCGGCAATCACCGCTCGGATCGAAAAGCCTAAGATGCCTACTCATGTGGGGATTTCGGCGGATCGAACCGGCATTGAGCGGGATTCCGTCATTTTGCTTGAACAGATCCGGACGATTGATAAACAACGGTTGAAGGATCAGGTCACCCACTTGGATGTCAAAACCATGGCAGCAGTCGATGCTGCGTTAGCAACCAGCGTGGGCTTGGTGGATAAGTCGAAGAAAAAGCGGAATCGAAGCAACACCCGCACTACATAGCATAATTAGTGGCAGTTAGGTTCAGGACTTTTTGTTCTGGACTTTTTTGTTTTCGATTTTTCTTCTGTGTCACAGGAGGTATGGGATGGCCGCCTTACCGTTCGCCAAATTTGGGCTGGAACGCGGTGGGCAGGACGAGGAAAGCCAAAGTGCGGTCTTTCCTCTCGCTTTGAGCCGGAAAATCTTCGTCTCAAAGACGCCATTTACCAAGCAGATTGCTTGGTAAATCCCACTGCTGAGCCCAAATTTGGTTCACTCACGGCTTCTGGTTTGTTGTATCCCAATGTCAATTGGCCGTCAGCCGTCCCCGAAGGATCGTATTTCAAACCACAGATAGTCCCACCGCCTGTAAGATCGCTGAAAGCTGTAGGAAAGCTAGTAACGTATTGACTAACAAAAAATCGGCTCACCCATTAAGGTGAACCGACCCATTTCTCTAGCATTAGCTTTCGTGACGTAGGTCTTCAATTTCAGGAACGTGGAATTCCTTGCGTTCCAAGGCCTTGACGATACGATCGAGCTTTTCTTCATCCACTTCAGCGGGCAGGGTGAACATGGTCCGGTGAACCAATTCGCCTTCCTGAGCGTCCAGGCTGATGACACTGGCGATGGATGTATACTTCGTGATGATTTTAGCCATACCGGCCAAGTCTCCGCGTTCACCGGCAGAGACCACGGTGATCACGTAACTGCCGATGTTCACATTCCAAGATTGGGATAACATGTCCATCAACCGCGTATGTGTCAGGATACCATAAAAGGCATTCTTGTCATCTAACACGGCAATGTAAGGTAAATCCTTGATGGAGAAGAAGACGTTAAAGAAGGCAGCATTAACTGAAATGAACTTCGTGGCGTTCTTCAAGAGTGACGTCACCGGGAGCTGCATGTCGCCGCCCCGAGACTTATGGCGATAAATATGCATCTTATAGATATTTCCCCGGAAGATCTGTCCGGTTTCATCCAGGATCGGCACACACCGATAGCCCGAGTCTTCCAAGACTTTCAGGGCTTGTTCCAGGGTGACGTCCTCGCGAACCGTAACTAACCGTTCTTTCGGTTTCACTAGGGATTTTAGCAGCATAGCAGTGACCTCCTAAAAATTAGAAACTTCTAATAATCTCCTTTAATAATACCATAGTTCCCCCCGAAAATGGTAGCTCTTTTTGGTGAAAACGGGAGAAAGTTTTCCTAAAGAAAGTGAGAACTGGAAGGGTTTATGAAAGAATAAATAAAAAGTCGCGTTCCCCAAAATCTAGGGAAACGTGACTTTTTTAGAAATTCATTAGAAGACAATGACGGGTGTGCCGACACTGACATTTTCGTAAACTGACTTGATCTTGGCAGGTGGCGTGTTGACACAGCCATGTGAACCGTGATTCTTGTACCAGGTACCCCCATACTCAGGTTGCCATGGCGAATCATGAATCCCAACGCCGGTGTCGTCAATCGGCATCCAGAATTTAACTTTGGAAGCATAGCTGGACCCGTTGTCGTTTTGACCACGTAAGGTTGTGTTCCGTTGCTTGCTCCAGATCACCCAGACACCATCGGGGGTGTGATGGGCGGTCGTTGGCAAGCCTGTCACAACGTCCGTTGAAACCACGAGCTTGCCATTCTTGTAGACCCACATGTGCTGGTTGACCTTGTCGACTTCCACGTAGGATTTGCCGATGTCGGTACCGTTATTGTGGTAGCCACTCCCATGGATCACAGGAGTCCGCGACATCCCCTTGCCGGCTAAGACCAGCTTGCTGAGGGCAGGGGTTTCGGACTTAACCTTGATGCTCCAACCATAGAGTCCGGCTTTGACCTTGACCGTGCCCCGCTTGGTGGACTTGAAGGTCCGGGTCTTGTTGATGGTGCCATACTTACTGCTAAGCTTCGTTAAGTAAGTCTTGATGGCCGTGTTGTCGGTCGTTAACTTGCCATCCTTCATCGTCAACCAACTGGCTAAAGTAGCTGCGGGGATGGTAATCTTGTGACCACTTAACTTGTAGACGTAACTTTCCTTCGTAATGGCCGCGGCCTTGTCTTTGGCCGCTTTAAAACTTGCACTCTTAGTGGTAACCGCGGGCTTAGCGTAGTCTTTCGAAACGTTAACCGTGGTGTGCCCTTTTTCAATAGCATTGGTAATGGATGTGGCAACCTTGTCAGCATCCAGCTGATTCCCGGCTTGTTCCTTGGTCACCTCGTATTGTCCATCCTTGTAGGTGAACGTGGCGCTCTTGGCGGCAGTCCGGGTCTTGTTCGCCTTAGTGGCGATCGTTGCCGCTAACGTCTTAATGCTTTGTTGATTAGCATCGCTCGCGTTCAGCGCGATGCTATCGGCCGTGGCTGTCGTCACGTGGACGGGCCAGGACCAAACGTTTTGTTTGGCAATGAGCTGCTGCAGGGCGGCTTTAGACGTCACCTTCAAGTTGACCTTTTGGGTCTTGAAGGTGGCAACGGTCTTGCTGCCATCCTGCAACGTTAATTGCTGATTCTTCAGCGCGGATTTAAGCTTCGTTGCCGCTTGGTCGGCGGTACTGCCACCGACGTTGACCCCAGCAATCTCGGTATCCTTGAAGAATACCTTGGCTGAGGAATAATGATACGCTTGGCCTACGTAAATCGCACCGACCGCGACGATTGCGGTCACGATGCCGATTATGAAGCCTGTTCTCTTTTTCATTGGTAGTGACCTCCTAAAATAAGCCAGTGGAAGGAAAGTCGTCATCCTTAACGATCACGTACTAGCATAAACCTAGCTTACTTCAAACTACCTTAAATGACAATCGCGTTGCCTGGATGTTAGCGCTTTCCTAAGAAATTAATTTTCTGATGTTAATATTTAAGATTATTGGTATCGATGGTTGTGGGGATAAAAGGCTTTACCCTTGGTGGGAATCACAAAATTGGCGACGTTAATTGGGCGAAAAACTGGTGTACAGCCATTTTCTCACGACAAGATCACCGCTTTGCTGGTTCGGAATAGGAGCTGATAAAGGGAAGACCACCTTGTGTTTTGCCATTTTAGACATATTCTGTCGGGTTTAAGCACTGCAACAGGGGGCATGGACTGACTAAAATGCTAAAAAATCGAGCACGCAATTTTTCGAGCCATTTTTTCGAAAACTGCCTGATCGTAGCCAAGAGGGCACAGAGGGTGGCACAAAAAAAGCCGCCGCTCCTGCAGGAACGACGACCTTATTTTAAACAGTTGAATTACTTGAGGGCAGCTAAACCGTCCTTGGTAACTTGCTTCAAGGTTGCAGCTGACTTAGCCATTAAGTCCTTTTCCTTGTCGGATAATGGAACTTCAATGACGCTAGCCAAACCACTACCGTTGATAACGGCTGGTGTACCGATGAAGACATCGTTCAAACCATATTCGCCGTCTAAAGCAGCGCCGATAGGTAATACGGCGTTTTCGTCACGCAAGATCGCTTTGGTAATCCGCATCAAGCAGGTTGCAACACCGTAGAAAGTGGCACCCTTCTTGTTGATGATTTCGTAAGCCTTGTTCCGCGTGTCGTCTTCGATCTTAGCTAAGTCGTCGTCAGTCACGCCTTGTTCCTTGGCGATGGCCTTCAAAGGCTTAGAACCGATCGTAGCTTCGTCGTAAGCGGCGAATTCGGAGTCACCGTGTTCACCCATGATGTAGGCGTCCACGTTCCGTGGGTCAACGTTGAACTTCTTAGCCAAAGCAACGCGTAAACGAGCCGTGTCCAAAGAAGTCCCTGAGCCGATAACCTTTTCCTTTGGGAAGCCTGAGAACTTCCAAGTAGCGTAAGTTAAGATGTCAACTGGGTTAGCAGCAACCACGAAGATACCATCGAAACCAGAATCAACAACGGGCTTAACGATTGAAGACAAGATCTTTAAGTTCTTGTTAACTAAGTCCAAACGGGTCTCGCCTGGCTTTTGTGGGGCACCAGCAGTGATAACAACGACGTCAGCGTCGGCGCAATCAGAGTAGTCACCGGAGTAGACTTTCTTAGGGGCAGTGAAGACTTGAGCATCTTCAAGGTCTAAGGCGTCTCCTGCAGTTCTATCTTTAATAACATCCACAATTACGAATTCTTCAGCTAAACCTTGGTTCATCATTGAGTAAGCGTATGAAGAGCCAACGGCCCCGTCACCAACGAGAACGACTTTTTGATGGTTTTTAGTAGTCAAATCCATTCATCTCCTAATAAATTTTTGACATCAAGGTACGCAGAAATACCCAATTGCAAGTATAACATGTTAAGAACGGTGCGACCACGGCCCGACTTGAAAATTTGTGAAAACAGCGCTTTCTTTTAGTGAAACGCTTCACCTAGGGGCGGAATCGGTGCAGTAGTAAGGGGACTATGCTATACTCAGGGGTGTGAATTTAGATCTGTAAGTGTGATTAGCGCCAGCTGAACGGGAAGACTCCCGTCCAGCTATTTTGTATCTCGCCCACCTTGAGGGACATCACCATTGGGTGCCCCAACGGTTTGTGGGGTGTTAGTCAGCTTGTAGCAGTTACAAGACTCGGCTGTAACCTGGTCGTAAGCTTAATTATTCTCTAACATTGCGGCGGCCCCTTGTGAGTATTAGGGGTGGTCCTTTATGATAGGAGCAGATTAAGCTGTGCGGGAAGCCGGTAAGGGTGTTTTTCCCACGAGCATGTGTTGCAGGACCCGTGAGAACCAGGCTACGAGTCAGCTAGATAATGAATGGTGAATAAAGAGGGAGAAATTAGTAAGCATGAAAATGATCGTTGGTTTAGGTAATATTGGTCCCCAATATGATGGTACTCGGCACAACACCGGGTTTATGGTCGTTGATGAATTTGCCAAGCAACATGGCATCGACCTGACAACGCGTAAGATGGATGCCCGTTACGGCACCGGTGTCGTCAATGGTGAAAAGGTGCTGGTGGTGAAACCCACAACCTTCATGAATGAATCGGGCCGGGCCGTGCACCCATTAATGAACTATTTCAAAATTGACTTGGACGATGTCTTCGTCGTTCACGATGACATGGACTTACCCGTGGGCCACATTCGGTTGCGGGACCACGGCTCTGCTGGCGGGCATAACGGCATTAAGAGCATCATCGCCCACGTCTCCAGCAAGGACTTCAAGCGGCTTCGGGTCGGTACCGGTCATCCCCAAAAAATGTCCGTTGTGGACTATGTTTTGACCAAGTTCACGACCGAACAGCAACCACTCTTCAATCAATCCGCAGACAAGGCCGTGGCCGCATTGGATGATTGGTTGGGTGGTACGGCATTCACTCAGTTAATGAATAAGTACAACTAAGAAGAGGAAGTTATCTCGTGAATTTAGAAGCATTTATGACGCAGACGCCGGCGTACGCGACAATCCGTCAAACGCTGGGTATGGGACAACGCCAATTGGTGACCGGACTTAATGGTTCCGCCGAGACGTTGTTCATTGCCAGTCTGCTCCACGAACAACAGCGCTCGATTGTCTACGTGACGGACACCCTGTATCATGCGGGGCAGCTCGTGGATGATTTGGCGAATTTATTAGATGAAGATGAGCTCTTCGACTTCCCTGTAGAAGAATTATTGGCGGCTGAAGTTGCCACCAGCTCACCAGAGTATCGGTCCTCACGGATTGATGCGCTGCGAGCACTGCAGAGTGAACGTCCCGTCGTGATCGTCACGGCACTGTCCGGGTTACGGCGCTTCTTGCCAGCGCCTGCCAACTTTGCTGGGGCACGGTTTAACGTCAAGGTCGGGGATGAGTTCGACCTGGAAAGCCTGCAGCAACGGCTCTTTGGCATGGGGTACACCCACCAGAAGTTAGTGGCGGGGCCCGGTGACTTTGCCGTGCGGGGATCCATTGTCGACATTTATCCGTTGGCTGCGGATTACCCCGTTCGACTGGACTTCTTCGATACCGAGGTCGATTCGCTCCGCTACTTCGATCCGGCAACGCAACGAAGCATTGAGAACGTTGATACCGTTGAGATTCTGCCGGCCACCGATTTTATTTTAACGGCAGCTGAGCGGGATGCAGGGGCCGACGCCCTGACAGCCGAGCTGACCAAGCAGACGGCCAAATTGGATGAAGAGGCCGCAACGACGCTAACCAATCAGGTGAAACCCCTGATCGATGGCTTGCGGAAGGGGTCCGTTGATCCCCAACTGATGGAGTTTGCTGACTATCTATTCCCGGAACATCACCAACTACTGGACTATTTACCAGATGATGGTTTGGCGTTGTTCGGGGACTATTCGCGTCTTCAGGATGGCGAACGCCAGTTACTCGAGGACGAGGCCAACTGGGCGACGGATAAATTAACCCACCATCAAATCTTTGCGCAGCAGACGTTTGGTGGTGAGCTACGGCCCATCCTCAAACAGGACCGTCACGCACAGATTATGTTGGCGCTGTTCCAGAAGGGCATGGGTAACCTGCGTTTTCAGGCGGTCACCAACATTGCTACGCGGGCGATGCAACAGTTCTTTGGTCAGCTTCCGGTGATGAAGACCGAGATCGACCGCTGGCATAAGCAAAAACAGACCGTGGTGCTGTTGGTTCAAGACGAAGAACGCCTAGCGAAGATTGAGGAAACCCTGGATGATTTCGAGATTCAAGCGGTTTTGACCAAAGAAGAAAATCTTCAGAACGGGTTGAATCAGCTGGTGCCAGAACGCCTGCGAACCGGGTTTGAACTTCCCGAGGCCAATCTGGTCGTGATTACGGAAGCCGAGATGTTCCAGAAGGTCACGAAGAAGCGGCCCCGGCGGCAGACGATGGCTAACGCGGAACGGTTGAAGAGCTACACGGACCTGAAACCGGGCGATTACGTGGTGCACGTCAACCACGGGATTGGGAAGTTTATCGGGATGCAGACGTTGACCGTCGATGGGGTCCATCAGGACTACATGACCATCGACTATCAGGACAACGCGCAACTCTTTATTCCAGTCACGCAGCTGAACCTGATTCAAAAGTACGTTTCCTCTGAAGATAAGAAGCCGCGGATCAACAAATTGGGTGGTTCCGAGTGGGTGAAGACCAAGAGCAAGGTTGCCGCCAAGATTGAGGATATCGCCGATGAGTTGGTCGACCTGTATGCTAAGCGTGCGGCCGAGAAGGGCTATGCCTTTCCTAAGGATGACAGTCTCCAGACGGACTTCGAAAATGACTTTCCGTACGCCGAGACGCCCGATCAGCTCCGAACGATCGATGAAGTCAAGCACGATATGGAAAAGGCCCGTCCCATGGACCGCTTATTGGTTGGGGACGTGGGTTATGGGAAGACCGAAGTGGCCTTGCGGGCGGCTTTTAAAGCCGTTGAGGCAGGAAAACAGGTGGCCTTTCTGGTACCGACCACGATTTTGGCGCAACAACATTACGACACCATGGTGAACCGTTTCGAGGGCTATCCGATCAACGTGGAAATGTTCTCGCGGTTCCGGACTACCAAGCAGATTCATCAGTCGATTGCGGATCTCGAGAGCGGCCAACTGGACATCGTGGTGGGGACGCACCGTCTCCTGTCACAGGATGTGAAGTTCAAGAACCTGGGGCTGGTGCTGGTCGATGAGGAACAACGATTCGGTGTTAAGCATAAGGAACGGTTGAAGCAGTTAAAGGCCAACGTGGACGTCTTGACGTTGACCGCCACGCCAATCCCCCGGACCCTGCACATGTCTATGTTGGGGGTTCGGGACCTCTCCGTGATTGAAACGCCACCGGCAAACCGTTTTCCGATTCAGACCTACGTCATGGAACAAAATGCCGGGGCCATTCAGGATGGTATTCGACGTGAAATGCAACGGGGCGGGCAAGTCTTCTACCTGCACAATCGGGTGGACGATATTGAAAAGACCGTCAGTCAGATCCAAGCGCTGGTTCCCGAGGCGCGGGTCGGCTACATTCACGGTAAGATGACCGAAGCCCAACTGGAAGGGGTTCTCTTTGACTTCTTGCGGGGCGACTACGATGTGTTGGTCACCACGACCATCATTGAAACGGGGATTGATATTCCCAACGCCAACACATTATTTGTGGAAAATGCGGACCGGATGGGTCTGTCTCAGCTGTACCAATTGCGGGGACGGATCGGTCGGAGTAACCGGGTGGCCTATGCCTACTTCACGTACAAGCCGAACAAGGTCTTGACGGAAGTCAGTGAGAAACGATTAGAAGCCATCAAGGACTTTACCGAGTTGGGTTCCGGTTTCAAGATTGCCATGCGGGACTTATCCATTCGGGGAGCCGGTAACTTGTTGGGTAAACAACAACACGGCTTCATTAATTCCGTGGGGTATGATCTCTATACGCAAATGTTAAGTGATGCGGTTGCGAAGAAGCGGGGGAAGAAGACCCAGCCGAAGAGCGATACCACGGTTGAGTTGGGTGTCGAAGCCTACCTGCCAAGCGACTACATTGAGGATGAACAACAGAAAATTGAAATGTACAAACGGATTCGTCAATTGGAGAGTGACGATGAGGTTAGTGAAATTGAGGCTGACCTGATTGACCGCTTTGGCGAATACCCAGAGAGTGTGGCCCAACTGTTGACGATTGGCCAATTGAAGTTGGCTGCTGACCTGGCTTTGGTTGACAAGATTCGGCGCGTCAACGGGGATGTCTTTGTTACGATTTCCAAACAAGGGACCGATATTCTGGGTGGTCAGGATGTCTTCAAGGCGCTGTCCGCAACGAAACTGAAGGCCACGGTGGCGATCAATGATGATCGGCTCCACGTCAAGCTGGTCTTGCAACCGAAGATGACGGTCAAAGACTGGCTGCCACAACTGCAACAATTCATGGCGGCCCTGCGCGACATTGTGTTGGAAACCACGAAGCCCAAGGCGGATGAGAAGTAGTCGGAAATGGTTGTATTTCCTGCCTCTTGGCTGACCAGAATTGGACGGCTCTTGCACGTGTGAGAGCATTTCTATGTAGCGCTTGGTTTTGCGGTAGCAAATTCGCGTGAGTTCTTTTGGTGGGACATCTCCCTTAGCCGGAGGATGCCAGCAATGGAGCCAGCCGTGGTGGTGATATGGGTTGGCACGGGGTGCTAACCCATATCACGGGACGTACTTGGAGACTCGTGTCTTTTGCGAGGCTTCAAGTCGAGGCGAAAGACCGCTTCTTAGGCTTTCGCCGGTCCCCACAGCAGGCGTAATTGCTGGCAGCTGCAGGCGAAAATAACGATAGGCGTTTCGGAAAAGAAGAATCACAAACAAAGGGGGAGAATCGATGGGGAACCGCAACGTGAATAAGACCCTGCAAGGCGCCCTGATTCTTTCCATCGCGGCGTTTATTGCGAAGCTGTTAAGCGCCGTGTACCGAGTGCCCTTTCAGAACATGGTCGGTAACACCGGGTTCTACGTGTATCAACAGGTCTACCCGCTCTATGGGATTGGGATGACCTTTGCTTTGAGTGGGTTGCCCGTATTCATCTCCAAACTGGTCGCGGAGGCACCGGACTTGCCGAGTCAGCAACAAGTGGCACGGCAGGTCTACCACTGGTTGTGGGGCCTAGCGATTGTTATCTTCGCGGGGCTCATGTTGGGTGCTCCCAGTTTAGCGCGTGGCATGGGCGATCGTCACCTGGCGCCACTGATTCAGATGGTCGCGTGGATGTTTCTCTTCATGCCGGCGTTGTCGGTGGGACGCGGCTATCACCAGGGACGCTTTCAAATGCTGCCGACTGCGCGTTCACAGGTGGTTGAGCAATTGGTTCGGGTTGTGGTTATTCTAGCTGCCGCCGGTTGGGCCACCAGTCATGACTGGTCAGTTTATGCGATGGGCACCTGGGCGTTAAGCGGTGGGACAATTGCGGCAATAGCTGCGTTACTGGTCTTGCCGCGCTGGCGTCAACGTGGGACGATCCCGGCGGCTAAGGTGCCACACCTCGGGCGTCGACTGTTGATTGAAGGGGGGACACTGTGTCTCCTTACGGCGATGTTGGTTCTCCTGCAATTGGTCGACTCGTTTACCGTGAAGAATGGTCTGGTGGCGGGCGGCATGGGTGACTTAGCCGCGAAGAGCCTCAAGGGAATTTATGACCGGGCCCAACCACTGGTCCAACTGGGCTTGGTGGTGGCAGTGGCCTTTGCGACCTCGCTCTTGCCGGCCCTGACCGCGGCTCAGCAGGAGCGGCGACCGGAGACGTTTAAACGCTTGACGACCACGATGATGCGGATTGCCCTGATGGTGGCGGTTGCGGCTACGGCGGGGCTGATTGCCTTGATGCCGTGGATCAATCGTCTTCTGTTTGGGGATACTCAGGGCTCGGGCATGTTGAGCGTCTACATGCTCAGTATTATCCTGGCGACCCTGATTCAGACGTACAACAGTGTCTTGCAGAGCCAGGATCAGTACCGACTCACGGTAGTGGCGTTGGCCGCTGGCTTGCTCGTGAAAGTCGTGGTTAATCAGTGGGCCGTTCGCAGTTTTGGTGCGACGGGCGCTAGCTGGTTAACGGTGCTGAGCTTGGGGGTCATGTTCCTGGTGATCTGGTATGGTTCAGAAGCGACACTGCGCACGGGTATCTGGACGAAACCGTACATTCGGATTCTACTGGCCTGTACGATTTTGATGGTATTTGGCGTTCAGCTGACCGTGGGCATCCTGGAACACTGGTGGCCGGCCCTCATGACCAGCCGATTAGCGATTGGCGGCGGACTATTAGTGACCATTCCCGTGGGCGGTTTAATCTTCATTGGACTGGCCCTGCGTTGGCAACTCTTGTCGGTTCGAGAGTGGTTGGCCATTCCCCACGGTGAGAATGTGTTAAGATTATGGCAACAACTTAGTCAACACGGAGGAAAATAATATGCGATTAGATAAATATTTGAAGGTTTCACGGATTATCAAACGGCGTTCAGTCGCCAAGGAAATTGCGGACAAGGGTCGTATCTCAATCAACGGCAAGGTTGCCAAGTCTTCTAGCGACGTTGTGACGAATGATGAGTTGGTTATTAAGTTCGGTAACAAAACGTTAACAGTGAAAGTTAATGAATTGTTGGAAACAACCAAGAAGGATGACGCCGAACGGATGTACACCATTGTTAAGGAAGACTATGCCCAAGATTTCCGGCAGGAGCAGTAGAAAATTCGGTTAAATATGACGAATGTTTTACATTATGCTAAACGTGCTAGACGGGCAATTTGAAACTTGCTATACTCAAGTTAAACTATCTGGTGAAAACTGAGGAGTGAGTGGAAGATGGCTGACGTAAAACCGAAACCGGCAAAAATCGAACGTTTAGAAAATGACTATACCCGGCGGCTGGATCACCAACAGGCAACGGCCCATCGGCATCAATGGTTAGGCAAGCGGCGGATGCGCAGAGCAACGCGGATTTTGGCTGTTTTTGCGGTCTTTGCCATTGTGTTGGGTATTCAGCTGGTTCGGACCAATGCCAGTCTCCATCACGTTCAGGGCGAGGTGACCACCAGCAAGCAAAAGCTGGCGTCAACCAAAGCCACAAATCATAAACTGCAGTTGCAGATTAAGCAGTTAAATAACAAAGATTATTTGGGACGACTGATTCGCTCGAAGTATTACTACTCGAAGTCAGGGGAAACGATCTATAGTCTCCCCGGCGATCATGCGAGTGACGTCACCGTTAAATAGGTCAAATGGAAAAATCCGTTGGTTCGGCTAGAACTGACGGATTTTCTGCTATCCAGGGGGATGTGACCAGCTGAAGGGATCGGTAGTTGGTCGAAAATAAGGACGCCCGTCACTGGTTTTACAGCTAGGTGAGCCTATGAATCAGTGGATTTTTAAATGGATAAGGCGCCTAAGCGTTAATCTGGCGGTATTCGCAACGGGTAAGGAAAATTGATTAATGGACTGTCTTTTTAGGGTTTAGCGTGTGGAATTTCGTGGAATTGTGTTATACTGAAAGCACTTATTTTAAGGAGGAACTTCTTTTTTATGGCAATCGAGGTTGGAGCTAAAGTTACCGGAAAGGTCTCCGGGATTACGAACTTTGGTGCATTTGTTGATTTAGGCGACCACAAGACCGGGTTGGTGCACATTAGTGAGATTTCTGACGGCTACGTTAAGGATATTCATGACGTTTTGTCTGTCGGTGACGAAGTAACAGTTAAGGTTTTAACTGTTGGTAATGATGGGAAGATTGGTTTGTCAATTCGCAAAGCGACGGATCATCCGGCTGGTGACCGGCCCCATCACAGTCACAATGAACACCGGGATCATGAAGAACATCATGCTGGTGGGAATAATGCCAGTCGTGGTGGCGAAAGTCATGGCCACGGTCGGCGGTTTGAAAATAACGGTTCCCGACCACACCATAGCTCAGCTAATGGTCGATTTGCGGGCCATCATACGGCTCCCCATAAAGAAAATTTTGACGACATGATGTCAGGGTTCTTGAAGCAAAGTGAGGACCGGTTGGCAACAATCAAACGTAACACTGAAGGCAAGCGTGGCGGCCGTGGCGGTCGGCGCAGTTAGTCCAAAGACTAACGGGCCATCAAGGTGAAGAGGACCGCACTTGTTGCGGCCCTTTTTCATAACCATTTGGGGTTGTGATGATTCACTGACGGTCATGTAGATGTAGGGAAGAGAGGGGACCACAGTGTCACTGGAGACGGACTTTCAACGCAACTGTCAGCGGTATGGCTGGAATAATCCCCAACAACACGGTTTAATTGCGGTTTCGACGGGGGTCGATTCAATGGTGCTTCTGACGTTGTTTGCCCAGTTACCGGTGGCTCAGCGTCCACAGATGACGGTGGTTCACGTTAATCATCAGCTGCGTGAGCAGAGTCAGACGGAAGCGGCCTTTCTCAAGCAATGGTGCGCGCAGCATCAGATCCCGTTAGTCACGATGGTTTGGCCGCGTGACCAGCAGCCGGATCACGGCATTGAGGAAGCCGCACGTCAGTTTCGCTATACATTCTTTGCGGAGCAGCTCAGTGCGCAACATGCGGACTGGATTGCGACGGCCCATCAGTCTGACGAGCAAGCGGAGACCATCCTTTTTAAACTGATTCGGGGTGGACAGCTTGACCAGCTGACGGGGATGGCCGCAACGCGGGACTTTCACGGTGGTCGGCTGATTCGGCCGTTGTTGCCGTTTACCAAGCAACAGTTGCGCACGTACGCCCAGCAGCGGCAGATTCCCTGGTTTGAGGATGTGACGAATCGCGAACTAACTGCGAGTCGTAATCGGCTGCGTTTGCAGATTTTACCGGCCCTTCGCCGGGAGAATCCCCAGGTGGATCAGCACTTGCTGGACTACGCAGCGCAGTTGCAAACCATTCTTAAGGTGGCCGATCAAGGTGTAACGGCACGATTAAAGCCGATTGTTCGGCAATGGCAGCCACTAACCGTTGACACGCCTAGTTTTCTGGCGGAGGCAGCTGACCTGCAACGCCTGTTATTGCGGCGTTTGATCAAAATGACCGATCCAGCACTCGCAACGGGGAATGCCGTGTTACAGGAATGCTTACAGCTCCTAAGTAATGACCAACGGCCTACGGGCACCGTAGATTTGGGCGCTGGGTGGTGCCTCTATAAAGCGTATGAAACGGTTACGTTCAAGCAATTGAAAAATTTCCGGCAAAATTCCGAGGAAGTTTTTAGTTTTATGGTAGTATTAAACCAATGGCGAACGTTGGGAAATGGCTGGCAACTTGGCTGCTTCACCACTGACGCTCACGATGATTTGGCGGCGAACGAAGTCGTTGCGTTATCTGCCGACCAATTCCCGTTACGGGTACGGTCTTGGCAGGCGACGGATCGCTTGCGGTTGGCGAATGGACATCATCAGACGGTTCGGCGGGCGTTGATCAATGCCAAGGTACCTCGCGATCAGCGGGCGACCGTGCCCGTGCTGGTGACGGCTCAAGACGAAGTCATTGCGGCGTTAGGTGTGAAGTGGTCAGTTCAGCCACGACGCGCGCACACAAGTTACTATCACATCAAATTACAGCATGAATAGGCGAAAGGGGAACAGCATGAATAACGATATTTTAAAGGTCCTTTATAGTGAGGAAGACATTGCAGCGGCCTGCAAACGGTTAGGTACGCAACTTTCAGAAGATTACCGTGATAAGACGCCATTAATCATTTGTGTCCTAAAGGGTGCTATCCTGTTTATGACGGATGTTATCCGCGATATGGATATCTATGCAACGATTGACTTCATCGATGTCTCTAGCTACAACGGGGGAACCGCTTCATCCGGGACCATTCGGTTATTGAAGGACTTGGATACGGACGTTGCCGGGCGCGACATTATCTTAGTAGAAGATATTATCGACACGGGTCGGACGTTGAAGTACCTTGAGGACCTTCTGAAGGATCGTAAAGCCAACTCTATTCGGGTCTGCACACTGATGGACAAGCCAAGTGGCCGGGTCGTTGAAGCGAAGGCCGATTACGTTGGGTTTAACGTCCCAAGTGAGTTCGTGGTTGGTTACGGTTTGGACTACGAAGAAAAATATCGGAATCTCCCGTATGTTGGTGTTTTGAAGCCATCCGTTTATTCAGATAAATAATTAGTCAATGATAGTCAATTGTGATAACATCTTATTTAGTCAAGGGGCATTATGCTCTAAATTTCGTTCCTATGTGAAGGCTGGGAACTGTGAGTAAGGAGGCACGACATGAATAATCGACGAAATGGACTGTTCCGTAATAGTCTGTTTTACATTGTGATTTTCTTGTTGATCATTGGTGTGGTTTACCTATTCAATGGTAACGGCAACAGCTCACAAACCCAAGAAATCCAATCGAGTCAATTCGTTAAAGATTTGAACGCGAATAAGATCAAGAAATTCTCCATTCAACCTTCCGGGGGAGTTTACAAGATTACCGGGGAATATCGGAACGCACAAAAGCGGACCACAAACACCGGCTTTAGTCTCGGCGGCTCACAGAGCACAGCTGTGACTAGCTTCAGCACCCAAGTCTTAACCAATAATTCGACGGTTTCTGAGATTGATAAGGTTGCCAAGGATCACAATGTTAAAATGAACACCAAAGCGGAAGAGTCGAGTGGCTTCTGGATTAATTTATTAGTCTACGTTGCGCCACTAGTTATTTTCTTCTTCTTCTTCTACATGATGATGGGTCAAGCTGGCCAAGGTGGCGGCAATGGCCGTGTCATGAACTTTGGGAAGAGCAAGGCCAAACCAGCCGACAGTAAAGAGAACAAGGTTCGCTTTGCTGACGTTGCCGGTGAGGAAGAAGAAAAGCAAGAACTTGTTGAAGTGGTTGAGTTCTTGAAGAATCCGCGTAAGTTTGTTTCATTAGGTGCCCGGATACCATCTGGTGTCTTGCTGGAGGGTCCTCCTGGTACTGGTAAAACGTTGCTGGCGAAGGCCGTTGCTGGTGAAGCGGCGGTACCATTCTTCTCGATTTCTGGTTCAGATTTCGTGGAAATGTTCGTCGGTGTCGGGGCTAGTCGTGTTCGGGATCTGTTTGAACAGGCCAAGAAGGCCGCACCTTCCATCATCTTCATTGATGAAATTGATGCGGTTGGTCGTCAACGGGGTGCCGGCATGGGCGGTGGCCACGATGAACGTGAACAAACGTTGAACCAATTGCTGGTTGAAATGGACGGGTTTACGGGGAGTGAAGGCGTCATTGTGATGGCCGCCACTAACCGTTCCGATGTGTTGGACCCCGCCTTACTGCGGCCAGGTCGGTTTGACCGGAAGATTCTCGTGGGTCGGCCTGATGTTAAGGGTCGTGAAGCGATTCTGAAGGTTCACGCCAAGAACAAGCCTTTAGCCAACGATGTTGATTTAAAGGAAATTTCCAAGCAGACCCCAGGTTTCGTGGGTGCCGATTTGGAAAACCTCTTGAACGAAGCGGCCTTATTAGCTGCACGGCGTAACAAGACGCAGATCGATGCTTCTGACTTAGATGAAGCTGAAGATCGCGTGATCGCTGGGCCTGCTAAGAAGGATCGGGTTATCAGTCCTGAAGAACGCAAGACGGTGGCATACCATGAAGCTGGACACACGATCGTGGGGTTGGTCTTAAACGATGCCCGCGTGGTCCACAAGGTAACCATTGTCCCTCGTGGCCGTGCTGGCGGTTACGCCATCATGTTGCCTCGTGAAGATCAGATGCTGATGTCCAAGAAGGATGCCATGGAACAGATTGCCGGGTTAATGGGTGGTCGGACGGCTGAAGAGTTAATCTTCCACTCCGAATCATCCGGTGCCTCCAATGACTTTGAGCAGGCAACGCAAATTGCCCGTTCCATGGTTACCCAGTATGGGATGAGTGATGCACTGGGGACTGTCGCACTGGAAAGTGCTGGCGGGCAACCATTTGCAGGGGCTGGCTATACCGGTCAACCAACTTACTCAGAACATACCGCTAACTTAATTGATAGTGAAGTTCGCCGGATCATCGGGGAAGCACATGATACTGCCCGGAAGATCTTGGAGGAACACAAAGCAGAACACAAGATTATTGCGGATGCCTTGCTGAAATACGAAACGTTGGACGAAAAGCAAATTCTCAGCTTGTTTAACACCGGGAAGATGCCTGAAAAGGACAACAATGACGAATTTCCTAGCGAAAAGGCGGCAACTTTCGAAGAGTCTAAGCGTGAACTTGAACGCCGCGAAGCAGAACGTCAAGCTTCAACTGAAGCGAAGTTGGCTTCGAGCGCCTCAAGTGAAACTTCATCTGAAGCGGAACCTGCTAGCTCAGCAGCTAGTTCGGCAGCGCCAGACGATCACGATGAGTCCGACCATTCCGAATAATTTTTAAACACGTGAGGTCCGGGACGATTGTCTCGGACCTTTTCGTGACTAGAATGGGTTTAATCGGTGCAATGGCGGGTAGGGTTAGTCGTCTTTGGTCGTTGGCGGTGGGGCAACAAGCAATTGCGGCTTTGATACGCTGAGAAATCGGGAACGCCTATCTTTGCAAATTCCGAACTTTCTGGTAATGTAGGGCATGATAAAGTGCAACGAAAGGACGTTTATATTTAATGGCAGATTATTTAGTAAAAAGTTTGATTGATGATGGGATGTTTCGGGCTTACGTGGTAGATGCCACGGAGACCGTTGCGGAAGCACAGCAACGTCATGACACGTGGAGTTCAGCCACTGCGGCTTTGGGGCGGACGTTGATTGGGACGATGTTGTTATCAACATCGCTGCTTAAAGGGAAAGAAAAGTTGACGGTCAAGGTTGACGGTCACGGCCCCGTTGGTGCGATTGTGGCTGACGGCAATGCAGATGGGACCGTGAAGGGGTACCTCATGTACCCTCACGTCAGTCTGCCACTGAACGCAAAGCACAAGATTGATGTGAAGAAGGCCGTGGGGGTTCAAGGCATGATGACCGTGACCAAGGATCAGGGACTGGGCCAACCTTACACGGGACAGGTGCCGTTGATTTCCGGTGAACTGGGCGAAGACTTTACCTATTACTTGGCTAAATCGGAACAGATTCCCAGTGCCGTGGGAGTTTCCGTCTTTGTTCAACCCAACAACACAGTTAAGGTGGCCGGTGGCTTCATGATTCAGGTGATGCCGGGCGCTTCTGATGAGGCTATTTCCCGTTTAGAAAACCGGATCAAGGAAATGCCAATGGTCTCCGAATTACTGCTGGACGGCCAAAAGCCAGAAGATATTTTACAGTTACTCTTCCCAGACGAGAAGGTCAAGATCTTACAAAAGATGCCGGTTGGGTTCAAGTGTGATTGTTCTAAGGATCGGTTTGCCAAATCTTTGGCCGCTATTCAGCCTGATGCGCTTCAAGAAATGATTACCGAGGATCATGGTGCCGAGGCTGTTTGTCATTTCTGTGGGAAGAAGTACCAATTCTCTGAGGATGATCTCCGACAGATCCTGACTGAAGCACAAGCCAAGTAGGAGGTCGCCATGTCGTGGAAGATTGGTAACGTGGTGATTCCTAACCGCGTGGTTGTGGCGCCGATGGCTGGTGTCACGAATGTGGCCTTCCGCCGGATCTGTAAAGCGTTTGGGGCCGGTTTGGTCGAATGTGAGATGATTTCCGGTCAGGGCATCCACTACCATAATCAGCGGACCTTGCAGATGATGGCAGTCGATCCTCAGGAACATCCCATGAGTATTCAGATTTTTGGTGGAACGCAGGAGACGTTGGTCCAGGCGGCACGGTACGTTGACCAGCAGACGCCCGCAGATATCATTGATATCAATATGGGGTGTCCCGTGAACAAGGTCGTTAATACGGATGCTGGGGCCAAGTGGCTGCTAGATCCAGAGAAGGTCCACAGCATGGTGGCTGCTGTTGTTGCGGCAGTTGATAAGCCCGTGACCGTCAAGATGCGAACGGGCTGGGACAGCCATCACGTCTATGCGGTTGAAAATGCATTGGCTGCCGAGAGTGCCGGGGCATCCGCTATTGCGATGCACGGCCGGACGCGTAAGCAAATGTATCAAGGACAGGCAGACTGGGATATCTTGCGACAGGTGGCCCAGGCACTGACGGTTCCCTTTATGGGGAATGGTGATGTACGCACGCCGGAAGACGCTAAGCGCATGCTCGATGACGTGGGTGCCGATGCGGTAATGATTGGGCGTGCGGTGATGGGTAATCCGTGGTTACTGCAACGGATCAATCGGTACCTGGAAACGGGGGAACTTCTGCCTGAGCCGACCGTCCTGGAAAAGGTAACCTTGGCCAAGGAACATCTGCATCAACTTTGTTTGGCTAAGGGACCAGAAGAGGGACCCATGGACTTCCGTAATCAGGTTGCGTATTACTTGAAGGGTATTCCGCACGCTGCACGAACTAAGGTTGCACTGACGGATGCGACAGAAGAACAGGTCATGATGCAGATACTGGATGATTTTGTGGCGAAGGTTGCCGCTCGTGAACGGCAGGCCCCCGTCAGACGGTTTACTGATCGGGCAAATTCATAAGCTTTGAATAGGTGTTAAAAGGGTTCAGAAGACATTCTGGATTCTTTTTTTATTTTCTTGCGATTTATACTTGACCAATGGGGAGATGATTGATAAGATATTACCTGTTGCTGTTTGAGACGACTGATGCATAAATAACAAGTTATTGAATAGTCATACAAATTTGAAATTTGTGCTTGACGAGTTAAACAGCAACTGATAGAATGATTTATGTTGTCAAAGCGTGATTCAAACGTTTTCTAGACATTCCGAAATGTTGAATAAATATTCAGGAAGTTAAAAAAAGATGTTGACATGGTTTTGACGACATGATATGATGATTAAGTTGATTGCTTCGGTAATCACTTAGGTAGACCTTTGAAAACTGAACATTGTTTCGACAAACCAA
>NZ_AZFS01000005.1 GCF_001434395.1 Levilactobacillus hammesii DSM 16381
TTTTTTTGTTCTAATTCCTTTCTTGAATAATTTTCTAAAGCTAAAGCTAAAATTGCAGACTTAGAAAAACCCTTTTCTTTCGCAAGATTTTCCAAAGTAAAATACTGATCTTCGGTTAGACTGACCGTAATTCTTTTTTTATTTGTAGCCATATTTTTACTCCAAACCAAATCAAATTTAAGTACACCATTATTATGCATTTTTGCAACATTATTGTCAATAATATATGCTATAAATCTCTATTTCGCTAAAAACTCGCCAAAAACTCGCCAAAAACTCGCCGAGATTTAAAACTCTGTAACCATTGATATTAAAGGCTTGAAGACCATTTTTAACCAAAATTGGCACTCGGCACTTAAAAGGGGGGTCGTAGTACGGTCGCAAAATTCGCTCCCTTGCCCCCTGATTTTCAAATTTATATCCCACACGAATAAAACCATGGGCGCTGCCCAAACCTGCAAGCTGTGTCAGCTTGACCCCATAAATGAGCGGGTGCTCCCGCTCAAACTCACCCCGCACTCGCCGTGAGGCAGGCAAAAAAAGCAGGTGTGCTTTTCTTTGCATTCGCAAAAGTGTCTTGGTCTAGTGAGTCTATCAACTCCTTAAAGCCTCCTAGAACGGCTAAAAGCCGTTCTACGTCGATTTACCGTTGACAGACAGCTAATTATGCATTTAACAGCTAAAATGGCTTAAAGAGCAAATTAGAGCCATTTAAAGCCAACGTTCAAAGCAGCTAAAGTCCGAAGGATGCTAGTGACTGGACTTTAACTGCTTTGAACGTTTCAACTGACGCAAGTCAGTTTTGTTTGAGCGAAGCGAAATCTGATACAGGTTTTAATGGTTTTAGCGCAACGTCACCTTTGATGACGTGTAAGTGCGCATTTAGCATTTTCTTTTGATTTTTTTCATTGCTATTTTTAAAGCAATGCGCACTTACACACCACAATTAAAATTGATGGTGTTTGTGCTAAATTTCCTGTACCAGAAGTCGGCTAGCCGACAACAAAAAAAGACGAATTATAAAATTCGCCTTCAAAAACTATTTTCATTTCATTAATCACTTTCAAAAGTTTGTTTTTTATTCACTGTTCTTCACGATAAAAAAATACTTGTTTTACCAAGCTCACAATTAAAACAGCCATTGAAATAAGCAACGCGTATTTTATAACTGGGTCACTACTAAAAATCATTTTGTGTCCCACTAGTAAAGACAAAACAACAATAAAATCGAACCAAAATTGGCTCTGCTTATAAAACCTAAAATTAAAGTTAAATTTCACCACTTTCTCCTCTCCTAAATACAATCAAAACTGGCAAAGCCTTTACTGTAAGCCTTCATTTTCAGTCCCATCATCAAGTATTTCACCCGTTTCTTGGTCCAAATCGTTTCTGCCATATTTACGTTCCTGATAAACAGCATCAAAATATAGCCTTATCAATCCAGTATGAGCACGTAAAACCGAATTAACGACCTTGATACTAGGCATGCCATATTCTGAACCATGAGCTTTTAAAAAACGTCTCAATTCACGCATATTTGCCAAATTATGGTCATCAATCAAATCGCAAACATCATTCAGCATGTCATCTTTATCTTCAACATCAAGCGTAATATAGCGATCAATATCGAAATTGTTTAGCAAAGTAATATCATGCTTGCTGTATTTATGTTTTTTCTTTTCAATAGCGTCTTTAGACTCATGTGTAAGGTATGAATACATGCTTGCCATACTTCTGACGACTATTTGCACTTTAGCGATACTCCGATCACCTAGAAGCTGTTTAATCTTGTACCGAACACTATCAGCAGTAACTGGATTTTTAGCCACATAGACAACATGATAATGCGGCTTTTTATAGTGCTTGCCATTTCGTATGACATCATCAGGTGTCCATTTTGATTTATCAGTTTTTTCATCCATATCATGAAATGGACTAATAGCAATTGGAACACCAATTAATTCTAATTTCGATTTCCAATCTTCTGGAATAGATTCGGGATATAACAAAAAGGTGAAGTATCTTGATTTGTCTTTTGCCATAATGGTAAAATAGCCTTGATAGAACAACAATGTTTAGCGGAAACTATCGTCTTGCCCAAGCCGAGTTTTCGCTTATTTTTTTTGTTCTAATTCCTTTCTTGAATAATTTTCTAAAGCTAAAGCTAAAATTGC
>NZ_AZFS01000046.1:0-176903 GCF_001434395.1 Levilactobacillus hammesii DSM 16381
GGTAGAGCACCTGACTGTTAATCAGGTTGTCGACGGTTCGAGCCCGCCTGCCGGAGTCGGGTTAACCTGGTTAACCAGTTGATATGCCGGCTTAGCTCAGCTGGTAGAGCATCGGTATCGTAAACCGAGGGTCGGGGATTCGAATTCCTCAGCCGGCATCAGATAAGTTGTTAGTCTTCGGACTAGCAGCTTTTTTTGTGTCTCTGAAATGGTTTCCGTGTAGACGGCACGGGTGGTGGCTGAGAGCCAGAAATGGCGCATCATTCGCTCGGCGCCGGATAGTGGGGCAAGATTGTGAGGATGCAAATGATCAAGTCCAATTGGGGAAAAGAATTGACAAGATAGCAATGAAAGCGGTTACTAAAAGAGATACGATTGGTATAGCCTGGCCTAAAGAATTGGTATATATCATTGAGATGGCGTCGCACGGGCGTTTCAACGTTCAAAAAAATAAATGATTTTTTTGAAATTCTATTGTGGTATACCTAACATAGTGCTATTCTATAAGTATCAATTAAGCACAGGAGATGCCATCATGAAAAACGTATTGTTAGTATGTGGTCAGGGAGTTTCAAGTCACTTATTCTTAGGAGAAGCCAAGCGCGCTGCGGAAACACAACGGGTGCCACTACACTTCACCGCAACGAGTTTAATGGAAGTTACCCCTGAATTGTTAGCCGAACAGGATTTGGTTTTACTGGCCCCACAAGTGGCCTACCAAGCGAAGATGCGTGCCAAGATCGGTGATCAGGTTCGGACTGCCCCAATTCCTAACGATATCTATGGTTGGTTGAACAGTCAGGCATTGGTGAAGTATGCTTGTCACCAATTAGACTTTGCACCAGCCGCTGTCGCCGTCGCTTACTAGGATGACGCCAACAATTGAACAATTAGCGATGCAGGTCTTAGTGACCGCGGGAACCGCTAAGAATAGCCTGTATCGTGCCATCGCCGTCGCTCGTGAACAGCATCAATCACTAGACTTAACGGCATGTCATGACCAACTCTTGGCCGCCCATAAAGTTCAAACGCAAATGATGGCAAAAATGGCTGCTGAGGACCTTCCCGTAACGATCCTCATTAACCATGCAATGGATACTTTAATGGCCGTACAAGGGAATTACGAGCTGATTATGGCTCTGGGTCCCGATTGGCACTAATATTATAGAAGAACTTCTAAAGGGGTGGTCGCTGATCACGCCTTTTTTAATGCGCCGGTTAAGGACTCACTGCGGAAAAAAAGACTAAAGGAAGAATAGCCAGCGTAAGTTTATTCATTAAAGTAATAATATTGGCAGGCTATTGGAAATGAATAAAAAATAAGAGGATTGCATGAGACAGCTAATAATTTCATCATTGTTTTTTGCCCGTGGGGGCGGGAATGGAGACGCTTTTATTAGGAAAACCGTTGCGTAACGGGACTTCATGAAGTATAATTACAACTATGTTTTATTAGAGGTCTATGAGACCCTGCCACAATCGCATTTATTGATTCGGATTGTGAAATAAAAAAATATTCATTTTAACCAAGCAATGGAGGTATTATCGTTTTGAATAACAAACCAGATTCGACCACCCAAGATCGAACATTCTTCGGTCAACCGCGGGGGTTATCAACGCTGTTCTTCACAGAAATGTGGGAACGGTTCAGTTACTACGGGATGCGTGCCATCCTTATCTACTACATGTACTACTCAGTTACACAGGGTGGTCTGGGGTTCGATCAAGCAACTGCTGCCTCAGTGATGTCCATCTATGGTTCCATGGTTTACCTGTCATCCGTCCTCGGGGGTTACCTGAGTGACCGTGTCTGGGGGAGCCGGCGGACTGTCTTTATTGGTGGGGTTCTCATCATGTTTGGGCATATCGCCTTATCCGTGCCAGCTGGTCGGATTGCGTTGTTCATCTCGATCCTGCTGATTGTTTTAGGGACTGGGCTGTTGAAGCCAAACGTTTCCGAAATGGTTGGGGGCCTCTATGATGCCGGGGATACCCGTCGTGATTCTGGGTTCACCATCTTCGTCTTCGGGATTAACCTGGGTTCTTTGGTCGCACCGCTCTTAGTTGGGTGGTTAGGTCTGAACTACAACTTCCATTTAGGATTCTCCTTAGCCGCTATTGGGATGTTCTTAGGTTTAGTTCAATACTGGTACGGTGGGAAGAAGTACTTGAGTAAAGACAGTCTTTACCCAACCGATCCACTGGAACCTGGTGACATGAAGAAGCTGACCGTTCGTTCAACGGTTGGTTTGGTCGCCTTTGCACTGGTTATCCTGTTAATGTTCCTCCTGGGTTCATTAAACTTAAACAACTTCGTGCTGTTATTATCAGTTATCGCGATTGCCACACCAGTCGTTTACTTCGTGATCTTCTTAACCAGTAAGAAGGTTACGGCAACTGAACGGAAGCACGTTTGGGCTTACTTAGGTCTGTTCATCGCCGCTGCTATTTTCTGGGCAATTGAAGAACAGGGTTCCTCTGTGTTGGCACTGTTCGCTGCTAACCAGACGAACAACCACTTCTTGGGCATGCACATCTTACCTTCTTGGTACCAGATGTTAAACCCACTGTTCATCCTGATCTACACGCCATTCTTCGCTGCATTGTGGAACCGTTTGGGCAAGAACCAACCCAGTTCACCAGCTAAGTTTGCCACTGGGATGTTGTTTGCCGGAGCTTCTTACCTGATTATCGTGATCCCCGTGGTCATGTTCGGTTCAGGCGCTAAGGTCAGCCCACTCTGGTTGGTCGGAAGCTGGGCCGTGGTTGAAATTGCCGAATTGCTGATTTCGCCAATCGGATTGTCCGTGACGACGAAGCTGGCACCTAAGGCGTTCCAGTCTCAGATGATGAGTATGTGGTTCTTAGCCGATGCGGCTGGGCAAGCTGTGAACTCACAAATCGTTAAGTTATACACGCCAGAAAACGAAGTCGGTTACTTCATGGGGGTTGCCATCGTGGCGATCGTCGCTGGGTTAATCATGTTCGTTCTGGTCAAACCAATTAAGAATTTAATGGCCGGTATTAAATAGTCAATATTTGCTGGCAAAAGTGCTACTCTAAATGGAGTGGCACTTTTTATTTGCGATCAAAACAGCCGGTTTTGCTTATAAGGGCTACCGCTGCTAATAGTGGCCGGTGTCGCGTAGATTTGACAGACAAAAAAGGGGGACAACCACGTGGTAAAAGCAGCCTTAATCAGCGATCTTCATTTCGACGTCAATCATCAAGACGTGGACCAACTGCTTCCACAACAGGCGGGTTACCTCATGCAACAGGGTGTGGGCCTCTATTTAATTGCTGGTGACATCACCAATCACTTTGACCAGTCGCTGGCTTACGTCGAACGGTTGCAACGGTTAATTGCCCCCGCTCAGGTGCGTTTCATCGCCGGCAATCATGACATGTTACACGATGTGACGTATGCGGCCCTTGAGAGCCCCTTAGCGCCAACTTACCTCCATCGGGGACAATTAGACGTTGCCGGCACTAACTGGCGGATAATCGGTAATAACGGCTGGTACGACTATCAATTTGCAGATAACTTGGTTGGTCGGGACTTTTTAACCTGGAAACGGGCCTTTTGGGTCGATGGGACGATTGAACAACCCCAGTCCGATTTACAACGCATGAATCAGGTATTGGCGACCGTGACCGATCAGTTGGAACAGGCCCAGGCGGCGAATAAGCGGGTCTTGTTTATGACCCATTTTGTTCCCCGCCGGAATTATATTCGTTATACGGACGACAATCGATTTTGGAATATGGCTAATGCGATGTTGGGCAGTCCGCGGATGGGGGACTTGTTGGAACGCTATCACGTCGATGTGGTTCAGTTTGGCCACGTCCATCGGCATTTCGCGCCCCAACAGTTTGGCACCACGATGTATTACGATCAAGCGGTGGGCTATCATACGAAGCGCATCAATGAGTGGTCACAGACGGATTACTTCACGGAGTGGCGACAGCGTTTGCGGCTACTCGAATTAAAATAGAAATATTTTACGGAAAAGGCTTGACGATTTATGCAGAATTCTGTATGATAATAAACGTTGATTCGTTACGGCGATTCACATTTTGGTGGGGTAGCGAAGTCTGGCTAAACGCGGCGGACTGTAAATCCGCTCCTTCGGGTTCGGTGGTTCGAATCCACTCCCCACCATTTTATTATTGGGCTATAGCCAAGTGGTAAGGCAACGGGTTTTGATCCCGTGATGCGCTGGTTCGAACCCAGCTAGCCCAACTTAGACCAGTCACTGTGTGTGGCTGGTTTTTTTGTGTCCCAAATTCTCACAGACACGGGCTTGTCGGGCGATAACTGTCCGAAAACGATTGGCCCGGGTAGACCTAACTGATGTGGCGGCGGTTCACTCAATACATCACTATAGAAATCGTGATGCCCATATGCCATTAACTGCGACTGACTGTTGGGAAAAAGAGTGCTAGGATAAATTGTAAGGGGGACTGTACCGGACTCTACGGCCCCAACGAGTTGAGATAAGGGTGGCGAAAATGATGCGTAGAAGTGACTGGCAACATAAACATGAGTTTGATCGGGGAAGCAAATGGCTGTACGCCGGGGTAACGATGGTTAGTTTAGGTGCCGGCATGATTTTAGGCAATCAAACGGCCAATGCTGCGACCACTGCGGCGGACACCCCCGACACGACGACACAAACGGGCGAAAGTAGCGGTGAATCCTCGCTATCGACGACTCCCGGATATGTCGCCCCTACGACAACACCATCCTCAGCAACGTCGGGCCAGTCTGAGGGTGGCTCGACTACATCCGGTGGCGCTACCGGCAACGATTCTGAGCAAAACGATAACAAGACTGAGAAAACCGACAAGACCGGGGCTGTTGGTGAAACCGCGGGTGAACATCAAGATCGTGCCGGTGAGCCAGTGAACAAGGAAACGTCTGCAACGTCCCACCCTGAGCAGACTGGCCATGAGGCGCCTGCCAGTGAAGATCAGCACCAGTCTGATTACATACAGAACAAGCGACTCAGAATGCCACGGGTTGAAATGGACACGGTTACATCAACCACGCCCACGACGGTACCGACGCCCCCGAGTACGCCCGCTTCTGCTGCGGTGGCGACTGATCCGACTGATTTTAGCTATACGCTGAATGCTGGCGGCGACGGTTACCTGGTGACCGGTTATCCGGCTGCCCAGTCCCATAAGGACGGCTACGCCACTGATATTGTGATTCCCGATGATTACCAAGGGAAAATGGTCGTTGCCGTTGCGGCAAATGCCTTCAATGGGGATGGTTTGACCACGGTGACTTTGGGGAATAACCTTCAGTGGATCGAAGCCAATGCCTTTGCGAATAATAAGCTTAAGACGATTAAATTCACGAATGGTATCTGGTCTGTCGGTGACGGGGCCTTTGCCAACAACGCGTTAACCAGCGTTGACCTGAACAATCTCACCACGATTAATACCGGGGCTTTCAGTCACAATGCCCTGACGCACGTCACTATTTCCGATAAGGTGACGGCGATTGCGGCCAACGCCTTTGAAGACAACCAAATCAGCAGTTTGACCCTGGGCAAACAGGTGGGATCGATTGGAACGGCTGCTTTTGCAGACAATCACATTGCCGGAAACTTAGTCTTACCCGATACGCTAACGGCATTGGGAGACCATGCCTTTGCTAACAATCAGCTGACTGGCGTGACGTTGAACCCTGGGTTAACGGATATTAACACGGGAACTTTCGAGAATAATTTATTGACCGGCACCTTAACGCTCCCAACGACGATCACGAGTGTGGGAGATTCGGCCTTTACCCATAACCATTTAACGGGATTAACACTGAGTCCCAACCTGACGTCGATTGGAACGGCCGCCTTTGCCCATAATTGGATAAAAAGTTCACTTAGTTTACCAAATTTCCTGCAAAATTTGGGGGATGAGGCCTTTTATGATAACCAGCTAACCGGCGTTCAGCTCAATACGCAGATCACTGGGGTGGGGACGCGAACCTTTGCGGATAACCCGACCTTGACCGGCACCCTCAATCTGCCAGACAATATTAAATATATTGGGACGCAGGCTTTTTCCGGGGATGACTTAACCGGACTCACGGGTGGCAATCAGCTGAAGACCATTGAGCAGGAAGCCTTCTTAAATAATCAGTTAAGTGGCGCCTTTAACCTGTCCGATCGGTTAACGACGATCGGGGAGTCGGCCTTTAGCGGCAATCACCTCCGTCAGCTGACGGGGGGCAACAATCTGAGCACGATTGGTCAGTACGCCTTTTATCACAATAATCTGACGGGCAAGCTTAACCTTTCTGATCAGTTGACCACGATTGGCAGTTATGCCTTTTCCGGGGACCATTTGACGGGACTGACGGGTGGTACGGCATTGACCACGATTGGTGATGGTGCCTTTACCAGCAACGATCTCACGGGGCCACTGGTACTGTCGGATGTGCTGACGGATATTGGCCGTTACGCCTTTGCCAATAACTTTCTGTCGTCATTGACGGGTGGTCGTCAGCTGCAAACGATCAACGATGGGGCCTTTCAGAACAATGAGTTAACGGGAACCTTAACCCTCGCCGACACGTTACACGATGTTGGTCAATATGCCTTTGATCACAACCAACTCACCCGTCTACAATTGGGGGATGCTGTGAATAGCCTGGAGAATTATTCGTTCTCCTCTAATGATTTGCAGAAGATTAACGCAACGAAAGCCATTAAGACGATTGGGGATTATGCCTTTGCCAACCAATCAACTTTGGACAATGTGACGGTTAACGCGACCGTATCGAATGTTAATGGCATTGTGACGACCACGATCTACAATATTAAAGCTGCCATCAAGAAGCAGTTAGGGCTGACGAACCTCGACTTGGCGGGCCTGACCTTCGTGTTTACGAACACCCAGGAGAACCTAACCTATCGTGCGACTGCCGATGGCGATACGCTGACCTTACCAACGGGCTTTATTGGGGGACAGACCACACTAAGTCTGACGTCAATCAGCACGGATACGGGAACCTACGGCGTGCGCCTGATGACGCTGAACCTAACGCGGTGGGTGAAGACGACGATTACCGTTCCGGCGATTGAGACCACGACCAATACCTTTCTGTTCAACGTTTCGGTGCCAGCAGCGGGTCAAGTGGGACAGGTGATTCAGCTCCCCGTGACGTCGCCCAGCGCTTATCGTTATGGCTGGGGAGATTTGCCCAATGATTCCACCGTTACCATTATGGCGAACGTCAATGCTGATGGGACCATCACGACTTTGAATAATATTGGGTACCATCAGGACTTTATGAAATGGCCAGTGGATCCTGGTAAAACGCCAACTGAACCCGTGACCCCCAATGATCCTTCGGGTGGCCACAGTGATCCCGGAACACCCAGCGATCCTGTGACGCCAAGCGACCCTAGTACACCAGGTGATCCCGGAACACCCAGCGATCCTGCGACGCCAAGCGACCCTAGTACACCAGGTGATCCTAGTACACCCAGCGATCCAGTGACACCAAGTGATCCTACGACACCCAGTGATCCTGCAACGCCAAGTGACCCTGCGACACCAAGTACTCCCGTGACGCCCAGCGATCCAAGTACGCCGGCGACGGGGCAGACGGGGGATAACCCAACGGTACCGGCTGATATTGGCAACCAGCCTACGAAAGGCACGACGGTGGTCGACCCCCACCACGTTGTTCAAACGGTACCGGATGTGATCAGAGTTACCTGGCCACAATGGCAGTATCAACATGTGACGACGCCTGAACGGACTGTAGTGAAGCAGCGTGATGAAATGAGGGCGGTACCACGACAAACAGGACGTTCGACCCCCACCATGAGCGCTAAGTTGGCCAGTGGTTCCACTGATGCAGTGGCGGGACATCCTGCGACCAAACGACTGGTCGAGGCACCAAGCTCACGGAAACAGGGTATGATGACCCTACCACAAACGCGTGAGCAGTCACCGACCATTTGGCAAGGCGTAGGCGCAGCCTTACTGGCAGGCTTAAGCTGGTTAGGATTGGCTAACCGGCAACGGCGAGATAGGGACTAAAGTCAACGGACTGCGTAATGACTAGACAGTTAAACGGACAAGGACGACCCGATAAAAAGGGGAGCCCTTGTTTTTGTGTCATCCGGATGAACCGTAATTTTCCCCCTTACTTAGTACTAACGAAAAAAAGCCGAAAGTGGTCTCACTTTTTTTGAGGAGGGACTTGGCATCATGATGTGCCAGTCCGTTTAGGATAGGTGCGGTCGTTTTAGGGAAATGGCCCCTTAATTGACAATTCCGGTGAACTTCGCTAAAGTCAAATTAATAATTGCACCAGACCATTTGGAATTTTGATGGAGAAAGTGGGGTCTTGTGATGCCAGCAATTGTGCAACCGGAAGACCTGTTTGCCTTGCGACCACTGGCACAACCGGTGAGTGATGGCCAGCGGGTGTACTACTTGGAAAGTCAGCTAGACCGGCAACAAAATGCTAGCTTAGCCACTATTTATAGTGTCAATCTGGCGGATGGCCGTGATAAACGTCAGTGGAGTCCTGATGGGGTTGTGGTGAGCCAATTGGCAATGAGTCCCGATCGGCGGTACCTGGCGTTCAGTGGACGTGTTAAGACGCACAGTCAGCTGTTCCTGGTTGCTCTGAGCGGCGGTGCCCCCGAACAGATCACCCACGGCGACCGCGATGTCAGTAACCCCGTGTGGTCCACGCGGGGGGATGTCCTTTATTTCCAAACGACGGTTGGTGCCGATCAACCCGAAAAGTTTCCCCAAGTCAAGGTTGTGACGCGACTACTGTACAAGGCCAATGGGGCGGGCATCTTACCAGAACAGTTGACCTATCAGTGTCTTCGCTACGAGTGTGCCACCCGCGATCAGTCCGTGGTTCTGGAACAGACAACCGACTTCACAGTCACGGCGGCTAACGCCCAAGGCCTCGTGTATACGCGCGATCGCTTGCCGGCGGATGAACACGACTTCAGCACCGGTGTCTTTTGGCACGGCTTCGACGGGGGCGACGATGTTCTGTTAAATCAGGACGTGGCACAGGGCGACTTTGGCAAGGGCGTGTTGAGTCCCGATGGGCGCTACGTGGCGCTGTGGGGGCAGGACAATCACATCATGAACGTGTCTCAGTCCCACGCCTGGGTGGTCGATCGGGACACCACCCGGCTAACGGACGTGACCGCACCTCGCGACGTGGAGGTGGGGGACATGCTGGCGGTCGACAGTCAACAGGGCCAATCGGGTCACTGGCTAGCGTGGTTGGATGAGACCACCTTACTGACCGTGGAAAATGAACACGGCCGGTTGAACCTCGTGAGTCAATCCTTGACGACGGGGCAAGTGACGCCACTCTTGGCGGGTAACCGGGCTATCACGGACTTCTCGGTTGTTGACGCGCAGACCATCGTATTTACCGAATCAACGATGACCAGTGTGAGTCGGCTCAAGTCCCTAGATGTCACCACGGGGTTGGAAGTCGACCTAGTCAATCCCAATGCCACCTATGAGGCGAAGCACGCTTTGGTGGTCGGGCAACGGTTTACCTTTAAGGGTGCTCAGGGCTGGCCCATCGAGGGTTGGTACTTTCCACCCGTGGTCGCTAAATCGCAGCATCCCGCGGTACTCTACGTTCACGGGGGCCCGCAGGTGGATTTCGGTTACGGTTTCTATCACGAGTTGCAGTATCTGGCGGGTGCCGGCTACGGGGTGATTACGATTAATCCGCGAGGCGGCAATAGCTACGGTCAAGACTTTGAGGCCGCTGTGATTGCGCACTATGGCGAGGGTGACTTTGAGGACCTGATGTTAGGAACCGATGCGGCTGTGAAATTAGATCCGACGATTGACCCGAAGCAACTCTGCGTCACGGGTGGGTCTTACGGTGGGTTTATGACCAACTGGATTGAAACCCATACCGACCGATTTGCGGCGGCCGTGACCCAGCGATCGATTGCCAATTGGATTAGTTTTTATGGCACCAGTGATATTGGCTACTTCTTTACCCCGTGGGAGCTTCAGCAGGATATGCGGGATGTAGCGGCCCTGTGGCGGTTCTCGCCACTGGCATATGTCGCAAACGCCACAACACCGATTCTGGTGATGCATGGCGAGGACGATTTGCGCTGCCCGACGACCCAGGGTGAGGAGTTTTACGTTGGGCTAAAAGAAGCGGGTGTGGACACGCAACTGGTCTTGTTCCCAGAATCAACCCATGAGTTATCGCGCTCGGGATTGCCTAATTTAAGAATTGAACGGTTAAAACGGATTAATCAGTGGTTCCAGGATCATCTACCACATGAGGAGGAAGTTTAAATGAAGATTGGATTTATTGGTGTTGGCGGCATGGCACAAGCCATTATTGGCGGGTTGTTAAACGCCAAGACGTTTGCACCAGCTGAAATTACGGTACACAGTCACCGTGAGGAAAGTTATCTCCCTTACGCGCAAGCACACGATTTGGTTGCAGCGAATAGCAATCAAGCGGTCGCTCGGGATAGTGAGCTGGTTGTCCTAGCGGTAACGCCCAACGTTGCGCCAGCCGTCTTAGCGGAGATCAAGGACCAACTGACTCCGGATAAGACGCTGTTGTCCATCGTTGCAGGGCTCTCACTGGCCGACATGGCCGGTATTGTGAGCGAAGAGATTCCCACGTTACGGACGCTCCCCAACGTGAATGTTGAAGTCGGGGCCGGCATGACGGCAGTTGCAGCCAATGCAGCGTTGACGGGTGACCGGCTGACGGCGGCGTTACGGGTGTTCGACACGATTGGGTCGACGACAACGCTGGCAGAAGACCAATTTGGTGTATTCAGTGCCTTGGCTGGTAGTTCACCAGCCTACATCGATTTCTTCATCGACAGCCTGAGTCGTGCGGGGGTCAAACACGGTTTGACCAAGCAACAGGCGACGGCAATCGCCGCGCAGGCCACGCTGGGTTCGGCCAAGATGGTCCTGCAGAGTCACAAGATTCCGTTTGAACTGATTGACCAGGTTTCGTCACCGGGTGGTAGCACCGTTGCGGGATTATTGGCGATGGAAGAAGCCGGCCTCATGACGGCGGTAGTCAAGGGCATCGATGCCACCATCAAACGCGACGCCGGCGAGTCGGACTAGGCGCCGATAACCTGCCATACTGGCCGCCTTCCGTTCGCCTCCGGCTGCCAGGGATTCCACCTGCTGTGGGGACCGGAGAAAGCCTCAAAGCGGTCTTTCTCCTCGCCTTGAAGCCACGAAAATCACGTGTCTTCAAGCGCGTCCAGTGAAGTAACCTGGCCAAGGACGCCAGCTAACTTCACACTCACGGCTGGCTCCATCCCTGGCCTCCTGCGGCTACAGATAGTCACATGACGACTCATTTGTTTGGACTAAGTGGCAATGAGGGTGAACTCGCTTTAAGCGTATGCGATAGTTGATGCACCCTCGTAGCCGAGAGTGAAGCCAAATATGGGCTCAGCCGTGGGATGTGCTGAGCGGCGTGAGCCGGTGAGCACATGGCGCATTTGAAACGTGGGCTGGCGGTTCAAATGCGAGGCAGAAGACCGCACTGTGGCTTCTGCCGTCCGGCCCACAGCGTTCCAGTCCATATTTGGCGAACGGAAGGCGGCCAGTACATTACTGTATGAACCTAATCGGAATACACGACAATAAAATAACGCGTGCCAGTTGATTTTTTGGTCTATACCGATTACAATGAAAATGTATGAAATAGTTGTTGTCAGGTGATGAGGAGGAGACTCATGAGTATTGTCTTAAAGCACGCTAAGATTTATACCGGGGATGACGTAATCCCCGATGGTTACATCCGTTTTGACCAACAGATTGAAGCAGTCGGTCCAGTTGCTGATTTCCGGCCACTGCCCGCCGATGAGATTCACGTGGTCACTGGCCGGACAATTGTGCCCGGTTTTATCGATGTTCATAGCCATGGTGGTTATGGATATGATAGTATGGATGGGGACCCTGATCAGATTGATAAAATGGTCAATTTGATGGTCCACGAAGGAATTACGTCAATTTTTCCCACCACGATGACGCAGTCAAATGACGCCATCGATCACGCCATGCAGGGAATTGCGGAAGCTGCTAAGCGCAATCCGGTGATTCAAGGTGTACACTTAGAAGGACCCTTTATTGCGGCCATCTTTAAGGGTGCTCAGCCGGAGAAGTACATTAAGGACCCCGATGTTTCACTGCTAGACCGGTGGAACAAGTTGTCCGGTGGTCGGGTCAAACTGATCACGTACGCACCCGAAGATCCGGGCTCTAAGGCATTTGAAGCCTACTGTTTGGCGAATAAGATCGTCCCATCCGTGGGCCACTCCAATGCCACGCGGGAACAATTACTGGAGAGCCGGGCCACCCACGTCACGCATTTATACAATGCGCAACGCGGTTTGCGGCACCGTGAACCGGGTGTTACCGGGCACGCCATGCTGGAAGATAACCTGTACTGTGAATTGATCTGTGATGGGTTCCACATTGTGCCGGACATGATCAAGTTGGCTTACGAACAAAAAGGGCCACATCGCCTAGAATTAGTGACCGACTCCATGCGTGCCAAGGGGATGCCCGAGGGTGTCAGTGAACTTGGTGGGCAAAAAGTGATTGTGAAGGATCGGCAAGCGCGGTTGGAAAGTGGCAATTTAGCCGGTTCCGTTCTGCGTTTTGACGAGGCCTTCAGAAACATCATGGACTTTACCGGTTGTGATATGAATGACGCGGTGCAGATGAGTTCGGTTAACCAAGCCGAGGAATTTAAGCTGACCCAAAAGGGCAAGTTGGTTCCGGGGCGTGATGCTGACCTGAACCTGTTTACGCGTGACTTACAGCTGGAAACGACCTACAGTTTGGGTCGGAAGTTCAGTCAGGATTCCAAGTAAAAATTTAGTTGTATTTTCAGAAGGGACGTAGGTGCTGTGAGTTCACCGATTTATATTCAAATTCATAATGACATTAAGCGGGCTATTGAGGCTGGTAAATGGGCGGTTGGCGATCGGATTCCCTCCGAACGGGAGCTGTCTCGAGATTTTGATGTGAGTCGGATGACGCTCCGTCAGGCGATTCAGACCCTGGTTGATGAGGGGATTCTGGAACGACAGGTCGGGTCAGGAACCTATGTCGCCAATCAAAAAGTTCAAGAAAAGATGTCCGGGGTCACGAGTTTTACGGACCTCATGTTGGCACAGGGCAAGCAACCCGCCAGCAAGACGATTTCGTACCACGTGATGAGTCCATCCCTCAGTGAGGCTGAAAAGCTGAAATTACGTGAGGATGAACAGGTCTTACGAATGGAACGGATTCGGTTTGGGGATGATGTGCCCATCTGTTTTGAGGTGGCCACGGTGCCAGAACACCTGGTGGATGGTCTCAGCAAGCAGGAAGTGACCAGTTCGTTGTACCGGGCATTGGAAGATAAGAAGAACCTTAACCCGGGAAAAGCCCAACAGACGGTTTCGGCCATGTCGGCTTCCGAACGCATCTCCGAGTTCTTAAATATTAAGCGGGGGGATGCCATCTTACGGTTACGGCAGGTCACCTATCTACAGGATGGGACGCCGTTTGAATACGTGCGGACGCAGTATGTCGGCGAACGGTTTGAATTTTATCTTGAAAAATAAACATTGGGGAGCTGAACGGTGGTTCGGCTCCTTTTTGCAAAGTCTAGAAGGGAGGTTCTGGGAATGAAAATTCGTCCCGCACGGCGTGATGATGATTTTCAGGCGGTGGCCCAGCTCTATGACGACGTGTGGCAGGTTACCTATGCGGGGCTTTTACCCGCGACGTTCCTGTCGCAGTTGTCGCCCGCCACTTGGCACCCCGAACGGCGTTGGCAGTTGATGTGGCTGGCCTTTAGTGACACCAATCACTTGGTCGGGACATGTGCGGCAGGGCCGGCGCGTGCCCCGGACCACGCCGGGTGGGGTGAGATCTACTCGATTTACGTGCGTCCTAGCGCGCAGCACCAAGGCGTCGGTCGTCAGCTCATGGCGACGGCCCTGGCTAAGCTAGCCCCGTTGCACGCGCCAATCTACTTGGAGGTGCTGGCTACGAATCAGGCGGCTCAGACCTTCTATCGGCAATTGGGATTCCAGCAAAAAGGCACCGTCCAGACGCGGACGGTGCCTCAGGGGCAACTTTCAGTTGTGGAGATGGTGTGGCATCAGGACTAGCTAGCGTTGCTGCTTAGCCTGTTGGCGAACCAGGTGCAGGTAGTGGGGAATCACCGCGATGCGTTTGAGTCGCTTGGGTTCCTTCAAGGTTCGGTAGAGCCACTCGAGATGGTGCTTTTGCCACCACTGGGGGGCCCGAACGACCGCGCCGGCGAGAACGTCGAAGCTTCCACCGACGCCCATCCACAGACCCTTGGTGGTCTGGCGATGCTCGGCGATGAAGTTTTCCTGTTTGGGGAATCCCAGCGCGGCAAAGACCATATCGGGTTGTGTCCGCTGGATATCGGCTACGATGGCGCTGTCGTCCTTAAAGTAACCGTCGTGCAGGCCGGCAATCACGAGGCCGGGATAGTCCTGGGGCAGTTTGTGCTTCAACGCCGCAATGACCTCCGGCTTGGCACCCACGAAGTAGGCCGAGCGGTGGTGGTCGCTGGCCCATTGTAGAAGGTCAATCAGCGTATCGAAGCCCGTGATGCGTTCGGGCAGGGGCTGCTTGAGAATCTTGGCACCGTCTAAGATCCCAATGCCATCCGGCGTGACAAAGTCGGCGGCTTGCAGGAGTTGTTGGTAGTCGGGATGGTGGTGCGCGTACATCACGATTTCGGGATTGGCGGTCACCACGAAGGTATTTTGTTGCGTGAGAATGCGTTGCTGCAAGGTTTCTTGGAATTTAGCGGCGGTCGTCTTGATGAAGGGAATATCGAGGACCGTCACGGTTGAAAATGAAGGTTGCATGGGGTCTCCTTTCGAGATGGTCATGCCAACGAATAAAGCCGGAATGACCGTACCAAATAGTATGACGCTCTGGGCGTTTCATGCTAAAATAAGTCTATTAGATTAAAATATGTAACAGTCCAGCTTGAAAACTAGCTAAGGGAGTAGCTCATTATGACGAATTTGTATCCTGACGACAGTTTAACCCTGCACACGGATGCCTACCAGATTAATATGATTCAGACGTATTATCAACAAGGGATTGCCGACAGACACGCTGTTTTTGAAGTGTTTTTCCGTGACATGCCGTTCCATAACGGTTATGCCGTGTTTGCTGGTTTGGAGCACATCGTTAATTATATCCAAAATCTGCACTTTTCCCAAGCGGACATTGAATACTTACGAGAAGCTGAAGAATATCCAGAGGATTTCTTAGATTACCTCGCCAATTTTAAATTCAGAGGCTCGATCCGTTCCGCCGTTGAAGGGGAACTGGTCTACGCCCATGAACCGATCTTACAGGTGGAGGGTCCGCTGGCAGACTGCCAATTAGTGGAAACCGCCATTCTTAATATTGTGAATTATCAAACTTTAATTGCGACCAAGGCCGCTCGGATTCGTTCCGTGGCCGGGGATGACGCGCTCATGGAATTTGGGACGCGCCGGGCGCAGGAGTTTGACGCTGCTATCTGGGGGACCCGGGCCGCTTATATCGGGGGCTTTGATGCCACCTCTAACGTGCGGGCTGGTAAGATTTTTGGGATTCCTATCAGTGGGACCCACGCCCACGCGTTGGTTCAGACGTATGGCAACGACTACGATGCCTTTAAGGCCTATGCCCAAACGCACCACGACTGTGTTTTCTTAGTAGATACTTACGACACACTACGTAGCGGTGTGCCGAATGCCATCAAGGTGGCTAAGGAGCTGGGGGATCAGATCAACTTCCAAGGGGTCCGCATTGATTCCGGTGATATGGCGTACCTGTCCAAACGGGTGCGGCAAAAGTTGGACGAGGCGGGCTTCCCGAACGCTAAGATTTACGCCTCCAACGACCTCGATGAAAAAACCATCCAGAGTCTGAAGATGCAGGACGCTAAGATTGACGTCTGGGGAATTGGGACTAAACTAATCACGGCCTTTGATCAGCCAGCACTGGGGGCCGTCTACAAGATGGTCGCCATTGCCGATAACGCCGGCAAGATGAAGGGCACGATTAAGTTGTCCAACAACGCCGAAAAGGTGACGACGCCCGGTAAGAAGCAGGTTTGGCGGATTACCAAGCGCGCCGACGGTAAGACCGAGGGGGATTATGTCACCCTGGCCGATGAGGACCCTCGCCGTGAAGAGACAATTTTCATGTTCCACCCGAGCTTCACGTACATTAACAAGACGGTCAATGATTTTAACGCCCGGCCAATCTTACAATCGATCTTCGAATCTGGCGAGTTGGTCTACAAGTTGCCAACACTCTCGGCCATTCGGGATCGGTGTCGCGGGGCCTTGGCTAATCTCTGGCCGGAATACAAGCGGGACTTGAATCCGCAGAAGTATCCGGTTGACCTTTCCCAAGATTGCTGGGATCACAAGATGGCCATTATCAAGAAGATTCATACTTACGTTCAAAAAATGCCCGAATAACGACGAGCACGTCACGCGTGGCACGGGCTGGCATCGGCACTTCCATTCAAAATGGCGGGCGATGTACAGTCAAACGGTGCGACCGCGACTTAAATCTATTAGGGGGCAAGCAACATGCGCGCAATGCAAAAAGAAATTATCGCGGCCTTGAAGGTCCAACCTACAATCGATCCGGCCAAAGAAATTCGCCGGAGTGTCGACTTTTTAAAGGCTTATCTGAAACACTATGATTTTTTGAAGACGTTGGTTCTGGGCATCTCTGGGGGACAGGACTCCACTTTAGCCGGAATTCTGTGCGAACAGGCGGTCACGGAGTTGCGTCAGGAGACCAATGACAGTGCCTACCGGTTTATCGCGGTCCGGTTGCCCTATGGCGAACAGGCCGACGAGGATGACGCCATGATGGCGATTGACGTTATGGGTGCCGATGAAACCCAACAGGTGAACATCAAGGCTGCCGCTGATGCGATGGAAGCCGCCGTTAGTGCTAATGACGACACGGTCAGTGATTTCAATAAGGGCAATATCAAGGCCCGGCAACGGATGATCGCCCAGTATGCGATTGCTGGCGCACGGTCCGGGGCTGTTGTGGGAACTGACCACGCCGCGGAGGCCGTCACTGGATTCTACACGAAATTCGGGGATGGTGCCGCCGATATTTGCCCACTATGGCGGTTAGACAAGCGTCAGGGGGCCGCCATGCTGGCCTACCTGGGGGCACCTGAGCATCTGTACAAGAAGGTTCCCACGGCCGATCTGGAAGATGATCGCCCAGCGTTGCCTGATGAGGCGGCGTTAGGGGTCCGTTATGAAGATATTGATGACTACCTCGAGGGTCGCGAAGTCAGTGACCAGGCCGCAGAAAAGATTGAAAACTGGTACCGTAAGACCGCGCACAAGCGGCATTTACCGGTAAATATTTACGATACATTTTGGAAAGACTAGGTGAATGACGATGCGTAAAAGCAATATGAGTGGTTACGTTAATGTTTTAAGCAAAGTGCTACAAGGCACGGAAGATGAAGCTGGCGAAATGAACAGCGACTTTGAAAAAATGCGAACCGCAATCGACAACGATACGGTTGGGGAATTATCCCAAGCAGACTTACAAGCCATTGTGGACAATTTCCAACGGGGCACGGATGGCTATACGGATAAGCTGAACCAATTGGAACAAGCCAGTGCACCGGTCCGAATTCTAGGCAAGCACAAGTCGTTGGTTTCGGCATTTCGGATCTACACGGAAGCCTGCCAAGCCATGACGGACAGCATTGACGTTGAGCACCAAGCGGTTGACGTTGACGCGTTCAACCAATCTGAAAAGACTCAAGAAAATGCCATGGAAAAGGTTACCGCCGCAACGCAACGGATTATGACCAGTCCCATGTAAGGTTAAAGGATGTCACGCTCTTTTGAGCGGCATCCTTTTTGCTTACCCCCACCTATGATTTTGGCAACTTGGTGGAGGGCTGGCCGCCTACCGTTCGCCAAATATGGACTGGAACGCGGTGGGCCGGACGGCAGAAGCCACAGTGCGGTCTTCTGCCTCGCATTTGAACCGCCAACCCACGTTTCAAATGCGCCATGTGCTCACCGGCTCGCGCCGCTCAGCGCATCCCACGGCTGAGCCCATATTTGGCTTCACTCTCGGCTACGTGAGTTGCAGCCAATCACGGCGGCTCAGCCACGCCATGACAATGGTCACAATCAATTCTGTGGCGAGCATCAAACTTAGCCGGAGGAGGTCAGAGATGGAGGCAGCCGTGACGACGGTGTTAGCCGATGCATTTCGGCTTACAGCGTGGGACGTGTTTGGAGACCGGTGAACTTTGCCGGGCTTCAAACCGAGCCGGAGGACCGCTTCTCAGGCCGCAGGCGGTCCCCACAGCAGCCGGAATTTCTGACAGCCGCAGGCGGAACGGTAGGCGGACCAGTTCGCACAAAGGTTGCCGCTATGTAGAAAATCTGATTCTGTCACGAGGCAGAGGGGAATATTTGTAAACGCAGTGGGGTGGCCGGCGTGGCAACCATGGTATAATGCAGGTAGTGATAATGACAACGGAGGGTTTGCATGGCAAGAGAGAATGAAGAACAGCTTAGCGCCTTGGCACAACCGGTTCATCAACAACTGAGCCAGTATCGCGTCCAACAGATTCAGGCGGTCTTATCGTTGATGGATGAGGGCAATACGGTGCCGTTTATTTCCCGTTACCGAAAGGAACGCACGGGATCACTGGACGAAGTCGCTATTCGCGAGATTGAAGATGAAGCGACCCGGCTAGCGAAGCTCAATAAGCGCCGGCAGGACGTCTTGAAGGCCATTGCTGAACAGCAGGCCCTAACGCCCCAACTCAAGCAGAACTTGGAACGGGCCAGCACCTTGCAACAGGTCGAGGACCTTTACTTACCGTATAAAAAGAAGCGCCAAACTAAGGCGACTATTGCGGCTCAGCATGGTCTAAAACCCTTGGCACAGTGGCTGTTAACGTTTCCCAAGGATGGTTTGGATGCCCGAGCACGGCAGTATGTGAAGCCGGACCAGGATTTACCTGATGTGGCGGCTGTTTGGGCAGGGGTCCATGAAATCTTAGCGGAAACCTTTAGCGAGCAGGCCGCCTTTCGGGAGTGGATTCGCCACTACACCTGGCAGCACGGTGAGTTGACGAGCAAGCTGAAGCGGGGCGCCAAGGATAAGGATGAACAACAGGTCTACGCGACCTATTATGAATTTAATCAACGGCTCAACCAACTGCCGCCGTACCGGGTGTTGGCGATTAACCGGGGTGAACGTGAGAAAATCCTGTCCGTCGGCATCGCCATTGATCCGGCCTCGATCCTGCAGTACGGGCATTTTCGATTGGTGGGCCAACATCAAGGGCCGGCGGTAGCGAAGATTAAGGATGCCTTTGCCGATGCCTACAAGCGGTTCTTAGGCCCCGCCATTGAGCGGGAGTTGCGGCGTCAATTGACGGATAAGGCGGATGAACACGCCATTCAGGTCTTCGGCAATAACCTGTATCACCTGTTGATGCAGGCGCCGCTGAAGGGGAAAGTCGTCATGGGCTTTGACCCCGCGTATAGAACGGGGTGTAAATTGGCCATTATGGACGCTAACGGGCGTTTCTTGACGAAACAGGTCATCTACCCGCACAAGCCGGCAAGTGGCAAACAACGCGCCGCAGCGGGCCCAGAATTCAAGAAGCTTTTAGACCAGTATCACGTTGAAATGATTGCGATTGGAAATGGGACGGCGAGCCGGGAATCCGAGGAGTTTGTCAGTGACATTCTGAAAACGTTGGATCACCCCGTCTACTACGTGTTGGTCAACGAGGCCGGTGCATCCGTGTACTCGGCGAGTGCAAACGCGCGGGCCGAATTTGCGGATCTACACGTGGAGGAACGTTCGGCGATCAGTATCGGTCGGCGGTTACAGGACCCCTTGGCCGAACTGGTTAAGATCGATCCCAAGGCCGTGGGTGTCGGCCAGTATCAACACGACGTTCCCGAAAAGGCGCTGGATGAACAGCTGGATCGGGTGGTAGAAAGGGCGGTTAACCAAGTCGGGGTCAACGTCAACACGGCGAGTCCCGAGCTGTTGACCCACATCTCAGGGTTGACCGCAACCACGGCACAGAATATTGTGACCTATCGGAATACCAATGGGGCGTTTGCCAGTCGCAAGGAGCTCCAACAGGTGCCACGATTGGGCCCCAAGGCGTATCAGCAAGCGGTCGGGTTCTTACGGATTATTGGGGGCCAGGACGCCCTCGATAACACGGACATTCACCCGGAGAGTTATGGGGCTACTCGCCAGCTTCTGAAAGGCCTCGCAGCCGATCAAGCAGCGATTGGCACGCCCAAGTTGCAGCAAGAATTAGCCACGTTGAATCAAGACAAATGGGCCGACAAACTGGCGATTGGTCACGAGACCTTAGCGGATATCGTTTCCGGTTTGAGCAAACCGGGACGGGACTTGCGAGACACCATGCCGGCCCCACTGCTGCGTCAGGACGTCCTGACCATGGCGGATCTAAAACCCGGCATGGAATTGCAGGGAACCGTGCGGAACGTCGTCGACTTTGGTGCCTTTGTGGATATTGGTGTTAAGCAGGATGGCTTGGTACACATTTCCCAGTTGGCGGATCACTACGTCAGTGATCCCAGCGCGGAGGTGACCATCGGTGACGTGGTGACCGTGTGGGTTCTCAGTGTCGATGAAAATCGCCAGCGGATTCAACTCACGATGCGGACTGATGGTCATGACTGATCAGGAGCTACAGCGGTTGGTGGAGCAGATTTCGTTAGCGAGTTTTGGTAAACCTTTCCGGCATCGGGCGTGGTTCAACGCGCGACTACGGACGACGGGCGGTCGTTATCAGCTCAAGGATCACAGCATTGAGATTAATCCCAAGATGCTAACGGAACACGACGAGGCCACGTTAGAAGGCATCATTAAACATGAACTGTGTCATTACCATCTTCATCTGGCGGGACAATCCGGGCAGCACCGGACGCGGGCGTTTCGCGATTTACTCCAACAGGTCGGGGGGTTACGGTTTGCGCCGGCTCCGCCACGTCCGCAACCCAGGCCGCGTCGATGGCAACTGTATGTGTGTCAAAATTGTGGGCAGAAATACTACCGGGCGCGGCGCATTGATGTGACGAAGATGGTGTGTGGTCGGTGTCACGGCCATTTGGTCTGGCAGAAGACAGTGGTGGCTGTGCAGCGGCCACGTTAAACTTAGGAGGTCAGTGAATTATGGGAAAAACAATTATTCGGGTACCAGCAACTTCGGCTAATTTAGGTCCCGGTATTGATTCAATCGGTGCAGCCTTGCACTTGTATCTGACGGTGATTATTGAAGAAAAGACGGAAAAGTGGCGGGTTAATCACGCCTTGGGCACCAGTATTCCTCGCGATGAAAATAACTTGATGGTGCAGACGGCCCTGAAGGTTAATCCGAAGATTCAGGCGCATCAACTGACCGTCATGTCCGACATTCCCGTGTCACGGGGGTTGGGCAGTTCGACCAGTGCCGTGATTGCCGGCATTAAGATTGCCAATGAATTGGGTGAAATGGACCTCACGATTCCAGAACAATTGAACTGGGCGGTTAAGCTCGGTGGCGAATTGGATAATGTCGCCCCGGCCCTCATGGGACAAGCGGCCGTCGCCACGGTCAATGATGGGGTAGCCGATGCCATTAAATTGCCACTGCCTGATTTACAGGCGTTGGTCTTTATTCCAGGGCAAAAGTTATTGGCCCAGAAGAGTCGTAAGGCGTTGCCGAAACAAGTTTCCTTCGATACGGCGGTTCATGCCAGCAGTGTGGCGAATGTCCTAGTGGCAGCGCTACTGAAAGAAGACTGGGAGCTGGCGACTAAGCTGATTGAACGGGATGAATTCCACGAACAGGCTCGGTCACAGCTGGTACCGGAGCTGAATCAGATTCGCGATGCCGCCCATGAATTGGGGATTGTCGGGACGTATCTGAGTGGCGCCGGTCCGACCGTCGTGACCTTTGGGACTTCTTCGCAGTTGACGCTCTTGCGAACCAAGCTGGCGGATGCTGATTTACCGGGGAGTTTGCGGATTCTAGAACTCGATAAAGATGGGGCGACCGTCCTCACAGATGCATAATTTTGAATTTTTTTGAATTAACTTGCAAAAAAATATTGTCACTGCCCGAATCATTTGGTATACTATTTCTTGTGAGTTAATGCGGCCATGGCGGAATTGGCAGACGCGCAAGATTAAGGATCTTGTCCGGGTAATCCGGGTGGAAGTTCGAATCTTCTTGGCCGCATAACGAATCATCGAGGGTGATGCCTTGAGAGTTTTCTCAAAGCATCATCTTTTTTTGTGTCTCAAATCGGTACGCTTTTGAAACCTTCATAAAAATAGCTGGTTTTACGGAAATAATGAAAACTACCAAATCTCAAAGTCACCAGATTTAGCGGAACCTTTATTTTTTGCTAAATGCCTTCAGTTTTCAGTAAAGATTCTGTAAAGGGGCTTGCACACACGGGAAACCCGATTAAAATAGCCCAATGAAGCCGAAACCTTACCGAAATGAGACGGTTAAATGACAAACAGATAACATTTTCACTACGCAATCGTTTTCACCCGAAATGGGTCTTCAAAAATCCTTAAGAAGGGCGTAATATTGAAAATTAAATCGAGGATTATGAAAGTTTTCAAGCTAAAGAGCTGACAAAGTAACTTTCACGCGTTATAGTAGTAATCCTGTGTCAATGATTGACAAAATTTTAAAAGGAGGTCGGCGCATGAACGACTTAACTAAGGGTAACTCCCTCAAACTCATTTTCTTTTTCACGATTCCACTTTTAATTGGTAACTTATTCCAGCAATTATATAATGTTTCTGATACTGTGGTTGTGGGGCAAACCTTAGGGGTCAAAGCGCTGGCTGCAGTTGGTGCCACGGGTTCCATTAACTTCTTGATTATTGGATTTGCGCAAGGCTTGACGGCTGGCTTGGCCATCATTACGGCCACCCGGTACGGTGCCCGGGATTACAAGGGTGTGCGGAAGTCGTTTGCTGCGAGCATTGTCATTTCAATTCTGATGACGATTGTCCTCACGGTACTGGCTTTGACGTTCGTTGACCCCATCCTGCACTTGATGCAGACGCCGGCTTCCATTTTTGACAATGCCCGGATCTTCATCAGTACCATCTTTGCCGGGATCTTTGCATCCATGGCGTTTAACTTACTCTCTAACATTATTCGGGCCTTGGGAGACTCACGGACACCCCTCATCTTTTTGATGATTGGGACCGTGGTCAACGTGGTCTTGGAATTACTCTTTATCCTAGTCTTCCACATGGGTGTGGCCGGTGCCGGTTGGGCAACGGTCATCTCCCAAGTGATCGCCTCACTGCTTTGCGTGGTGTACATCGTGCGGTCCATTCCGCTTCTTCACATCTCTAAGGAAGACTTCAAAATTGATTTTCACGAATTATGGGATCACTTCTCCACGGGGATGCCAATGGGCTTTCAGTTGTCCATCATTGCCATCGGAACGATGGTTATGCAGGCAGCCTTGAACTCATTGGGAACCGACTCCGTTGCGGCATCTACGGCGGCTTCTAAGGTAGATCAGTTGTGCTCACTGCCAATGTCTTCCTTTGGGGTAACCATGGCCACCTTCGCAGCGCAAAACTTTGGTGCGTCCAAGTATGGTCGGATCATGGAAGGGGTGAAGAAGACCCTCTGGTTATCCGGGAGTTTTGCTGTATTTGCCGGGGGCTTGGTCATCTTCTTTGGCAAGCCAATCGTGACGTTGATTATCGGAACGGCCGATGAAAATGTCATTCACCTGTCTCAGACTTACTTCAACATTATCGGGAGTAGCTACCTGTTACTCAGCGTGCTCTTCATTATTCGGAATACCCTCCAAGGCCTAGGTCGGCGGGTATTGCCAACGTTGGCCGGAGTCGGTGAACTGACGATGCGGGTCTTTGCTGCTGTATTCATGGTCGGTGCCTTTGGCTACGCCGGTGCCGTTTCGGCGGAGCCACTGGCTTGGTTGGGTTCCTGCGCCATCCTCGTGCCTTCATGGATTCGGGCGGTTAAGCAATTACGGAACCTGCAACGGTCTGTGGATGTCGTTGAGGGGAAGACGGAAGCACAGTCTCATGAACAAAATGTGGTGAATGCGAATGCAACAAAATTAGCCACAACACAACCTAAATTAGAGTCCTAAACGGATGCGTGATACACTAGAGATGATCGTGAGTAGCGATCATCTTTTTTTTTGACTAAAATGCGCATTAATCACTAATCAAGGAGTGCATAAATCACGATGAAAAGCTTTATTTTTGATATTGATGGGACGCTACTGGATACCGAGGCCATGTATATCAAGTCGCTTCAGGCCATCCTGCATGAACGCGGCATGGATCGCCCCTACGCCGAATTGGCGACGACCTTTGGCATTCCTAGCCGAGACGCACTGATTCGCCTGAAGGTTCCTGATGTTGCCGAGGTATTAGCTCTGTGGGGACCCCGGACCCAGGAATATCGGGAGACGGTCGCCGTGTATCCCGGGGTAAAAGATGCCCTGCAACAGTTAAAGGATGCGGGTGCTAACCTAGCTGTGATGACGTCTAAGCAGCGCTTTGAGTATGAGCGAGATGTCGTTGGATTTGGACTTGCTGATTACTTTACGCAGCATGTCATTGCTGAGGATGTTGCGCAGGGCAAGCCGGCACCAGATGGCATCCTACTTGCCATGGAACGCCTGCATGCCGATCCAGCGACAACGGTTTACGTTGGGGATACGGATTATGACGTGCGGGCCTCACGGGCGGCACAGGTCACCTTTGGCTTTGCGGGATGGAATGGTAAGCACCCCAACGGTTTTACACCAGATGTGACGTTTAATCAGCCACAGGAGATGCTGCAGTTGCTGTAAAGTGGTTGGATGGCGTGTTTTGTGCTATATTTGAGTTGAGCGGTAACACCGCTAATAAGGTTACAACAAAAAGGGGTGGCAAAATGTTTGCCATAATCGTCACAGGTCACGGCGCGTTTGCCCGTGGCATTCTACAAAGTGCCGAGATGATCTTCGGTAAGGCGCAAAAGGTCGTGGCTGTCACATTGGCAGCAGACGAAGGCGTCGAAGATTTGGTCAATCATTATCGAGCTACGATACAAGAAATGCAGCCGGTGTCCGAGGTCCTATTTCTGGTGGATCTGTGGGGAGGCGCACCATTTAATGCGGCACAACAAGTGGTGGCCCAGGCACCTGGAAAGTACGGTCTGATTGCCGGGGTGAACTTGCCAATGCTGATTGAGGCCTTGGCCGTTCAAAAGCAGCCCTTAGCGACCGCAATTTCACACTTGGAACAGGCCGCCCAGGGCGGGATTCGTCATCTGGACTTAAATAGCACCGAATAATGAGCGCGTATAGTGAAAGGCTGGGACGACTGTCCTAGCCTTTTTTGATCATCAAGTGGGGATTACGATTGGATTTTGATGAAGGCCTCGGGCGGGTGTTTGCTGGGGAGATACCGGTTGTCACGTTCCTGGTGTTGGTGGCGGAGAAACTGACGAAGTCGTGTGATTACGGTCAGTGGCAACGCTTGAAGTTGGGAAACGGTATACATACGGATCACCCACCATTCACTTGATTTGGTAGCTTAACTCTAGCATACTGAGCACGATTGTTCACGCCATGAACCTTATAAATAATATTATGAACCGTCAGGGGAAATCTCGTTGCGTTGCAGGCATTTTAGTGGCTTAATCGTTATCTTGTTTGCTATAATCACCCTTTAAAAAGTTAAAGGGGATGATTTGAATGCTCACAGCGCTAAACACTAAAATGCGGTTAAACCTCTGGGGCCTCGCCGCGACGCCCATCCTACTCAGCTTGGGGGTCTTCGGCCGCATCCATGGCTGGGCGGTCAATTGGCTGTGGATGGCGGTTACCAGTGCCATCGCCTTAAGCTGGCAATTCGGTCTACCGGCTTTTCGTCAATTCTTTGGTAAACTCGCACGTCGTAGTTGGCTAACGATTCCGGGTGTGATGGTGATGAGTTTAGTCCTGACCTTTAGTGCGGCGGTTATTGGGAAGAGCTTTCACCTGCTACACCTCAATGCCAATCCAACCGGGGCCGTTTTACAGAACCACAGCCTATGGTCAAACCTAGGCGACCTGTTGCAAATAGCGGGGCAAATTTTGGGAGAAGAAATTTTTACCGCCGCCATTGCTTTGCCGATCTTTTACCTCGTTGTGCGGCGATTCTCAGAGCGCACGGGCTGGTGGATTAGTTGCCTGGTCAGTGCGGTGGTCTTTGGCGGCATTCACCTGACAACCTACAATTGGGACCTCTACCAATGTTTTATCGTCATCGGACTGACCCGTCTGCCGTTTAATGAGGCCTGGCGCAGAACGAACAGTTTGTGGGGTGGGGTAATCGCCCACGTTTTGTACGACTACTTATTATTAGCCAAGAATCTGTTTTAGCACGGTTTGCCAAAGGTTGCAGCGGATCTGAACACATCAGAAAAACCCAGGAATACAATTCTCCGATCGAGAATTGTATTCCTGGGTTTTAACAAGGTTGTCCGCTGATCGCTAGTTGATCGTAATTTGATCACGGCCATGACGCTTAGAATAGTAAAGATTTTGATCCGCACGACGGTAAAGATCGAGTTGATTTTCATCGGTCGTTGGAAACTGTGTGACACCGGCGGAAATACTAATATCAATGTCATTGCCGGCGTGATGGAACTGGGCGTCGTGAATGGCTTGGGCAATCGCGGCAACGTGAGCACTCGCTTGGGCAGTCGTGTAATTGTTGAAGATGATGGTGAATTCTTCACCACCCGTTCGATAGAGTTTTAAGTCCGGGTCAATCGTCTTCAACTGTTGTGTGATGAGGCGGGCAACGTTGGCGAGCACGTAATCACCCGCCAAATGGCCGTAGGTATCGTTGACGTGCTTGAAGTGATCAATATCAAAGAGCATTAAGGTTAACGGTTTTTGGTGAAGGCCTGCAGACTCAAAGTCTTGGCCAAACTCATTTTTAAAAGCATAGTAATTGCGAACGTGGGTCAATTCGTCAAAGTTGGTGGTGTAGGTGAGTTGGGCAATGGTATTCGCACCGGCCAAGACAGAGTTAATGTAGACGAACGTGATGGTCATGAAGAAGAAGCTAAAGAGAATTTCCCAGGCAACCGTGGCGAAGCTCAGTTCAAATCGGAATTTAAGGACTGACCACATCGCAGTTGCGAAGACGAGGTTGACCAGCGTATAATCGCTAAAATTGCGCCACTCGTTGGCATGCCGATGCTTTTTAATGAAGGTCATCGCGAAGTAAAGGCCAAAGTAAATCGGGGCAAAAACCCAAGCCAGGCCGATGTCTAAGGTTCCGTTGAACCCCATGTAGATCAGGATTAGCAGCCCCAATTGCCACGGTCGTATATTTAACTCTAAAAAATAACTCACGAAGATCACAGCGAAGACTTGGAAATTCACGAAGACCCACCCGTTTGATGTGCCTTCAACGGTGAGTTGCGTGCTGATAATGAGTAGCATCATGTAGATGACACCCAGGATGGTTTGAATCCGAGTGGTATTAACATGATCGTGCCGTTTTTCGAGGTATTTAATGAGTTTACTGGTCATGAACCAGTAAAGGGTGAGGACACCTAGTAGGAAGAACACACTGGTTAAGGCGGGTGTCACAAACCATTTAGACCAAGTCATTCATCGTCATCCATTCTTTTTAGATTTTTCCCGGGGAACCGGTGAGTTGGGGGGAAATAAAAGAGTCTGGGAATGATCCCAAACTCCGGGTGCAAGTTAAGCAATTGTGACGCGATCGCGCCCGTTTCGTTTCGAAAAATACAAGTTCTGATCCGCACGGCGGTATAGATCTAGTTGATTCTCATCGCCGGTCTGAAGTTGCGTGACACCAACAGAAATGCTAATGGCAATTTCCTGATTAGCGTGTTGAAAGTCACCGTTCTTCACGGCTTGTGCAATGGCATCAATGTGCGTGCGGGCCTGGTCGGTCGTGTAGTGGTTGAAGATGATGGTGAACTCTTCCCCACCGGTCCGATACAGTCGCAAGTCAGGATCAATCGTGGCCAGTTGTTTGGTAATCAGCTGGGCTACTGTATTGAGCACGTAATCGCCAGCCAGATGACCGTACGTATCATTGACGTGCTTGAAGTGATCGATATCAAAGAGCATCAGTGTCAGTGGCCCGTGTTCCTTTTGGGCGCCTGAGAAGCTACAGCTGAAGTCATTTTTAAAGGCGAAGTAGTTGCGAACGTGGGTGAGGTCATCGAAGTTGGTCGTGTAGGTCAATTTCGCCAGGGTTGACGCGCTATCAAATAAGGAATCCACGTAGAAATACATAATCGTTAACAGAACAAAACTAAACAGAATTTCCCAGCCCATCGTGGCCCAATGCAAATCAAAGCGGACCTTCGTGATGCCCCAAAGTATCACTGAAAAGATGAGGGTTGCGGAAGCGTAGTCAGCAAAATCGCGCCACGAGCCGTGCCGATGCAGCCTGATCTGTTTTAACGTGAAGTAGAAGCCAATGTAAACAACGGCAAAGGCCCAAGGCAACCACGACCCTAAGTTACCATTGACCAGCATAAAGAGCAAGGTTGCGGCGGCCAGTTGCCACAGTCGAATCTGCAACATCAAAAAGTAGCTGACAAAGACAATCGCGAAGATTTCAAAGTTGGTGAAGACCCAGCTGTTGACGGTGCCATTGACCGCTGCCTGTGTCAAAATCAACAGAAGGAGCATGTAAATGATCCCAACGGCCGTTCGAACTTTAGGCACATCAACGTGCTTACCGCGTCGTCCGAGATATTGAATTAATTTATTGGTCATAAACCAATAGAGGGTCAGGACGCCCAATAGAAAGAAAATACTAGTGAATGCGGGCGCCACGAACCATTTGGACCAAGTCATGTTAGTCATCCGTTCTTATAATGTATGTGTGCTAAAAATATACGCTGCTTATATATTAACTCACGAAACTTAACTACACTATATATATTGATGAGAATTTACTGAAAATAAGGAGCTGGTCCCAAACAATGCGTTCGAGCCAACTCCTTAAGCTAAACGAGACTGGGTTTGCCGTAAAGATAACCTTGGTGTAAAGAAATACCAAATTGTTTAGCCAAAGCCTGATCCTTAGCGTCTTCGACCCCTTCCAATACCATTTGTAACCGGTAGTGTTTGGCAATCTTAGACCAAAAGGCCAATGATTCTGGAATATCAGCTGCCCGATTTTCCATCCGTAAATTTTGCATAGCAAATTTAATCTCATCCACGTATGGCAGTAGGTGCTGGATATTATCGTAGGTATTCGAGCCAGTGCCAACATCATCTAACACTAATTTGATGTCATGTTGATGCAAGGCCAGACTAAAGAGCTGAACCTCGGGCAGCGTAGGCGCCTCGGTAAGTTCGATGGTCAGGGCCGCGGGGCTAATCCGTTTCTTTAGGGCAATCACGGTGCCCAAGGTAAAGGGATCACGCAATTGCTGGTTATTGAGATTAAACGCCAGGACTTGCTGATTAGTTGCGGTATGCAGAGCCGTTACCGTTTGCTCTAGCAAGGCCGCTTGATCGGAAACGGAAATATCCGTAAAGTGTTGTGGCAGCACCCAGGATTGATCTTGCTGCTTGCGCAGGAGGACTTCATAGCCAAATACTTTGTGATCATCCTGATTGATTTGTGGCTGGACAAAAAAACGATACATTTGAGTCGACTCCTTTAAATGGACGATTTAGTAGGTACCCTTATTTTAGTCCTTTTTAGTGAAAGTACAACGCCATATATGTTTTAGTGTTGCTAGTGATTTACATTTAGACTAAAAAAGGGCGTAGACCAGCGACCCGCTTGACGAGTTACCCGGCTTACTTTTAAATTTGGGCCGGATATTGGAGCCTGCGGAGATACCCAACAGGTTAAATTAAGCGTTGTAAAACTAAAAGATGCGGGCTAAGCCGACCGTACAGTGAAGCATGTATGCGCTTGGTCATACTGCTTAGCTAAGGGAAAGTACTGGTCATACCTATTCTAGCAACAACAATCAGCCAGAAACTGGACAACATGGTGGTCTTTTCGCCTTACCGGTCAGCAGATATGGTCTGGAACGGGGCGAACACAACTTGAAGCCTCGAAAGAGCCGAGTCTACAAGCTTGGTTTTCTACTAAGCCAGTAAGAAAATCACTTACTGACTAAGTAGAACGACGCGCCTGAGACCATATCTGCCGACCTCTCGGCTTACACAGTATTCTTAGTTGACTGTGATGATGATTGTAGCAGTCGTGATTAGTTGAACTCCGAAGTGTTAGGTAGTCGACACTTACAGCTATTTTCGTGATAAAACACAATCAGCGCCGGAGGAGGACAGGGATGGAGCCAGCCGTGAAGGTGTTGTTAACTGGCGTTTTTTTAGCCAGTTTACAACACGGGCGACTTGGGAGATACGTGATTTTCGTAGCTTCAAAGCGAGCGAGAAGACTGGTGGCCTTCCAGGCTGAAGCGTCCTCACAGCAGGCGGAATCCCTGGCAGCCGCAGTGCGCCCAATTTAGACTTAATTTAATGGTGCAAATACTTATCAATACTGGACGACGATAGATATTTCATCTTCCAATCCCTTACTGGTTAAAAATGAACCAAAAAAGACGCCATCGCAAGGATGACGTCATCTGTGAATCTGTGATTAATAACCGTAGTTGCCATTGTTGGCAGAAGAACCGTAGCCAGAATTAGTGGTGTCATAGCTGGTGTCCGTCCCGTAGGCCGTGGTATCAGCATCAGACGTGAAGTTCTTGGTCTCCGCTAACTCCAGTGTCTTACGGATGTGGTTGGAAACCTTCTTTAACTCAGCGTTAGTGGGGACTTGGTAAGAAAGACCATCAATCATGGCATCCTGTCCCTGTAACGTTTCGGACTTGATATGGTGAGAGGCGTCGCCGTACTTGGCCCGGATCTGCATGAGGTCATCGAAGGTCAAGTCGGTCTTCAAGTTCCCGTTAAGCGAGGTCAAAATTTGTTGGTAACGCGTCAACGAGGTTAACCCTGCAGCCTTAACGACCAGCTTTTGGAGAACCTGTCGTTGCCGCTTTTGCCGACCGTAGTCACCCAAGGGATCTTCATGTCGCATCCGGGAGTAAGCCAAGGCTTGTTTCCCATTCAGATGGACTTTCTTTCCCTTGGTGACGTTGGCTGACCCGTAGTGGAAGGTCAATGGCGGCGTCACATCAACACCGTTAACGGCATCGACCATCTTTTCCAAGCCACCCATGTTAACGATGGCATAGAAGTCAATGGGGATGTCGAGGAGGTTCTCAACCGTCTTAACAGCCGTCTTAGGGCCGCCAATCGTGTAGGCAGCGTTGATCTTCTGTACGGAAGCGTTGACGCCCGAGCCAACCGTTACCCGCGTGTCCCGTGGAATACTCGTCAGGTACGCGGTTTCCTTAGTTGGGTTAATGGTCGCGACCATCATGGTATCGGTCCGGCCCATGTCGGAACGGCCCAGTGCCCCGGTATCCGTTCCCATTAAGAGAATGGAGAAGGGCTTGTTTTTCTTTAAGACGGCCGAGACATTACGACTCTTAGCGGCCTTGGATGACTCATAGGTCTGACTGAAGGTCTTCTTGGCGGAGTTCCAGGCTTGATAGCCGTAAGCCAGACCACCAGTCAGCATGACCAGCAGGGCAATGACGATCGTCCACATGACGGGACGATGGGGGTGAACTTGCGGCGTTTTAAAGTGTGAATTGCGATCGGCGCGCCGGTCATAGACCTGTTCGAAATCCTCAGGTGACCGTTGCCGTCTACTTCCATTGTTATCGTTTGGCATAGTTATTTCCTCATCCTCATTAAGATCTTTGTATACACGCTACTGGCGCTCACGACAGCTGAACATCGGCGCTAGCCAGTTCAATCAGATTTTAGCAGTTCCCCTGGAAATCTGATTTGCGGACTCAATTAATTTATTAGACCACAAAAAAGGCCATTCGTAAACGCTTGGTCACCTTAAAACGGGGTGGAATTCCGGTCAATATAGAAGATAAATGCGGATTCCTGAAGCTTGTCAAGGTGAGCTTAGACTTGGTATACAGCCATTTGTAACCGGTTACGAATTCGAGGGAAGCGAGACCCGTGCTATAATGGGCCAAGTTAGTTAAGAAACGTTAATATTTTATGATGATTGGCGGGAGGAAGTCTCATGGCCGTCTTTGTGCGTAGCGTCTCAGGTGTCTTAATTATCCTGGTGATGATTGGTTTAGGTTATATTCTTTCCCGTCGTGGCTGGTTCGATGAACAGTCTCGACGGCTAATTGCCCGCCTGGTGACGCAGATTGCGTTGCCGGCTTATATGATCAGTACAATTACGACCCAGTTTTCGGCGGCGACGTTAAAGTCAACACTGCCGGATCTGCGGTTTCCAATTGTGTCTATGCTGATCATGTTTGGCCTGTCGGTGATTGCCTTTCATGGCTTTAAAGTTCATCCCGCACGACGGGGGCTCTTTGAGGCGATGTTTGCCAATTCCAACACGGTCTTTGTGGGCTTGCCCGTCAATGAGGCGTTGTTTGGACCCAAGAGTATGCCGTTCGTCCTGGTCTATTACATGGCGAATACGACGTTCTTTTGGACGCTAGGGGCCTACCTGATTCAACGTGATGGTCAGGGCTCGGCAAAGTTTAATCTGGTGACGACGTTAAAGAAGATTTTCTCGCCACCGCTGCTGGGCTTTATGCTCGGTGTGGTACTGGTGCTGCTGGACATTCAGCTGCCGACTTGGATCATGAAGGACTTTAGTTACGTCGGGGGATTAACCGTGCCGTTGTCGATGATTTTCATTGGAACGGCGATTGCCGGGGCGGGGGTACAAAATATCCGCCTCAACCGTGACAGTCTCGGGATTCTTTTCGGCCGATTTTTAGTCGCGCCCACGTTAATGGCCTGTTTAGTCATTCCAACGCCAATGCCATTATTAATGAAGCAAGTCTTTATTTTACAAGCGGCGATGCCCGTCATGACCAACGCCCCGGTAGTGGCTAAGCTCTACCACGCGGATACGGATTATGCGGCCATCATGGTAACCGAAACGACCCTCCTAAGTTTAGTGGTGATTCCGATTCTGATGGTTATCGTCCAACAGATTCACTAGTCGATGCAGGTTTTACATAGGGAGGAACTAGGTTCGTTTTGAGAAAAACGTTGTTGTATATCGCATTTTCAACTTTGATGTTTAGTTCGATGGAAATCGCTTTGAAGGCGGCTGGTGGAGCATTTAATCCCATCCAGCTTAACCTGATTCGTTTCTTCATCGGGGGTGTTGTTCTGTTGCCTATCGCGCTACGGGCGCTGAGCAAGCAGCAACACCATCTGACGCGCTCCGATTGGGGACTCTTCTTCCTGACCGGATTCGTCTGCGTGATTGTGTCCATGACGCTGTATCAACTGGCTATTTCAGTCGATGAGGCATCAACGGTCGCTGTTCTGTTTAGCTGCAACCCCGTCTTTGCTTTGATCTTCTCCTACCTCATTTTGCATGAGCGGATGGGGCGAGCTAACTTAATTGCCGTTGTGATTTCGATTATTGGCTTAATCGTGATCGTGAACCCCGCACATTTGACCAATGCGGTTGGGCTTAGCCTGGCTATTGGGTCTGCGTTGACCTTTGGGTTATACAGCATTGTGTCCCGGTGGGGCTCTGTTCGGCACCACTTTAATGGGATTATCATGACGTGCTTTACGTTCTTTGCCGGTTCATTTGAACTCTTATTACTGATGTTGGCGAGTCACATTCCCGCAGTTGCTGGGGGAATGCGGCAGGTGTCATGGCTCAGTCAGTTCGCTGCGATGCCAATTCTGAAGAACGTTAGCTTAAATTACTTCTGGCTCCTGTTCTTCATTGGTGTTTGTGTCACCGGTGGTGGTTTTGCCTTTTACTTCTTAGCCATGGAACGTTCCGATGTCTCCACGGCTTCCCTGGTCTTCTTCATCAAGCCAGGATTGGCACCTATCTTGGCCGCATTGCTGATTCACGAACGGATTTTGACCAATACCATTGTTGGGATTGTCATTATCTTATTGGGGTCCGTCGTCACCTTTATGGGGAACCGGGTCAAGTCTCGGGAATCTCAATTGGCGGATCAGGAAGCCACCGTTCCAGCCAGCGATTTCCAAGAAGCGACGCCACAAACAGCCGCAGCCAAATTGCGTGAACGTGCTGAGGCTCACGTGAAGTCTTCTTCAACGGAATCTACGGATTAAATTTAAATTGAATGTTAAACGAAGAACTGCGCTGAGGCGTGGTTCTTTTTGGTTAGCAGGGGTTTTATCGCCAACGGCGGACGGGTCAAACCGGCCTTCCGTGATTTCTTGCACAAATTAAGCGAAACCGTGCGCCGCCTATGTTATGATTGTCGTGGTAATTCACAGAGAGAAAGGGAGCGTGACGAATGGCAACGCTGGTTATTTTACGGCATGGGGAGAGTGTCGCTAACCGTGATAACATTTTTACGGGGTGGAATGATGTCCCGTTGACGGCCAAGGGACGCCAACAGGCGCAGGCGGCCGGTAAATTAGTAGCACAGACTGGGCTGCAATTTGGGGCACTCCACACCTCCATGCTCCAACGGGCAATTGTCACGTCCAATCTCGTGCTTGAGGCCATCGACCAGCTTTATATTCCAGAGTATAAGTCCTGGCGGTTGAATGAACGTCATTATGGGGCCTTGCGAGGAAAAAATAAGGACAAAGTGCGTGAAGAGGTTGGCGAGAAGCAGATCAAGATTTGGCGGCGGAGTTTCAAGACGGTACCGCCACTGCTGGATCACATCACGCAGGACCGCCGTTACGATCGCTTTGGTCCCCACATTGAGCCGCTGGGTGAAAGCCTCGAGATGGCCTATCACCGGTTGATGCCTTATTGGGTGGATCAGATTGCCCCCCGCCTGTTGGACGGGCACAATCAGCTTGTCGTGGCCCACGGGAGCACGTTACGCGCCCTGATTAAGTACTTAGATGGCGTGGCCGATGCCGACATCAGTCAGGTGGAAGTCGCGAATGGAGAACCCATTCAATACGACTTTGACGATCGGCTGAACGTCCTTCGTAAATTAATATTGTAATATTTAGTTAACAAATTACTAAGATATTTAGGTTGGCCGACACAATTGGCAGAATTGATTGTGTTTGGTCAGCCTTTTCGTATAATCAGAAGCAGGGGACTTTTCCTTGAATCTCATTTGGAAGGTGGCTGGGGGTTAGTCATCCCAATTCAGAGGGCTAGGGCGTTGTTTGGTGGAGACGACGTGCTGGCTGGTGGCTAATCAACAGCCGATATTTCAAAGTTAAAGGTGTAAGGAAGTCTGACTTTAAGGGGGATTGAGGATTTTGAATAAGCGCAATTTGGGGCATTGGGGCATCTTATTTGTCGTGGTCTTGGGGATCAGCGGCGTGGTCTTTGGGATGCACGTCTTAGATACCAATGATCAGCAGACCATGCGGACCACGAATAAGTTACACGCTAAGCAGACGCGGCAGGAGATTGCCTACGATGCCTTGCGTAGTGCCCAACAACGGACTAATAAGAAGAAAAGCGCACTGGATAAAAAGAACCTGGGCAAGAAGACACCCAAGTTTTCGGCTAAGTTCACCAAGGATTTGAAGGCCAAAAAGTTTGTAGGCACGGCTTTAGTGGTGAAGAATAATAAGGTCGTTTATCAACGGTCCTTCGGCAAGGCCAACGCTAAAAAGCACAAGGCCAACCAAGCCACCTCACAATTCCTGATTAATTCCATTCAGAAATCGATGACGGGGATTTTGGTGATGCGGGCTGCTCAAGCGGGGCAATTACATTTAACCGACAAACTCAGTAAGTATTACCCGCAGATTAAGGGCAGTAACAAAGTAACGCTACGGCAAATGTTGGACATGGAAGCGGGGATTACGGGCGAATTGAAACCCGAAACAACGCTGACCGAACCGGCCGTCTATAAATACGCGAGTCAGCAGGCCAAGATCAATCCGGCCAAGATTAATCAATTTAACTACCAACCCATTAGCTACACGTTGTTAGCTGGCATCTTGCGGAAAGTGACGCATGAATCCTACTATCAACTGTTCTACGAACATGTGGTCACGCCGTTGAGCTTGAACCATACCAGCTTTGCTCAGTTAAAGCATACGGGCACCACGATTGGCTATAGTGGCACGGTTCCTGGCAACTACTCACAACCGCACGTGCCGTCCGCAAAGGACATGGCCGTGCAGATTGCCACCGGAAATGCCACGATGTCGGCCGGTGATGTCTTCCGAACCGAACGGGCGATTATTCAAGGGACGCTGCTAAAGAAGGCCGGTGGGGCGAATACGCTGCATCGCAGTGCGAGCATGACGGCCCACTATGCTGGTGGCCTCTATCACCTCGACCGCATTGGCTACTATGGTCATGGTGTGGGTGATGACTATGAAGGCACCTTCGTCCTGAGTCGCAATGGTAAGACGGGGGTCATCCTGCTGTCGAATAACTACTATAAGCGGGGGATGTATCCAACCTGGTCGACGGAAGACTTGGCCATGAATACGTTCCGCAATGTGGTTGCCGTTAATAAGTTGTCTTAATTCTAGTTGAAACAACGTTTAATGAAAGAGATTAGTTTAGCCTGAGAGAAGTTCTCGGGCTATTTTTGTGCAGGTCGTGCGGCATTGATCGTTAATAATTGAGCAATGTCGAAAACGATTTCATTTCACCACGATCATCATGAACGGCCACCAGAAATAGTCCATTAATCAGTGTCCTGACGGCGTTTTTGACTGGAATGAGGATTAACCAGTCGTTGTTAAATTCAGTAACTCTTCCTATCTTATTAACCAGGTAAAATACATTTAACGCTTTCATTGTGAAATAGGTTGTTGTATAATTCTACGAGTTCGAAAAGTTAGTTACACAATTCACTTATTGGCATAAGGAGAGTGGGAGAAATGACCGTTTCTGTAAGTTGGATCGGGGCTTTAATTGGGTTAGCCCTAGCCATTATTCTAATTTTAAAGAAGTTAAACCCCGTGTATTCACTGTTATTGGGGACAATTGTCGGTGCCTTGATTGGTGGCGCCAATTTAACACAAACAGTGAACATCGTTGTGACAGGTTCACAAAGTGTGATGGGGACCGTGGTTCGGGTGCTCGCTGCCGGCGTATTTGCCGGGGTGATGATGGAATCCGGCGCGGCCAATGCCATTGCCCGCGGCATTGTGAACAAATTTGGAGAGAGCCTGGCGATCCTGTCGTTAGCGCTGGCCACCATGATTATTACGGCGGTGGGGGTCTTTATCCCAGTGGCCGTCCTGATTGTGGCCCCAATTGCCCTAGAAGTGGGGAGTCGGATGAAGATTTCTAAGCTAGCATTGCTGGTCGCACTGTCCGGTGGGGGAAAGGCGGGGAATATCATCTCGCCCAATCCCAACACCATTGCGGCGGCCCACGGATTCCATTTGGAACTCAGTCAGCTGATGGTGGCCGACTTTATTCCCGCCGTGTTTGGGTTAGTGGCGACGGTCTTGATTGCCACGTTACTACGGCATCACGGAACCCTCGCGACTATGGCCGATGTACAGGCCAATCAAGCGCAGGGGGACGCTCAGGAAGCCACCGCGTTGCCTTCCTTGGGCACGGCGATCGTGGCGCCCCTGTTGGCCGTGATTTTATTGTTACTGAATCCAGTTGGCAACGTGCTTCACATTGGTTTACTGGAAAAGTTCAATGTGGATGCGATGTACATTTTGCCACTGGCTGGATTGATCGGCATGTTGGCGATGCACCAGGGCAAACAGGTGCTGGCCTACACCAAGGCTGGTATGGCGCGTATGACGGACGTGGTCTTGATCTTGATTGGTGCCGGGGCCATTGGCGGTCTTATCACGACCTCGACATTGCCAGCGGTCATCGTTCATCTGATTAAGGTTTCCGGCATCTCGGGCACCTTCCTGGCCCCGATTGCCGGGATCTTGATGGCGGCTGCGACGGCCTCGACCTCGACCGGGGTTATCCTGGCCACTGGGTCGTTTGGCAAAGCCATCCTGGCCTTTGGTACGGCACCGCTAGCTGCGGCTGTCATGGTGCATACGGGGGCCACGGTGATCGATCACCTGCCACAAGGAAACTACTTCCACGTGACGGCGAACGCCATGAACATGACGCTGAAGGAACGGATGCAGTCAGTACCTTACGAAACGGCCGTTGGGTTAACCATGACGGTCGTGGGTGTCGTGATGTTTACGCTGTTCTAGCGAACGAGAGGAAAGGATGAGCGGACGATGAAATTTGTAATTGCACCAGATTCTTTTAAGGGCAGTCTCACGGCGAAGCAGGCCGCGGATGCCATCTATACGGGGTTAAAACGAGTCTTTCCCACCGCCGATTATGAGATTGTCCCCATGGCGGATGGGGGCGAAGGCACGGTTCAGTCGCTGGTGGATGCAACGCAAGGCAGCTTCCGGCATGCCGAGGTGTTGAATCCCTTAGGGCAGACCGTTTCTGCCGAGTATGGACTCCTGGGGGATCACCAGACCGCCGTCATCGAAATGGCGGCGGCCAGTGGGATTCAGTTCGTGGATGAGACCACTAAGAATCCGCTCGTGACCACCACTTACGGCACGGGGCAATTAATGTTAGATGCCATGCACCACGGGGCCAAGGAGATCATCATTGGTATTGGCGGCAGTGCCACAACCGATGGAGGTCAGGGGATGGCCGAAGCGTTAGGAGTCAAATTCTGTGATGCCGCTGGTCAGCCAATTTCACGTGGCGGGGGTGGCCTGGCCGACCTGGCTACGATTGACCTGAGTGGCATTGATCCGTTGGTTGCGCAAACGAAGATCCGGATTGCCTCCGACGTGACCAATCCGCTCGTGGGACCCAAGGGCTCGGCCGCGGTATTTGGGCCACAGAAGGGCGCGACACCGGCAATGGTTAAGACGCTAGATGCCAATCTTGCCCACTACGCAGCTGTGATTAAGACGACGCTGGGCCGGGACTTGGCGGACTTTCCAGGTGCCGGGGCCGCTGGTGGCCTGGGTGCGGGACTGCTTGCGTTTACCGATTCCAGTATGGAAAAGGGCGTTGAAATTGTGGTTCGTGAAACCCATCTCAAGGATCGGGCCGTGGGCGCTGACTACGTCTTCACGGGTGAAGGCGCCATTGATTTTCAGACGCAGTACGGCAAGACCCCGATGGGAACGGCTCAGGCGGTGAAGGCCGTGAGTCCCCACGCTAAGGTAATCGGCGTGGCCGGCAACGTTGGAGAAGGCATCGACCAGCTCTATGATTTAGGAATTGATGCGATCTTTGGCATCTTACCGGGTATCGTCGATTTACCGACCGCCATCAAAACCGGTCAGGAAAACCTGGCCCGGACGGCGGAGAATATTGCCCGGGTTATTAAATAAACGAAAAACATGTCCGATGCGTCATGCTTCGGCACCCTCATAGTCAAAACAAAATCGGCTTTTTCAGGTTATTTCTGAAAAAACCGATTTTTGAGTGGCGTCGCGATTCCATTTGTACCAGATAGGCCAGCCTTGGAGCTTAACTTTTTTAATTTAAAGACCAAATTAATCGTCTATGGGGGAGATTTATGACGTTACCGTATGAAAAATGGTAACATTTTAAATGGAGAAGCTATTTAAAGATTGATACCGAGTCAAAGCTGATTAGCCAGGGGAAGACTGACCAGATGATTTGAGGGGGGGAGTCTTATGATTAAGTTACGCGTGTCCGTTATGGGGCGTATCGTCCTATTAAGTGTGGCGTTGTGTCTGGGGGCCATTGCGGGGACTGGACAGTCTGCGCAGGCGGACAGTCAGGTTCGAACCAAGTTTGCCTTGGCCGATTATCAGGAAAGCAAGGTCAAAGTTGTTCGGAATCGGAATCAGTATTTACGGCGACCAGATAACTATGCTCTGTCCAGCACTTACGAGCAACAGGGGACGTTTCAGACACGGCCCGAGACTTACACGACGGCTAGGGGCAATGCGCCAGCTACGTTAACGACGGCCCTGTATCTGCCGGTGACCGTGCATCGTTCTGGGGATTGGGCCAACCCACAGAGCCTTGTGGTCACGAAGAATGGAAAGACCGCCTATGTGGCTTACTTGGAGACGGGAACGGTCGGCACGGGGTGGCTAGTGAGATATGATTTAGCTAAGTTGCGGCAGAAATTTGGGGCAACAACCACGAACATGGCCCTGATTCGCCGGGCAACGAATGCTGCCTCTAAGGGGAAGTCGTCGCCACGTCAACGGGCCGTTCTTAAAGCCATGACACAGGGACCTAAGTTCGATATCGGTCACGGACAATCGCTGGCTCTGAATCCTAAGAATGGCCAGCTGTGGTTGACACGTTCTGATGGTATTGCAGGCAACTACGGCAGTGCCGTTCGTGTCTCACCGAAAACACTGCGACCAGTGCGGATCGTTGATTATCGCTTGGCAAATAGGAACGGCGTTAGACTAGCCGTGAATAGCACGTTAACGTTTGATAAGCGGGGTTACGCTTATTTTAGCAGTTATAGTGGCCGGCACGGGTTACGCGTCTATCGGGGGATTATGAATGGTCGGGGCGTTCACTTCCGCCTCATCATGCAGAGCTTGGCTTATCGTCCCGGTCAGACACACCAATCAATTGCTTACAATGCCAAGAGTGATCGCCTGTATTTTGTCAGTGACGACGCGATCTCGTCAGTTCCTTTAGCCAAGCTGATTAAGCGCCAGGTTAAGCCACGAGACGTGCAGGCAACGGTCTTTAACAGTCAACGGGAGTTTGAGGCATTGGCCTTCACGGGGAGTGGCCAGAGCTATGTGTTGCTCAACCGGGGACCGGAATTGCTCCAGCTTAAATTTTGAGGTTTAGTCAGCCATCGATGATGCTCTAAATGAGAATAAAAAAATTCCGAGACCTAGGCCTCGGAATTTTTTGGTTCATCATTTTAAAGTTAAGCCAAAGCACCCATTGGATCCCAAGGTGCTAAGACCGTTGGTTCTTCAGTTTCCTGAGTCTTCTTTAAGTCGTCAGGCAGGAATTGTTTGTTCACAACGACTTGGTAGCAGTATTCGTCCATCCAAGCGTCACTCATGACGAAGTAACCCTTAGTACCGACCTTTTCACCCCAAGAGTTTTCAACCTTCCACTTGGTTGGTTGGCCATCGACTAAGTCGACACCAGTCAAGACCATGGCGTGGGTCATCATGCTTTCGCCGTAATCGAGGCGTTCTGCCTTGGTTGTGGAGAAGTCGATGTTGAAGAGGGCATCCTTGTCGTAGAACTTGGTGTCCATGATCCCCTTTTGCCGTTCTGAGGATTGACCAACATCACAACCGAACCAAACGGATTGACCCGCTTGCAGTTGCTTGATGGCTAAGGCCTTGAAGTCCTTCATCGTCACGTTTAAGTGTTTAACTTGACGGCCATTGACCACGTTACCCAGCATTTCAACCGTGTAGGTGTGGTTGTAAGGCTTGTCAGCGGTTGGTGCGTTGATGATGGAGACGTAATCGGACAGGTCCCAGTTGACGTACTTGTCAAAGAAGGACTTCGGCGTTAAGCCCTTGTCGATGTGGTAGTTCTTGTCATCGTCGCGGTATTCAAAATCAAATTCGCTGACGGGTTCGCCCAGTGAGAAGCTCAGTAAACGGTAAACTTCGCCGAGCATCTTGTCCTTGGCTGCGGCGATGTCATCGTCACTAGCCTTGTCGGCAACCAATTTCCGTAAGGTCACAGCGTCCTTACGCAACTTTAAGTTCAGAGTGCTGTTAAGTTCGCTAGACTTGGAACTGTTGTAGGTTTCGGGCATAACGGACTTAGGCACGATCCCGTACTTTTCAATGATGGCACACAACATGTCCCATTGACCCCCGTCTTGTTGTGGGGTCGCCATTAAGAAGGCGACCTTCCGGCTAGACGTTGGTTGGTCAGCAGTGGCCAAGACGTTTTCGTAGAAGTAGTTGGCTTTTTCAAATTTGTCCCAGAAGTTGGTGTAGTTTTGAGATAATTCAAAGTCACTTAAGTTAAATAGGTCGGCTAAATGATGACGCATGGTGTTCAATGCGGCAAACATCCAGCAACGGCCACTTTGCTTTTGGTTGGCAACTTTCCCGGTGTCCAAATCAATGGAGAAGACGGGAGTCATGTCGGTTTCGGAAGCATAATCGGCAGACGTTGCTAAGATCCCTTGGTGGCTGACGGCGCGTTCCAAGACCTTTGCGGTGGGGTCGGCAGCTAAAGTTTGTTGATAACGGGCGGTTTGATCCGCCGTGATTTCTTTACTCAATGACGTCACTCTCCTAACTTATTTCTCTCATTGTACTCCAATATTCTCATTTTTTGTATAGATACCCAAAAAGTTGCTTAAAAAATGAAGGGTATGAATTTACTTCATGGCCTTGATATTTAGGCGGCAAACTAAAGGAGCGCCGCGATACGAAAGGTATCGTGGCGTCCTCATTTAGAAGTTAATGAGCTTTAGCCAGCCAATCCAGCTGACCAAAAGTTAACCCGTTTAGTCGTAATTAAGGTGCTTGTCCTGATCGAGGGCGTTGATTTCAGCAATTTCTTCGGTCGTCAAATGGAAGCCGGAGATTTCGAAGTTTTCCCGAACTCGAGCTGGCTTTGAGGACTTAGGAAAGACCACGAAGCCCGTATCAACTTGCCACCGTAAGACAATTTGGGCGGGTGACTTGCCGTATTTGTCGGCTAATTTTGCAATGACCGGGTCTTCGAGAATCAAGTGGCCGTGACCGATTGGGGAGTAACCTTCATTGACCAGACCGTTGTCCGTGTCGAATTTGCCTAAATCGGCTTGTACCTTGTAAGGGTGCCGTTCGATTTGGTTGACCATGGGCTTAACCTTAGCCATGGCAAAGACTTTTTCGAGTTGTTCCTTAGAGAAGTTGGAGACACCAATGGCCCGAACCTTCTTTTGTTGGTAGAGGGTTTCTAAGGCGCGCCAAGTATCCAAGGTCAGGTCGAAGTCTTCTTCATTAGGCCAGTGGATCAGGTAAAGATCCAAGTAATCTAACTGTAAGTCAGCCAACGTCTTGTCAAAAGCAGCCAGGGTCTTGTCGTACCCCTGATCAGCGTTCCACACCTTGGACGTAATGAATAGGTCGGACCGGTCGATACCGGAAGCCTTAATCGCTGCACCCACGGCTGGTTCGTTGCCGTAAATGTGTGCGCAGTCGAGATGCCGGTAACCAGCATCCAAGGCCGTCTTGATTGATGCGGGGACGTCCTTACTATCAATTAAGTAAGTTCCAAATCCTAACATTGGGATGGTAACGCCGTTGCTTAATTGTGTCGTTTCCATGTAATTACCTCGCTCTTCAAATATTTAGAATCTTAACGCATATAACCATGATACACTACTGGGCAGTCAGTTTCATGGATGGAAACTTGCGAGCTGTGAATGAATTGACTGGGAGGTGTCGTGAAACGGTGAAGCCTTGCTCGGTCTCGCTATTTTAGCCCGGGTAGGCTAGTTTTTCTAATATAAAGTCACAAGCCGGGAGAAATTAGCATGCTGAATCTGAGAGATTCCATCGTCCACTTGATTGATTTTGCCATCTTGATTGCCATTGGGGTAGGGATTATTTGGCGGTTGTTGACGCCTAAATAAGCAAATGAAAAGGGTCACCCGTGATTTCCATGTGGAAGTCGCGGGTGACCCCTTAAACTTTAATGATATCTAGAATTAGTCGCGTGCGTTCAAGACTTCTGGTCCGTCTTGGCGACCCACGATTACCGTGTTGACCGTGTCTAAGAACAGACCGTGTTCAACGACACCCACGATGCCGTTCAACGTGTTGGCAAGTTCGTGGGGATGGTCAATCCGACCTAAGTGAAGGTCGATGATGTAGTTTTTGGAGTCAGTTAGGACGTGGGTCCCGTCTTCCTTCATCCGGAAGGTTGGGTGCAAGTCCATCTTGTCTAATTTTTCCAAGACGTGGCTGGAGCCAAATGGAATCACTTCTAGTGGCAATGGGAACTTGCCCAAGTGGTGAACCATCTTGCTTTCATCTACGATCCACATGTTTTTCGTGGAGTTGATGGCTACAATCTTTTCCCAGAGGTGAGCGGCACCGCCACCCTTGATACCTTGGAAGTTGTCATCGATTTCATCGGCACCGTCGATGGTTAAATCAAGGTGGTCGACTTCGTCAAGTTGCTTGATGGTGATCCCCAGAGATTCGGCTTGTTCAGCGGAACGGTCTGACGTGGCTACCCCAACAATGCTGAGGCCTTCTTCTTTGACGCGCTTCCCTAAGGCGTCAATCATGTAACGAACGGTTGAGCCGGTCCCGATTCCTAAAATCATGCCATCTTCAACGTACTTAACGGCTTCTTGGCCAACAAGGGCTTTTAATGCGTTTTGATCCATCTTAACTACTCCTCTTCTGTATGTTCTAAGTGTAAGGCAACTGGTCGAATGGCATCCGCACCGTCAACTGGAAGCTGATGGGCTGCCAATTGGTCGGTGGGATGGGTGGCAAAGTAACGTTTGGCGTATGGATCCAATAACTTAATGCGGACGTCGGCGGCAGTTGCCAATTGGGTAAAACGTTTTATCAACTGCTCAGCTAACGTGGCCGCGGGCTGTGCGGGGCGTACAAAGATCTGTTCGAGAACCCAGGTGGATTCATCTAGGGACAGGTAGTGTAGACTCGCTAGTAACCGGTCATCTTCGCTGATGGCAAGTTCGCCCGGATGTTCCGTCATCGTCATGGTTATTTGCTCCCTTCATGACCAATTTTACTCCTTAATTTTGGTCTATCCGCAGGGTCTTGTCAACTAATTTTCGCTGACAGATATTTTTGCTGGCTTTCTGGAGGAAAGGTCGGTACGCTAATAGCAGGTTGATGCAAAAATAGCACCTATTGTAATCTGCCCGTTGGATGTTAAAATTAGCTTTTGCGGGAAAAAAGCAGAAGATGCAGGTACGCCCACAACCGACTATTTTGAAAGTGTGAAGGTTGTGATGGCGCAGATCAAAGAAGTTCGAGACGGCTCTCTAATGGCCGCACAATAATGATAATAAAAGGAGTGTCACGATGCATCGCGGATTTGAGATTGTTAGTAAATATGAGGACCAGAATATTAAAGTTCCTTACCGGACCACACAACAGGCAGCCGGTTATGATTTTGAGTGTGCCGAAGATTTTACCTTGCCTTCTATCTGGCGGCATGACCTGCTTCACGCGTTCAAACGGTTGTGGCAACGGAATCCTTTAACTACCGAAGAGTTGGTTGCGGGTCAACACAATCTGAAACCCTGGTTGGTGCCCACGGGGGTGAAGGCTTACATGGAACCGGGCGAAGTCTTACTACTGGCGAACCGGTCCAGTAACCCGCTGAAACACAATCTGATTTTGCCTAACGGGGTCGGCGTGATTGACGCGGACTACTACAACAATGCCAAGAACGAGGGGGAAATCTTCGTTCAGCTGGTCAATGTGGGGCTGAAAGACGTTGTGATCAAGAAGGGGCAACGGATCGCTCAGGGGATCTTTATGCCGTTCTTACTGGCTGATGGTGAGCGGATTCCCAGTCAACAACGAACCGGTGGATTTGGGTCGTCGGATCGCAACTAAATCTTTACGTTTCAACTGATAGACTAGTGGGGAATTACCCCCTAACTATGCTAAAATAAAAGTGCTGAAAACAAACGGATCAGGGGGATGAACGTGGCTAAAACGAAAACGAAATTTGTCTGTCAAAATTGTGATTATAGTTCTCCCCGTTACCTGGGTCGCTGCCCCAATTGTGGGGAGTGGAACACGATGGTGGAAGAAGTGGTGACGCCGGCCGCCGCCAAGCCGCAGTCAACGCGGACCACCATGACGGGGGAACACTCTAAGCCCCAGCTAATGAATGAAATCAAGCACACCACCGAGATGCGGGTTAAGACGCAGATGAACGAACTCAACCGCGTGTTGGGTGGTGGGATCGTGCCAGGGTCATTGATCCTGATTGGTGGGGATCCCGGCATCGGGAAATCCACGCTACTCTTGCAGGTGTCTGGTCAGCTCAGTGCGACCGGTGGCAAGGTGCTTTACGTGTCCGGGGAAGAAAGTGCTTCGCAGATCAAGATGCGAGCGGATCGTTTGGTGGTCAATAGCGATCACCTGTACCTCTATCCGGAGACGGATATGGCCAGCATTCGGGCGAATATCGAAGAGATGCAGCCAGATTACGTCGTGATTGATTCCGTTCAAACGATGCAAGCACCCGGGATTGAGTCCGCGATTGGTTCCGTTTCTCAGATTCGGGCGGTCACGGGTGAACTCATGCAGATTGCCAAGACCAATGGCATTACCATCTTCGTGGTGGGGCATGTCACCAAAGGCGGCGCAATCGCTGGGCCTAAGATTCTGGAACATATGGTGGATACGGTGCTCTACTTCGAAGGGGATCTCCACCATACGTACCGGATCTTGCGTGCAGTTAAAAACCGGTTTGGCTCAACCAACGAATTGGGAATCTTCGAAATGCGGGAGGGCGGCCTCTATGAGGTGGCCAATCCGTCGGAGATCTTCCTGGAAGAACGGCTGAAGGACGCAACGGGTTCCGCTATCGTGGTGTCAATGGAAGGGACGCGGCCGATCCTGGTTGAAGTTCAAGCCTTGATTTCGCCGTCCGTCTTTGGGAATGCCCAGCGGACGTCCAGTGGCCTGGATCGCAACCGGGTGGCCTTACTCATGGCCGTACTGGAGAAACGGGCGAACCTGATGTTACAAAACCAGGATGCCTTCCTCAAGGCGGCCGGTGGGGTTAAGCTAGACGAACCCGCCATTGATTTGGCCATTGCCATGAGCATTGCGTCCAGCTACCGGGACACGGCAACCAATCCCAGCGACTGTTTTGTCGGTGAAGTTGGGTTGACCGGTGAGATTCGGCGCGTGAGTCGGATTGAATCACGGGTTGCTGAGGCCAAGAAGCTCGGCTTTAAGCGAATCTTTGTGCCGAAGAACAACATGCAAGGCTGGACAGCACCGGCTGGCATCGAGGTGGTCGGGGTCTCGACACTCCGCCAGGCACTCAAATTGGCTCTAGATATTTAAGCAGTTAACGATTTAAGTGGTGAGCGTTAGACTTAGCTAGGAGACTTAAAATCAAGGCAACAACGCGAAGGGAGGTGAACGTATGCGTAAGAAAACAGTTATTCTCGTGATCTTTGCCATCTTGGGTGGCGTCATGGGGGTCGCTTATCTTTCCCGCTTCTGGCACGTGATCGGTGTCACCAGTCCGCTGGTCAACAATGCCTTAGTCAACATTTTAATTGGTGCAATTATTTTCCTTATTCTGGGTGTGCTGTTCGCGGGACTGATTATGCGCGTGGTGGGTAAGTTAGAAGCTTACTTGAACCGGCAAAACCCGATGACGATTCTTTTCGGTAGCTTGGGCGCTATTATCAGTTTAGCCCTCGCCTTGCTGATTTCATCGTTTCTATTCCGGGTGCCATCGTTCTTTATTGGGACGGTGATTCCTTGGATTTTGATGCTACTTTTTGGTTATTTAGGCTTCCGGATTGGGACCCGACTCAGTAAGATTCGGGTCGAAGAATGGCGCAAGTTGTTCCAGTCGCGGAGCAAGAAGGCCAGTGAAGAAGAATCTAAGAAGGTCATTGACAAGCCGGCAGAGCCGAACTTCCATCATTACAAGATCTTGGATACCAACATCCTTATTGACGGTCGGATCTACGACTTAGCGAAGACGGGCTTCCTTGAAGGAACGCTGTTAGTGCCCAACTTTGTGTTGTATGAATTGCAGTATATCGCGGATTCCAGCGATTCCATCAAGCGAGTTCGGGGTCGCCGGGGTTTGGATATTTTAAACAAGTTACAAAATGAAAACATCATGCCCATCGAAATGTACGAGGGCGACTTCGAGGATATTCCGGAGGTTGATAGCAAATTAATCCGATTGGCCAAGGAAAACGGTGGGGTCATTGTCACCAATGACTACAACCTGAATAAGGTGATTCAGTTCCAAAATGTTCAGGTCTTGAACATCAATTCCTTAGCGAATGCTTTAAAGCCACGCGTGATTCCGGGTGAAAACCTCCACGTGATGGTGGTGAAGAACGGGACGGAACGGCAACAAGGGGTGGCTTACCTCGACGATGGCACGATGGTGGTTGTTGAAGATGGAAAATACTTTATCAACAAACAACTGGATGTCGTGGTAACGAGTGCCATTCAGACTGACGCAGGTCGGATGATCTTCGCCAAGCCCGTCCACTCGAGTCGTAACATTGAAGAAGATGCTAAAAAATCGACGAATAAGTCGAAACGGTCACGTTAACCGTGGGTGATTTCGCGAATTTCAGAAAGATTAAGGGACATACCTTTATTTTTCCGGATGAGCATTGTACACTTAGAGCAATGTGTCATGTAACAGTTAACACCTAAAATACGTAAATAATGGAGAAAGAGGCGCAAACGTTTTGGCGAAAAATTCAATTCGGGTTCGGTACGCACCGAGTCCTACCGGTCATTTGCACATTGGTAATGCCCGGACAGCGATCTTTAATTACTTATTTGCCCGGCACAACAAGGGTAAGTTCATCATCAGAATCGAAGATACCGATACGAAACGGAACATCGCGGATGGTGAAAGAAGCCAATTAGAAAACTTGAAGTGGTTGGGTTTGGACTGGGATGAAGGTCCCGATGTTGGTGGTGACTACGGTCCTTACCGGCAATCCGAACGGCGTGACATTTACACGCCACTCATCCAACAATTGTTAGATGAAGGCAAGGCTTACGAATCTTACCGGACGGAAGAAGAATTACAAGCCGACCGGGAAGCCCAAAAAGCACGCAAGGAAATGCCACACTACGAATATGAATACGCTGGGATGGACGAAGACGAAAAGCAAGCCGCTATCGACGCCGCTAAGGCTAAGGGCTTGAAGCCAGTTATTCGTTTCCGCGTGCCTAAGGATGAAATCTTTGCTTGGGACGACATGGTTAAGGGCAACGTTTCCTTTAACTCCGATACCATCGGTGGTGACTTCGTCATTGCTAAGCGTGATGGAATGCCAACGTACAACTTTGCCGTTGTCGTTGACGACCACAAGATGGCCATCAGCCACGTTTTCCGTGGCGACGACCACGTGGCCAACACGCCTAAGCAATTGATGATCTACCAAGCCTTTGGTTGGGAAGCCCCTAAGTTTGGGCACATGAGCCTGATCATCAGCAAGGATACCGGTAAGAAGTTATCCAAGCGTGACGAATCCGTGCTTCAATTCATCGAACAATACCGTGACCTGGGTTACTTACCAGAAGCCATGTTCAACTTCATTCTGTTGTTGGGCTGGTCACCAGTGGGTGAAGATGAAATCTTTAACCGGAAGCAATTCATCAAGATGTATGATGAAACCCGCTTGAGTTCATCACCTGCCACGTTTGACAGTGACAAGCTGGAATGGTTGAACAACCGTTACGTCAAGGATGCTGATGACAGCACCGTCATGGACTTGGCCTTGAAGCAATTAATCAAGGCGGGGAACATCCCAGCTAACCCAGATACCAACACGATCGAATGGTCGCGTCAGTTGATCAACCTGTACAAGCGTCAAATGAGTTACATGGCACAGATCAACGATATGGCCTCCGTCTTCTTCGAAGAACCAGAACAAGTGACTGGCGACGCCTTAGAAGAAATCAGCAATGACACGGCCCCTGTTGTTTTGAAGGCCTTTGCTGCAGAGATCGAAAAGCTGGACCTGTTCGATTCCGTTGAAATCTTCCACGTAATCAAGCGTGTTCAAGCACAGACTGGGATCAAGGGTCGTCAATTATGGATGCCAATCCGAATTGCCGTTACCCACGAAATGCACGGTCCAGAATTACCTGAATCAATTGAATTAGTCGGTCGCGAGACTGCATTACAACACATTCACCAAACTTTAGCACAGCTCGAAGGCTAATGTTTTGGTAAAGAAGCCGGATGAGGGGCCATTAGCCGCTCATTCGGCTTTTTGCTAACCGCTCGGATATGCTACAATGGAGCTAACTCATTCGATGGGTGGGGTGACGCTCGGCCGTGCTGGTTTAGGTGTTGGCATTTAGCATTGTGGCCCCAGATGATTGCCTAGGGGCACCCCCGTCGAAACAAAGCAAAATATAAATAAGTTACGCGAAAGGAGCCTCGCGATGCTCAAAGTCTTTAATACCATGACCCGCCAGAAAGAAACGTTCGAACCAATCACTCCCGGAGTGGTTAACATGTACGTCTGTGGCCCAACCGTTTATAACTATATTCATATTGGCAACGCGCGGAGTGCCATTGCCTTTGATACAATCCGGCGGTATTTCGAATACCGCGGCTATCAGGTGAAGTATATTTCTAACTTTACCGATGTCGATGACAAGATGATTAAGCAAGCCAAAAAGTTAGGGATCACCGTTCCTGAATTGGGTGATCGCTTTATCAAAGCCTTCAAGGAGGACACGGCAGCCTTAAACATTGAACCCGCGACCGCTAATCCCCGGGCCACGGAGCATATTCCAGAAATTATTACGTTTGTGCAGGACCTGATTGATAAGGGCTACGCCTATCCAGTTGATGGGGATGTCTATTACCGGGCACACAAGTTTGCCCACTACGGTGAACTGTCCCACCAGAACCTGAACGAGTTGGAAGAAGGGGCTTCCCAGCACACGAATGATGAGGAAACGGCCCGCAAGGAAGATCCCGTTGACTTCGCGCTCTGGAAGGGTGCCAAGCCGGGAGAAATCTCCTGGCCGTCGCCGTGGGGCGCTGGTCGTCCGGGCTGGCACATCGAATGCTCGGTTATGTCGACGCATTATTTGGGCGATACCTTTGATATTCACGGTGGCGGCGAGGATTTGACCTTCCCCCATCATGAAAATGAAATTGCCCAAAGTGAAGCCAAGACCGGCAAAACCTTCGTGCATTACTGGTTACACAACGGTTTCGTCACGGTTGGCGATGAGAACGAAAAGATGAGCAAGTCACTCGGCAACTTTGTCACGGTGCACGACATCTTGAAGACCGTCGACCCACAGACGTTGCGGTTCTTTATGGCCACGACCCAGTATCGTCGGCCAATCCAGTACAGTCAGCGGAATCTGGACACGGCTGAACGGAACTTGGAGCGCCTGCAAACGGCCTACAACAACATGGGGTACCGCTTAAAAGATGCTGAAGCGGGGAATGATCCCAAGGTTGAGCAGGAGACCCGGCAGATCATCGCCGATTATAATGACGCCATGGACGATGATTTTAACGTGCAAAACGGGGTGGCTAAGGTTCATGACTTGGCACGACTCGGCAACGTTTACGCAGAACGGCCGGTGGTCTTCAGTGGGACGCTGGACTTCATTCGGCAAACCTTGGCCGATCTACTGAGCGTCTTCGGCGTAAAGTTAGCCGAGGCCGCAACGTTAGATGATGATCGCATCCAGGCCCTCATCGATGAACGCCTAGCCGCACGGCAGAACCGCAACTTTGAACGCAGTGACGAGATTCGCGAACAATTGAAGAACCAAGGGATTATCTTGGAAGATACGCCCCAAGGGACGCGTTGGAGAAAGGGAAATTAATGACTGAACACACAGAACAAGTCGATTTTCGACAATTAAACGGGGTCGCATTGGCCTACATGGGCGATGCCGCCTACGAAGTAATTATTCGGCAACACTTGATTGCGGAGGGCCTGGCTAAGCCTAACCATCTGCAGAAGAAGGCGACCCATTACGTCTCAGCCAAGGCCCAGGCCGCACTGATTGACTTGATGGAAACCGATGGTATTTTGAGCGACGAGGAATGGACGATGTTTAAGCGCGGACGTAATGCCAAAAGCTATACGCACGCCAAGAACACGGACGTGGTGACCTACCGGATTTCGACCGGATTTGAAGCGCTGATGGGTTACTTAGCCCTCAGTGGCCGTCAAGACCGGGTCAACGCGTTGGGTAAATGGTGCATTGAACAAGTAGAAGCGGGGCGGACTGAAAAATGAGACCAGAACAAGACAATGACGCAGCAAATGACTTTGTGATTGGCCGGCATCCAGCCGTTGCGGCCTTACGGAGTCAGCAAACCATCAACAAGGTATTTCTGCAGAGTGGCCTCAAGGCCGAAGCCATTGATGAAATTCGGCAATTGGCGCAAAAGCGGCACTTGGTGATTTCAGAGGTACCTAAGCAAAAATTAGATCAATTGACGGATCATCAGAATCATCAAGGGGTTGTCCTGGGCGTAGCCGCCTTTGAATATGCCAGTGTCGATGACTTATTTGCCAAGGCCGAGGCTGCCGGCGAAGCCCCATTCTTCCTGATTCTGGATGGCGTTGAAGATCCCCACAACCTGGGGTCGATTCTGCGGACGGCTGATGCAAGTGGCGTTCACGGGATTATCATTCCCAAGCGCCGAGCAGTGGGCTTGACCTCCACGGTTGCCAAAACGTCAACGGGGGCCATTGAAACGGTACCCGTCGCGCGAGTGACAAACCTGGTGAACACGGTTCGTGATTTGAAGGAACGCGGCATGTGGATCTTTGGTACCGACATGGAAGGCACCGACTACCGTGACTGGAACGCGAAGGGCGCCGTTGGTCTGATCATCGGGAATGAAGGCAAGGGTATTTCACGCTTGCTGAAGGAGACCGTTGACGAAATGCTGACGATTCCGATGGTGGGTTCCGTTCAAAGCCTGAACGCCAGTGTGGCCGCCGGACTCTTGATGTACCAAGGCTTCAGCTCACGGCACCCGGTCCAACACTGAACGAAGGGATGAGCGCGGGAAAATGAAAGAAGACATTCTGATTGTCGACGCCTATAACATGATCGGCAACTGGCCCAAGCTCAACCGGCTAAAGCTTAACGATCGGTTACCAGAGGCCAGGGACTTGCTCTTGACCATGTTGGCAAATTATAAAAAGTTGCGTGATGCGTCCATTACGGTGGTCTTTGATGCGATGTACGTGCCCGGTATCTCTAAGAGTTACAAGCAATTTGATCTAGAAGTTGTTTGGACGAACCGTGATGAGACGGCCGACAGTTACATTGAACGGATTGCCAAGGAACGCCAAACACGCTTCACACAGGTGACCGTTGCCACCAGCGACCAAGCGGAACAGTGGACGATCTTTTCCGAAGGAGCGTTGCGGATTCCGGCGGGCGAGTTACTCCGTGATATTGAACGGGCCCAAAACGAGGTCAAACAAACGGCTCGCGAGTTTGCGGACAAGGGCTTAGTGCGCAAATCACCGTGGAATGACCAGCAGTTATTTAAGCTAGAAAAGTTGCGGGACCAAATGATGGCACAACCTAACCGTCAGAAGAAACCGAAACGGTAGGTCACCAAGGTCTTACTATTACTAACGAAAAAATAAGCGGATGAGTCTCACTTTTTTGAAAGATGTGGGCTTAATCAGCGATGAATACCTGAGAGTCAGCTGTCGGTCTGAACGTGGACTGGGAGCTGGCTTTTTTGAGCTATCTCCAAGATCGTTGTCATGCCTAGTGGTTGCAACGATTGGGTTAGCTGGCCGCCTCCCGTTCGCCGAATTTGGTCCGGAACGGAAAATAGTGTGGAAGACGGCGATTAGCTACCTGATGGAACACGTTTCGACTATGTTGTCTGAAGTCGTCCAAGATAGACCGCTTGGAAAATCCCACGGCTGAGCCCAAATTCAGCTTCACTCATGGCTGCGATGATCGTCAGACATCAATGAGCAAGTGTGAAGGTTCGATTAGGGTGATGCCAATATTGCAGTAAGTCCACACCGTTAACCGGAGGCGGCCAGAGATGGAGGCAGCCGTGACGACGGTGTTAGCCGATGATTTTCGGCTTACAGCGTGGGACGTGTTTGGAGACCGGTGAACTTTGCCGGGCTTCAAATCGAGCCGGAGGACCGCTTCTCAGTCCGCAGGCGGTCCCCACAGCAGCCGGAATCTCTGGCAGTCGCAGGTGGCATCGCATCGGTAAGCCACGTAGGACCAACGCCGTAAAGGGGAGCAAACCGTCCAGCTTGCAGATATTTAAAAATAAATCAAATTTAAACGTTCGTTCGCTCGGTTAGCCAGGCAACCTTCCGTAGACTAGAGGTATGCTAAAGGAGGGATTCTCATTGACTAACCTGACAGATGAACAACTGCTCGCCCTGATCCGTGAGTCGCTGGATTCACCGGCGCTACTGGTCTTGTTTGAACGCTACCGTCCTGTTTTATGTAAGATTCAGAGCCGTTACTTCATTCCAGACTTTGATTTGGATGATTGGCGCCAGGAAGCACTACTGGTGTTTTGTCGGGTGGCCCAGCGGTTTGAGGTCGAACGGTCGAAGAGCTTTGGGTCCTTTTACCGCCAAGCCTTGCGTTTTCGGGTGTATGATCTGATTCGACAGGGGCAAACGAAGAAGCGGCTGGCCGGTCAGCAGGCGGTTTCACTGGAAGCTAACCGGACGTTTGTGAGTGAAACGGTTCAAGATATGCGATGGGTCTTACGGGAGAACTTGGAAGTCCAAGACGCAGTCTCCCAGTTGCCCACGCGCCTGTCCAAGATTGAGCATACCGTCTTTGGTGACCTATTGCGTGGCCAGTCATTACAGATGATTAGTCGGGGACGGCGATTGTCCCTGCCGCAAGTGACCAGCGCGGCGTATCGTAGCCAAACAAAGCTACGAGATCTCCTAGCCGAGTGATTGACTGACAGGGAAGACAATGGTAAACTACATCAGTATGAGTTGAACTTGGTTTGATTAAAGGTGGTGGCAAGATGGCTCAAAGGAAAATTGCTCTGGCCTGTTCAGTATGCGGGTCGCGGAACTACACCATCACAGCGAGTGCGACCCGCACCAAGCGACTAGAGGTTATGAAGTTTTGTAAGTTCTGCGGCAAGCACACGTTACATCGTGAGACCCGTTAATTTAAAATGACAAACACACTACAATTTAGGAGGCAACACCATGCGTTTATTCCGTTTCTTTAAGGCGGTCGGACAGGAAATGAAGCAAGTTTCTTGGCCTGGTCCTAAGCAAACGCGGCACGATACTGGTACCGTTATTGGCATTTCCGTTCTCTTCGCAATCTTCTTTGCTGTCGTTGACTGGGTCGTCCAGTACGGCTTAAAGTTCATTGCCTAGGTGAATTGTCAGTGGTCAAACACGGCTAAATATGGTATATTGTTAAGCAACAGGAACTTCGTGTATTGCGAAGTTTTTTTATTTTGGACGAAAAAGACAATTAACTAAAGGAGTGCAACACATGGTTGAGTCAGCTGAAAAGCAATGGTACGTGCTTCATACGTACGCCGGTTACGAAAACAAGGTTATGGCAAACTTGGAATCCCGTGCCGAATCAATGGGGATGCAGGATAACATTTTTAGAGTCGTTGTTCCTGAAGAAGAGGAACACGAAGTCAAGAATGGTAAAGACAAGGTCACGATGGAAAAGACCTTCCCTGGTTACGTTCTGGTTGAAATGGTCATGAGTGACCAAGCTTGGTACATTGTCCGGAACACACCTGGGGTTACCGGGTTCTTGGGTTCCCATGGGCAAGGTAGTAAGCCAACGCCACTGTTGCCTGATGAAGTGGAACGGATCTTGCGTCGTGTTGGGATTTCTGCGCGTCACGCTGATCTGGACGTTGCGGTTGGTGATTCTGTAACCATCGTAGACGGCGCCTTCAGCGGCTTAGTTGGTAAGATTACGGAAGTTGACAATGAAAAGATGAAGTTGAAGGTTAATATCGACATGTTCGGTCGTGAAACCAGTACTGAACTTAACTTCGACCAAGTCGACCCGATCTTAGGCTAAGCACTTCTGGGTGATTTCCAGAAAAGAACTTGTTGCAGTTAGTAAAGTGTGGTATGATTCTCTGGTATGCGTGATGCATATTTTTCAAAGTGGGAGGGGCAAACTAACAGCCCCACTTACCACACACGGACTCAAGGAGGTATTGTCTCGTGGCTAAAAAAGTAGCTAATGTCGTTAAATTACAAATTCCTGCGGGTAAAGCAACCCCAGCTCCCCCAGTTGGACCAGCTTTAGGTCAAGCAGGTATCAACATCATGGGCTTCACTAAGGAATTCAACGCTCGTACCGCTGACCAAGCTGGTATGATCATTCCTGTTGTGATCAGTGTCTATGAAGATCGTTCCTTTGATTTCATCACCAAGACCCCTCCAGCAGCTGTACTGTTGAAGAAGGCTGCTGGTGTTGAAAGTGGTTCCGGCGAACCTAACACGAAGAAGGTTGCTACTGTAACCAAAGATCAAGTTAAGCAAATCGCTGAAACTAAAATGCAAGATCTAAACGCAGCTGATGTTGAAGCAGCTATGCGCATGATTGAAGGTACTGCCCGGAGCATGGGCTTCACGGTCGAAGGTTAAGCTCAGTTTTCGGATAGTCGGACACTTCACGAAAATGAAATGTGTCAAGTGGGAGGTTTATCCGTTACAACCACATTTGCAAGGAGGAATACACAAAATGGCTCACAAACGAGGTAAAAAGTATCAAGACGCTGCCAAAATGGTCGAGGCTGACAAGGTCTACACTATGGGTGACGCTGTTGATTTAGTTAAGAAGATGGATTTCGCTAAGTTCGATGCAACTGTTGAAGTTGCCTTCAAGCTTAACGTTGATACGAAGCAAGCGGACCAACAACTCCGTGGTGCATTAGTATTACCAAATGGTACCGGTAAGGAAACCACGGTAATCGTATTCGCCAAGGGTGACCAAGCTAAGGCTGCTGAAGCAGCTGGTGCTGACGTTGTTGGGGAACAAGACTTAGTAGAACGTATCCAAGACGGCTGGTTAGACTTTGACGTTGCAATCGCAACGCCAGACATGATGGCCCAAGTTGGTCGTTTAGGTCGGGTCTTAGGTCCTAAGGGCTTAATGCCTAACCCTAAGACGGGTACGGTTACGATGAACGTCGAAAAAGCCGTTTCCGATGCTAAGAACGGGCAAGTTACTTACCGGACTGACCGGGATGGTAACGTTGCTGTTCCATTTGGTAAGGTTTCCTTTGATGCTGACAAGCTTGCCGGCAACTTGAAGACCATTGCTGAAACGATTGTTCGCATTCGTCCAGCTGCTGTACGTGGTACTTACGTACAACACGTTTCAATTTCTTCAACGTTCGGCCCTAGCGTCGACGTTGACTTGGCTTCATTATTAGCCTAAGTTAAAACGTGAATTAAAAAAATCCCTAGCAGTGCATTGACAGTGATGTCAAAGTATTGTATGCTATTGAAGTTGTATTTAATAGATCTACCTAAGACTCAGGTGGCCTAATGGTCTTAATTTCCTGCCGAGGCAGAAGTTTACTTAAACTTTTGACTCCTTATGTCTTGGTGGCATAGGGATTTTTTTATCCCACCAAACTTTTCCGGGAGGTGAATTAATTTGAGTGAACAAGCTATTGCTGTTAAAGCAAAAAAGGTTGATGAGGTTGTTGAAAAATTCAACAACGCCGTCAGTGCAATCGTCGTTGACTACCGTGGTTTAACTGTTGAAGAAGCAACTGAATTACGGAAGCAATTGCGTGAAGCCGGCGTTCAAATGAGCGTTATCAAAAACAAGATCTTGGTTCGGGCTGCTGAAAAAGCTGGCTATTCAGATTTAAACGATCTGTTTGCTGGTCCTACTGCCGTTGCTTTCTCTAACGAGGATGCAATTGCCCCAGCTAAGGTTTTGAAGAAATTTGCTGACAGTGTTGACGACCTTGAAATCAAGGGTGGCTTCATCGAAGACAAGATTGTCTCCGTTGACGAAATCAACACTTACGCAACCTTACCTAGTCGTGAAGATCTTCTTTCTATGCTGGCTAATGTCTTACAGGCACCAGTACGGAACGTGGCTTACGCTGTTAAGGCTATTGCTGAAAAGGGTGACGAAGGCGACGCAGCCTAAGTTCCTGATTCAATTTGAAACATAAAAAAATTAAACCCAATTATTGGAGGAAAATAACATGGCTTTTGATAAAGATGCTATCATCGCTTCTCTTAAAGAAGCATCAATTACTGACCTTAACGACTTAGTTAAGGGTATCGAAGACGAATTCGGCGTTTCTGCTGCTGCCCCAGTTGCTGCAGCCGGTGCTGCTGGTGGCGACGCTGCTGCCAAGGATTCATTCGACGTTGAATTAACTGAATCTGGTGACGCTAAGGTTAAGGCTATCAAGGCTGTCCGTGAAATCACTGGTTTAGGTTTGAAGGACGCTAAGGGTCTTGTTGACAACGTACCATCTGTCATCAAGGAAGGCCTTTCTGAAGACGAAGCCAACGAAATCAAGGAAAAGCTTGAAGCCGTTGGTGGTGTGGTTACTCTTAAGTAGTCATCTTCACTTACAAAATGAGAATCGCTGCCTTCGGGTGGCGATTTTTTGTTTACCTGCATACGGGGTTATCGGGAAACTTTTAGGATGGCATTAACCTTCAATGGTATAATGATGCTTAGACTCTCAGCTATGTGGGCTGACAACTTTTCGGGGAGAAGGGGAAATGTTTATGCATAAGGGGATTGTACGCCAGATCTGGTTCTGGGGTGGCTTCATCTTAGGCCTATACATGTTATTGGTGATTTCAAGTATTCCCATGTTGGGCTTGGTTCAGTGGTCGGGGGTCCACGGACTAGCCAATAACGTTGGGATTCGAGTATTGGGCACGCTGGTCATGATTGTACTGAGTGCGCTAGTCGTGTGGTGGATTTATCGGTACCGGACGGATCTGTGGTTGCGGCAGATTGTCACGAAGCAACACGTTGTGTGGTCCGTCGGTGCTGCGGCACTTGGGGCTGTCGGCCTGGTGATCGTGACCGCAACGCTAGGGTTGTCAGATGCCCAGGATCTGCCACCGTTGATTCCGGGAACGTTGGTTAAATTCACGGTTGGTGCATTCACGGTCTTTGTTTTCTCCCTGCTATCCGTGTGGGTCTTGCAGGGGATGCTTCAGGAACGACTCAACCGCTTGCCGGATTTTCCCAAATGGGCGGCGGTGTTGTTACCCATCATCTGCTACATTCTGGTCGCTTGGGGTTCGCTCAGTGATAATCTCTCTTCATTGATTATCGGAGTAGTTGTGGCAGGGATTTACCAGTTAACGCGTGATTGGCAATGCTCCTGGATTGCGATGGCGATCTTAACAGCCGTCAGTTTGGGGCTGCCAGTGATGGGATTAAGTTAATATGTTATCGAGAGGGCGCAAGACGTTACCCTCAAAACGGCTGTTTCAGAATCTTAAAAATTCTGAAACAACCGTTTTTTGCTAGCAGGGTCCACACTTTTTCTGGCATTCCTTAAGGTTTCGGGTTAACTTTGGTAAAAATTGTAGCTTTTACCGCCTAAATTGCGTAAGCTAGGGAAGAATGAACGTGAACGGAGGGAAAACATGGCGGGAACGGTATTGATTGTCGAGGATGACGAGGCCTTGCTGGCGTCATTGACCACGGAATTACAGTTTGAAGATTATACGGTACTGAACGCGACGGATGGTAAGCTGGCTTTGGCGACTTATGAGAGTAACCGGGGGCATTTGGATCTAATCATTTTGGATTGGATGTTGCCGGAGCTGGATGGGCTGGGGGTCCTGCGGCGTATTCGGAAACATGATGATATTCCAGTTATTATGATGACTGCCCGCGACTATGTGGGGGATAAAGTTGCCGGACTGGATACCGGGGCCGATGACTATATCACCAAGCCGTTTGAGATTGAGGAATTACTGGCCCGAATCCGCGTGATTTTGCGGCATCAACATCGGCAGTCGACGGCTGATAGCCAGTTGCATGTGGGCGATATTACCCTGAATACGCGCTCGCGACAGGTCCAGCGGAATGGGAATCTGGTCCAGCTGACGCAGCGGGAATATGAGCTGCTGCTCGTCTTGATGAAAAATGCCGGCCAGACCATGACGCGAGATGAACTGCTGGATGCCGTTTGGGGTGTCGATTTCGAGGGACAACCGAACGTGGTCGACGTTTACGTGCGCTATCTGCGGCATAAATTAGACGAGGACCACGCAGCGGTGCCTTTGATTCACACTGTTCGTAGCGTGGGTTACGTGTTATCCGCAGATTATCGGGGGTAGACCGATGACGAAACGTAAAAAAGTCATGACGACCGCCCAAGACATTCGGCAACGCTTTGTCCGGATGCTGCTGGTGTTAACGGTGGTCATGGGCATCGCGATCGTCGGCACGGTGGGGTACCAACTGGTTAAGCAAAGCGAGCAGTCTTCCGTGGAGCTCTTGGCCAGCCTGAATCGGTCAATTATTGATGACCGTCCCGACTGGAATAGTTGGCGAAAGCACAGTTCAATTAATACTAAAAATACTTACGTCCGGGTGTACAACCGAAAGATTGGTGAAGCGCCGGCCACCTTTTATTCGCCGAACACGCGCCAGTTTTTAAAAGCCAAGCACTATCAAATGCCCATTTTTCAGGCCTTAATGTATACACCGGGCTATGGTTTTACGTATTATCGAAGTGGGACTCGACTGGGTATCGACTCTGAAATTTGGCTTAACCTGTCACCCATTACCACCATTCTGTTGTCGGTGATTGGGGTGGTGGTCGCGATCATGCTCCTGACCATTGCCTTTGGGTGGACCTACATTCGCTTGACGGCTAAACGGATCACGCAGCCCCTGGCCAGCCTGAACGTGGCGGCTCAGGAGCAGGCACAGACCCGTACCATTAAGGCAACTTTGCCGGTGCCAACGCAACCCAGTGAAGTTCATCAATTGGCACGGAGTTTCAATGACCTGTTGACGGCAATTAACGACCATGCCCAGCAGGAACGCGAGTTTATTTCAAATGCGGCTCACGAGTTACGAACGCCGATTGCGGCCATTCGAGGTCACGTTCGGTTGATTCAGCGGCGGGGGCGGGAACATCCTGAGATTATTCCCCGGTCGATTAACTTCATTGACGATGAGTCCACGCGAATGCAAAAGTTGGTTAATAGCCTGCTGACATTGTCGCGTGCCGACCGTGGAGTGCTGGCGCTGGACTACTTTGACGTGGTGGCGGTGGCCAATGAAACCATTGAGGAAGAGCGTGCCGTGCTTAAACAGCCACTGACGCTAGTGGGCGATACGGCCGCGGTGATTCACGGCAATTCCGAAAGTGTGCAGCAGATCTTGACCGCGCTGTTGGACAATGCCGGCAAGTATTCACCTGCCGATCAGCCGATTACCATTCGGATTCAACAGACGACCACGGCCGTCCACATCAGCGTGGCGGATCACGGTTTGGGCATTGCGGATGTCGATAAGGCCCATATCTTCGAGCGTTTTTATCGCGTGGACACGGCCCGGACCCGCCAGATTGGGGGGACTGGTCTGGGGCTGGCCATCGTGGCGCAACTAGTCGCGCTGAACCAGGCCACCATTCACGTCGCGGATAATCAACCGCAGGGCAGTCGGTTTATTTTAACCTTCCCGCAGCCGACTACGGATTCTGATAAACTCTCAGATTAATCACTTTTAGGCACCATTTTAAGAAAAACAACACTTAACTATCATGGGGTTATGCCATTGCCATGATCGTTAAGTGTTTTTTTGTGGTTGTAAGGAGGAAGTCCCATGCAAATCATTTCAATTGTTGTGCCCTGCTATAACGAGCAGGAGAGTATCCCGTTATTTTTTAAACGCGTCGATCAGATCATGACAGACTTTGATCGCCATCGCGAACAGTACCAGTGGGAGTACTGGTTCGTCAATGATGGGTCGACTGATGATTCTTTAAAGCAAATACAGATTCTGCACGCCCAGCATCCCGATAAGGTCCACTACGTGAATTTTTCCCGTAACTTTGGGAAGGAAGCCGCGTTATTGGCGGGGTTAAAGTCGGCGAAGGGGGATGACGTGGCGGTAATGGACGTTGATCTTCAGGATCCACCGGAACTGTTGCCGACGATGATCGAGACCTTGGCGGAGACGGATTATGACGTCATCGGGACGCAACGGTCCGATCGGCAGGGGGAACCGTGGTTACGGTCAAAGCTCTCCTCGGCGTTTTACCACGTGATTAATCACATCTCGCAGGTGCAGATTGTCCCGGGAGCCAGAGACTACCGCTTGATGCGGCGGTCCGTGGTCGATGCGGTGATCGCGATGCCGGAATACAACCGGTTTTCCAAGGGAATCTTCAGCTGGGTGGGCTTTAAAACCAAGTACCTCACCTTTCGTCATCAAGACCGGGTTGCCGGTCACACCCATTGGTCCTTAAAACAGCTACTTTCCTATTCCTTAGAAGGCATCATGGACTACTCGGAGGTGCCACTGTCGATCGCGTCTTGGTTGGGTGGTACGGCGTTTGTCGCAGCAATCATCGGGATGATTTGGATTGTGATTCGGGCATTACTCTTTGGCAATCCAACGGCCGGGTGGCCCTCATTGGTGGCCATTATTCTGATGCTGGGTGGCTTACAGCTACTCTGCCTGGGAATCTTGGGGAAATACATTGGCCGGATCTACCTGGAGACCAAGCATCGGCCGCAATATTTAATTAAAGATAAGAGATAAGGGGATTTTGAGAATGGACACTAGCCAACGGCATCAACAGTTAGCGTTAGGATTTTTAGGACTTTTTGTGGTTTTAGCGATTTTAGTCAAAATACGATTCAGCTCCTTAATGAGCTTAGACCAGCAGTGGTTGGCTGGCTTTCATGCCAGCTCACTGGGGCAGCACGTTCGCGTTTGGGAATGGTTGACCTTATTGGGCAGTCCGCTGGTTACCGGTGGCTTTGCGGTGGTCTTGGCGCTGTTTCTCTGGCGGATTCGACAGCTGGGGTGGGCGGCAACGGTATTCGCCGCGTTGATCAGTGGGGATGGCCTTCTTTTGGTCATCAAAGCCATCGTTGCACGGACACGGCCAGCACAAATGGTCGTGGCCGATACGGGATACAGCTTTCCCAGTGGACACGTCTTTAGCACCGTGTTAGTGGCCTGCATGGTCGCCACACTGCTGCTACGGTTCCTGAAGGCCAACTGGCTTAGCTGGACCTTATTGGCAGTGATCGGTTTGGTGGTCCTGGGCGTAGTTCTGGCGCGGTTAGGGCTGCGCAACCACTATCCCAGCGACGTTGCCGGGAGTCTCTTACTGGCGAGCGGCTGGTGGTTCCAGGTTCTCAGTATCGGCGAACGTTTCCGTGCGCGGCGGACGCTTAGCCTCTCGAAGTGAGGGGGACAGTTATGGAAAAAATTTCACGGCAACGACTGTGGCAAAATACGGGGCTTGCGTGGGGGATCGGCTTGATGGTGGTCTCGGCGGTCTTCATGTATTGGCACGTGACGCCATTTGGGAACCACAGCTTGATGATGAGTGACATGGGGACCCAGTATATTCCGTTATTAACCGCACTACGTCACGCGCTGCGGTATCAGGTCTTTCATTTCTATACGTTCTCTGCGTCCTTAGGGAGCGGTCTGGTGCCCATGGTGGCCTATTATCTGTTGAGTCCCTTTAATCTACTCGTTGTGTTCTTTGGTGCCTCACAGATTCCAATCGCGGCGAGCGTGATTATCATGGTAAAGATTGCGACGATTGCGGCGACCATGACCTGGTACCTGCAAAAGCATTTTCACACCACGCGGCGCATGACCGTGGTCTTCGCTCTGGCGTTTAGCTTCTGTGGTTTCGTGGCGGTGAACGACTTTGACTTGATGTGGCTGGATTCGCTCGTGTTATTGCCCTTGGTAGCGGCTGGCCTAGATAGCCTAGTGACTGATGGCCGACCGGTGCTCTTTTTCGGTAGCTTATTAGCCAGTATTTTGACAAATTATTATTTGGGCTACATGACCTGCCTGTTCAGCGTCCTGTATTTTGCCTATGTCTTATACAATTGGTCGGGGCGCACCGGTGGCATTCGGCACTGGGGGAATCGCGTCGTGCGGTTTGGCATAACCGGGGTTCTCAGTGGTCTGAGCGCGGCCGTTATTTTGATTCCGACGGGGTTAGGGATGTTACTGACCGCCAAGAGCACCACGGACAGCTTGAACTTTCGCTTGGTTCCCGAGTTTGGTGCCGAATTTTTCACGCAGTTTGGGGTAGGCGCCACGAACTATTCGCAGCGCTTAATGCACGCGCCCACGGTCTTCGTTACCAGTGCGGTGGCGCTCCTGACCTTGGCTTACTTCGTGCATCCCCAATTTACCCGTCGACAAAAGTGGTCGGCCTTCGCTTTAATGCTCGCGCTCTTCTTGAGCATGTGGCTACGGCTGTTCAATACGATCTGGCACCTGATGCAGGCACCGGCCGGATTCCCATTCAGAAATGTTTTCTTCTTTAGTTTCGTCATGGTCATGCTGGGTTTTGCCACCTGGCAGGCCGAACCCCGCAGGCTTGCGCGGCGCTGGCAACTGATACTGCCGAGCTTCCAGGTCATCACGCTGGTGGGGGGCGCGGCTTCCGTTCATGTCATGCTGAAATTGGTGACGGGGCGGTCCGCTAAATTAACGCGCTATTTCGCCGGAATTCAGCAGGTTCACTGGCAGAGCGTGTGGCTCTCGGTCGTCTATCTGCTGTTGACCGCCGCCGTGATTTTTGGAACGCAACGGTTGTGGCGGCGCTGGGGCCTCAGCCTACTGGTGGTCACGGAGGTGGCGGGGAACTTTATTCTCGCCATGGGGACCAGTCAGTTTGGTGATCAGCGGGCCTATGCGCAGGCTTATCAGGCCGAGAATCGACAAATGGCGACCGTGAATGATCCCGATGGTCAACTCTACCGGGTGCAAAACGACAATACGCTGATCAATCGTGCCTTTCAGGGAAAGTACAATAACTATAATGATAGCCTGGCCTTCAACTTTCACGGTGTGGCGGGTTACAGCTCAACCCTCAATGAGAACACGCGGGCGACGTTGGAACAGCTGGGGTTGTTTAGCGATAATGTGCGGCGGATTGGCGATGTTGGTCTGACACCACTGACGGAATTACTGTTGGGGGTTAAGGATACGGTCCACTTGACGGCCGGCAGCGGTCGTACGACGCCATCACCGAGCTATAGCGGGATGGGGTTTGCGGTCTCGTCGGCTCTGAGCACGGTGCAACTGACCAGCGATGCGCTGGAGAACCAAGAGAGTATCATGCAGGCGCTTCGACCACAGCGCCAGGCCTACTTTGCCCAGACTAAGCAGTTACGGGATCAGGTCAAAGTCGTGCAGACGGTCAAAGGGGTTAAGACCAAGTATCATGATCACCACGTCCTGAAGCTGCGGATCACGGCGAATGGCCCCACCTATCTTTGGGCGCCAACCGGGAAGACCAAGTATTCAACGATGGCGGTTAACGGAACGAGCGTTAAGCCGCTGACAAATGCCAATGGTAAGACGGCTTTGCTGAGGCTGGGTGATTTTCACGCCGGTCAGATCATCACGGTGACCTTCGCGGCGAAGTACCCGCTGGCCCTGTACCATACGGAAGTGAAGACCTTGCGGCAGACTCAATTTGATCAGCTGCTCCAAACGGTTCGGCAGCAACAATTTAAGGTGCATACGGTGGCGAGCCACTTCAAGACACAATTGCAGGGGCAGGTCACCGGAACGCCGAGTCACCATGAGCTTTACCTGAGTATTCCGTACGATACGGGCTGGCAGGCAACGGTTAATGGCAATCGCGTTCAACCGCGAAAATTGTTGAACGGTTTGATGGGGGTTCCTTTACAAAATGGTAAGAACCACGTGACCTTAATCTATCACGTTCCCGGTGGTCGGCTAGGTGCCGTGGTGTCCCTGGTGAGTCTGGTTAGCTTTGGGGGACTGGCTTACTGGTGGCGTGCGGGCGAGGCCGGAAAACGGCGGCGGTCCCATGCACCGAAGGAGAAGGCTTGATCACAGCCGGCGTCAACAATGCTCTGCGGCTGCCGGAGATTTCGGCTGCTATGGTCCCTTTGCCTTACCGGTCGACAGATATGGACTGAAAACGTTGCGAGCACAACTTGAAGCCTCGAAAACCACGAGTCTACAAGCTTGGTTTTCTACTAAGCCAGCAAGCAGTTCGTTTACTGACTAAGTAGACCGATGTGCCTGAGCCCGTACCTGCTGACCTCTCGGCTTACACGGTGTTCTTTTAACTGACTGGAGATAATGATTGTCACAGTCGTTATCAATCGGAAGGGAATGCTAATTAAACATGATTGCCAAGTGTTTTTGTGGTAAAACACAATCAGAGCCGGAGGAGGCCGGGGATGGCCCCATCCGTGATTGTGGTGTTAATGGCGATTTTTTCCAGCCAGCTTACAGCACGGGCGACTTTGGAGACACGTGTTCTTCGTGGCTCCAAATCGAGCGAGAAGACTGGTGTTCTTCCAGTCTGAAGCGTCCCCACAGCAGGTGGAATCCCCGGCAGCCGTAGTGCGTCCAAGTTAGACTAATTTGCCTACAATTTAAAAGCACTGAACAGAGAAGTCGCTCGAACTGAGCGGCTTTTTTGCGCGCAATTATTTTGCGGAAAGCTGAAGATTTGCTCAGGGGGATAGGCAATGGGGATGCACTTGCGGTAAGCTGAAGATAAAGCCAGTTGCAGTCGAGGGAGGTTTCATGATGAGTGGGATGATTTTAGTCGTGGAAGACGATGCCGCGTTGTTGGCGTCGGTCACCATGGAGTTGCAATTTGAAGGGTACACGGTGCTCAACGCCAAGGATGGGCGCGCCGCGTTAGAAATTTACGAAAATAATCGGGGGCAGTTGGACCTGATTATTTTGGATTGGATGTTACCAGAGCTGGATGGCTTGGGGGTTCTACGGCGGATTCGCCGGAGCGACGATCTGCCCGTTATCATGATGACGGCCCGTGATTATGTGAGTGATAAAGTGACCGGACTGGATACGGGAGCCGATGACTACATCACCAAGCCATTCGATCTGGAGGAGTTGTTGGCACGGATTCGCGTGGTCCTCCGCCACCGGCAACAGCGGAAACCAGCGACCGAGCAGTTGCAGGTCGGCCACTTGATGGTCGATACGCACAGCCGCCAGGTTAGAAATGACGGTGACCTAATCCAGTTGACCCAGCGGGAATATGAGCTCCTACTGTGCCTCATGAAGAATGCGGGGCAGACCTTGTCACGAGACGAGTTGCTGGATCAGGTCTGGGGCGTGGACTTTGAGGGACAACCCAATATTGTCGACGTTTATATTCGCTATTTGCGCCATAAGCTTGAGGCAGCTCACGTGGCCGATCTCATTCACACGGTGCGTGGGGTGGGCTACGTACTCTCCGCGGAATATGTGGGGTGAGACCATGACTAAGCCACAGACCACCGCACATGAGATTCGCAAACGATTCATCGGCATGCTGGTTCTGGCCACGCTGATAATGGGCACGGCCATCATTACTGTGGTCGGGTATCGGCAGGTCCGTCAGACGCAGCAAACAGCGACGCGGCTGATGCGAGGACTGAAGCATTCGGTAATTGACGATCAGCCGGATTGGCATTGGTGGCGGCGTTATAGCGCCATTAACACCATTGATACCTATGTGCGGGTGACCAATCAGGAAAAGCAGCCGGTCAAACGCTACTATTCACCGTTTACCCGGTACTTTTTGACGTTAGACCATCATCGTATCCCCGGGACGCAGGCGGTCACCTATACGCCAGAATTTGGGTTTACCTATTATCGCCAGAGTAATTATCACGGCAATCGATTGGAAATTTGGCTCAACCTAACGCCCATTCTCGACACCCTGGCCTCGGTGATTGTGGTGGTGCTACTGGTGATGACGGCCACCATTGTCTTGGGGAGTGCCTACGTGCGGGTCATGGCGCGCAAGATTACCCAGCCACTGGCCAGCCTAAATGTGGCGGCACAGGTGCAGACCCGGCAGCATGAGAAAAAGATGGCGCTGCCGGTGCCGGCACAACCCGTGGAGGTCCAGGAGCTCGCGACCAGCTTTAATGAGCTTCTACAAACCGTGAACGACCACGCCGTTCAGGAGCGACAGTTCACGTCCAATGCGGCTCACGAGCTGCGGACCCCAATTGCGGCCATTCTGACCCACGTGCAGTTGCTGAAACGGCGTGCGGCAGAGCACCCAGAGATTGTGTCACAGTCAATCGACTACATTGGCGAGGAATCGGTACGGATGAAGAAGTTGGTTGATAGCCTGCTAACCCTGTCGCGGGCCGATCGGGCCGTCTTAAAGTTGGAGCCGACCGACCTGGTGGCTGCGGCCCAAGCGGTGGTTACTAGAGAGGCGGCGCTGATTAAACAGCCTCTGACACTTCACGGTGATCCCACGGTTCTGGCGCTCGGTGATATCGAAAGTATTGAACAGATTTTGACGGCCTTAATCGACAACGCCGCCAAGTATTCGTCGGCGACGGCCCCCATCACCGTTGACGTTCGGTCGACTCCCGCGGGGCAACGGATTACCGTTCGGGACCAAGGGCTGGGGATTAGTGACGACCAGAAAGCTCATGTCTTTGAGCGGTTTTACCGGGTGGATACTGCCCGGACGCCCGAAATCGCCGGAACGGGATTGGGCCTGGCCATCGTTGCCCAACTCGTGAACTTGAATCGCGGCACCATCAGCATCAAGGACAATCAGCCACGCGGGAGTCAGTTCGTCCTGACCCTGCCACGAGTGCCACAGTCTGAGAAAATCTCAGAATAAACTCTTTTTAGTGCTGTTTTTCTGAGAATAACGTTCGACTATGATTAAGACATTCAGTTGCCAGTAGTCGAACGTTTTTTGAGGAGGCGTCACGATGACGGAACGGCAGTACCAGCAGCAAATTGTCTGGGGGAGTTGGGGATTGTTTGCCATTCTCACGATTCTCGTCAAATATCACTTTGCGGCGTTGACCCGCTTGGATCGGTTGATGCGGGATTGGTTGACGGCTCACATGGTGGGCAGTCAGTGGGAATGGGATACCCTGAACCAAGGCTTGTATGGGCTATTACCAGTTGCAATGGGGGGACTGGTGATCTATTGGTGGCAGCAAGACCACCAATGGGCCATGTACGGGTTGATCGGTTTGGTACTCGCGACCCCGTTGCAATTGGGCGTGAAGTTCCTGGTTGCGCAGGTTCCGCCGACAGCTGAAAGTGTGATTTGGGGAAATGAGAATCCGGTGGTTAGTACGCTTTTCTTCTACTGGACCTGGCTGGCCTGCTTGATGGTCGCCGATGTCTGGCGGAGAAAGACGAAACATCAACAAGGAATAGTTATTGGCATCATCAGTCTGACGAGTTTACTAATCGTGATTGCGCAAGTTTTGGGGAACACGGCATCACTCAGTGCTATCGCGAGAAGCTTCTTTTTAAGTGGTGGCTGTTGGTTAGAATCATTGGTGATTTTTGAGACGTTTTGCGGGGGCAAGACGGCCGAATTAAAGGGGTAGATGAGCACCGTCAAAGATGGTGATGAACACCATCTAGGAACAATGGTCAACGGAGTAAGAGAATCCAGTAGAATAGAGCGTGAGTGTTCTAGGGGAACACTCACGCGTCAGGCCGTGCGTGGGGACGCCGGCCTTTTTTGGTAAGTCAGTTGACCTAACGACCGACTGGCCCTTTGCCTTGATTGTGTTTCAGCCTGGCCATTGCGATAATAGAGAACTACGGGGGGATTGCTTATGGGGAAAAGACTATGGGTGCGCATTCAAAAACACATGACCTTGATCAAAGGGCTCTTCATGTTTTCCGTGCTACTCTTTATCATTCGTGAGGTCGGTCGTGTGGCACACGAGGTTAGTGGCCAGCAGGTGCGGACCGTGCTCGCTTCTCTTAGCTGGGGCACACTGGGAATGCTGTTGGTGGGCGGTTTTGTGGCCGTTTTGCCGATGATGATCTATGACTTTACCATCGTTGAATTTTTGCCGGGCAAATTTTCACGGGGCTATATCATGCGTAGTGGCTGGGTCACCAACACCTTTACCAACCTGATGGGGATGGGTGGTTTACTGGGGGCCAGTCTACGGGCTAACTTTTACGCCCGGTCGGCCACGAAAAAACAGGTGGTTTACGCCATCTCTAAGATTGCGCTCTTTCTCCTAGCCGGATTGTCGTTATCCTGTTGGGTCGCTTTGCTTTTGCTCTTTGGCTTTGACATTGGCCAACCCTATCAGGGCTACTGGGTGTGGCTATTGGGTGGGGGCCTGTACTTTCCCGGGCTTTTCCTCTTTACGCGATTGAACGACAGCGCCTTCTTTAAGGATCTCACCTGGAAACGTGAAGCTCGGTTGATTGTGGGTTCCAGCCTGGAGTGGGGTGGGTGTGCCCTGTTCTTCCTACTGATTGGCTGGGCCCTGCGGCTTCCACTCAATTTAGCCGCAGTCTTTCCAATGTTTGTCGTCGCCTCTGTGGCGGGAGTGGTCTCCATGATCCCCGGTGGCCTGGGCAGTTTTGATGTCTTCATGATTTTGGGCCTGGGCATGTTGGGGGTCAGCCGCGCGGATGCGGCCGGTTGGTTGTTGCTGTACCGGTTGTTTTACTATCTGTTTCCCTTCGGCGTGGGCGTGGGGTTGTTCTGCCACGATGCCGGTCGGCGACTCAATCATTTCTTAAATGGCCTACCAGTGGCGGCCCTGCGCCGGGGTGCCCACCTCTTCGTCACGACCTTTATGTACTTTTCTGGTGTGATGATGCTCCTGTACGCCACGATTCCCGACGTGGTCTTAACCAATCATCTCTATATTCGCTTGGTGCCTTACATGTTTTACTTTCTCGATCAAGTCTCTAACATCATTGTGGCTTTCTTACTGATCGGTCTGGCACGGGGAATTGGGGCGCGGGTCAAACGGGCCTTTTGGCCGACACTGGTGGTCTTGGCCATTGCCATTGGCAATACGCTCTGGCGCGAGAACTTTCCGGGAGGCTTGGCGGTGTTATTAGGCGTGGTCTTGGCCTGTCTGCTCTTCGCTCGTCCCGAACTTTATCGGGAAGGCTTCCATTACTCCTGGGGTGGTCTGTTGATTGACGGCAGCATTTATGTGGGGACCTTCCTACTTTACACGGTTTTAGGGTTATCGACGTTTGGCGGTCACCATCGCCCGTGGCTGCCGCAAAGCTGGTTGTTGCCATCGACTCAGGTCTGGCTCAATGGTCTGGGGGGACTGCTGGTGGCGCTGCTGATTTTGGTGGGGATCTACCGGTACCTAGCACATCCCCACCAGGACTGGCTGCAACAGCCCTTCGATGCGGAGCGGGTCCGGGCGCTGATTCGGACGTTTGGCGGCAATGAGGTCAGTCATCTGGCCTTCTTGCGGGATAAACGGTTGTACTTTTATCAGGAAGCGGGCGCGGATCAACTACTCCTGCTTTTCCAGCAGCGAGCGGATAAGCTCCTGGTGATGGGGGAACCCATCGGCAATCAGGAAAAATTAGCGCCAGCGCTCAAACAGTTCATGCAAGACGCTGATTTAGCGGGGTTACGTCCCGTCTTCTACGAGATTAGCGAGGCGTTAACGCTTCGGCTCCATGAAATGGGATTTGATTTCATCAAAGTCGGGGAAGAGGGCCACGTCAATCTCACGCAGTTCAATCTGGCGGGGCGCGCCCACAAGGGAGAACGGGCGTTGATCAATAAGTTTCGCCGTGAGGGCTACACCTGCGAGATTCAACAACCGCCGCTGAGTGATCAAGACTTTGCGGCATTGCAGGCGATTTCCGACTCATGGTTGGGGGATCAGACGGAAAAAGGGTTCTCAATGGGGTTCTTTGACCGGCACTATCTGGACGAGGCCCCCATCGCGGTCATGAAGGATGCCGCCGGTCGAGTGGTGGCGTTTGCCAATCTGATGCCCACCGGTGACCGCAAGATGACGTCGATTGACCTGATGCGTGAGGACCACGCGGCCCCCTCCGGCATCATGGACGGCCTGTTCGTTTATCTCTTTGAGTTGTGTCGTGATCAAGGGTATACCGGCTTTAATCTGGGGATGGCACCGCTGGCCAATGTGGGGGTCTCGCACTTTAGCTTTATCGAGGAACGGGCGGCGCATCTGATCTACCAGTATGGGTCCAGCGTCTATAGCTTCCAGGGCTTGCGAGCGTATAAGGAAAAATACGTCACGACCTGGCAGCCCAAGTATCTGGCCTACCGTCGGCGCGCGTCCTTAATCTTTACCATGCTCCAATTGATGTTGGTCATTAATCGGCCGGCCAAGGGACCCAAGACACGGCTGGTACCGCGTTGGCTCGATCGCTGGTTGGCGGATGAGATCAATTGGCAGAATCATCACTGAGCGGGATGTTGGTGCTAATTACGGAAATAAAAAAGGAACGAGTGGTTGGACTCGTTCCGGATAGCTCAGTTTAGTTGGTGTATTTGTAAGGTAATTGATGATGGAAGTTCGCAAAGCCCGTGAAGATCTCGTCGATCGAAGCGGCGTCAATGAACAGGTCCATATTTTCCTGAGGCGCAAAGCCCTGGTCGCAGCATTTCTGCATCATCGCCACGAGTTCATCGAAGTAGTGGTTGATGTTGAACAGCGCAATTGGCTTTTGGTGAACGTTAATTTGGCTCCAGGAGAGCATGGTTGTGAATTCTTCAAAGGTGCCAAAACCACCGGGCAGGACGATGAAGGCATCGGATTGCCGTAACATTTCGTCCTTACGTTCATCCATGGTGCTGGTTTCTAAGAGCGTGGTTACGTGGGTTTCGGCCAGTCCCATTTCGCTTAGGAAGGTGGGAATAATCCCAATGACTTCGCCCCCGGCTGCCATGGTGGATTCGGCAATGGCGCCCATCAGGCCCTCCTTGCCACCGCCGTAGACCACGGGATGGTGGTTGGCTGCGAGGTATTGACCCAGCGCATTGGTTTGTGTGAGAAAGTCTGGATCGTACCCGTGGTTAGATCCGCAGAAGACACAGACATTTTTGATTTTTGGCATAAGAACTGACCCCCTGAATTTAGACAGCCATGTGATGTGGTGCCATCAGGCATGACTTATGTCTCATTATACCGCAAAATTTGGCTAGTCTTGGGGCGAGTTTTTAGCCAGGTGATCAGTGACTATCTCTGGGGAGAGAACGCCGTGTTACTGATCAGTGTAGACACATGAGAAAGGGTGAGGGGTAATGGCAATCGAAAAAATCGTCATCGCTGGTGGCGGGACCATGGGGAGTCAGATTGCATTTCAAATCGCATTCAGTGGTCTGTATGTGACCGTCTATGATGTGAGTCCGGCAGCCAGTGCGGCAGCGAAACGCCGGGTGGCCACTTGGGATCAAACCTATATGCGTGAACGTAAAGCAACGCCGGCTGTGATTAAGACGACCAATGATCATCTCCGCTATGCCACGGATTTGGAGACGGCAGTGGAGGGGGCCGATCTCGTGATTGAGACCACCCCCGAAGTCGTTGGCGTTAAAAACGAATTTTACGCGTTATTAGCCAAGGTGGCGCCCAGTGACACTATCTTTGCGACCAGTACGTCAACGATGGTTCCCAGCCAATTTGCGGCGATTACGGGGCGGCCGGGAAAGTTTCTGGCCCTGCACTTTACCAATCACGTGTGGGCCAACCATCTGGCGGAGGTAATGGGCCATCCGGGAACGGACCCGGCCGTTTATCAGGAAGTGGTCGCCTTCGTTCGGCGGATCGGTCTGATTCCGATCCAGCTGAAAAAGGAGCATCCGGCCTATATCTTAAATGCCATGCTAGATTCCTTCTTGAGCACGGCGCTGATGCTGTGGGTCGAGGGGGTAGCGGATTTCGAGACGATCGATCGGACCTGGATGATGGCCACCGATGCGGTCAGAGGGCCGTTTGCCGTCCTGGACGAGATTGGCTTAAATACGGCCTATAAATTGATGCTAGCGGCCAGTGCTGAACCCGGGAGAGAGGGCCTGGTGATGGTGGCTCATCGCATCAAGGTCGACTTGATCGACAATCACCGGCTGGGTCAAGAGACGGGAGCGGGGTTTTATCAATATCCCAATCCCGCGTATCAACGCAAGGGGTTCGTGCAGGGAGAATAGGGAGTTAAACAGATTGAACCGGCATATCGCAAACGCCCATAGCCAGATAAAAAAGGTATCAGTGAGAAATCAATTTGTGATTTCTCGCTGATACCTTTTCGGTTGTAAGCTTAATTATTTGCTCGGATCTTCTGGATCATTCGGTTCACCGATGTTGTAGTCACTGTCATTCATGGCTTCAACGTTACCTAAGAGGTAGCCGTTCCCCACTTGAGAGAAGAAGTCATGGTTGGCGGTTGAGGTGGAAATCCCATTCATGACAACGGGGTTCACGTCTTCGGCCGTATCGGGGAAGAGGGGATCTTGACCCAGGTTCATCAGGGCCTTGTTGGCATTGTAGCGGATAAAGGTTAAGACCTGCTCCGTCCAGCCAACTTGGTCGTAGAGGGTGTGGGTGTATTTTTCTTCGTTGTCATACAGCTTGTAAAGGAAGTCATACATCCAGTCCTTCATTTGCTGCTGTTCGTTGTCGGTCAGTTCCTTCATACCGAGTTGGAACTTGTAGCCAATGTAGGTGCCGTGGACGGATTCGTCCCGGAGAATCAACTTGATGATTTCGGCAACGTTGGCTAACTTGTTGTGGCCCAAGTAGTACAGCGGGGTAAAGAACCCGGAGTAGAACAGGAACGTTTCCAAGAAGACACTGGAAATCTTTTTCTTCAACGGATGCTCGTCATCGTGGTAGAGATCAAAGATCCGCTTGGTCTTGTTCTGCAGAAATTCTTCGGAATCGCTCCATTGGAAAATTTCATCGATTTCTTCGGGCGTATTCAGCGTGGAGAAGATCGTGGAATAACTCTTGGCGTGAACGGATTCCATGAACTGGATGTTGTTCAAAACCGCCGTTTCGTGAGGGGTACGCACGTCTTTACGTAAGGCGGCCATCCCATCTTGTGATTGCAGCGTATCCAGTAAGGTCAGGCCACCGAAGACGTGCCCGACAACCCATTGGTGATCGGTGTCCAGCGTCCGCCAGTCATCCAAGTCATTGGAGACGGGAATCCGGGTATCCAACCAGAATTGTTCCGTTAACTTTTCCCAAGTTGCCTTGTCGATTTCATCGGAAACCGCGTTCCAGTTAATCGCATTATAATTTTCAGTTCTTGCCATTGCAGCCACTCCTTTGTCTTTTGCCAGTGCCCAACCGTCACGTTGGGTTAAGCTTACCACATTTCCGTGGGGAAAGCGTCCATCAAAAAGCGGTGCGCTACCGCCGGGGGGCATCCATAATCGGAGACGCCGCCGAGCCGTACCGGACTCACCGCTTTTGAGGAAGTTTTAGTTAAACGTCGTGCCGTGAAACGCTAAATGACACAGCTTTCACATTGGTTGGCACCGACTTCGTTATTGTCATCGGTGAAGGTCCGAACGTAGTAGATGGACTTGATCCCCTTACGGTAAGCGTAGTTCCGTAAGATGCTGAGATCACGCGTGGTCATCTTATCCGTCCGACCATTCTTCCATTCGTACAGGCCAGCTGGAATGGTTGACCGCATGAACAGCGTCAAACTCATCCCTTGGTCCACGTGCTTTTGCGCCGCGGCGTAAACGTCGATGACCCGGCGCATATCCGTATCGTAAGCGGACTTGTAGTAAGGCATGGTGTCGTTGTCCAGGTATGGTGCTGGGTAGTAGATCTTCCCAATCTTCTTTTCCTGGCGTTCTTCGATCCGGTTGATGATCGGGTGAAGACTGGCCGTGGTGTCGTTGATGTAGGAGATCGACCCGTTTGGTGCAACGGCCATCCGGTTTTGGTGGTAGAGACCGTCTTGCATAACGGCGGTCTTCAGGGCTGCCCAGTCTTCAGGAGAAGGTAACCAAACGTCCTTGAACAAGTCTTGGACTTTCTTAGCGCTAGGGCGCCAGTCTTTTTCCGTATAGCGGTCAAAGTAGCTGCCATCGGCGTAGGTACTCTTGTCGAAATTGTGGAAGGTCTCGTGCCGTTCCTTAGCAATTTCGTTGGAGGCCTTTAACGTCCAATAGTTTAACAGCATGAAGTAAACGCTGGTAAAGTCGATACTGTCCTTGGAACCGTACATCATGTGGTTCTTGGCAAAGTAGCTGTGCAGACCCATGGCACCCAGACCGATCGTGTGGGCGAGGTTGTTCCCCTTCTGGATGGAAGGGACGACGTCGATGTCGGAGTGGTCGGTGACAAACGTCAGGGCCCGCACCATGGTTTCAACGGAGTGACCGAAGTCAGGGGAAGTCATCAGGTTAACGATGTTCGTTGATCCCAGGTTGCAGGAAATATCGGTGCCCTTTTGGATGTATTCTTGCTTGTTGTTGACCGTGGAGGGCGTCTGAACCTGCATGATTTCGGAACACAGGTTGCTCATCACGATACGACCGTCGATGGGACTCTCCCGGTTGGCGGTGTCAATGTTGACGATGTAAGGGTAGCCGGATTCCTGCTGGAGTTTGCCGATTTCGGTTTCTAGTTCGCGGGCCTTCAGCTTCTTCTTACGAATGTCGGGATTGGCAACCATGTTGTCGTATTCCGTGGTGATGTCCACGTAGGCAAACGGCTTGCCGTAGATGCGTTCTACGTCATAAGGACTGAAGAGGTACATATCGGCATCTTGCTCACAGAGTTCATAGAACTTGTCGGGCACCGTGACCCCCAGCGAAAGGGTCTTCAACCGAATCTTTTCATCGGCGTTTTCCTTCTTGGCACTCAAAAAGGCCACAATGTCGGGATGGAAGACACTCAGGTAGACCACACCGGCCCCCTGACGTTGTCCCAGTTGGTTTGAATAGGAGAAGCTGTCTTCGAGGAGCTTCATGACGGGAACGACACCGGAAGCGGCACCATCGATGTGCTTGATGGGATCGCCGGCCCCCCGGAGGTTTGACAGACTGATTCCGACCCCACCACCGATTCGTGATAATTGGAGAGCGGAGTTAATCGTCCGGCCGATGGTATTCATATCATCGGTCGATTGGATCAGGAAGCAAGAAACCAGTTCGCCACGACGCGAACGGCCAGCGTTTAAGAAGCTCGGCGTTGCGGGTTGGTAGCGTTGGTGGATGATCTCATCGGCGAGGTCGTGGGCCAGTTGTTGGTCACCGTCCCCAAAGTCCAGGGCGTTCATCGCCACCCGGTCGATAAAGTTTTCCAGGTAGAAGTCATTGTCATCGGTCTTCAAGGCATATTGGGCGTAGAACTTATAAGCTGCCATGAAGGACTTGAAGTGGAAATTCTGTGCCTTGAGGTAACGGTAGAGGTCTTCGATGAAGTCAAATGGGTATTGGTCAATGACCTTCTTTTCCACGTAGTTACCGGCGATGAGGTAGTCAAACCGGTCGCGTAAGGACGCAAATTTCTTGGTGTTAGGAATCACGTTTTCCTTTAAGAAGGCCTGCAAGGCTTCCTGATCCTTATGCAACGGAATCTGACCATCTACGGGGATGTTGATTTCGTTGTTTAAATCGTAGTACGTGACGTCGCCTAAATTCTTTAAACTCATACTAGTCATCTCTTCCTTCTTATTTTGGCGTGTTTTCATGAATTAAAGTGTGCCAACCACAGCCCTGAGGCCATTTGGATAACCCGGCAGTGGGCGTGTACACACAACTTACAATCAAATAAAAATGGCGGCACCGTGAACAAACACGACGTCGCCAAGACGGGTTTGTGCTTACTTTAATTAGCCCGCGATCTTGGTCAATTGGTCTGGCCGGAAACCATAAAAAGCAGGCAAACCGGACGCTTCAACAACGGGAACGGCCTGGAAGCCGTGGTCCCGAAGGTAAGACACATATTCTGGATTTTGATTGATATTGCGTTCCTCGAATTCCACGTTGTGTTCGCTGAGAAAACGCTTTGTCATCTTGCATTGCATGCAATTATTCTTTGAGTAGACTGTTACTTTCATTGTTGCCACATCCCTTAAATTTCAATTTCTAATGAGTTAAGTGTACACCAGATATGGAAAATAGCAATCAAAAAAAGCACCATATTTGGTAGTTGGGCCATACAATAACCACCAAATATAGTGCTTCACGCTTTAAATTTATTTTTCTTGTTTTCCACCAAAAATCTAAGGTAAAATAGACCTAAAAGGTGGCGGAGAATTTGACTAATCACTATTATACACAAAATCCAGACGTTTTACACGAAGAACACCATTGGCCGTTTACCCTCTTAGGCAACGAATTGTTGTTTACCACCGACAACGGGGTTTTTTCCAAGAACCGGGTCGACTATGGGTCACGAGCACTCTTAGAGGCATTTAACGCCGATAAGACGCCGGCAGGTCCTTGGTTGGACTTGGGGACGGGGTATGGTCCAATCGGGCTAGCACTCGCAAAGAAGTGGCCAGAACGACAGATCACAATGGTTGACGTGAATGAACTCGCCTTGGATTTAGCCCGGCAAAATGCCGTGGCCAATCAGATCGAAAACGTTGAAATCAAGACGTCAGATATTTACGAACACGTCACACAGCGTTACGCTGCTATCTTAACGAACCCACCCGTTCGTGCGGGTAAGCAGGTGGTGACGGCCATGCTGACGGGTGCTAAGGAACACCTCTTACCCGGTGGGACACTTACGGTTGTTCTACAAAAGAAACAGGGGGCACCGTCGGCTGAGAAAAATATGAAGGCCACGTTTGGCAACTGTGAAATTATCAAGAAAGATAAGGGCTATTATATTCTAGAAAGTACGTTACGTTAACCTAACGTTTGAGAAGGGAGGGGTTCGATGCGTGATATTGACTATTCACCCTTGCAACGTCATTATATGGAAGAAGCCATGTTTGAGGCTGATCAGGCCGGTCTGATCGGTGAGGTACCGATTGGCGCGGTGATCGTGCACGACGGCACCATCGTGGGGCGGGGCCACAACCTCCGGGAACACGCCAATGATGCCACGCTTCATGCGGAAGTTCGTGCGATTGAGGAGGCCTGTGCCACGCTGAAAAGTTGGCGTTTGGAAGACTGTCAGCTCTACGTGACCATCGAGCCCTGCCTGATGTGTAGCGGGGCCATTATCAATGCGCGAATCCCCGAAGTCTTTTACGGGGCACGTGATCCCAAGGCTGGGGCCGTGGACAGCCTGTATCAGACCTTAACGGATGAACGACTGAACCACACCGTGACGGTTCACGAAGGACTCATGGCCAAGGATGCTGGCGAACGGATGGTGGCCTTCTTTAAGGCAGCCCGCAAACGTCAGAAGGCGGCGAAAAAGGCGCGACAGGCGAAAAAAGCGGCGCAAAGTTAAGCAACCGCTAGACAGGCCAATTGAATCATGATACACTAGTTATTGCCGTTAAGGCCTTGAAGCAAGGGCGGATTTACGAATTGTGTCAGGTCCGGAAGGAAGCAGCACTAAGTTTACTTCGCTTTGTGCTTCAAGTTTATGAGCAATTAACCAACTCCTAGTCAGCTGTGACTGGGAGTTTTTTCGTTCTATCAGGCGGCGGTTTGAAAAATGGCGTTCCCGTCCGTAATCCAGAGCCGCCATCCAAATGCCGTCAAAATGAAATTAATTTCCTGTAAAACTGACTCGACAATCCGTGACAGACGGTAGGGAAAAAGGCTATAATTATGAACAGCGAATTTACTAGGAATTATTGAAGAAAGGAACCGATTGCATGGCTTATCAAGCACTCTACCGGGTCTGGCGCCCGCAGCGTTTCGATGACATGATTGGGCAAGAAGTGATTACCCGAACGCTGAAGAATGCCATCACGACGAATCAAATCAGTCACGCGTACCTCTTTGCAGGGCCGCGGGGAACTGGAAAGACCTCGGCCGCTAAGATTTTTGCCAAGGCAATCAACTGTCACCATCAGGTCGATGGCGAGCCCTGCAATGAATGTGAGACCTGCAAGGCCATTACGAACGGGACCCTAAACGATGTGATCGAAATCGATGCGGCTTCCAACAACGGGGTTGAGGAGATTCGCGACATTCGGGATAAGGTGAAGTATGCGCCTACGATTGCCGATTACAAGGTCTACATCATCGATGAAGTTCATATGTTATCGACGGGGGCGTTTAACGCCTTACTGAAGACCCTGGAAGAACCACCGGCCAACGTCATCTTTATTCTCGCGACTACGGAACCGCACAAGATTCCCGCAACGATCATCTCCCGGACACAGCGCTTTGATTTCAAGCGCATCGCCGCCAATGATAGCTACGACCGGATGATCTATATCCTGAAGCAAAAAGACGTTACCTACGACGACCAGGCCGTCAAGGTGATTGCCAAGGCTGCCGAAGGGGGCATGCGGGATGCGTTGAGCATTTTGGACCAAGCCCTGTCCTTTGGGGATAATGAGATTACACTCGATAATGCCTTGCTAGTGACCGGGAGTGTGACTCATGAGCTGTTAGCAACCTACATTTCGCAGGTCCTGGCTGGTGACACCAAATCGGCGTTGGCGAGCTTACAGTCCGTCTTAGAGGCCGGTAAGGATGCGGAACGGTTTACGGAAGACATCATCGGCTATGCACGTGATCTGTTGCTCTATCAGCAGGCCCCCCAGATGGTGGAGGAAGCCGAGATGGGCAGCGTCAGCGAGGATTTCCAAGCGTTGGCTAAAAAGACGCCAGCGCAGACCATGTACGCCATGATTAATGAACTCAACGCCATTCAACAACAGATGCGCTTTACCACCCATCCGGATGTCTATTTGGAAATTTTGACCATCAAGTTGGCCGAAATTGGCCGCCAGACGGGGGCAACGCCCGTGGCGACACCGCGTGAGACGGCGCCTAATGCGGCGGCCGCAGCACCGGCACAGCCGGCTGGAAGCGCAGAAGTTAGCGAGCTGCAACATGAGATTGATCAGCTACGTTCGGCGGTCAAGGAACTGAAGGCGGCACCGGCGCCCACAGCGGCCGCGCCCGCTAAGGCCAAGCCACGAGTCGCGAAGGCGGTGGCCAAGGAAGTTAACCTCGCCAAGATTTACCCCGTTCTGGGATCGGCCACGCGTGAAAAGCTGAATCAATTGCAGGAGGTCTGGCCGGACTTGCTCAATAGCCTGACCGTGACTCAACGCGCCGTGATGAAGGTGTCGCAACCCGTTGCGGCCGCCAACTCCGGTGTGATTGTGGCGTTTGATTATTCATTCCTGTATCAGCGGGCCACAACCGATCACGAGTTGACGGATGCTTTGGAAAATGGTCTCGATCGCATGATCGGTTCGGCACTTCCCGTGGTCTTTGTACCGAAGGAAGAGTGGCCGGTGATTCGGAAGAATTACCTGGCCGCCCACAAGGATGAACTGCAGGCGAACGGTGAGGGCGCAAATGAGCCAGCCAAACCGGCTGCCAATCCAGTGGTGACTAAGGCCGAGGAACTCTTTGGCAAAAACATTGTGGATGTTAAACAAGATTAAACCTTGAAAGGATGATAGAGATGCGGAACATGGGAAATATGGGGAACATGATGAAACAGATGCGCCAAATGCAAAAGAAGATGGAAGAGGATCAAAACAATTTAAACGCCCAGGCCTTTACTGGCACATCACCAGACAACATGGTCCAAGCGACTTTCACGGGTGACCGGAAGATGACGGATTTAACCATCAAGCCAGAAGCCATCGATCCCGATGATCCTGACATGTTGGCTGACTTAGTCTTGGCCGCTGTGAACGATGCCTTGACCAAGGTTGATGAGACCACGAAGCAGACGTTAGGAAAGTACACCCAAGGTATGAATATCCCTGGGATGTAAGGTTAGAAAGGACGTTGAGCCATGCAGTATCCAGAACCCATTGCGCAGCTGATTGACAGTTACATGAAGCTGCCCGGCATTGGCCAAAAGTCGGCAACTCGGCTGGCATTTTTCACGATTGATATGGCCGACGATGACGTGACGGCCTTTTCTAAGGCGCTGGTCTCGGCCAAACGAGATCTGCACTATTGCTCGATCTGTGGCAATATTACGGAGAGTGATCCCTGCGCCATCTGTGCGGATAAGACGCGTGACCAGAGTCATGTCCTGGTGGTTGAACAGGCCAAGGACATCATGGTCATGGAAAAGATGAAGGAATATCATGGCTTATACCACGTCCTTCACGGGGTGATGTCGCCGATTGAGGGCAAGGGGCCGGAAGACCTGAACATTACCAGCCTCATCAATCGGTTGCAAAAGAATCCCGATATGAAGGAAGTTATCATTGCGACCAATGCCACGCCCGAGGGTGAAGCCACGGCGATGTATCTCTCACGCCTGATTAAGCCGGCGGGGATTAAAGTCACTCGGTTGGCTCACGGGTTATCGGTCGGTAGTGACATTGAGTACGCTGACGAGATGACCCTGTTCAAGGCCGTTGAAGGCCGAACGGAAATGTAGGAGGCTCTTATGTTTGGAAGAAAGAAACGCCAATTTCCCCGGTTGAAGGCGGCCTATGACGAACAGCTGCTGATGACCATTGACGATGCCAAGGATCGTTGGGATCATGCCAAGCAAACGGAAGAAGCCATTGCCGACGCCGACAACGAAATGACGGCGAACACCGCGTTAGCCCGCCAGACGTACCTGTTCCTCTATCGCGAGGCACGGCGGCGTCAGGTGAAGGGCAAGCACATTTCGGCGGCCATCTTTAGGGATTAGGCCGTTTGGTCTTCCCGGTCTTTGATGCAACTGAAGGATAAATTTTGGCTCTACACTATTGGGTGTTGATGGAATTCCATCAACACCCAATAGTGTAGAGCCTTTTTTAATGGTTGCTTTCGACTTAGTTTAGTCCAGCTTGCCGCTGCTGGCTGCCCATAATTGCACCGCCGTAGCGACTGGTTCATCATTTTTCATTGCGAATGGGTGAAACGGTTCTAACCCTTTTACCCGTTAGTTAACCACTTATTAGCCTTCGCAATTTTAATGGCTTCTAAGCGGTTATGAACACCTAGTTTACTGAAAATAGCTGACAAGTAGTTGCGAACCGTTCCCGCGGAGAGGTATAAGTTAGCCGCAATCATCTTCGTGGATAATCCCTTATTGGCTTCTGCTAAAACGGCCAGTTCGCGACTGGTCAGCGGATTGGTGGCGGCTGAAAACATGTTAACCACCAACTCAGGCGCATAGACCGTCTTGCCCTGCATGACCTGCCGAATCGTGTCAATTAAGTCGTCACTCGGACTATCCTTTAACAAGTAGCCGGCCACTTGCGCGTTGACGGCCCGCTCAAAATAAGCCTGCTGGGCAAAGGTCGTTAGGATCACCACCTTGGTTTCCCAGTCCGCGGCCCGTAGCCGATCCGCAACGTCCAGTCCCGACATCCCCGGAATTTCAATGTCTAAAATCGCCACTTGCGGCCGTAACCGTTGTAAATCGGCCCACGCCGTCTTGCCATCATGCGCACTGCCGACCACGTGCAAATCATCTTCTAGTTCTAAGAGTTGGGTCAATGCGGAGTTCAACATACTTTGGTCTTCGGCTAGATATAGCGTAATCACTTCACATTTTCCTCCTTTGGCAAACTCAGGGTCACACGAGTTCCGTGGGCTTGGGCTTCAATCGCAAACGTCCCGTGCGCGTTCAACATCCGGGTGCGCATCCCCTGAATTCCATTTGCATTCGGCCGACTGAGCGTCCCACCTTTACCGTCATCTTGTAATTGAACATGGTAACCTAGGTCAGTTAGCTGAAAGGTCACGAACACATTACGGGCCTGCGCGTGGCGAATGACGTTGGTAATGGCTTCAACGAGGGCTTCCGCAAAAACACCCTGCACCTGCGTTGGCCACTGGGTGGCAGTTGCTTCACCAGTGGTCGTTAGCCAAACGTTGGCCGCCACTAGGTTACGACTTTGATTAAGCAACATCTCACTTAACGACTGCTGGTGCAGATCGTTGACGATCGACCGAACCAGCTGTAAATTTTGCCGGCTAGTTTGCTCAATATCGGTCAACTCGGCGGCGACCCGTTCGGGGGCTTTGACCAATAACTTCTTGGCCAGCTCTGTTTTGAGTGTGATCATCGAAAAGCTCTGCCCCAGGGTATCATGCAGGTCCCGTGCGATTCGTTCCCGTTCGTCCCGTTGAATAATGGCTTGCAGTCGCCGGTTGGTTTGCTGCAACTGCCGCTGCCGCCAAATTGACCGCGTGAACGTGTAAGCCATGATTGGGGACAGTAGCGGAAAGATTAAGCCCACGACTGCGCCATTTTGCCAACTAAACAACTGGTGATCTAGGACCACATCATGCATAAGACCCATTAAAATCATCGCGTAGTAACCGGTGATGAATTGATAAAAATATTTTTTAGGTCTGCGTCCTAAGATAAACGCGACTTGCCACCCCGGGAAAATAATCATGTAGTTATTGGCGCCCCAGATGGCAAAGAGGCCCGTCACAACTAACTCTAACGGTATCGTGATTCGGCGCCACACTGGCTTTTCAATCACGAGAATATAGAGAATTAAAAAGCATCCCAGCAAGCTTAACCACACTATATTTTGCCATCCGGTCACTGGCAAGTACATCGCAACTGAATACGGCAAGTAGCCCAGCCAAATATAGCTGGACCACGTTAAATTTTTGAATTTTTGTCGCCATTTATGCCCGAACAACCCCATCACTCCGTTTTAATAATAACCGGACGCTAACGATGACCACAACTAGCAGGCCTATCATCCACGCACCGGTCCCCAAGATATCTGATGTCAACAGTGTACCATGAGTGGCGACCCGTCCCAACCAATCGTTAATCAAATAAGTCGGCATGAGCTTACCGATTGGTTGCAGCCAGTTCGGTAACAGTCCTAACGGCCACCACAAGCCACTAATAATCGCCATTGGAAAGGTAATTAAGTTGCTTAAGACGCTGAGCGTTTCGGCACGTTCAACAAACGATATCAAAACGCCGAGTAACATTGTGGACAGTTGCCCTAAAATGGCAATCCCCGCAATTGCTCCCCATTGCGCAACTGATAGCGACACGTGGTTGACCCCCATGGCAATCCCACCCAGGACGACAACGGATGACGTGTTCATTAATAGACTCCAACACCCAATTGACAAGTAGTAAGGTCGAATACCGGTCGGCGATAGCCAGCACCACTGCAAGACGCCCGCTTCACGATCCCGTTGTAAAAATGCAGCGATGCCAAACAGGGCGTTGATCGTGCCACTGTAAACGATCATGCTGCCCATGTATGTCACATTGAAACTAGCGGGAACGTTGCCGGTGACCATTACCTTCGTAAATAACAAGTAAAAACCGGCGGGCATGACCAGGGAAAAGAATTGAAATGAAAAATTCCGTAAGATTAGTCGGCGACCGTCAAATTTAAAGCGTTCAAACCAAGCACTCATGCGATGACCCCCTTAGTCAAATGGACAAAGATATCCGTCAATGATTCGCGTTTAATCGTGACTTGTCGTAAGTCAGCTAAAACTGGTACCAGGGCCTGAAGCGTGGTGTCGCCCGCTTCACTACTAATGTTCAGTCGTGGACCCGTTTTAGTAACTGCAGTGACCCCCGGTAAGTTTTCAAAGGCCGCCACTGGCAACGCCGTCTGACAAGTGATTTCAACTTGCTGGTACTGCTCTTGAAGTGCTTGGAACGTACCTTGAAAGGCAATCTCGCCGTTGCGCAATAAGCAAATTCGGTCGGCGACAGCCTGAATTTCAGGTAAATAATGGCTGGTAATCACGATTGTTTTACCGGCGGCTTTTAATTGCTGAATCCGGCGCCAGAAAGCTTGTTGCGCGTTGGTATCCATTCCGACCGTCGGCTCATCTAAAAATAATAGGTCCGGATTACCAACTAATGCGAGGGCAAACGTCACCCGGCGGAGTTGACCACCGGATAGTGCGGTCAAGCGTTGCTTGGCGATGGCGGTCAAATCCAAGTTTTTCAGCAGGGTCGTCACGTTTAAGGCTTCGGGATACTGCGCCGCTGCTAAGCGTAAAACTTCTTGTACGGTCACACCGCGAATCACCAGGTCCTTTTGCCGCATGGTCCCAATTCTTTGTTTTGCAATTGGTGCTCCCGGTTGCTGACCAAACAGGTGTAACTGCCCGCGGTGAGCAGAAAACAGACCGAGCATTAAATTAAGCAAGGTGGTCTTACCGGCGCCATTTTCACCGATCAGCCCAATAATTTCTCCGGGATCAATCGACAACGTCACGTCTTTTAGGACGGCGTGGGCACCGTAACTGAACTGTAACTGCGTTGCTTGAATAATTGGTTTCATTGTACTTGCCCCCTCATGGAATAACCTCAGTGTAGCAAGTTACCGGTTAGGCTAGTAGGCGCGTTTGTCATGACTTCGATGTGACAAATGTCATGATTGGCCGATCAACGATGACCTTTCAGCGAATTTCAGCAATAGGGTGGGTTAACAACTTTCGTAACCGGAATCTCTGGCAGCCATAGGTGAGGGAAATGGCTAATTGAATATTTGGAATCCGAATTAGCTGTGTTTTCACACAGTCTTTTTTATAGTTAATAGTTAAACGTAGATAACATGTACGAGCTATCTGTTTTTTTCTGCTGTTAAACGAATCCGATATCGATAAGCGGTGGTGATGGCGTGTGGTGATTAGGAAACAAAGTAACCCAATTTTCACAGAATTAGTGACACCCAAGAATGGGTGGTGTGAACGATGGCCTTTTTGTTATGCTAGGATAACTAAAATAATGCCTCTTTTTTGCTGTATAAAGGTATATTTTTCCTGAAAGAACATGGTAAGATGAAGGCAAGTTCGACGATCGAAAATATGAACTTGGAGAAGAGATTGGGTATGAAAATCAGGCAGTGGCAGCTCGTGAGTGTGGTCGTTGGATGCCTGCTACTATTGGGTGGGTGCCGTGCGAAAACGGCCACGGGGACACCCCCGAAAACGGCACCGACCACCTTCACACGGACGGTCACATGGCATACCAAAACGGATCGGCAGAACCAAGAAAAGCTGGCCCATTTTATTCAAAAAAAGATGCTGACGAAGCAGGGAATTTATACCAACTTTGTGGACACTAAGAATCGGCAAACGGGGGTCGCAACTGGGCATGAATTATTAAGCGAATCGGCCGGAATGTGGTTACAGTATCTGGCTGAGAGTCATCAGTATCGCGCCTTTCGTCAGTTCTACCGGGCCACGGTGACCACGTTTGACGACAGCGGTCAATTTAGCTATCGCTATGACCCTCGTAATAAGAAGCGGTTCGCCGTGAACGCCACGCTGGATGATCTCCGCATTATTCGGGCGCTGAACCTGTACGACGCCCAGACGAAGACCAACCACTACCGGCAAGCCGCGGCGAACCACTTTGCGGCGTTGAAGGTGGGGTCCCTGAAGGCTGGCAAGCTGTATGACTATTACGACCCGCAAACCAAACAGGCGGCTAAGACCACCAGCTTGGCCTACTTTGACTTTAAGACGCTCAAATACTATGAGCAGGGAACCCGAGCCGGGCGACGAGCTTATGATGAGCAGCTCAAAGTCGTTCACGGGGGCTATTTGGGCAATGTCTTCCCCTTGTATGCCTCTAGCTTTAGTTGGGGCGATCTGACCTATGCGACGAAGAATTTGAATACGTCGGAAGCCTTGGAAGTGCTTTTACATCTGGCCGAGATCGGGCAGTTGAAGGCAACCAGTCGCACGTGGTTGGCCCAGCAGGTACGGGCGCACAAACTCTACAATGGGTATTCCACCGCGGGCAGTGTCACCAATAGTGGCCAATCCACGGCCAACTACGCTTTAGCCGCCATGGTGTTTGCCACCGCCAATGATCAGGCCAATTACCGTGCAGCGATGCGCTTGGTCTGGGAAGGGCAGGTCACGGGGAATTCGCCCATTCAAGGGGGCATTGGGGATGCTAAAACGCAACAAAGCTATTCCTACAGCAACCTGACGGCCCTGAATGCGGCGGGCATGTAAGCTGATAAGCGTTAACTCAGGTAACAACGAGACACAGAGAGAAGGGGAACCGTGACCGTAGATGGGATCAAAGTAAAATGGCTGAATTTTTGGCGGTGGTGCGCCCGGCACTGTTCCCCGGCACTACTGGCGACCGTCTTAGCCGCGATTATTGCGGGTTACCTGCTGTTCGTGCCACCGTTTCACGGCTTGGCCGACAACGGGGACTTCTACCGCGCACAGTTTGTCAACGGGCTCTATCGCCTCAAGGGGTATAGCATGTTGGACTACGTGACACCCAAGCTGGGGATCATGCAGTATTACAACGATACGACGGCGGCAGTCTTCTCTTCGCAACCCTTATTTGTCAAAATGGCCGTGCTGTTAAATAAGCTGTTTTACAGTAAGACGGTCTTTGATTTGCGGTTCATGGGCCTGATCTATTACCTTCCCTATCTGGGCAGTATGTACTTGTTAACCACAGCTATGACGGCCCCTTACCGCAAGCTGCGCAGTTACGTTATTGCGTTATTGATCGTCTTTGTTTTTGCGGATTCATCGTTTACGTTGTACTTTAACTCATTCTTCGCCGAGCCCGGCATGCTGATTCTGATGCTCTACGCTTTTTCAGCTCTGATGTTGGTGGCGCGGCGGCCGGATTGGCATCCCCGGTTACTGACGGTGGTGTATTTCGTCAGTATCATGTTGCTAATCGCTAATAAGCAGCAGAATGCGCCACTCGCGCTGAGTTATACGGTGACGAGCATCGGTCTCTTCTTTATCTTCAAGAAACGGGCGCAGTGGCTGTGGATTGTCGGCGGAATCGTAGGCATTCTGACGACTGGGGTTCTGACGTATACCTTGATTACCAAGCAATTTAACGACATCAATCAGTACCAGGCCTTTACCCACGGTGTGCTGCTACATACGGACGATCCCAGCAAGAAGATTGCGAAGCGTGGTGTGGACGAGCAGTATGCCTTAATGCGCAACCAGGACTATTACCCCAAGAGTTTTGCGGCCATCAATCCGAGTGATCGTTCGGTCAAGAAGGGGTTGAATGATAAGACCAGTTTTGGCTGGATCGTGATGTATTATGCCCATCATTATCCGCAGTTTCACACCCTATTGGACGTCGCAGCCGGGGACATGATGATCACGCAGGTTAAGGCGGTGGGGGATTATCAGAAGGCTAGCGGGAAGCCCGCTGGCGCTCAGGTGACCTACTTTACGGGGTTCAGCAGCGTGGCCGGGGCCTTCTTCCCGCAGAAGTTTTCCTTCGATATCTTACTCACACTGGCACTACTGATTGTCTTCTTGGTTGGGGCGTATAACGACCTGGTTCATCGGCGCGTGGTCAACGTGGTCCGCTTCTTTCTGGTGGCGGGGCTACTGACCGTGTTCATTTTTGTCCCGATTATTTCGATTATCGGGGATGGGGACGCCGATTTGGCCAAGCACCTGTTCATGGTGCCGGTTAGCCTGGATTTGATTCTGATCACGTTTGTGGCCGACCTGTTGAATCATCGGCTGTGGCATTCGGACGGAAACATTGAGGAGGATAACCAGTGAAAAAACGATTAATCCTAGTCTTGGCAGTGCTCATGGGCTTCGTGAGCCTGGGCGGCACGACCGTGACCGCCCAGGCTGCCGGCCGGCGGGTGTTGATCGTCTATGATGCCCTTAATCCGACCGCTAACGGCCAAAAGAAGTTGGCCGGGTTGCAGCAGGTATTGACCAGTGTCGGCGTCACGACCCAAACGGAAAAGTTAAGCGACTACTACGCCGGTCAGCTCACGACCAAGAAGTATGCCGGGGTGGTGACGTTGGTAAATTGGCCGCAGGGGGACTTGCGGAATGCCGCCTTTACCCGCGACCGTCAGACGTTTACGGGGAAGAAGCTGCACGTGGGCCAGGACTTGAGTGCAGCGGAAGCCCGCGGACTTCACGCCACGCGGCGCAACGTTTATCATCAACAGCTCATCCTCAGTGCGGACAAACAGTCTCAGCTCTTGCCCTTTAGCGAAGATATCACGCTACTTAAGCCAGCGAGGCGGGCGCAGAATTTTGGGACGTTACGTCCGCAGAACCAGGGGATTGGCCGCTACCCATATGGGACGGTGGTTGGTCAGGCGGGGTACCTGCCTTACTTTGAGCCTAGTGGGTTCAGCCAGGTACTCGCCGCCCAAACGATTGCGCAACTGTTTGGGCGCCAACGCCAGTCACCACCACTGCTCACCATTACCGGAGTCACGCCGTATAGCGATTTGACGCGACTGACCAAGTTGGCGGCTAAGCTGAATGCGGCCGGCATTCCCTTTGCGGTCAGTACGACCTCGGTGGCGGACAACACCTCGCTGGCGGCCTTCTCCCGGTTTGCCAAAGCCTTGCGCATGGTTGAAAACGATCAGGGGATCATCTTCCTGCAAGCACCAGTCGTGGGCGCGGCCGACCGGCAGAGTGGGGCGCTCTTGGAACAGACCATGGTGGAAGAGCTGAACCAACTGGGGCAACGCCAAGTGATGCCGGTGGGGATCAGTGCCCCGGTCTACTGGAATCAGGATAAGATTTTTCGCAAGTATGGTTTGGCGCGGTCCAGTAACGTCTTGCTACTGCCCAATCCAACGACCACGGTCTTTGCTCAGCAGGATAATCTGGGCGGGGCTTATACCCAGACCTGGATGGGCCTGAGCTTGAATTCCCTGTTAACCGTCAAAAATGGGCAACAAGTCGCGGTCGATCGTTTACGTTTTCCCGTGCCAACGGCGCTCACGGTGCCCTTTCCGACCAGTGAAAAGCAGCTGACGGCGACGCTTAAGCAGGTCACCCAGCTTGGGGTCACCTGGTATCAGCCCCAGGACGCCCTGAAGGCCAAGATCACCAGTGCCTCGGCAACCTTTGGCTATCGTCAGGGAACGTATTACCTCAACGGGAGTCCGGTGACGGTGGGGACCGAGGCCACGGGCATTCCCAAGTATCATTTTGCGCAGAAGCGTCACGTCGCGCTAGATCGTTACTTCAAGGTCCAGGGAAATATTCTCTTCGTCTTCTTTACCGTCACGACGGTTGTCCTGGTGATCTTCCTCTTCTTGGGACGGCGGATTTATCGGCAGATGTTTCGCCGCAAGTAACGATGCTGGTGTCGAGCACGATGGTTGCGCCCCGTGATGATTTGCTGCTTAAAGTGAAAAGTGAGACTGATTTGACCGAAAAAACGTTAGTAATAAGTAGAGTGGTCTCGTCAGCTGACGACGCCTTGTGCGGGCCAATGCCAATAGGCGGCCGGCATAGGGCGAATTTGAAAAAGGGGGTCATGGTGTGAGTGTGTTGGATTATTTTGTCTTTGTCGCGATTCTGGTTATCTGGGGCATCCTGGTGGTTAACCTAATTTTGACCATGGCCGGATATACCCAGTATCTCAAGGATGCCCGGACGCCCGCGCCGGAATTGCCGGCAGAGGTGCCCTTCGTATCCGTGATGGTTCCCGCGCACAATGAGGGAATCGTGATTGTGAAGACGGTACTGTCCCTCCTGAACTTCGATTATCCCCATGACCGTTACGAGATTATCGTGATCAATGATAATTCCAGTGATAATTCCGCGGACCTGTTGAAACAGATTCAGGATACCTATCCGCAGCGAAATCTAGAGGTGATCAATACGGACAAGGTGACGGGGGGCAAGGGCAAATCCAACGCCCTGAACATTGCCCTCAAGCAGGCCAAGGGGAGCATTATCTCCGTCTACGATGCGGACAACACGCCAGAACGACCGGCCCTGCGCTACTTGGTCGCCGAACTGATGCAAAACGATGAATTCGGTGCGGTGATTGGTAAGTTCCGAACACGGAACAAGAATGCCTCGCTCCTGACGCGGTTCATTAACGTCGAGACGCTGTCCTTTCAGTGGATGGCACAGGCGGGGCAGTTACGCCTCTTCAAGCTCTGCACGATTCCCGGCACCAATTACGTGATTCGCCGCTCTCTGCTCGACAAGATTGGCGGGTGGGACACCAAGGCACTCGCCGAGGACACCGAAATCAGCTTTCGCGTGTACCGGTTGGGCTATCGCATCAATTTTCAACCGAAGGCGGTCACCTGGGAGCAGGAACCCCAAACCCTGGACGTGTGGTTTCACCAACGCACGCGCTGGGTTAAGGGCAACATCTATGTGATTCTCAAGAATCTGCCGTTGATTTTTCGAAAGACCGGGCGGCGCATTCGGTTTGATCTGTTGTATTTTCTTTCGGTCTACTTCCTCCTCATGACGTCGCTGATTCTCTCCGATACCGTGTTTGTCTTGTCGGTCGCGGGAGTCGCCCACTCGAACCTGTTGGGGTTCAACAACGCGTTGTGGATCTTTGCCATTCTCCTGTTCGTGATCAGTACCTACGTGACGATCACCACGGAGAAGGGGGAGATGACGTTTAGCAATCTCTTAGTGATTATTTTTATGTACGTGGTCTATAGTCAAATGTGGCTGGCAGTTGCCGCTTACGGAATGGTGGGGTATATTCGTGAACAAGTCTTTCATCAACAAGCAAAATGGTATAAAACCAAACGCTATCAATAAAGTGGTGCGGATCATGATTCTTTTTGGTGTGGTGCTGTGGTGTGCCCTCCTGGGGGGAATCTCAGCTCAGGCGAAGACCGCGTTGAAAACCTACACGCAGCCGTTTCAAAACAATACCACGAGTCTGTCCGGGCAGTCTGTTGAGATGAGCACCTACTTCATTAAAATGGATTATTGGGATGTGAAGCAGGCCACGTTGAACCTGAACTACCAGGTCTCTCAGCTCTCCGATCGTCAGCTCTCAGACATCACGGTGTCGCTAGGGGGCGTGAAGTTTGCGTCCTTCCGACCTAAGAAACAGACCGGACTTCAATCCAAGACGATTAAGATTCCGCTGCGGTTATTGGGCGGCCAAAACAAACTGAAAATAAGCGGACAAATTCTCAATCAGGCCGGTAAACGCGATTATCGCTTGACCCAGACACCGGCCAACTGGCTGACGGTTGATAACCGATCCGCGGTTAATTTTCAGTATGCCCTCAAGGCACCAACGCCCAACATCGATTCCTTCTACGATCACTTCTCTGGTCCAGACACCATTGTGAACCGGAATTCGGCCATTGTGGTGCCTAAACAGGCGACCAACGCGGAGCTCACAGCTAGCATGTACGCTCTGACCGGGGAGTCCCGAGTCATCACGACGGAAAATCAGCAGATTCCGGTGGTTCAAACGGATAATCCGACGGGGCAACAAGCCGACTACCAGCTGGTGATCGCGACCTATCAGCATTTACCAGCCCGGCTACAGAAGCTGTTTAAGCCGGCCGAGCTTAAAAACGCGGCCCAGATCAAGCGTTACGACGCCAAGGGCAAACATACCCTGGTGGTAACCGCCACGACCGGGACACTGTTAGAGAAGGCCGCACGCTTCGTGGCCAATTCCGAACTGATGAAGGAGTCTAAACACCCGACCGAAACCATCACGCCGGCGACGCAAACCTTTACGTCAACGCTGAACTACGATGGTAAGTATCAGTTGACCACGAGTGCTGACCGTATTACCGGTGCGAACCATCAGGAACGCAGCTACTTTGTGAGCCTGCCCGTCGATCGCAACAATGCGGATGGCTCGACGATTAGCATTGATTTGCGGTATGCCCGCAATCTGGACTTTAAGAATTCACTCGCCACGGTTTACGTCAATGACACCGCAGTCGGGAGTAAACGGCTGAGTTCAGCACGGGCTGATAATGATACATTGACGGTCACCTTGCCCAAGGGGATGGCCCTGGGGAACAGCTTTACCGTTCGGGTGGCCTTAGACCTGCCGCTGAGCGGTTCGGCGGCCACTCAGGACAATAACCATACCCCGTGGGCCAGCATTGAGCCGACCTCGGTGGCAAGAATCAAGTCGGCGCCCGGCAATGATCTGCTCTTCAGCAATTACCCCAACCTCTTTCTGAAAAATTCGACCTACAGCAATATTGCGGTGGTTCGGCCGAAGACGATGACGGCGACGGATTACCAGACGCTGACCAACATTTTTAATCTCATCGGTAATTATGCGGAGAACAACCGTGGGACGATCACCTTCTATGATCATCAGCCAAGCAAGACGGTCATGGCGGATGCCAACGTGATTGCCTTTGGGACGCCCAAACAAAATAGCCTGATTAGGGGATTAAATTCGCATCTGTACTTCAAGTACAACGCCGCCGATACCGGCTTCCTATCGAATGAAAAGCTGAGCATTGAGCAACAGTATGGGCAAACGATTGGGAGCGCCCAGCTTCTGCGCTCACCATATAATGCGCAAAAAGGCTTGCTCGTGGTGACTGGGGCGCGTCCCAACGGGGCATACTTGGCCTCAACGCAGATCAACTACCAACGCAACATCTCCCAGTACCAGGGGGATGCCATCGTCGTTGATCCGGACAATAACCACTATGACTACCGGTTCAAGAAGAACAAGCTTATTAATACCGCGGTCAACACCAAGCAAGAACTCAGTCGCCACTCGCAACAGCTCTTGTATCTGGCGGTTGCCTTAATGATGATTGTCGTGGTGACGATTGCCTTACTACTCCTGTTGTGGAAGCATGGCAGTTTGCGGCGGCGAAAGGGGGGCCATCATGAATAACCGAGCGAAGAATTCCAATCGCGAGACGTGGATTACCGATATTTACCTGATTGCGTTTTTGATGATGGTCAGCGGCCTCGCCCTCGGGATGGCCGCAACGCAGACCCACTACCTGATGATCAACGTGAGCTTTTTGGCCGTGACGATCTGTCTGATTCTGTTCACCTACTTTTGGGGGATTATCACCGGCTTGCTGCTGAATCTGGCATTCATGTTTGCCCAAGCCCTGATTGTGATTTACGTGAGTCAAACGCATGCGGACACGATGGCCTGGGGACTCATGTTTTGGATGTTTCTGCCGTTACTGTTGTCGGTGACGTTCTATGGCATGACGACGCATCTGCGTAAGTTGCAGGCGGACAACGTGAAATTGCGTAGTGATTTGATTGAACGGGGGGCCTTTGATGAATCGACCAACCTGCGAACGACGGTTTCCTTCATTGAAGATACGGCAGTTTTTACGGAAACCAATCGGCGGTTTGATCTCCCGGTGACGGCCATGATTATTCGGATTCGCTACTTTCAAGAAATGCGCAGTATGATCAGCGATGCGCAGCTCAGTGCCCTCCTACAATTGGTTTCGGAAACCATCAAGGATGCCATGCGCACGAACGACATTACCTACCTGCTCGATCGGTCCAATCCGACCTGGGGAGTGCTGCTATTCACCAATCCGGACGGCGCCAACATCGCCGGGCAACGCATTAAGGAAAAGTTCGACAAGGCCTTAGCTGGTTCCAGCGATCTGTCCACGCTAGAAGTGCGCCTGGTCGTTGGGGTGGCGAGCTGGGATCCCGAGAAGATGAAGAACCCTTACGATTTAATGAACGCCGGAATCAAGGAAACGGAGTATGATGTGTAAGACCCAAAGAGTCTGTGAGGCCACTCCAGGCTCTTTCGTTGTTGGTTCGGATAGTGTCACCGCCTCACCGCCTCACCGCCTAGCCGTCTCGCCTCCGGCTGCCAAAGATTCCGCCTGCTGTGGGGACCGGTGAAAGCCAAAGCGCGGTCTTTCACCTCGACTTGAAACCGCGCAAAAATCGCGGTTCCCAAGCTCGTCCCACGCTGTAAATTGGCACAAGACGCCAATTAACACCGTCGTCACAGCTGGCTCCATCTTTGGCCTCCTGCGGCTATTGGCAGTCGGTCATGCCGGCACAATCGTAAATCTAGTTTGATCCGTTGGCTGCGCTTCATTGCTGACATGAACCACATTGAGCCGTGAGGTCGGCAGATATGGGCTCAGGCGCGTCGTTCTGCTTAGTCGGCGGTGCTTTTCCGCTGGCTTAGCGGAAGGCCAAGCTTGTAGACTCGTGGTTTTCGAGGCTTCAAGTTGTGCCCGCACCGTTCCAGTCCATATCTGGCGACCGGTAAGGCGGAGGCATGGACAATCAGCAGGCGGAATTCCTGGCAGCCGGAGGCGAAAATCCAGATGGTTTCAAGTTGGTGCAATTGCAAAATTGAACGATGCAAATAGACATCAAATCTTAATTCAAGTACAATGTATGTATTCAATCAAAAATGGGGTCGAGTATGTTGTCAGGAACGTTTATCAGTTTTGAAGGACCCGATGGCGCCGGTAAAACCAGTGCTCTCGCGGCCATTACCGCTAAGATTCAACCCGAGTTAGGCGATCGGTTGACCATTACGCGGGAACCAGGGGGCAACCCGATTTCCGAGAGTATTCGGACCATCATTTTAGACCGGGCAAATACCGCAATGGATTACCGGACGGAAGCGTTGCTCTATGCGGCGGCGCGGCGGCAACACATGGCCGAGACCGTCTTGCCAGCGTTGGCGAACGATCAATTGGTCTTGTGTGACCGGTACGTCGACAGTTCGATTGCCTACCAGGGGGCTGGACGGCAGATCGGTGAGGATGCGGTTGCGCAAATGAATACCTTTGCAACGGACGGGCTCTTACCGGACCTAACCGTGTATTTTGACGTTCCTGCCGAGGTGGGGCTACGCCGGATTCAGGCGCACCGCCAAGCGGATCAGGTCGATCGTCTCGATGTTGAGCAGGAAGCCTTCCATGACCGCGTGCGGGCGGCCTACCTGCGCTTACAGCGGGCCAATCCAGAGCGGATCAAGCTAATCGACGCCACGCAGTCACCGGACCAAGTGGTGGCTGAAGCATTGGCATTAATCAAACAAACAGCAAAACGTTATTTTTAAACCGGCATTTGAGGGAGGAACAGCAATGAAATTACTAATCGCTATCGTCCAGGATAAGGACGCGAACCGCCTCAGCAATGAATTTATCGATCAGAACATTCGGGCAACACGGCTATCGACCACCGGTGGCTTCTTGAAGTCCGGAAACACCACGTTTATGATTGGGGTGGAAGAAGAACGGGTTGACGAGGTCTTGGAAATGATCAAGAAGGCCAGTCACACCCGGCAACAGTTCATGACGCCACCCGTTAATCTGGATGCGCAGTTGGACAATACCTCGTCGTATCCGGTTGAGGTGCAGGTTGGTGGGGCCACGGTGTTCGTGTTACCCGTTGACCAGTTCCATCAATTTTAGGAGGACCGCATGACCGAAGAATCCCTAGTGGCAACGGCACAACGGCTGCAACCACAACTGTTAAGTCATTTTATGACGCTCATCACGGAGCAGCGTTTGGCCCACGCCTATCTCTTCAATGGTGCTGACGGAACGGGACGGCAACAATTAGCGCAGGTGATTGCCATGCGGCTATTCTGTCAAAACGTTACGGCGGACGGCCTGCCGTGCGAGCAGTGCTCGGAGTGCAAACGAATCATGGCTGGGGATCATCCCGACGTGGTGACGGTGATTCCGGATGGGCAACGGATCAAGGTTGACCAGGTCCGGTATCTGAAATCCGAGTTTACGAAGAGTGCCGTTGAGGGTAATCAGAAGATCTTCATCGTTGATCAGGTTGACCGCATGACGACCGGTGCCGCTAACAGCTTGCTGAAGTTCATCGAGGAACCCGTGGGCAATACGGTGGCCTTGCTCCTGACGGCCAATAAAAATCTGATTCTACCGACCATTCTGTCGCGGACGCAAATCGTTGATTTCTTGCGGGTTGCGCCGAGCGCCTTAGGTGACGCGTTGGCGACGGCGGGCATTGCTCCTAGTCAGCGCTACCTGTTGGCGACGTTGACGGAAAGTGTGCAAGCGGCTAAGGCGTTGACGGCCGAAGACTGGCTCAAGAATGCCCAGACCAGTGTGGGCCAATGGTTCACGGCGGCCTGTGCCGGTGATGAGCGAGCCTTTGTGCGGGTACAAACCGAGTTGTTGCCGTTGGGGAGTAACCGGGATCTGCAGGGAACGCTCTTGGACATGGTGGTTCAGGTTTGGCACGATGTGTTGCGTCAGCAGAATGCCCACGTCGCCGAGGATCAGCTGGCTTTCCCGCAGGTGGCCAAAGTGAGTGGTCAGATGGCCCAAAAACTAAGTATCGACCGGTTGGTGGCCATTATGACGCTCACGTTAGAGACGCGGAGCCAGTTAGCCGGTAATATGAATTTTCAAGGCATCTTAGAAGCCTTAACGTTACAGATTCTAGCGCAGATTCCGCGCTGATCAGTCAGCATTGGAGGGGTGGCAACTTGGAAAAACAGGAAGTATACGATCAATTTAAGAACCTTGAGAGCCAATTACAAGACGTGCTCGCCCAATTCACTGACTTACAAGGCGAGATGACCCAAGTATTTGAACAAAATGCCGAATTGGAAATCGAAAATCAACATCTGCGTGATCTGTTACGGGAGTTGCAACGTAATTTACCGGAGGACCCAGAGACGCCACAGGGGTTGTCTAAGTCGCGGCAGATCTTGGAAAAGTTGTATGAAGAAGGCTTTCACGTTTGCCGCGAGTTCTATGGAACCCGGCGCAAGCAGGATGAGGAATGTGCCTTTTGTCTAGAAGTTATCTATCGTGATCAGTAGGAGGTCCGCACCACACATGGAACGTCAACGTAGTTTTCAAGCCGCAGAGAGCGGCCATTTATACTTGGTGCCCACACCGATTGGCAACCTTGACGACATGACCTTTCGCGCCGTAAAGACGTTGAAGGATGCCGACCTGATTGCGGCTGAGGATACCCGTAATACACAAAAGCTCTTAAATCACTTTGAAATTGAGACCAAACAAATTAGTTTTCACGAACATAACACGCAGGAACGGATTCCCCAGTTGGTCGCCAAACTCCAGCAGGGGATGCAGATTGCCCAGGTGAGTGACGCGGGGATGCCCTCCATTTCGGATCCCGGTCACGAGTTGGTCAACGCGTGCATTGACGCCCACATTCCGGTAGTGCCATTGCCCGGTGCTAATGCCGGGTTAACGGCATTGATTGCCTCGGGGTTAGCGCCACAACCCTTCTATTTTTACGGGTTCTTGGATCGAAAGCCGAAGGATCAGCGTTCAGAAATTGATGAATTGTCACAACGGCCAGAAACCTTAATCTTTTACGAGGCGCCACATCGCTTGAAGAAGACCTTAAAGAACCTTGCCGATGGTATGGGGGCCGATCGACCGGCCGTCCTGTGCCGTGAGCTGACCAAGCGTTATGAGGAATTTTTACGCGGTAGTTTAAGCGACCTGGCAGAGTGGGCGGCTACTGACACCGTCCGCGGTGAGTTTGTCGTGTTAGTTGGGGGCAATCCGCATCCAACAACCACGGCAACGACCGCCGTTGACTTGAGCGAACCGATTGCCGTGCAAGTGGATCGTTTGATTGCGGCGGGGGACAAGCCTAACGCGGCGATTAAAGAGGTCGCCAATCTGCGTGGCCTGAAGAAACAAGACGTTTATCGAACGTATCACCATTTAGACGAGGAGTGACCCGCGTGCCCAAAAATGAATTTAGCGAACCTCATCGGGTCGTTTACTATGAAGCAGACGACACCGGCCACCTGACCCTGGCTATGTTAATCAACCTGTTCGTTCTGGTCTCTGAAGATCAGAACACGGCGTTGGAATTGAGCCCGGAATATATTCACAGTCTGGGGGTCGGCTGGGTGGTTACCCAGTATCACCTGCAGATCAACCGGTTGCCCCGAATTGGCGACCACGTCACTTTGAAGACGCGCGCCACGGCGTTCAATAAGTATTTTGCCTACCGTGAGTATTGGCTGTTGGCCGAAGACGGCGAGCAATTGGCCTATGGCGAAGGCATCTGGGTTACCATGAGTTACGCGACTCGTAAGATTGCGACGATTCCAGCCGCCGTTATGGCACCCTATGAGACGGCGCCGGTTAAACGCTTGCCTCGTTTGCCACGGCCCGAACGGCTTGATCTCGCTGCAACCAGCGTCGCCAAACCGTACACGGTGCGCTACTTTGACATTGATGAGAACGGGCACGTGAATAACGCCCACTATTTTGACTGGATGTTAGATGCTTTACCGGCCGAATGGTTGCGGACCCATCAGGCGACTGAGGTACGCATTCGATTTGAAAATGAAGTGAAGTATGGTCATCAGGTGACCAGTGAGGTGGCCCACAGTGCGGCCACCACGACGCAACATACCGTCAAAATTGGGGACACAACCGCGGTGCTGGCAACGATTGATTGGCAGCACGAGGCCTAGTTTGACGAGTTACGGATAAGTGTCAATGATTAATTTTGATAAAGACAGGCAGAGAAGATGTTGCCAGCCGGTCTTTGTGGTAATATAGGACACTGATATGAACAGTACACGAAGAAAAGTAAGTAACCGAGTCACGGCAAAAGCGGTGGGCCATGAACCAGCCGCCGCTTTTGCCGTCTCCCGGTGCTGGCTGTGGTCACCAGACACATGAAGGGGAACTCAAGCAAATATGAAGATTTTAGCAATTGATACATCGAATCGTCCGCTCAGTGTTGCCGTTTTGGATGATGCCACGGTGTTGGCAGCCATCACGGTCACGGTTCATCAGAAACATGCAGAGTACCTGTTGCCAGAGATTGAACGGCTCTTGGCAATGGCCGAATTGAAACCTACCGACTTGGATCGGGTGGTCGTAGCGGCTGGTCCGGGTTCCTATACGGGAATTCGGATTGCGGTGACGACGGCCAAAACCTTGGCCGCAACCTTAGGTATTGACCTGGTTGCCGTCTCCAGTCTGGCAACCCTGGCCGCCAATGTGCCGGTTGAAGGGGCATTGGTGGCACCGATCTTTGATGCCCGTAACCAGAACGTTTTTGCCGGTTTGTACCGGATTAAGAACGGGGCCCCTACCGTGGAAATTGCGGATGCTCATACCAGTATTACGGCTTTTCTAACGGCAGTCGGTGAATACGGGGAGCCCGTCTGGTTCCTGGGCGATGCCGCGCACTTCAATGATCTGATTGGGACGACGATCTCTGCAGCGACGCCGGCCATTAGTGCTTGGTTAAACCTGCCACAGGTGGCCACGATTGGTTTATTGGGCCGGCAGATGGAACCCGTAAGTGATGTTGATCGGTTCGTGCCGAACTATTTACGTTTGACGCAAGCTGAAGCCGAATGGCGTGCCAAGAACCCAGAAGAGGATACCGGATCGTATGTTGAAAAAATTTAAAAATTGGTATAAAAATGTATTTGGTAGTCGGCGAGAAGTTGTGCGCGAGGAGACCATGGACGTTAAAAATCATCGGGTCGACATTCACGGGGTCACCTATTTTGTGGCCAAGGCCCTATTTACCGACATTCCGGAAATGATCGAAATCGAACGAGCCGTCTATTCCGGCCAAGCACCGTGGGATTCAACGGCCTTTGCTAATGAATTGCGGCGAGAAAAGGATCGGCTTTATTTGGTTATTCGGAAGAATGATAAGTTGTTGGCCTTTATTGGCAGCACTTTTGATGAGCGCAATCGTGATGCGCACATCACCAACATTGCCGTTCTACCGGAGTATCAGAGCAAGGGCCTGGGACGGTTCCTGCTGGGCATTATGATTCGTAAGGCCCGTAAGCTGAACTATAAGACGGTTAGCTTAGAAGTGCGGGTGTCCAACCAGAATGCCCAACGTCTGTACCGGGATCTGCAATTTGAGCAGACTGGCATCAAGCGGGGCTACTACTTTGGTGATCACGAAGATGCCGCCGATATGGTGTTGTTCCTCAATGAAAATGAGGACGAGGCTGAGAAGGGTGTGGCACCGGAGACGCGCGAGCAGAATTAATCACCGTACATTGGCGGGCTGGCAATGGCCACCCGCTTTTTGCGTGACTGGTGAGGGGAAAGTCCGCTTTACCGGTCGACAGATATGGCCTCTTGGCTTACGTGGCGTTCCTAACTGACTGAGATGCTGACTGTCGCAGTCGTTATTAACTGAACCAAATATGCAGGGTAGTCACGTTTTCGAACGATTTGTTGTGATAAAACACAATCAGAGCCGGAGGAGGCCAGGGACGGAGCCGGCCGTAAAAGTGGTGTTAACTGGCGTTTTTTCAGCCAGTTTACAGCACGGGCGACTTTGGAGACACGTGTTCTTCGTGGCTTCAAATCGAGCGAGAAGACTGGTGTTTCTTCGGTCTGAAGCGTCCCCACAGCAGGCGGAATCCCTGGCAGCCGTAGTGCGCCCACGTTAGATTAGTTTAGTGGCGCGAATGCTTATCAATACTGGGACGCTGCAGGTATTTTGTTTTTCAACCCTTAATCGATAAGTAAGAATATTGAAAAGTATGTTAACCAGGCATGAAGAAGAGGAGTGAGTCCAACGGAAAAGCGAAATTTGATTTTAGCGTTTGAATCGAGTTGTGACGAGACCAGTGTGGCCGTCATTGAGGATGGCAGTAAGATCCTGTCCAACATCGTGGCGACCCAGATTAAGAGTCACCAACGGTTCGGCGGAGTGGTTCCCGAAGTAGCGAGTCGGCACCACATTGAAGAAGTGACGTTGTGCATCAAGGACGCTTTGGCCGAGGCCGAGGTTGGCTACGATGATCTCGATGCCGTGGCCGTCACGTATGGTCCGGGACTCGTCGGGGCGTTACTCATTGGCGTTACGGCGGCGAAAACGGTGGCGTTTGCCCACAACCTGCCGCTGATTCCGGTGAACCACATGGCGGGGCATATCTACGCGGCACGTTACGTGGAACCCATCGAATTTCCAGCGTTGGCGCTGTTGGTTTCAGGAGGACATACGGAGTTGGTTTACATGCCCGCCGAGAACCAATTTGAAATCATTGGCGAGACGCGTGATGACGCCGCCGGTGAGGCCTACGATAAGGTCGGCCGGGTCATGGGCGTGAACTATCCTGCCGGTAAGACCGTTGATGAGTGGGCGCACCAGGGGAAAGATACGTTCAAGTTCCCCCGCGCCATGGAGAAGGACAACAACTTTGACTTTAGCTTCAGTGGGTTGAAGAGTGCCTTTATCAATACGACGCACCATGCCGATCAGATTGGCGAAACGCTGAGCAAACAGGACCTCGCGGCGAGTTTCCAACAAGCCGTCGTTGATGTTCTGGCTGAAAAGACGCAACGCGCATTAGCCGATTACCCGGTTCACCAGCTGATTTTGGCCGGTGGTGTGGCGGCTAACCAAGGCCTGCGGGAACGCTTGGAACGCGACCTCACGAGTAATCCAACGACGCACTTGGTGAAGGCGCCGTTGAAGTTGTGTGGCGATAACGCGGCGATGATCGGGGCCTTTGCATATGTGGCCTACCAACACGGCGTTTTTGCGGACGCGACACTGAATGCTGATCCTAGTCTGGAATTCGACTGGGCCGCCAATTCTGCTAAATAAATTGAAAAGCTTAAGAGGAGGGCGTGCCATGAATCAAGCCGAACTGTTTGCCTACCGCCTGTACCAACAGGGGTTGCTGACAACGAGTGCTGAGTTGGCGGCGCCCTTTACTAATATCGTGGGCTTACAGGCCCAAAATCAACGCGAAGCCGAGCTCAACGTCGCCCTGCAGACGGGGGTTACCCGGGAGCAGCTCTACCAATTTTATCGGGAACAGGGAATTGTGCGCACCTGGGCCCAGCGGTGGACGATTCACCTGCTGACACCGGCGGATTGGCGGTTAGTGATTTCTGCGCGGCAAAACGAGCGACTACCGAAGGCTTATTTTCAGGGATTTGCACCGCAAGTCATGGCTGCCGTGTCGAAGGTCGCCCAAGTCCTTCAGGAGACGGGGCAGTTGACGCGCGCAGATTATGCGGCGTACTTGCAGGAGAATTTTGACTGGTATGCGAGCCGACCACATTATCTGGATTATGCCATTTTACAGGTACTGACGGCTCGGGGGCAGGTCTGGCTGAAACCGACCACCGATGAGGCGCCGGGAACCTTATTTGCTCCGGTTGAGGGGCACTTGTTGGCGCAGCAACTAGCGACTGAAGAGTTGATTCGACGTTACTTACAGGGATTTGGGCCAGCCACCATTCAGGATTTCGTGAAATGGTCGGGCATTAAAATCACTAACGTTCGTCCCGCTTGGCAGCAGGTTGCTCCAGAAATGGTGCCCGTCACGGTTGATGGGACGCAGTTGTGGCTTCTCGAAGAGGTACCTGCGGGTAAGTTGGCGGCAATCGTCGATCAGGTGGCACACTTAACCCTGATTACGGCGGGCTTTAGTTCGTTGATGACGGGGTATCGGGACAAGGCATGGTTTGCGCCAGAAAAGGTTCGCCAGCAGTTGTGGACCAAGAATGGCTTATTGCGTGCGCCGATTATGGCGAACGGGACGGTCGTTGGTCGCTGGTCATGTCAGGTTGTGCGGCAACAGGTGCAATTCCAGGTGACGTGTTGGGGTGCCTACGATCACAATCAATTGGATGAAGATTTTGACCGGGTTGCCCGGTTCTTACAGGTCGATTACGGTGGCTATACGTTGACGGACGCTGCAAAGCTGAAGTCGTTGACGTGATTTGTCGGTATACTTATTAATTTCGTTAGAAAAAGATGGCCTCATCCCAAATGTTGGGATGAAGCCATCTTTATTGTGCGTGCAAATGATGTCCCCTTAAACGGAATCACTGATTACTTTTCAAGTAGCTAACACCGTGAATGATCGATTCTACCAGAAACAGGCTAAACACGATGATCATATAGGCGAGGCCTAGAAATTCAAACACAATCGTTAGCAAGGATTCTGGAAAGAAAATTAAAACCAGTTGCAGGGTTATGATGGCCCCCGACCAAAAAGATAGCACTCTAAAACATTTGGAATAATTTTTAAACAGATCATTCGTTTTGGCATAGCTTTTTTGATAATAATGCTTAACTCGTTTAAACATAAAGTGACGTCTCCCCAAGAAATTATTTGTGAAATGGCATCAACCACCTATAGCCCCCAAGCTCCCCGAGGTTGCCCCTTAAGTCGGTTGATGATAACGACCATGATCTAATCCGCAAAGTCTTCTAATTCAAGACTCTTCTCCGTCCACGAATCCTCGGTCTCACTGAGCTCAGAGGTGACGGCGGTGAGTTGCTCTTGTAGATCGGCGAGCTTACCGGCATCGTTGAAGTTTTCTTCCTTGCTCATTTCGGTTTCAACGGCGGTCTTTTGCTGCTCCAACTTGCCCATCTGTTCCTCAAGGGCGTTCACCTGGCGGCTGAGCTTTCGTTTGGCCTTGGCCTGATCCTTTTGTGCCTGGTAGTCGACCTGCGTCTGCTTGGGTGCCACAACGGTGGGGTGGGCCTCCTCAGCTTCGGCGGCTTCCTTGGCGGCGTAGGCATCCTGTTCGGCCTTCTTGGAGACATAATAATCGTAGTTTCCTAGGTAGCGCGTGGTGCCTTCGGGGCTGAGTTCGACGACTTGCGTGGCCACTTGGTTGATGAAGTACCGGTCATGGGAAACGAACAGGATGGTCCCGTCGAATTCATTGAGCGCGGTTTCCAGCACCTCACGGCTATCAATGTCCAGGTGGTTAGTGGGTTCGTCCAGCATTAGGAAGTTGTCGTGTTGCATGGCCAGCTTGGTTAACAGTAGCCGGGCGCGTTCACCACCACTCAGGCTGTGCACACTCTTGTCGACGTCGGCACCGGTAAAGAGAAAGCTGCCAAGAATCGAGCGGATGTCGCCCTCTGGCGTGGTAGGATGGTCGTCCCACAATTCATGTAAGACGGACTTCTTATCGTGGAGTGTCGCCTGATCTTGGTCGTAGTACCCGGTGTCCACGCCTGTACCGAAGATGATCTGCCCCTGAATGGCGGGAATTCGTCCCAAGATCGTCTTCAGGAGAGTCGACTTTCCAATACCGTTCGGGCCAACGATGGCAACGGCCTGATGCTTTTTGATGTCTAAGGTGACAGGGGCCGCTAGAATCTGGCCATCGTAGCCCACGGCGCCATTGACGACGTCGAGGACCACGTTACCACTCTGACGCTTGGGCTGGAAGCTGAACCGTGCCGCCTTTTCGTCACCCTCGGGTCGATCCATCTTGTCCATTTTTTCTAACAGTTTACGACGTGCCTGTGCGCGTTTGGTCGTCGAAGCCCGGACGATGTTCTTGTTTACAAAATCTTCGAGCTTACTAATCTCGGCCTGTTGCTTATCGTATTCCTTCCAGGCTAAACGCAGACGTTCGGCCTTGGCTGCGATGTAGTGGGAATAGTTTCCGGGATAGTGGTCGAGCCCGCCGTGAGCCATATCGTAGACGTCGTTGACCACGTGATCGAGGAAGTACCGGTCATGGGAGACGACTAGAATGGCGCCGGGATAACCCTGCAGATAGCCTTCCAACCAGGTCAACGTTTCCACGTCCAAGTGGTTGGTCGGTTCGTCCAGGATCAACAGATCGGGGCGTTCCAGCAAAAGCTTAGCCAGAGCCAACTGAGTTCGTTGCCCACCAGACAGCTCGTTAATGGGCTTGTCATAGTAGCTCTCGTCAAATTCGAACCCGTGAAGAACGCCACGAATCTCGGCCTGGTAGCCGTAGCCGTTTTGATCACTGAAGTCTTGTTGGAGCTGATCATAACTCGAACTGATCTGCGCAAATTGTTCCGAGTTGGCGGTGACGTTGGGGTCGCTCATTTGTTGTTCAAGGGCATGCATGCGATCTTCCATGGCGATAAGCTTGGCAAAGACGCTGAGCATTTCGTTCCAGACCGTTTTAGTTGAAGCGAGGCCGGCATTTTGCGCTTGGTAGCCCATCGTCAGGCCGCGCTTTGTGGTGATTTGACCGACATCGGGCATGGTTTCGCCAGCGATCATTTTCAATAGGGTAGATTTGCCCGCGCCGTTTCGGCCAACGAGGGCCACCCGGCCGTGTTCGGGCACGTCCATGCTGACGTTTTCGAATAGAACGGTTGCGCCGAAACGTCGGGTGACTTGTTGCACTTGTAAGAGAATCACGGTAAACCAACCTCCTTTAGGGTGTTTTAGGGTATACGTTTTAAATATTTTGATTAAGGGTCACATTTCGTTGTGGATCGCACGGTTTTTGTGCACGATTTCGCCAGTCAAGGTGAGCCGTTGTGCTGACCCCCAGACGGCCGCAATCGGCACCTGGAACCGTACGTGGCCTCGCTATTGAGAGAAAACGATGACCAGTATACGTATAGTCACTATTTTAGCATATTCTACACGGAGACCGAAATTAGCAAAGAAATTGTGAAAAAAACTTGCAAATTCTTTCACAAGATGAACGGTTATGCTATAATCTATAAGAAAGTTGATTTCACAATCCAGACAATTATTTAAATATGAGGCTATCGCTTGTGAACGGTAGCCAGTTTCTTTGATTAGGAGGTCTCGTTTTTGACAGAACAAAAAATTCCCCGGGCGACAGCTAAACGCTTGCCCATCTACTATCGCTATCTCAATATTTTGCTAGACGCCGATAAAACCCGGGTGTCTTCGACTGAATTGTCCGAAGCCGTTAAGGTCGATTCCGCAACAATTCGTCGAGACTTCTCGTACTTTGGTGCCCTCGGCAAACGGGGCTATGGTTATGACGTTGAAAGTTTAATCAAGTTCTTTAAGAAAATTCTGAATCAGGATCGCTTAACCAGCGTTGCCTTGATTGGGGTGGGAAATTTAGGCCACGCCCTGTTAAACTTTAATTTCCATCAGGACAGTAATGTTCGGATCAGTGCGGCGTTTGACGTTAAGCAAGAGATTGCTAACACAATCCAAAGTGGGGTGCCCATCTACCCAATGACGGATCTACGAACCCAACTGGAAGAACAACAGATTGAAGTGGCCATTTTAACCGTGCCATCTCAAGTTGCGCAAGAGGTTACCGATGAGGCCGTGTCTGGCGGTGTCAAAGGTATCCTGAACTTCACACCACTGCGGATTACCGTGCCTAAGGGTGTGCGGGTGCAAAATGTGGATCTGACCAACGAATTACAGACGTTGATCTACTTCCTGGAGCATTACAACAATTTAAGTTAAACCGTGAGAGCTTGGCAGTCATGCCGGGCTCTTTTTTTATGCGCCTGTTTATAGATACAAACGAAAAAAACACGAAATCAGTCTCACTTTTTTTGATAAGACGGCTGAAAAGGTAGGGGGTAAACACTAGGTAATTAGGTGGTGTCCATCGCCTTACCGGTGGGAAGACAGAGTGTTCCCAGACAATTATGAGCATGATTATAATACCTGTCAGTAATTGGATTTAAAATATCAGGTAGTCGTCACTTACAGCTATTTTCGGGGGTTCAAAGCGAGCGAGAAGACTGTTGTTCTTCCAGTCTGAAGCGTCCCCACGGCAGGTGGAATCCCTGGCAGCTGCAGTGCGCCCATCGTGGTCAGACAAATGGGACTTCTTGATAACTGCCAACTGAAAGTATGATGTGAGACGCAGTAACCCCACAGCCGCACCGACTGTGGCAAGCGGGCCCCGCTGAATCCCGGAAATTGTTTGTCAAATTCCTTGATTTTTATATGGAAAAACCATATATTAGATATTGTTGATTAGCACTTATGTTAGTCAAGTGCTAATAGTGCTAAAAAGTAAGTTCATTGGAGGGATTCAAGTGTTAAAACCATTAGGAGACCGCGTCATTTTGGATCAACCAGAAGAAGAAGAAACCACGGTTGGCGGCATTGTGCTCGCAAGTAACGCTCAAGAAAAGCCACAAACGGCAAACGTCGTAGCTGTCGGTGATGGCCGTGTGTTAGACAATGGCGAAAAGGTAGCCCCAACTGTTAAGGTTGGCGACAAGGTATTGTTTGACAAGTATGCTGGTACTGAAGTGAAGTACCAAGACGCCACTTACCTTGTTTTACATGAAAAGGATTTAGTCGCTGTCGTTGACTAATCTTTTTCCAATTAAGAAGACTATCCAAATCATTCAAAAATTTTAGTATGAGGTGAATTTATAAAATGGCTAAAGAATTGAAATTTTCTGAAGATGCCCGCAGCAAGATGCTTGCCGGTGTTGATAAGTTAGCTGACACAGTTAAGACCACCCTTGGACCTAAAGGGCGTAACGTGGTTTTGGAACAAAGTTACGGCAACCCAACCATCACGAATGATGGGGTCACGATTGCTAAGTCCATCGAACTCGAAGATCACTTCGAAAACATGGGTGCCAAGTTGGTTTCCGAAGTTGCTTCTAAGACCAACGACATCGCTGGTGATGGGACGACCACTGCCACTGTTTTAACGCAAGCTATCGTTAACGAAGGTATGAAGAACGTGACTGCCGGTGCTAACCCTGTTGGTATCCGTCGCGGGATCGAAAAGGCAACGAAGGCCGCCGTTGATGGGTTACACAAGATGTCCCATGACGTTAAGACCAAGGACGATATCGCCCAAATCGCCTCAATTTCTTCAGCTAGCCAAGAAACCGGTAAGTTGATTGCCGATGCCATGGAAAAGGTTGGTAACGATGGGGTTATCACTATTGAAGAATCCCGTGGTGTTGATACCAGCTTGGACGTTGTTGAAGGGATGCAATTTGACCGTGGTTACATGTCACAATACATGGTTACCGACAACGACAAGATGGAAGCAAACTTGGACAATCCTTACATCTTAATTACGGATAAGAAGATTGCCAACATTCAAGACATCTTACCCTTATTACAATCCGTTGTTGAACAAAGCCGTTCACTTCTGATCATTGCCGATGACATCACCGGTGAAGCTTTACCAACGTTGGTTCTGAACAAGATGCGTGGGACCTTCAACGTGGTTGCTGTTAAGGCACCTGGCTTTGGTGACCGTCGTAAGGCTACCTTGCAAGACATCGCCGTTCTGACGGGTGGGACGGTCATCACTGATGACTTAGGTCTTAACTTGAAGGACACCACGATCGATCAATTAGGTCAAGCACAAAAGGTTAACGTTACCAAGGACAACACCACGGTTGTTGAAGGTGCTGGTGCCAAGGATCAAATCGCTAACCGGGTTGCTGAAATCAAGGGCCAAATCGAAGAAACAACCTCTGACTTCGACCGTGACAAGCTGAAGGAACGTCTGGCTAAGTTAGCCGGCGGGGTTGCCGTTGTTCGTGTCGGTGCCGCAACTGAAACCGAATTAAAGGAACGTAAATACCGCATTGAAGATGCTTTGAACGCAACGCGTGCCGCTGTTGAAGAAGGCTTCGTTGCTGGTGGTGGGACTGCTTTGATCAACGTGATCAAGGACGTTGCTGCCGTTAAGGCCGAAGGCGACGAACAGACCGGGGTTAACATTGTGCTCCGTGCTCTGGAAGAACCTGTCCGTCAGATCGCTGAAAACGCGGGTGTCGAAGGTTCCGTTGTCGTTGAACACCTGAAGGGTGAAAAGGAAGGCGTTGGTTACAACGCTGCTGACAACCAATACGAAGACATGGTTAAGGCCGGGATCACCGACCCAACCAAGGTTACCCGTTCTGCTCTGCAAAACGCCGCATCCGTTTCCGCATTGTTGTTGACGACTGAAGCCGTTGTGGCTGACAAGCCAGAAGACAACCCAGCACCTGCTGCACCTGCTAACCCAGGTATGGGCGGCATGATGTAAAAAATTAAACGCTAGCTTGCTAGTGTGAATGAAAGAAGCCAACCGAGTTTTCGGTTGGCTTCTTTGCGTCCTGAATTAGTTGGCGGGGACGGTGGCCAACAAGTCAGCCAGCGAGGTGCTGGGTGGCGTGAATGGCTGTAAATCACCCGCCGCAATCTGTCGCTCCAGTTTGTCAATAAAGGTGGTAATGGGTTCATCGCCCGTGATGTCGCGAAAATCACCAAAACCGTATTGCCACCATTGTAAGTCTAGCAACCGGGCGATGACGGGGGCCGGGAAACGGTATTTGAGGATGTGCGCGGGGACGCCACCGACCACGGCATAGGCAGGCACGTCCTTGGTGACTAGGGCGCCACCCGCAATCACGGCGCCGTCGCCCACGGTCACCCCAGTGGGGGCAAAACGAACGTCCTGGCCAATCCAGACGTCATTGCCAATGATGAGCGGGCCACCATTGACTACGGGGTTAGGTACGTGTTGAAAGTGATTCTCGGTGTCCGCCAAGTAGTCATTGAAGGCATCCACCCAGTAGCCATAAGTCAGCATGGAGGTGGTGAATCGGTCTAACGGGTGGCTCCCCTGCATGCGGCTGACGTTGTGCGCAATGGACGTGTAACGGCCAACGATGGAATTGACGGGCAACGCGCTGTTGGATGAGCTGAAGGCCCCCATACTGAAGAGTTGGTGGCCGGTCAGAAAGATGCTGTAAGCTTCGGCCTGAAAAGTCAGGGGAACCTGTAGCGACTCTCCTACGTGGAGCCGAGAGCCGTTACGCTTGCGGGGCGTCAGATAGAGGTGACGCGCTGCCAAACAAGCGAGCAGTTCTTGAGTGACCGGCAGGCATCGTCGGTGATGTGAGTGGGTCACAACGAGATTGTCTTGATAGAAGGTAACGCCATTAATGGTGGTCGACATAGCTGCCACGTCCTTTTACTGAGATTAAGACTAGTGTACGTTAAGGCGCCATAAAATGGGGATAGGGGCATCCGCAGATCTTGCGGGTAAGTTTATTCAATAAGGGGGAAGCACCGTGCTGCCGGTATTGCGTGAAGTTGCGCCTAGAAGGTTAAGTGATTGACCTAACCCCGCCAAAGGCTGACGATGCGTGTTGGCCGGGGAAAAGCGTTGTAAATTTGAACGGAAGCCTCACGAACACGTAACCGCTTTCTTTTGTACCATGACAGGTATGGGTTAGCCCCAACTAGATAAGGTGATCACACCATTTGCCGTTTTCTTAGTTGCTAAGCTGAACAAGAGTGGTATTGTGGAGCTAGTTGTAGTAGAATTACGTTTGCGTTTGAATTTGGAACGAGTTAATTAAGACTTTTTTGACGGGTGCGAGCCCGTTTTCATTATTTATGGAGATAAGGAGTAAGTAGTCATGTGGCGTTATTTAAAGCGGGTTTTAATTGGTAAACCCCTAAAGACCATGGATGAAGGCGGTCAGGCGTTGACCAAGTTTAAGGCATTAGCCTTACTGTCATCTGACGCATTGTCCTCCGTGGCTTATGGTACTGAGCAAATTACGACCGTTCTGATCACCTTATCTGCGGCAGCCTTGATGTATCAATTATGGATTGCTGCACTGGTCTTAGTTCTGTTGTTTGCGATCACGCTTTCTTACCAACAGATTATCCATGCCTATCCATCCGGTGGTGGTGCCTATGTGGTGGCCAGTACCAATTGGGGAAAATCAGCGGGATTAGTCGCTGGTGGATCACTCTTGGTTGATTATATGTTGACCGTGGCCGTTTCAACGACTTCTGGAACGGAAGCTATTACCGCCGCAATTCCGGCGTTATCCCCATATTCAGTGCTGATTTCGGTGCTCATTGTGATTGGGATTATGTTATTGAATCTGCGGGGGATGCGGGAGTCCGCTTCATTCCTGACCGGACCAGTCTATTTCTTCATTTTGATGATCGTGGTCATGATTGGGGTCGGCCTCTATAACATCTTAACGGGAAACATTACGTACCATGCATCGGCACATCTGGGGGGATCGGTTCAAGGCATGACCCTGTTACTGTTCTTCCGGGCATTCTCCTCTGGGTCTTCTTCCTTGACCGGGGTTGAAGCCATCAGTAATGCCGTGCCAAACTTTAAGAAGCCGAAGAGTCATAATGCCGCGGCGACGTTGGCGATTATGGCGACGATCCTGGCGATCTTCTTCGGTGGCATCACGTTCCTCAGTTATTACATGGGGATTCGTCCCGAAGCCGGGCAGACGGTGCTTTCCCAGATTGGGATCGGCGTCTTCGGCCATGGGGTTATCTACTACCTGTTACAATTATCAACGGCTTTGATTTTAGCGGTTGCGGCGAACACTGGGTTCTCAGCGTTTCCTATTCTGGCCTACAACTTGGCGAAGGATAAATTCCTGCCCCATGCTTACCTGGACCGAGGGGATCGACTGGGGTACTCCAACGGGATCATTTCCCTAGCCGTCGGTGCCATTGTGCTGATCTTTATCTTCCATGGGCAAACGACGCTCTTGATTCCACTGTATGCCATCGGGGTTTTCGTGCCATTTACGTTATCGCAATCCGGCATGATCATCCACTGGTTCCGCGTCCGAGAGGGCTTCTGGTTAGGAAAAGCGTTCATTAACTTAGTGGGGGCTTTGATATCGGTCGGCTTGGTTGCCATTCTATTATTCATGCGGTTTGCCAACGTCTGGCCATACCTGATCATCATGCCATTGCTGTTGCTGCTGTTTTATCGCATTAATCAACACTACAAAAAGGTTGCGCGACAATTACGGGTGGCAGCAAAGACGAAGGCTGACATGCACGAATACGACGGGGCTACCGTCATTGTCTTGGTCAGCAACATTACCCGGGTGACGGCCGGCGCGATTAACTACGCGCGGTCCATTGGGGACTACGTCATCGCGATGCACGTGTCCTTCGATGAGAATCCCGAGAAGGAACACAAGACGGCGCAGGAGTTCAAGGAGGAATTCCCAGACATTCGGTTTGTGGACATTCATTCTTCCTACCGGTCGATTGCGACACCGACGTTGCGGTTCTGTGATGTGATTGCCAAACGCGCGGCCGAGCGGAACTTTACCACCACGGTGTTGGTGCCACAGTTCGTGCCACGGCATCCTTGGCAAAATGTTTTGCATAACCAAACGGCGCTTCGTCTGCGGACGACCCTGAATTCACGGGAAAATATTATTGTTTCAACTTACAATTATCATTTAAAAGAGTAGTTACGAAGTTCTTCGAAGCCATTATTGTGGCTACGGAGAACTTTTTTGGTGCAACTTGAAGTGCTGGATCATTAGCGGACAACCCCCTTTTGGGTAATAGTCTGGTTTTGGCGTGAAACTAAAGATATTGACACTTGGGTATTTCATCAACACTAGTAGAAGCGTTGTGGCAGCTGTGGTTACGTTGGCATCGACGGGGGAAGAAAGCAAACATCCCGTAAAGCCACATTGGACCTTACGGGACGCAAATTAAAAGTTATGGGGTACTTATCGGAGGCCCACCAATGAAGCAAACGGTGGTACCAGGAGATCGACGACAATCGAGATGATAACCACGGCGATCGAGGCCATGGAACCTTGAATCGAGCCCAGTTGGACGGCCTTGGCCGAACCCACCGTGTGGCCGGCGGTTCCCAGCCCTAAACCGGCACCAATGGGATCCTTGTCGATCCGGAAGAATTTGACCAGCCAATCGCCAAGTGCGTAGATGATGACGGAATTCAGGATGCAGGCGGTCGCAGTCACGGCACCGACGCCACCGATGGCGTTGGAGATCGGCATAGCAATGGCCGTTGTCGCCGCTTGGGGCAGCATGGAGGCAATTCCTACGGTGTCCAGACCAATGAGCTTAGCGGCCTCGTAAATCACCAATAATGAGAGGCTCAGGCCAATGATGAGGGACAAAATGATTTCGAGCCAGAAACGTTTGACAATGTCGTTCCGGCGATAGAGGGGAACGGCGAAGGCGATCGTCGCTGGATTGAGGAACCAGAAGATGATATCCCCCCCGGGCTTGTAGGCCGAGCGGTAGAACGTGGCGGTCGAGGTGCCAAAGGCCTTGGCCAGGAGGAATAGGACCAAAATCCCCAGAACCATCCCGACAAAGAGCGGTTGAAACAGGAAGAAACCTTTACTAATTTTGAAGAGCCATTGGCCGATTAGGTAGACGACCAGTGACAAGAAGATACCAAAGATGGCGTTACCAGCGGTGGAGCCGTCGGCGTTGTTTCCCAATCCGTCGCCGAGCCATTTGCCCCACAACGCTAAATTGGGGTTTTCCGCTAAAATTATCATGTTATAACCTTCTTAATTTAGGCGCTAAAGAGTCGTTTCTTGTTCCACCGCGGATTTGCGATGGAAGAGGTGTTGTCGCAGCCAGATCAAGCCCACCGCGGTGTAGCTGACGAGCACCAGCATGACGATGGTAGCGATGAGCACCACGGCCGTAATCTGCAAGCCCTGGGCCTTTAAGATGTCCAGACTGGCTGCGAGTTGAACACCAGCGGGAACGAAGAGAAAGGCAATCAGACTGATCATAAAATCGGCAAACTTTTCAACGTTACGTAATTTTAGGATGTGGGTGGCCAGCAGGGTGTAGAGAATCACAATCCCAATGACTGGCGTTGGAACGGGAAGTGACGCGGGGAATAGGGGAGAGATTAGGCTTGCCACAAAGAGAATTGCGGCGAAAATACTCATTTGACCCAAAATCGGTGTGGGCTGCTCCCCGGCAGTCTCTGGCTGGGTCGTTGGATGTTGTTGAGCCAAGATAAAATCTCCTTTCAAACGCAAAGCTTGGTTCGGCGATGCGGGAGAGGTCACAAAGGAAAACCTTGGCAGAGGCAACATGAAACTCGTTGTGAAACCGCTCTCAATCGCTCATAATCATTATATGGGATTTTGACGGTTTGCACAAGGGTAATCTGCGGTATGACGCGGTTTGTGGGATGGCTTGTGCAGTGATATTGTGCTGCAAGCAGTCGAACTAGGTTTCAAAAAGCTTTTCAACGTGACTAATTTTTCACAAGCGTCTTAAAACGAACTGAATTCGAAAAAAACGTCGAAAAAAAGTGTGAGCGTTTTGCCTGAGTGGGCTATTTTAGACCCATCAAGGCGGCGAATGGGGGAACCACGATGTCGACCACGATGGAAATAATGACGACCGCGATCGAGGCCATGGAGCCCTGAATCGAGCCCAGTTGCAGGGCTTTGGCGGAGCCCACGGTATGGCCAGCCGTCCCTAGTCCCAGGCCAGCGCCAATGGGATCGTGGTTAATCCGAAAGAATTTAACCAGCCAATCCCCCAGCGCGTAGATAATCACAGCGTTTAAGATGCAGGCCATGGCGGTAACGGCAGCGTTACCACCGATGGCACTGGCAATCGGCATGGCAATCGCAGTGGTTGCCGCCTGTGGTAGCATGGAGGCGATCCCCACGTGATCGAGTCCCAGTAACTTGGCCGCACCGTAAATGAAGAACAGTGAGGCTATGAGACCAATGATGAGGGACAGGAGAATCTCCAACCAGAAGCGTTTCACGATGTCGTTACGCCGGTATAGGGGGATGGCAAAGGCAATAGTTGCAGGGTTCAGGAACCAAAAAATAATGTCACCACCGGGTTTGTAAGCGGATTTATAAAAGGTTGCGGTGGTTGTGCCAAACACTTTAGCTAGTAAGAATAGAATGAAGATGCCAAGGACCATGCCGACAAAGAGCGGTTGGAAGAGAAAGAACCCCTTGCCAAGCTTAAATAGCCATTGACCGATTAAATAGACCAGTAAGGACAGAAAAATTCCAAAAGCAGCATTTCCAGCCGAGACACCAGCGGCATTGGTTCCGAGTGCGTCACCCAGCCACTTGCCCCAGACCGCCATGTGCGGTGTGGTTGTCAAAATAATCATAGATACTCATCTCTCTTATGCAATTTTCTATTGATCCTAAAATGATGAAGTCGCTGACACAGTCTGCCAGCCAATGATTACGATTTGATGTCGACGCTGCGATGGAAGATGTGCTTACGAATCCAGATCATCCCAGCAGTGGTGTAGGCCACAACGACTAACATGACGATGGTGGCAATCAGGACAACGCCTACAATCTGCAGTCCCTGTGTCTTTAAAATGTTCAGGCTTGCGGCTAATTGAATACCAGAAGGGACGAAGAGAAAGGCAATCAGACTAATCATAAAATCGCCGAATTTTTCGACATTACGTAGCTTGACGATGTGCGTTGCAAGCAAAACGTAGAGCAGGATTAGACCGATAACGGGTGTGGGAACCGGAAAAGATGGCGGAAAGAGCGGGGAAATCAGACTGGAGACAAACAGAATTGCGGCAAAGATGGCCATTTGCACGATAATTGGTGACGGTTTTTCTTCCGTCGTCGGTTCTGTTTGGGGAACTTTATCTGGACGAGCCATAGAAAAATCTCCTTTCGATAAAACACCGAATCCAACCAGCAATCACCAGAATTTCACAAGGAAATCAGGCGGCTATTATAAGAATATCAATAAGCACTTAAGTACGCTCAAACTAACCTCATTATATGGGGACGCTTATCATTACACAAGCCAAATGTCCGCTAAATCAGCGATTGACGGATATTTATTTATTGATATTGAGGGGAATCCATTGGGCATTTGTTTTCATTGGTTTTTCGTTGAACTAACTAAGCTGTGATTAAAATAGTTATGTTTGTGAAAAGTGATGGGATCAATTGAAAAACTTAACTTTTCCGAACAATCTTAAAATGGCGGTTGTGTTTAATTTGGGAGATTTGTATAATTAGCAAAAGATATGTAGAAAAGAAAGAGGACACTTTATGAGATTTGAGATTATTGTTAGCTTATTTGCTACCATGATTATCTCCGCAGTCCTAACGCCGTTTGTACGCCGCTTCGCGTTTCAAATTGGTGCGGTGGATAAACCGAATCAACGACGGGTCAATAAGGTCCCGATGCCAACATTGGGTGGCCTGGCGATTTTTATAGCGTTTACCTTTTCAACCATGTTTCTCTTACGCGACCAGATGCCAACGCAACAGTTGTGGGGCCTGTTCGGTGGGGAGTGTATTATCATCGCGGGAGGCATGATCGATGACGTCTTCGAACTGAAGCCCCGTCAGAAAGTGATGTTTCAATTAGCGGCGGCACTCGAGGTCTACTTCGTTGCCGGCGTTCGCATGCGTTATCTGACACTGCCTTTTATTGGGGCGTGGCATTTTGGTTGGCTTGCGCTGCCCATTACGCTGTTATGGATTGTCGCGATTGTCAACGCCATCAACCTGATTGATGGATTGGATGGATTGGCAACGGGTGTTTCGATTATTGCATTGACCACGACCGGGATTACGGGGTTATTCTTCCTTAACGTGGCGAACACCTGGGTGGCCATTATGATCTTTGCCTTGGTGGCCGCAATGGTTGGTTTCTTGCCTTACAACTTTTTCCCAGCGCGGATTTATTTAGGGGATACGGGGGCCCAGTTCATTGGCTTCATGATTGCCTGTTTCTCGCTGTATGGCTTGAAGAACGTGACCTTTATTTCCGTGATCATCCCCGTGATCATTTTGGGCGTGCCGATTACGGATACCGTGTATGCGATGATTCGCCGGATTCTGAACAAGCAGCCAATCTCACACGCTGACAAGCACCATTTGCACCATCGCTTGATGCAGCTGGGATTGACGCACCGGCAGACGGTGTTGGTCATTTATGGGATCGCGCTGATCTTTTCGTTCATTTCACTGTTATACCCGTTGTCCACGATTTGGGGCTCCGTCCTGTTGACCATTGCCATTCTGATCGGCTTGGAACTCTTCGTGGAAGCCATCGGTTTGGTCGGTTCGGATCGGCAGCCGTTATTGCATTGGATCAAACGGATCGTGAAGCAACTCACCTCTAAAAATTCAGATTAGATTAAAATGATGTCCGGGATATGACGCAAAAATCAGCATTTTCAGAAGGATAGCCTTCTGTAAATGCTGATTTTTTTGCTGTGCTTACGTTAACGCTCGTAAATAATATTTCTAATTTTATATAGTCGAAACGTGGGCCAGAAGACAGCTCCTAAGCACCTTCTGGCCCACGCTTTAATCTGATTCGTGGCTGCTGGCATGAATCTCAACGGGAACTTCGTGATAGTCAATCTCACCAAGCGTCAGTGTGAGCCGATCACTCAGAAGGTCGGTAATGGCCTGCTGCGTTTCCGCCACGGCATCTAAATCAACGGCAATTGTGACCGCGACTTTGTCGGTGTACGTCGTATCGAGCGTGGTGATCTTTTCCTCGGTTAAGTAGTGACTGAGGCGATCATAGTTGGCGTAATCCACGGCTAGGGTCATGGCGCGTTGTCGGACACGCTTGACCACACCCACGGCTTCGATGGCGGTGGACGTCGCGTTGCTGTAAGCGCGAATCAGGCCGCCAGCACCGAGTTTGATGCCCCCGAAGTAACGGGTGACGACGGCAATGACGTTGTGGAGTTGGTTGCGTTGCAGCACAGTGAGAATGGGGACACCAGCGGTCCCAGAGGGTTCACCGTTGTCACTCTCGCGTTGAATCTCATCGTGTTCACCGAGGACGTAGGCCCAACAGTGGTGGTTGGCTTTGGGTTCACGGCTGCTGACCTCAGCCAGAAAGGCCTTGGCTTCTTCTTCGCTGGTGATTCGGGCGATGTCCGTGATAAATCGCGATTTTTTAATCTCAAGGGCGTGTTGACCGGTTGTTTGAATGGTTAAGTAGTCAGTTTCCATAAAAAAACACCTTTCTCAAAAATATTTAGCCGCTTTTTACGGAGTTAGTTCCTGTACCATCAGATGGGAGGAACGTCATGAATGAGCTATCAGAATTTTTTGGTCGCCGTATGCCGGCTGATCGGGTGATCCCAGAATTGGGAGACGGGCAGGTTGCCGTCCAACGCATTGGTCAACGATACCAGTGTCAGCGGTGCCAACAATGGCTTGCTGAGACGGATCGCTTGCCCAATGGGGCCTGGTACTGTCGACAGTGTCTGCAGATGGGACGACTGACCTCGCAGACTAAATTATACACTATTCCCGAGCCGAATCGTTTCCCGATCCCGGCAGCGTCTCGGTTAACCTGGGCGGGCAAGCTCAGTGCCGATCAACAACGAGCGGCCGAGGCCATTTATCGCCAGGTGCAGCAGGGGAAAGATCAGTTGCTGTGGGCCGTGACGGGGGCAGGAAAAACGGAGATTGTCTACCCAGCGTTAGACTGGGCGCTGACGCGAGGGTGGCGCGTTGCCTGGGTTTCCCCGCGCGTTGACGTGTGCTTGGAGTTGGCGCCCCGCATTCACGCGGCCTTTCGAGACGTAAGCCAGTGCTTGTTGTACGGGGAACAGACCGTCCCCTACGCCTATAGTCAGCTGACGATCTGTACCACGCACCAGTTGCTAAGGTTCGAACGGGCCTTTGATTGGATCGTTGTGGACGAGGTCGATGCTTTTCCATTGGCTACCAGTCCACTGCTGCAGGGGGCCATCACCCGCGCCGAGAAAGAAACGGGCCAGCACCTATACCTGACGGCAACCCCGGGTGAAGCGTTGCAACGGGAGATTCGCCGGCAGACCCTTGCCGTGACCTATCTTCCCTTACGTTATCACGGGTTCCTCCTACCACGCCTTCAGGTGAGACTGGCTTGGCGTTGGCGGCAGATGTTGGCCAAGCAACGCCTGCCCAAGGGGCTCGTTCGCCAATTACAGCGCTATGGTCGTCAAGGCCAGCGCTTCTTACTCTTTGTACCGCACGTACGGGATCTCCCGCTCGTGATGGCAGCGTTGGACTTGGCTGGAATTCGTGGGGGCGCTAGTGTTCATGCGGCTGACCATGACCGGACGGCGAAGGTGCAGGCGATGCGCGACCAACGGGTGTCCTTCCTAGTGACGACAACGATTCTAGAACGTGGGGTAACGTTTCCCAATATCGCCGTGGTTATTTTGGGTGGGGATGATGCGGTCTTCTCGACTGCAGCTCTGGTTCAGATTGCGGGCCGAGCGGGGCGGAGCGCTGATTTTCCTAAGGGAGAGGTGACCTGCTATGTCCAGAGTCAAACCCGAACCATTCGCCGCGCCCAGGTGATGATTGACCGGCTGAATCGGCAGGGCAAGCAGCGGGGTGGGCACACATGACGACTTGCGTTTGGTGCCAGCGGGCGTTTCCAGTTTCCCTGACGCTTCCTGAGATCCTAGCGTGGCGGCCCTTACCCCAGCCACCCCTGTGTCCCAGCTGTCAGGACCGCTTGACCCCCATTACGGGGAATCGGTGCCCAGACTGTGGCCGACAGCAGGCGACCCGAACGGTCTGTCACGATTGCGAACGTTGGCAGGCGGTCCCACTGAAGAATCACGCGTTGTTTCGTTATGATGCGGGGATGAAAGCTTACATGCAACAGTATAAATTTCAGGGGGACTATGCGCTCCGCAAGGCCTTACAGGCGCCGCTTTCCCGTGCATTATCGCGGCAGACGTACGATATACTCGTGCCCATTCCCATTGACCAGCAAACGTGGCGAACCCGGGGGTTTAATCAGGTGACGGGGTGGCTACGGGATCAGCCCTATTATCAGGCGTTGGCGGTCAAGGACGACCATAAGAAACGGCCACAGTCGGCCAAGACACGGGCAGAGCGATTACTGACACCACAACCCTTTCAATTAGTGGAACAGGTGGCGCCCATTTTGATTGGCCAACGGGTACTTTTACTGGATGACGTCTACACGACGGGCCGGACTTTGCGCCACGCAGCTGACCAAATTTATTTAGGAGGCGCGAAAGCGGTTACTAGCTTGACTTTAGCGCGTTGAGGCGGATTAAATTTCGTGAGAATAATTGTTTCTGATAGGGCTTTCTATTATAATAATAGTAAGCAAAGCATATTAGAAGAGTGGTCCTTCTAATGCTGAGCAAACCAGGTGTTATCTTGGTTGAAGGGAGAGAAGTTTTATGCTCACATTTAATATTCGTGGTGAAAACATCGAAGTTACTGACGCAATACGGGATTACGTTGAAAAGCGTATCAGCAAGTTGGAGAAATATTTCGACAACAAAGTTGAGGCAATTGCGCATGTCAACCTGAAGGTCTACCAAAACAAGACAGCGAAGGTTGAAGTAACAATCCCACTCCCATACTTGACATTACGGGCAGAGGAAACTTCTCCGGACTTATATGCAAGTGTTGATTTGGTTACCGATAAGCTGGAACGGCAAATTCGCAAGTACAAGACCAAAGTTAACCGTAAGTCCCGGGAGAAGGGCTACAAGAACCTTGACTTCGCACCGGAAGCTACGGAACCAGATCCAGCTGACGGTCAAAAGTTAGAGGTTGTTCGGACCAAGCGCGTTTCGTTAAAGCCAATGGATAATGAAGAAGCTGTTTTACAGATGGACATGTTAGGTCATGACTTCTTTATCTACGAAGATGCTGAAACGAACGGCATTAGCATTGTGTACCGTCGTAACGACGGTCGCTATGGTTTGATTGAAGCCGACGACCAATAAACCAATAATGTTAAAACTAACGAAGCACTGCCTTGCGCGGTGCTTTTTTAGTTTGCAGTAGAAAGTTCAGTGTTGGACCAGATTGAACGTCGTTAGACTAGGCGGCTCCCGCGGCTGCCAGAGATGCCGGTTGCTCTAGTGGTTAACCCATGACGAGACGGTTTGTTTGCTCACCCTACCAAAACAAATAGGTAAAAGGGTGAGGGTGGCAGGCGGGTTAACAGCGTTGCCCAACTTGCCAGTATTTAAGAAAATACTGGCATTCATGCTTTTGCCGGTATCGCTGAATCGTTAAGGGGGCCAACTCATTAGGGGCTCTGTCATGGGATTGTTAAGCAACTGTTATGCAAAAAGCGATACTTTCAGTAGTGAATCTGGTAAAATTAATAAGATTACTCGTAGGCCTGTGAAGACCTAGCGCGCTGGAAATTTGCCCGATTTGGGTGAAGAAAATACAGTGCGGATGTTGGGGATGATCGGCAGAAGCTATTTTAGTCAGTTGTCATGCGAAAGAAAGCGGTTTTACGGCATTTACATGATTAGAAAAGTTTCATATTAGCCGGGTTAGTGTTAAAATGTAGATTGATTTATTGTCAAAATAAATGAGTTGAATCCTGTCCCTCGCGCAACGCAGCCACCGTGGTTGACGCGAGGAATCTTCTTGTAATGGGATTAGTGATTTTATCAATTACACAGATGTCCGCTCCGCAACCTGCGGACAGTAACGACTCGGCTTATCATGAGTAGTGACTCGTGCCGAGTAAATTGCGAAAGTGACATTAATCGTGTCATGGCTGCAAGCTTCCGATGTTAATTGGAAGTGGTTGACGGAGACTTATTAAAATGTACTGAAGGGAATTCTCACATGGCAAATATTTTGAAACGATGGGTCGAAAGTGATCGACGGACTTTACGACGCCTCAGTAAATTAGCGGATGAGGTCGGCGCCTACGCTGATGAATACGCAAAGCTTTCGGATGCAGATCTGCAAGCAAAAACGCCTGAATTGAAGAAACGCTATCAGGATGGCGAAACCTTGGACGATTTATTGCCTGAGGCCTTTGCAGCTGTTCGTGAAGGTGCTAAGCGGGTCCTTGGCCTCTACCCATTCCACGTGCAAATTATGGGGGGAATTGTGCTTCATGAAGGTAACATTGCCGAAATGAAGACCGGTGAAGGGAAGACCTTGACCGCCACGATGCCCGTTTACCTGAACGCCTTAGCTGGCGAAGGGGTTCACGTGGTTACGGTTAACGAATACTTATCCGCACGTGATGCCACTGAAATGGGTGAGTTGTACAACTGGATGGGGTTGACCGTTGGGTTGAACTCCGCCGAAAAATCACCAGAAGAAAAACGTGAAGCTTACCGGGCTGATATCACGTACTCAACCAACGGGGAAATCGGGTTCGATTACCTGCGTGATAACATGGTGGTCTACAAAGAAGATATGGTACAGCGGCCATTGAACTTTGCTATTGTCGATGAAGTTGACTCCATCTTAATTGATGAAGCGCGGACGCCATTGATCATTTCTGGTCAGTCTGAAGGAACGAGTGCCCTGTACCAACGGGTGGACCGTTTCGCCAAGACGTTGCACGAAAAAGAAGACTTTAAGATCGACCTTGAATCCAAGACGGTGGCTTTGACCGACGTTGGGATTGAAAAGGCTGAAAAATACTTTAACCTGAAGAACCTCTACGATACCGATAACACGGCCTTAACCCACCATATGGACCAAGCCTTACGGGCGAACTTCATCATGCTGCGAGACAAGGACTACGTGGTTCAAGATGGTGAAGTCTTAATCGTTGATTCCTTTACTGGGCGGGTTATGGAAGGACGTCGTTACTCAGACGGCCTGCACCAAGCCATTGAAGCCAAGGAAGGCGTCGAGATTCAAGAAGAAACCAAGACGATGGCCAACATCACGTACCAAAACTTGTTCCGGATGTACAAGAAGCTTGCCGGGATGACGGGTACTGCGAAGACCGAAGTTGAAGAGTTCCGGGAAATTTACAACATGGATGTTATCTCCGTGCCAACCAACAAACCGGTTGTCCGGGTCGATGAACCTGACCTGTTGTACCCAACCTTGGAATCCAAGTTCGATGCCGTAGTTAAGGAAATCAAGATGTTGCACGAAAAGGGTCAACCGATGTTAATCGGGACCGTTGCCGTTGAAACGTCAGAATACATTTCCCAACGTCTGGATGATGAAAACATTCCGCACGTGGTCTTGAACGCGAAGAACCATGCTAAGGAAGCCGATATCATCCAAAATGCCGGTCAACGTGGTGCCGTTACGATTGCCACCAACATGGCTGGGCGGGGAACCGATATTAAATTGGGACCCGGTGTTGTTGAAATCGGTGGTTTAGCCGTTATTGGGACTGAACGACACGAGTCACGACGGATTGATAATCAGCTTCGTGGCCGTTCCGGTCGTCAAGGTGACCCTGGTATGACGCAGTTCTACCTGTCCCTTGAAGATGATCTGATGCGCCGGTTCGGTTCCGAACGGGTTAAGAACTTCCTGGAACGGATGAACGTTGACGGTGAAGACGCCGTTATTCGGAGTCGGATGATCACCAAGCAGGTTGAATCCGCCCAGAAGCGGGTTGAAGGGAACAACTACGATTCCCGGAAGAACGTGCTGCAATACGATGACGTGATGCGTCAACAACGTGACGTGATCTATGGCGAACGGAACCAGGTTATCAACCAGGACAAGTCCCTGAAGTGGGTCTTGATGCCAATGATCCAACGGACGGTCGACCGCGTGGTTAACTTACACACGCAGGGTGATCAGTCCGATTGGGACTTGGACACGTTGCTTGACTTTGGGATTTCCGCAATGGTCTCACCCGAAAAGATTAGTCTGGATCAATTGAAGGACAAATCTGCCGATGAGATCAAGGCTTATTTCATGGGCTTAGCAGAAGAAGTCTACGACGAAAAGCAAAAGCAACTTTACGATCCAGCACAGATGTTGGAATTCGAAAAGGTTGTCTTGCTACGTTGCGTGGATTCCCACTGGACCGACCACATCGACACCATGGACCAATTGCGTCAATCAATTGGGCTGCGGGGTTATGGTCAGTTGAACCCATTAGTTGAATACCAACAAGAAGGATTCCGGATGTTCGGTGAAATGATCTCTGACATCGATTACGATGCCACCCGATTATTCATGAAGTCAGAAATTCGACAAAATATTACCCGGTAGTTCGGGAGATGACGAGGCGGGAAGCAATTCCGGCCTCGTTTTGTTAAATCACATGGTATGACCGCGAGTGACCAGACGGCCTGAGATTGGTGTCGGGTAACAGCAGCAAAAAAATCGATTCAAAAAAGGAGCTAAATCAAGATGGAATTAAGTGATGCCAAACGTAACATTGCAACCATGAAAGACCAACTTGCCGGCTTTAGGGGGTCGCTTTGACTTTGATGCCCTGAGTGAGAGCATCAGTGTCAATGAGGGTCAGATGGCCCAACCGGACTTTTGGAATGACGCGCAAGCAGCCCAAAAGTTGATTGATGAAACCAATGAGATGAAGAAGAAGGTTGAGGAATTTCAGAGCCTAAACGACCAGATAGATGATCTGGAAGTTGCTGTGGAATTGCTGCAAGAAGAGCCCGATCCGGATATGCAGGCGGACTTTGAGCAGAACTTTAAGGCGGCACAAGATGCTTTGCACCAGTACAGCCTCAATCAATTACTCAATCAGAAATATGATCGGAACAACGCCATCTTGGAAATTCACCCGGGTGCGGGCGGAACGGAATCCCAAGACTGGGGTGAAATGCTGATGCGGATGTACACGCGTTGGGCAGACCAGCATGATTTCAAAGTGACCGTGTTGGATTACCAACCGGGAGAAGTTGCCGGACTGAGTAGCACAACTCTGCTGATTGCCGGGCACAATGCGTATGGTTACTTGCGCTCCGAAAAGGGCGTTCATCGGTTGGTTCGAATTTCACCATTTGATTCTGCCGGACGACGGCACACCTCGTTTGTTTCCGTGGATGTATTGCCGGAGCTGGACGACACCGTGGATATTGACATTAATCCTGCTGACTTGAAGATTGACGTTTACCGGGCATCTGGAGCCGGGGGACAACACGTGAACAAAACCTCCTCGGCCGTGCGGATTACGCATATTCCAACGGGAATTGTCACACAGAGTCAAGCGCAACGTTCGCAACTGCAAAACCGGCAGACGGCTTTGGGGATGTTACGAGCCAAACTGTACGAACGTGAGGAAGAAAAGAAGGCGCAGGAAAAGGCCGCCATTGAGGGTGAACAGATGGATATCGGTTGGGGCTCGCAGATTCGCTCCTACGTCTTCCACCCCTACACGATGGTTAAGGATCACCGGACGGATTATGAAACGGGGAATGGTCAAGCTGTGATGGATGGCGATCTCGATCCGTTCATTGATGCTTATCTGCAATGGCAACTCAGTCAAAAGAATCCCGATTAAGCGGGACTTCCGTCGATTGATCCTGAGTTAGGTCGCAACTTAACCCAACCGCCACATTTTAAAATAGTCTTTTCAAGGAATCATTGGGCGGGTAACACGAATGTCGTGTGACCCGCTTTTCTTTCATGCTATACTGGGGACAGTTATTTTTTTCAAAGAAAGGTGTCGATGACATGCGGATATTTTTAGCGTGCGGCAGTTATCTACTCCAACTGATGGTGTGGGTGGCCGTACTGCGGTTGTGGGTGACGAGTCGCTCACGCATCAAACGCGAACGACGGAGCTTTGGGAGCGCCGTGTACAGTGACCATTACGAATTGCGTCACTTTTTGACCCAGGGAATTGTTTTGGGCCTGGGATTATCGGTAGTAAACGTGCTGGTTGGGTTCAGCTTACCGTTATTATGGATTGCGATTTATGAAATCTTGGCGGTCATCACGCTTGTGATTTTGCCAACGACGGTCTTACCCCTAACTCTGATTGTCGTGAGTTCCTTGGCGACGTACTTCGGTGGGCCTTACATAAAGAATCTTCCCAGTCTCGCCCCAACGGGACTGAGCTGGGCAAATGGCTGGTCCAGTCAGATTCCCCCGCAAAATTACTTGTGGTTGGCTGCCTTTTTCTTCCTCATACTGGGTCACTGGTTATCGCGGTATGGCGGTCGTTTTACGGCACCACGGATTTACGCAAAGCAGCGGGGCAAGCGCATCGCCGGTTATCCATGGCGGGAGTTTCTCGTTTTGCCCATGGTGACGTTGGTTCCTGGTGACTGGATTTCCAGTCATTGGGCCTTCTGGCCACTCCTGACCGTTCATGGTCATTCATTTGCCATTTTAGTGGTGCCATTGCTAGTAGGCTTGCGGTTTACGGTCTTTCGCCAAGTGCCACGAGACGTCTATCAAAGGTTGGCTAAGAAGATGATTTGGTTAGCCGCCGCAGGACTCATTTTCTTCGGCTGGAGCATTCACCGTGGCCAAGATCTGCCTCTACTATTGGTCGTCTTATTAGTTGGTTACGCCATCATCCTATGGCGAGCCAAACGTTATGATGCGCAACAACAATTCTGGTATTCTCAGGTGGATGACGGTGTGCGGGTCCTCGCCATCCGGCCACAGACGCCAGCAGTGAAACTTGATCTGGCTGCCGGTGACATCATTTTAGAGTGTAATCATCAAGCGATTGATAGCGAAACGTCCTTTTATGAAGCCCTGCTGCGTAATCCCACGTATTGTCATTTAAAAGTGCGGAATATGGCGGGAGAGCTGAAAGTGACGGAGACCGCGATTTATTCTGGTGCACCCCATGAAATTGGCATTGTTCTATTCAGAGATCAGGAGGGATAACCCATGAGCAGAGTCCTAGTCGTCGATGACGAGCCAGCAATCGTCACGTTACTGCAGTACAACCTGGAGCAAGCGGATTATCAGGTGGTTACAGCAATTGACGGTGAGCAGGCCTTAAATTTGGCATTGCATGAAAAGTTTGATGTGATTTTATTGGATTTAATGCTACCAAAGTTAGATGGTGTTGAGGTGACCAAACGGTTGCGGCAAGAAAAAATCAGCACACCCATCATCATGATTACGGCTAAGACCAGTGAGTTCGATACCGTCTTTGGCCTTGAACTCGGCGCGGATGACTATATTACCAAACCCTTTAGTCCACGCGAGGTGATTGCCCGGATGAAGGCCGTTATGCGGCGCTATCATGAAGATGAACCGGAGGAAAAGCCCGTTGCGCCAGCCACTAACCTGTTGCAGGTGGCGGACTTGACGATTGATCAGGATAAGTTTCAGGTCAAACGGGGCGACCAGTCGATTGACTTAACACCTAAGGAATTTGAACTCTTACTATTCTTTGCCAAGCGTCCAGGCAAGGTGTGGAGTCGTGAGCAATTGCTCGAGGGGGTCTGGGGCTTTGACTACAGTGGTCAGACCCGAATGGTAGATATCCATGTTTCCCATTTGCGAGAAAAAATTGAGATTGATCCCAAACATCCCGTGTTACTCAAGACGGTACGGGGGTTCGGGTATACCTTTGAGGCCCAATCATGAAGCGGCTTCTTGCCGTGTGGGTGACGCTAGGAATTGCGAATAGCCTGTTAGTGTGGTTGGTGCGGCCATCGCAACTGGGCGTGAGCATCTTGATCGCGTGGTCGCTGGCGCTAATTGAGACCGCGGGGGTGCGTTATTTCCTGCATTGGGGCGATCAACGAATTAGCATTCTGACGAAAAAGGTCGAGGGTATCCGCCACGAAGAGACGCCGGCCCACGTCCTCTTGTCGCCGCACGATCCCTTCTATCAACTGGCTTTGCAGATTAATTATCTGCAGACTCACCAGCGGAAGGTGCAACGACAGATTGCCGGGCAAAATCAGGAGTTTGCGACCTTACTGGATTATTTGCCGATTGGGGTTATGGTGATTGACCGGTATCGCAAGGTCGAGTTGGCCAATCCAGCTATGGAACAATTCCTCCAACAGCAGATTTCGCCGCGGCGGCACCCGTTTATACAGGATGTCCACCAGTTTGAGTTGGCTAGCCTGATTAACTCCGCGCTAAGTGAGGGGACAACGCAGCATCGGGTGCTAAAGTTACCCGGAACGCCCAATGAGCGGACGGTCGATGCACAGGCGATCTACACGGAGACGTCGCAAGACTATTTTCAGGTGTTGGTGTTGCTGTATGACGTGACGGAGGTCTATGCGGTCGAGCAGATGCAGGTGGATTTCGTCTCCAATGCCTCGCACGAGTTGAAGACGCCGGTGACGGCGATTTCGGGATTTGCGAAGACCCTGCTAGCTGGGGCCAAGGATGATCCCGAAAAGCTCACGGAGTTCCTGGAAATCATCGATCAACAGAGTGAACGCTTGGTTGAATTGATTAACGATGTCTTGACCATTTCACACCTGGAATCGGGGAATGCGGTCGACTTGGCTGAGGTGCCCATCGGTCAACAGATTGAGATGCAGGTTTCCTTGCTAAAACCCTTAGCTGCCGTCAATCAGGTGACACTGATCAATCGTGTACCAACTGAGATGGTTGCGGCTACCGATCAACATAAGTTCGATCAGATTTTGAAAAATGTGTTGGGTAACGCGATTAAATACAACCGTCCCCAGGGTGAGGTCACTTTGACCACTGTGGTAACCGGTAAGACCTGGTCATTACAAATTGCCGATACCGGTGTGGGCATTTCACCACAGGATCAGCTCCGAGTCTTTGAGCGATTCTACCGGGCAGAGGTCTCCCACTCCAATCAACGGGTCAGTGGCAGTGGCTTGGGCCTGGCCATTGTGCGTGAACTGGTTGAGTCGCTAAATGGCAAGATCGATTTGCAAAGTAAGTTGGGTGAAGGGACTACGGTTACCCTGACTTTTCCGGTGAATGCGCCGAGCTAGGGTGAGCGGGACACGAGTTATCCGGTGCGATATGCGTTCTCGCGCAATCCTCGTGACGGTTGAGGCGGTTGCCTTGCCACAAGGTTGCGTCTGGTTTAGGCGCGTATCTCCGTAAGATCCGGGGGCTTTCAACCGATTATTCCTAAATAGATAAAGTATAGCGGCAGTCATCGAGCGGATGACTGCCGCTTTTTTGATCCGTTGGTTGTGACAACGTTGTGCCGAACCGCTGATAGGTCCATGTGGTTGTGATTGTCCCGACCGTGCATTTATTTTGGCAAAAATTCGTCAATACTGGGTAATATTTACATAACCTTTACAATACGCCTACAAGACATTTACATTGGTTCGGTATACTTATTTTCGAAAAGGTCGCGCAGTAGCGCTTGGCCGATAGGAGGTTAGCGGTATGTCAAAGAAACGCTGGTGGCAAGGGCTGGGCTTACTACTCGTGGTAGGTCTGGGCCTCTTTGCTTATCAAACGCGCGAGGTCAGCCACGCGGGTGAATCCATCACGGCGGTGGGGTCAACGGCCCTGCAACCCCTGGTGGAAGCAGCCGGTGAGCAGTATACGGGTGAACACCTGGGAACGTTTGTGAACGTTCAGGGTGGGGGGACCGGAACGGGATTGAGCCAGATTCAAGAGGGCGCCGTTCAGATTGGTAACTCAGATCTTTTCGCTGGTGAGCAAAAGGGAATTAACGCCAGCGCACTGGTTGATCACCGCGTGGCCGTAGTTGGTATTACACCGATTGTGAACAAGAAGGCCGGCGTGGACCAGTTGACGACCGCACAATTAATTAAAGTCTTTACGGGCAAGGTGACGAATTGGCGCGAAGTGGGCGGGGAAAACCGACCGATCGTGTTGGTTAACCGGGCGCAAGGGAGTGGCACGCGGGCCACGTTCGAGCAGTTCGGGTTAGCGGGTCATCAGTCTAAGACCGCACAAGAACAAGATTCATCGGGGATGGTTCGCCAAATTGTGGCAACCACACCAGGCGCCATTAGTTATGTCGCGTTTTCTTACGTGAATAAGACCGTACAGGCGATTTCTTTAGATCACGTGGACCCAACCGAAGCCAATGTGATCACGAACAAGTGGCGCATCTGGTCGTACGAGCATCTCTACACCAAGGGCCAACCGACGGGCTTAACCAAGAAGTTTGTGCATTACATTCAATCACCAGCTATTCAGAAGACCTTGGTGCGCCAACTGGGTTACTTGTCGCCGGATCAGATGCAGGTTGAACGTGATGCAAATGGTCAGATTACGAAATTGGAGGGCGCTAAGTGATGAAAACCACAGAACAATTGGAACACCAGCTTAAGCGTCATTCCAAGGCAGCAAAACTAGAAATTTGGGGGAAGTTTATCAGTTTCTCCGCACTGCTCCTGATTGTGGCAGTAGTCGTTGCCATCATTGGGTTTGTGGCTTCCAAAGGACTAGCTACGTTCTTCAGCAACCACGTGAGTCTCTGGGACTTTCTTTCCGGGAAGAGTTGGAATCCTGGCGTGACGGATGCCCACGGTAAGCCGGAAGTGGGCGCCCTGCCGATGATTGTGGGTTCGTTCCTGATAACCGTATTGTCGGCGATTGTGGCCACACCGTTTGCCATTGGAACGGCCGTCTTTATGAATGAAATCTCGCCTAACAAGGGGGCAAAGATTCTTCAACCGGTCACCGAGTTGTTGGTTGGGATTCCCTCCGTTGTGTACGGGTTCATTGGACTGTCCGTTGTGGTGCCCGTCACGCGTGCTATCTTTGGTGGCAGTGGGTTTGGGATCCTTTCGGGAACCTGCGTGCTCTTCGTCATGATTCTACCCACGGTTACGTCGATGAGTGTGGACGCCTTGCGAGCCGTACCACGGTACTATCGGGAGGCCTCGCTGGCACTGGGCGCCACCCAATGGCAGACCATCTACAAGGTGGTCCTGCGGGCGGCGACACCGGGCATGATGACGGCTGTGGTCTTTGGGATGGCCCGGGCGTTCGGTGAAGCCTTGGCCGTTCAAATGGTGATTGGAAATGCCGCGTTGATGCCAGGCAGCTTAGTTGACCCGGCTTCGACGCTGACCTCCGTACTGACTACGGGGATTGGAAACACCGTCATGGGGTCACTTCAGAACAATGCACTTTGGTCACTGGCACTGGTTCTGCTCCTCATGTCGTTAGTCTTTAACCTGATCATTCGCTTGATCGGTCGAAAGGGGCGTCTCCAGTAGTGATGAATCCAAAAACGCAAAATAAAGTGGCAATTGGGACGTTGTACGGAATTGCTGGGTTAGTTGTCTTGATTTTAATGGCGCTTCTCGGCTATATTCTGGTCAGCGGCCTGCCACAACTGAGTTGGCATTTCTTAACGGCACCCGCCAAGGCCTTCCTTAAGGGTGGGGGTGTGGGCATTCAGCTGTACAACTCATTTTACCTGCTGATTTTGGCCATGTTGATTTCCTTTCCCATTGCATTGGGAGCGGCGATTTACCTCTATGAATATGCGAAAGACAATTGGGTGACGACCACCATTCGAACGGCCATCGAAATTCTCAGTTCGTTGCCGTCCGTGGTCGTGGGACTCTTTGGTTTTCTGTTCTTCGTGGTGAAGTTGAACCTGGGCTTCTCGATTCTTTCGGGGGCGTTTGCCCTGACGTTCTTCAATCTCCCCTTGCTAACACGGAGCATTGAAGATTCCTTGCGAACGATTGATACGACGCAGCGTGAAGGGGGACTGGCCCTGGGGCTGTCCCGGTGGGAGACGGTCACACGGGTAATCCTTCCCGCGGCCGTGCCCAGCATTTTAACCGGGGTGATTCTGAGTGCTGGCCGGGTGTTCGGTGAAGCTGCCGCCCTGATTTACACGGCCGGTCAGAGTGCGCCTGCGCTAGACTTTACCGACTGGAATCCCTTCAACATCTCCAGTCCGCTGAACCCCATGCGGCCCGCCGAAACGTTAGCGGTACACATCTGGAAGATTAACTCTGAGGGGATCATGCCGGACGCAAAAGCTATTTCATCCGGTTCCTCGGCCGTCTTAGTTCTCGCCATTCTGTTGTTCAACTTTGCCGCCCGGTATCTCGGTAAGCGGCTGTACAAACGCTTAACGTCAGCGTAAAGGAGGTTGGCCCATGTTCTTGAGTAATGACCTTACACAAAATACGGAAATGTTGGAGCGCCACGTGGTTCAGCCGACTGATCCGCAACACCCAACTATTTTATCCACGGAAGATCTGCACGTCTACTATGGTAAAAAGGAAGCCATTTCCGAGGGAGACTTGCGGTTCGCTAGTAATCAGATTACCGCGTTGATTGGGCCATCCGGGTCGGGGAAGTCCACCTTTCTGCGGTCGCTGAACCGGATGAACGATCGAATTGCCACGGTGACGGGGAAAATTATGTACCGCGGCGTGGATATTAATCAGCCCGATATTGACGTCTACGAGATGCGCCGGCGGGTCGGCATGGTTTTCCAACGGCCCAACCCGTTTGCCAAATCGATCTACGATAACATTGCCTTTGCACTGCGACTACGGGGCGTGACCGATAAACACGTGTTAGATGAAATCGTAGAAACCTCTCTTAAGCAGGCGGCGCTGTGGAATCAGGTCAAAGATGATCTGAACAAGAGTGCCTTAGCGCTTTCGGGGGGGCAGGCCCAGCGTCTGTGTATTGCCCGGGCCATTGCCGTTAAGCCGGATATCCTCCTACTGGATGAACCGGCAAGCGCTTTGGACCCCGTCTCAACCAGTCAGTTAGAAGATACGTTGTTGGACCTTAAGCAGCACTACAGCATCATTATTGTGACGCATAACATGCAACAAGCCGGTCGGATCAGTGAATATACGGCATTTTTCAATCAGGGGCGCGTGTTGGAATACGACACGACGAGCCATATTTTCACCAATCCACAGGTTCAGATCACCAGTGATTATGTTTCGGGGAACTTCGGCTAACGAGGAGGAAGATTGATAATGAGTAAGGAAATTTTAACGACGCAGGACCTGCATTTGTACTATGGGGAAAAAGAAGCTTTAAAGGGGATCAACCTGAACTTTGAGGCCAAGGGGATTACGGCCTTGATTGGACCATCCGGTTGTGGAAAATCCACGTACTTGCGGACGCTGAATCGAATGAATGACTTGATTCCTAACGTGACGATTACGGGGACCATCAAGTTTAAGGGACAGAATCTTTACGCACCGAGTGCTGACACCGTTCAGATTCGTAAGGAGATCGGCATGGTGTTTCAGCAACCCAATCCGTTTCCGTTCTCGATTTACGACAACGTCATCTATGGTCTCCGCATCGCGGGCGAGAAGAATAAGGAAAAGTTAGATGCCGTGGTCGAAAAATCCCTGCGCCAAGCCGCCGTTTGGGACGAGGTCAAAGATCATTTGCATGAGAGTGCATTGGCCCTGTCCGGGGGGCAACAACAACGGGTCTGCATTGCGCGGGTCCTAGCCGTTTCTCCGGAAATCATTCTGTTGGATGAGCCAACTAGTGCCCTTGATCCCGTTTCAAGTAGTCAAATTGAAACAACCCTCTTGAATTTACGCCACGATTATACGATCATTACAGTAACCCATAATCTCCAACAAGCCTCACGAATTGCGGATCGGACCGCTTTCTTTATGAACGGTGAGTTGGTGGAAGTGGACCAAACTAAGAATATTTTCATGAATCCCGCTGAAAAGCAGACGGAAGATTATATTAGCGGTCGATTCGGTTAAGGAGGCAAGTTATGCGTAGATTATTTGATGATGAGTTAGCGGAGCTAGACGCAGACTTTACGGAAATGGGGATGCTGGTCAGCGAAGTGGTTCAGCAGGCGGTAGATGCATTCATGAACCGTGACGCGGTAGCCGCTCAGAAACTGATTGACCATGACCATGAGATCAACCAACGTGAAATCGCTCTAGAGCAGAAGACCTTCGAAATGATTGCGTTGTACCAACCTGTGACAACGGATCTACGGGAAATTGTGACCATCTTAAAGGCAGTGTCGGAACTGGAACGTGCGGCGGACCATGCCCGCAATGTGGCCCATTCGGCCATTAAGTTTGGGAGTAAACAGAAGATCCCCGTGTTAGAGCAATTGATCGGGGAGATGAGTCAGATTACGACGCAGATGATTCGCGAAGTTCTGGCGGCATACGTGAATAAGGACGATCACGCTGCTCGTGAATTAGCGGAAGTGGACCGTAAGCTGGATCAGCTGAACCACCAAATCCGGGCGGACAGCTATCAACAGATGCGGATGGACCCAGCGTTTGAGACGGGGGCGTCCATCTACCTCAATGTGGCGCAAGACCTCAGCCGAATTGGCGATTACGTCACGAACGTCTGTGAGTGGATTGTTTATCGCAAGTCCGGTCAGATCGTTGAACTGAACCCAGCTAATTCGGATAGTCCCAACTAGAATGGCGTTTGTCATACACCTCTAAAATTTAATCTAACCTGAAGATTTACCGAAACGGCCACTGGAAACTTGCTTTCAGTGGCCGCTTTCGTTATTCTTGCCATAATAGGAATCATGACTAAAGAAAAGGAGTGTCCGCCGATGGCAGCTAAAAAACGTTTTGTCCGTTCTCGCACCAACCGCTTAGTGGGAGGTGTTCTGGGCGGAATCGCCGATCATTTTGGCTGGAATGCCAATCTTTTACGGGTTATCTATGTTTTGGTGACCCTATTTACCCCCTTCGTGCACGTGATCTTGGGGCTGGCCGTTTATGTGATCTTATACACGTTTATGCCCTTAGAGGATCGGGCAGAGGGCAGTGGCCCCAGCTTTAGTGATCTCTTCCGTGGGGCTAGTCCGGCGCCTAAGGATAGTGGGCGTAAGGTCATTCACGATGTGACGGAGCAGGATGTTAAGGATTCACACAAGGACGGTGAATAACATGGGTTTTTGGACTCGAATTCTAGTCAACGCCGTGATTTTCCTGGCGTTGGCTGGTTTTTTTCAAAGCTCGATGGCGGGAGGTTTGCAGAACGCCTTTTACGTCTCAAGCATTGGCATTGCTTTGCTGGCGAGTTTTGTGTTGGCATTACTCAATGCGGTGGTTAAGCCGATTTTGTTCGTGCTGTCGCTGCCCATAACCGTGTTGACGCTGGGCTTGTTTAGCGTTGTCATCAATGCGATTATGCTGGAATTGACGTCCTGGTTTGTGGGCAGCAACTTTGCCTTTTCGTCGTTTTGGATCACGATGATGGTGGCCGTCATCATGTCAATCTTTAATGCCATCATCAGCGACCATTTCGCCCACAATTAAGTTACCCGATACGGGTGAATTTGGTAGGAGTAACCCCAGTAAAGTGCTAAAATTAAAGTAGTTCACTATGCAATAAGGAGGAACTCCTATGCCAGAAAGTGTTACAGTGGCTGATCTTGTGAAAGCCAACCGGTTAGATGTCTATTCCGGCGAGGATCACTTGGATCGGCTGATTACAACCAGTGATATTTCACGTCCCGGTTTGGAATTGACCGGGTACTTTAACTATTATCCAGCTAAACGAATTCAACTGTTAGGGATTACGGAAACATCCTTCGCTAAGGGGATGACCCACGAAAAGATCCTCGACGTGATGCGGAAGATGTGTCAACCGGAGACGCCGGCGTTCGTGATTTCCACACAACTCGATCCACCAGAAGAACTGAAACAGTCCGCTGAGGAGGCTGAGATCCCAATCTTGGGAACCAAGCTGACCACCTCACGGGTGTTAAGTAACATGACCAACTTTCTTGAAGGCAAGCTCGCCGAACGGCAGTCCGTTCACGGAGTGCTGGTCGATATCTATGGGGTTGGGGTCATGATTACCGGGGATTCCGGGGTAGGTAAAAGTGAAACCGCTTTGGAATTGGTTAAGCGTGGTCACCGGCTAATTGCTGACGACCGGGTTGAAGTCTATCAACAAGACGAACAGACCCTGGTTGGGGCAGCACCTGCAATCTTAAGCCACCTGCTAGAAATCCGGGGAATTGGGATTATCGATGTCATGAATCTGTTTGGTGCCGGTGCTGTTCGTGCCGAAACCGATATCGATTTAATTGTGCATCTACAAGCCTGGAAGGACGATAATCACTTCGATCGACTCGGCAATAACAGTGAATCACAGAAGTTCTTTGATGTGGTGGTGCCTAAGATTACGATTCCAGTTAGAACTGGGCGTAACTTGGCCATTATCGTTGAAGCGGCGGCGATGAACTTCCGGGCCCGTTCTATGGGTTACGATGCCACCAAAGTCTTTGATGAGAACTTGAATCGTTTGATTAAGCAAAACTCACAAAACAAATAGGGGAGATGGGCGTTATTTTTTCACCAATCATGGCGGCGCTTAATCCCATCGCCATTCATTTAGGCCCTATTGCGGTGCACTGGTATGGCGTCATCATTGCCACTGGTGTGGTCATTGCGGTGATTCTAGCCGTGCGCGAGGGCCGTCGTCGGGGGATCAATCCCGATGACATTTACGATATGATTCTGTGGGCGTTACCGGCGGCGTTGATTGCGGCACGGGCCTATTACGTTATTTTTCAATGGCCGTATTATGCCAAACATCCCGGCGAGATTATTGCCATTTGGGATGGGGGGATCGCCATCTATGGCTCGTTGATTGGGGCTGGACTGGTGGTGTTCTTCTTCTGCCGGTCGCGGTTCATCCCGGTTTGGTTAATGTTGGATGTTGCAGCACCAACCGTTATCCTGGGACAGGCCATTGGACGGTGGGGGAACTTCATGAATCAGGAAGCGTTTGGGCGGATTACCAGTCTTGCCTTTCTGCAGGGCCTTCATCTGCCGAACTTTATCGTTAATCAAATGCTGATTAATGGCGCTTACCGCCAGCCGACATTTCTGTATGAATCGACTTGGGATCTGCTCGGCTTCATCGTGCTCATGAGTTTACGGCATACGCCTGAGCTCTTTAAGCAGGGTGAAGTCTTCCTGAGCTATGTTTTGTGGTATTCATTTGGGCGTTTCTTCATCGAAGGCATGCGGACTGACAGTCTCATGTTGTTCGGTGGCTTACGTGTGTCACAGTTGCTTTCGGTGGTCCTGTTCGTGGGGGCCCTGATAATCTGGATTTACCGGCGGCGCCAACAGGTTGCGCCGATGGCCTATCTGGATGGCAATCCGTTCCGTGAACAATCTAAACTTTCTAAATAAGGAGAATCCATTACTATGTCAGAGAAAATTGCAGTACTCGGTGCCGGTTCGTGGGGGTCAATCCTAGCGAGTGTCCTGGATGAAAATGGGAATGACGTCCGCCTATGGTCGTACAATCCCAAGCAAGTTGAGGAACTGAACACGGCCCACACGAACTCGCATTATATTAAAGACTTTAAGTTTTCTCCTTCGTTAGTAGCCTACTCCGACTTGGCCAGTGCGTTAGCTGATGTGCAAACGATTCTGTTTGTCGTTCCCACGAAGGCCGTGCGCTCTGTCGCAGGTCAAGTGGCCACTATCTTGCAAAAGACGGGCATTCAGCCAGCCTTGATCCACGCCAGCAAGGGGATCGAGCAGAAGACCTACAAGCGGATTTCGCAGGTCTTGGCTGAGGAAATTCCAGCGGCTAACCGCAAGTCGATTACAGTCTTGTCTGGCCCAAGTCATGCCGAAGATGTGGCACGGCATGATTTGACGCTGGTGACGGCTGCTAGTGAGAGTTTAGATGCGGCGAAGCACACACAAAAGTTGTTCATGACCAACTACTTCCGGGTCTACACCAACCCCGATATTATTGGGGTTGAAATTGGCGCGGCACTGAAAAACATCATTGCTTTAGGTGCCGGCGCTCTGCATGGCTTGGGTTATGGGGATAACGCCAAGGCCGCTCTGATGACCCGGGGGTTAGCCGAAATTTCACGGTTAGGAACATCCTTTGGGGCCGACCCGATGACCTTTATCGGTTTGTCCGGTGTGGGTGACATCATTGTCACGGCAACGAGTGCCAATTCACGGAACTGGCGGGCTGGTGACGAGTTAGGGCGTGGCGAAGCGCTTGACGATGTCATCAACCATATGGGGATGGTGATCGAAGGGGTGGCAACGACCAAGGCTGCTTACGAATTATCTAAGCAACGGGGCGTTTCAATGCCTATCACCGAAGCCATCTACCAGGTTCTTTATGAGGGTAAAGATATTCGCACGGCCATCTCAGATCTGATGCAACGTGAAGGCCGTTCAGAATTTTAGTTTTTTAGTGGGGATACAGGAGGATACGAATTATGAGAAAAGTTAGAAAAGCAGTCATTCCAGCCGCAGGTCTTGGGACCCGATTCTTACCTGCAACGAAAGCCTTAGCCAAGGAAATGCTCCCGATTGTGGACAAGCCAACGATTCAATTCATCGTTGAGGAAGCTCGCAAGTCAGGGATCGAAGACATCGTCATCGTTGACGGTAAATCCAAGCGGTCAATTGAAGACCACTTTGATTCTAACCCTGAATTGGAAGCCAACTTGGCGGCCAAGCACAAGGACGAAATGCTTCGGCAAGTTCAAGAGACGACTGGCATGAACCTGTACTTTATCCGGCAACCTTACCCACGTGGTTTGGGAGATGCCGTCTTAACGGCGAAGGCCTTCATCGGTGATGAACCCTTTATCGTGATGTTGGGTGATGACATGACCGACAGTAAAGTGCCTTTGACCAAGCAGCTGATCGACCGTTATAACGAGACGGGGGCTTCCACGTTAGCCGTTATGCGGGTTCCACACAAGGATACGGCGAAGTATGGGGTCATCAATCCTTCTGAAGAAACGGCACCGGGTCTTTACAACGTGACGAACTTTGTGGAAAAGCCACAACCGGATGAAGCACCAAGTGACTTGGCTATTATTGGCCGGTATCTCTTTACCCCAGAAATTTTTGAAGCTCTGGAAAATACACCGGTTGGTTTGGGTAATGAACTGCAACTGACTGATGCCATTGATAACTTAAACAAGACCCAGCGCGTCTTTGCCCACGAATATACCGGCAAGCGGTACGATGTTGGGAACAAGTTCGGCTGGATTCAAACGAACATCGAATATGGACTGCAACATCCAGAAACCAAGGATGCTTTGCGGAAGTACATTGAAGAAATGGGTGCCAAATTATCCGCTGAGGATGAAAAAGCAACCAAGTCAAAATAGGTGACAAACTTCCTTTTTGATAGTAAAGTACACTAAAGGCTAAGAGCAGAAGGGAGCGTTAAAAATTTGAAAAATTATGATGTGATTGTCATTGGTGCAGGTCCCGGCGGTATGACGGGGGCGCTCTACGCTTCACGGGCGAACCTTTCCGTCTTGATGTTGGACCGGGGAATCTATGGTGGCCAGATGAACAACACGGCAGCTATTGAGAACTATCCTGGTTTCAAGTCCGTTCTCGGACCGGACCTGGCTAAGGACATGTACGATGGGTCCACACAATTTGGTGCTGACTTTGCGTATGGCAATGTTGAAAGCATTGAAGATCACGGTGATCACAAGATCGTCAAAACCGACGATGGTGATTACAGTGCCGGTGCCGTTCTGATTGCTTCCGGCTCTGAATATAAGAAGCTAGGTGTGCCTGGCGAAAATGAATTTGGTGGCCGTGGTGTCTCTTACTGCGCGGTCTGCGACGGTGCTTTCTTTAAGAACCGTGAAGTTGTCGTTGTTGGTGGTGGCGATTCTGCTATTGAAGAAAGCCTCTACCTGGCAGGGATTACGTCTAAGGTAACCGTTGTGGTTCGGCGTGACCAACTGCGGGCCCAAAAGATTATTCAAGACCGGGCTTTTGCTAACGACAAGATTGAATTTGTATGGAACACGAACGTCACTGAAGTCTTAGGTGACGACATGAAAGTAACAGGTGTGGCAACGAAGAACAATCAAACTGGCGAGACCGGTGAGATTGCTGCCAGCGGTGTCTTCATTTACGTGGGGAACTTACCAATGACCGATGCGTTCACCAGCTTGAAGATTACGGATGACAAGGGTTGGATCAAGACCGATGACCGGATGGCCACGGCCGTTCCTGGAATCTTTGCGATCGGTGATGTTCGGCAAAAGACCTTGCGGCAGATTACGACGGCCGTTGGTGACGGTGGGATTGCGGGCCAAGAAGCGTTCAGTTATCTGGAAGCTTTAAAGGCTAAGGCAACCTCCGCGCAATAAGGTGTCAATCAGCGGAAACGACCCACTGGGGGTGGTTTCCGCTTTTTGTAAAGTCACAAGTCCACCACCTGCGCGCCTTCATAGCAATGGTTGGCGCCGGTGGTTACATAGAGACTGATCAGTTTGCCGAGGTTGGTCACCTGCAGCTGCCAGAAATTCCGGCTGCTGTGGGGACCGCCTGCGGCCTGAGAAGCGGTCCTCCGGCTCGGTTTGAAGCCTGGCAAAGGTCCGCCAGTCTCCAAACGCGTCCCACGCTGTAAGCCGATTCTCGGCTAACACCGTTGTCACGGCTGCCTCCATCTCTGGCCGCCTCCGGTTGATACTGGTTGGTCACCATTCAAACGGTTATCGTGATGTTGAGTAGTCACAGATTGGTAACCGACGATGTAGCCGTGAGTGAGTCAAATTTGGGCTCAGCCGTGGGATTTCCCAAGTAGGTTACTTGGGAAATGGCGACTTTGAAACGTGGGCTATCGGTTCAAAGCGAGGTCAGAGACCGCCCCTTCAGGCTCTGACCGTCCTGCCCACAGCGTTCCAGTCCAAATTTGGCGAACGGTAAGGCGACGGCCTTGGTCGATGTAGCAGACAGCGAGGATGGCATGAATTTTAGAAATTTGTATCAAACAAAATAGGGTAGAGGAGTGTCAAAGCATGGGAATGAATCAGTTTTTACAGAGTTTAAGTGATCTGGAAACCATCGATCGTGCACCGGGGTACTTTAAGTTTGAGCAACATTCTGTGGCCGCCCATTCATTTAAGGTGGCTGAAGTGGCCCAATTCTTGGGTGACGTTGAAGAGGGCGCCGGCAACCAGGTCAATTGGCGCTTGCTGTATGAGAAATCGTTGAATCACGACTATACGGAACGGTTTATCGGGGATATTAAGACGCCGGTCAAGTATGCCACACCGCAGTTACGGCAGATGCTGGCAGACGTTGAGTCTTCTCTCACGGCTAACTTTATTGAAAATGAAATTCCCAAGCAGTTCCAAGCCGCCTATACGCGTCGCCTGGGCGAGGGAAAGGATGACACCCTAGAAGGTCAGATCCTGTCCGTTGCCGACAAGGTGGATCTGCTCTACGAATCCTTTGGTGAGATCCAGAAGGGCAATCCAGAACCGGTCTTTACCGAAATCTATCGCGAAAGCTTGACCACTATCTTGAAGTTTAAGCAGATGGCCTGCGTGCACTACTTCTTGACGGAGGTCCTACCAGAAATGCTGGCTGCCGACTTTAGTGATCGGCAAAAGCTCGCGACCTTAACGGATAATCTATTGAAACAGGGAGATTAAGCATGAAATTAGCTGAAGTTTGGAATCAAATGATCACGGGCGCAACGGTGCGACCGCTCACGCACGATGATGACGATTTAATTTACACCTTTCAGGCGGCCCATCCCGCTTACTTTAATCACTTTCAGGATCACCCGGTGACGCGCAACGAAGCGGTACAGGATGTCACGGATGTTCCCATGAATGCCATGCCTGATCAAAAGGCTTACCTGGGAATCTTTCAGGGAGATCAGCTGGTGGTTTTAGTCGATTTGATTATTGATTATCCGCTACCTATCCTGGTTTGGCTGGGTATGTGGATGACGGATAAGCAGCTATCCGACGAGCAGGCTGCAGATTATTATCACAGCCTCGTGGCGACGCTGCGGGCAGCTGGGGCCGTGCAATTGCAACTCAGTGTATTTATGGGTGATCGTCAAATGAAGCAGTTCTGGGAAGGTCAGCAGTTGCAGGCGATTCAAACGACGACGGTGGTTCGGGGTGACCGAACGGCTAACGTCACAATCTATCAGGATAAGTTCTGAGCATAAGGCGCGAGACTGGCGAAAGTATGTTCGGTATGGTAAAATATTTGGGCATGATGGGAAGCGGATTGTTTCCCATTTTTTCTAGTGAATAAGAAGTTTTAGGGACTGCCGGTTAGGGTTGCAAGACCACGTGGCAGTTCACGGCCAGGACGCGGTAAGACCGTGTCGGGCTAAGATGTAGCAGATAATTTGGTAGGGAGGTTATGCCATGATTGATCGACAATCGGACCGGAAGTTTGATTTGGTTTCAAAATACCAACCCACGGGGGACCAGCCAGAGGCGATTGCGCAGCTGACTAAGGGACTTAATGAACACGAGAAGGCACAGATTCTCTTGGGGGCAACCGGGACGGGGAAGACGTTTACGATTTCCAACGTCATTAAAAACGTGAATAAACCGACGCTGGTGTTGTCCCACAACAAGACCTTGGCGGGCCAGCTCTATGGGGAATTCAAGGAGTTTTTCCCCAACAACGCGGTGGAGTATTTCGTGAGTTATTATGATTACTATCAACCGGAAGCTTACGTCCCTTCGAGTGATACCTATATTGAAAAGGATTCCTCGATTAACGATGAGATTGATAAATTGCGGCATTCAGCAACGAGTTCGTTGTTAGAGCGGAACGATGTCATTGTGGTGGCCTCCGTGTCCTCTATCTTTGGGTTAGGGGATCCTACCGAATATAAGAATCACGTGGTTTCGCTACGCGTTGGTCAGGAGATTGAGCGTGACGCGCTACTGCGTAAATTAGTGAATATTCAATTTGAACGCAACGATTATGACTTTCAACGGGGCCGGTTCCGGGTTCACGGGGATGTGGTTGAAATCTTCCCCGCTTCACGTGACGACCGGGCCCTACGCATTGAATTCTTTGGTGACGAGATCGATCGCATTCGTGAGGTTGACTCCTTGACGGGTGAAATTGTAGGCGACCGTGAACACGTCGCCATTTTCCCGGCGACCCACTTTATGACGAACGATGACATCATGGCGAAGGCCACGGCGGGCATCGAGGGCGAAATGAAGGATCGGGTTGCTGAACTCGAGGGACAGAGTAAGTTACTAGAGGCCCAACGACTCAAGCAACGGACAACCTATGATTTGGAAATGATGCGTGAGATGGGTTACACGAGTGGCATTGAAAACTACTCGCGGTGGATGGATGGCCGTAAAGCCGGTGAACCGCCTTACACGCTACTCGATTTCTTCCCGAAGGACTTCCTACTGGTTGTCGATGAGTCTCACGTGACGATGCCGCAGGTTCGCGGAATGTATAACGGGGACCAAGCGCGGAAACAACAGCTGGTGGATTACGGTTTCCGTCTCCCCAGTGCACTGGACAACCGGCCCCTGAAGTTATCTGAATTTGAACAACACGTGAATCAAGTGATTTACATGTCGGCGACCCCTGGGCCGTATGAACATGAGCAAACGAATCACGTGGTTCAGCAAATTATCCGGCCAACTGGATTACTTGATCCCACGATCGAGGTTCGGCCAATCATGGGCCAGATGGATGACTTGGTGGGCGAGATCAATCAGCGTGTCGAAGCCAATGAACGGACGTTTGTGACGACATTGACGAAGAAGATGTCGGAGGATTTGACCGACTACCTGAAGGATTTGGGCATCAAGGTGGCGTATCTGCATTCCGATATCAAGACCCTGGAACGGACGCAAATTATGCGTGACCTGCGATTAGGAAAATACGATGTCTTGGTCGGGATCAACCTGTTACGTGAAGGGATTGATATTCCTGAAGTCTCACTGGTTGCGATTTTGGATGCCGATAAGGAAGGTTTTCTGCGTAACGAACGTTCCCTGATTCAGACGATTGGTCGGGCCGCCCGGAACTCCCACGGGGCAGTGGTGATGTACGCGGATTCCGTAACGGATTCCATGCAGGCGGCGATTGACGAAACGGCGCGGCGGCGGAAGGTTCAGATTGCTTACAATAAGAAGCATGGCATTACGCCAACCACGATTATTAAGCCAATCCGTGACCTCATTGCCGTGACGAAGAAGAATGATCACGAAGGTGAGAAGGATGACTTCGTTTCGAGTGACTTTGAGGATATGTCCAAGGATGACCAACGGAAGTTAATCTCGCGGTTAGAAGAAGAGATGCGGTCTGCCGCCAAGAAGTTGGACTTTGAACAAGCCGCTTCGCTGCGGGATACCATCATGGATATGAAGACCGAGATCGGCGATTAGGTCGAGTAAGGAGAAGATTAAGTGTTAAACGATAAAATCGTGATTCATGGTGCCAGAGCGCACAACTTAAAAGATATTGACGTGACTATTCCCAAGAATAAGCTGGTGGTGATCAGTGGTTTATCTGGTTCCGGGAAGAGTTCGCTGGCATTTGATACGCTTTATGCGGAAGGCCAGCGTCGTTACGTGGAAAGTCTGTCCTCCTATGCGCGGCAATTTTTGGGGCAAATGGACAAGCCAGACGTCGATTCCATTGATGGGTTAAGCCCAGCTATTTCGATTGACCAGAAGACCACGTCTAAGAACCCTCGGTCAACGGTGGGAACGGTCACTGAGATTAACGACTATCTCCGGTTACTGTGGGCCCGGGTAGGAACGCCGATCTGTCCAAATGATGGAACCAAGATTACCAGCCAAAGTGTCGAACAGATGGTCAATCAGGTCTTGGACCTGCCTGAACGGACCAAGCTCCAAGTCTTGTCGCCGATTGTGCGGGGTAAGAAGGGGCAACACAAGAAGGTCTTTGACAAGATCCGGCGCGAAGGCTTTGTTCGGGTGCGGGTCGACGGGGACATCATGGATATTGATGATGTGCCAGAACTCAATAAGAACCAAAACCATGATATCGCCATCGTGATTGACCGGATCGTGGTCAAGGACGGGATTCGGTCTCGGCTCTTTGATTCATTTGAAGCGGCCCTCCGCTTGAGTGGGGGCTACGCCATTGCCGACTTAATCGATGGTGAACCCATGGTATTTTCAGAACATTACGCTTGCCCCGTCTGTGGGTTTACCGTGGGTGAGTTGGAACCGCGGCTCTTCTCCTTTAACGCGCCATTTGGTGCCTGCCCAGACTGTGATGGGTTAGGGGTTAAGCTGGAGGTTGACTTGGATCTCGTGGTGCCAGATAAGACGAAGACACTGCGTGAAGGGGCCTTAGCGCCTTGGAACCCAATCAGTTCACAATATTACCCAGCCTTGTTGGAACAGGCCGCAGCTGCCTTTAACGTGGACATGGACGTGCCTTTCAAGGACTTGTCACAGGCCGACCAGGATTTGGTTCTGTACGGGTCGCAGGGCAAGGAATTCCATTTCCACTATGAAAATGACTTCGGTGGTGTTCGGGACGTTGACGTGGCCTTTGAAGGGGTTGTGCCCAACGTTGAACGCCGCTATAAGGAAACGAATAGCGACTTCACGCGGGACGTCATGCGTAAGTACATGGCCGAATTAACCTGCCAGACGTGTCACGGCTACCGGTTGAACCGGCAGGCCCTGAGTGTTCAGATCAACCACCAGCACATTGGCGCGGTTTCTGATTTGCCCGTTGATAAGGAATTGGCCTTCTTTAAGGACTTGAGCTTCGGCGAACAGAACCAGGTCATTGCGCAACCGATCTTGAAAGAAATTCGCGATCGCCTGACCTTCTTACGCAACGTGGGGTTAGATTACCTGACGCTGAGTCGTTCTGCACGAACCCTTTCCGGTGGGGAAGCCCAACGGATTCGCTTGGCCACTCAGATTGGCTCAAACCTGTCCGGTGTGTTGTATATCTTGGATGAACCGTCAATTGGGTTGCACCAACGGGACAACGATCGGCTAATTGCTTCCCTGAAACAGATGCGGGACTTAGGAAATACTTTGATCGTGGTGGAACACGATGAGGATACCATGCGGGCCGCGGATTACATTGTGGATATTGGTCCGGGTGCGGGTGAAAACGGGGGTCATGTCATGGCCGCCGGCACGCCTAAGCAAGTCATGCGGTCGCGGAAGTCTCTAACCGGCCAATACTTGTCTGGCAAACGCTACATTCCCGTGCCATTAACGCGTCGTGCTGGCAACGGCAAGACGATTCGTGTGACGGGGGCTGCCGAGAATAACCTGAAGGACATTACGGTAGATTTTCCGTTAGGTGAGTTTGTGGTGGTCACCGGGGTATCTGGTTCCGGGAAGTCGACGCTGGTGAATACCATCTTAAAACGGGCATTGGCGCAGAAGCTGAACCGAAACTCTGAAAAACCCGGGAAATATAAGAGTATCGCTGGCGTTAAAAATATTGAACGATTAGTCGATATCGATCAAAGTCCGATTGGCCGAACCCCACGGAGTAACCCGGCGACCTACACCGGCGTTTTTGATGACGTCCGGACTTTATTTGCCCAGACCAATGATGCGAAGCTGCGGGGCTACCAAAAGGGCCGCTTTAGCTTCAACACGAAGGGTGGCCGTTGTGAGGCCTGCCATGGGGATGGGATTTTAAAGATCGAAATGAACTTTCTTCCTGACGTCTACGTGCCATGTGAGGTTTGCCACGGGACGCGTTACAATTCCGAAACGTTGGAAGTTGAATACAAGGGCAAGAATATTGCTGACGTGTTGGACATGACCGTCAGTGAGGCCTTGAAGTTCTTCGAAGCCATTCCTAAGATTACCCGGAAGCTCCAAACCATTCAGGATGTGGGGCTGGGTTACGTCAAGCTGGGGCAACCCGCCACCACGCTGTCCGGTGGGGAAGCCCAACGGATGAAGCTGGCTTCCGAACTGCACAAGCAGCAAAATGGAAAAAACTTCTATATCCTGGACGAACCAACCACGGGGTTGCATACCGATGACATCAAACGGTTGCTGACGGTGCTCCACCGCCTGGTTGATAAGGGCAATACGGTGCTGGTCATTGAGCACAACCTCGACGTGATTAAGACGGCCGATCACCTGATTGACTTGGGTCCTGAGGGCGGTGAAGCCGGCGGTAACGTGGTTGCGACCGGTACACCCGAAGAGTTGGCTGAGGTTAAAAATAGTTATACTGGGCAATACTTAAAGCCCGTCTTGGAACGGGATAAGGCCCGAACCGAAGAGGACGCTTAGGTATCGTCATAAAATTGTAAATTAGGGCGTCAAGACCGTTGAATAGCGGTTTTGACGCCCTCTTTGGTTAGCTGAACTTGTTTACCTTGCTGAAAACCAGTACAATAGTTGAAAACCGGTCAACACTTGGCCGGAGTTGTGAGGAGATACAGACAATGTTTAATATGAATCGAACCCGGTGGGGCTTTGACTGGAGCGAATTTATTCTCGGTATTCTGTTTTTAGTTGCCGCGTACGGTCTTTTCCGCTCACCTAAGATTGGTTTAACGGGATTAGCGATTATTTTTGCCATCATGGCGCTGCTGAGTGGGTTAACCACGATTGCTGGGTATCGTAAGCTTCATGAAGCCACGGGCGTCCGGGCCAACTTTGCTTTGGTTTTAGGCGTCTTAGATATCTTGATTGCTATCGTCTTTTTCTTTGATATGAATAGTGCCATCGTGACCCTAGGATACTTATTCGCAATCTGGTTTATCGTTGATTCGTTAGAACGTTTACTGGTTGCGAGTCACCTGCGAAGCTTCGGCGGATTTTACTTCTGGCTGTCGATTGTCTTTGACGTTGTGGCATTGGTCGGCGGCATCATGCTGTTTGTCCACCCCGTGGTCGCAGCGCTGTCATTGAACGGCTTGATCGCCATCTTCTTCGCCATCTTTGGCGTCAACGCCATTTGGATTTCGATTGCGCGTAGTCGGTAGGGTCGTGTCGTCTATCTAGCATACAATGAGCTAACTCAAATCACGTGGTTTGGGTTAGCTTTTTTGCTAGGGTGCAAGTTTTCCCGCATAATTTGTGAACGGAAATCCCAGTATTTTAGGAATTTAAGGGAATTGTTAGGAAAAGACACGCCCGGTGTGTTATACTGCTTAAAGACGTTTTTAAAAGAAGCTGGAGGAGAATCATGACAAATGAAATCCATTTAGTCATCATAACTGGGATGAGTGGTGCCGGGAAGACCGTCGCCATGCAGAGCTTTGAAGATCTGGGGTATTTCTGTATTGATAATATGCCGCCTTCGTTGCTCCCTAAGTTTTGGGATTTGGTCCGTGAATCGGGTAAACTATCGAAGATTGCCCTAGTTATCGATTTGCGGTCTCGGGCATTTTATGATGAAATCGTCAGGATGCTGAATGATGTGGCCGTTCACGGTACCATGAACGCGCAGGTTCTGTTTCTGGACGCATCCGATGAAGAACTGGTTTCGCGGTACAAAGAGACGCGGCGTTCCCATCCACTTGCCAGAAATGGCCGGGTTATGGAGGGCATTCAACGGGAACGGCGGCTTCTATCACCGATCCGGCAAGCGGCGCAGTTGGTGATTGACACCACAACGCTCAGTCCACGGAAGTTGCGAGAAGAGATCTTCCACAACTACGAGACGGAATCAGCGCAGGTCTTTCACATTGAGGTCATGTCATTTGGGTTCAAGTATGGCTTACCCATTGACGCCGACATCGTCATGGATGTTCGCTTCTTACCCAATCCTTACTACATTCCGGCGTTACGGAATCAAACGGGGAAGGATCAAGAGGTTTACGATTACGTCATGGCGCAGCCGCAAACCGAAGAATTTTATGAACAGTTTATCAAGCTCCTCACGACTATCGTGCCGGGCTATAAAAAAGAGGGTAAGGCTAATCTTACCATCGCTATCGGCTGTACGGGCGGGCAGCACCGTTCCGTGGCCCTAGCTACGCGCATCGGTCAAGCACTAGGCAATACCTACCCAGTCCACGTGACCCATCGCGACATTGAGAAGCGAAAGGAGTCCGCTAACCGATCATGAGAGATCCACTGCGTACTCGCCGGCCCAAAATTGTGGTCATTGGCGGGGGGACTGGTTTGCCGGTCATCTTAGGTAATCTGCGCGATCGCGATGTTGATATCACCGCGGTGGTTACGGTTGCCGATGACGGCGGTTCTTCAGGTATCATTCGACACTACGTCAATGTGGTGCCGCCTGGAGATATCCGTAATGTCATGGTGGCACTGGCTGAGGTCCCGTCTATTTATAAGGATTTATTTCAATACCGATTCGAAACGACTGATGATTTCTTTGCTGGCCACGCCATTGGAAACCTAATCATTGCCGCCTTATCGGAAATGAAGGGCGGTATTTTTGATGCCGTTCAGGAGCTATCCCAACTCATGCGCGTTAATGGCCATATCTATCCGGCCGCTAACGAGCCGCTGGAATTGCACGCCCAATTTGCCGATGGCAGTACGCTGAGCGGGGAGTCTGAGATTACGGCTGCCCACAAGCTGATTAAGCGGGTGTGGGTGGAGACCAGTAATCACCACGATCAGCCGCATGCGGTGCAACAGGTGATTGATGCCATCATGGATGCCGATCAGATTGTGTTGGGGCCAGGGAGTTTGTTTACCAGCATCCTCCCCAACCTGATGATTGACAGCGTGGGGAAGGCCGTTAAGGAGAGCCCCGCTGAGGTGGTTTACATCTGCAATATCATGACGCAAAAGGGTGAAACTGAAAACTTTACCGATGCCGATCATGTGCGGGTGTTAAATCAACACTTAAACGAAAACTTTATTGATACGGTACTGGTCAACTCACGCACTGTGCCTGACCAGTATATTGATTACCAGCGTTGGGACGAAATGTCTCAACCCGTACGTCACGATTTCCAGGGACTCCGCGATCAGGGGTGCCGGGTGATTTCGACGGACTTTCTTGAACTACGCGATAACGGGGCCTTTCACAACGGTCAGGAGGTTGTTAATGAACTCCTGAACCTGATTGGCCAGCCACGATATCGCATGAAACGGAGGCTTTAACGAATGTCGTATGCCAGTGAAGTGAAGAAAGAATTAACGACCTTAGAGGTCCATCGAGACAACGCCAAAGCCGAGCTGGTAGCGTTGATTCGGATGAACGGAGCCTTGGGGTTAGCGAACCATCATTTTGTGCTGAACGTCCAGACGGAAAATCCGGCGATTGCACGACGGATGTACCAATTATTGAAGCAATTCTATGATTTGGAAAGTGAATTGCTGGTTCGGCGCAAAATGAAGTTGAAGAAAAATAACTTGTACATCGTGCGGGTGAAGACGGGGGCTGCGGAGGTTCTCTCTGATTTGGGCATCTTCGATGGGATGCAGCTGTTGGAGTCCGTGCCGGATGAGATTCTAAACTCGGATATGTCCGTGCGTTCCTACCTGCGCGGGGCATTCTTGGCGGGAGGTTCCGTCAACAATCCCGAGACCAGTCGGTACCATCTGGAGATTTACTCTCTATATGAAGAGCACAACCAGATGATTGCGGAGATGATGAACCGCTATAACCTCAACGCGCGAACGATCGTGCGGCGGAGTGGCTACATCACATACCTGAAGAGTGCCGAAGAAATCGCGGACTTCCTGTCGCTGATTGGGGCAACCACGTCCATGCTGAAATTCGAAGATATTCGGATCATGCGGGACATGCGGAACTCCGTGAATCGACTGGTGAATTGCGAAAATGCCAACTTGGATAAGGTGGCCAACGCGTCGACACGCCAGATTGATAATATTCAATTCATCGATGCAACGGTCGGTTTAGGCCAGTTACCCGTTAAGTTGCGAGAAGTGGCCGAGACGCGGCTGGCACATAAGGAAGTTAGTCTGAAGGAATTGGGCGACCTAGTTCCTGGGGGACCGATTTCCAAGTCGGGGATTAATCACCGACTGCGCAAAATTAATGATTATGCCAAGCAATTACGTGAAGCGGCGACCGCCTGATTCCTCACGTTTTAGCACCATCATGGCAAAAAATAAATCAGTTTTTTCGGAAGGTTTCTTCTGAAAAAACTGATTTTTGAGTTGGGTCTCGATCCCGGTGGTGCCGCTGAACTTTTCTGTTAAAAGTAACAACAAATTTGACGCTGGCTAAGGTTATCTGCTAAGGTAATTGGTAAATTGTCCGGTTAAACGGCCGACTGATTAGCCGGTAACTGGACATCGATATCTAAGGACAGATGATGAAGCTAGGAGGCTGATTGACATGCAAATCCGACAGGCTCAACCGCAAGATAGTGCACAGATAGCGCCGTTGATTGCGATGATCTATCGTGATATGGAGATGCCCGTACTGCAAAATGTCTCGGAGTCTGCGTTAATTTCGATGCTGACGACGCTATACGCGATGCCCGAAAACCTGAACGGCATTGCCCAGACGTTAGTTGCTGATGAGGAGAATCAGGTGCTAGGTGTGGCTTTTGGTCATCCGGCAGAGAATGAAGTTGCGGTTAATCAAATTTTAAAGCGCGTCTCTGCAAAACATGAGGGGTTCTCAGCACCCCTGGAATTGGGGGGCGAGAGTCGACCAGGAGAGTGGTATCTGAGTATGTTAGCGGTCGCACCGCAAGCTCAGGGACAAGGGATTGGGAGTCATCTGCTAAAAGCTTTACCCCAGTTTGTTGAAAGCTTTGGCAAAGCTAAGATTAGCTTGAATGTCGATGACGGCAATCCAGGTGCAGCCAAGCTCTATCGGCGACAGGGATTTAAGGCGGATGGTCGGTTAATGATCGGCATCCATCCGTATCAACACATGGGATTGTCACTGCAAGAATAGGTTAAAAAGGAACTTTAGTCGCCATATTGGCAAAAAAAGCATCGACCGGCTGGTCGATGCTTTTTTATATAAAATTACTTGCTTTGTTCGCTACTGTTGGTCATGATGTGGTCGATTAACCCGTAATCGACGGCTTCTTGAGCACTCAAGTAGTTATCCCGTTCAGTATCTTGGTTCAGACGTTCAACGGGTTGACCGGAATTGTCAGCCAAGATTTGGTTGATCAATTGCCGAGTCTTTAAGATTTCGCGAGCGGCGATTTCAATTTCAGTTTGTTGACCTTGTGCACCACCAGATGGTTGGTGAATCATCACTTGGGCGTGAGGCAAGGCAAAACGCTTGCCCTTAGTCCCGGATGAAGCCAAGACACTGGCCATGGAAGCGGCCATCCCCAACGTAATGGTTTGCACGTCGGATTGGATGAAGTTCATGGTATCGTAGATGGCTAAGCCGGAAGAAACCACACCACCGGGTGAGTTGATGTAAAGTGAAATGTCCTTGGTGGAGTCTTGGGCATCCAAGAAGAGCAATTGTGCAATGATGGCGTTGGCCATATCATCTTCAATTGGGCCGGAAAGCATAATGATCCGGTCTTTTAATAGTCGTGAATAGATATCATAGGCCCGTTCGCCACGGGATGATTGTTCAATAACTGTAGGTACTAAATTCATGACAAGATAGCCTCCCTTATTTATTTAACGTAGAAATGGCTAGCGTTCTGCTAACATGTTGCTAGTGTACCGCTATGGTCAAAGTAGGTCAAACAATATGACTTCCTTCTGTTGGATTGCTCTGAGATCGGCCATAAGTCAGGCGAATCGCCGGTTAATGCCAGCAGTATTATCGACCATTGACAACCATTTGACTAGAACTATCATACCAGAAATTGACTAAACGTCACGTATTCTATCACCGAAATTGACCAGTTACGCGCTTAAATTGACCGCTTACGGGCTGGCTATTTATTTTTAGTTTTCCCTATGGTTAACTTAATAAAGACGAAAGGGGGTGGCAACTTGAAGATTCACATTGAGGTCGACCCGACCTTAGATGAGCCCGCGGTGACGCTGCACGTTCCCGCAAAGACACCGGCAGTTGATGAGTTGGTGGCAGCGATTCAAGCAGCAGACAGGGTGCAGCAACGGCTAACCTTTAGCTGGCATGGTGAAAACTACCAGGTGAGTTTGGCAGACGTGTTATTTTTTGAGGCACGGGATCACCAAGTGACGGTTCACACAGCGACGGCGATGTATACAACTGGCCAACGACTCTACGAATTGGCTGAACGTCTGCCCAATCAGTTTATACAGGTTTCCAGGTCAGCCATCCTCAATCGCACGCAGGTTTTCTCGCTGACACGGTCAGTGACGGGCAACCTGGTAAAATTTCAAAATTCACACAAGCAACTCTACGTTTCACGCCGATACTATCAGGCGTTAAAACACGCACTAGAGGAAAAGGGGTAAGGATATGCGTAAACAAGCAAATTGGTTTTGGGGCGTCTTCTTGGTATTGGGCGCCGTTGTTTTAGTCACGAGCCAGATGGGGATCTTCAGTTACCATGTGGGGGTTTGGCCACTGCTACTAGCCGTCTTTCTGGTGGCCGCCTTCGTTGAAAGCCTCATGCATCTCGCTGTCTGGGGGATGGTTTTCTCATTAGCGTTTCTAGCCATTATCTTTGCGCAACCCCTGGGGATTACAGCATTGGCACCATGGACCATTCTGATTGCCGCGGTATTATTGTCGTTGGGGCTGTCACTGATCATTCGGCCTAAGCGTTGGTATCATTATAATTGGCAGTCGCAAGGAAATGGAGCCCATCACCATCACCGCGGGTGGTCCGAACATGGTGAAGATGTTGAAACGTTGCATGACCCCGATATGACGGTTAACGTGAACATGAGTAATAGTATCCGGTATCTCCAGTCCACGGATTTTCGGCGGGCGGACGTCCAGGTCTCAATGGGCAATGCCAAATTGTACTTTGACGACGTGACCTTAAGCGAGCAGGGGGCAGTCATCAACGTGGACGCACACCTGGGAGCCGTACAGTTGTATTTGCCCACGACCTGGAACGTCAAGACGGATGTGGATGCCAACCTCGGCGGTATCGAGACGACGGGTGAACCAACGGCAACGACTGGGCCAGTGGTGATGGTGACCGGTCGGGTGTCACTGGGGGGATTGAGTCTTATCTATATTTAGAGAATGGGGTGTGCGGGCAGAACGTTGTCGGTACACCCCTTTTGCGAGGCGTTTGTTCTGGACTAAAAAAGGCCCCATCCATAAGGGATGAGACCTGACCGCTTTGCTTGTAATGCGCCCGGAGGGAATCGAACCCCCATTTCAAGAACCGGAATCTTACGTGCGATCCATTACACTACGGGCGCATAGTGGTTAACAACACCTTAACTACTATAACTGATTTTGGATAAAAATACAAGTTAGTTTATGGTGAGAAAATCGAGCAGCTATCACTGCCGATGGGACTTGCGGTGAACGCATTGGAGCTAACGGGGAAAACGTTGATCGGTTTCCCACTGCCAGAAAATCATGCTATAATATCGGCATTAACTTTTCAGTGGAGGAAAAAATGACGCGACATAAAACATTCCGCCTCGTGGTGGATGCGTTATTAATGGCAATTGTCTTGCTGCAAAATATTTTACCGTTTCTCGGGTACATTCCGTTGGGACCATTTAGCATGACCTTAATTGGGTTGACCGTGATTGTGGCCGGAACGGCTATGGGCCCCAAGGATGGGATGCTCATCGGGGGCTTTTGGGGGTTGATTACCTTCGTTCGGGCCTTTACCTGGCCATCGAGTCCAGTCGCTCCGTTAGTCTTTACAAACCCGTTAGTTTCAGTGGTCCCCCGCTTATTGATGGGGTTGGGCGCTGGCCTGGTCTATCTATGGGGCCGCAATCGTCAGTGGTCAATGCGCCGTTCGATGAGCGTTGCAGCGGGGGTGGCCGCATTAATCAATACGATTTTGGTGCTGGGTTTGGTCTTTTTCTTCTATCAAACACCAGCTGTGGCGACCGCCTTTGGTGCAAAGGGAAATCAGACATTAGGGTATGTCCTCATGATTTCGTTGGTGACGAATGCCGTGCCTGAATTACTCTTAGATATTTTAGTCGCACCACTGATTGCAATTCCCTTGCGAAAACGCTGGGATCGGATCAATCATGTTGTGAGATAGGATGAGGATGCTGCGGGTAACCGTTGCATCTTTTTTTGTCGGAAGGTTTTTCAAACAAAAAAGGTCTCATCCACAAGGGATGAGACCTAACCGCTTTGGTTGTAATGCGCCCGGAGGGAATCGAACCCCCATTTCAAGAACCGGAATCTTACGTGCGATCCATTACACTACGGGCGCATAACACGCTGTGCTTTTTTGAGCACCTAACTACTATAACTGATGCTGAATATAAATTCAAGGGGTCGTTTAAATATTTTTATTTTAGTGGGCAATCTCTCCCAAATCTCCGGGAGTGTTGGCTTGCAATGTGCTAGTTAGGGCCTTATACTAATAAACGTAAAGGTTAGCTCTGGTTGGCCTGAATTTTTTTGACCGGGGTGGGCGCTTATCTGCCACCGCTGGTCGTTAATCGTCCCACTAGGAGGTAGTTGGCATGCGTGAAGATTGGCAGTGGGTAGAAGCAATTATGCCCCAGATGGTTACGAAATTAACCAGCCGGTTTCGCGTCCTACAGGGGATTGCGAACACGCAACCAGTTGGTCGCCGGACATTGGCGACTAATCTCGACTGTTCCGAGCGGACGATTCGCACAACGACGGATGCTTTGGCGGAGCTAGGCTTTGTCCGGATGTCGGTTAAGGGGATGCAGGTGACCAGTGCTGGCCAGCAACTTTTGCGGGGCCTGGCGCCGGTGATGAACGATTTATCCGGTTGGCAGGAGCGTGAACAGGCGTTGGCAGCCAAGCTGCACATTGCACATTGTACGATTGTACCGGGAGACAGTACCGCACCAACAGGGTCCTTACTGGCTATGGCACAGGCCGCTCGGCAGGTCTTAACGGATCAGTTACCGCTGGGAAAAAGTACGATTGCCGTGATGGGTGGTCATACTCTAGCTACTGTGGCTTCTGTCTTGACGCCGGCACTGTCGGTTAATCGAGAGCTTTTGTTTGTGCCAGCACGGGGTGGCGTTGGCGAATCGCCAGCCATCCAGGCGAATGCCGTGAGTGCCCAGATGGCGCAACAGACGAATGGCAGTTTCCGCTCATTGTTTGTTCCTGAGCAATTAACAACGGCGACCTACAAACCGTTGTTTGCGGAGCCGGCCATTCACGAAGTCCTCCAGCTCATTGCCCAGAGTAACGTTGTGATTCACGGCATTGGCCAGGCTTTCGTCATGGCCAAACGCCGTAAGATCTCACCTCATGTGATCGCCGATTTAACGGCGGCCCATGCTGTGGGAGAAGCCTTTGGCCATTTCTTTGATGCCGAGGGCCACGTGGTCAGTAAATTCCCCCGCATTGGGGTGGAAATTGCTGACTTAGCCGCTAAAGAATTAGTAGTTGCCGTTGCCGGTGGTGCCGAAAAAGGGGCTGCCATTGCGGCCTACATGCATTTAGCGCCAGCTTCGACTTGGTTAATAACCGATGAAGGAGCTGCTGACTTTGTTTTAAAAAAGTGATACACTTAACACGTACTGCTTTTTAAAAAAATTATTCTTTATTTGCTTCCTGAAGGAGGAAATCACAGTATGACTGTAAAGATTGGTATTAATGGTTTCGGACGTATCGGCCGTTTGGCTTTCAAGCGGATTCACGAACTCCACTCAAGTGACATCGAAGTTGTTGCCATCAACGATTTGACGACACCTTCAATGTTAGCTTACTTGTTGAAGTATGACTCAACTCATGGCCGTTTCCCTGGTGAAGTTTCATCAACGGACAAAGGTATCGTGGTTGACGGTAAGGAATACCCTGTATACGCTGAACCAAAGGCTCAAGACATTCCTTGGGTTAAGAACGACGGTGTTGACTTCGTCCTCGAATGTACCGGTTTCTACACTTCCGAAGAAAAGTCACAAGCTCACCTTGACGCTGGTGTTAAGCGTGTTCTGATCTCTGCTCCAGCCGGTGCTGTTACGACTGTTGTTCCTGGTGTTAACTTGGACGTATTGAGCAAAGACGACGTTATCGTTTCTGCTGGTTCTTGCACGACCAACTGCTTGGCCCCAATGGCATACTTCTTAAACGAAGAATTTGGCATCAAGGCCGGGACTATGACGACTATCCACGCCTTCACTTCTACTCAAATGATCTTGGATGGCCCTCGTGGCAAGAAGATGCGTAACAACCGTACCGCAAGCATCAACACCATTCCTCACTCAACTGGTGCTGCTAAGGCTATCGGTTTAGTAATCCCTGACTTAAAGGGTAAGTTACAAGGCCATGCACAACGTGTTGGTGTTGTTGATGGTTCTTTGACTGAATTAGTAACTGTTCTGGACAAGAAGGTTACTGCTGACGAAATCAACGAAGCAATCAAGAAGCACACTGAAGGCAACGATGCTTTCGGTTACAACGCTGATGAAATTGTTTCAACTGATATCATCGACGACGATCATGGTTCCGTATTTGACCCAACTCAAACGGAAGTTACGACTGCCGGTGACACCCAATTAGTTAAGACCGTTGCTTGGTACGATAACGAATGGGGCTTCACTTGCAACATGGTTCGTACCTTATTGCACTTCGCTACGCTTTAATCAGCTAGCGGCGCAAGTCGGTTAAATTTAAATATTTAATGAATCAAACGCGGCGGAGGAGGGAATTCTCCGACGCGTTTTTCATTAGTCTTAAAAAAATGCACAAGTCCTTTGAAATATGAAGGTAAGTGCTGTATATTGTGAAAGTAATCTTTTATTTTGATAAGCAATCAAGGAGGGTTTTCTAAATTGGCTAAATTAACAGTTTCTGATTTAGACTTAAAGGGCAAAAAAGTCCTAATGCGTGTCGACTTCAACGTCCCAATTAAAGACGGTGTTATTGGTAACGATAACCGGATCGTCGCAGCTTTACCAACGATCAAGTATGTCAGTGAACACGGTGGCAAGGCCATCCTCTTATCCCACTTAGGTCGGATCAAGAAGGAAGATGACAAGCCAGGTTTGTCCATGCGTCCAGTTGCAGAACGCCTGTCAAACTTGTTAAACAAGCCAGTTACCTTCGTCCCAACGACTGAAGGTTCACAACTTGAAGATGCCATTGATGGTTTGAGCGACGGTGATGTTTTAGTTATGGAAAACACCCGTTACGAAGACGTTAAGAACGGCGAATACGTTAAGCGCGAATCCGGTAACGACCCTGAATTGGGCAAGTACTGGGCTTCATTAGGTGACGTTTTCGTCAACGATGCATTCGGTACGGCTCACCGTTCCCATGCTTCTAACGTTGGTATTGCTTCTAACATGGGTCAAACCGCTGCTGGTTTCTTGATGGAAAAGGAAATCAAGTTCATCGGTGGTGCCGTTGATAACCCAGAACACCCATTTGTTGCCATCTTGGGTGGTGCTAAGGTTTCCGACAAGATCGGTGTGATCGACAACTTGTTGGCTAAGGCTGACAAGATTCTTATCGGTGGTGGGATGACTTACACGTTCTACGCTGCTAAGGGTATGAAGATCGGGAACTCCTTAGTTGAAAAGGATAAGATCGACTTAGCTAAGGAAATCTTAGACAAGGCCGGCGACAAGTTGGTTCTGCCTACGGATTCCGTAGTTGCTGAAAAGTTTGATAACGATGCCGCTCATAAGACGGTTGACGGCGATATTCCTGATGGCTACATGGCCTTGGATATCGGACCTAAGTCCGTTGCTGAATTCGAAGATGTTTTGAAGTCAGCTAAGACGGTTGTTTGGAACGGCCCAATGGGTGTCTTCGAAATGAGTAATTATGCAGAAGGTACCTTGGAAATCGGTAAGTTCTTAGGGACTTTGACTGAAGCCAAGACCATCGTTGGTGGTGGGGATTCCACTGCTGCCGTTCAACAACTCGGTGTTGCTGACAAGTTGTCCCACATCTCCACTGGTGGTGGCGCTTCTCTGGAATACCTTGAAGGTAAGACGTTACCAGGAATTGCTGCAATTTCTGACAAGTAAATTTATAAAGAGCTGTGGTGCCAGTCATCATGGCTTTTTATTGTGACGGTCGCTGATCATGGAGACGCTTCACTGGCTAATTGTCGGTGAGTTCGGTAAGATGATGGGCGTAGTCAATTTATTTTGAGAAAGGGTGGATTAGGTTGCGGATACCCCTGATTGCAGGTAACTGGAAAATGAATAAGTCGGTCGCAGAAGCGCGCAGTTTCATTGAAGCTGTTCAGGGTAAGCTACCGGCTGCTGATACCGTGGAAACGGCAATTGCCGCCCCAGCATTGTTCTTACAGACGATGTTGGATGCGAACCAAGATAATATCTTGCGGATTGCTGCGGAAACGTGTTACTACGAAGACGAGGGGGCCTATACGGGTGAAACCAGCCCCAAGGCCTTACATGAGATGGGCATCCCCTACACCATCGTGGGGCATTCTGAACGGCGTCGGTACTTTAACGAAACGGATGATGTGATTAACCGCAAAGTACTCGCTGTTCTACGCAACGGCATGACCCCCATCGTGTGTTGTGACGAAACCATGGGTCGTCGGGAGTCCGGCGAAAAAATCCATTGGGTCGTTAACCAAGTCTCCGCTGCTCTGAAAGGAGTCAGCATTGAAGATGCCGCTAAGATTGTCATTGCCTATGAGCCTAGTTGGGCCATCGGAAGTGGGAACTCGGCATCATCGGACCAGGCGGAAGAGGGTTGTTACCTGATTCGCCAAACCTTGGCCGACATCTATTCGGATGAAATGGCCAACGGGGTTCGCGTTTTATATGGTGGGAGTGTCAAACCAGATAACATTGCTGGTTTAATGCAGCGAGACAACGTAGATGGTGTGTTAGCCGGGGGTTCGAGCCTCGACGAACAGTCATTTATTCAACTCGCAAACTACCAAAATTTGTAAAACGGTAAAATTGTGATTGAAAGTTCAAAGTTAAACTTATAGAATAATACATGGGATGGTTGTCTTGTTCCCGTGAAGCCAAACTTTCATAAGGAGAGAATACAAAAAATGTCTATTATTTCTGATATTTACGCACGCGAAGTCTTAGATTCTCGTGGTAACCCAACTGTTGAAGTTGAACTCTACACCGAAGCCGGTGCTATGGGCCGGGGGATCGTTCCTTCTGGTGCCTCAACTGGTGAACACGAAGCCGTTGAACTTCGTGATGGCGACAAGAGTCGTTTCATGGGTAAGGGTGTTACCAAGGCTGTTGACAACGTTAACAACCTGATCGCCAAGGAAATCGTTGGTTACGATGTTACCGACCAACGTGCTATCGACCAAGCAATGATCGACTTGGATGGTACGCCAAACAAGGGTAAGTTAGGTGCTAACGCCATTTTAGGTGTTTCCTTAGCTGCTGCCCGTGCTGCTGCTGACGAATTAGGCCAACCTCTGTACAACTACTTAGGCGGCTTCAATGGTCACGTATTGCCTACGCCAATGATGAACGTTATCAACGGTGGGAAGCATGCCAACAACAAGGTTGATTTCCAAGAATTCATGATCATGCCTGTTGGTGCCAAGAGTGTCAAGGAAGCTATCCGGATGGGTTCCGAAACGTTCCACAACTTGAAGAACTTGTTGAACGAAAAGGGCTACTCTACTGCCGTTGGTGACGAAGGTGGATTTGCACCTGACTTGAAGAACAACGAAGAACCATTCGAAATCTTAGTTGAAGCTATCAAGAACGCCGGCTACGTACCTGGTAAGGACGTTGCTATCGCCTTTGACTGTGCCTCATCAGAATTCTACAATGCTGACACCAAGAAGTACGAACTTAAGGGTGACGGCAAGGAATACACTGCTGAAGAATTCGTTACCTTACTTGAAGGTATCGTTGACAAGTACCCAGTTGTTTCCATCGAAGATCCTTTGGATGAAAACGAATGGGAAGACTGGCAAATGGCTACGAAGCGCTTAGGCAAGAAGGTCCAAATCGTGGGTGACGACTTGTTCGTTACGAACACGGACTACTTGGCTAAGGGTATCAAGATGGGTGTTGGTAACTCTATCCTGATCAAGCTGAACCAAATCGGGACTTTGACTGAAACTGTTGAAGCCGTTGAAATGGCTAAGCAAGCTGGTTACACGGCCGTTATCTCTCACCGTTCTGGTGAAACTGAAGACACGACTATCGCCGACTTAGTTGTTGCTTTGAACGCTGGTCAAATCAAGACTGGTTCTATGAGCCGTGGCGAACGGATCGCTAAGTACAACCAATTAATGCGGATCGAAGACCAATTAGGTAAGACTTCCGAATACAAGGGGATTCACTCCTTCTACAACTTGGATGAAGATGCGCGTTTGGCCATCATCAACAAGTAATTCAAAAAGTTAAATCAGAAAGTGGTATTTACTCATTTAGTGGGTAGATACCACTTTTTTTGATTTCCGCCAAATATTCGGCGACTTTTTACGGAGTTAAAGAGTATAAGGGGGCATTTGATGATGAAGACTAAATGGCAACACGGTGCTATGCTGAGTTTGTTTGTGAGTGGCTTATTGCTTGGTAGTGGCGGGATTGTGGGACTGGCAGATGATAAGTCGTCGCCCTATGATTTGAAGATTCAATACTATATTGAGGCAGTAGATGAAGGGACGATGCGTCAAGTTGAACGTCCTTATAAACTAGAGACCCGCAGAGTTATCCCTGGTGAATCTCTGCCAGGAAATGCTGAGTTGGGAGCTTTCTTATCCAGTAAGAGGTTCAATGTGAAGGCACCAGCAGCATCGTCAGAAATTTTAAGGTGGACCTATACTGGTGCCAGACGGCCTGCGAATATTAGTTTGAAATACATCAACAAACAAAATAAGGAAGTCGTCGCTAGTCGAATGACAGGTGAAACTGTCACGGTTGGTGGCAGACTAAATATTAATGCGCCCACAGGGTATAAATTGACGAATGCCGATGATGTGAACCGAATTGTGAAATTAGAAAATGAGAAGTGGGAAATATTGGTGGAGTCGTTGTCGGAACAAACAACTGAGGTACCTACGTCTGAAGAAGCGGGGAAGCCGCAGGGACAACCCAAGCCAAGTGAAAAGCCCGACTCTGATAAAAATCCGCAGTTGCCGACAGATCCTAATTTAGGACAATCGGTGATCCCGTCTAAGCCGGTGCTCCCAGTTCCCCCCGTCGTGCCAACTTCCCCAGTCTCCAAGCCGACCTTTCCCATCACGCATCCCGAGTTGGTGGTGCCTGTGGCGCCAGACCCGATTGACGTGTATCCTCCCGTCACGGTGCCGAAACCCCAGGTCATCTACACGCCTGAAGGTCCAATTAATAGCACGGATTTGGCACACGTCTCAGAAATGGCTGAGCATCCGGTGACGGCCATCGATGGGGGCTCAGCGTCTACGGTACTAAAAGAACCAACGAAGACGTCTAAGGAGCATTCAGCGCCCGTGAAAGGGCAAAGCGTTAGCGTCCACACCCCGCGGTTATTAACGACAGGCGCACAGCGACAATTACCCCAAACAAGTGAACAAACGACAAACAGGGGTCTATTAGGATTGGCAGCGCTCGCAGGATTGGGGATTATTTCGTTCCGTCGTTTTCGTCACTAATCACGGTTAAAACTGTGATAGACTAGTGTCTGGACGAAAAAAAGACGGAGGAATCAACTGATGAAAGACAAACGACAAGTGCAACCAGATCTGACACGACTAAGGGCCATCTTCTTTGGGGCCCTAGTGGGGCTATTTGCTGGAGCCGTTGTCAGTGTCTTTCGCCTCTTAATTGAGCACCTGTTAATCTTGGTGCAGGGTGTTTACGGCTGGCTAGGACAGCATCCCTGGTGGTTGGTTCCGTGGGCTTTACTGATGGTTGGTATTGCCATTCTCATTGGACACTGGGTCAAGCAGACCCCCATGATTAAGGGGTCTGGAATCCCGCAAATCGAAGGGCAACTGGCTGGTGAGCTGGATTATGCCTGGTGGCCGGTCCTTTGGAAGAAGTTTGTCAGTGGTGTTTTAGGTATTGGTTCGGGACTCTTTTTAGGGCGGGAAGGACCCTCTATTCAGTTGGGCGGAACCGTTGCTCAAGGGATTGCCTACCGTTTAGGTTTTACGGGAACACAACGCCGGTTAGTGATTGCCGGTGGTGCGGCGGCAGGGCTGTCAGCGGCCTTCAACGCGCCCATCGCATCAACGCTGTTTATTTTGGAAGAGGTTTATCACAGTTTCTCAACGTTAGTTTGGCTAACGGCCTTGACTAGCGCGGTCGTCGCCAATTTTGTTTCCAATGGCATCTTTGGCTTGACGCCCGTGTTACATATTAATTATCACCAGGCCCTGCCCTTGAAGTATTACGGCTTGTTACTCATCTTGGGCGTTGGCCTGGGACTGCTGGGGTATGGCTACCAATGGGTGACGCTACACGTTGGCGGCTGGTACGCCCAGTTAAAATGGTTGCCGCAACATCTCAATGGCATCGTGCCTTTCTTGGTCGTCATTCCAATTGGCTTGTTATGGCCACTTACGCTGGGCGGTGGTAACCAGATGATCGTGACCTTTGCTAAGGATACCCCGCTACTATTACCGTTGATTGGATATTTTATTCTACGCTTCTGCTTCTCAACGGTGAGCTATGGTTCGGGCTTACCCGGGGGGATCTTTTTACCCATTCTAACGTTAGGAGCGTTACTGGGGGCGATTGTGGCGCGGGCCTTTGTGTTAGTAGGGTGGTTACCCACCATCTTTGTGGCCAACTTTATCATCTACGCGATGGCGGGGTATTTCGCGGGCATCTCGAAGGCCCCCTTCACCGCGATTCTGCTGATTACGGAAATGGTCGGGACGCTGCATCACCTGATGCCTTTGGCCGTGGTTGCCATCGTGGCTTATATTACGGTGGACATTCTGGGCGGGGCGCCAATCTACGAGGCCATGTTACGCCAGCTGGTGAAGCCGGCTGAGGCTAATCGTGATGGCGTGGCCGATCGCGTGGAGTATGCGGTCGGTGAGAACTCCGGTTTTGACAGTCAACAGGTGCGTGACCTGACCTGGCCGGATGGTTCACTGTTGGTTGCTGTTCGACGGGGCGAACGGGAAGTCATTCCGAATGGTGATACGATTATTAAATCGGGCGATACCTTAATTCTTTTCACCTATCGGCACAACCGGGCTTACGTCCGTCAGCAGTTGGCGCAATTGAATAATTCTCCCCATCGCTTGCTGGATTAAGTGAGCGCGGGACTGGTAAAACCGGCCCGACTATGATAAATTAGGAAGAGTATAGTTAGACCTATTAGACCTATTCGATAGGTAGGAGGCAAATTTGTGTATAATTTTTTAATGACTTGTATTTTAATTGTCAGTGTGTTGATCATTATTGCGGTAATGATGCAACCTGCTAAGACCAATGATGCGTTGTCCGCTTTATCCGGTGGTGCTGATGACTTATTCGCTAAGTCTAAGCCACGTGGTTTTGAAGCTTTCATGCAAAAGGTCACGGTCGTCTTAGGGGCCCTCTTCTTTGGACTGGCACTGGCTTTAGTTTATCTATCTTCACACTAGAGATTTGAGCCGCCTGTTTGTGTCTTGCTACAGGGGGCTTTTTTACAGCTAGTGATGGGCTGAGAACCAGCCTAGGGGGAGTTCCCCCCAAATCGTGAGGACTCACGAAGTTCACGGAGACTATCTCAGCAATAGCGGAAAGTGGTGGTTTTACATGATTCGAAAACCAACCCAGCTCTTCTTTGAGCAGGGACCTCACGCAGTTATTCTGCTGCACGCCTATTCGGGTAGTTCTAACGATATGCGCTTGCTAGCTCGCCGGCTAGAAAGCGAAAATTACACGGTGCTTGCGCCCATTTTTACGGGGCATGCAACGGGTGATCCCGCCGATATTTTACGCGAGGGATCACCACAGAAATGGTGGCAAGACACACGTGATGCCATTGCGTCGTTACGGCGACGCGGGTATCAACAGATTGCCATCTTTGGTTTGTCGCTCGGTGGGCTATTTGCCACCCGAGCGTTGCAGGCAGATCCCCGGCTGGTGGGGGGCGGAACGATCGCGTCACCCGTGGTTTTTCGCGGGCAGACCCACGTTCCGGAGGCATTTATTCAAATGGCGCGGACGACTTACCAGCAGCAAAAGCTAGATGCGCCGGAAGTGGCTAATCGCATGGCTTGGATTCAGGAACACCTGCCAGCACAGCTGACGGCGATTCAGGCTTTTACGGATACCACAGCAACCCATTTGGATCAGGTTAAGCAACCCGTCTTCATCGCCCAGGGGGATGCCGATCAGATGATCGACCCCCGCTCAGGTCAATGGTTGGCGGATGCTTATCCCAGCAAACAAGTAGATTTTCATGAGTACGCCGGAGCTGGTCACGTGTTAACGGTCAACTCGGCGCACCATGCCTTAGAGACGGATATATTGACGTATTTACACACAATCTTTTAAAAATAACGAGGAATCGATAGTGCAAGATAATTTAAAGAGTGATTTAACAGCGTTCTTCCGGGCACACTCGGACCAGAACTACACAGTAGAAGATATTTCAGATGCCCTGCATTACCACGGCTCAGCAGCTTTTAAGCTGATCGTGCAAGAGCTGGCGCAACTGGAACGGGACGGCCTCGTTCAAGTGACTGAACACGGCCATTTTCAGCTTGATCCAAGCCAACGGACATTGACCGGGATTTTTCACGGCAATGACAAGGGCTTTGGGTTCGTGGCTTACGACGAAAACAAGATTGAACCAGATGCCTACATTGCACCTAACAACACGTTACGTGCGTTGAATGGTGACACGGTCAAGATTGAAATCGTTCGTGCCGGCGACCCCCGGAGCGGTAAAGGTCCCGAAGGTAAAGTCACGGAAATTGTGGAACATCACTACGAACAAGTCGTGGGTGAATTCATGCAGACCGATGACGATGCTGGCTATTTAGGCCAAGTTCGTCTGACGGATAAGAAGGTCATGAAGTACAAGTTCTACGTTACCAACGTTGGCTTAAACCCAACGCCAGGTGAAGTGGTAACCGCCGAAATTACGGAATACCCTAACGATGCGCATCCAGATGCCATGGTGGGGATTGCCAAGCAAGTCATCGGGAGTGTGGATGATCCAGGAATTGACATCTTACAGATTGTCTACCAACACAACATCCCATCCGAGTTCCCTGAAGAAGTGATGCAGGCTGCCGATGAGATTCCAGATCACGTGCTTCCTGAAGAAACTAAGGGCCGTGAAGATATTACGGATCAAGATTTGGTGACCATTGATGGCGAGTCTTCCAAAGACTTGGATGATGCCGTAACGGTTTGGAAACTAGACAATGGGAACTACCATTTAGGGGTGCACATTGCTGACGTTTCCCACTACGTTCAAGAAGATTCTATCTTGGACAAGGAAGCCTACAAGCGGGGAACCAGTGTTTACTTGACCGATCGGGTTATTCCAATGTTGCCACGGCGTTTGTCCAACGGGATTTGTTCTCTAAACGAGGGCGAATTACGGTTGTGCATGAGCTGTGACATGGAAATTGATCCAGATGGTCACGTGGTTAAGCACCGAATTCACCCATCCGTGATGCGTTCTAAGGCCCGGATGACTTACACGGCCGTTAACCAAATTCTGGAAGCACACGATCCCGTAACCATGGACCGTTACAAGGAACTCGTCCCAATGTTTGAACAAATGGGCGAATTGCACAAGATTTTGGTTAAGCAACGCAAGCGTCGTGGTGCCATTGATTTTGATGACCGCGAAGCAGAAATCATTGTGGATGACAAGGGCCATGCCATTGACGTTAAGTTACGGACACGGGGGATGGCTGAACGGATGATCGAATCCTTCATGCTGGCTGCCAACGAAACGGTTGCGGAACACTACTTCCGTGCGAAGGCACCATTCCTGTACCGGGTCCACGAAACGCCAGATGGCGATCGGGTTCGGAGTTTCTTCGAATTCTTAACGGCCTTTGGGATCAACGTTAAGGGTGATCCGAACCACTTACGGCCAAAGATGTTGCAAGGTATTCTGAAGCAAGTAGCTGGTAAGCCTGAAGAAGCGATGGTTTCCGTGATGATGTTACGGAGCTTGAAGCAAGCCCGTTACGCCGATCAGTCCCTGGGTCACTTTGGGTTGGGTGCGGAATTCTACACCCACTTCACGTCCCCAATTCGGCGGTACCCAGATACCATGGTTCACCGGATGATCCACTATTACGAGGACCATGGGATCAATGATGCCAGCAAGGAAAAATTTGCCCCAATCTTGGAAGAGATCGGTGTGCACACGTCCGAAGCAGAACGGCGGGCCATTGATGCTGAACGTGATACCAACGACATGAAGATGGCTGAATACATGGCTGATCATGTTGGCGAAGAATTCGATGCCGTGGTTAGCTCCGTCATGAAGTTTGGGATGTTCGTGGAACTGCCAAACACCATCGAAGGGTTAATTCACATCAGTCGGATGCAAGATGACTACTACGAATACGTCGAGAAGTACCTGGCCTTAGTTGGTCGGAACACGCGGCGGACGTACAAGATTGGCCAAGCCATTCGGGTCAAGGTCATCCACGTTGACAAGGAACAAAGTGAAATCGACTTCGAGTTACTGAACCCAGAAGATGCCCCCGTCAGTGATCTCTTGCCAAAGAGAGAGCACCGTTCTCGTGGTAGCCGTAATGGTAGCAGCAACTTCCATGGTCGCAACAACAATCATAATAACAACAGTAATGGGAACCAGCATGGTGGTAACCGCAATGGTAATCACCGTAATGGTAACCAACGATCAACCAATCAACACGGTAACGGCAACAATCACCGGAGTAATAACAATGGTGGTCAACACCGTAATTCACAGGGTGATCGGCACTAAGCGAGGTGACAGCACTTGGCTAAACAAAAGTCGAAGAAGACGCCGGATAACGTGCTTGCGCAAAACCGCAAAGCCCGTCACGATTATTTTGTGACGGAAACGGTGGAAGCGGGGCTCGTGCTTACCGGAACCGAGATTAAATCGATCCGGGAACGGCGCATCAATTTGCAAGATGGTTTTGCCCAGATTCGGAACAGTGAAGCTTGGCTGATGAACGTGCACATCAATGAGTACGTTCAGGGGAATCGCTTCAACCACGATCCACTGCGAAATCGGAAACTGTTATTGCATAAAAAGCAGATTCACCGGCTCGGACTGGCAGCACAGGACAAAGGGGTTACCCTAGTGCCACTCAAGGTCTACCTGAAGCATGGTTTTGCGAAGGTTCTCATTGGGGTTGCCCACGGGAAACGGGAATTTGATAAGCGAGAAACCATTAAACGACGCGAACAGGACCGGCAGATTGCCCGGGTCATGAAGCGGTATTAATGTGAAGGGGGTCACCTGAACGGGTAACGGTTCGGGTGACCTTTTTCTGTGTTGACGGACAGGTCGGTTTCCTCAGAGCGAAATCCTCAAAATCCGAAAGATTGTAAAGGGCGCTGAACTAACGGCAGGCGTGAGCTAGTTCGCCGAAAAAGCGGTCTTATGAATTTGCCGATAAAGGCTTCAGAACACGGTTCTGGAGCTTTTTTAGTGTCATATTTTTGAAAAATGCGTGACACGAGCAAAATCGTTGGTGAAACTAGTTGTGGATGCTATCCTGTAATAGCTGAAACTAGATCCGACAATCGGGGCGATTCTTGAGAAAAAATGACCAAGGAGGAGAAACTATGAAACGACTGGCAATTGGGCTGTTGACGGTATTTTTAGTTGGGGTCGGTCAGCCCTTGTTCACCATGACGGGGGTGGTGGCAAAAGCCCAAGTTACGGCAACGGCCAGTAACACAAAAAGGGCGGTTAGTAATGAAAACGATGCCATTATCACGAAGGGAAAATTTGGTACCGTTGATTTTTATCTCACGGCTGCGGGGGACTTGCACCTGGGGCCAGGTCGCTTTCCTGATCACGTGAGCACACCAGATGATTTGGGACGCGGTCAGCTGATTAGTGCCGTTACCAAGGCTTATTTTAATCGGCCTAATATTACATTGAATAATTTGCAGACGGTTACAAAATTGGTTACCCGTGTTATTTTGGATGGTCCCATTCAAGCGGCAGTTAACGCGAGTCATACTTTTTCGCGACTAAATGCGGTTACGACGTACGTGAATCTGGATCAGCTGGATACCAGTCAGACGGAAAATATGGCTGCCATGTTTTCCGAAAACGCATACGTGACGCAGCTAGATGTTTCTCATTTTGATACGCGTCGCGTGACAGACATGAATATCATGTTTTCCTCGATGAAGCGGGTACTGGAACTGGACGTCTCGCACTTTAACATGGACAACGTGAAGAATGTAAATAGTATGTTTTCCGGAACAGCGGCGTTAAAACAAATCGATTTTTCAAGAGGGACTTTTGCGGTCACGGAACAGGCGAGTCAGATGATTGCTAAATCAGGGGTCGAGCGACTAAATCTGCCACTTTTTGAGGCACCAGGGAAAAGCAACAATATGCTCTATGCAGCTGACAGCCTGTCGCAGTTGACGTTAGGGCCCAAGGCACAACAGGAAAAAGTTTATAGTCTGAAAAACGCACCCAAAAATGCACAATACACGGGGGTGTGGCAAATTGTGGGGACGGGAACCGTGGACAATCCCTTAGGGGAAAAATTTAGCACAGGATCTGAAATCGGAAAGATTGATCCCGACCGAGAGATTACCCAAGCAGAAACCTATGTCTGGGAGCCCGTCAATCGGATCATTCCCCCGGTAACCCCACCACCCGTGACGACTGCGCAGCCCGTGACGGTGCGTTATTTGGATGAGCGGTCACAACCATTGGCACCAGCTCATCGGCTAACTGGCGAGTTAGGTACGGCCTATCGTGCGTCCGCCATGGCATTTTCTGGTTATCGCTTAGCTAAGACCAGTGGACAGGTCGCGGGAACCTTCACGACCGAAGCGCAACAGGTGACCTTCCACTACGAACCGGATCTGGTCACTGGGGGAGATGGTGATGGGATTGCACCAATCTCAACCGTCGTTTATGCGACGAAAAAGGTCGGTTTATATCGGCATAAAGATTTTTCCGCCAAGACCCGTCAGCATTGGTATGCCAAACAAAAGCGGACGAACCGTCCCATGTTTGTAGTCACAGGCTTCGCCACCTCCAAGAACGGACACCTGCGCTACCGCGTGCGCGATGTCAATCATCGGTCCAAAACGGCCGGCAAGGTGGGGTATTTGACGGCTAACCGAAGCTATGTGCAGTCGGTCTATTACGCGACCAAACAGTCGCGTATTCGCGTCCTCAATCCCAAGGGAGTTAATAGTTACCGGCAAGTAGCCCTTAAAGGAAAACAACGGCACTATCGACAAGGCACCACTTTACGAATTAAAAAAATTGTTAAGTATCGTAAGACCACGCGCTTCGTCCTCACTACGGGTGACTATGTAACAGCTAATAAAAAGCTCGTGATTATTGCACAATAATTTTGATTTGGGGCTGCCAGTGATGGCAGCTTTTTTTATGGAATGCCACTATTCGGGATAAGAACGGCAAAGACGGTGATGCGTCTGAAACGCGGCCCAATGCCATCTAATGAATTTTCTTCACAAACAAAAATAGCAAGAGCTAATCATTTAAATAACATGGTTATCGTGTTATCATATGATTGATAGAATGGTTGAAACAATAAACGATTCACTATCAACTCAGAAGAAATAGGCTTCCCTATTTAGCAGAGAGGAGGAACTGTCATGAAAAAGTCAGTGAGTTTATTATTAGTTGTTCTAACGTTAGGTGCCGCACAGCCATTAAGTGGACTGGTCGGTGCTACTGGGATACAGCCACAGTCAGTCGCCCATGCGGCTACGGTAAAGGCGACGCCGGCTACCGGTCAGTATGGGAGTGTGACGTGGCAGTTGACTGCCGATGGCACCCTCCACTTGGGCGCAGGTCAGCTTGGTGAGCCAGATAACCTGCTTGCCAATACGGGACAACTGGCCACTCAAATTGTCCTGGCACAGGGTGGAACGCCAACTTCCGCAACGACCCAAGCTGCGGCTGATCAGGTGACGAGTGTTGTTTTGGATGGTTCCGTGACGGCGCCGCAAAACGCAACGGGGTTGTTTGCCCAGTTGCGCAATGTGACGAGTTACAAGAACCTTTCCCAACTTGATACCAGTCAAACGACCAACATGAGTGGCATGTTCATGACCAACAATTTTGATAGTCAAATTACGTCGCTCGATGTCAGTCATTTTAACACGGCCAAGGTGACCAAGATGGACTGGATGTTCTATGGTCTGCCAACCCTTAGCCAGTTGGACGTGAGTCACTTTGACACGGGAAACGTCACGAGCATGATGTCACTGTTCAACGGTGATAAGGCCTTGAAAACGGTTGACTTCGCGTCAGGAACGTTTGCTAGTCTTTCGAATGTGATGTTTGCCTTTACGAATTCTGGCATTCAAACGATCCGTTTGCCTAAGTTTGCACCGTCAGCGACTTTTTCTGGAGGGTCAATGTTTTCCGGCAATTCCAAAATATCGTCGTTAACGTTGGGACCAGCAGCCTTCTTCAAGTCATCGGCTGGTTTAACCACACCAACCGCCAATGAGACGTATACCGGAGAATGGCAGGCTGTTGGCACGGGGACCGCTGAGAATCCGTTGGGTGCTAAATTCGCCACTGGTGACGCCGTGACTGGCCAGTACAATCACACCGATAATCCAACATCGGTCGAAACCTACGTTTGGGAGCCAGTCAACCGGGTTATTGTTCCACCGGTGACGCCGCCAGATAATACGGCAGCTCCGGTTACTGTGCGTTATTGGGATGATAAACAGCAAGCACTAGCAGGTGAACGGACGTTAACGGGTCAACTAGGCGCGGCATACACGGCAGAGCAACTTAAGTTTGATGGTTATCAACTCGTCAAGACTGAGGGTGCCGCAACCGGTGTCTTCTCCAAGACCGCGCAAACGGTGACCTTCCACTACAAACCGGATCTGGCTACCGGTGGGGATGGTGCCAATGTTGTGCCGGTGAGCGGCGTTGTTTATGCCACTAAGAAAATTGGCCTGTACCGGACGAAAAACTTCTCCGATCAATCGCGGCAGTTCTACTATGCCAAGGCATCTCGGACACAGCGGCCTATGTTTGTGGTGACGGGGTATGCCACTTCGAAGAATGGTCACAAACGTTACCGCGTGCGTGATGTCAATCATCACAGCAAGACGGCCGGCAAGACGGGCTACATTACGGCCAATAAAGCCTACGTGAGTTCCGCTTATTATGCGAAGCGCCAAGCAAAGGTTAAAGTCATCAATGCACAGGGAATCAATAGTTATCGTAAGGTTGCACTGACGCATAAAGTTAAGCATTACCGTAAGGGGCAAGTTCTTAAGGTGAAGAAGATTGTGGCGTACCGTAAGACGACCCGATTTGTCCTGACTAATGGACAATATGTAACCGCCAATAAAAAATTGGTTATTGCAGAATAGACGAAAGCGAGGCCGGGACAATTGTCCCGGCCTCGTTTGGTGATTAAGGTTAATGTCGTTTTAATTGGTTTTTTTAGCGATCGGGGTGACGCTGCCAGATGGCAGTGCGTGGGGTGACCAGACCGGACGCACCGGCAAAGCAGCTCCCTGAGATTTTTTACCCCAGCGATCTAAGATTGAGGCGAGGCAAATGACGAGCGCCTCGTGGTCCGGTTGGTCAACCGTCAATTCAATGGTCCCACCGCCGGATTGGCTGACACGATCGATACTGGCAATGCTTTCGCGACCATGCGTAATGCTAAAGTGACCACTGCTAATGTTCCCCATAATGACCCAATTGAGACCACGGACGAAGAGAACTTCGCGGATCACGCCCAGAGTCTTACTGACGCGACCGACCGTTTGCCGATGATAGATCAGGCGAAACTTAGGTAAGAGCCCCAATGTTTCTTGCTTAACCTCGGCCTCTAGAGCCCCACTAATCGTGTAGACAGAGAGTACATCGGCTCTCAGTCCCCATTTACCCACGAGGAGGTAGCGCGAGTCGTTGTCGGCATCGTGAATGACTGTGGTCGCCTTAGCCGATAGGGCGGCCTGATTGAGATACAGTTTACGCATGGGAACCTCCTTTGTTTAACCGTGATAGTGAGTTGAACATGTGGTCATAAATGTAGGGTAACACCAAGTTCGGGTAGTGTTAATTAATTCGCTATCTTTGACGGCATTTAAGGCGTCAACTTGATGATTAATTTCATTCTAACATGTTTTACGGTTCACGTTCGACAATATCATTTACGGCTTGGTTATGATAGAATAAAAGCGTGAGGTGTTGGGAATGAAACCGTTTATTCATAATGATTGGTGGCCGGTTCTGGAGCCCGAGTTTGAGCAACCGTATTATCAACAATTGCGGCAATTCTTGGTCTCGGAGTATCAGAATTATGAGATCTATCCGGACATGTACCATATTTTTACCGCGTTCGAGTGGACGCCGTTTAGCCAGGTCAAAGTGGTTATCTTGGGGCAAGACCCTTATCATAATCCTGGTCAGGCCCATGGTTGTAGCTTCTCGGTTTTGCCGGGAACGCCACTGCCGCCGTCGTTACAGAATATTTATAAGGAACTTCAGGATGACCTGGGGATTCAGCCGGTGAGTCACGGCTATCTTGAGAAGTGGGCCAAACAAGGCGTCCTGCTCTTGAACTCCGTGCTGACGGTTCGTTATGGCAAGGCTTTTTCACACCAGGGCCATGGCTGGGAACGGTTGACAGATGTGGCGATTGCCAAATTATCGGAGCGACCAGAACCGGTTGTCTTCATTCTTTGGGGTGGTGCGGCGCGTTCCAAGATCAAGTTGATCGATACCAAGACCAACATTGTCTTGCAGGCGCCACATCCGAGCCCGCTGTCGGCGTACCGGGGGTTCTTTGGTTCCAAACCGTTTTCAAAGACCAACATCGCATTAACATCATTGGGTGAGACACCCATCGATTGGCAGCTGCCGGAACATGTGACCGCCGATGATGGGCCTAACACCACAACCAACCAACAAGCATAGGCACAGAATTGATTCGTGGGATATTTTATGGAGGTCATCATCTATGGAACTTTTTGATAGTCTTAAACAAAAGATCAACGGACAAAATAAAACCATTGTATTTCCAGAAGGCGCCGACGTTCGGGTCCTAGGGGCTGCCAGTCGACTAGCCGCTGATGGGCTGATTCACGCGGTTGTTTTGGGTAAACAAAGTGATATTCAGAATACCGCAACGAACAACGCGATTGACCTGGAACCCTTAACCATCTTGGACCCAACGGCGATTCCAGCCGATCAACATCAAGCCATGTTGGATGCTTTAGTTGAACGGCGGAAGGGTAAGAATACCCCAGAACAAGCCGCTAAAATGCTGGAAGATCCGAACTACATCGGAACCATGATGGTTTACATGGGTCAAGCCGATGGGATGGTTTCCGGTGCGATTCACGCCACCGGGGACACGGTGCGGCCAGCCTTACAAATTATTAAGACGAAGCCGGGTGTTCGCCGGATCAGTGGCGCCTTCATCATGCAAAAGGGCGCAGAACGCTACGTCTTTGCCGACTGTGCGATTAACATTGAATTGGATGCTGCTGGTATGGCAGAAGTGGCGGTTGAAAGTGCCCACACGGCTAAGGTCTTTGACATTGATCCTAAGGTGGCACTGCTCAGCTTCTCCACTAAAGGGTCTGCCAAGGGTGACATGGTCACTAAGGTTCAGGAGGCCACGAAGATCGCTCATGAAACGGCACCAGATTTAGCCGTCGATGGGGAACTCCAATTCGACGCTTCCTTTGTGCCGAGTGTGGCTGCACAGAAGGCACCGGACTCTACGGTTGCGGGTCATGCTAACGTCTTTGTCTTCCCAGAACTACAGTCCGGGAACATTGGTTACAAGATTGCCCAGCGCTTTGGTGGCTTCGAAGCCATCGGCCCAATCCTGCAAGGGTTGAACAAGCCAGTTTCCGACCTTTCACGGGGTTGCAATGAAGAGGACGTTTACAAGGTAGCCATTATCACGGCGGCCCAATCACTGGATTAAACAAATTGATTTTGTGCTGAATAATCACAACATAAAACTATCAAGTGCCCGGATTGCTATTTTTTAGCAGTCCGGGTATTATTTGTAATGGCGATCCTTCATCAATTTGAATGGCATCAAGAAATAAAACCTGACATTAATTTGGTTATAAAGGGGCAAGCGATAATGTTTGAAGTAACGGTCACAAGTCCAGAAGCGACGATGGCGTTAGGTCAGCGATTGGCACCGAATCTCCAACCACGAGACCTGATTTTACTCGACGGGGATCTGGGTGCTGGTAAGACCACATTTACCAAGGGATTAGCTCTTGGTCTAGGGATTACGCGCAACGTAAAAAGTCCAACCTTTACCATTATTCGAGAGTATCAGGGGGGCCGACTCCCGCTGTATCACATGGATGTTTACCGCTTGGAAGAGGGCGGCGGGGATGAACTGGGCCTTGACGAATACTTCAATGGTGATGGGGTGAATGTCGTGGAATGGTCCAAGTTTATTGCTGACGAATTGCCTCAGGATTACTTGCGGATTGTGTTCAAACGCGATGATGCGGCTGGTGAAAATCAACGGACGCTGCAATTTGAGCCACGGGGCACCCATTTTGAAAAATTAGTTCAGCAATTGGAGGACGCTTCCCATGAGTGATGACGTAGCCATTCGCCTGCCGAATGCGGCCGATGCCTCAGCTTTGTTGGCATTGCTAGAACGTTTGCAACAAGAGAGTGACACTTTTAGCTTAGCGGATGCCGACGATCCGATTAGCGCGGCACAAGAGGCAGATCAACTGGAACAAATCAAGGAAAGCCCCGCTCACCTGTTATTGGTGGCGAGTTTGGGTGACCAACTCTTGGGCGTGCTGTCGGTGGCACCCACACCACAAGGCAACGTCGGTGAACTGGGAATTGCAGTTGAAAAGAAATACTGGCACTTGGGCATCGGAACCGCGTTGGTTGATGAAGCCTTGTATTGGGCAGACACAGCCAGCAATTTACAAGCGCTGGGACTGATTGTTCAGACGCGTAATGTTCCGGCAGTCCGTCTTTATGAGAAAATGGGCTTTGTCCGGACACAGACGCCACCTGAGATGGTGACGGATGACGATGGCGAACACGTTAAAGCCGTGGAAATGGTTTATCACTTGAATTGAACGTCAAAAAGGTCCCGCTGTGCAAGCGATTCGCTGCACGGCGGGACCTTTTGGTTAATCATTGTTGTCAATCACTGAAACCCCTGATAGAACAGGGGAGAATTACTGAAATACGGGCAACATTGTGTAGAAATGCCGCCTTACCGTTCGCCAAATTTGGGCTGGAACGCGGTGGGCAGGACGGCCCGAG
>NZ_AZFS01000046.1:176913-203204 GCF_001434395.1 Levilactobacillus hammesii DSM 16381
ACAGAGCGGTCTCGAACCTCGCTTTGAACCGACAGCCCACGTTTCAAAGTCGCCATTTTCCAAGAGAACCACTTGGAAAATCCCACGGCTGAGCCCAAATTTGACTCACTCACGGCTCCAGATCAGGTTGTCAGTAATTTGTGATAAATGCTGTTGGGCCAGCGAAGTTTGCATCAATGTGGTGGTTAAAAACTAGCTAAACCGGAGGAGGCCAGAGATGTAGGCGGCCGTGACAACGGTGTTAGCCGATTTTCGGCTTACAGCGTGGGACGTGTTTGGAGACCGATGATTTTCCGGGCTTCAAACCGAGCCGGAGGACCGCTCCTTAGGCCGCAGGCGGTCCCCACCGCAGCCGGAATCTCTGGCAGCCGCAGGTGAATGGTGACGACTAACTTAGTTGGCCGTGTACTGTCAAGTCTCTGATGTCTGAAAAACAGGCGTCAGCTCAAAATTAGTGAGACTGAAAGTTGATTTTTTTCGTTAGTAACTATAAAGGACCCATTTTAAGCGTTAACCGTCACAAAGTTCTTCAACGGTTGGGTGCCAAAGTGATTGGCCTCGTACAGCAGGATGTTGGCGCAAGCCAGGCTATCGTCGAGCGCATTATGGTGATGATGAAGGTCAATCCCCAGTTCGTCACAAACCGTATTGAGCTTGTGGTTCGGAAATTCTGGGAAGAACTTACGACTGGTCTTCACGGTGTCGAGCGTCAAGTAGCGTGCCGTTGGCAGATTGTAGTGTTCCAAGGTACTTCGGAGCACGCCATTGTCGAAGGGGGCGTTGTGCGCGATGACCAAGCGATCGCGTTGAAAGAAGGGCGCGACGTGTTCCCAGACCTCCGGAAAGGCGGGGGCGTTGGCGACATCGCGTTCGTGAATACCGTGAATCTGAACGTTGCGCCAGAAAAAGTCGGTGTCTGGCTTGATCAGTGAGTAGAATTCATCCACAACCTGACTGTTACGGACGATCGTTAAGGCGAGTGAACAGGCGCTGTAGCGTTTACCGCTAGCCGTTTCAAAGTCCATAGCGACGAAATTCAAGAGTGCATCATCCCTTCAAAAGTGGTTTTAGACCGTCAATCCGTCAACATCGAGTTCAACCGGGCAGTGGTCGGACCCCATGACTTGGTCTAGTATTTTAGCGTCTTTTAGGTGGCCTTGCAAGCGTTGGCTAGTGACGAAGTAGTCGATCCGCCACCCGGCATTATTATCACGGGCGTGGAATCGATAGCTCCACCAGGAGTAGCGTTCTGTGGCGCCGGGGTTGAAGTAACGGAACGTATCCGTGTAACCGGCAGCCAGTAATGCGGTGAACTTTTCACGTTCGTCATCCGTAAAGCCCGCATTCTTGTGGTTGGTCTTGGGGTTCTTCAGGTCAATTTCCGTGTGGGCCACATTGAGGTCGCCACAGAAAATGACGGGTTTCTGTGCATTCAGGCTCTGAATGAAGTCGAGAAAGGCTTTTTCCCAGCCCATCCGGAAATCCAGGCGTTTTAGGCCACTCCCAGAATTGGGGGTGTAGCAGGTCAACACGTAAAAGTCGGGATATTCTAGCGTAATGGTCCGGCCTTCATGGTCGAAATCCGGTGCATTGATCCCATAGATCACGTTTAACGGTTTGTGCTTGGTAAAGAGCGCCGTTCCGGAGTAGCCTTTGCGTTCGGCGTAGTTCCAATATTGGTAATAGCCGGGAAGGTCCAACGCAATCTGGCCCTCCTGCAACTTGGTCTCCTGAACACCAAAAAAGTCGGCGTCCAGTTCCTTAAAAGTATCGACAAATCCTTTTTTCACAATGGCTCGTAAGCCGTTTACATTCCACGAAATAAATTTCATTATCGCACCTCCAACTGCTACTTTCCAGTATACCAGAAGTCGTCGACAGGTCGTGTCGTTTCGACCGCGGAACTGAGAAAATGACCGGGTGGGTGATACCGGGCGATCATTCCCTCAGGTGTGCAAAAAATCGACAATTTCCAAAGAATCAATGCGCGCGGCGTGCGGTGGTAGGGGGTTCCATGGTAAAATAGCCTTATGACTGTGGTTTGATTAGATGACGTGCGCATCTACCGGGCTACAAACTTTTGAGAAACGAAGGGAAACTAATGATGATGGAAGAGATTACAGCAGCATTTCCAGCGATTGAAATTTTACAAAATGAACCCTTGGCACACTATACGCATACGTTGACGGGGGGACCGGCCGATTACCTGGCCTTTCCAACCAACGTCCAAGAGACCAAATCGCTGTTAGCCTATGCTAAACAGGAAAATTTACCTGTCACGGTCGTGGGTAATGCCAGCAACCTCATCGTTCGTGATGGCGGTATCCGTGGCCTGGTTATGATTCTGACTAAGATGAACAAGATTACGTCGGACGGGCAAACGGTCACGGCTGAGGCTGGTGCGGCCATGATCAAGACCACTCAGGTGGCCCAAGCCCATGCGTTAACGGGAATTGAATTTGCCGCTGGTATTCCTGGAAGTATCGGTGGGGCCGTCTTTATGAATGCTGGCGCCTATGGTGGCGAAATCAGTGAAGTGGTGACGTCGGCCGAGGTGTTGACACCAGAGGGTGAGATCCGGACCTTGAGCAATCAAGAACTCGACTTTGGCTACCGTCACAGCTCCGTTCAGGATTATCATGACATTATTTTAACGGCCACCTTTACGCTGAAACCTGGGGATGGCGTGGCCATTCAGGCGACAATGGACGATTTGAACGCCAAGCGCGCCGCCAAGCAACCCCTAGACTTGCCATCCTGTGGGAGTGTCTTCAAACGACCAACCGGCCACTATACGGGGCGGCTGATTCAGGCTGCCGGGCTCCAAGGCTTTCAATTAGGTGGCGCACAGGTTTCCACGAAGCATGCGGGCTTTATCGTGAATATTGACCACGCGACCGCAACCGATTACTTAAACTTGATTCACCATATCCAAGAGGTTATCTGGCAAGAAGATCAGGTGCATCTTGAGACCGAAGTGCGGATTATTGGTGAAGAACCGACTCAAAAATAAGAGAAGAAGGGGGAACCCTATGTGCCTATAGTTGAAGCCGTGATTCTGTTAATTGTCCTGGTCCTTTTTTCCAATATTATCAGTCACTACCTCACGTTTATCCCAGTCAGCCTGATCCAAATTGCCTTGGGACTGCTGGTGGCGTTGGTGTGGCAATTTGAGGTGCCGCTCGAAACAGATTGGTTCTTGCTTCTGTTCATTGCGCCCTTGCTGTATAACGATGGACGCCGCTTCCCCAAACGTGAGCTTTGGCGGTTGCGGGGGCCGATCTTCGGGAATGCCATTTGGCTGGTCTTCCTGACGACGCTACTGGGTGGTTTTCTAATCTATGAATTGATTCCCAAGATGCCATTGACCGTGGCCTTCGCCTTGGCGGCCATCCTGTCACCGACCGACCCGGTGGCGGTGCAGTCGATTTCTAAACAAGTTAAACTGCCAGCCAGCCTGATGCACTTGGTCAGCGGTGAAAGTCTGATCAACGATGCCAGTGGTCTGATTGCATTTAAATATGCCATTGCGGCAACCGTTACCGGGGCCTTCTCGGTGGGGACGGCCGTGGGTGACTTTATCTATATCAGTATCGTGGGTTTCCTATCCGGGTTGATCTTCATGACAGCCATTCAGCTGTTGATGGATATCTTACGGCGCCAGGGAATTGACGATGTGATCTTTAACACGGTTCTCCAGATTGCAACGCCCTTTGTGATCTATCTGGTGACCGAAGAGATTACGCATGCGTCGGGGGTTATTGCGGTCGTTACGGCCGGGGTGCTCTTCCACGCGCGGGAGAACCGAATTGTGGAGGATTCACCGGAATTAAAGCTGGTGACCGAAAAAGTTTGGGATATTATTATCTATTCATTAAACGGGATTGTGTTTGTGATCCTCGGTATCGAGCTTCCCGTGGCCACCTCACAGGTGATTAAGGGCGGCCAATTCAACACGGGACAGGCCCTGTTCTTTGCCTTCATGGCGTGGGTCGTGTTGGTGGTCATTCGAACGCTATGGACGTACGGGTACATTCTGTTCCAGCGGTTGACCCGTAACCACAGTGATGAGCGGCCTGGCTTCAGAACAGTGGTCCTGTCCGGACTATCTGGGGTCCGGGGCGCCGTGACCATGGCCGGGGTGCTCTCTGTACCCACGGTGATTGCCAGTGGTGCTGATTTTCCGGCACGGGCACTGATGCTATTTGTGGCTTCCGGAGTGATTATCATTAGTCTGGTGGCTGCGACCATCATGCTACCGTTGATCTCAACGGATAAGCAACCGCTGCAGACGCGGGCCAGTGCCAGTGACGATATTGCCAATGATATCAACCTGGATGACGATGATACGGAAGAATTTCCTGAAGAACCCGTTCGACAGATCAGTGAGGAAGAAGCCCGGGCGTACATTATGCGGCTGGCGATTTCTAAGATTGAGGAGCTACGGCGTCCCAATAATCAGCGGGCGGCGTATGACCTGATTCTCGATTATCAATTCATCATTCGGCGGCTGGAAATGAGTTACCGTGCTGATACGGTCATGCAGAAGGTGCTGGACGATGAAATCAAGCTACGACAGGTCACCATTGATGGTGAACGCGCGACTCTAAAAGAGCTGCGACAAGGTGAAAAGATCACCCAGACCAGCTATGTCGGGGCGCTGCGTCGAATTGAAAACCTGGAAGGCCGGTTGACGCAGGTCTCTGGGCACACGATGCCGGGAGTTATTAACTACTGGCGGCGGTTCTTTAAGCACCTGTGGCGGGATGCGGCCTACTGGTTGCACTCTGAGGATACCGATCGGCTACATGCTGAGAATAATCTGATCGAGCGGGAGACGGCTAAAGCCGCCATCAAGGCACTGTCAGAGTATCTGTCGCGAACGGATATTGATGAGACGCAGTTTGATAACCAAGCCGTCTATCATCTGATCGTACAGTATCGGAATCGGATCGAACGCGCTAAGGCAGCCACCACCCCACACCGTAACGATGATTACCAACATCAGATCAATAAATTGCGGGTTCGGGCACTGGGGGCCGAGCGAACCGGGATTCAGACCCTGTTGGAAGCCGGGAATATCACCTGGACCAAGGCGACCCATCTTCGGCAGTACGTGAACTACGCGGAAAACGTGTTGGTGATGTCGTTGACTGACGAAGAGGGCGAATAAGTCCTGACGGTTAGTGCACCAACGTAATCTGTAAAACAAAATGGTAAATGATAAGGCTGCGTTCGATCTCTGCATATGCATGATCGAACGCAGCTTTTTGTGTGAGAGACCGCCTGAGGCTGGGCGTGGTGGTCAGGACGTAAAAAAGGACGCTAACCCCCAAAAGGTTGGCGTCTGGGATGTTTAATCGGATAATTCATTTTGCTGACTGTTGTGCATAATCAGGTAAAGAATCCAGTAACAGAAAAGCTGGATAAACGTCAGCAGGCCCACAAAGATCCACATGTTACTGGTCCACATGTCCATAATTGGCCGGACAAACTGTTCCGGGTTAATGAAGAGATAGATGGTGTGGATGCGCAGGAACCGGCCAATGTAAAGCCCCACGGAAGTCAAGAAGGTCAACAGTAAGACGATGATGAACCGGGCAACGTGATTGCCCCTCGCCACACGTTCGCTGATAACCTGGCTCACGTAGTTCAGGCTCCAGAAGCCTAACAAGGTGCAGCTCATGGCGCTGATAATCATGTAGGTGAAGTAGATCCACAGGTGAGGTGTGACCCGCAGGAGGCCGCTCAACGCGTAAGGCTGCAGGAGCGATAGATGGAATAGGTCGGTCAGTAGGTAGGGTGCGTTCGGGTAGAATAACAACCACAAGAGGAGCAGCGGCCAGAACAGCCACGCACTCTTAGGCTGGGCCCGTCCCAGGTGAAAGCTTAGCTCGATCGGGATGTAACCCAAAAAGGTGTTCAACACCAAGAAGGAAAATGGATCTTTGGCGCGGAAATACAGGAAAATCAGCCAAGCCACAAAGAATATTCTAATTTCCCACCGGGCCCGCCGATTCATTAGCCTTCACCGTTCCTTTCATCAAATATCTACCTTCATTCTACAGCCTTTGCGCTGAAAACGAACAGAATATGACTTCTAGTTTACCAGAATATTTTTGATAAAATACTGATTTACCTGGAGCTTAACGTTTCTGTAAATTTTGTGAGCAGTAACCGTGGTTTTAACGCCATTCTGAGGATTCGGGGCGAAATGTCAGCGACCCCGTGCTATAATGAAATTTGAATTCAATTTGGAGGGAAAGTCATGAACCTGGATTGGGGCAATCTCCTTACAATAGGGAATCTTGTCAACCTACTCGACATTTTAGTCGTCTGGTTTGTCATTTATGAATTGATCGTGATGTTACGGGGAACCAAGGCCATTCAGCTCTTCCGGGGCGTCATTTTGATTTTACTGGTGAAATTCGTCAGTGCTTATCTGGGACTCAACACGGTGTCGTGGTTGGTCGACCAGGTGATTAACTGGGGGGTTATCGCCATCATTATCATCTTCCAGCCCGAGATTCGACGGGGGTTGGAACACTTAGGCCGGGGCTCTTTGTTTGTGCGAATCCGTCATGAAAATGAGGCGGCCAATCACATGATCGAAGGCCTGGATAAGGCCATTCAGTACATGTCTAAACGACGGATTGGGGCGTTAATGACCATCCAGCGGGACACCGGGCTGGAAGACTACATTGAGACCGGTATTGATTTGGATGCGGAGTTGACGGGGGAACTGTTGATTAACATCTTTATCCCCAACACACCGTTGCATGATGGTGCGGTGATCATTCGGGATAACCGTATCGCTGTGGCCGCGGCGTATCTCCCATTGTCGGAGAGTAACCTGATTCCCAAGGAATTGGGCACGCGGCACCGGGCGGCCGTGGGAATTTCTGAAGTGACGGACGCCCTAACCATCGTGATTTCTGAGGAAACCGGTGAAGTTTCAATTACCAAGAACAACGAGTTGTTGCGCGGTTTAACACAGGCGGATTACTTGAAGTTCTTGCGTGATGAATTAGTGAATGAAGAAGCGGCCAATAATGGCAACGTATTAGTGAAGGCGTTGGATTGGTTTGATCGACGCTTTAGAGGGGGGCGGCGCTAATGAAAAATGCGCGTTATACAACGTGGCTATACCGTATCCTAGCCCTTATTTTAGCCATCCTACTGTTCTTCTACGTGAATAGTACCAAGTCGTCAACCAGCACGCAGTCAACGAGCTCGACCAATAACACTTCGCTAACTGCAACGAAGACCATGAAGGTGTCAGTCCCTTTACAACTCAACGTCAACAGCAATAAGTACTTCGTGACGGGGTACCCACAGAAAGTCAAAGTGACTTTGCGCGGGCCGCTGGCGTTGGTCACAACAACGGCCAATACCCAAAATTTCAAAGTTTACGCGGCTTTGAGCGATCTGGGCGTTGGCAAGCATCGGGTGACGCTTCACCAAGAGGGCCTGAATCATGAAATTGAATCCAGCATCTCACCGGCGAAGATTACGGTTGATATTGAACCACGTAAGACGGTTTCATATCCCGTGAAGGTCCGCTACAATAATCAAAATATTGCGGCAGGGTATTCGGCAGGCAAGGCAACGTCCGATGTGACGAGTGTTAAGGCCACTGGTGCTGCCAATGAGATTTCACGGATCAAGCAGGTCATTGCACAACTCACGGTGCCACAAAACACCAAGAAGACGGTCAATAGTCAGGCGGTGATTGAGGCATTGGACAGCAGTGGTAATACGGTCAATGTGATTCTGACACCGTCGACCACCACGGCTAACCTGCCGATCACCTCGGATGGTGAAAGCAAAAAGGTCGGACTTGACCTGAACGCGAAGAATGGCTCGTCCGGAACGACGTATAAACTAACCAGTAACGTGACCAAAGTTACTGCGTATGGGAGTGCCTCGCAATTAAAGGATCTTGATAACGTGGCAGTCGATGTCGATGTCAGTGACGTGAAGAACAATACGACCAAGACGGTCACACTCGACACGAGTGATAACAATGTAACGGCCTTTGACCCATCCACCATTAAGGTGACGATCAAAGCGACCACCAATTAACGACAAAAAACTGTTTGAGAAATGAGGAAGATTACGATGAAGTATTTTGGAACTGATGGCGTCCGGGGCGTTGCTAACCAAGAATTAACCCCAGAGTTGGCTTTTAAGGTTGGCCGGTTTGGCGGCTATGTTTTGACCCAACACGCGGATAGCGAAAACAAGCATCCCCAAGTATTGGTTGCCCGGGACACACGGATTTCCGGTCAATTGTTGGAAAATGCTTTGGTCGCAGGACTCTTATCCGTCGGCATCGAAGTTCTTCGGTTAGGTGTCATTTCTACGCCGGCCGTGGCCTACTTGGTGCGGACGCAGGGTGCTGCCGCAGGGGTCATGATTACGGCCTCTCACAATCCCGTAGAATACAACGGGATCAAGTACTTTGGGAATGATGGTTACAAGCTTTCCGACGAGATGGAAGAAGAGATCGAAGGCCTCTTGGATGCGCCAACGGATGATTTGCCACGGCCAGCTACGGATGGCCTGGGTACCGTTGAGGATTATTCTGAAGGTAGCCAAAAATACATTCAGTTCCTTGAACAAACCATCGCTGATGATCTCGAAGGCTTACACATTGCCGTGGATTCTGCCAACGGGGCAACCAGCAGCTTAGTTTCTCGCTTATACGCGGACTTGAATTTGGACTTTGATACGATTGCCACCACGCCTAACGGATTGAACATTAACGCGGAGGTGGGGTCAACGCATCCCGAACAATTGCAAAAATTTGTGGTTGAGAAGGGGGCTCAGATTGGGCTGGCCTTTGATGGTGACGGTGACCGGTGTATCGCTGTGGATGAGACGGGTCAGATCGTCGATGGCGATAAGATCATGTATATCTGCGGAAAGTATATGGCTGAACACGGGCGTCTCAAGAAGGACACCATTGTGACTACGGTCATGAGTAACCTGGGGATGTACAAGGCCATGGCCGCCCACGATTTGAAGTCGGTTAAGACGAAGGTTGGTGACCGGTACGTGGTTGAAGAAATGCGTAAATCCGGGTACAACCTGGGTGGTGAACAGTCCGGTCACGTGGTCTTCTTGGACTTCAATACGACTGGTGACGGCTTATTGACGAGTCTCCAGTTGCTGCATATCCTGAAGGTCACCGGCAAGAAACTCTCTGAACTGGCCGCTGACGTGACGACTTACCCACAAAAGCTGGTTAACATCAAGGTGGCTGACAAGCAGGCCGCCCAGGAAAATCCTAAGGTTCAGGCCATGATTGCTACCGTTGAAAAAGAAATGGCTGGCGACGGTCGTGTTCTGGTTCGGCCTTCCGGGACGGAACCCCTCTTACGGGTGATGGCGGAAGCTCCGACAGCAGACGCGGTTGCGGCTTACGTTGAACGGATTGCGGAAGTGGTTCGTGCCGAAGTTGGGGTCAAATAGCCGCTGATCTTTCAGTGACTAGGTGTCATATTGAAATGGAAAATAAGATGAAAGAGGGCACTCTGCCACGTAGGCAGGGTGCTTTTTTTCATGAAAAGCCATTATAAATATTATGATAGACCAGTTCAATATTTTTTAATTGACAACCCCCGCTAAACGCTGTAAAGTAAAGTCATTCAGAAATGTTTTTCAAAATGTTTCAGTCTATACCAATTTTAAAGAAAACAGATACATTTCTCAATTAAATCAACCGACCCTCCTTGGACTTGCTGGGACTGGCGTCGAGAAAAGGAAGACAACTTATGTGTGGAATTGTTGGTGTTACTGGTAATGACAATGCCGTTAAAATTTTACTAAATGGGCTAGAAAAGCTCGAATACCGGGGCTATGATTCAGCCGGTATCTACGTCAATGATCAAAAGGGGAAGGATTACTTGGTGAAGACCAAGGGCCGGATCTCTGAATTACGTTCTAAGGTGACCCCCGATGTTCACGGGTCAACCGGGATTGGTCATACGCGTTGGGCAACCCATGGGGTCGTTAGCGTGGACAATGCGCATCCTCATTTCTCCAATGACGACCGCTTCTACCTGGTCCACAACGGTGTGATTGACAACTTCCAAGAACTCAAGGCCAAGTACCTGAGCGATGTGCCCTTCAAGAGCCAAACGGATACCGAAGTTGTCGTTCAATTGATTGATAAGTTTGCCGTTGAAGACAATTTGGATGCAAAGGCAGCCTTCCTGAAGACGTTGAGCTTGCTTAAGGGCTCTTCCTACGCCTTCCTGATGATGGACCGTGAACAACCAGACACGTTATTCGTGGCTAAGAACAAGAGTCCACTCTTGATTGGTGTTGGCGATGGCTTTAACGTGGTCTGCTCCGATGCTTTAGCTATGTTGAAGGAAACCCATGACTTCTTGGAATTGATGGATGGTGAAGTGGTTACCATCACACCTGACAAGGTGGCCATTCAAGACGCCGAGGGGAACCCCGTAGAACGTAAGCCATTCCACGTGGACATGAATGCTGACGCTGCTGATAAGGGAACCTATCCCTTCTACATGTTGAAGGAAGTCGACGAACAACCTAACGTGATGCGTAAGTTGGCCCAAACTTACCTGTCAGAACACGGTGTTCCTCAGATCGACCAGAAGCTACTGGATGCGATGCAAGCAGCTGATCGGTTGTACATTGTGGGTGCCGGAACCAGTTACCATGCCGGCTTAGTTGGGAAGCGGCTGTTTGAAAAATTAGCCCACATCCCAACGGAAGTGCATGTTTCTTCCGAATTTGCCTACGAACAACCGATGTTGTCAGAGAAGCCATTCTTTATCTTCCTGACGCAATCTGGTGAAACGGCGGACAGTCGTGAGGTCTTGGTCAACGTGAACGACGCGGGCTACCCAAGCTTAACGATTACCAACGTTCAGAACTCCACGTTGTCACGTGAAGCCACTTACACGTTGTTACTCCACGCGGGTCCAGAAATTGCCGTTGCCTCCACTAAGGCTTACACGGCGCAAATCGCGTTGGAAGCCATCTTGGCTAAGGCACTCGGTGAAGCGACTGGCCAAATCGTGGCGCAGGACTTCAATATTCGCCAACAATTAGGCTTGGTTGCAACCGGGATGCAGGCCATTGTTGATGAAAAGGACAAGTTGGAGAAGATGGCCAACGACTACCTGATGCAATCTAACCGGGCCTTCTACATTGGTCGGGGAATTGACCACGCGGTTTCTCTAGAAGCCGCCCTGAAGTTAAAGGAAATCTCCTACGTTCAAGCTGAAGGCTTTGCTTCCGGTGAACTGAAGCACGGGACGATTGCCTTGATTGAAAAGGATACGCCGGTTATTGGCTTCATCACGCAGGCTAAGACGGCTGGCCTGACTCGGAGTAACCTGCAGGAAACAATGGCTCGGGGCGCGAAGACCTTGACGATTGTCCGGGAAAGCCTGGCGATTGAAGGCGACGACCTGATCTTGCCTGACGTTGACGAGATGTTGATGCCACTCTTGAGTGTCGTACCTGCCCAATTATTGGCTTACTACACCAGCCTGAACAAGGGCCTGGATGTCGACAAGCCACGTAACCTGGCTAAGAGTGTCACGGTTGAATAGCCGCAATTAAATAATGACTTTACTAAGGAAGCTGCTCGCATTTGGAGTGGCTTCTTTTTTAGCTGAAAAGTCTTTTCCTTGCGTATCGCAAGCTTTCGTTGTATAGTACATTCATGAAAACTTTGAAAAAGTGAGGTGAATGTTGATGAAGTATACGAAACGAGTCGATACTCATAAAAACCAAAAGCAACGGGACGCAACGTTTGATAAATTTAAGAAGCAACAGAATGCGTTAAGCGCCAACCGGCGGGGGATTCGTCGGAAATAGGGTGGTCACTGTTCAGGACAGTGGGCATCCTTTTTTGTTGGCTGAGTGGACGAATTTGAGGTTCAATTATCTAAGGTCAAAGCGGTTAAGGGAACACTTAAATGTTACAAAGGGCGGGATTCTTTCAAAAAAATCGAAAAAAGTGAGCTGTTTACTTGAAAAATTGGTATAGAGCATTTATAATTGGGCTATACCATTAAGAGAGGGAGACTGAATGAAATGAAGCAATTAACGAATATGAACGTCCAAATCGTCAGTGACAAGCAGGCCGGGGGTCAGGCCGGATTTAAGATTTTCCAACAAGCCATCAACCAGGGGGCCAAGGTATTAGGCTTAGCTACTGGGAGTACGCCCGTCACGATTTATGAACAACTCGTTGCGAGTGATTTGGACTTCAGCCAGTTAACGTCCGTCAATCTTGACGAATACGTGGGGTTGAATGCGGATCATCCGCAAAGCTACCATTACTTCATGCAACATCATTTATTTAACCAAAAGCCGTTTGCTAAGTCTTACGTGCCAGATGGATCGAATCTGGACGCCGCAGCGGCAACGAGCCAATACGATCAAATTATCGCGGACAACCCGATTGACTTACAACTCTTAGGCTTGGGTCAGAATGGTCACATTGGGTTTAATGAACCTGGTACTGATCCGGAATCAACGACCCACAAGGTTACCTTGACAGAATCAACGATTGCCGCCAATGCACGGTTCTTCGATGATGCAAATGAGGTTCCACGTTATGCTTACTCTATGGGAATTGGGTCCATCTTAAAGGCAAAAGAAATTCTCATTGTCGCATACGGTGAAGCTAAGGCAGCGGCGGTTGCGGCCATGATTCAGGGCCCCGTTACGCCAGATGTACCGGCTAGTTATTTGCAGACGCATCCCAACGTTCACGTCATCTTGGACGAAGCGGCTGCTAGTCAATTGGACTAATCAACTTTAGCAATCCCGACAATTCTTACTAATTTTTCTTTAAGCACTTCGCCAAATTATGGTATTCTTAACTTGGAAGCGATTTTAAGGGGGAAATTGGTAAGATGAAGCGAACGAAGAAGTGGCTCCTGGCGACACTCGTGGTGGGTGTAAGCCTAGGTAGCATTGGGGGCGTTGGTCATGCGGCGACCACGGATCCCCAAGGGTTTATCACCCAATTGAAGAGTCCGGTAGTGTCTGTAGCTAACCAATACAAACTCTACCCATCCGTCATGATGGCTCAGGCGGCGTTAGAGAGTGGCTGGGGAACCAGTGCGCTAACGACGCAGGCCAATAACTACTTTGGCATCAAGGGTAGTTACAATGGGCAATCAGTGGCGATGAAGACGGCCGAGTACAATTCAGATGGCCAGCTCTACTACACCACGGCTAACTTCCGGAAATATCCGAATGCTAAGGCTTCAATGACAGATAATGCCCAGTTATTACGAAATGGGACAGCCTACAACCCTACCATTTACAGTGGAGCTTGGCGTGAGAATGCGGCGACCTACAGCGCAGCGGCTAATTCGCTGACGGGGGTCTATGCAACCTCACCAACCTACGGCACGAGCCTGATTTCGGTGATTAAGCAGTACAGTCTCGACACTTTGTTGGATGGCAGCGGTTCAGGCAGTTCAGCTGATTCGGGCGCCAGTACCACCAAGCCAACGGTAACGTATGCCAAGGCGAAGTACTATGGGGCCAGTGGCAATCAGACGGCTCGACTGAGCAGCAAACATACCAGTTACGCGTTGTACAACCACGTTAAAAATACGCGGGCCAATATTACGAAGACGTCCTGGGGAAAGCTGAGCGATTACACGGGGCAACAGGTTTATTTGGATATGCGGGCGGTTAAGACCGATCCCAAGTCCGGTAAGAAGACCACGTGGTATCGTATCCGTTTCTCCAGTAAGAGCACGGCTAAGAAGTATTGGTTGTACACGGACGGCTTGACGCTACCAACGGTGAAGTACACGAGTGGCACGGCGACGGTTAAAGTGAACAGTGGGATGACGGGAAGTTATTACAATCACGTCTTCAATTCGCCTTATTTGGCAAAGTCCATGGGCTCACTCAAAAAGTTGACGGCTAAGACGTATGCGGCCGATAACCAAGCGGTCAAGACCCAAGACGGCTACAAGACGACTTGGTACCGCATCAAGATTGGCACCAAGAAGTATTGGATTGCCTCAACGGAAGCCGCAGCGAGCCCACAGTATGACTATGTGGTCTACACGGCAGCCAGTGGCACTAAGAAATTAGCCAAGAATTTCAGTAAATATCACGTTTATAATCACGTTAAAAAGACGCACTTCGATCAAAAAACGTTGAAGTGGCCCAGCGGTAGTAAAAAAGGCACCAAGGTGACCGTCAGTTTGAAGGGCACCAAGACGGCTTATAAGACGACTTGGTATCGGATTCAATTTAACGGTAATAAGACCAAATACTGGGTCGATGCGCGAGCATTACAGTAGCAATAGGAAGAAGCTGCGGGTGACTGCGGCTTTTTTTAGTGGCTTGGCGCCGGTTGTCCTGATGAGGGGACTAAAGAAATCTCTAAGGCTAACGAGAAATTACCCACAGATACGCTTTTTTTGGTATAATACACAAGACTGAGCTCATGGATGACGAGTGAGCCTTACTAGGAAACGTTAATAACTGAGTTAGGAAGTTTAATTCATGGATAATTCATATAAAATTAAGGTCCAAAATGTGACGAAGGAATATGACCTCTACAAGAGTCAATCCGAAAAATTACGGTCATTCTTCTCTCTGAGTAACACAAAAGTGCCGCATTTCTGGTCACTGATGGGAATCTCACTGGAGGTTAAGTCCGGTGAAACGTTGGGATTGATCGGGGTCAACGGTTCGGGTAAATCCACGTTGTCCAACATCATTTCCGGCATTATTCCCCAAACGACAGGAATTGTGGATGTGCGTGGCGACACGTCAATCATTGCGATTGGTGCTGGTTTGCGGGGCAATCTGACCGGATTGGAAAACATTCGGTTAAAGGCATTGATGCAAGGATTGACCAATCCTGAAATTGATGCGTTGATGGATGATATCGTGGGATTCGCGGATATTGGGGATTTCTTATACCAACCCGTTAAGAGTTACTCTTCAGGGATGAAGTCACGGCTAGGGTTCTCCATTGCCGTTCACGTTAATCCAGACATCTTGATCATTGATGAAGCTTTGTCTGTTGGGGATGATACCTTCTACCAGAAGTGTGTGGACAAGATTGCGGAATTTAAGGACGAAGGCAAGACCATCGTCTTTGTCAGTCACTCTTTGAAGCAGATTGAAATTCTGTGTGACCGGGTCGCGTGGATTCACTATGGCACGTTGAAGGAACTGGGTGCCACGGCGGATGTTGTTAAGCATTACCGTGAATTCACCAAGTGGTTCAAGGGCCAGACGAAGAAGGAAAAGAAGCATTTCCAACGTCAAATGAAGGAAAACCAAAAGGCCTTCGACATCGATGCCTACCAAAAGCAGGTGACTGAAGAACGCCAAGCGGCAGAACCAAATGCCACCAATATGGCAGCACAGGTTAAGAAGGACTTCTACGGGTCCGTGATCAGTGAGAAGATGGGCTGGGGCACGCGTCTCTTGACGTTAGCCGTGGGGATCATCTTTGTTCTGACCTGTTTAACCAACGTTTCTGGTCACTCGGTGGGGGATGTTATCCAACATCCAAGTAACCTGATTCACCCTGAGACGGTACTCCACGATACGAGTGAGACGCAGAGCGTTAAATAAAAATTAGAAAACTATGATAAAATGGATAGATTTTTATCATTTTGCGTGGTATCTTTAACTTACCATTTATTTACCCCTTTATTTAATTTCCCAATGAATTGAATAGAGGTTTATCTCTCATTTGGTGAAGACTAAATGGCGAACACTACCGGAGACGGTGGTGTTTTTTTTGTAAGAGCGTGAAGCAAGGCGCTTAGATTCTGAGCATTAGGGAAATAAGAGGCTTCTGTTCGGCTATGCCGGGCAGGAGTCTCTTATTTGTCTAAGCGGAAGAATCTGCCTTGCGGAACGCGTTTCGCAAGCCGCCAGTTTCCGAAGTGTCATGGCGAGAGAAAAACTCATGAACTGAGCCAGTCTAACCATTAACGATCGCGAGCCGGTGCTTAATGGGGTTAAGCGCAGGGATCTGGCTAGCGGAACGCGTTTCGGAGGCCGCCAGTTTCCGAAGTGTCATGGCGAGTGAGGGACTCATGAACTGAGCCAATCTACCAACCGCATCCGTGAGTTCACCCCAACAGTGCGAATTTGGGCTACTTTTATCTGAATTACCCCCTGTTTAATTTGGAAAAAGTTGTTATCATTCTAATTGTAACCGGTTACATAATGATGATAGGAATTAATGAGAGGTGGGATCAAATGGCTATTGCACAGATTAACGTTGCCGTTGTGGGGTGCGGTGTGATTAGCGATATTTACCTACAGTCATTGCAGGATAAGTTTACGATCACGCATGTGGTGGCTTGCAACGACCGTAATCCGGAGAAGATGCGGGCTAAAGCGGCGAAATACCACATCAAGGCCATGAGTTACGACGCCATACTAGCGGATCCGGATATTCAGTTGATCGTGAACCTGACGACGCCTAAGGCTCATTACAGCATCATTAAGCAGGCATTGATGCACGGTAAGCACGTCTTTTCCGAGAAAATGATGGCCGTGGAACTCGCCGAAGGACAAGAGTTATGCGCTTTAGCTAAGGCTAAGAACTTGCGCCTCGGCGTTGCCCCCGACACCTTCCTCGGCGGGGGGATTCAAACGGCCCGGTACATCGTGGACCATGCCCTCATTGGCGACCCCTTATCGGTGGTGGTTTCGCTCAATCGGAACTTTCGCGTCTATGCGGATATTTTCCCCCACATGAATCAACGGGGTGGGACGCTGCCATTTGACACGGGCTGTTATTATCTGACGGCGTTGGCCAGCATTTTGGGACCAGCTAAGCAGGTCAGTGCCTTTGGTCGCCGCTATCAACCCGAGCGCGTGGGGCAGCGTACGGACAAGCCGTGGTTTGGCGAGAAGTCAACGGTGGCCGATGACAACATCTTAACGGCGACGATGGCTTATCAGAATGGCGTGTTGGCAACGGTGCACTTCAATTCGGAGAATATTCTAAACGAAGACCCCCAGATGACCCTATTTGGCTCGGCCGGCATCCTCAAGATGGGCGACCCGAACAACTTTGATTCACCGAACTACCTGACGAAACAGTTGAATGATCCCGTTAAGTTTCCCTTTACTCACGGCTTCTTAGAAAATTCGCGGGGACTGGGCGTGGCAGATATGGCCTGGGCTATTCAACAGCAGCGGCCACATCGCGCTAGCATGGAAATGGCGTATCACGTTTTCGAGCTGATTCACGGCATGTATCAAAGCGCCGAGACGGGGAGCATTTATCAGCTGCAGTCAACGTTTGATCGGCCTACGCCCTTGCCTACGGGATACTTGGATAATGGCTTTTGGGGTCCCACTGAGGAAAGCGCCTTAGCCTTTTAGAAAGGAAGTTATTAGAATGGACATTAATCGGATTGCGCACGCTTCATTTAAGGTAACAGATATGGCGGCAGCCGTGGACTTCTACTGCAACGGCCTGGGTTTCACCGATAAATTTGAGTTGCCGGACGATCAGGGGCGACCGTGGATCAAGTATTTGGAGATCCAACCGGGACAGTTTCTGGAGCTTTTTTACGATAACGATAATCTTCCCAAGGCCACTCACGGGTATGATCTCTGTGGTTACCTGCATCTCAGTCTGGAAGTTCCCAATATTCAGGCGACTAAGCGAGAATTACAGGCCAAAGGGCTTCCGGTCAATAGTGAAATCAAGTTCGGCCCGGACAAGTCCTACCAGCTTTGGTCAGCCGATCCCGATGGCAATCAAATTGAGTTTATGCAGTACACGCCGGATTCGTTCCAACTCGTGGGGCGTCACTCATGAAGATGCCCGTGATGGCCGAAGTCCAGGCGGACGAAGCGGCCTTACAATTTTCGCAGTTTAGTAATACCACAGCGCTTCAACTGGGGGCACAACTCGTGGCTCGTGCGCAAGCTCAGAACGCGGCAGTGACCATTGATATTACCCGTAACCGGCAGCAGCTCTTTCATGCGGCCATGCCGGGCACTGCCATTGATAATGACAAATGGTTACAGCGGAAGATTAACACGGTCTACGAGTATGGGACCAGTAGCCTACGGAAGCAGTTGGAAATGACCGCACGCGGACAGACCCTAGAAGAGGCCGCGGCATTGGATGGTCATGACTATGCCGCGGCGGGTGGTGGCTTCCCGGTCGTGCTCAGGGGAACCGGGCTGATTGGGAGTATCGCCGTCTCGGGGCTTGCTTCGGGGGAGGATCATCAGTTGATTGTCGAGACGCTCCGTGAGTTCTTAAAGTAGGAGGCCGGATTGCCTGATGAAACGACTACCTTTGATTAACACGCAATTTACGCTCTTTGGTGGTCATATGGAGACTGTTCAGCCGGGCTGGCATTGGAAACCGGAGGCTCATTTAGCCTTTGAATTGATGTATATCATGGCGGGGACGCAACGGACGACCTCTGAGATTGGCGAACTGGTGACGCGCGTCGGGGAATTCATCATTATTCCGGCGGGGATTCGACACAATAATTTTGTGGTGGGCGCCCAGCCGCTAACCTACTTTGCCATTCACTTTAACCTGGATGACCCGTCCTTCAAGTACATGTTGACTCGCGGTTATGCCAATCAAATCATTCGTGCGGATTGGCCCGTGTATGCGGATTTGAAGCGGTGTACGGCGCGGCTGATTACGCTATTTTCAACTAAGTATGGGTTGACGGATAAACTCAATATTGAGATGAATACGATTAATCTGATTATGATTCTGCTGGACGCTGTGAAGACACAAGGTCAGTTTAGCTTTGATGAGACTAATCCGGACCAATTCCTGCTGTGTACCAAAATGGCCCAAGATTTGAAACAACAGGTGGATCATCAGGTTTACTATGGGGATCATCCCAACCACATTTCTATTGCTGCCGTAGTGAGTCGTTACAATATTAGTCAGAGTTATGCGTTGGACTTATTTAAAAAGTACTATGGACAATCGCCGCAACGGTATCTCATGACGCTGAAGCTCGAAGTTGCCCAAAAGTTATTACGCCAGCCCAAGATGCAGGTCAAACAAGTGGCTGAACGTTTGGCCTACGCCGATACAAGTCACTTTGGCCGAGAATTTAAGAAACAATTTGGTCTAACGCCCAGAGCGTTCATCAGGAATGAGCGCTCAATTCATGAAAAAACGCTCTGAACGAAAACGATTACACAAAGTTAAAAATAATTGTTAAATAATTTTTAGCTGTGCCTAGTCGGCCGAAAACGTTGCTACAGCAGCCTTTAAGTGATTAGGGGACATCGTTATGAGGCCAAATAATCATCAAAACTAACAATTATTTTGTAAAAAGCGTTGACAGCGCTTACAAAGAACGGTATATTATAACTCGTAAGGTATTAATAATTACCTTCTAATCAATTCTCTTTCTCTCTTATGCCGACCACTACCATTCCCTGGTAGTGGTTTTGTTTTTGTCTAAAACCTTGTATAATTGAGAGCGGTACGGCGCACGGTAACTGGGATCGGTTTCTGCCGAGCTAGGCAGTCAGCGCAACCAGTCCGTGTGGCCACATGAGTGGATTGAAAGTGAAAGGTGAGAATTGATGAAAAGTCATGAAACGTTTACCCTAATTGAAGAAATTACCCGGTTAGATGGTAGCAAGTACATGGAAATCAGTGATATGGTTCAAAACGGACGGGCCGAACTGGCCGTGGAGCGTGGGCTGATTAAGCAGGTGCGGATTTTGCAGTTAAACATTGCCCACACCCCGCACGTTCAAGCCTATGAAGACTATGTGAATGAACACTATGACATGCCGACTGAAGACTTTAAGACCTTTCAGGAATGGGAAAAGCCGGCGGATATGCAGGCTGAAGTTACGGCCATTTTGCACGAAAATCATATTGGCTAAAAATAAAGAGTTTGATCGGAAAGTTAAGTGACCGGTTAAACTTTTTTTGTTAGTTTCAGTTTCATTTATTGACTGATAAATGAAAACAGTAGTTTCCCTTGTCGTCAGTTAGCGCACGTGATGATGGTGGGGGATAAGCGTAGTGGGGACGGCCTTGAGGGAACTTTAGGAAGAAAAATAAGAAATTAGTCGCTGTCAATTTAGCTGGAAATCTGCCAGTCATTAATCGCCCGATAAGCCTATTGTGGCGGCGTTTATGGAGTCTTAATGGTGGAGCTGAACCTTGAATCATGCTACTATGTAATCGGATTCATAAAAAGAAAAGTTTACATATTTTGGGAGGGACTTATTGTGAAAAAGTCTTTGACGGTGTTTAGTGCTTTATTGATGTTGACCAGTGTTGGTGCGGCACTTCCAGCGGTCCAGCTGGGGACGACGCCCACGGCTCAGGCGGCTTCATTGAATGCGGCGAAGTTAGCGAATGGAAAGTACAGCGTTAAGTATGCCATCACTAAGAGTGGCACAACGACGCCTTCTGAGGCCGCACGTTACTTGACAGGTAAGGCGGCGGTAACCGTTAAGAACAAGAAGGCCACGGTGACCTTAACCGTAACCAAGGCCGGCAACCCATTTATTCAAGCTATGACCTTGAATGGACAAAAGGCGACCGTGACGAAGAAGGCCTCTGGCAACACTTACACCTTCAGCAACGTTAACCTGAAGGCCAGTCACACGTTAGGCTTTAGCCTGGCTGTGCCGATGAACGGGAAGACCGTGACCATGAATGAAGCCGCCACGCTTAAGTTTAAGACCAGTACCTTAGTGGCGACAACGAAGGTTAAGCTGAGCACCAAGGGCGTTAAGGCTAAGGCCAAGAAGGTTGTCGGGACAACCACCAAGGGTGCCAAGGTGACGGTTAAGCATGGGACCACGACGTTAGGTAAGACGACGGCCAAGAAGACGGCGTACACCGTTAAGCTGAAAAAGGCAGTCAAGAAGAGCTGGAAGCTCAAAGTTACAGCGACTAAAGCGGGCTACAAGACCGTGACGAAGACGATCACCGTTGCGAAATAAGCCGTGACTGTTTAAGATCACCGTCATTGTGACGGTGATCTTTTGTTTATCGATCGATTAGCCAATACTTTAATCGTTTGGGGCGATAAGTTTGTTGTGTCTGAAGGGGTTTGGTAAAATGAAAGCGAGTACATAAATCGTGAAAACAGGCGGTTTGAATAATTGAATGGGGTGAGTGTGCCATGCAAAAATGGCGAAGGTTTTTACATATAATTGGGATAATGGCGGTAAGCTTTTTGACCGTCTTGGTTCTGCAAGGTGGCGTGCAGTGTGCGGATGCTGCCACCACGACGTTAGACGATGGGATTTATGTGGTGCCGGCCAAGATCATCAAGGCGGATAGTTCGGCCACGTCCTCGGCAAATCAATTTTTTGGCGATCATGCGGCTGTACGTGTTAAGGACAATCACGCCACAGTGCTTTTGACTAGTAACGGGGCCCAGTATATCAAGGGGATGACGGTGGACGGTCAAAAGGCCACGTTGGTCAAAACCGTCAATGGTCAGGCAATTTATCAGGTTGGGTTAACGGCCTTAACCAGTCCGGTACCCGCGACCTTTAATTTGACGACACCGATGGGAAAGATGCAGGAATCGGCGCGCTTAGTTTTGACGTGGGCGAAGGCCGAACGGGACAGTGACAGCACCGCCACGGCTGATTTGATCAGTCAGGCCACGGCATTAACGGCTAAGGCCAGTTCTAGCCAGACGGTTGTGCCCAAGGCCACGACTGACACTGCGGCTAAGACGAAGACGGCCACACCTACGGCTAAAACCAGCAAGACGACGCCAACGACACAGTATTGGAAGTATCAGGTCTTGAAGGCCACGGCGATGACGCCCTCTGATGCCAATCAATACTATACGCATACGGCTAAGGTGACCCCCACTAGTCAGGGTTACCGGGTGACGTTGACCGTGAGCTATGCCAAATCACTGAAATTAGGTGCGAAGGCCGTGGTTCCCAAGACGATGGATGGTGTGGCGGTTCCAAGCAGCCGGGTGACGTATGGTCAGACCGCGAAGGCTTACACCATGACCTACTGGTTCCCAATCAAGAGCACCAGTAGTTTAACGGCCAAGCTAATTCCGGGTCAGATTCACGTCACGGTTCCGGCGATGAACATTAGCGAGACCTTCCCGGTACGTTTCCGGTTTGCGGCGAGTGGTTCTGCGGATAAGGCAACAGCTGCAGCAGTCGCCGCCTTACCTAAGACGACGAATAAACAAGCAACGCGCACCAGTGCTCCCGCGCGGTCGACAACGGGCAGTACCCTTGCTGCCAAACGGACGTTACCGGCAACACATGAAGCGCCCAATACCCTGTTAGGTTGGGGACTGTTAGGCCTGATGGGGGCCGGCGGTATCTTATGGGGGGCGAAACGATATGACCAACATAAAGCGAATTAAAGGGGGGCTGGCCCTGTTTGTGGGGGTGTTAGCACTTCTGTTACCCGTGGTGGGTCATGCGCAGTCCATCGACTATTCCGCGCTAAAATATGGGACTAACCAGACCTCTATGGCCAGTGGCTACTTTGTCCATCCGGCGACCGTGACCGTCAAAAATCAGGCTTACGTGGTCACGATGGATTTGAAAACGGCTAAAAAGTTAACGAGTTGGCCGGTTCGGGTGCTTTCGGTGGATGGTCACGCACCGGAGAATGTCCGCAAGGTTAAGGACAGTGCGGGCAATTCACACGTTTACTACAGCTTCACAACGACGAATCTGAAACGTACGATTAATGCGAAACTCGCCATCAATGTGCCGGATGTCTATAAGGCGAAGCACAAGATTAGTTTTCGGTTCAAGACGGGCGACCTGCCAGCTCTGGGCAAGACCGCCACGCCAACGACGACTGCACGTCGAACCACCCGTGCGGCAACGGAACCAGCAACTGCCAGTTCCAAGGCGTCATCATCAGCATCACAGTCTAGTCGTGTGAACAAACGGGCTCGGTCAAAGTCATCATCAGCGGTGGCCAGCACCAGCAGTCAGTCAGCTCCTGCCAGCCAGTCGACGGCTAAGGCGGACAGTGCCGCACAGTCAGCGAGTGACTCCGATCAAGTGCCCCAGCAAAAGACCCATTGGGGCGCACTGACTGGTGGTGTTGTCGCCATCCTGATCCTCGTGGGTGGTGGCAGTTGGTGGTACTTCGGGAGACATTAGGAGGTCTGGCAGATGCAAAATCCAAGGAAAATTGGGCTATGGTCGCTCACCGTTCTGTTGATCGTGGGCATTATTGGCGGTGGCTTTGCTTGGCAACAGCACCAGCAGAAGCGTCGTCAGCCAAGGATTGTGGCCACAACGTATGCCGTGGTTCAGATTGCCGATAAACTCAATCTGACGCTGGTGGGCGTTCCGACGACGGCCAACACGCTTCCGCAGCGCTATCAGCATGTTGCCAAGGTGGGCAATCCAATGAATCCCAGTGTGGAAAAGATTACGGCACTGAAGCCGACCGCTGTGTATTCGGTCACGACTTTACGTGATCAATTTGGGAAGGCGTTTAAGGCGCAACACGTGACACCGCACTTCTTGGATCTGACGAGTGTGGCCCATCTGGAACAAACGCTGACGCAACTAGGCAATCGGTACCACCGGCAGTCGGCGGCCGCTAAACAGGTGCGTCACATTCAGACAGCGAAAAAGGTGGCCCGTGACCGTGCGCAGCATCAGACCGCGCCTCGGGTACTGGTCATCATGGGCCTACCGGGTGCCAACTATATGGTTGCGACCAATCGTGCCTACGTGGGGGATCTGGTGCGTTTAGCCGGGGGCACCAATGTCTTTACCAGTAAGACCCAGGAGTACATGCAGCCCAATGATGAAGCGATTCAAAAGGCCAATCCCCAGGTCATTCTCCGATTGGAACACGCCATGCCCAAGATGGTGACGAGCCAGTTTAATCAGGAGTTTAAGGACAATGCCATGTGGGCCACCACGGACGCCGTGAAGCACCACCGAGTCTATGACCTGCAGGAGCCCATCTTTGACGCGACGGCGAACATGCGGGTCACCACGGCGCTGGATCAGGTCAGTCACTGGTTGTATCCCAAGAAGGGGGCCGCGGCATGACCAAACGCGTGGGCTGGTGGTACGCTGGCATTCTATTGTTGTTAGTGGGCACGATGGTCGTCGCGCTCATGGTTGGCACCACTTGGATTGGCCCTCAGCGGCTGTTTCAAATTCTGAGCCAGCCGGCAAGCCGCGACTACGTGACCATCTTCAATCTGCGGCTGCCGCGGATTATCAGTAGTCTCATTTGTGGCGGGTGCTTAGCGGTGGCGGGGGCCTTATTTCAAGCCGTTTTTCGAAACCCCATTGCCGATCCCAGCATCCTCGGGATCAGTTCGGCGGCTGACTTTTTCAAACTCGGTGGGGCAGTGCTGCTGCCCTGGTTGCCGGGCCATAACTGGTTACTGGCCTTAGTTGGGGGCATCGTGGCCCTGGCGATTCTGACCAGTGGCACAGCCCTGCGCGATCCGTACCGGCTCATTATCGTGGGGGTGGCCCTCGATGCGACGTTCGTCGGGCTGTCGCGGTTGGTGAGCAGTGGACAGGCGACGCAGGTCATGGCGAGCACGTTTAACGCCGTCACCTGGTCGGACACGTTAGGCCTATTGATTTTGGGGCTGACGGGGCTGCTAGTCGCGTTGTTGCTGTCTCCCTGGGCCAATTACCTTAAGCTGGCCGATACGGCCTTACAGACGATTGGTGTGCCCGTCAGAACGATACGGTGGGCGCTGCTTTTGCTGGGGATGTATCTGGCGGTCAGCGTGACAGCAACTGTCGGGGCGATTCCCTTTGTCGGGATTGTGATTCCCAATCTGGCGCGCCGACTGGTCGGCCACGACTACCAAACGTTGTTGCCATTTTCAATGCTAGCGGGGGCTTGGCTGATGCTGGCGGCGGATACGCTAGGTCGGACGGTGATAGTTCCCAGCGAGATTTCGGCAGCGACCATGATGGCCGTGATTGGGGGACCATTCGTGATTATTCTTTTGCAACGGGGGCGAGGCTTTCATGGACTTACAGCACATTAGCTACCGGTATCCGGGACAGACAACGGGGCTAGTTGACCTCTCAGGAACCTTTCCGACCGGCAAAATTACCACGATCATTGGTCCCAATGGTGCCGGGAAATCCACCTTACTCAAGCTACTGTCACGACAACTGGTTGCTGATCGGGGAACGATGACGTTAGCGCAACGACCACTGGCGGATTTTACGGCCAAGCAGGTCGCTCAGCGAATCGCGGTGGTGAGCCAACAACACGAGGTTTACGATGATCTGACGGTCGCTGAAACGGTCAAGATGGGGCGATTGCCGTATCATGGGCTGTTTGCGACCGTGCCGGACACGGAGATCAGCCCCTACTTGGCGCAAACGCAACTGACGGCGCTGGCGGGAGAACACTTGCAGAACCTGTCGGGTGGTCAGCAACAGCGGGTGTGGTTGGCCATGGCGTTGGCCCAAGCGCCCCAAGTTCTATTGCTGGATGAACCGACCACGTACCTAGATGTCCATTACCAGCAAACGCTGATGGCGCAACTGCGGCAGTTAGCAACGGGCGGCATGACGGTCATTCAGGTACTACATGACATCAATCAGGCCTTTACGGTGAGCGACTGGTTGTGGTTGCTGCAGGCGGGAAAGCTGGTAGCGACCGGTACACCGGCACAGCTTCGTCGGGCGGATCTGTTGGCCCAAACCTTTGAAACACCGATCGAGATCGTGGATGTGCCGCGATTGGGACCGTATATCGTGCAGGTGCCAGTGATGGATTGAGCGGGGCAGCTGCAAAATGTCCCGTTACTAATACTAACGAAAAGAATAGACATTTAGTCTCATCATTTTTAATGATTTTACGAAAGAAAGTTTTAAAGTACCAGGTATATCTATTCTGGGAATAATAGTCGGCCTAAAACTAGGCAACCTAGTGGTCCCTTCGCCTTACCGGTCGGCAGATATGGGACTGGAACGGTGCGAACACAACTTGAAGCCTCGAAAATCACGAGTCTACAAGCTTGGTTTTCTACTAAGCCAGTAAGGAGTTCACTTACTGACTAAGTAGAACGACGCGCCTGAGCCCATATCTGCCGACCTCACGGCTTACACAGTGTTCTGAGTTGACTGTGATCATGACTGTAACAGTCGTGATTAGTTGACCCCCGAAATGTCAGGTAGTCGTAACTTACAACTATCGTCATGATAAAACGCAATCAGAGCCGGAGGAGGCCAGGGATGGCCCCAGCCGTGAAGGTGGTGTTAACTGGCGTTTTTTCAGCCAGTTTACAGCACGGGCGACTTTGGAGACA
>NZ_AZFS01000046.1:203214-338728 GCF_001434395.1 Levilactobacillus hammesii DSM 16381
GGTTCTTCGTGACTCCAAATCGAGCGAGAAGACTGGTGTTTTTCCAGTCTGAAGCGTCCCCACAGCAGGCGGAATCCCTGGCAGCCGTAGTGCGTACAATTTAGATGAATTTAGCGGTGCGAATACTTATCAAGTACAGATATGCTTTCTTTCAACCGGTTGTTTATCTAGATAGAAAATATCCCCCAAGACATCGATCAGTCTTGGGGGATATTTTGGCGATTTTTTTAACACCTAGTTGGGTTATTGTGGCTTATTCCACGCCGTTCTTAATCTCATTAATCCGGTTAAACAGGATACCATCCCGCAAGCCGGCGTTAGAGAAGGTGATTTGTTGGGAATCGAGAAGTCGCATCAACAGTGTGACGGGGATGAGCCCGCCGATGATGATGTCAGCCCGGTCCTTGGACAATCCAGGGACCTTTTTGCGTCCCGCCAGATCAAGGCCCAGCAGTTGGACTAAGGTGGCGTAGACGTCTTCGGCAGAGAGCTTGTAGCCGTGAACATCCTCAAAGTTCAGGAAGTTCTTCTTCCGCCGATTAATCTTGGCTAGTGTCCGGTTGGCACCACCTAGGCCAATGATAGGCAGGTTGGTCGCTTCTCGGAGCCACCAGACGTCGTTGAAGACGCTGTTGACGAAGGTCATTGCGGCGAAGAGGGAGTCGGCCTTGACCACATCACTTTCCAGGTAGCTCTGTGACAGGGTCACGGAACCCAGGGGAATTGAGACGACTTGTTTCATCTGCTGGTTCTGCACCAGAATTAACTCGGATGAGGCGCCACCGGTATCGACCAAAAGGCCATTCACGATGGGCAGGGTGTTGACCACACCCAGGTAGTCATACCGCGCCTCAGTCGCACCCGAGATGACATTAAAGGTTAGCCCAAGCTTGTCCTTAACCAACTTCAGAAATTGCTTCTGATTGCTGGCCTGACGAACGGCGGCCGTTGCTACCGCTTGGATATCAGGATTGTCGAGCTGACTGTAAATCTTTTTAAACTCACCCAGTGCGGTGAGGGTACGGGCAATTGATTCGGGCTGGAGAACTTGTTCTTCACCCATGTTTTCTGAAAGACGTACGTAGCGTTTAACTTGCTCGATGGTCTTATGGTTACCAGCACCGTCAATTTCGCTGATAGTCATACGCACTGAGTTTGAACCTAAGTCGATAACGACTAAGTTTTCCATTACTGAGGACTCCGATCAATGGGGGATTTTGGTTGATTCTTGGGACTAAGCATCGGTTTGAATTGGCGCGGCGCATTGGCGGCGTCGAGGGGGTTATCCTCGCCGCGTTGCCGTTTATTGGTCGCCTCTTGCATGAAGGTCGACTGCGCGTCCAATGGATCGAGACCGCGCCGATCCACGCGGGTGAAGGTCCGATCTGGGAGAAGGACCCGTGTCTTGACGTTATCATGCCAGAGCGTGGCAAAAATGTCAAAGACCCGTTGCCGGAGGTTGGCCTGTAGGATTGGGAAGAGCAATTCCACCCGGCGGTTCAGGTTCCGTGTCATCAGGTCGGCACTGGACAGGTAGATCAGGGGATCGCCATTATTGGCGAAGCCGTAGATCCGGCTGTGTTCCAGAAAACGGCCGACAATCGAATGAACTTCGATATTTTCGCTGATATCGGGGATGCCCACGTTGAGGCAGCAGATCCCCCGAACGAGTAGCTTGATGTGAACACCGGCGTGAGAGGCTTCATACAGCTTGGCAATCATGTCGGAATCGGAGAGGGAGTTCATCTTCATCTCGATCCAGGCGGGGTGACCCGCCTTGGCGTTGGTGATTTCCTGGTCAATCTTGCTGACGATGAATTCACGAATGCCATCGGGGGACATGTGCAACTGGTGGAAGTAAGGCGGTTCGGAATAACCGGATAACATGTTAAAGATGTTGGAGGCGTCGATTCCCATATCGGTGTTGGTGGTCATCAAGCCCAGGTCGGTGTAGAAATGAGCGGTCACATCGTTGTAGTTCCCGGTTCCCATGTGCATGTACCGCCGAATACCGTCGGGTTCCCGCCGGACAATCAAGGTCAGCTTACAGTGCGTCTTTAGCCCAATCAGACCGTAGATCACGTGACAGCCCATTTTTTCCAGTTGTTGGGCCCAGTGAACGTTGTTTTCCTCGTCAAACCGCGCCTTAACTTCGACCAGCACCGTGACTTGCTTCCCGTTCTGTGCCGCCGATCCCAGGTACTTGATGATGGGGGAGTTGGCGGAGACCCGGTACAACGTCATCTTAATGGCCAATACCTCATCGTCATAAGCGGCTTGCCGGATGAGCTCCGTAACCGCCGAGAAGGAATCGAAGGGGTGGTGAACCAGGACATCACTGTGCCGAATGGTTTTGAAGATATCGTCTTCGGCAGTGACACCAGGTGTTTGTGCCGCCGTGAAAGCTGGATAAAGTTGGTCATTGTGGTTGCTGATTTGCTTGACCCATTTGCTCAGGAAGGTCAGATCAATTGGACCACCGATGTTGTAGACGGCATAGTCCGCAATCTTGATGGACGTTGCCAGACGCTTTTCCAGGGAATCAGAAATGCCGGCCTCGACTTCCATCCGTACGGCGCCCCCATGTTCCCGGCGCTTCAGCTGTTGTTCCACTTCCTTCAACAGGTCGGAGGTGTCCTCTTCAGCCACGTCGAGGTCCATGTCCCGGATAACCCGGTAATTGGCGGCTTCCTTGACTTCGTAGCCGATGAACAGGTTGCCGATAAAGGCCTTGATAATGTCTTCCAACATAATGAAGTCATTTTCAGCGCCCGGTAACCGTACCGTTCGAGGGAAGATGTCGGGTACCTGAACCGTCGCGAAACGCTTGTCCTTCTTGTTACCGTCCTTGAATAGGCGCAGGGCGATATTCAGGGTGTTGTTGCCGATAAACGGAAATGGCCGCGAGCTGTCGACCGCCATGGGTGTCAGTGCGGGTGAAATTTCATCATTAAAGTATTTCTGAATGAAGCGGAACTGCTGTGAGGAGAGTTCCTTCACGATCTTGAGGTGAATGTTGAGGTTGGCCAGTAAAGGTAAGAGCATCCGGTTGAGCGTTGAATACTGCTTCACCACTTGGTCATGCGCCTTGGCGTTAACCCCGAGCAGTTGATCTTCTGCCGTCATGCCGGAAGCATCGGGCTTGGGATAGTTCACGGCTGCCAATTTGGAAAGTGAGGCGACCCGCACCATGAAGAATTCATCAACGTTACTCTGCGTGATGCCGAGGAACCGAACCCGTTCTAACAAAGGATTGGCCTTGTCACGAGCTTCTTCCAAAACGCGGTCGTTGAAATCCAACCAGCTGAGTTCTCGGTTGGTGTAATACTGCGTGTCTCGATAATTCACTGTCATTTGTGTAACCTCCTTTGTTTAAACACCGGTTGCAGGCCGAAGACGTCGGTGAAAAATTGTGCTTTGTAGTTGAATGCCCAACGAATCAAGGAAAGGTCGTCGTCGCTAAAGGCGGTAATGACCACCTTATTGGTTCGCACGGAGACGGAGATCCGCTGAATGGTTTGCTGATGAGCATCGTCTAAGGCATCGGCCAGGCGCAGGATGGCTGCCAGTTTGGCCACGGTCAAGCGCTTTTCAGTCGTCAACTGTCGAAAATGAGTGATGTCTTCGGCTGGTGTGCGCGTGCTGTGATAGCGGGAGACGGCCGCGATGATCTGAGTCTCTTCCGCGGACAGTCCCAGCATCTCGGATTGTTTGAGCACGTAATCTGAGTGGAGGTAGTGCTCATGTGTATCGATGAACCCACCAATATCGTGAACGATAGCGGCAATCTGTAAGAGCAGCCGGTCTCGTGAGGTGAGATGGTGCAAGGTCTTGAGTTGATCAAAGAGGTGCAGCGCAAAGTGGCGAACCAGTTCCATGTGATGGGGTTCAACCCGGTAGCGTTGAGCCAGATCGTTGGCGGAGGCCAGAATCTGGTTCTCGAAGTGATACGTATGATTGCTGACCGCGATCTCTTCGTTGGTGGTTAAGCCGTCGAGCACGTTCAGGTTGACCAGGTGGAGTTTGTCCGCGTGAACCACGGTCAAGAGTTTTTGAATCAGCAGGACTTCGGGCAAGACTAATTCGACGTTTTCTTCCGTCAAATGAAGACGTTCCATCAGGTATTGGTCGGAAGCGCCAATCACCTCGCGACTGAACTCATTGAATTGTTTGAGCGGCAGGGTATAGCTGATGTCGTCTTCCGGGATAAAGTAGTTATTCAAAGGTGCCGCACCAATCAAGATGACTTGGTTATTAGCGGTCTGTAGTTGCTCAGGTAAGAAACGGTAGAAGTCATCAACCTTACTATTAATGTAGTCATCGAGGACATCAACGGGGTTGGGTGCCGTGGCACGCAGGCTTTGCAAGACCTCTTTGATTCGTACGGGACCTAACTTCATGTTGTGGGAGGAAACGAGGTTGTCGTGAGCGAAAAAGGACAACGTGGCACTCCCAGAGTTAAGCCCGATAATGGCGGCATGTTTTTTAACCAGGTGATGGTAACCGTCGAATTTCAAGGCGATGGCTTCGTTACGCACGAAGGACTCCTCCCCCAAGGAGAGCCAATTAATGCTTAGACCAGTTCGAACAAAAATCTGGTCCCGAATGAACTCGGCGTTAGGTGCCGTGGACAGTGCCTGCGACCCCCAGAGCTTGTAGTTGGTCACGCCGTAGTCCTTGATAATTTGCAAGAAGCCACGGAGGGCCTCAGCCGCCTCGGCGACCGTTTCAAAATCAATTTCTTCATGGTTGTAAATATTTTCCCCAATGGCGACGTTTGACTTCACCCGCTCGGTCTGAGCACCGGTTTTCAGGTTCACGATTGACAGTTCCATACTGGAAACATTAATGAGCATTGCGCCAAAATAATTATCAGCCATAAACTTCATCTACTTTCTATTAAAATTGTTTGCCGTTAGTGGTTGGCTAGTTGACGGCGGTGGATGCGGACGAGGTGAAACCGCCGCATTAAAAATGAATCGTGACCAGTGGCTGATGATTAGCTGTCGCCAAGCGACTTAGTTGGTTTCTCATCATTCCGTAAAGACCTGATTATCCATAATCACTTTGTCCAAGTGTTTTTCGGTTCGCTGGTTTTCCGGTGGTAGGGCCATGTAGTCACCGTACATACCCGTTAAAATGCTAGCATACATCTTGGGGACCTGAACCGTCAGATGCTCGAATGGCATTGGCGTTAGGTCGGATACTTCCGCAACGGTAAAGACTTCGCGATTATAACCGTATTGAGAGGCTAAGTTTTTGACTTGCAGGAGTGTATGATCATTCTGGTACGTGGTCATCAGTGCCTGGCGCTCGGCCTTTAAGACCTTGACGTCGGCCAGTTGCTCGGTGGACAAGGGACTCTGCAGTTTTCGCAGGGGATTATCGACCAAGTGGTATCGCAGTTGAAAGAGAATCCGCGTGTTGAGCAGTTGGAAACGGGTCATCTGTTCGCGCTGAAGGCTGGTATCCAAGGGAATCCGATCCAGCGGGAAGATGTCAATGAAAATTCCCTTGCGTGCCGCGTTCACGTTGTTCTTCTCCTCAATGTAAGTGTTGCGGTCTAGGAGTTTGGCATAGCTGAGACCATAATTTTCGTCGCTAGCCGGTGTCTGCAGGAAGTAGTGGGTATCCGCTAAGTATGCGGGTGCTGCGGCCAACAGACGATCGTAGTCGGCGCGAAGCAGGCCAACATCGACGTCGTCATCCCAGGGAATGAAGCCCTGGTGACGAATGGTTCCCAATAGTGAGCCGCCCATCATGAAGTAGGGCAGGTCAAGGTCGTTACACAAAGTGATGAATTGTGCCAGGTTGCCCAATTCTACTTGGTGAATCCGGTCAATTAATCGCGTCATAAAAGGTTCCTTTCTGAATACAAAATAAAGTCGAAGTTTCAATTGTTCTTAATGGCTATGGCGGGTCGCCTTGCCGGTTGGCAGAGATGGCCTGTATCAGCGTGGGCCCAACGTCGCTACAAGCTAACTAATGCTCGTTCAGATTGTAGTGGCTGGTGTGGACAAGCTGACCGTTGGTGTCCTTGAAGCTCACCGTGACGGGGTCCAGATTCTTGGGTTCAAATGTGGCCAAACCGGTCACTGACTTACCCGCTTTAACCGGCATAACGGTGTGATTTAACAGGTTGTTGTCTTTAGTCTGGTTCGTCGTGAAGGCCAGGTTGCCCGTGCCTAACGTTTTGCCGTCTTGCTTGGCACTCACCGAACTTTCCCACAGATCGGCAGGCACGATCGCCTTACTTTGCTGGTTAGATACGGTATAATAGATAACGAATAAATTGCGGTTCGCCGTAGCGCTGGCCGTCACTTCAGTACCGGTCAATTTGTAAGTCACCTGATTGATGGTGAATTGTGAATTGGCAAATGTCGCGGTTTTAGCCTGTGACTGACTGTGACTCGATTGGCGACGGCGTGAACGATTGGTGTTGCTGATTTTTTTAGCCGTTTGGCTAGTGTGCTGACTGCTACTCGACTGGGCTGCCTTTTGGTTTGAAGCACCACAGCCGCTCAGCAAGAGTAACAAGCTTAAAGCGGTTCCAATTTTTATTGATTGATTCATAGTTTTCCCCCCAAATGCTACTCCTTTATTTTAGCATAGGTTGGTCCAGACCACCTGCTAATTTGGATGAAAAAAACTGGTATTTGCTGGGCGTAAATGCTAAGATAAAAATCGTATTTTGAGAAATGTAGGTGGGTAATCATGGCTGAGCAGGAGCAGTCTCTATTGGACGCGTTTATTGACGTCTACATGAGTTCACTCAAGTATTTGGATGAATTTGTTTCGGAACCAGCAAAGGAGTTTCATCTTTCTTTCGAGCAATACTTGATTCTAAGGGAGATTACGCGGAACCATGACGTGACGTTGATGGATATTGCCAGTAAACGTCAGGTGACACGGAGCGCCATTTCACGACAGATCAAGGTGTTGTTGAAGCAGGGATACTTGCGCCAACAGTCGGATGAAAATGATCGTCGCCGGTTGTACTTAATCGCAACCGATGCTGGTAAGCGAGCCGAGCGTGTGATTCGTCAGCGCATCAATCAGCGGTTTCAAGGTTGGGTTGATGTCTATGGGAATGAACGGGCACACGATATTCTGGAATTCATTCAGGACTTTAGTCAGGTTACCCGCATGAAAAAGTAGTTAACGGCTACTGAGAGCCCCCACATATTAGGCGTGAGGGGTAAAAGGAGATTGAAGTCAATGAGCAAAAAGCGCATGAGTGACGAAGAGGCCAAGCGCTGGCGCAAGATTGTCTTCATGGATGATGACCACGCTGACAAGCGGTCGCCACGGTCCACGCGATCTTACGTTTATGGTGAAAGCACCGAGCGCAAGACGTGGTGGCACCGGCTAAAGGGACGGTTGACCCGTCGCTAATTTAAAATGGACCACACGACCCTCACGATATGTCAGGGAGTGTGGCCCATTTTTTGGTTTAGCTCTCGACTGGTGTTGCGGGAGAAAATTCAGAAACTAATTGGACGGTGACGTTGTCGCTACTTCCCAGCAACTTTGCGACGGGACAGCGCCGTTCGGCCAAGTCAACCATGGCCACAGCAGTGTCGTGGTCCACGCCCGGAATCTTGACTTCGGCGGTCAGATAGAATTGAAAGCCCCGGGTGTCGCGTGCCAACTCAACAATCGTGTGGACTTGCGCGGAATGAGGGAGATCACGTCGTTCCTCAATCGCTTCTAAGGTGGCATTGAGACAGGTGCTGAGGGCGAGCCCGATAAATTGTTCCGGGTTAGCGCCAGGCGCATCGTTGAGGGGATGACTGGTTAAAACATCGAGGCCACCGGGAATGTAAGAGTGACTTTCCAGGCCAGCATCGTTTGCGGCGACGGTTCGGTACAGTGGTGGAAATTTTTCGCGGTCAATTGCCACGGATGGCACCTTCTTTCGTGAATTTAATCACCTTAAGATTACGCTGTTTTCAGGTAAAAAACAATCGAAATGCAGCAAAATGGAAAGGCTTTCTAAATGAGGTAAACCACTGACCGTTAATATATTAAAATATTACGTTAAGACAAGACCTGATAGGCAAACAACCGCTTGCACATATAACTATACCAATTTATGAAAAAGCATCTCACATTTAACGGGTTTCGGCCATCACTATTCGCAGAAACCCGCAATTAGCAAGGCGAATTATCAAAATTGGTCTATGTAAAAGTTTTGTAATAATTTGCAATTAACACTAGACCGCTTGTCCAGAAATGCTATAATGGGGTCAACAGGTAGTAGAACACTGGCGCAATGTTTGGGGGAAGCCATATGTTAACAGAAGAACTGTTGGATGAACGCAAGAAGTTTCAGATGATGACGTGGCGCGCGCAGAAGCATGGGGCCCAAGTGATTGAACGGGACGTCATGCAACAATTTACGGCGACAATTGCGCAACAAGAGGCGATTGTTGCGGCTGCAAATCGGCGGGAAGCCTCGCCAGTTGGTTAGTCTACCGGGGATATTAAATCCCAGTTGGGGTAAACGTTATGGGTTAAAAGATGTCCTATGGTAAGCTGTGCCCAATAGAAGGGGGCAACATCATGAAGCATCCAGCAATGTATTACGTCTACTATGCATGTGGGTGGCTATTCGTGGGTACGATGGCCGTGGTGGTTTATCACATGCTGCTACTTTGGTTGATTGCCAGTCATGTCTAATGGAACCGAAAAAGACCGATCTGCTATGCGGAAGATCGGTCTTTTATGTTGTCAAAATAAATTTAGACACAAAAAAGCTAGTTACGAATGGACGCAACCAGCAGAATAGAAGTATGTGTACGGCTTCAACGGTGTTAATAATGGCTAAATGTCTAATTAACTCCTCCAACGATTGAAGATCCGTGGCAGGCTCTCACCTGAATATGTAAACTCATTATAACCTGCCGACTAACTTCTGTAAACCATATTTTAAAGATTCGTTTAAACTATTAAAGTTAGTAAAACGAGTAACGTCACGAGGGCTGGCATTCCCTGAATCCAAAAGATTTCTTTTTTGGCGGTGAAACTACCATAGATGGCAACAATGACAATGAAAATGAGTAAAACGGCAGTTGCAATCAAACTGGCATGGCCGGATAAGACCCATTGTAAAGCGATCAGACTGAGTCCCAACATGCCATTGTAGATGCCTTGGTTACCTAGGGCGGTCTGGGCTTCCGGACGCTGCACGAAGCTAGGCGACATGCCAAAGGCCTTTGATTGCGTGGCGGGACTGCCCCACATTTCCAAGCCCATGATACCTAAATGTTCAATAGCGACAATGTAAATTAGAGTAACAAGTAGAATGTGCATTAGTAATTCCTTCTTTCTGTTAGCGTAAGGTGGTAAAATTAATAGTGTCCAGGGGTCACCGGTTAAACATGAATTTGTTGAGACTTTAAGCTAATTTTTAGTTTGGCGTGTAGAATAATAATTAAGTAATATGTGCCAGGGGAGCTCAGACGTTTTGGGGAGACATGAATCGCTTCACATCAACCTTTATGGCAAATTTGAATGGAGGAATTATTTATGAGACTCCTAGACTTAAGTGGACAACAATTCGGCAGACTGACGGTTATCCGGCGGGATGGTACGGCAAAGAACGGGAACGCAACGTGGCTGTGTAAGTGTAGCTGTGGCAATTTAGTCACGGTTGACAGTTATCGGTTACGTCATGGGATTACCGTGAGTTGCGGGTGCTACCGGCGTGACATCAGTAAGGCTCGGCTCACCAAGGATCCCCGGACGCGCAAGCAGATTGGCAATGCCACAAACTTGCCATTAGTGAATGGGTCTAACGTTGCCGCACTGACCAAGATTAGCTCCCGTAATATTTCGGGGGTCATTGGGGTCAGTTTTGATAAGCGCTCAGGTAAGTGGGCAGCACGTTTATTTTACCATGGCCGTTACGTTTTGAACCAAACTTTTAGTGATTTTAACGATGCCGTCGCCGCAAGACGTCAGGCAGAACAACAGTTAAACCAACAAGAGAGTTTTAAGATTGAAGAATCCGCTGAAGGCTAATCAGCGCGTTTTACCAGTCAGCATAGAAGCCAAGCAGTCGGTCCGTTGTGGAGCGGCTTTTTTGGTGCTTCCGGGTGAGAATCATTGACGTTTTGCGGTTAGATTGGGTATGCTGGAACTAGTTGAGAATGTGAGAGGAAGGGTAACATGGAATATCGTGAAGAAGCGGATACCTTGGGGACGGTGCAGGTGCCAGCAACGGCCTTGTGGGGGGCACAGACGGAGCGTAGCCGCCATAATTTTACAACGGGACCGCTCATGCCACTCCCGATGATTCGGGCCTTGCTACAGATTAAGCGGGCCGCCGCGACGGCCAACCGTGATTTGGGCGAGATTCGCGAGGAAAAGGCCCAGCTGATTATCCGGGCCACCACGGACCTACTGGCTTTACCGGATGCCCAATTGCGGCCGGACTTCCCGCTTCACGTCTATCAGACGGGCTCGGGGACGCAGACCAATATGAACGTCAACGAGGTCATTGCCCACCAGACGGCGTCCTACGATCCCACGAGTGGCGTGTTACCTAATGACGACGTGAATCACGGGCAGAGTTCCAATGACGTGTTTCCCACGGCCATGGCAATCACGGCGAGAGTGGCGGTTCGCCAATTGGAGGGGGCCGTGCAACACCTCATGGATGAGTTGGCCGTGAAGCAGGCGGCCTACCAGAATGTGGTGAAGATTGGTCGGACTCACCTGCAGGACGCGACGCCACTGACGTTTGGTCAGGAGGTCAGCGGTTGGGTCAGCATGTTGGAACACGACTGGGATTATCTAAAATCCCTAGATGATTCATTGCTGGAATTGCCGATTGGTGGGACCGCCGTGGGCACGGGACTCAATGCCGCCCCGGGATTTGCAACGATGGTGGCTGAACAACTGAGTAAGGCCTACGATCAACCCTTTACGGCTAAGACCAATAAGTTCTTTGGTTTGGCCGCGCATTCTGGCCTGAACGTGGTCCACGGTGGTTTGAAGACGTTGGCGAGTGATCTCTTGAAGATTGCCAATGATGTGCGTTTTCTTGCCAGTGGTCCGCGAGCGGGATACAATGAGCTCAATATTCCCGCCAACGAGCCGGGTTCGTCAATCATGCCGGGGAAGGTCAATCCCACGCAGGCCGAGGCACTGACCATGGCGGCGACGCGCGTGATGGGAAATGACGTGACCCTAACGATTGCCGCCTCCCAGGGGAATTTTGAAATGAATGTCTATAAACCCGTCATTATTGAAACTTTCTTGGAATCGACAGACCTTTTGACGGGAACGGTGATGGGCTTCGCAGATAAAATGATTCATGGGTTAACCGTGAATGCCGATCATATGGCCGAGCTCGTCGATCAGTCGCTGATGACCGTGACCGCACTGTCACCTTATATTGGCTACCATGCGAGTGCCGAGATTGCGCAGTTAGCCGAGCGGGAAGGCCTGACGCTTCGCGATGCTGCCGTCCAATCGGGAAAGGTTTCGGCGGAACAGTTTGATCAGTGGGTTAAGCCGCTGGCGATGACGAATAGTAAACGACCGATGAACTAACTGATGAAAATATAATGAAAAGTTTGGCCGTAGCTCTTGAGAAAAATGTCTAGAGCTACGGCCTTTCATATGAGTTATGCGAATGAGAAGAAGGAAAATGGTTTATTGTGTATAATGCAGCTAAACGATGGATTGAAAAAGTTTGTTACCTTTTGATGTCGCCATACGTTGGTTAAGTGTAGGGGGGAGGAAAGTATGCGGCTAAACCAGTACGAGAACCAATTGGCGCAATTAACCGTTGATCTACGGCATTATTTGGTTCACAGGGGTGTACAACCGGAGACCGCTGAAGATATTTGCCAAGATGTTTTTATTAAACTACTGGAGATGGAGCTGGTGTTACCGATGAGTGAGCTACGACCCTATATTTATCGTGTTGCGTGGACGACCTATCTCGATCATTATCGCCGAACACGTCGATATCACGAATTGGTTGCAGCTTATTTACGGCCAGTCGAAGAAGGCTCGGAGACAGAACCTGAGTTGCCATTAGCTGACCAGTTAGAGGGCGTTTCGCCACAAGAGCTTCAGTTGTTGCTTTTACGTTACGATCAGGACTTACCACTTCGGGAAATAGCGGTCAGATTGGGGATTAAAACTACTGCAGCTAAAATGCGTTTACATCGGATTCATCGGAAACTAGAAAAGAAGATGCGGAGGCACAAAAATGAATGAGAGTAAAAAATTTCGACAATTAGCTTTAAGGATGAAGCTGCGTCGGTGGATAGTTACGGTGCTGATCGCCGTGATCGTAGTCCTGGTAGCTATTCCGGTGACCTACAAGTTGACGCAGATGCGAGCAGCTAAGGTATCAACTGAAATTATGCGAGATATGGAAATGAATGATCAGTTGATTTCGCCGAACATCGAAGTCAGCGATCAATACTTAGGAAATACTTCAGTGCTGGGGGGACAAGTGATTAGTCACAGGTATAAGGAAATTGAGGGGTATCGCGTGCCATGGTCTGCGGTCACTCGCGATTATTCGTGGTTGACTGGGGGGAGTCGTTCACTTAGTAATGCCACGGATCAGAATGAAGCAAGTTTATACGATCGTGAGACTGAACAAAAAATTCCAATGTTTTTTAATCAACGGGCTACGAGACCTAACTTAAAAGCAACTCATGATCTCACCAAGATTGCGCAGGCAAAAAATGCCGTGGTTGAGATTGCCCTGACTTTTGACCGGCCGTTAACGTATCAACAGGTGCAAGCAAAATTACCAGCTGGTTTGCATTCACAATGGTACTGGATTGGTGTAAGTGGCACAGCCGATCCAACAGCGATGGACAATAACTTGTTAGGACTTAGTGTTAAGGACAAAATAAAGCATCACCGTCTGCCAGAACGACTGACTCAAGATGACTACCGTAGCTTTTATCAGGGACTGAAGTATGCAGCCAGCCATACCTCAAATATTGTTTTCGATGACTTTAGTCTGTATAAGTATGCGGGGCAGTATGCCAGACGTTATTCTACCGCCAATCGAGCCAAATTCGCCGGTGTCATCGTCACGGGGAACAGCGAGGATTTCCGGTCCCTGAGCAAGGCCAACTGGATCTACGCGAGTTCGGCCGGGTTCTTTAAGCAGCGCACGGCGATAAAATGACAGAACGATGAGAAAACTCTTGACATTTTTCTCATCAAAGATTAATGTTAAGGGCAATCGCGTAACGTGAATCAAGTCACGAGTTCCCGCCAAGTGAGTTGCGCGTAAATTTAAGGAGCGAATGTTTATGCCAGAGAAAACTACCGATGCATTACGAACCGCCATTGACCAGGCCTTACAAGCCAATCGACCACGGTTAGCCAAATATTTAAGTATTGAAACGGTCGCTGCCAAGCACCTCGGGATCGAGGAAACGGTTAGCGTCATTGAACAATCCTTTCAAGAATTGGGTGCGGAGGTAACGGTCTGGCGGGACATTCCGGGAAGTAATCCTTTTGTATTTGCGACGCTGCCAGCGGGGCCTAACGGCAATGCCGATAAGACGCTGCTGTTCTACAACCACTACGATGTCCAACCGGCCGAACCGCTTGATGAATGGGAGAGTGATCCCTTTACCCTGACGGAGAAGAACGGCCAGTACGTGGCACGGGGTGTTTCCGATGACAAAGGGGAACTGATGGTGCGGCTGTCTGCGGTCAAGGCGTTACAGAACACGACGGGTCTGCCTTGCAACCTGAAATTCATCCTCGAAGGTGAGGAAGAAGTTGGGAGTCCCCACATCGCACCCATGACCAAGAAACATGGTGCCGATTTGGCTGCCGACGCGGTGGTCTGGGAGACCGGTGGCAAAGATGCCGATGAGAATTTTCAGGTGACCTGTGGTGTGAAGGGGACGGCGAGCTTTAACGTGACCGCCAAGTCGGCCGAAAGCGATCTGCATTCTTCACTCGCTGCCTTCGTGGACAACGCGGTATGGCGGCTCGTACAAGGCCTCGCAACCTTACGGGGGCCTAAAGGTGAGGTCCTGGTTGACGGCTTTTACGACGGGGTTAAGCCCCTGACGCCGACCGAGCAGGCAGCCATTGATCAGTTATCGTTTAATGAAGCTGCTACTCGGCAAAACTTTGGCCTAAAGTTACCGTTCATTTCGGATAAGCCAGCCGAGGCCCTGATCAATCGGTCAACAATTACCATTAACGGGATTTCCGGTGGCTATGAAGGTGACGGCCTGAAGACGGTTCTGCCCAAGCAGGCCCGGGCACAACTGGACTGTCGCTTAGTTCCAGGACAAGATCCCGAGCACATCTCGGAACTGGTTCAAGCGCAACTGGATAAGAATGGCTTTAGTGATCTCCACGTTTCCTATAACCAAGGGGAACCGGCCTTTCGTTCCGATCTGACGGACACCTTCGTTCAGACCGCGGTTGCCACGGCACACGAGGTCTATGGGGATGCGGTGAAATTAGTGCCGAATGCCGGTGGGAGTGGGCCAGAAGCCCCCTTTGCCGAGACAGTGGGCGCGCCGATTGTGTCGGTGGGCTCAACCTGGGCTGGTTCTGGTGCCCATGCGCCTAATGAAAACGTGCGGGTGAAGGACTTCACGCAAGCCGCACGTTATACGGCACAGCTATTACAGAATTTTGGACAAGCTTAACTTTCAATAAATCGATTGCAGAGAGAGTCGGTTGAACTCAAAAACTGGCGTTATCGGTCTCATCGTATGATGAGGACTGATAACGCCAGTTTTTTTGAGTTAAATATTAGTTAACGGTGATGTAGAAGCTGGCTGGCCAGTAGGTTTGACTAAAGACGCCAATACCATCGGATTCGTTTTGGGCGGCAACGTATTTACCGTTACCTAAAGAAATTCCGTCATGGTAGGGCGCACTGTCGGAACCCCAGAAGAGGATGGCACCGGCTGGGGCGTTGGCGACATCGTAGTGGTGCGTTCCCAGGTTCGTTTGTTGGTAAGTCGTCCGGGCACTTAAACCAAAGGCGTATTGAACCAAACCAGAACAGTCGAAGCCACTCATGGAGCTGCCACCGAAGACGTAAGGCACCCCGCTATTCGCCACGGCCAGGGCCTTCGCTACGGCGCCACTGGTGTTGGCAGTTGTGGTCGCGGTTGAAGTCGTCGTAGACGTGTTGGCTGTGGTATGGGCGTAGCTGGTATTTTGAACGCCAGTGCTCGTCGTCCGGTTCGTGGTTGGGGCTGGCGTGCTAACTTGCGTGGTTGGTGTGGTGTTGGTGCTGGTGGTCGTGCTCATGTGGGCAGAAGCCGTCGTGGTTCCGGCAAATAATAAGGCCGCCGCACCAAGCGTTGTTAATAAGACTTTAGTCGTTGTGGTATTGATAAAGGTCACTCGCAATCTTCTAAGTATTTGGTAGCCAATTAGCTGACTACAAAATTTAGTATAGCGAAGAAAAATTGCGGGGGCGTATCAGTCAAGTGACAAACCAAAACCGGTTAGATGACAGGATATGTCAGACGACTTGGACAATTGGTTAGGACAGTTGCTTAACGGGTGATGAATTTATTGGGTGTATTAAGAAGATATTTAATCAGCATCCTAATTGAGAAAGGGAAGGGTGATATACTAATGCCAATATGTGAATGAATTAACAATTGATTTGCGCGAAGTTAACCAGTTGTTACGAGCCTGAATTTTCCTGACGTGTTGGCAAGCGATGGTTGAAGATATGAGGAGGAAAGACCGATGACATGTCGAAGTGGCTGGGGGATCAAAGTCATATTAGCTGTAAGTTTGGCCGTGATTGGTGCCGGTGGAATCAGTATCGCTCGGGCTGATGTCTCCCCTGGACAAGTGCAGGTGGCGTCAGTAGCCGCCACTACAACGTTGAATGAGGCGTTGCCCGACGGCGGTGATTCGGAAATCGTGAAGGCAGCGATCCTTAAGAGCGATCAGGACAAGTATGCCGGCGATACCAGCCACCAAGGGCTTAGTGGGAGTAGCACGTTACAGGATGTTGCAGCAGAACAGCTCATCGTAAAGATCACGACGAACCTAGATTCATATGCCGCGTTAGAAAAGGTGGCCGATCAGTTTAGTGGATTAGTCGTTAACAACCAACAGAATTTTGATTCGGCAGAAATGACAGCGATTACACAGGCGTTCTTGGCAAACCGCACGACGGGAACCGAACTTGCCGCATTGGGTTTCTCTAACGATGGGGTGACCACAGCTGACTTGGCGACGTTGTTACAGACGATTGATGAGGCCAATTCTGCCGCTACGATTAAGTATCTCCTGCTTAATCGGAACCCAATCACGGATTTCTCATCATGGGTGACGTTTAAGAGCACAGCAGCCACCAAGGATAAAATTGCCGGTTTAAATGCGGATGTCTTAAAGAACCCGGATGGTCAGCCCATCTCAACGGGGATTACGTTGGCACCACAGATGCTAAAGGATGGTATTATCGAGTTGCCGTTTACTGAGCTTAACGAATTTAATGGTACCTTTTTAACCAGTAGCACGGACAATGTCGTCTCAGGGCTTAAATTCTATAATCAAGCCACTAATCATGATGATATTGATCAAGCAGCTCAGCTCGATAGTGAAAATGTTTCGGGTGTTGATCAAGCACTTCAGTCAGAAGTTATCTCTTCACAAAAAGATTTTCCATATTGGTCCAACATGGTAGGGATAGATGAGACTCATAAAAAAATTAATCTTAGCACGTACGATGTTCTTTTCTATGATCAAGAACAAATATATCAGACGAATACAAATGCGCCAGAGGTTAATTCATATGTAGAAGATTGTCAGAACCAAGGCTATACGTTCAAGTATCCTGATCTTCAGGAAAGGACAACGCCACCCAATGGCGAGCACCTCTTTATTGCGCACGTTCCAGCAGGCGCTAAGCAAGTGCAAATTCGGGTCTTAACGGAAGCACTTGGGAATACAGCAACTTATACCCAGATTTACACCATTCCCATCAAACTCGAACCAACGACACCGACCGCGTTCAATCATGCTGAGTCCAGTAGTAGTTCGGCCGACTCGGCAACAATCGATACCAAGCCGGTAGCCAAAGTAAAACTGGTTTACGCCACCAAGAAGATCGGTCTCTATCAACACCCTGATTTTACAAAGACTACGCGTCAGCGCTGGTATAGCCAACAACCGCGTGTTCACCGTCCCATGTTTAAGGTGACCGGCGAGGCGGCATCTAAACAGGGGACCCCGCGGTATCTGGTGAAGGATGTTAACCGGGAGTCTAAGACGTATGGCAAAACAGGATATATCACCAAGCGGGCGACATATGTGACACCGGCTTATTATGCTAAAGCGCCGGCTAAGGTCACGATCATTGCGCCCAAGGGCGTCAATGCTTATCGACGTGTTGCGTTAACCGGTAAGGTCAAACACTATCGTCAAGGACAGGTGCTGCCAATTGTCGGTATAACCCAGCATCACTTGACCACGCGTTTTCAACTGCAGGATGGCACTTACGTAACGGCTAACAAGAAGTTGGTACAATCCGGACGGCTACCAATGGTCAAAAAGGTTGCGGCGAAGACGAAAATTAATCGTTACCAAGACGTTAACCTCAAACGTCAGTCGAAAGTCTTCCGCAAAGGGACGCAGATCGCCGTCTTGGGCTATGATTTCAGCACACATGGCGCTCAGCGCTACCGGGTCGCCGGCGGCTATGTCACGGCTAATCCTAAATTGGTTAAAGTGATCAAGTAGCATTTGTAAACAGACCAGAACGGCCCCCAGCTGATGGTTATCACCAGTTGGGGGCCGTTTGTTGGTTAGAAAGGTACCAAATTTTGGGCAAAATAAAAACCCGTCAGTCGCGCAACTAACGGGTTAAATGATGGAGGCGGCGGGGATCGAACCCGCGTCCTAGCATATTGCCAACTTAACGTCTACACGCATAGGCAGACTATTTAAAGTTTCACTGAACAACTTGCCGCCTGTCAGGGCCAACATGTTCAGCTAACCTGATTTTTCTCTTCTACCGTACTTCAGGTGGGAGTCGTTAGCGTAAGTCTGTTAAATTTAGGACCCAGATCTAGACCACAGACAAACCTAGGAGGATCTACGTTAAGCGCCTATTAAGCAGCTAAAGCGTAAGAATTGTTATTATTTTTTGCAGTTATAATAAACTGGACCTTTTAACGTAGATGCCGCTACGGCGCGCAGTCAAGCTTCAACCTATACCAGTCGAATCCAGAACGCCCCCATAAATGATACTCATCTAGTTTAACATACCACTGGGGGAGTGCAAACAATTTTGACTAGGGGAACCTAATTTAAGGAAAAAAACGTGAAGCCGGTATAGTATAATGGGTAGGTAAGGAACCACACGGCACAGGCTCGCCGGTAAAAGTTACAGAAACTTCATCATTCTATCATGGAGATTTCTGATTGACCGAGTAGGTTTAGGACACTATGACTTACTAACCTTTTTGCCGGCTCCGAATACAGTAGCCCTAACCTTGGGAGGTAGCAATGAAGTTATTAATGATTGAAGATAACCATTCAGTTTCACAAATGATGTCGATGTTTTTTAAGAAGGAACAGTGGGATGCGGCGTTTGCCTACGATGGCAATGAGGCCGTCGAGATGTTTAAGGCCGCACCGAATGACTGGGATATGGTCACGCTCGATCTGAACCTGCCCGGCATGGACGGGATGCAGGTCAGCGCCGAGATTCGTAAGCTATCACCGACCGTGCCGATTATTATGTTAACGGCTCGCGATTCCGAAAGCGATCAGGTCTTGGGCCTGGAAATGGGTGCCGATGACTACGTGACCAAACCGTTTAGTCCGATCACGTTGATTGCTCGGATCAAGGCGCTCCATCGCCGGGCGGAATTGGGCCCCATTTCTAAGGGACCTGAGACTGCGCCGTTGGACGATACCGAGGCCTTTGATGTGGTCACGGAGAACTTCAAACTCAACACCAAGACGCGGGAAGCCTACCTTAACGGGCAGCAAATCCACGACTTGACGCCAAAGGAATTCGATCTACTGAAGACCTTAGCGCAGAAGCCGCGCCAGGTCTTCTCCCGGGAGCAACTCTTGCAGTTGGTTTGGGATTATGAATACTATGGTGACGAACGGACGGTGGATGCCCACATTAAAAAACTTCGACAGAAGATTGAAAAGGTTGGCCCTCAAGTTATTCAAACCGTTTGGGGGGTGGGTTATAAATTCGATGATAGTGGAGCAGATCAGCAATGAAGCTAATGTATCAACAAATGCTGGGATTCTTTGCGGCGATTATGATTATCCTGATTATCATGGGCGTTTCCTACTCCCAGATGACCCGGCACATGGTCTACAGCAACACCTGGAATTCGCTTGAAAAATACTCAAACAGTTTGATTGAACAGTCTTTACGAATCAGTTCACAAGATGCGCACACGGTTAATTTTGATACGACCTCGCTGGAAAGCAGTGAGCAATTGTTGCAAAACCAGGCGATTAGTACCACTATTTACAGTGCGAGCAACAAGGTTGTTTTCCCAGCGAGTGTCTATCAGCAGTCGATCAACCAGTCTGATTGGAAGAAACTCAAGAATAACCAGATCATTCACAAAGTTGTGGATCGCCGCGTGCGTAACAAGAACGGACGCGTCAGTCCGGCCATGACAGAAGTGATGAAGCCCTACTTCTACAATCATAGGCTGGTCGCGGTCGTGGTTATGGGGGCGTTTGTCTCCGATATTAATACCAGTGTCAATCAGATCAATCGCAACCTGATTCGAGCGTTGCTGGTGTCGATTGTCGTGGCCATCGTCGCCAGTTACATATTGGCGCGGTACTACACGTCGCGAATCAATCGGTTACGGAAGGCCACCAATCAGGTTGCCAAAGGGAACTATGACGTGGAAATGACCAGTAAAAATCGGGACGAGATTGATGACCTGATTAACGATTTCAATGGTATGGCCCATTCGTTAAAGGACTCACAAGAGGAAATTCAACGACAGGAACAACGCCGGCGTGAATTCATGGCCAATGCCTCGCATGAAATGCGGACGCCACTGACCACGATCAATGGTTTGCTGGAAGGCCTGGCTTACGACGCCATTCCGGAGGAGAGTAAGGAAGAAAGTATCGACCTGATGCGGAGCGAAACCAGTCGCCTGATTCGGTTAGTCAATGAGAATTTAGACTACGAAAAGATTCGGTCTAATCAGATTTCGCTCAATCTTCACGAATTCAATGCCGTGGATGCGCTCCATAATATAGTAGAACAATTAAAACAAAAAGCCGATGACAGCGGTGATTCCCTTGAATTACAGGCACCTAAAGAAATTCCGGTGTACGCCGATTATGATCGTTTTGTCCAGATTATGTTTAACATTGCACAAAATGCCATTCAGTTTACGCAGGATGGGACGATTACCTTATCCGCGCAACGGGGTTATGAGGAGACCATCGTCAAGGTAGCCGACACCGGGATGGGCATGACCGATGAACAGCTGCAAAACATCTGGGAACGCTACTACAAGGCCGATCCATCTCGAAAAAACACCAAGTATGGCGAATCGGGACTGGGCCTATCCATCGTGCATCAGCTGGTTCAATTACACCATGGTAAGATTAGCGTGACCAGTAAGGCTAACGTCGGCACAACCTTTACCATCATCTTCCCTGATCAACATCAGACCAATTCGGAGCGGGTGAAGATGGATTGAAGTCACCATCAATTTAATTCAAAGTAAACGGATTGCTGTGTTTCTGGCGCTCTCGTGATACAATGAGGGGAACCATTAAGGAGGAAACTTTTGAAACGAGTACAAATTACCGGGAAGTCCGTCCGTAAATTCGAGGACGGCTATCCCATCGTATCTTTAACTGACTTAGAAAATGCTCAAGACTTTGACAACGGGGCTTGGGTCCAATTAGAAAATCATGGTCATTTTGTTGCCACGGCTTACTTTGCCAAGCAACATCGCGGCATTGGCTTTGTGATGAGCCTGCGTGAAAACGAGGGCATTGATGAACGCTTCTTTACGAGTAAGTTCCGTGCGGCTGTCGCTAAGCGGGCCGCTTTTGCTGACAGTCCGGCCTACCGGTTATTTAACGGTACTGGTGATGGCTTGGGCGGCTTAATCGTTGACGTGTTCAACGGGCAATATGTGTTCCGTTGGCAGAACAGTGCGATTAAGCAACAAGCTAAACTCATCTATGCGGGTTTTGAACGCATTCTGGGAAAGGGCCAAACGATTCTGGCGGAAACACCAGGCCAAGAACACCTGCAGTTGATCAGTGGTCAGCTGGAAGATCAACCGACGACTATTCAAGAAGACGGGATCACGTATCCCATTGACTTGACGCTGAGTCGCCAACAATTAGCGTTAGAGTTCCGAGACATTCGGGCTTGGGCGAAAGCCACCAGTCAACAACGGCGGATCTTGAACCTGTTTAGTGCGGAGACGGGGCTGGTCACGGCAGCCATGCTGGGTGGCGCGACGGAAGCGGTCACGGTTGACCCTACCAATCGGGCCACGACGACCGTTCAGGCACAGTTGGCGGCCAACAACTTTGACCAAGCTGCCGTTGAAATGCGGACGATGGATGTGGCCAACTACTTGGATTATGCCGTCAAGCATGATCTGACGTTTGATACCATCTTCATCAATCCACCAGCCTTTATTCGGGGTAAGAAGCGCACCTTCACCTTGGAACAGGACTTGCAGGGAATGGTCGAACAAGCCCTACAGTTGGCGAAATCAGGGACACAACTGGTGATTACGACCACGACCCCCACGTATGGCATGAAGCGTCTGCGTGAGACGATTAATGACGCGGTACAAAATTATACCGGTCATGTAACAGTTTCCAATACGTACCTTTCACCAAATGACTTCTTGACCAACCGTGCGGACCGTCATAGCGAGTCGTTAAAGGGTGTTCAGCTAACCGTTGATTAGTTGAAAACACTTTGAAAATAATTATAATTAATCCCAACCGGTAAGATAGACCATTTACCGATTGGGGTTTTTCTTAAGTATTTATAGTTTACATTTAGAATCGAAACCAGTAGACTTACTATTGCTAAATAAAAAACGCTTACACGAAAAGAACTAGAATTGAAACGAGAGTTGAGGTTTACAAATGGGAATTTTACTAGCTTTAATCCCTACGGTTTGTTGGGGAAGTATTGGGTTAATCAGTGGGAAATTAGGTGGAACGTCTTACCAACAAACGTTGGGGATGACCGCCGGGGCTGTCTTATTCGGTCTATTCTCAGTCTTTTATTTCCACACAGCGATTTCTGGGATGGCGATGATTGTAGGGGTTGCTTCAGGTCTCTGCTGGTCAGTCGGTCAATTTGAACAATTTCAGTCGATGAAGTTCATTGGAATTTCGCGGACGGTACCTATCTCAACGGGTCTGCAATTAGTCGGGACGGCGTTGGCTGGGGTTCTGTTATTCCACGAATGGAAAACCACCCGGATGGTCACGATGGGAACCATCGCCGTGATCGTGCTGATTGCCGGAGCTGCTTTGACGTCATTGCGTGACTCTAAGGCGCAGGCTTCAGGTAGCAGTCAACCCATGCAAGCTGGTAAGGGTGCCACTGCAATTATTATCTCAACGATCGGTTACGTGCTGTACACGGTGATTGTGAACGCTTCGGGGTTACCTTCAAAGACGGTCATTTTCCCACAATCTCTGGGGATGATCTTAGGGGCCACGATTTTCGTCCTGTTCTCTCGGCAAAAAGTGATGCACAAGGCAACGGCCAAGAACATTATGACCGGGATTGTGTGGGGAATCGGGAACTTCTTTATGTTCATGGCAATTCCATCGATTGGTCTGGCCATCAGTTACTCACTGGCACAATGTGGAATTGTGATTTCAACCTTCGGGAGCATCTGGCTGTTAGGTGAAAAGAAGACTGGTCGTGAAATGGTCTATATCACAATTGGTTCACTACTAGTGGTCGTTGGTGGGGTCACCCTTGGATTAATGAAATAGTTTACATTTGGTTGGTAACTACGGTTATCGACCTTTTTCTTTACAAAAATAATTGGACTAGGCCATTTACTTTCCAGCCATTTGCGTTATAATGGACTAGTCAATAACAATAAAAGTGAGGTTTTCTTAATATGGCACATATCGCCTTTGATCTTTCGAAACTTGAACCATTTGTTCATGACAACGAATTAGGAGAAATGCAGGCAATGGTGACGGCGGCTGACGCCGAATTACGCCAAGGTACGGGTGCTGGGAGCGATTTCCGCGACTGGTTGACCTTACCTAAGGACTATGACAAGGAAGAATTTGCCCGTATCAAGGCAGCAGCTAAGAAGATTCAATCTGATTCTGCTGTGTTGGTTGTTATCGGTATCGGGGGCTCATACCTGGGTGCCAAGATGGCCGTTGACTTCTTAAACGACACGTTCTTTAATTACTTGCCAGCCGACAAACGAAATGCACCACAAGTCTTCTTTGCAGGTAACTCTGTCAGTGCTGACTACGTGCATGATCTGATCAATCTGATTGGCGATCGTGACTTCTCCGTCAACGTGATCTCGAAGTCAGGGACGACGACTGAACCTTCTATCGCCTTCCGGATCTTCAAGGACATGTTAGTTAAGAAATACGGTGAAGCCGGTGCTAAGGAACGGATCTATGCGACGACCGATAAGGCACGTGGTGCGCTGAAGACCGAAGCGAATGCAGCTGGTTACGAATCCTTCATCATTCCTGATGGCGTGGGTGGTCGTTACTCCGTCTTGAGTGCCGTTGGTTTATTACCAATTGCGGCTTCTGGCGCAAACATTGACGAATTGATGCAAGGGGCTGCGGACGCTCAAGACGCCTACACGAACCCTGATTTAACGAAGAACGAAGCTTACCAATATGCCGCTTTACGGAACATTTTGTACCGTAAGGGCTACACAACGGAATTGTTAGAAAACTACGAACCACGTCTGCAATACCTCGCAGAATGGTGGAAGCAGTTGACTGGTGAATCCGAAGGTAAGGATCAAAAGGGGATTTACCCATCTTCCGCTAACTTCAGTACCGACTTGCACTCCTTGGGTCAATACATCCAAGAAGGACAACGGACGTTGATGGAAACGGTCGTGATGATCGACAAGCCACGGACTGATGTTGACGTGCCAACGGCTAAGGATGACTTGGACGGCTTAGGTTACTTGCAAGGTAAGAACATGGGCTTTGTTAACCAAAAGGCCTTTGAAGGGGTTGTTTTGGCCCATACCGATGGTGGTGTTCCTAACATGAGCGTTCATATTCCAGATACGACGCCTTACACGTTAGGCTACCTGATTTACTTCTTTGAAGTAGCGATTGGCATTTCCGGTTACCTCAACGGGATTAACCCATTCAACCAACCTGGTGTTGAAGCCTACAAGACGAACATGTTTGCTCTGTTAGGCAAGCCTGGTTTCGAAAAGTTGGGTAAGGAATTAAACGCCCGTCTTTAATAAATGATGATTAATGGAGCTCTCAGCCTACAATGGGCTGGGAGCTTTTTTATGTGAGACGAAGGACGTTGAGCAGATAGAGGTGTTTTGGTGATAACCGGGTGCGTGTGTTAGAATGGTTTGACCAAACAGCGGTGTTAGATAGCTGCTAATAATTAGAGCGACAATTGGTTAAGTTAAAGAAAATGTTTTGGCCGTAATGTTACAGCAAGTGAAGATTTTGTTACAGATTAAGGTTACCCCTTGTGATGTGGGGAATGCCCCAGTATAGTTGTAAGAGGGAATATTAGAAAATTCGTAAAATACAGTCAATCGGAGGACTCGCATTTTTATAGGGGAGAGAAGATTAGTGAAGGTTTCAAAAAAGAATTATTGGCTTTACACGCTAATTTTTATGGGATTAGTCGTGTGTCTCTACGGGATATTTATTCTAACGGGCAAATCGTTCATCTGGGAAGGTGACGGTCTGGCCCAACATTATCCGGTACTTGAAAAGTTTTATACGTGGCTACATGGTGGTAGCCTATCAGGGTGGTCTTGGAATCTGGGCTTAGGTGCAGACAAGATGACGACCTTCTCTTACTATGTCCTGGGAGATCCATTCAGCTATCTGATCTGGTTCTTCCCCAAGCATAGTATTGAGTTGGGGTACAATCTGTTAATCTTGCTGCGGCTCTATGTGAGTGGACTGGCCTTCATGTTATTTGCGCGCCAGCGGCACTTCAAGCCTGGTAGTCAGATGTTGGGAACGTTAACCTACACGTTTACGGGCTACTCCTTGTACGTCAGCATTCGGCACCCGTTTTTCTTGTTACCGATGATTCTGTTTCCACTGTTGGCCTACGGAATTGACCACATTTATCAGGGAAAGACGTGGGTTCCCTTGGCAATCTTTACAGGATTGGCCTTGGTCAGCAACTTCTATTTTGCGTACATATTGGCGATTGGAAGCTTAGTCTACGCCGTATTACGGTACTTCAGCGTTCGCGACACGATTGTACAAAAGGGTTGGCCACTGATCTTTAAGCTGGTCGGCGCTGGTTTGGCAGGCTTCTTACTAGCAGGAATCATCTTTATCCCATCGCTGATCGGGGTCTTTACATCGACCCGGGCAACGGGGAACTTTGCAAACGGCTATTTGATTTATCCATTTAGCTATTACCTGCGCTTGCCCAATGCTTTGGTCACCACGGGGAATCCGATGCGCTTCTGGGCCAACTTGGGATTAGCAGGTTTAACTTTCTTAAGCCTGATGTACGTGGTTCGTCACGCCCGTCGTTATTTATGGTTTGACATTGGCTTGTTGATTCTGGTCATTGGTTCCTTACTGCCAGAGGTTGCGGCAGTGATGAACGGGGGAACAACGCCTTCCCAACGGTGGTTGCTACTCGGTTGCCTGGCCTTTAGCTTGGCCGTCATGTACTTTATCGATGCGTTGCCACGACTCGATCGCAGTGATATTTCTGCGATGATTGTCGGAACACTGGTTCTGCTGGGCTTAGTCTGGATGGCCAATGGATTTATCTTTAACAATAATCCGCATGACTTGGTAATCTATGGACTCTTACTCTTGACTCTAGGCGCCATTACGGTGGGGCACTTTTATCAATGGTCACGTCACCGGGTGATTTGGACCTTACTGACGCTGCTATTTTTGAACATTCTGGCAAACGGTTATGGTTACTTTAGTCCCAATGCCGGGGGTGCTAGCAATCAGTTGCTACACCGTGGCGTTGCAACGAAGTTCCAGAAGAACTTCTATGATGGGGCCGAGAGTTACGTTAAGGCCCAGCCCGGGTTTAAGCGAAGCAGTATTAGTAAATATTATTACTATAGCAATGAAGCCAAGACGAACATGGGCATGAATTTGGGTGCCCACGACATCATGTCTTACTTCTCGATTCAGGACGGTTCTGTGGGTGAGTTCAGTGAAGAACTGGCCAATTCCCAGTTTAAGATGAATAAACCCATCAACCAGGCTGATAGTCGGACGACCATGAATAACCTGTTAGGGGTTAACTACATCTTTGCGCGGAGTAACCAACTGAAGACCCAGGGCTTCCCCTATGGTTATAGCCCAGTCAAGAAGAATGGTAAGGTCCTGAAGTATAAGGATCAACCTGTCCATGACTTGGGGAACAATTATGATACGGTTATTTTGAAGTCAAAGTACGCCTTACCCTTGGCTTATTTGCAGACGAAGCAATTGAGCACCCAGCAGTTTAAACAACTGAACGGGAGTGATAAGGAACAGGCATTGACCTATGGCGCTTTGCCTGAAAAGAAGGTACAGGGTGTGGCCACGACCAAATATCAAAGTCACCATCAAAATCTGAGCTATCAGACTCGGGCAGATCGTAGTACTGTCTTAGATAACCTGAAACAGGTCATGACATTCCGGCAACAAGGGAATCAAATGGACCCAGAGAAGATTACCACGACGAAGTCATCGTTGATGCAGACCAACCAAGATCGGGCGGTTCATATCACAGATGATAAGGCCCGCTTGGAACAGTTGACTAAGCAAAACCGAACGGCGCTGAAGAAAAACCGCGTGGCTAATCGGCAGACCTTGCATAAAATGATGAGTGACAATCAGAACCTTCCCGTGACGTACCGGCTGCACCTTAAGCACCCTAAGCAAAACAAGGGAACCGAGATGTATCTGGAACTCGATGGTATTGATGCCCAACGGCTGACGGTTCATGATAAGTATTTGGCGGCTAAGAATACAAAGGCTTTCGGTAACCAGGCTTTCTCTGGTATCGAACGGATCAATCAAATTCGTTCCGGTTTGTGGAACCAAAGTGATGGTGCCTATTCTGTCACCGCAACAACGTCTAATAATGTGTCCAGTTTTAGCCAGTTTGGGCAATCGAATCTGTCAGATTATCAGGAAAAGCACCATGTTCTGTTAAATCTGGGGTACTCAACCAAGGCACGACACAATATTAAATTGACGTTCCAAGGCGTCAAGAGTCTGTCGTTCAAGTCAGCTAAGGTGATTGCGGTGCCATTTGGCAGCCAATACGGCAAGCGGATGACCCAGCTCAAGAAGCAAGGACTTCAGGACTTAAACGTTAAGGATAACCGGGTGACAGGGACTTCTCAGTCAACCCAAGCGAGTGTGTTGACGACCTCTATTCCGTATAATACGGGCTGGCATTTAACGGTGGACGGCAAACAACGGCCCATTACCAAGGTCAACGTTGGCTTTGTGGGCGCACGGTTGTCCGCGGGGACCCACAAGGTCGTGTTAACTTACCGGACACCAGGACAACGCCTGGGGCTAGTTATGACCGCACTGGGTGTACTGGTGATGATCGTGACCGGTGGTTACACTTACTGGTGGCGTCGACGGCATTTGAAGTAATAAAAAGCATCTCTCGTGCAATGATCGGGGGATGCTAGGTAGATGAAGGGACGACCGCGTAAAATTGCGTGGTGGTCCCTTTTTGTTTGCTTAATTGTAGTTGAAGAAGTCCCAAACGAGAACGGCTGTTAGGATAACGAGAAAGGTCACTTCCGCGAAGAGGTAGTGGTGGGGTGGTGTCTGCCGATGGCCCATCATCGTACAGAGCCTCTCAATAGCCTGTGTGACCAACTGAGGGTAATGAAAGCGTGGTAAATGACAGCTAACATGAACGGACTGATCCTCCTTAAGACATCTAATGGTATATCCCAATCTTAAGGGGAAACGAAGTGATTTGCAAGAAGTTTATCTATTTAATTATTCATAATGTATGATTAAAATCATACGGCAACCCGTAACCGCAGGCCAGTAGTGGCTGGACGACGTCTTTTCAGTTAAGAAGCCACCGTTTGCTGACTAGCGAGAACCGTAAATTTTTCGATAACGAATTGTTGTCGTGAATTGTAGTGACCATAAATGGCCACGCGTGAGCCAATATCAGCCTGGTATAAAAAGTTCAGGCCGTGCTGATGGATCAAACAGTTTAGGACATCACCGGTCGATGTTTCTAGTTTGGTAAACAGTAGTAGTGGCGATAGGTGGAGAACTTTGGGCGTGGTTAAGATTTTGCCATTGACTGCAAGTTGGATCATGGTTATCACCTCAGCTTTGATTATACGAACAAACGTTCGTGTAGTCAAGTGAGATGAGTCAACCAATTTAATCTTAGCTTGCGCCCAAGATCGGTGCCTGCTGTCGGAAGAAAATAGGCATTCCGACACTTTTAAGTTCGGTAGTGGTGGTGTATCGTAGTATGTAGAAAGCGGGGAAGCAAGATGACAAAATTAACGCACATTATGGCTATTAGTTCACTGGTCATGGCGATGGTGAGCCTAGTTTTAGCGATTCGTCGTTTGGTAGTGGTGTATCATGAGTAAGAAAGAGGTCTCTTACGAAAAGCGCACTAGAGTTGCGGTCAATGTTGGTATCATGCTGGTGATTATCCTGGTGATTATTCAGGCATTCTAGGGGGCGAGCTTATTAAGGAAAAGGCTGTAGATAAGCAAATCAAACGTTATCAGAAGTATTTAAGCATTGCGATCACTTTTGGTGTGTTGATAGCGGTAGCTAATATTTTAATTCATTAAGGGGATTCATTTCGTAAAGGGGGGCTTTAGGGCCCTTTTAATTTACAGTCGCGCACAGCACCATCGGGGAGGGGACACAGGGGCGATCATCACTAGCTAGCGTTTTTAACGCGATAGGCTTGCAGCAGGATACCTCGACATAACCATTGTCCTGCCAGAGTATTTGAGTTATTGGGAGGAATTATCATGGCTAGTATTAAGAAGTACCAGGACAAGAAAGGTCACACGCGGTACAAGGTTCAGGTATATTTAGGAATTGACCCGTTAACCGGCAAGCAGCACCGAACGACTCGACGCGGAATTAAGACCAAAAAGGAAGCCCGGTTAGTTATTTCACGACTACAAGTAGACGCAGACACTAACGGGGTTCCCTCTAAGCAAAACGATTCAACTTTCAGAGACGTTTACGACCTGTGGTTCACGCAGTACCAGAACACCGTTAAGGAAAGTACGTGGGCAACCACTAAACGGCTGTTCAGGCTCCACATTCTACCGGTGTTCGGTGAGTACCGTGTTAGTAAGATTACAATTGCGGTCTGTCAGAATGCGATTAACGACTGGTTCACAGCAGGGCTAATTAAGTATCATACGCTGCTAAACTACACGTCTAGTGTTTTGGACTTTGCAATTAATAGGCGACTCATTAAAGACAACCCAGCTAAACGGGTAATCATCCCCGTTAATAAAGACAATCGTTCCCGCAGCAATCTGGAAAACTATTTTGACCGGGCGGAACTGGAACACTTTTTTGAGTGTTTGAACGATGATGATAACGACCCACAAGCCAATGTGTTTTTCCGGTTGGCGGCTTTCAGTGGTATGCGTAAATCTGAAATGCTCTGTCTGCAATGGTCTGACATTGATTTCAGTAAAAACACAGTGACCGTCTCTAAAACACAATCACGGGGCGACAACGCGCGCTTGCTGGTGCAATCACCCAAGACCGCGCGCAGTAACCGAACCGTTTACCTTGACCCCAAGACGTGCCGTATTTTGCAGCAGTGGCAACTTGACCAGAGAAAGCGACTACTGCTATACGGATTCAACGCCAATCAGGGGCACAACCTTATCTTTGCCAATGAGAATAACGAAATGTGCCAACCGACTAAACCTAGAAAGTGGTTAGAGCACACTCTCAGGAAGTATGATTTGAAGCACGTCACCGTTCACGCTTTCCGGCACACGTATGCCACACTAGCATTTGAGGCAGGAGCCTCTATCAAGTCAGTGCAAGACCAGTTAGGGCATTCTAGCTACAAGACCACCTTAGATATTTACACAGCAGTCACGGATAAGGAAAAGAACGAGGCGACTCAGAAACTTGCCAGCTATTTAGACTTCTAGTTACCGTAGATCTACAGCTAACAGGGAAGTTGCCCTAAAAAGTGACTACGTTTCTGACTACGTTTTGACTACGATACGGTGGCTATCCACAAGTATCAATTTAAAGCCCAATGTACTAAAAAAGCCGCTATATCAACCCCCGTGAGGTCTAGTAGCGACTAATGTAAAACAACAATTGGGTATACTGGGCTCGAACCAGTAAATTACGGATTCAGAGTCCGCTGCCTTACCAATTTGGCGAATACCCAATAAGGCTCGTTGCTGAAACAACTATTTAATAGTAACTTGTTTGGATATTAGTGTCAACCGGTTTTCTGGAAAAAGTTCGGTAAACTGTATGAATTCCCAAATCAGTGTAATTTTATGCAGAAAAGATTGACAATTTTCGACGAATAGCGTACATTAGTAATTGCCTAGTTAATGACATTGCCCGCTGGTCAAACTGGTTTAAGACGTCGCCCTCTCAAGGCGGAGTTACGGGTTCGAGCCCCGTGCGGGTGATAATAAAGAAATCACAGCCAAATTAAAAGGTCCGAAACGTTGATATGTCAGCGTTTCGGACCTTTTTTATAGTCAGGACTTTCCAAAATCATGCCTGGCAGTAGCCGATAGTCTCATCATCCCAAAAGCGGCTCAGGGTTTCGACTTTTCCAGGGTTAAGTTGCCGATTGAATCAGGGTAAAAAATCAATGACGTTTCTGATGGAACCAAAGGCCACTAGCCGTGATAAGCAGTGCAATACCCGCGAAGGTCAAAACTAAACCGCTCGTCTTGCGTTCACCGGTCTGGGGCAGGGTACTGCCAACGTAAGGTTTCCCGCTCGCTGCACCACTTCCAGTCGTACCGTTACCGGGCTTGACCCCGTTACCAGTGTTGTAGGCAGGCGTCGTCGCTCCTGTTTGACCGGAAAGGTTACCACCAGCACCGCCAGTCGTGACGTTGCCACCAGTCTGATCGTGACCTGGTTTATTAATAGCTGGTGTCGTTGGTTTTACGGGCTTAACCGGCTTAACTGGTTTCACAGGTTTTGTTGGCTTAGGTGGCTTAACGGATGGCGTCGGTGTTGGAACCGTTGGGACCTCAGGATTAGGTGTGGTTGTCCCTGGTTCTTCGGGATGTGTCGGTGTTGTTGGTGGTGTCGTTGTGCCGGGATTCTCGGGTTCCGTTGGCGTCGTTGGTGGCGTTGTCGTACCAGGATTTTCGGGTTCCGTTGGTGTCGTTGGTGGCGTTGTGGTGCCGGGATTCTCAGGTTCCGTTGGTGTTGTCGGTGGCGTCGTGGTGCCAGGATTTTCGGGTTCCGTCACCTTGACGTCCGTGGCGTCCACCTTGACGGCAGCGGTAGCGCCCGCTACGATCTCAAATGGAATTGGCGTCGTGTTCAGGTCATAGCCTACTGGCGCCTTAGTTTCAACAAATTGGTATTTTCCGGCGGCGAGACCGCTATACGTGATTATTCCCTCGGCATTGGTGGTTAGATCAGCCGTGATGACCTTACCAGTGGCGTCTTGCAACTCATAAACGGCGCCCGCCAAGGCTTTACCAGAGGCTTTGTCGGTTTTCGTCAAAGTGACCGAACCCGTGGCTTGTTCGGTGCCACCGTCGTTATCACCATTACCAGTACCACTGCCGCCCCAAACGATCCGTGCCCCCACGTTTTGGCCATTTAAGTCCGCGCTGTTGCTCCAAGTACCATTAGTTCCAGAAACATCTGGTTTGGTGTTGTAGGTCATGTCGACGGCAGTTGTCACATTTTCAAAGCTGAAGATGAGGGTGTTGTTGGCCGCGTCAATGGAAGGCGTCAGTGAGCCGCCATCCCCAACAAAATTACCGGAAGCATCAAACTTACCAGTTTTGGCATGAACACTGCCGGGAACGTAGGTTTGACCAGGACCTAGGTTGTCCGTAATGACGGTTTGCCCAAGATTGGTACTATTGGGGTTGAATGCAATGTTCCAGGTGAGCAGGGCGGGGGTGCCATCTGGGTTATGTTCCGCAATCCAGCCATTCTTGTTGAGGCCCCAATCAAGGCCCACGGTACCATTATTTTCCGTTCCTTTGACGTAGAATTGCAAATTGCCACCACGGTTAGTCGCCGTGCCGGCTAAGACGTCGTTGAAGGTGATGGTTCCTGTGGTTTCGCCCTCTTTGATTGAAAATGTGCCAATTTCACGACCACTATCATCGTAGAGGGGGAAAGTCACATCTCGCTGACCAACAGCAGTGTGTGGGAGGTTGACCGTCGCCGTGTCACCATTCTGAATGGGAACACCATCAGGAATCCCCCATTGGTAATCAATCGTATAGTTATCCCACTTGCTGAGGTCACTTCCGTTGGGAATGACCTTTCCATTGGCATCCGTAATAACCGCATTATTTTCGCCCACTCCGGAGATTTCGATATTTGCAGCGTGAGCAGTGATCGAACCAACACCGGCGATGCCGATAAGACAGACGAAAATAGCTATTAGGATACCAATGACAATTTTGGCTCTTTTTCTTTGCATCGTAATCCTCCTCCAATCCGCTGATACTAGCAGTCTACAGGTTGTGTAAAGGTCAATCGTGATAACTGCTTGTGTCAGAAATACCTTGCTTCAGATACTTCGTCCACTGCTCTGTATTTACTATAATGACAATCGGATGGAGCGGGGGATTTGTGAGAAGAAAACAGTGACGTTGAAAAGGGGTCGTGGCGTAACCGGCATTTAATCCACCGATTTTATTGACCTAACGTTAGGTTTGTCGCCACTAACGTTGGTCCACAGCCATTTGTGAGCAACCTTGATTAGTGGGCAAGCTGCTTAATCAGCGTATGGTGGTGGTCCTGAACGACACCTCCAACGTTGAGAAGCACGATAGGGGGAAAGCGTGCGGTTATCTGTAGGCAAAGAAAAAAGCCATTCCGTAGAATGACTGGTGAAGGCACCGTTTAAAATTTATCGCCGTCCAACTTAAACAAGTGCGGCTTGCCATAAAACCATCCTTGGCAGAGGTCGATCTCCAAGCTATCGGCCATGTCGGCTTCTTCTTGGTTCTCCACGCCTTCGAGGATTAACCGTAGCTTGTACTGCTCGGCAATCTTTTTCCAAAATTTCAAACTCTCTGGAATCTCCGCTTCGCGACCTTCCTGACGAAAGTTCTGCATGGCAAATTTAATCTCACTGGCATAGGAGAGGATGGGTTCCAGATGCTCATATGTATTGATGCCAGTGCCGATATCATCGAGGCTTAACTGAATGCCACGTTCATCGAAATAGTGAACCTGATCGATGATCTGCTGATTCGAGACGTTTTGATCGGTGACTTCTTCGGTAACTTCCAAGACCAGATTAATCGGATAGATTTGCCGTTGTGCGGCCACAATCGCCTCGGCAATTGTTGGGTCAATGAACTGACTCTGATTCACATTGAATGAAACGGAACCAATCTTCAGCATGAGCTTTTTGGCAGTGCGGGTAATCAGGTCCGCTTGGATGTCAATAGGGATCGATTCGAAGTCTGTAGGGAGGACCCATTTGTCATTGACACGCTGACGAATCAGCATTTCGTAGCCAATAAGCGAGTTGTTCAATACGTCTAGCTGGGGTTGCAAAAAATAGCGATACATAGTCTCAAGATCCTCCTTCTTTAGGTTGTCTGCTACTATCATACTTTATTTTGGGTAATTAAAATAGGGTTTTCATTAAAAGAAATCACGAACTAATTTCGACTTTATTGTAACAGGTTAACCAATTCGAGTAATAAAGTGCTATAGTATTATAGGCTACATTGGATTATAGTTATAACAATGGATTAATTATGCTGACAATCTTATTTGTCGAGAAAAAAGGATTCATGCTTCCCAGCGTGGGAAAACTACTGAAAACAAGGAGATTGATCAGATGACTTGGTCAGTTTGGTTGGTACCACCGATGATTACCAGTATCTTTTTTGTTTTGGGTGTCATCACGCTTTATTGGTCAATCTTTAATTGGGCGACCTCTAAGGCCGAGTCACAGAATAAACCGGTAAATGTTAAAAGGGTTCAAACGATTGTGGGTCTCGTCTGTGCGATTGTTTCGGTATTTGCCTTGCAACTAATCGTGCGCGACAGTCACTTATCTTGGACCTTTACGAATTTTCAATTACTTCTGTTGATTTTTGTGGCCTACTTTTTGCAAGTTAAGATTCCTTATTGGGCGGTCTTCATCGCTGGAATTGCCTTCATGTTGCTGAATGGTAACATTAATCAGCCGTTGTCATGGGTGTACACTTGCTTATTCGTGCTCTTCTACGTCTTTTCCTACGTGCAGAGTACCCATCTCTGGCGCGCACCCTTTACGCGTTATGTGGTCGTTGCGATGGCTTTTGCCTTACCGCTCTGGTATCTGGTCAAGGTGCGTCTCCATTTGACTTGGTCAACCTACCTAGATGAAATGATCAACTATTTCATTTTGGTTGTGTTGATGTACGGGTACTTTAAGATTCAAGACAAAGATCGCCGGATTAAGGACCGGCTCTTTCAGTCTGCCAATTGGGATGCGTTGACTAAGGTTCAAAACTTCGCGGCCTATGACCGGGCGATTGGCTATGAGTTCCGACAAAGTGCGGCACATGGTCGGGATCTATCAATGGTCATGTTTGATATTGACCATTTCAAACGCGTGAATGATACCTACGGCCATCTGGCAGGGGACGAAGTGCTCAAGCAGGTGGCACGGACGGTCACGGCTGCGTTGAAAGACGCTGACCCTAAGATTATCTTATACCGGACGGGTGGCGAGGAGTTCAATATCATCTTCCCAAACTATACGGTGGAACAGACCAAAGAAGTGGCGCAAAAGGTTTTCGATGCGGTCAAGTCCCTAACAATTACGTACAACGATATTGAAATTAAGGTGACGATTTCCGTAGGTGTCTCTGCTCTAAGCCTAAAGGACAGCAATCCCTTGGACTTTTACAAGCGAGTTGATGCAAATCTGTATCATTCCAAGCAGAATGGACGCCAGCAGATTACGGTTGGCTAATTTTTAATTAAACTGAGCGCTAATTCGTGAAAATGTCAGGGCGATCGTGTAAAATAGTCTTCTAGTCATGGTCTAGCCATGACGGATTGGAGCGATCACCGTGATCTTATTATTACTATTGTTATTACTACTGTTTCCACTGTTACGGCTAACATTCGGCTTGGCAGGCTGGTTGTTAGGTATCGTGGGAACTGTGATTATCGGGGCCATCGTTCTCGTCGCGTTTGCGGCACTGTTTCGTTTCTTTATCGTGGCAGTGTTGGTTATTGGCGGAGGACTCTGGGCCTCACACGCGTTATTCAGTTAAAGGGTTCTTAAATTTGACAAAACAAAAAGCTTCGGCACTGGCCGGAGCTTTTTTGATGATACATTATTCAAAGGACATTTCTACGAGGTAGGTGTGCTCACTCGTGACGTAACCGGTGGTAATCCAGACCTGTTGGTAGTCTAACTTTGAACTGTTCGTGCGTTCAAAAAAGGTCTCCAGCAAGTCCCCATTTTTGGCTAAGAAGTCATCGCCCATCCGATTGACCAGTAGGTTGTTCTCCGGGAAGTAAATATCGGCGTTAGCCACTGGAACCGTGTCAGGGACGCCAACCGTTACCACGTTACTGTTTGGTTGGGGGATAAATTTCACTTTGTCTTGGTGTCGGTGAATATAGGATAGAACATTATAGATTGAATCAGAGTTGCTCGCCACAGTTGTCTTGCTCCCTTCGGTGTCTATATTGTAACAAATATTTTGGGGTTTACCAGTAGTTCGCTAGGAGATAATCAGTTATTGCAAACGAATTTCAGGCGAGTATAATTGTCGCATATGTAGTTTATACAGTTTCCAGAAAGTAAAGAGAAGAAAGAAGGCCAAAATTCAATGATGCGACTTGCCCGGAAACACTTGGACTGGTGGGCAGTGGTCCTTGCTGTGGGCTTTATGATCATTCAAGTTATTTGTGATCTTTCGTTGCCAACGTTAACTTCCGATATTATTGATAAAGGGATTGCGCAAAACGATATTGGTTACATCTGGCAGACCGGTGGGAAGATGCTCCTACTGAGTTTTATTGGTGTGTTGGGTTCCGCGGGAAACGTTTATTACGCGGCGACACAATCACAGAAGATGGGCCAACGAATTCGATCATCACTGTTTAAGAAAGTCACGTTCTCTTCGACCGAGGAATTTGAAACGGTGGGGAACGCGTCACTGATTACGCGGACGACTAACGATGTGGTTCAGATCCAAAACGTCATGGTACAGATGCTACGGATGATGTTGATGGCGCCAATCATGCTGATTGGGGCGGGGGTCTTAGCCTACGTTAAGAGTCCTAAATTAACGTTAGTCTTCTTGGTGGCTTTACCCGTATTGGCGATCTTTACGGGTGCCATCATGTACTTTGCTGTGCCCTTATTCAAGAGTCTCCAAAAGAAGATTGACCGCATTAACCTAACGTTCCGTGAAGGCTTGACTGGGGTCCGTGTCATTCGGGCATTCAATCAAGATAAATTTGAACAAGATCGTTTCGAGGGTGCTAACCAAGACTACACTCGAACCGGGATCAAGGTGTTTATGATTGTCTCGCTGATGTTCCCCGTGATCACGCTGATTATCAGTGGGACAAACATTGGCATCGTCTGGTATGGTGGGCAATTGATTGCTAGCCAATCCATGGCTGTTGGGAATCTGGTGGCGTTCATGACTTATGCTACGCAGATTCTGATTAGCTTTATGATGGTGTCAATGATCTTTGTCTTCGTGCCACGGGCACAAGCTTCCGCCGCCCGGATTAATGAAGTCATGGACTTAAAGTCTAAGATTAATGATGCAGATCAACCCATGAGTTTGGCAGACAACGCGGCCAGCCTGACGTTTGATCACGTTAACTTCCGGTACACGGGCGCCGAAGAACTAGCACTAGCCGACGTAAACTTTAGTGCAACGGCAGGGCAAACGGTGGCCATTATTGGGGGAACCGGTTCTGGGAAATCCACGCTGGTTAACCTAATTCCACGGTTGTTTGATCCCGAAAGTGGTCAGATCCGCTTGAATGGAACGGCCTTGACGGCGGTGAGTCAGCATGACTTGCACCGGGCCGTTTCAATCACGCAACAGAAGGCTGTGCTGTTCTCTGGAACCATTAAGAGCAATATGGTCTATGGAATGCCGGACGCGACGGACGATCAGATTTGGCACGCCTTAGACGTTGCGCAAGCCAGCGACTTCGTTAAGGAAGAGGGCGGCTTGGATGCCACCGTTGAACAAGACGGGGCTAACTTCTCTGGTGGTCAGCGACAACGGTTAGTGATTGCGCGGACGATTCTGAAGCGAGCCAGCGTTTATATCTTTGACGACTCGTTCTCCGCTTTGGACTTTAAGACGGATTCCTTGCTGCGCCAAGAGTTGCGTAAGGATGAACAGGTTCAAAAGGGCGTGACGGTCATCGTGGCTCAACGGGTTTCTACCGTGGCCGATGCCGATCTGATCTTAGTTATTGATGGGGGCAAGATCGTGGGTCAAGGAACTCATGAGGAACTCAAGGCCACGAATAAGACTTATCAAGAAATTCTGGACTCACAACTCCGAAAGGGGGATGTCGTCGATGCGTAATGGACGCGGATCCGTAACTAAACAGCGGCCACAAAGTTTCTGGGGCACGACGATTCGGCTCTTCCGTTACATGGGCCGGTGGATTCCAGGAATTGTGATTGTGCTTGCTTTTGCTGCAATTGCCGTTATTTTACAAATTAAGACCCCTAAGATTTTAGGGAAAGCAACTACTGAACTTTTTAAGGGTGTGATGAAGGGGCAGGCTGAATTAAAGGCCGGCATTCCTATCCACAGCCTACCTGTAGACTTTAGTAAGATTGGTCAAATCTTACTGGTTGTGGGGATTATGTACGCCGCAGCGGCGGTCTTCAATGTGATCCAACAGGTCATCATGAACTGGATTGCCCAAAAGGTGGTCTATCAATTACGGCGTGACCTCAAGCAAAAGATGCAACACCTGCCAATTGGGTATTACGATACCCATAGCAACGGGGACCTCATGTCCCGAATGGCGAACGATATGGATAACATTGGTGGAACGCTGCAACAGACGCTGTCGCAGTTAGTGACGAGTGTTCTGACATTCTTCGGGGTGCTGTACATGATGCTCACGATTAGTGGTTGGTTAACGTTAGTCGCGTTGATTTCCGTGCCACTGAGTCTGGTCGTTGTCATGGTTGTGGCGCCTAAGTCACAACGATTCTTCGCTAGTCAACAGAAGAACTTGGGACTACTGAATGACACGGTTGAAGAGACGTATGCCGGTCACACCGTGGTTAAGACGTTTAACCGGGAACAAGCGACCCAAGAGCAGTTTGAAAAGCACAACAAGAAGTATTATCAATCTGCTTGGAAGGCCCAGTTTGTCTCCAGTCTGATCTTCCCACTGATGAACTTCGTGAAGAACTTAGACTACCTGGCAGTCGCTGTGATTGGTGGGATTCAGGTGGCTAATGGTCAGGTTAGCTTGGGGAACGTGCAAGCCTTCCTGCAATATACCAACCAATTCTCACAACCTCTCACACAGATGGCCAACCTGACGAACACGATTCAGGCGACCATTGCTTCTGCTGAACGGGTCTTCGCGGTCCTGGATGAAAAAGAAATGGATGAATCCGCTGATGCTACTTTACCAACGCGCACAGCCGATGCGGGTAACGTGATTGAATTTGACAACGTTGCTTTCCAATATGATCCGGAGAACCCCTTAATCGAAGACTTTAATCTGAAAGTTAAGCCGGGTGAAATGGTGGCGATCGTCGGCCCAACTGGTGCCGGAAAGACCACGATCATTAACCTGCTGGAACGCTTCTACGATGTCGGCTCCGGTCAGATTAAGTATCGTGGTGAGAACACTACTAGTGTCTCGCGGCCTGAGTTGCGGAAGCATTTCGCCATGGTTTTGCAGGACACCTGGTTGTTTACCGGTTCCATCTTCGATAATATTCGGTATGGTCGGGAGAATGCCACGGAAGAGGAAGTCTATGCGGCGGCCAAGGCGGCGCATGCGGATACCTTCATTCGGCAATTACCTGAAGGCTACGATACCGTTCTGAACGAAGCGGCAACGAACATTTCTCAAGGGCAACGGCAATTGTTGACGATTGCGCGGGCCTTCGTGGCCGATCCAGATGTTCTGATTCTGGATGAAGCGACGAGTTCGGTCGATACCCGGACGGAAATGCTGATCCAGCACGCCATGGAACGCTTATTGGCGGGACGGACCAGCTTCGTTGTGGCACACCGGTTATCCACGATCCAAAACGCTGAAAACATTGTGGTCATGAATCATGGGCACATTGTGGAAACGGGGAATCACGATAGTCTGTTAGCGGCCAACGGCTTCTACGCGGACCTGTATAACAGTCAGTTTGCGGGGAATAATCTCGCTTAGAACTTGCATAGAACCTTTGAAGTAAATGATGGGGCGTCGGACTTTCTTGGTCTGGCGCCCTTTTTCGCGTTTAAATTTATCATAATCTAGTGGCCAGCAATTGGCGTTCCGGGGTAGAATGGGAGCAGAGAGAAAGTTGAGGCGGTAGGCATGTATCCACAAACACAGGCAGCATTGCGGCGGCTAATCACGGACGGTATTGTCCCCGGGGTCAGTTACGCTTTCATTGATCAAGATCGGGTTGAGACTGGGGAAATGGGGCGAGCGGCGCTGGTGCCGCATTCCGAGACGTTACGTCCGGGCATGGTCTATGACGTGGCTTCACTGACCAAGGTGGTAGGCACCCTGAGCGTTACCTTGCAGTTGTTGGCACAAGGTCGGTTGCGGTTGGAGGATGCCGTTAGCGACTGGTTGCCGGAGTGGCAGGATCGACGGGTGACCGTTCGCCATCTTTTGACGCACACCTCAGGTATCGTGGGGTATATTCCTAACCGTAATCAACTGGCAGCGCCCGATCTGACGGCAGCGCTGCTTAAGCTGCACGTGGGGCCAACCTTTAACCGAAAAATGGTTTATGCGGATGTGAACTACATTTTTATGGGGTGGATTGTGGAACGGATTTTGGGTGAACCGATTCAAGTGGCCGCTCAGCGACGCGTGCTGACCCCACTGGGCATGACCCACAGCACCTTTACCCCGCAGGATCCTAAGCAGTGTGTGCCCACGGCCGTGACGCGCGAGCGAGGATTGATTCGTGGTGCGGTCCATGACCCCAAGGGCTATGTCCTGCAACGGCGCTGCGGTTCGGCCGGCCTATTCAGCACCGCGCGGGACCTCGCCACGTTCTGTCAGGCCTACCTGTATCCCGAAAAGGTGGCAGGCGTCTTGCCGCCCACCTGGATTCATCAGTTGACGGCGGACTGGACACCCACTGGTCAGGCCAATCGTTCACTAGGGTGGGCGTTAACCGCCTCACAGTGGCCGACCGCGCACCGCGTCATCTGGCACTCCGGATTCACGGGAACCTACCTGGTGATTGACCAAGCGACTCAGCAGGCCATGGTTTTCCTAACCAATCGGGTTCATCCCGTAGCGCCTAATTTGCCGTATCTCGATCAGCGGAATGCGGTGATCGGGACGTATTTGGCAGAGAAATCAAACGGCTTGTGATGCTTTCTTAGCGATCCTTGTCACAGCTATTGGGCTGTTTAGCATTGACCACGCTGCCGCCTTACCGTTCGCCAAATTTGGACCGGAACGCGGTGGGTGGGCAGGACGGCCAAAGCCTGAGAAGCGGTCTTTGACCTCGCTTTGAGCCGAGAAATCATCGTCTCAAAGCCGCCATTTTTCAAGCAAACCACTTGAAAAATCCCACGGCTGGGTCCAAATTTTGCTCACTCACGGCTACTTAAATGATCGACAATTATGGTGGTAGAACACAGTTAACTTAGCGATGCTTGAGTAAATTTAATGGTCAAAATCAACGTAACCGGAGGAGGTCAGAGATGCAGGTAGCTGTGACGACGGTGTTGACCGAGGTTTTTCACTCGATCTACAGCGTGGGACGCGTTTGGAAACTGACGATCTTGGTCAGGTTTCAAACCGAGCCGGAGGACCGCACCTCAGGCCGCAGGTGTTCCCCACAGACGCCGGAATCTCTGGCAGCCGCAGGTGGCATGATTATCTAGTTGAATGGCATTTCGTCTGACTAGCGCAGGGATAGGGTGTACCCTTGGCTTTTCCGACTTTCAAATAGCAATGAAAAACGGTGTTGCCCTGACGTTAAACGTCGGGACAACACCGTTTTTGTAAACACGCTTAAATTTAGAAAGTTGCTGGAATCGGCAGGGCCGCCTGTTGACTGAAATCGTCCTCGGGGAACTTGCGTTGTAACGCAGCAACCAATAGGTGCTTGGCAATTTCGCCGTTCCGCGTCAGGATCGGGCCATGGAAGTAGGAGCAGTAGACGTTTTTGTAGATCGCGCCTTCCGTACCATCCTCACCATTATTGCCCTTGCCGCTAACCACGTTGCCAAGGGGCCGTTCGCCAGCGCCTAAGAAGGTCCGACCTTGATGATTTTCAAAGCCGTGATAGGTTTCACCGGTCTCCTGGTTTTTGATCACAATGTCCCCGATGAAGCGGTTGTGGTCTTGGGCCAACGTGTAGTGGTCCAAGGCGCCAATCCCGGGGAGCTTTTCACCGTTCGCACCAATGTAGTAGTGGCCGAGTAACTGGAACCCGCCACAGATGGCCAGAAGGGGACCACCGGATTCAATGAAGTCGGTCAGTTCGGCCTTCTTCGTCTGAATGTCTTGGGAGACAATCGTTTGTTCGAAGTCTTGGCCCCCACCAAAGAAGGCCAGATCATAATCAGCCGCCTTGAAGTCTTCTTCAAGACTTACAATCTTGACGTTCAAGTGGACGTCCATTTGCTTAGCATAGTAGTTTAATGCCAAGATATTCCCAACGTCACCGTAAGTGTTCATCAGGTTACCGTAAAGATGCGCCACATTTAATTCGTAGGTCATACGCCCAATCCCTCCTTAATGTAGCCCTTGGTGGCTAGAATCTTCCGCATCTGGAGCATCGCGGTGTAGGTGGCCAGAACGTAGACCCGTTCAGTCGGCACCTTCTTGATCTCGTCGACGACCTTCTCCAGGTCGGGTTCGACGATGTGCTTGTCATCGGGAATACCCGCAACCTTGAGGCGGAAGGTAATATCTTTATAGCGTTCACCACCGGTAATGACTGCCGGAATGTCTCGCTGCGTGAGTTGTTCGAAGTCACCGTCCCAGATCCAACTGGTATCAATGCCATCGGCGTAGTTGGCATTTAACAGGCCAACTAGGGAGAACTTTTCCTTGTCGGTACCGATCATGTGGAGTACCTGATCCAGACCAACGGGGTTTTTCACAAGAATGATCGTGACCTGTTTGCCATCAACGTCGATGACCTCTTGTCGGCCAAAGACTTGTTGGTTGCCGGTGAAGGCGCGCGCAATCTGAGCGGGCGCCACACCCATGAAGCGACCCACCGCGTAAGCTGCCAAGGCGTTGTAGATGTTGTAGGTACCACCCACACCGATCTTGAAGGCGTGACCATCAACTTCAAATTCAGAAGACGTGGGGGTCTGTTCGCCTAACTTAGTCAAACGGTAGGTTAGTTCGGGCCGTTCAAACCCACAGTTGGGACAGAAATACTTGCCTTGGTTACTGTAGGTCAAAGAATGGTAGTGAAGGATGTGCTCACAGACGGGGCACAGGACACCATCCGTGTTGGGCTTGGCCTTTAAATCCTGATCGGGTTGATCATCAAAGCCGTAGTATTCGATGGGGTTCGGCAGTTCCTTGGAATGGAAAATAGGAGAATCCCCATTGGCGATGATGGTGGCGTTAGGCGCCAGGGCCACGCCGTCTAGGATTTTTTGGTAGGTCGTGTAGATTTCACCGTAACGATCCATCTGATCACGGAAGATATTGGTGAAGACGAACGCCTTGGGTTCAATGTATTGCGTGACCTTAATCACGTTGGCTTCATCGACCTCCAAAACGGCCAAGGGACGGCCAGTCTTGGGATTCTTGGCGTTCAAAAAGGTGGTAACAATTCCCTGTTCCATGTTGGAACCAGTGGGATTGGTTAAAATGGCTGGGTATTTTTGGTGAAGGACGGAGACCGTCAGCGCCGTGGTCAGGGTCTTCCCGTTAGTCCCGGTAATGACGATGACATCGTACTTAGCGCCCAGCGTCCGTAAAATGTTGGGGTCCAGCTTCAGCGTAATCTTCCCGGGTAGAGAACTACCACCGTGAAGAAACGTGTGGAGAAACCAGTAAGAGGATTTCCCTGCGAAGGTGGCAAAGCCGCTTCTTAATGACATGGATATTTCGCTCCTTAATCGCGACAAATTTTTTAATGTCGGGTTCCTTAATATTCAAGCCTTAATTTTAGCATTTTTTCAACGTTTAGGGGAGCGGTATGCCCGAACTTTGACAAAATCCCAAGAACTTTGGTCGGCTCACGGTCGAATTTTCCGGGCTAATCAGCTATAATAGATGGAAACTGTCAAAAAGGTGGGAATAACGTGGCGCAGCTATTTTTTCGGTACGGTGCAATGAATAGTGGGAAGACCATTGAAATCTTGAAGGTCGCCCATAACTATGAGGAACAACATAAGCGGGTCATTATCATGACGAGTGGGCTGGATACCCGCGACGAGGTCGGTTACATCGCCAGTCGTATTGGGTTAAAGCGTGAAGCCCATCCAATCTTCGAAACGACCAACCTGTACGACGAAATCAAGCGGATTGACGCGCACGCCAACTGTGTTTTAATTGACGAAGCCCAGTTTTTAAAGAAGGCTCACGTGCTCCAACTAGCCAAAGTCGTTGACGAGTTAAAGATTCCAGTCATGACGTTTGGTTTGAAGAATGATTTCAGAAATGAATTGTTTGAGGGCTCAAAATACCTCATGCTTTACGCGGATAAGATCGAAGAGATGAAGACCATCTGCTGGTTCTGTACCAAGAAGGCCATCATGAATCTGCGGTTCCACGATGGCAAGCCCGTGTACGAGGGTGAACAGGTTCAGATTGGTGGTAACGAAGCCTACTATCCCGTCTGCCGGCGTCATTACTTCAATCCGCCATTGGATCAGATTGGCAAATAGGGTGTGCGAGCGTGAAAAAGCGTTGCGTGTCCCGTCAGATGTGGTAAGCTAGCTTAGCCAGTTGATCCTGGGATACACGCGTCTTGCTAGGCGAGGTGGCTGGTCCACTGCGCTGGCGAGAAGACTCAAGTAGCGGTCAGTGCGGATACTTTTGAGAGCACGACCGCTGCACTAAAATAATGAATGACAAATTGAAACGAGGTTAATCGAATGGACGAAATGTTTGACAAGCTCCAGGCCGTAGCCGATCGCTATGACGAGCTTAATGAATTGATCAGTGACCCCGAAGTTATTGCGGATACGCAACGCTTCATGGCGCTCTCCAAAGAAGAAGGGGAACTCCGGGAAACGGTCGACAAGTACCATCAATACCAAGAAGTCACCCAACAGATCAAGGATGACGATGAAATGTTGCGCGAAAAGCTTGACGATGACATGGATGCGATGGTCAAGGATGAGCTGAAGGATTTAAACGAGCAAAAAGAAAAGCTTGAAGAAGAAATTAAGGTTCTCTTGCTGCCTAAAGACCCCAACGATGATAAGAACATCATCATGGAAATCCACGGTGCTGCCGGTGGGGATGAAGCCAGCCTATTTGCTGCGGATCTCTTTAGCATGTATTCAAAGTACGCTGAACGCCAAGGCTGGAAGATCGAAATTGTTGATGAGAATGCTACCGAAGTCGGTGGGTTCAAGGAAATTGTCATGATGATTACGGGTGACAAGGTCTACTCCAAGCTGAAGTACGAAAACGGTGCGCACCGGGTTCAACGGGTACCGGTTACGGAATCCGCTGGTCGGGTACACACGAGTACCGCGACGGTTGGGGTGATGCCTGAAGAAGAAGACGTTGATATCGACATCGATCCTAAGGATATTCGGACTGACGTTTACCGGTCCTCTGGTGCCGGTGGTCAGCATATTAACAAGACTTCCTCTGCCGTTCGGATGACCCACTTGCCAACGGGGATTGTGGTCGCCATGCAAGACGAACGGTCACAACAACAAAACCGGGCGAAGGCCATGCAGATTTTGCGGGCCCGGGTCTACGATTACTACAAGCAACAAGAAGAAAGTGCCTACAATGCGGAACGAAAGTCTGCTGTGGGGACGGGGGATCGTTCGGAACGGATTCGGACGTACAACTACCCACAAAACCGGGTGACCGATCACCGGATTGGGTTGACGTTAAACAAGCTCGATCGGATTATGAACGGGGAACTCGATGATATTATCGATGCTCTGATTCTGTCCGATCAAGCGGCTAAGCTTGAAGACTTAAAGAATAATGGCTAATCAACGCAATTATTTAGCCGTGTTACGGCAAGGCCAAGCGCAGCTAACCGCAGCTGATCAGGACCCGAGTGCGGCGCAATACCTATTGACGGCAGCTTACGGGTGGACGTTTACTCAGTTGGTGATGCACTACCGTGAGAGCATGCCGGAGACGGACTATCAGACGTATCAACAACAATTGAGCCGGGTCGCAAATGGTGAACCCGCTCAGTACGTTTTAGGTTGGGCTAATTTCTATGGTCGGGACTTTCAGGTGACCTCGGCGACACTGATTCCGCGACAGGAAACTGAAGAATTGGTCGGCTGGATTCTGGCGGCAACGACGACGGCACCCATACGTGTGTTGGACGTGGGAACTGGTAGTGGTGCCATTGCGGTCACGCTAAAGGCGGAACGGCCAGACTGGACGGTCACGGCCAGCGACATTTCAGCGGCAGCCATTACCGTGGCACAAGCCAATGCACAAGCGTTGGCGGCGCCGGTTACGTTTGTCACGGGTGACCTATTCGCACCGGTTGCGGGTCAGCACTTCGATGTCATTGTGTCGAATCCTCCCTATATTGACCGGTCGGAGACGACAGTCATGGATGAATCGGTCAAACGCTATGAGCCGGATCAAGCGCTGTTTGCGGCGAATCACGGCCTAGCCTTCTACCAACGTTTCGCCACGGAACTGGCAACCTATTTGCGACCTGGGGGCCAGTTTTTTGCCGAAATTGGGTATCGGCAGGGGGCGGCAGTTAAGGCGCTATTTACGGCGGCCCTGCCTGCTGCGACCGTGACGATTCGAGCGGACATCAACGGTCACGACCGAATGGTACACGTGCAACTCTAGTTTTTGCGATGGGAGAGAAGAGAATTTATGGAAACGAAGATTTTTCAACCAAATCAAATTAACGAGGCGGCAGCTGCCATTCAGGCCGGTGAACTCGTGGCTTTTCCCACGGAAACCGTCTATGGTTTGGGTGCGGATGCCACCAATGAGGCGGCGGTTAAACAGGTCTACCTCGCGAAGGGGCGGCCAAGTGACAATCCGCTGATTGTGCACGTCACGGGGGAAGATACCGTGAAGCAGTATGCGCAACCCTTGTCGGCCAAGGCAGAGGCTTTGATCAAAGCCTTTTGGCCGGGACCACTGACCTTGATCTTTAAGCTGCAACCGGGTAAGTTGTCCAAAGCGGTGACGGGTGGCTTGGCGACCGCGGCCTTTCGTAACCCAGCTAACCAAGTGACGTTGGACCTGATTAAGGCTGCCGGGGTACCGTTGGTGGGACCATCTGCGAACACCTCGGGTAAGCCAAGTCCCACGCTGGCCAAGCACGTTTATCACGACTTGAATGGCAAAATTGCCGGAATTTTGGATGACGGTCCTACTAAGGTCGGTGTGGAGTCGACCGTGTTGGATATGTCGACAGAAGTTCCCACGATTCTGCGGCCGGGTGGTGTGACCGAAGAACAGCTGGAAGCCGTGATTGGGACGGTACAGTCCAACCACCATAAGGTCGGCAAGGGTGAAATTCCCAAGGCGCCAGGGATGAAGTACAAACATTATGCGCCCAACGCCCAGGTAACCATTGTGGATGATGAGGCCGATTGGCCAGCTGCCTTGGCCTGGGCCGCCCAGCAGTCGGAAACGATCGGTGTGATGGCTTTGGACCACACCTTAGCCCAGGAAACCTTACCAACCAACACGGAGGCCTTCTCATTGGGTGCCGACCTGGCCAGTGCCAGTCACCGGCTGTTCGCGGGGCTACGGCACTATGATCTGGAGTCGCCAGTGACGGGAATTTTGGCACAAGGCTTTGCGCCAGAGGGCCTCGGTGCGGCTTACATGAATCGGTTAAACAAGTCGGCGGGTCAACAACACTTTGCCAAATAGGCAGGGTGGTCTAAACGGAACTGTCGGCGTAATTTAATTAAAGATGAAGTTGTGTCCAGTCTGATGGCTGGGCACTTTTTTTGGCTACAGGTACAGACGGCGGTTTACAAAAAGATAAATAATCCAAACTTTACCCGTAGCCCAACGAAATTTGGTAAAATGAAAACAACTACAGTTCAGGAGGGATCGCCATTGAATTTTAAAGAACAAGATCCAGCGTTATGGGATGCCATTGCTAACGAGGAACGTCGGCAAGAGGACACCATTGAGTTGATTGCCTCGGAAAACATTGTGAGTCACGCCGTACGTACTGCGCAGGGTTCCGTGTTGACGAACAAATACGCTGAAGGTTATCCAGGCAAGCGGTATTACGGGGGCACCCAGTACATTGACGTGGTTGAACAGCTGGCCATTGACCGTGCTAAGAAGCTGTTTAACGCCGAATACGCGAATGTCCAACCCCACTCTGGCTCACAGGCTAATCAGGCCGTTTACGCGGCATTTTTGAAGCCTGGCGACACCATTCTGGGGATGGGCCTGGATGCCGGGGGCCATTTGACCCATGGTGCCAAGGTGAACTTCTCAGGTAAGCTCTATGAAGCTTACAGCTATGGCTTGAATCCGGAAACGGAACTCCTGGACTACGACATGATTCGTGATCTGGCTTTGAAGGTGAAGCCTCAAATGATCGTGGCCGGTGCCTCAGCTTACTCACGGACCATTGACTGGCACGCATTCCGGGCAATTGCCGACGAAGTGGGGGCCTACCTGATGGTGGACATGGCCCACATTGCGGGCTTGGTCGCAGCTGGTCTTCATCCTAGTCCCGTTGGCATTGCCGATGTGGTGACGACCACGACGCATAAAACGCTTCGCGGGCCGCGTGGTGGGTTGATTCTGTCACAGGCTGAGAACGCTAAACGACTTAATTCCGCAGTCTTCCCTGGGACACAGGGGGGACCTTTGGAACACGTCATTGCCGGCAAGGCGGCCGCATTCTTTGAAGATCTCCAACCCGACTTTAAGGACTACGCCCAACAAATCATCACGAATGCCGCGGCGATGGCCGATGAATTCAATAAATTGCCAACGGTTCGAGTCGTGTCTGGTGGGACGGACAATCATCTGATGACCTTGGATCTGTCCGCAACCGATCTGAATGGGAAGCAGGCGCAAGAATTATTAGATAGCGTCTTAATCACGACGAATAAAGAGTCAATTCCAAATGAAACGCTCAGTCCGTTCAAGACGTCCGGCATTCGGCTGGGAACGCCAGCAATCACGACCCGCGGTTTTAACGCCGACGAGTGTCGTGAGGTGGCCCGCCTGATTGTGAAGGCGGTCTTGAATCCCAATGATGACGCGGTCTTGGCGGAGGTTAAGGCACAAGTGCACGAGTTAACTCAGGCGCATCCTTTAACCGCATTGCCATAAAGTTTTTGAAAAAACGTTTTCATTCAAAATTTATCCGTTTTGATAGCGTAGATAATGGTACAATTGTAAGAAATCATAAAGGAGCGTTTATTCATGGGGAAGTTTCAAGTACTCGACCACCCGTTGATTCAACACAAATTAACTATTATTCGGAACAAAAACTGTGGGACCCGCAGTTTCCGCGAGGTAGTTAACGAAATCTCGACTTTGATGGCATACGAAGTGTCACGTGACATGCCATTACAGGACAAGGTTATTGAAACGCCAGTGGCCAAGATGACCGCCAAAGAACTTGCCGGCAAGAAAGTGGCCATTGTGCCAATCTTACGAGCAGGTATTGGGATGGTTGATGGGATCTTAGAGTTGATCCCCGCTGCAAAGGTTGGACACATCGGCATGTACCGCGATGAAGAAACCCTGCAGCCCCATGAATACTTTGTTAAAATGCCTTCTGATATCGATCAACGGCAAATCTTCATTGTTGATCCGATGTTAGCGACCGGTGGTTCCGCCATCATGGCCATCGATGCCCTGAAGAAGCGTGGTGCTAGCGAAAAGAACATGAAGTTCGTTTGCTTAGTATCTGCGCCAGAAGGGGTTAAAGCGCTGCGTGCAGCCCATCCTGATGTTGACATTTTCACGGCAGCCTTGGATGATCACTTGAACGAAGATGGCTACATCGTGCCTGGTTTGGGCGATGCTGGTGATCGTTTGTTTGGGACGAAGTAAACTTTAAAGAGATTCAGCCTTGGGCTGAGTCTCTTATTTGTTTGCTAAACCAGCGTGAACAAGGCCTTTTGGGGGCGTATGGGTCGTATTTATCCGGCAGACATTGCCGCTGATGGCCTTAACCGGACCTATTTACAGAAAAGGTGCTTGACAAGTCACGGTAATTATGAAGCTAATTGCGCGCGCAAACAGGATGTGAAACCGGTTACTATCCTTTTCAGCCCTAAGTTTATCCAAGTTGTGAATAATGTTTAGACTGTGAAAAATTGTTTTGTTTTTTAGCTGAATTGGTGGTATCATTTCCAGTGTATTTGAATGGAGCGCTCGCTTCGTTCACTATTCCGCATTTCTCGAAAGAAAACTTAATGAAAATATTAGGTGAAACCTTCGAGAAACCGCGTCCATATAGTGTTGAAAAGAGGTGATATTCGGTGAATGATGGTCCAGTTTCGACCTTCCAATTTCTGGGATTGACGTTTAGCACGGCCAACATTGTGTCCGCTTCGGTGGTCTTTGTCCTTGTTGTTGCTTTGGTATACTTCACTTCCAGACATTTGGCCATGAAGCCAACTTCAGGACAAAACTTCCTGGAATGGCTGATTGATTTTACCAACGGAATTTTGAAGGGGTCCATTCCTGCTAAGGAAATTGGCGGTTTTGGATTGTACGGTTTCACTTTATTTATCTTCCTGTTCCTGTCTAACGAATTGGGGTTGTTTATCAACCTCGCGTTGCCGAACGGTGCCACCATCGTCCGTAGTCCAACGTCTGATCCAGTGACGACGTTGACTTTCTCATTAATGACGTTGATGCTTGCGCAGTTTGCAGGGGTAAGTAAATTGGGTTACAAAGCCCACTTCGGGAATTACTTGAAGCCTTTTAAGGTCTGGATAGTTATCAGTATCTTTGAAGAGTTCACGAACTTCCTAACGTTGGGTCTCCGTATCTTCGGGGTTATCTTCTCTGGTGAAATGCTACTGGGAATAATCTGGAAGCTTGCGGTTTCACATGGCATCGCAACGATGATTGTCGCTGTACCACTTGAGATGGCTTGGCAAGGATTCTCTGCTTTCTTAGGGGCAATCCAAGCCTTCGTCTTCGTTACGTTGTCTTCAGTTTACATTTCTCAAAAACTTGAAATTGAGGAATAAAGTTTTTATATAATTTAAGGAGGAAACAAAGATTATGGGAGCTATTGCAGCTGGTATCGCTATGGCCGGAGCCGCTATTGGTGGTGGTGTAGGTGACGGTCTTCTTATCGCCAAAATGCTAGAAGGTATGGCCCGTCAACCTGAACTGTCAGGTCAATTACGGACGAACATGTTTATCGGGGTTGGGCTTGTTGAAGCCATGCCTATCATTGCCTTCGTTGTTGCTTTGATGGTTATGAACAAGTAGTTTTTTTACCACGATGATGTTTATATCTGATAGTAGAAGGAGGTGTCAATAGATGCTCTCACATTTAGTGATTGGTTCAGGGCTTTACTTTGGTGATTCTATTTTCTACGTCGTTTGTTTCTTGCTTTTGATGTGGATTGTTAAGGTTTTGGCTTGGAAGCCAGTAACCAAGATGATGCAGGATCGGGCTGACAAGATCAGCAATGATATTGACTCAGCTGAAAACTCACGGAATGAGGCTGCTGACTTAGTTCAGAAGCGCCAAGCCGCGTTAGCTAGTTCACGGTCTGAAGCACAAACGATTGTTAACGATGCCAAGACCAATGGTCAACAGCAACGTGAACAAATCGTGACGCAAGCACAAACCGATGCACAGACGTTAAAGCAAAATGCCCAAAAGGACATTGAGCAAGAACGCCAAGATGCCCTGGTCAACGCCCGCAATGATGTGGCGGACCTATCTATTGAGATTGCTTCCAAGATCATTCAACGAGAATTGAAAGCTGACGATCAAAAGGCATTAATTGATTCTTATATCGAAGGGTTGGGGAAGCAACATGAGTCTTAATAGGGCAACTGTAGCTAAGCGCTACGCAAAAGCATTATATGAACTGTTGTCCGAAAAAGACCAACTGGAGTCAGGCTTCACAGAACTCAAAGAACTTCGAAGTATCTTCCAGGACAACCCGCAACTGAGCACTTTGCTCTCAGACGCTAGCCTGCAGGTTGCTGAACGTGAAGCTTTAGTGCAACCGTTACTGAAAGACGCATCACCATATATCAAGAACTTTGTTCAAATGGTATATGATTATGGCCGGATGGAAAATGTGGTTGACATCGTTGACCAATTCCAGGCCATGTATGATGAGGCTAATCATACGGTTTACGCTAAAGTGACCACGGCGGTTCCTTTAACGGATGACCAAAAGACACAAATCGAGAATTCCTACGCACAACGTGTAGGCGCCGACAAGGTGATCTTGACGAGTCAAGTCGATCCTTCTGTGATCGGTGGGGTTATCGTTAAAGCTGCTGACACGGTTCTTGATGGTAGCTTACGAACAAAAATCAATCGTTTACGGCAGCAACTGCTAGCATAACGAATTCGGTAATAAAGAGGTGAAACTTTCATGAGCATTAAAGCTGAGGAAATCAGTGCTCTAATTAAACAACAATTAGAAAGCTATAAGGATGAAATCTCAGTTGAAGAAACTGGTACGGTTACTTACGTTGGGGATGGTGTTGCTCGGGCCCACGGTCTGAACAACGCTTTGCAAGGTGAGTTACTGTTGTTTGATAACGGGGTTTATGGGATGGTCCAAAACCTCGAATCCAGTGACGTTGGTATCGTTATCTTGGGTGATTTTACTGGAATCACTGAAGGCGATTCTGTTAAGCGGACTGGACGGATCATGGAAGTTCCCGTTGGCGATCAATTAATCGGTCGGGTTGTAAACCCATTGGGCCGGCCAATTGACGGTAAAGGGGACATTTCCACGGACAAGACGCGGCCAATCGAACACAAAGCACCTGGTGTTATGGAACGGCAAGGGGTTAACGAACCTCTGCAAACCGGGATTAAAGCCATTGATGCCTTGGTTCCAATTGGACGTGGTCAGCGTGAATTGATCATCGGTGACCGGAAGACTGGGAAGTCCTCTATTGCCATCGATACGATCATTAACCAAAAAGACCAAAACATGATCTGTATCTACGTTGCCATTGGTCAGAAGGCTTCTACGGTGCGTGCACAAGTCTCAACGTTGGAGAAATTCGGCGCCATGGACTACACGATTGTCGTTACCGCTAGTCCTTCCGAACCAGCGCCAATGCTATACATCGCGCCATATGCCGGTGCTGCCATGGGTGAAGAATTCATGCACAACGGCAAGCACGTTTTGATCGTTTATGATGATTTAACCAAGCAAGCCGATGCTTACCGTGAACTCTCCTTGATTTTACGGCGTGCACCAGGTCGTGAAGCATATCCTGGTGATATCTTCTACACCCACTCACGTTTGCTGGAACGGGCTGCTAAGTTGAGTGACGAGCTCGGTGGTGGTTCGATGACGGCGTTGCCTGTCATTGAAACCAAGGCCGGGGACGTTTCTGCTTACATCCCAACCAACGTTATTTCAATCACCGATGGTCAAATCTTCCTGAACAGTGACTCATTCTATTCTGGTATTCGACCAGCTATGGATGCCGGGACTTCTGTTTCCCGGGTTGGTGGTGACGCTCAGATCAAAGCCATGAAGAAGGTTGCCGGGACGTTGCGGTTGGACTTATCTGCCTACCGTGAACTTGAATCCTTTGCCCAATTCGGTTCTGATTTGGATGCCGCTACTAAGGCTCGACTAGACCGTGGTGCACGGACCGTGGAAGTCTTAAAGCAAGGCTTGCATGAATCTGTACCAGTTGCCAAGGAAGTTATTATCTTGTTTGCGTTGACTCATGGTCACTTGGACAAGCTCGAAATTGAGGACGTTTTACGTTACCAAAACGAGTTGTTCGATTACATGGATGCCAGCCATCAAGATCTCGAAGACACCATTACAACGACCGGGAACTTGCCTGAAGGCAGTGCCCTGGAAGATGCAATTGCTGAATTCGATGCAACTTTCCAACCAACTGCTAAGGCCGACAATCAGGCGGCTGACACGGCTAATTAAGATTACTTGAAGGAAGGATGGTGAGAAATAATGGCTGAATCAATTCATGACGTTCAACGTCGGATTAATTCCACGAAAGCAACCCGTCAAATTACGGCGGCAATGCACATGGTTTCGACCGCGAAGTTAAATAAGATTCAGAAACACGCAGTCGGCTACCAAGACTATGTTTCGAAAGTTAAGGCTGTCGTTATGCATCTTTCACAGTCTCATCTGTTAGATAATTCCTCAAGTAGCCTACAGTCGAACCGTCCAGTAAAGAAAACCGCATATTTAGTGATCACCTCCGATCGTGGAATGGTGGGTAGCTATAATAGTAGCGTGCTCCGAGAAGCCAATACGTTCATTAAAGAACGGACACCCAATCCTGACGACTACATGGTGTTAGCCGTTGGGGGAACCGGTGCCGACTTCTATCGGAACCGCGGAATCAATGTGGCTTATGAATACCGTGGGGTCAGCGATGTGCCTGAATTTAACGAAGTTCGGGAAATTGTCAAGACCGTTACCACGATGTTTGATAACGAAGTGTTCGATGAACTCTTCGTGTGCTACAACCACTTTGTGAACCGGATTTCATCCCGTTTTCGGGCTGAAAAAATGTTACCAGTCGACAAGGAAACCTTGTCTTCTGATGCGGCAAACGATACGCAAGCTGCACCATTAACGGCTGAGTACGATACTGAACCTTCTGAAGAAGAAGTGTTGCAGGTCGTTCTGCCACAATACGCAGAAAGCTTAGTTTATGGTGCGATCTTGGACGCGAAGACTTCCGAACATGCATCAAGTTCTAATGCGATGCAATCAGCCACTGATAATGCCGATGATTTAATTGGGACGTTGCAACTGCACTATAACCGTGCACGTCAAGCAGCGATCACCACTGAAATCACCGAAATTACTGGTGGTCAGGAAGCCTTAAATAATTAATGACGGGAGGAATTAACGAATAATGAGTGCTGGTAAAATTGTTCAAGTTATCGGACCTGTTGTTGACGTTGAATTCCCACTGAATGATGAATTACCTGACATCAACACCGCCCTTAACATCAAAAAAGATGATGGTAGTATCCTTGTAACCGAAGTTGCCTTGGAATTAGGTGACGGGGTTATGCGGACGATCGCCATGGACGGTACCGATGGTCTTCGCCGGGGGATGGAAGTAGAAAACACTAAGGCTTCTATTTCAGTTCCTGTTGGTGATGACACACTTGGTCGGGTCTTCAACGTTTTGGGGAATCCAATTGACGGCGGTGCCGAATTTGGACCAGACGCAGAACGGATGCCAATTCACCGTGATGCACCTAAATATGACGAATTAAACCCTACGACTGAAATCCTGGAAACGGGTATCAAGGTTATTGACTTACTCGAACCTTACGTTCGTGGTGGGAAGATTGGGTTGTTCGGTGGTGCCGGTGTTGGTAAGACCGTTTTAATTCAAGAATTAATCCATAACATTGCTCAAGGCCATAACGGGATTTCCGTCTTCACCGGTGTTGGTGAACGGACTCGTGAAGGTAACGATATGTACTGGGAAATGAAAGGTTCCGGGGTTCTGAAGCAAACGGCCATGGTTTATGGTCAAATGAACGAACCTCCTGGTGCCCGGATGCGGGTTGCATTGACTGGTTTGACGATTGCGGAATACTTCCGTGATGTTAAGGGCCAAGATGTGCTGCTCTTCATTGATAACATCTTCCGGTTCACGCAAGCCGGTTCTGAAGTTTCTGCCCTCTTGGGTCGGATTCCTTCAGCCGTTGGTTACCAACCAACGTTGGCTACTGAAATGGGTCAGTTACAGGAACGGATCACGTCGACGAAGAAGGGGTCTATCACCTCTATCCAAGCCGTTTACGTGCCTGCCGATGACTATACCGACCCTGCTCCTGCCACGACTTTCGCCCATTTGGATGCCACGACTAACTTGGAACGTGCTTTAACGCAACAAGGGATTTACCCAGCCGTGGACCCATTGGCTTCAACGTCAACTGCCTTGGCCCCTGAAATCATCGGTCAAGAACACTACGACGTTGCTACGGAAGTTCAACACGTCTTGCAACGGTACCATGAATTGCAAGATATCATCTCTATCTTAGGGATGGATGAACTTTCCGAAGAAGAACAAACGATTGTTAACCGTGCTCGGCGGATTCAATTCTTCTTGTCACAACCATTCTCTGTGGCTTCACAGTTTACGGGTATGGACGGGAAGTATGTTAAGTTGGATGATACCATCCGGAGTTTCAAGGATATCTTAGACGGTAAGTATGATGACCTACCTGAAGATGCCTTCCGGAACTGTGGTGCTATCGAAGATGCCGTTGAAAAGGCTAAGCAAATGAACGCTGCCGTTGCCAACAACTAGGGAGGGATTCTAATTGGCTGATAATCGATCAGTATTATCCGTTAGTATCGTAACCCCAGATGGCCGGGTCTATGAACACGATGGTGAACTCTTGGTCATTAAGACTAAGTTGGGTCAACTCGGGATCATGCCCAATCACGTGCCCGTCATTTCTTCTTTGGAAGTTGATGAAGTGCGGATCAAACATGATGGTGAAGAAGATGAAGTTGCCGTTAACGGTGGTTTTCTCGAATTCTCCGACAATGTTGCCACTATTGTTGCTGACAGTGCGGAACGTCAAGACGATATTGACGTCGGTCGTGCTGAAAGTGCGCGTGATCGTGCTCAAGCTGCCATTAAAAAGGCACAAGACGAACACGATGCTGACACTTTGGCGCGGGCAGAAGTCGCTTTGCGGCGGGCCATTAACCGAATTAACGTCGCCAATCATTAAGCACAATCATAGATGTTTAGAAAAGACCATTCTCACTAACGGGAATGGTCTTTTTGTGTGGAAATAGTTAATTGGTTGTGCGGGTATAACCCGATACTGTCGGCATTCTAATTGCACATTTCCGGATTGGTCTAAGAATGATGACGATTAAAGTTCGGAAATTGCCTGAGTCCCTTGAAGGGGGAGCGGGCGGGCCAACGAAGCACAAAACCCGTTTACTCTGTATTTTTAAATGAAAGTCACGCGGAAAACGTCTTTTTCATAAATAACTTATAGTTTGTTCAGTTATACCTATTAATAAAGCCAAATGTAATATTACAAACGCCGATTTTGCTGGAATTTGAAGGACAAGGACGAAAAACTATGCTATAGTTGGTGAGAATGTTTAGAAGGGATTGAGTTAATGAAACTTATCGGGTTGCAGGGAATTTTAACGATTGTTAGTCATTTAACCTTTATTGCTCTCGCTTTTTGGGCAATCTCGGCGTTACACATTGAACGGCTAATGTCGGTGTACCCCCGTCAGGCACGTGTCGTAATCGTGATGTTATCGGTTGCGATTGGGTACGGCTGTAGCTCGTTCTTTCTGGACTTCATCAATAATGTTCGTAATCTGGGCTATTTACTTTAAGCAAGCCCGAAAATTTTTTGGAGGTATCCCATGGAAAAAATTGTCGTTCATGGTGGGAACCGCTTAACTGGTGAGGTTAATATCGAAGGTGCTAAGAACGCCGTGTTGCCAATTCTGGCAGCCTCCATTCTTGCACAAGACGGGCTCACCCATTTAGCAAATGTTCCAGTTTTGTCTGATGTTTATACGATGAATAAGGTCCTTCGTTTCCTGAACCTACGCGTTGATTTTAACGAGGAGCGGCGGGAAGTTACCATCGATGCGACCCACCAAGTTTCAAGTGAAGCACCATTTGAATACGTTTCCAAGATGCGTGCATCTATCGTTGTGATGGGGCCACTGTTGGCACGCTTGGGTCATGCCCGCGTTGCTTTGCCAGGTGGTTGTGCCATTGGCACGCGTCCAATCGACCTGCATTTAAAGGGCTTAGAGGCCTTAGGGGCCCGGATTGAACAGCATGATGGCTTTATCGAAGCCTTTGCCGATCAATTAAAGGGAACCCACATTTACTTAGATTTTCCTAGTGTTGGTGCGACCCAAAATATCATGATGGCGGCTTGCTTGGCGCAAGGGACCACTGTGATTGATAATGTTGCCCGTGAACCAGAAATCGTGGACTTAGCTAACGTCTTGAACAAGATGGGGGCTCATGTTCGTGGTGCGGGGACGGAAACATTGCGGATCGACGGTGTTGAGAAGATGCACGGGACTGAACATAACGTGGTTCAGGACCGGATTGAAGCGGGGACCTTCATGGTTGCTGCGGCATTAACGCAAGGCAACGTGCTGATCAAGGATGGGATCGTTGAACATAACAAGCCTTTGATTTCGAAGTTGCAGGAAATGGGCGTTCAGGTTACCGAAGAAGCAGCAGGTATCCGGGTCATTGGCCCGGACAAGCTGTTGCCAACTGATGTTAAGACGCTGCCATATCCTGGTTTCCCAACGGACATGCAACCACAAATGACCATTTTACAATTGGCCGCTGAAGGAACGAGCACGATGACAGAGACGGTCTTTGAGAACCGCTTCATGCATCTGGAGGAGTTACGCCGGATGAACGCGCAGTTCCAGATTAACGGCCGGACTGTGGTTATGCACGGCCCAACTGATTTCAACGGTGCTGAAGTGGCTGCAACCGACTTACGAGCCGCTGCGGCACTGGTACTGGCTGGCTTGGTGGCAGATGGCTATACGCAAGTCACCAACTTGAAGTACCTTGACCGGGGATACTACGACTTCCACAAGAAGTTAACGGCCTTGGGTGCAGAAGTTAAGCGGGTTGACTTCCCCGAAGATGACACCGTTGTCTTGAAGAACGCCCACGTTAAAAATTAAACTGGTTTAAGGCGGCACTCGTGGCCGCCTTTTTATTAGCAATTAAAGGTTGTAAGGCTCAAATTACCTCTAACAACAACGCCTTACCGGTCGGTAGATATGATCTGGAACGGGGCGAACACAGCTTGGAGCCTCGAAGAAATTGAGTCTACAAGCGTGGTTTTCTACTAAGCCAGTCAGAAAGTTACTTACTGACTAAGCAGAACGACGCGTCTGAGCCCATATTTGCCGACTTTTCGGCTTACGTAGTATCCTTAGGCGACTGGGTTAATGACGGATATAGTCGTTATTCGTTGGACCAAAAACACCAAGCCGCCACTTTTCCAACTGTTGGCGTGGTAAAACACCATCAGAGCCGGAGGAGGCCAGGGATGGAACCGGCCGTGAAAGTGGTGTTAACTGGCGTTTTTTCAGCCAGTTTACAGGACGGGCGCCTTTGAAGACACGTGTTCTTCGTGGCTTCAAAGCGAGCGAGAAGACCGGTGTCTTTCCGGCCTGAAGCGTCCCCACAGCAGGTGGAATCCCTGGCAGCCGGAGTGCGGCAAGTTTTAAGGGCGCGAATGCTCGAAGTCAAACGTTAACAATTTGTTTAGTTCCGCAATAGCCGCGAGAAACCGTTTAGAGTTGGGTTAGATTATGGTATAATGAAATGTTGAAAATTGGCATTAAAAATCAGGAGGACGCATAAGTATGGCGAAAGACATTGGAATTGATTTGGGGACTGCGAACGTTTTAATCTACGTGGTCGGCAAGGGTATCGTATTAAATGAACCGTCAGTTGTCGCAATCGATACGAAGACTGATAAGGTATTAGCGGTGGGCTCCGAAGCTTACCGGATGGTTGGCCGGACCCCCGGCAACATCCGTGCAATTCGTCCCTTGAAGGATGGGGTCATTTCTGATTTCGATATCACTGAAGCCATGCTCTCCTATTTCATTAATAAATTAAGCGTTAAGGGTTTCCTTTCGAAGCCCAACATCATGATCTGTGCACCTACTAACATCACCGAGATCGAACGGAAGGCCATCATTCAGGCTGCCGAAAAATCCGGTGGGGCCAAGGTCTACCTGGAATACGAACCAAAGGTGGCCGCTTTAGGTGCCGGTATGGATATCTTCAAGCCTAGCGGTAACATGGTTATCGACATGGGTGGTGGGACCAGTGACATTGCCATCTTGTCCTTAGGGGATATTGTGGCTAGTCGGTCTATTCGTGTCGCTGGTGACCGAATGAACACCGAAATTGTGAACTACTTGAAGCATCACCACAACCTGATTATCGGGGAACGTACGGCTGAAACCATCAAGATCAAGATTGGGACCGCCTATGCAGAACCTGGTAATGAAGACAAGACCATGGACGTTCGTGGCCGGGACTCCGTCAGTGGGATGCCAACTGAAACGACGATTACGGCGGCTGAAGTTGAACTGGCAATCCATGACTCCGTTGAACAGATTGTGTCCGCAGCTATGGCGGTCTTGGAAACGACGCCACCCGAATTGGCAGCTGACATCATTGACCGCGGCATTATGCTGACCGGTGGTGGTGCGCTGTTAGACGGTATCGACAAGCTCTTCTCAGAACGATTGACGGTTCCCGTCATCATTTCAGAAGATCCACTGGATAACGTTGCTAAGGGTGCCGGTGTCCTGTTGGAACACATGGATACCAAGACAGCTCAGGAAAATAACTAAAGCGTCATTAAAGGGGGCTTAGCGATGAAGTGGTTACTGACAAAATTGGTACGGGGTTATCAGCGCTTCATTTCACCGCTATTTCCGCCGACTTGTCGGTACTATCCGACCTGTTCGAACTACATGTTACAAGCACTGGCGAAACACGGTGCAATTAAGGGTGGCCTAATGGGAATGGCGCGTATTTTGCGCTGTCATCCTTTCGTCCGCGGTGGTGTCGATCCCGTACCGGACCACTTCACACTACGACGCAATTTCGCGGCTGAACAGGCCTACCGCAAGGAAATGGGTCTTGATAAAAATTCCCCCACTAAATAAAGGAGAGTTGTCATGAGTAAACGAGAAAAATCTGTACAAGTGACGGTCGATGAACAAAAATTACCGGATGGCACGACCATGTCCATCTTAAAGATTGGGCAAGATACCATCGGCACGGTGAAACCAAACGAAGATCGGTTCGAAGCACAATTGAACGATGGTGATGTTTACCGGGTCAAGACGGTTGACGAGGGTGTCGAACTGCTCTTGCGGGATTACCACCTTCATCGCGGATAATAAATTTTAGTAAAATTGGCCGCAGTGAATCGTTAAAGTTCACTGCGGCCTTTATACTTAAGACAAATCTTAGTTTGAATTAAGGAGCAATCATTGTGGCAAAGAATGCGACAGAACAACGGACCGATGCCGATTCCCGGATTGATTGGGGAATTATCTTCTGTGTCCTGATGCTAGCCCTGATCGGTTTGGCATCTATCTACGTCGCCGCAACCCATGATAGTAGCGCCACGAGTATCACGTCCGCCGTGGTCTCGCAGTTAGCTTGGTATGTCATTGGGTCCGTAGCGATTATCATTATCATGCAGTTTGATTCCGAGCAATTGTGGAAGGTCGCACCGTTACTTTATGGGCTAGGGATTTTCCTGCTGGCCGCGGTGCTCATCTTCTATAGTCGGGCTTACTATGTGAATACAGGGGCGCGGAGTTGGTTTGCCATCGGCTCACTAACCTTCCAACCATCTGAAGTCATGAAGCCCGCCTTTATCTTGATGCTGGCGCGGGTCGTCACCGAGCACAACAATATGAATCCGATGCATACCATGCGGACGGACTGGGTGTTGATTGGCAAGTTGATTCTGTGGACTTTGCCAGTCGCCGTATTACTGAAGTTACAAAATGACTTTGGGACCATGCTGGTGTTCTTCGCCATCGTTGGTGGGGTGCTGTTGGTTTCTGGGATTACCTGGAAGATCATTGCCCCCGCGTTTGCGATCGTTGGTGGGGTCGGTGGGACCGCGTTAGCGCTGGTCACGACCGATGCCGGGCGAAAAATCTTGGAGAAGATTGGGTTTCAAGCCTACCAGTTCTCCCGGGTCGACACCTGGTTGCATCCCTCTCAGGATACGTCCAACAATGGGTATCAGCTGTGGCAGAGTATGAAGGCGATTGGTTCCGGGGGCATCTTCGGGACGGGCTTCAACGTGTCACACGTCTACGTTCCCGTGCGAGAATCCGATATGATTTTCTCCGTCATTGGTGAAAACTTTGGGTTCATCGGCGGTTGTGTTTTGATCTTCCTGTACTTCCTGTTAATTTACCAAATGATTCGGGTAACGTTCGACACCAAGAACGTCTTCTACGCGTACATCTCGACGGGGGTCATCATGATGATTCTCTTCCACGTGTTCGAAAACGTTGGGATGAGTATTGGGCTGTTACCATTGACCGGTATTCCATTGCCGTTTGTTAGTCAAGGTGGGTCAGCCCTAATCGGAAACTTGATTGGGATTGGTTTAATTATGTCAATGCGGTATCATTATAAGAGTTACATGTTTAGTCGTAACGACGTTTTTAAATAAAAAGGAGATTATCTAATATGGCTGAAATGGTAAAGTATTTTTGGACTAAAGCAGTAGATGACGGTACGCGTATCGGTTTGACGACTGAAGGCCAAGACGAATTAGGGACGATCAAGTTCGCTAAATTACCTGCAGTTGGTGACACGGTTAAGAAGGGTGATAACCTGTTAAGCGTTGAAGCCGACAAAGCTGTTTCCGATATTCCAAGTCCCGTTTCTGGGAAGGTGACCGCGGTTAATCCAGCATTAGCCGACGATTACGCCGCCTTAAATGGCAGCGACACCGATGCCGCTTGGTTCGTCGATGTCCAAGAAGCTTAATCTTATGTAAATGACCGGTGTGTGCCTCCGCTTGGGGGTCGCACCGGTTTTTGTATCTCGGCGAGCTGGAAGGGGAGGCACCAGCGGCTAACGCTGAAACCGGTTTCTTAGTGCTTTACTGGCGAGTCGGGTATAATGGAGGTAGTAATTGGAGAATGGAGTGAGTCACATGGAAGAGAAAAATGTGTTTCACATCAACGGCTACTTGGGTTTGTTGATTGTTTTGGCGTTATTCATTGGTGGCGGCTGGATGATTTTTGAAGGCATTATGGTGCCCTTAGCTATTATTATCATTGTGCTGGCCGGCTTGGCCGCCAGCAGTTTGACGATTATCAGTCCCAATCAATCAAAGGTTTTGACTTTCTTTGGCCGGTATATCGGGACGATCCGCGAGGCGGGACTTTACTTAACGGTGCCCCTCACGAATAAGTCGACGGTGTCCTTGCGGGTGCGCAACTTCAACAGTGCCATTCTGAAGGTTAACGATCTTCAGGGGAACCCCGTCGAGATCGCGGCCGTGATTGTTTTCAAGGTGGTAGACACCAGTAAGGCCCTGTTCTCGGTCGAAGACTACGAGCAATTCGTGGAAATCCAGAGTGAATCTGCCATTCGGCACGTGGCTTCGGAATACGCCTACGATAACTTTGGCGATGGTGAAGCCTTGACGTTGCGTAGTAACCCCACGGAAGTGTCCAATCACTTAACGGAGGAACTACAGGAGCGGCTGAACGTGGCCGGGGTTAAGATCATTGAAACGCGTTTGACGCATCTGGCTTATGCCACGGAAATTGCTTCAGCAATGTTGCAACGGCAACAGTCACAGGCCATCTTGTCCGCACGAAAGATTATTGTGGAAGGGGCCGTTTCAATCACGGAAGGCGCCATTACGCGGCTTGCCAATGAGACGGATCTAGAACTCAGCGATAACCAAAAATTACAGCTGATTAATAACATGATGGTTTCAATTATCAATGAGCGGGGCTCCCAACCGGTGATTAATACGGGGAAGGTAGACGCTTAGCCTGAAGCTTGTGGGTAAGTAAGTGACCAAGAATGATGTGTGGCGTGCCTTTAAATTGGGGCACGTCACTTGGCAAATAGAGAAAATTACTGGAGGACAACGGTATGGATGAACAGATAGGGGCGTTGCAACAGCAGCTTGCGGCCTTAAATACGGAATTAAAGGAGGGGGCTGTCTTTCAGTCCCTGGGGCCACGGCTGGGACAACTGATGGACGGTATCCATCGGCGGCGACGCACGCCTGTCACGTTACCGGATGATCAAGACGGCATTATCCCGTTGTTAACGCGCTTGCGCGGGGAACTAGACCGCAATCAGCCACTTGAGCTCCCACTGCGCGACCTGGACTTGTTAGTCCACCATCTGGCCTCACCGGACCCACAGATCCGCTACAATGGCGTGAATTTTACCATTTACGACGCCTTGCAGCAGAGTGCGCTGGGGGTCAATGACCTGGTCACGTTGGTAAACTTCCTCAGTCGTGATGAAAGCCTATTTAGTCACATTCTGGAGCCCACCAATGCCGCCGTCTTCGGTCGCGCCAGCTCGGCCTCGATGCTCGCGGTAGCCCTACACTTTGTTGCGGAGAATGAGGCCCAGGGGATGCTGGATTATCAACACCTCGTCAATCAGGTGGCAACCTATATTTGCCTGGAGACGGATACGCGGGGGTTCGTCAATCAGCAGGGATGGGCGCACGCCTACGCGGCGATTATTGACCTGCTGACGGTGTTGTCGGAGACGGATAGCCTGCCACGGGCCGATAAGCTCTTCTTGCTGCTGACGTTGGTGGAACGCCTCAAACGGCTGACGACGCCACTCATCTATGGCGAAAATGACCGGATGGCGACCTACTTTGTGGCGTTGACCAATCGACACGCCCTGTATGAAACGGCGCTGCTGAATGCGCTCAAACAGTGGCGGCAAGCGGTCGCACGACGGCGGCGACCGGATAACCTGGCGGGCTGGAATCAGTTCTTCAATCGTAAGCGTTTAGCGGATGCTTTGCGTTTGCGGAAGGATGCCAGTCCCCAGATCAAAAAATATTTGAACTCAACTATCGATTTTTTAGGCTAAAAAGATATTCAATTTTTTAGAGAAATGGTATACTGTAGGCTAACCGAAATTTATACGATAGGATGAGTGACAAAATGGATACAAAAGCAAAATTACACGTAGGTCTATTATTCGGTGGTAATTCTTCGGAACATGATGTTTCTAAGCGTTCAGCCCACAACATTTACGACGCCATGGACAAGTCACGTTACGACGTTAGTTTATTCTTATTGACTCGTGATGGCTTCGTTCTGAGTGATGCCGCTTCTCGGCGCGTGTTCGACGGCGAAGACGAGGCAGCAGTGGCTGCTGAAGAACAAGCCCAAGTAGACGCTACCAACCCATTGGCACCCATTTGGAATTTATCTCAAGCAAAGGATATTGATGTTTTCTTCCCAATTATTCATGGTAACTTGGGTGAAGACGGTACGATCCAAGGCCTTTTCCGTTTACTGAAAAAGCCTTTCGTGGGGAGTGGCGTCTTGGCATCAGCGACGGCCTTTGATAAGGATATGACGAAGCAGGTCCTGACGACCCACGGTATTCGTAACACGAAGTACGTGGTCATCACACCGGATAACCGCGACGAGTACGATTACGCGACGGTTCAGGAAAAGCTGGGGACCAACGTCTTCATCAAGCCTGCTAACCAAGGTTCTTCAGTCGGCATTCACAAAGCTGGTAACGCACAAGAGTTTAACGAGGGTATCACGGACGCCTTCCGTTATGACTTCAAGGTACTGGTTGAGGAAACGATTGCGGGTCCAGAGGAAGTCGAAATTTCCATTTTGGGTAACGAACATCCCCAAGCTTCTAAACTGGGGGCAATTCGGGTTCCAGAATCCGATGTTTTCTACGACTACAACAACAAATTTGTTGACGCGAGTGGTGTGACGTTCGAAGTGCCAGTTGAATTACCGGCTGAGCTGACGACTGAAATCACGACGATGGGTCTGCGGACGTACGCGGCACTTGGCCTGAAGGGTATGGCTCGAATCGACTACTTGGTTTCACAAGATGGTGTGCCATACGTTGGTGAAGTGAACACCTTGCCAGGATTCACGAATATCAGTTTGTACCCACAGCTGTGGCAAGCTTCTGGTATCAGCTATGAAGACCTGATCGACCGGTTGATTGCGTTAGCCCTTGATGAATTCAAATATCAAGACGAATTGGCTTACGATTTCATTCCATTAGATGACAACTCGGCGGCATCAACTTACAAGCCGAAGAAGTAAGTTTTAACCTAGGCCGGTATGGAGCGGAAACGTTGCGTGCCGGTTTTTTTGTTGGCTGTTTTTGAAGCGTGAGGTTCGGGAGGTGCAGAAATTGCGAGAATTTGGACAGCGGCTAGTTGGCAGTTGGCGACAGGGCCTCGGTGCACCAGGAATGCTTCTCGGTTGGGAAATACTAACCGTGATGTTTGCCAGTGTGCGGTGGCTCAGTCAACGGCCTGGCTGGTCGGTAGCCCTGGTGGTGGGAATCGTGGGGTTGCTGATCATGGCGGCCGGTCAACTTATGCAGGTGGCCCGATTGTATGGCGGCCAAACGGACTATCCAGACTGGCCCACCAGTTGGCGATTGGTCTGGCAGCATCTGGGATTATGGTTGGCCGTTGAGGTAATCGTGATCATCCTAGCGCTGCCATTAGGTCTATGGGGACTGAGTAGCCGGCTACTGGTGCGGTTGCCCATGGCCGCCAACTGGGTCAACTTTGTGTCGCTTCATCGGCGGCCAGTCGTGGTGTTAGCGGGAGTCATTTACGTCCTGCTAGCGGCATTTCTGCTGCTGTGGGGACCGCGTCACTTTCGGCGATTAACGCCCCAGCTGAAGCAACCGGGAAGTGTTCGCCAGATGCTGGGGGGCCTGGCAATCTGCGCTCTCTTAACCACGTGTTGGTGGGGCATTAGCGAGGGCCTCGTGTGGGTGAATGTCCAGTACGATCGGCAGGGGAGCCGGATGGGCATTCAGTGGCTGCTAACGGCCTCACTAACGCTGGTGCTGGTGTTATTCGCCGTCGTTAGCGTCTTGGGGGCGCTCACACTGGTGTGGAGTTGGTGTGGCCAACCGTCCGTCATGGGAGTGGCTCACCACCAAGGCCATTGGTCCGTGGTGGGGGGCGTACTCTGTTTGCTTCTGGTAGGCGGGATTGTGCAGCAAACGCAGACCCAACAACCGCAATTTGCCAAGACAGTACTGATCAGTCACCGTGGCGTGGATCACGCCCGGGGGGTGCAGAATACCATTGCCGCGCTGAGACAGGTCAATCGGGAACAGCCAGATTATGTGGAGATGGATCTTCATGAGACGAAGGACCACCAGTGGGTTGTGCTTCATGATGAAAATTTGCGGGTTCTCGCAGGGCGGAACGTCACGCCCCATAACTTGACACTGGCACAGTTAGAACGGCTGGTAGTGCATGAGAATGGCCAATCCACGCATCTTGCCGGGTGGTCCGCGTATTTGCGGACGGCAGAGCGTCTCAAGCAGCCGTTAATGGTTGAACTTAAGACGACGCCTCAGGATTCGGCTGGGATGGCACGGCGATTTGCGCGACAGTACGGTCAGCGATTGGTACGCGATCACGATGTCGTTCATTCTCTAGATTACCGGGTGGTCTCCCAACTTCGCCAGTCGGTACCTCGGCTAAAGACGGGATACATTCTCCCCTTTAATTGGGTCGCACCGCAGTCCGTTCCCGCCGATTTCTACTCCTTTCAGCAGATCTCGGCGAGTCAGCAATTTATTTTAGCCGCTCACCAGATGGGGGGGCGTGCTTATATTTGGACCCCGGATGCCCGTGATAAAATGACTCGAATGTGGGCGTTGGGCGCCGATGGGCAAATTACCAACGAGTTACGTCGATTGCGGTCGGTCACCCAACAAGATCGTCACCGTGGTGCGTGGGCGGTTCTACAGAATTTTATTTATAGCTATTAATCGATTGTTGGTAGAGTAGATAAATCATTAATATACGGATATTCGGAACCATTTAAGGATTAATATGCGGTCATTATTTGGCCAATTATTAATCCTTTTATATCTAAATGATAAAATGGTATAGACAGATTAAAGTTCCTTAATAAAAATGGCATAATGCTTGTAATTCCCGGTGAATCACTTATCATGGTAGATAAGATAAACAGGCCGGAGTATGGCCAGTCATTACCAGGGGATGAATATTAACGCCTAAGATCATGTCCGGTCGGGGACCAGGTGTTGATGACGTTTTGAGTAATGTTCGGTTTTATCAAGTTGACTGTTACCTAACGTTACGAATCGTAGGGAGAGATAAGATGCGTTTATTAGGGAATAAGGTTAAACAATACCGGAAACAGAAGAATTTATCACAGCAAGAATTGGCCGAAGGCATCTGCACGCAGGCAACGGTCAGCTTAATGGAAAAGAAGAATAAAGTACCCAGCATCAAGATTATTTTGCAGATTTGCCGACGCTTGAACATTTCGTTGAATGACGTGCTGTCTGGCTTAGGTAGTGGGCTGGATGAACAGTTTAAAAGTATTTCCGCGGCAGTTCGCCGGGAGGATTACTCGTTAGCCGCTGAGCTGCTGGCTAAGATGAATATGACCAACGTTCAAAATGGATTCGATCGTGAACGTTATCATTATTATCGCGGCTTTATCGAATTGGGTGCACGACAACGACCAGACGAAGCTATTTTTCATTTTAATTTATTATTACATCGGTCGTATCGGATGCCTTGGGATCTATACGCGATTGTCGGCAATGTCGGCATGGCCACCGCCTACTTATCTCGTCAAGAACTAGATAAGACGCGGTACTACTTGAATGCTGCCAGCAACTACCTCGATGATTTCGAGTGGCATGATGAAGAGAACTTTCAACGCATGATTTGGGCGCGCTACCGGATTGCGAAGCTTTACCTGGAGCTTGATCAACCACAATTAGTGATTGAAAACGTCGAGGCGGCCTTACGTGCAGTCAAGTATCAAGCATCCCTCTACTTAATTGATGTCTTGTACGAGGTGAAAGGGCAGGCGGAACAGGCCTTATTGGCGACCGCGGCGGCTAAGCGGAGTCTGGTCATTGCCAGAACTTTAGCCCTGGTGACGCACAACGTGGCGTTACAAGAACGCTTGATTCCACAGATTGGCCCGATGTTAACTGAATAATTAGAAGCCGACAGGTGAGGTGCCTGCCGGTTTTTTCGACCAAAAAAGTACCGCCACCGATTATCGGTAGCGGTACTTGGTTTCAAAACGTTAAAAGTTATCTTTCAGGATGTGTGTTCTTCGCAGGCTGGTTGTTCTGGTCGGTCCGAACCACAATAACGTCGCAGACAGCGGTCCGAGTCACATATTCGGTGACGGAACCAATCAGCAACCGTTCAACCGCATTTAACCCGGTGGCCCCGATCATGATTAAATCAGTATCATTATCCCGGGGAACGTCGCGAGCAATGATGGTCTTAGGGGCACCGTACTCGATAGCGTAGTCGATCTTCTGTAACCCATCAGCTTTAGCATCGGCCACGTACTTGTCCAGTGTCTTCTTCGCCGTTTCCGTGACTTGTTCAACCATGCTGGTATCGAAGCTGGAAATATTTTGGAAAGCCCGCGTATCAACAACGTGAACGAGATGTAAATCAGCATCGTTACGCTTAGCAACAGCGACCGCTTTCTTAAAGGCTAATTCGGCCTCGTATGAACCGTCAACTGGAACTAAAATGTGCTTATATTGTTGTAACATATTGTTCACCTCTCATTACTTTATACTCTTATCATACGTTATTTAACGCCAAATAAAAAGCAATATGGTGAAAAAAGGTGGAAAACTTGGAAACGGTTACCCCTTTGGAAACCAATGCAAAAGCATCAGTTGGAACGCCATGATAGCGACCACACCAGCCAGCAAAATGACCGAAATGAAGATGGTGTTGTTCATGATGGTGGCAATCGCTGCCAGAATACCAATGAGCATGAGAATAACCCCGAAGATGATGAGCACATGGCTCAGAACGCTGGATTCTTCCGGATGGAAGACCAAGAAGGGACGTTGGCGGTGGCTAAAAGCAAACCAGCCAATGCCGAATGAGAGTAGGGTGTAGCAGATCATAAGAATCGTGATGACCATGAGGGGCCTCCTTAAGTATTTAAAAATGGTTTATCTGATAGGGCCTGACCATCCCCCGAGAATGGGGTGGTGGTCAGTGCACGGTGGTTCAGCTGAATGGCTCAGGCGCCAATCTATTCAGAATAGCACACTGACGCCAAAAGAAAAGGGCCATTCAATGGAATGGCCCTCAAAGCATAAATGCTTTTGATGATCTAAGTGGTGCCGTTAATTGTCTAGTCATGTTGACCCGCGATGACAAATGCAGGGGGGAGAGCGTGGCAGAGTGTCTGACTTCCAAGTGAAAAGGCATGTCATCTTCTCTGCCCTTAGGCAATCCCGTTTAAAAATTACTTGTTCGGCAACTTGTAGTGAGACAACGCGTACACCTTAGAACCAATTGTATAGTAGCATATTTTTTATAAAAATTCAATTCGTTACTTCCGACTGGCCTGTCGCAGTCGCGCGTACTGTTCGGCCAGTTGACTTTCGAAACGGCCATTGGTTTTAGGATGGTAGTACTGGGCATCGCGCAAAGTATCCGGTAAATACTCTTGCTTGACCCAATCGTTGGGAAAGTTGTGGGGGTACTGATAGTCGTTACCGTGGCCCAGCTTTTTAGCCCCAGCATAGTGTGCATCCTTTAAGTGGTCGGGAACGGCCCCGTTGTGCCCATTCAGGACATCCGCTAGGGCGGCATCGACTGCCGTAATTCCGGAGTCTGATTTAGGCGACAGACACAGTTCAATGACCGCATCCGCCAGCGGAATCCGCCCCTCGGGTAGGCCCAATTGCTGAGCGGCCGTGACGGCTTGAACCGTACGGGCCGCCGCTGGCAGGTTGGCCATGCCAATATCTTCATAGGCGATCACCATGAGGCGCCGGCAGATGGACGGCAGATCACCGGCCGCCACCAATTGCGCCAAGTAGTGAAGTGCCGCATCGGTGTCGCTGCCGCGGATGGATTTTTGAAAGGCCGAGATCACGTCATAGTGGGCGTCACCGTTCTTATCCCCCACCAGGGCCCGGCGTTGGAAACAGGCCTCCGCGACCTCCAGGGTGATGTGAATCCGACCATCTTCGGCGGGTGGTGTTGATTGGGCGGCCAGTTCCAGGCCGTTGAGGGCACTACGGAGATCACCGTTGGTAGCGCCGGCCATGAAGTGAAAGGCATCCTCATCGACCTCCAGGGGAAGCTTACCCAGACCCCGCTCTTCGTCGGCCAGTGCGCGCCGTAGCGCCGTTTCAATGTCAGCCAGACTAAGGGGATGGACCTCAAAGATCTGAGTCCGACTCCGAATGGCGGGGTTGATGTTGATGTAAGGATTCTCGGTCGTGGCACCAATCAGGATGATTCGACCGCTCTCCAAATGGGGTAGCAGAAAGTCCTGCTTGGTTTTGTCCAGGCGGTGGATTTCATCGAGCAGAAGGATGACGGTACCACTCATCTTGGCCTCGGCCGCGACGACTTGGAGATCCTTTTTGGAATCGGTGGCCGCGTTGAGCTTGCGAAAGGCATATTTGGTAGACCCGGCGATTGCGCTGGCAATGCTGGTCTTCCCCGTTCCCGGCGGTCCGTAGAGAATCATGGATGAGAGTAATTTTGCGGCCACCATGCGGGCAATGATCTTGCCCGGACCGACCAAATCTTGTTGGCCGACCACGTCTTCTAGGCGTTGTGGTCGCATGCGATAAGCGAGTGGTTGTGCCAAAAATAAAGCTCCTTTCGTTATTTACCCAGGAGCTTGTCCAGTAAAGACTTCTTGTTGTCTGGCGTGGCCGTCTTGGCCGATTGCTTCGGGTATTTCTTGGTTAAATCAACGGGGTTTAAGTTGATTGCGTGGTCGCTAGCGACAATTAAGCCGTAGTCATCTTCAGCCATGCCGTAGAAAATATCATTGCGGATGGTAAATTTAAGGTTGTGTTGACTGGCTAATTTCAGGTAAGGCGCCAGATCCGCCTGATCAATGTGACCATTCAGGATAACCTGAAGGTCGGGGTGCGCCGTGATTTCAGTAATGAAAGCGTCCACGTTGTTGCGGTCCTTGACCTCAGCGATGGTCATGGCTAGCGATACCCGTTCCCGGAATGTCCCCAGGTAGCGGCGTTGCTCATCCGGATTAACCTTGGGGACACCAAAGGTAGAATTTTGTAAATGTTTGTCCATTTGACTCTTTTCAGCCATGTCGAATCCCTCTTTTCAATGTGGTGCTGTTAGTATAACATGGAATGGAAGCAACTTTCAGGAGGGGGGATTCACGATGTATCAGGATCAGGACTTTCATGTTTTTGACGATCAGACCTTGCCCGGTCGGCTGGGAAAGATCCAGCAGTATATCGACCCGAAATTCACGGCAACGGTGACGGATTTGGCCCCAGTCTTTGCCAAGCTGAGCATGCCCATCTACGCGCATATTTCCCAACACAGGCGGCGCACAAAGAATCCGCCGACCGACACTTGGGTGGCCTTCAGCACGTCCAAACGGGGCTACAAAATGCTGCCCCACATTGAGATTGGATTTTGGGACGACCGCTTCTTCATCTGGCTAGCCGTATTGCAGGAGGCCAAGGAGCGGCAGATGTTGCTGAGTCAGTTGAAAGAAGATTTAGTGTTGCAGCTGCCAGCTGGTTTTGAATGCGGTGGGGATCACACGGATAAGAATTGTGGGGTGCCGTTGACCCGGGAAAACTACCAAGCCTTGATGGCGACGCAAACGCAGCGTCATGCGGAGTGGCAGGTTGGCCGTAACTTCTTGCGGGGAGATGAATTCTTTACCCTCACGGCCGCGGAACAGACGCAGGTGATTCGTGATGTTGTGATGGCATTGCTACCGGTGTACGATCAATTGATTCGTCTGTAGGAAGTTAGTTGTCAGGGACCACAGAGACGCGTAAGCTAAAACCAGGTTTAGTAGAGGGGGAGTTTTGTTGATAGAAATACTCAAACGGTGGTGGCAAAATCCGCTAACCACCTATTACATAGCACTGGTGTTGCTGATTATCATTGTGTGGCAGGCCCATGCCTTCCTGTCGTTGGCGTTGTTCACCATCATTTTCATTTATCTGGGAAATGCAGCTATCATGGGAATCGAGCACCGGTTACATCTGCACCATCTCTGGGCCACCTTGTTGGTCTATCTGCTGTTTCTAGGCATTTTGGTGGCGGCGTTTGGTCAGATTATTCCACCGCTCGTCTCGGAAGCGTCTAACTTACCGCATACACTGGATACGTTGGTGCAGACCTATCCCCAGCTAGAGACGTCGTTGACCAAGCTGGTGAAGAATCTGACGCAAAATGCCACGGTGATCAGTAATGGTAAGGCCATGCTATCGAGTGGTATGGTGAAGCTTTCTCGATTCAGTTCCGGCGTTGAAACGATTCTGCTGGCGTTCTTCTTTAGCTTTATTTTCAACCTGACCAAGCATCAGTTGCAGCGGTTTGTTCACGCCTTTACCAAGAGTCGGTTCGCGGGATTGTTTGTACCGATGGGGCAGCTGATTCTGAAATTTGTCCATATTTTTGGGACGGTGATCGAAACGCAACTGGTGATCTGCACGATCAACACGATTCTTATGGTGTTGGGATTGTGGATTCTGAAGATGCCGAGCTTACTCATCTTGGGGATCATGGTCTTCTTCCTGGGGTTGATTCCAGTGGCCGGTGTCCTGATCTCGATGATTCCGTTGATCATCATTGCCTTTGTCACGGGTGGGGTGATCCGCGTGATCGAGATTATCGTGCTGGTGGTCTTGATTCACATGTTCGAGTCCTATTTCCTACATCCCCGGTTGATGGCCAATGCGACCAACTTGCCGATCTTCGTGACCTTTATTACGTTGATTGTGAGTGAGCGGTTGTTTGGCGCTTGGGGCTTGATTGTGGGTGTGCCGCTGGTCGCCTTCTTCTTGGACGTGTTCGATGTGCAGTTAAAAAACAAACCGGCTGTGGTAAAAGAAAAGCCGGCGTCTAAATAGAAAAAACAACGTCTCCCAGAATAGTGGGGGACGTTGTTTTGCGTCACAATCGATTAGTGCATAATCAGTTTGGCCACGATGAAGATAACCAGGAGGCCAACGTAATAAATGACGGTTTTGGTGGTCACTTGAGGGGTCTTGCTGTGGCGGTCACGTAACCATAGGACGAAGACCACCAGTAGGGCGATGACGGCTAAGCCGAGCAGAATATTCAAGACTAATGACAGGCTCATGACGAGGTTCAGAATGGGCATCGGAAAAACCTCCAGTATGTATTTTCTGCAGCTTTTGAGGCCATCAGCAGAATTGGGCACATGTGGATGATATGAAAAAAGCCTCGCCAACCGGCAAGACTTCTTTCAAAACCACTTAAGACGTTAATCTTAACGGTTGTAGTATTCATTCTCGGTGGAGAATGCGTCTTAATGCCTTGGTATCAAGGGATTCCATATTCGTATTTTTAAAATCTCCCACAGAATCTCCCACAGCTAACTAAAGGTTAGCAATTTTGGCAAAGATTTCAGCGTTCTTTTGGTCGTTGCCTTTAATGGCGTGGGCGTAGATTCTCAGGGTAATGGCGTGGTCAGAATGACCGAGTCGGTTGGCAACATCAACTGGACTGACACCGGCGCCCATCAGAATTGTGGCATGAGTGTGCCGCAGACTGTGGATAACGTAGCGCCCCGGTTCAATACCAGCTGCTTCAATTATACGCTGAAAATAGTAATGTGCCGAAACATGTTTGAAACTAAATAAGAACTTTTCCTTGGTAAACTTATCGCCTGTTTGGAGACTGTCAGCCTTAGCCTGGATCATGAACTTATGAAGTTGCCCCAACATGCCTTCATCAATTGAAATGGTGCGCACGCTGGAAGGTGTCTTGGTTGGCCCGACTCCCTTTGGGGTACGAGCGCGCTGGACAGAAAGCGTCTTGTCGGCAAAGTTGATGTCACGCCACTCCAATCCCAGTCCTTCACTTAAACGGAGACCAGTTGACTCCAGTAATTGGAAGAAGAGACGATGAGGGGTAGGCTCTTTACGAAGCTGCGCGTTGAATCGCGCCAGATCATCTTCGCTGAATGGTTTGCGGCGCTCAGACTTTTTGAAGCGAACACCTTTGAGCTTGTTTCGCGTGATAACCTCGTTTTCTTCCGCTGCATTCATGATGACCATGAAATACCGATGGTTGGCCTGAACCGAGGATGGTTTGAGATGCTCCAACTGTGGTTGAATAAACAGGTAGTTGTATTCCATCTTCGTGAGTTTACCAAGTTTGCGGTCACCTAGAAGGGGCAAAATATACTTGTTAATCGCCGTCTCCATATTGTGTCGGTAATTAGGGCGCCACTCAGCAGTTCGCATGGTGAGAAAATGTTTCGTCCACTGACGGACCGTTGTGTTAGAATCTAGCAGCTGATTGGCTTCGTCGTTGGCAACCATTACCTCAGCTTCCAACTCTGCTTTATGGGCAGCAGTTGGCGTAGTGAAGCCGCGCTCCTGTTTCTCATGGCGCTTACCAAAGGAGTCATGGAAGGGGTAGCGAAACATCCAGCGGGTACCTTTCTTGGTTTCATAAGAAAAAACGTTGTTATAATCTGTTTTTGTTGGTTTCATTGTTATTCTCCTTAAATGCGTGGACAGCGCCGTTTAGGAGAGGTTGTGGCATCGCCTCCTTTCATTCAAAATTGTGCATGAGTTATCCCTTGAATTTTATGTGTTGAGCGCATTCCATTATCTTGGCGGGTAGGGGGATGCGCTTTTTGTTTTGTTAAATAGTTCAGGTGTTCTGTTTGAAAATAAACCTATTGAATGGTCCAAAGCTAACCATGTTGAGAGGAATATCGGAGCGGGATGGGGTGAAGCCACTAGGTTCTGTCGCTGAAGAATTGCAAGCTAATAAAATTTCATTATCAAAAATAGTACCATTAAAAGTGGCATATTCTAATAGCTATGACCAACAAAATCAACCTCAGTTGAGGCATCTTGATATCCCCAAGCACTGGAAACAACGTATAGGGTACTATCAGTATTGTAGTAACCGATACTTGTAAGCAGCGGAAGTTTGTAATTTCCCTTTATGTCTGCTCGGACGTACTTTATTTCTGGCTGTTCAGGTGTGCTAACATTGGCGTTAGGAACAGTATTTCCGATCAGAAAGGTACTATTAGCGTTCAGAGATGCCGTAAGATGATTGGTCACACGAGCTAAGGTAAAACTTCTTTTGCTAACCCATCCCGTTTTATTATATTCAGTTTTAACGCGATACCATTCACGGCCGTTATTGGTTGTACCATATGACAGTAAGTTAAGTTTAGTGTTGGGCTTTACAGCTTGTTTTTTCTTAGAGTAGGGACTCCCAAAATAAAGAATTCCCTTCCTCGTACTGGTAACATACATATTCTCGTAGCCGTTTTTTGATTGTTTTTTCAGTTTGTGAGGATCAAGTGTTTTTTTACCGAAAACAAACCATTTATGGCCAGAATTGTTGATAATATAACTATACTTTGGGGTGGGAGTATAACGTCCGGAATTTAGACCCCACGCGTAATCACTACCAAAATGATCTATTTTGTAATGTGCGCCACGTTTAAGTGTAAATGAATCGACTGCGTAGCTTTTGTATGAAGGATGAGTGATTTTTATTTTTGAAACATGAACATTCTTTGTGAATGTTACCCATCTGCTCTTTCGCCAAAAACTATTATTAGATGAATAAATACTTGAAGCGCTGGCGATTGATGGCGCGGACAGTCCACCTATAACTATTAAAATAGTGATGCTCTTTTTTACAAGCGTTGTTTTCATTCTTATTTCTCCCCGGAATATGTACAGCTTTTAATGACATCCGTTCTGGTCAATTCCCTCCACTGGAGTCGAACCAATACTAGCTACCGAGGAGGGGGCGCATCTTACTTTTTTGGCGGGAGGGGATGCGATTTTCTATTTGGTTTATTTAAGCTTTATACCATTTAAAATCATTGTCATTGGATAGCATAGTTGATCTCCCTATCTTCTTTGAACCATAGTATACGTTGGTGTTGGGAAGGGATTCTGCATCCACATCTTTGCCAAGGATGGCTACTTGAGCATTGGCAATGCCTTGAGCGTGCTTGGCAACGATATTTTTATTGTCCTTACTTAGAGACGGAAACTCATCTGAAACATATAAGAGCAGGCCACGGTTGCTATCATACTTCATATTATCAATGTAGAGAGATGCGTTGTACTTTGTTTTGCCGTCAGAAGCCCACTGTTGTTCTTCACTCAGGCTATCAATTAAACCAGAATTATATTCTTTTAGTTCTTTAGTAGATAGGTCTTTAAGAACATCGGTCTCCGTTGAAGATTGGGAAGACGATTTGCTGGAACTGGAAGAAACTGAGGAAGATGTAGCTTCCTTTGAAGTGTTGCTTGCGCTTGGAGCGTAAACAGCACTTGAGATGAATAGTAAAACAGCTAGCACTCCGAAAGAGTAGAGCACGTGTCTACCGGTGATTCGAGAAGATTTTTGATGACGGCGGCTTGAGTACCACAGAAATAGCAGAACCAAAGACACCATGAAAGACAGGCCTATTAGTGTATTGAGCATTGATGAGACCTCCGAATATGTATTTGCAGCTTTTAGAGCCATCAGCATTGTTGGGCCTAATTTATGGTTTTGATGGGGTTATAAGATCATTAACACGGGCCAGACGTTTAATGAAGTCCCTGCGTGCAACTCCAGGATTGTTCTTATTTCGCTCAATACCAATTTTAAGTATGTTGGCTTCCTCTTTGAGGCGATGCTGCTTTCTGTAAAGCATAGCAAGAATTCGAAAGAGGGCAGGGTATCTATTTCCTTCCTCCACAGCCTGAAGGCCCAGAGATTCCACTCGCTCTAAATTTTTGCTCTTCCAAAAAGCTGATATAATTTGGACCTGGTGATAAAAATGGTCGTCTTGAGACACGGCTGGTTTGCCTCCTATCCGATTCGGGTAATGTTAACACATCTATTTAGATCAAAAATATATTCATGGTATTGAAATACTAGGCCATACTTGCTCCGATAGTTTTCAATAGCCTTCATGAGAAATTCGGTAGTGATATCGAAGTAGTCCGCGATTTCAGGTGCTGACCAAATACCTTGAAAAAAGCAGTTAACGAGCCCGGTTAAGGGTACTGCCTCGGTGAAAGCAATAGAGCGGGCGAGATTTTCTTGCTTTCGTTTTTCAATTGAATCCTGGTCGATTATTTCTCCTGACCCAGTATCGTAATGAGCAAGTTCTTCAAGAAGAGTAGTGTATTGAACGCTTCTATCATTTTTGCTATTGATAAAAATTTCTTGATTATCTTCGTATACCAATCCCGATAGATGATTGGGAAGGTCAGTAGTGAATGTGTAATTAATATTGTCTCGTTCTGCCATTAGTGATTCGATTCTGTCCATAAGCTAACCCTCAGTCTTGACCGCCACGGGCCTTTTTTAGGTTTTCAATGAAATTAATGATCTGTTGTTGTTCTTCAGCAGGGGTGTCATCATCAATATGAGCGGCGATAACACCGGTTGCAGAATTGTCGTCAGTTTTTTTAATTGATTGTTCTTCTTCATTACCTGTTAAAAGAAAATCAACGGAAACGTTGAGAACATCGGCAACCTTTTGCAAGCTTTTAGAAGTTGGAGCTTGGGTCTTCCAACGGTAGATGCTATTAATTCCAATACCAGCGTTTTGCGCTGTGGTTTTGAGATTCCAACCGTATTTATTTTTTGCAGTACTTTTTATTCGTTCGACTAACGTTGTCATAATAGGATTCCTCACAGTCATGACAAATAAATAATACCGTTTTCGATACTTTGGGGTTTACAAAAGTACTGAATTCAGTTATTATAAGTTCATCAAGTAATTAAGCAATAAGAAACCAGCACTATCAGCGAGGTACTTTGGCGAGTAACGCTAATGGTAAGGCTTATTTGCTCATATATTTATGGCTTAATTGTACTGAATTCGATACTAAAAGTCAACAACTTGATAAAGAAATTACTGAAAAGGAGGCTTGGATAATGACTGAGCAAAATTTAGTTGAGGGCGCAAAAGCCATCACTAACCGAATTAAAATGCGTCTGCTTGAAAAGGACATGACGCAAGTTGAGCTGGCTAGCTTAATCAACGAAAAACCGGTGCAACTCAATCGTGCAATTCATGCAGACATGTCACCAAAATCGGTTAAAATTCGGCAGAAGGTCTATCGGGTTTTAGATATTAACAACTAGGAGGCAGATTAATGATTGTAGCAAAACTACTAATGTTCCTATATGTCGGCTGGTTAGCTGGTCACTACGGAATCGACAACATGTTTGATTAGAGGTGAGTTTCATGGAACTAGAAGCGGTTGTTGAAAAAGCGGTCGCTAGTGAGGTTGAGAAATACCTGGGGCCGCGGTTACAAGCAATTGTTCGTGAGTACATCATGTTAGATCGCGATACGGCATTTAAAGAACTATGTGTCTCACGGGCGTTCTTTGACAAAAATATCAAGAACAAGCCACAGGTGAAATTGGTAGAACGCCGCTACAAAGAATCTAACAAGGTGTTCTATGAGCCAAGCGAGCTGAAACGAGCAATCCTATCCATCACAGAATTTTAAAAATCGTGGACAGCGCCTAACGATGGGTAGAACAACTGGAGGTAACACAATGAAAATGAACAGTGACATCGAAAAGATGTTGAAAAATGTAGTCAAGCGAGTAACTGATTCACGGCCACCGTTACAGTGCGTTCACTTTGAAAATGGAAATGCGGTTGTAACGGACAGCCATCGATTGATTAAGGTCAAAGGGGTGGCGCCAAAAGACTTGAAGCTTGATTTAAACCTGGCAGATTTTAGTTTTCCAGACATCAATTATCCTGATACAGATCGTCTGATGCCTAAAGAATTCGCAACGAAGCTTACGTTAACCAAAGACAATGTAGTAGCAATGCTTCCGTCACTGAAAGCAATGGCGACAGAATACTTTGGTAAACAGCGAGTGGTGAAACTAGGAATCTCTGAGGAGTGCTTCAAAGTATCACGGACGAGTTTAGGTGCCCAAAGTGTACAAACGGTGGATTTCAAGCCCACTGATTTCTCTGGCGAGCCAATTGAATTAAGCTGTGACGCTCGGTATTTAGCTGATGCGTTTGAAGACTTGACGAAAATTAAAGATACTCGTAATCGGACGCTTGAACTGAAAATTAATACTGACCTTGCACCGTTCTTAATCAGTACTGGCAATATTGATTACCTACTAACACCGGTCAGAGTATTTTAAGGGGATGACGCAGTGACAGCAGTTTTAATTTTTATCGGTGTATTCGGGCTTGGAGGCCTGATTAGAATCATTTACGAGTGGTGGTGGAAGCAATCATCAAAGTAGTGTTCGGGGATGGCAAGAAAGAAGAGGTCCCCAGTGATAGTGCTTTAGAAGAAGCTGTTATTAGGCGTAAAAGTTACGTACGAGCCTTTCATTTTAAGCAGCCAGAAGTGATTCGCGCAGATACAGGAACTACACGTGATCACGTCAATACGGAAACTTGGAACGTTAAGTGGTTTAGGTCTGGGATTGTTGTTTATCCCCGGCCCAACAAACGTAAATTGCCAGGGGTACTGATTTATTGGAATCAGATTGCCTGGGCAGAAGCTGAGAATGATCCCGCAGCGGATGATGAGAGCTATAGGTGGTGGTGACGATCAAAGGATTTAGTCAGGAAACAACCAACAATTTGTGGAAGACAAGTCTTCGCTCAGTTAATCCACAGACAAAGAAAAAGCCCGTTAGCGTTGCACCGCTAGCGAGCCTGAGAAAACCATTTATCTACGGTAAGAATACCGGAAAGCGAGGCATTTTTCAATGAAGAAGAGCGAATACTGGCACCAGAAATTTTTACGAACACCGGTAGGGTACGAGAATCTGGCTTACTACCGGTTCCAGCAGTATGAAAAATATTTGAAGGAGGAACACCTATGGCAAACGAATTAATGATTATCGAACCGGCTGTGGATGTTCATCCATCGCCAATCACTATCAAGAACCTGGACCAGGTTCAGCAGGCCGTTTCAGCGATTGTCGCCAAGTATGGCCAAGACTTCATTGTGACCGCCGACAATATCAAAGATACGAAAGCCATGCGAGCCAGCCTAAATAAGGTTTCTAAAGCAGTCGATGAAAAGCGACTTGCCGTCAAGCGGCAGTACGCGGAACCGGTCAAAATCTTCGACAAGCAAATGGGGGCCTTCAAAGACCAAATTGACGGGGTTATCTCTCCGTTAGACGTGAAGATTAAAGAAGTCATCGCCCAGGAACGTGCCGCCAAGCAAGAACGAGTTGAAGGCCTGATTGCTGAGATGGCGCCCAACTATGGTGTATCGGCAGACGCGATTGAGATCGAACCATCCTGGTTGAATAAGTCGGCCACCAAAAAGCAAATTGTCGATGGTATTGCTGGTGCCATGACAGTTACCAAGAAGGCCGCCGACCAGTTAGCTGCTGATACCGAAGCGATTACCAAGTATGCCGAGGTTCAAGGTGTGGATGCCGCCGGCTGGGTAGATCAGGTTAAGCAAGGCCAAGACGTTGATTACCTGATGAAAGCCATTGATAACCAGGTTGAACGTCAAGCCGAGAAGCAACGCAAACTGGAAGCCAAGGCTGCTGAGGAGCGCACACACCAGCAGACCAAAGGTAACACGGTAGTTGATACCAATACCGGTGAAGTAGTCTCACGGACTGTGGTATTAAAGATTATGGCAACTCGCTCACAGATGATTCTCCTGAAGAATTTTATGGATGCCAACAGTATTAAGTACGAGCGGGAGAAAAAATATGAAAATTCAACACGCAACTGACATTAAGCGGGGCCAAGACTTTTCAATGCTGATTTACGCTCAACCCGGTGTGGGAAAAACTTCCACACTACGTTATCTCCCTGGTCGAACTCTGGTCATTGATGTGGATCGAACGACTAACGTTTTAGCCGGTGTCCCTAGCATTGACGTGGTCAAGCTAGATACGAAGCACCCGCTAGAAGGGGCCCGCGCCTTGCTGAGTGAGATTCATAAGACTCAACTTGGAAACTATGACAATATTGCGTTCGACAATATCAGTGAGTTTGAACAAGCCTGGCTAGGCGAGAAAGCTAACGAAGCTAAAACCAAGTCCGGTGCTGACATGGGCATCCCCCAGATGAACGACTACAACCAATTTGGGTTCTACCTACCAGATATGATCCGTTTCATCAACTCATGGCCGGGGGTCAATAAGGTTTATACAGCGTGGGAAACCACCCGACAGATTGAGACGCCTAGCGGGCAGACCTACAACCAGTTCGTGCCGCAAATGCGAGAGAAGCTAGTAACGAACGTAATGGGATTGATGAACGTTGTTGGTCGAATGGTGATTTCGGATAAGACCGGTGCCCGGGGGTTCATTCTCAGACCGTCTAACGCTGCATTCGCCAAGAATCAACTGGATAATCGTAAATTTGCGATACCAGAAACCCTGTTTACAGAGATTGGTGGTGATGTGGATGTACCAGCTTCATCCGTACCAAACAAAGCTAGTCAATCAGGCAAGACAGGCACTAGCCAAGGGAAATAAAGCAGTGCTGCTACAATCTCCGGCCGGTTCCGGTAAGTCAGTGATCATTGCCGAAATAGCTCGGTTAACGGTAAACAAGGGCGGCTCAGTGATGTTCATGGTCCACCGTAAGGAATTGGTGGAGCAGATAACGAACTCATTCCGAGAGAATGCGGTTGATCTGTCTCACTGCACGATTCAAACAGTTGGAAAGATTGCTAATCGGTTGAGAATTCTACCGCGACCAGCTCTCATCATCACGGATGAGTCACATCATTCGTTGGCGAAGACTTACCGTAAGATTTATGACTACTACGCCGGGGTGCCACGGCTGGGCTTTACTGCCACGCCTTGGCGTCTAAATGGCAAAGGTCTGCATGATGTCTACGACGATATGGTTTTGGGTCCGTCGATTGATTGGCTGATTGAGAACCACTACTTGGCACCGTACAAATATTTTTCAGTAAAGTTGGTCAATGACGAGAAACTGAAGAAATCGAGTACCGGTGACTACACTAACAAGTCGATTGATGACGCGGTAGGCCGGACTATCTTCGGGGATGTGGTTAAGACCTACCAGGAGAAGACGGCGGGCCAGCAGGCAATTGTTTACGCTCACTCTGTGGAATTCTCTAAGGAAGTTGCGGAAGCCTTTAGACGGGCTGGTATCAACGCTGAACACGCCGACGCTAAGACGCCCGCTGCTAAACGTAATCAGATTATGGCTGACTTTAAGTCTGGTGAACTCAAGGTTCTTTGCAACGTGGACTTGATCAGTGAGGGGTTCAATGTTCCTGACTGTAGCGTGGTCATCATGCTTCGGCCAACTGAATCGCTGGTGCTCTTTATTCAGCAATCCATGCGGTCAATGCGCTACCGGCCGAACAAGACGGCAACCATCATTGATCACGTTGCCAATTACTCGCGATTCGGACTACCCGATGATGAGCATACTTGGACACTAGATGACCGCAAAAAACGTAAGAAGAAGGCTAGTGATGCCGTTCCAATCAGAACCTGTGAGTTCTGTTTCGCGGTGATTCCAGCTTCGGCCACAGTCTGTCCAGTGTGCGGTAGGGCCATCCAGCGGACGGAAACAGAGATGGAGGTTGACCATGAGGTAGAGCTAGAACAGATCCATGGTCGATTAGACATGAAATCTGAGTATAACTCGGTTCGCTATGGTCGGATGAAGCCCAGCGAGGCCCAGAACATGGAGGACTTATATGGGATTGCGAAAGCCCGTGGTTATAAGCCAGGATGGGCGTGGTTCCAGGGCAAGCAGCTTGGATTAGTTAAAAATTAGGAGGAATAAATAATGGCAGATTTTATGAACACAGACTATTCAAATAACACGGGTGGCAATTACGATGCAGTGCCCGCCGGCAACTACGAAATGATTATCAACAACGCGTCAGAGAGTGCAACGAAGAACGGCGCAGAAACCTTGCAGATTGATTTGCTGGTGCGGAATGACTTGGACAAGGTTACTGACTTGGTGGAAACCAACGGCAAGTTCCATAATCGCCACATCTTCGTGGATAACTGGAAGCGCAAGGCTACTAACCAGTATGACTTAGACGGGTTCCAGTACATCTTACAGGCGGCTGGAGTGCCAGAAAATACCCCGCTACACACTGTGGATGACTTTATCAAGTTGATCGTTGGAGCGCCGGTTCGGGTGTTTGTTAAGCAGGAAGAGAACACCTATAACGGGGCTACTAGTACCGTCAACCGGGTGGCGCCTTGGAACTTTGAGGTTACACAGTTTCCTCAGGTACAGCACACATTCAAGGATAAGAAGAATGCGCCAACACCAGCGGTAGCCCAACCAGCACCGGCAGCGAATACTAGCGATCCATTTGCTAATACCGGCGATTCAATTGATATCAGTGCCGACGACTTGCCATTCTAGGAGGGAGTGCCAATATGTATGAACGAATTCCCGAAGAACTCAAGTCCCTAAAGCAATGGGGGCTCTATAAACTCAAGTGGCAGCCAGAAAAAGACAAATATGCCAAGTACCCGGTTAACCCTTATAACGGTGGGGATGGGAAGTCCAATGACCCGTCTACCTGGTCCGACTTTGAGACGGCCCTGCAAGCTAAGGATGACTATGGCATGGATGGCCTCGGATTCTATTTTCGGCCACCGTATGTGGGAATAGATGTGGATCACTTAGACCAAGACTTAGAACGCTGGCAGAGTGGGGATGTGGATGATAACGAGGTGCAACACTTCCTCACAATCACCAAGTCTTATGCTGAAACCAGCGTGTCGGGGACTGGCATCCACATTATTGTGAAGGGAAAGATTCCGGGTGATCGGCGGCGCAAGGGCAATGTGGAAATGTACACGTCAGGTCGATTCTTCGCGATGACGGGGAACCAGCTGGGCCAGTATGGTGAAATCAGTGAGCCAGAACCCAAACTGATGAAGCTGTTATACGACCGGTACTTGAAGCCTACTAATGTGGTGGCGATGCCCGGCAATCAGCTTCCACAGTTGAACGATTTGTCGGAAACGGAGGTTATTTCCCGGGCTGAGTCTTCACGAACAGGCCAACGCTTCAAGCTCTTAATGGAGGGTGGCTGGGAGCAGTTCTATACCTCCCAATCAGAGGCTGACCTAGCATTTGCTAATGACCTGGCCTTCTGGACGGGTCGAGATTTCACGAAGATGGACTCCATCTTTCGGCAGTCGAGCTTGATGCGCCCTAAGTGGGACGAGAAACACGGGAAAACCACCTATGGGGTAGCGACGCTTAACAAAGCGATTAACGAGACGCGAGACGTGTTCAATCGTGGGAAGGCCCCGCTTAAATACAATTTTGAGTTTGCTAATCAAGCAGAAAAGAAGAAAGATACACCGCCCCGCAGCTGGGATGATACCGGAAACGCTGATCGCTTCATGGACCGCTATGGTGAACTGGTGAAGTACTCCTTCACCGATAAAACATGGATCGTCTACAACGGGAGCTACTGGTCGGTTGACGATACCGGGCAGGTTCACAGTCTGGTGGATGGGGTTGTCGATGATATGAAGAATGAAAAGCTGGTAGTTCCACCTAACAGCAACCTTTCCGTGGATGATGCTGAAGAAAAGTTTCAGAAACACATCAAAAAGGCCCGTTCCAACGCGGGCAAGAAAGCGATGATTGATGAACTGAAACACCGAATTCCGGTACTTCATGGAGAGTTCGATAGTGACAAGACGCTGCTGAATGTGGCTAACGGGTATGTGGATCTTTCAAGTGGGATTTTGAAAGAACACGACATCAAGAAACTATTCTCGCGGCAGGCGGCGGTTGAGTACACCGATACTATTGATGCGCCGGAGTGGACGCAGTTCTTGAATCAGATTTTCAACAATGATTCGGAGCTGATTGATTATGTGCAGAAAGCTGTGGGGTACTCGTTGACCGGATCCACTAAGGAGCAAGTGATGTTCATTCTCTATGGGAATGGGCGAAACGGTAAGTCGATCTTTATTGATACGATTGCTGACACCTTGGGTAACTACGCCCGGTCAATGCAGGCTGATTCAATTATGGTGAAAAATAATAGTTCCGCTGCTAACTCAGATATTGCCCGGCTTGAAGGGGCCCGACTGGTTACTTCCAGCGAACCTAATGATGGCTTGCGACTAGACGAAGGTCTGGTTAAGCAGCTGACTGGTGGTGATACTGTGACTGCCCGGTACCTGTACGGGAAGGAGTTTGAGTTCAAGCCAGAGTTTAAACTATGGCTGGCAACCAATCACAAGCCGATTATTCGGGGTACCGACGATGGTATCTGGCGGCGACTAATGTTGATCCCTTTTGCGGTGAAGATTCCGGACAACCGGGTGGATAAGGACCTGAAGTATAAGTTGCAGCGTGAAGAAGTTGGGATTCTCAACTGGGCTGTGGAAGGTGCCTTGAAGTGGCAGCGAGAGGGATTGAAACCGCCAGAGAGTGTGGTTCAGGCTAGTCAGAGTTACAGAAACGAGATGGACGTGACCGCAGAATTTATGGAGGAGTGTTGCACGGTTGCAAAACATGAGATGGCCCGGGCTGGGCAACTATATCAGCGTTACAGGCAGTGGGCAATTGATAACTCCCAGTATCAAATGAATTCAACTAAGTTTGGTAAGGAAATGGCTGGCAAGTTTACCAAAAAGCGAGATTCACAGGGTGTTTACTATGTTGGACTCAGTTTAAAAACGTATGTTAAGCCATTTGAGATGGTCACCAACCATCCTAAGAAATAATGAATGTAGAGTGTGTAGGGAGATGTAAGCAGGTGTATGGAACCCAATCCCTTGGCCCCCTTGGGATGTGTATGTTTATGTATACTTTCTTTCATATATCATAAATGAATAATAAATAAACGTATATAAAGAAAAGGATAGAAGTGAGTGCATTGCATGCATTACCTACACAACTCGCGTGTGGCAAGGGATAGAGGCAATGTAGCCATTGTTTTATCAATGCATTCACCTGCACAAAAAGGAGGTAATCCTATCGAAAGTGAGCACAAAATTCAATCCGACATCATGCTGGAACTGTCGAAGAACGGTTTCACCGTCTTTCGAAGTAACGCTGGCAGGGTTCGGACGGAGTCAGGAGCGATGATCATGCTATTCCCTAGAGGTTTTCCCGACCTCTGCGGTTTCCGGCATTCAGATGGGCGGTTCTTCTGCCTAGAGATTAAAAATGCTAAGGGGCGGTTGCGAGATGACCAGAAGCTATTCGCACAATTCATTAAACCTTTTCCAGTTCTGTACGGGGTAGCTAGAAGTGTGGATGACGCACTGGCAATCGTTGGGGGTGAGTGATTTGTCATTAAACAAACTTCTGCATGAGAAGTTGACGGCGATAGAAAATCAATACGGCTATCAACCGGACAATTGGCCGGAACAGGAGTTAGTTGAGGTACAGGCTTTGGCTGACCGGTTCAGTGAATCAAGGGTCTATACGAACGCTTGGAATAAACAGTATTTGAAATCACTAATGGAACGTGGATTCTTTATATCCACGATTGCACACAAAATGAAGCGGAGTCGGACGTGGGTCACAATGCGTGCCATAGACGAAGTGGAGTGGACGATGACGACAGCTGACCGGGACGAGTTAAAGCAGTATTTAAATGATGGCTGGTCTGTTAATAAAATTAGTCGGAAAATGCAGCGAGACGTGCTGTGGGTTCGTGAAATGAAGGAGAGAGTTTAGTTATGAAAATTGTAGATGAACGGTACGGCCGTAAGGAAATGACGAGTTATGAAGTGGGACAGGTTATTTGCACGTACGATAATTTCTACTTGATAGTTAGAGAAATGAATACAGCTGAATATGCAATGATCAATTTAAGTGACAACGCCATTGCTGCTAAGGGCGACTCATTGGAAAAATTGTTCAAGAAAAATCACGATGAAGCGGACTTTCCAGTGAATGCAACTATTACGATTACGGGGGCTGAACATGAAAATTAGTGAGCTTAAAGAGCGATTGAAAAAGTACGGATTTACCGTAGCTCGTGATTCGGATAGCTGGTTGATTAGCTCTCCAAACAGATGGGGAGTTGCCCACGTTAATATTGATGGCAGCGGATATGAAATTTCGTCTCTACCCATTAAAGCAGCCAGTGTTGTTCTCAAATTTATTGCTACTCCAATCGAAGAACGTAGAGATGAAAAACGGTGGAATATTGTCGTTGGACAAGACGTTGATAAGGCAGGTGAGCTTAGTATTTGGCGAAAACCAGCATATGGGACGGCCGAAAATGGTTTTATTGACGCCCAAGCAAAGCTAAAGAATTTAAAAGCTCCAACCACTATTTTCACCGATTCAGAATTTAATCAGCTAATCGAACACCTCAAGGCGTTACCACATGGCGGTATCTACGCCAAGATTGCTGAATTGGGTAAGCGGGAGGTACTACAGAATGATTAAGACCTATCGCAAGACGGCGACCATCACCGCCGAGCAGTTCGATGGCAGTGATGAGATGGCTGATAAATATGAATTAATAGACATTGGAACAATGATTGAAGCTCATCATAGTCCTGAGCTATATCTAATGGGAGCCACAAAAAAAGTAGTGGTTGGTGATTGGATCATTACCAATAAATTCAATTCTCACGCATTACTTACTAACGAAGAGTTCAGACAGATGTATGCCGAGTTGCCGGTGATCCCGAAGGCTGTTGCTGATTGGATTGAGAAGTGTAAGCAAAACGATCAGGCTATTGCGTCTGCATTGGATCAAACAGCCATGTCTTCCGGAATTTGGGATTATTTCAGAAAATATAGAACCCGTACCCAGTGGATCAGCATGCAAAATACTTTCGCCCGCGCGTGGCTAGACGGGTACCAGATTGAAGACTAATTAGGAATCATATTTTAGATAGAATGGAGAATCGCAATGAATCAAAATGACACACTTACTAAGATGCACTATCAAGAATTTGGAAAGAAAAAAATTGAAATCACGCTTGATAAAAATGGTATTCATTTTGACGGCCCAAAGGACATCACAGTTGGATATATGATTAGTAGCTATCTAATTGATTATTTCTCTAAGGATTTAACTGATCTTGAAAAGATGGCTATGGTTGGCGGAATTAACATCGTAATGAGTGGTTTTAAGTAGAAAATATAAAACTTGGAGGTACTCACTGATGATAGTTTACAACCGGCTCTACGCTAGTTCGGGGCGTCAGGTAAGGTCACTAGAAGAGCTACAACCCTTTGTCGTTGGCTTGTGTGCCAGAATTGGTGATCCTATTCGAGATATCCACAGAGTTACTCATGGCGTGAGTCATCGTGGTTCGAAGACTTATCCCACGTATGAATTTGAACTGATTCATGAGAAGAAGCTTATTGATGGTAGGCTTTTTCGAGAGAAGGTAATTTTTGAGGTGGTTAGCGATGCGTAAAAATTCTAGTAAACCAAAGTGGCTTGAAGTTGAGGGTGTAGGGGGTGAAAAAATTTTAGTGCGACTTAGTCAAGTTAACTTTATCCGTGATAATGGGGATAATACAACGCGATTTTATTCTAACGATGTTCACTTAGATGCTAAAACTGCGTTCAAGGACATCGAAAAGGTACTGTCCAATGGTGGGGAGGAAGAAAAGTGAATGATCTAATCAAAGATATCGAAGACTGGTCAGTGGCTCGTAACTTAAACACCCAGGACGCTGGCAAGCAACTTCTAAAATTAGTCGAGGAGGTCGGTGAACTATCGGCTGCTTACAATAAGCGGCAGTTAAACAAAGAGGTAGACAGCGTAGGAGACATTATGGTAGTGCTGACTATCTTCTGCCAGCAACGCGGGCTATCTATCCAAGACTGCCTAGAATACGCCTACAGACAGATTAGTGGTCGTAAGGGTAAGTTAATTGATGGGGTGTTTGTGAAGGAGGAAGATCTGAATGAAAGCACTGAAAATAATTAGTGATGTTATTGAGTTAGTAGCAGCGGTAATTTTTGTTGTCATAGCTGTGTATGCCTTCTGTGTTGGAAACTATTTGCAGAGCTTAACTGCTTTGGGATTTGTCGCATATTTGCGGTGGTTAAGCGCGGACTGGGGGTATGGGTATGACAACTGACCAAAAGACTTTCCGCCGCTACCTAATCACCGTTTTCGAAGACCAGTGTAGCGATATCATTCGAACCATGATGTGGATGAGCAATCACTTCCAGCGGTGGCCGCATACAGTGCGGGTGGCGTATCATCGGCTGTCGATTGCTGAACGTAACGCTGTGGTCCGGGAGGTGCTTGTGAATGGCGATTGATTTATCAGAGGAAACTATTCATAAGATTGTTGATGGGCTGATCACCCGTAGCAAAAGCTTTTCTAAGTCGGAATCTGAGAAAGAACTGCGCAACACCAAAGAACTTCTGAAAAACTATCGGTTTTTGGAAAATCATTTGGATGTTGCACTACCTAAGATTGATGATGACACGCCGTTATCACAATATGAACTGTCTCTGATTTCATTGTTGGGGTATCGTGCGCGCTCTAAAGAAATGTTGGTGTTCGTTAATCAGATTCTGGATCGGTACAAGGATCTTTGCTTAAAGGGGACACCGGAGCAACGTCGCCGCTACCTGATTATTCGTGAATTGTATATTGAGGGCCCTGGTATCACCCGAACTAGATTGGCTGAAAGGTTTAGTTGTGACGAGAAGACTATTCGCCGAGACGAACGCAGGGCCATTGATGAACTATCAGTTATGATTTTTGGAGTTGATGGTTTGAACGATATGTCCAAATAGCGCCGAATATCTGTCCCCAAAGTCCCGAACTAAAGAGTTACTATGATATTGTGAAATAAATCAGATTTGCTTAACGTATTGCGGTGGCGGAATAGGTAGACGCAACTGAATATAGGGATAAGAGGCCTTGATGGTTCCTGTATTTGGTCTGCAGACTGTGAGGTGCAAATCCTCGCCCGCAATGTTACGTAGTTGATAAGTGTCAACTTTATTCGTTGTCATGAAAGCATTTCTTTAACTAATCCTCGCTTATTCGTAGAAAATTTTGTATAGTTTTAAATATACGAATTTAGAGAGGGAAGATTTAATTGTTTGATTGGATTACATGGCCGAAAATTGGAACAACAGTCATTGCAACTATTTTAGTTTCATATATTCCAAGTGTGAAGAAAGCTATTCTTTGGTTTTTGAAAAAAATGTGGAATGTTTTTAGTCGTATTTGGAAAAACGATATTGTCCGTAAATGGAAAATTAATAGGAGAATAAATAAAAACAAAATGACGGTTGGAGATGCGATGTATGTTCTGAAACATGAGGATTCTTTTTCAAAAGACCAGGTAGACAAGGTAGTTAAGATTCAAAAAAATGCTATGAAGTTGGCTACGATTCCTAATATGGCAGTGACGCCAGCATCGGAAGTGCTAGAAAAAGTACTAACCAAGCTTAAGAACGAAAATGACTCATAACGAGACTATAATTTTTAAAGAACATTCCTTCAGACTGACCCTAGCAGTAATGCTGGGGTTTTGTTATGCTTATACTTAGTATAAATATGTAAGGGGGATAACGCGTAGTGTCTTGGCAAACCTTTGTTCAACCGGCGGTCGTTTCGATCATTGTTTCTGCAATTACAACTTGTCTTGTTGCTCCATGGGCAGCTTCAAAGTTTAGTAGGAAAAATACTAAGGATCTTGAGAAGAAAAAAGCACTTATTGATACAATTGGCCAATTGATTGGCATAATGGAAAAGATTAATGCTTATCTATTTAGATTCGAAGGATATGCTATGAGTACGATTCGTGTGAAAGGTTACCGTGAACCAATGATAGACGCCGAATTTGTGGAGCGATTTGGGGAATCGGTATCAGAACTAACCATTCTAGTTTCCAATGCTTCTCTCTTTTGGAGAGAGCATGAGGATTATTTTGAAAACATTGGCGACAAAAAAATTATTAAAGAAGTTGACAGATACTTAAAGCTTGTGACAGAGATAAGGAGAGACGTCCATACCGGGGTTGACGATGTTGCTGGGAAAAAGAAAGAAAAAGTTCTTTACCCGGAGATTCCGCCCGATATTTTCTTGTTTGAACCATCTGTATTATTGGGTAAACTCAGATGGAGACTGATTGATAAATATTAAAAAGGAGGTCTGCAAAATGCAGAAACTGACCGTAAAACAGCAGAAGTTTGCTGACGAATATATTATTAGCGGTAATGCAACGCAGGCCGCCTTGAATGCTGGTTACTCAAAGAAAACCTCGTATTCTATTGGTAATGAGAACCTGAAGAAACCTGAAATAATTTTATATATAGAACGTCGAACTAAAGAGATTTCGGAGTCTAAGATTGCTGACCAGCAAGAAATCCTGGAATATCTGACTGCTACCATGCGTGGCGAGGAGACCGAGTCAGTGGCTACAGCTAAGGGAATCTACACCGATGTTGAGGTTGGCGCTAAGGATCGGGTCAAGGCGGCTGAGCTTCTTGGGAAGCGTTTAGCCATGTGGACGGAAAAACGAGACGTAACTGCCACTATCGGTCCCGTGCAGATCACCGACGACATCCCCGCTGGGAGTGATGAAGATGGCTAAGGTCAGTCTTGCTCACTCAATGGCACCAAGTTTTTACCAGCTTCACCAAGACATCAAGTACCATCAACATTCAAATTACTGGCTTTCAGGAGGACGAGGTTCAACTAAGTCCTCTTTTATTTCGCTCGAAATTGTCTTAGGTATCATGAAAGATACGGATGCTAACGCGGTAGTCATGCGGCGGTATGCTTCTAACCTACGTGAATCAGTCTATGACCAATACCTATGGGCGATTGACACTCTGGACGTCTCTCATCTGTGGGCAGACTCCGTGAGCCCTATGCAGCTAACATACATCCCCACCGGGCAGCAGATTCGCTTCAAGGGTGCTGATAAGCCAGAGAAGATTAAGTCACAGAAGTTTCGCCACGGCTACACAAAGTACAAACACTTTGAAGAAGTTGCCGACTTCAAGGGCTGGAAGGAAATTCGGAACATCAATCAATCACTCAACCGTGGTGGATCGAACATCGTTACCTTCTACTCCTACAATCCGCCAGCTTCCGTCAATTCATGGGTTAATCAGGCTAGAGAAGAAGAGGGACGCCGTGAAGATACTTTGGTACACGAAAGTGATTACTTGTCAGTACCAAGAAGCTGGCTTGGCAAGGAATTCCTAGCAGATGCTGAACAGCTCAAAAAGGACAATCCGAAGGCCTATGCTCATGAATATCTGGGTGAGGTTACTGGGACGGGTGCCGAGGTATTCAATAACTTAACTATTCGAGAGATTACAGACGAAGAGATTAGTCGCTTCGATAAAATCTATCATGGCATGGACTTCGGTTTTGCCCATGATCCATTATCCTATGGTGATGCATACTGGGACGCGGCAAGACGCCGGGTCTTTTTGTTTAACGAAATTTATCAAGTTGGTATGACTAACCGAGAGGCTGTGAAAGCTATCAAGAAGCTTAATCCGATGAATGAAATCATCACCGCTGACTCTGCTGAGCCACGGACTATTGCTGAGTTCCGGGATTATGGATTGAACGTTGTTGGTGCTCGCAAGGGACCTGGTAGCCGTGAACATGGCTTCAAATGGCTGCAAGACTTACGTGAGATTGTGATTGACCCGGTGCGGTGTCCGAACACAGCCCGTGAGTTCACCAGCTACGAGTTAGCTCGGGATCCTAATGGCAACTTTAAAGCTGGCTATCCTGATGGTAACGACCACAGCATTGATAAAACCAGATATGAACTTGAATCACTCATGAAGAAGGGAGGTTTCAGGCCATGGAAATAAAGACAATGAAGCAGCTACTTAAGAACACTGACGGCCGGCGAGTCAAGTTCGCTAATCAGTTCGACAAATCGCTTCACTACTATTTCAACAAGAACGACATCACCAATCGTAACAACGGCGAATCTAAGCTGAATGAAGATGGCAAAGACGAGCCGTTACGACGGGCTGACAATCGGGTCAGCAGCAACTTCCACCAACTTTTAGTGGACCAGGAAGCTGGCTATGTGGCGACGGTGCCTCCGACCGTTGACGTAGAAGATGAAAAGCTCAACGATGAGATTAAGGACGTGCTGGGAGACAACTTCAACCTTCGACTCAACCAGATGGTAGTGGATGCTTCCAACGCTGGTGTTGCCTGGCTTCACTATTGGATTGATGAAAGTGGGCAGTTCCGATATGGTATTGTGCCGCCTGATCAAGTAGTGCCAATCTATTCTAGCGATTTAGACCGTAAGTTACTGGCCCTGAGACGCAGTTACAAGCAGCTTGACTCCGAGACTGGTAAGTACTTTAAGGTTCATGAGTATTGGACTGACAAGGACGTGACCGTGTTTAAGTCCGAAGCCAATGACTACAGTGACCTGTCTCTGTATAATGACCGCTTCACTCTCTATGATGTGACGAGTGGGGATGAGACGGGGGCTGGTGCAGTACTGAACCACAGTATGGGGCGAATCCCATTCATTGCTTTCCCTAAGAATAAGTATCAGCGACCAGAACTGCTGAAATACAAAGGCCTGATTGACGTTTACGACAACGTGTACAACGGATTCGTTAACGACGTTGATGATATTCAGCAGGTTATCCTGGTTCTTACTAACTATGGTGGCGAGTCACTCTCTGAGTTTATGAAAGCCCTGAAGGAAGACCATGCCATCAAGATGGATAGCGTTGGCCCTGGTGATAAGTCAGGCGTTGACAAGCTGACCATTGATATTCCTGTGGAAGCCCGTAATGCGCTGCTGGAAGTCACCAAGTCAGACCTATTTGTTGAAGCTCAAGGGATTAACCCCGTGGACTTCAAAGAAATTGGCAACGCGTCTGGGACGGCTATCAGAGCGCTGTACGGCCACTTGGAACTGAAGGCGTCTATCACTGAATCTTACTTCCGAGACGCTCTCACAGAGCTTATTCGGGCTATTCTGACGTGGCTTAAAGTGCCTGATGCCGATGGCTGCAAGATTAACCAGACTTGGACACGAACGGCTATCCAGAATGACTTGGAGCAGGCACAGATTGTGGCACAGCTTGCCCAATACACTAGCGATGAAGCCATTGCGAAGGCAAACCCGATTGTGGATGATCCACAGCAGGAACTTCAAGACCGGCAAGACGATATTGTTAAGCATGATGGCTACGATAATCCTGACGCTCTCGATGATGTAGGCGGTGAGGACGATGACGAAGCTTAGTTATTGGGAACGTCGACATCTTCAAACTAAGGCCAGGGAGATTAAGTCTACTGAAGCCTACGAAAAGGCACTGCAACCAGAACTTAACGGTTTGTACCGTGAGTTACATGCTGAGATGGAAAAGTGGTACACCAGATATGCCAATACCGAGGGTATCGACAAGGATGAAGCCAAGAAAACCATGACTGGTATCAACACCAAGCACTGGCAGCTCACTCTCAAGCAATTTGAAGAGCGTGCCAAGTCTGGTGGGTACCAAGACCAGTTAGACGCCGAGTATTTCCGCAGTCGGGTGGCTCGTCTACAGGACTTGGAACAACAGTTACGGCAGTTAACGCAGTCGTTTGCCAATCATCGTACCGAGGTTATGCGTGATGCATTAGCTGATCAGTATGATGACACCTACATGCGGACTACCTACAACATTCAAGCTCAGAAGGGTTCCTTTACCGCGAATTTCGCTCATTTTAACGAAGCACAACTATTGATAGCTGCTTCCCAACCATGGGGGAAAGATGGTAAGGACTTCTCTAAGCGAATCTGGAAGAACTACCAACAAGAGCTTCCAAGCTACTTGATGGACACGGTGCTTCGTGGCACGGTGCTTGGCTGGAGCCCACAGAAGGTCACTCAGATGTTCTATGCTCGTTTTCAAGACGTTAAGCGAAATGATATTCATCGACTGGTCGTTTCTGAGATGGGACACGTTGCTGAAGAAGCATCTTTTCAAAGCTACGAAGAGAACGAGATTGAGCAGTATGAGTACATGGCGACCCTCGAAAGCCATACCTGTGATATTTGCGGGCACTTAGACGGTCAGATATTCAGAACAGATAAACGAATTGTGGGTATTAACTATCCGTTGATTCATGCTCGTTGTCGGTGTACGACAGCTCCCTACATCAAAGACTTACCTGATCTTACTGAACGTTGGTCGCGGGACCCTGAGACTGACAAGGGCAAGATGATCAAGGATGTTAAGTTCAACGAGTGGAAGCAGATGATAAACCAAGAACGAATTGGACGTAGCCTTCCCAGTCATGCGAACAGAGCTGCACAGAATAGTAAGGGATATCTATGGAACGAACCTAATGCTGAGCAGTATAATAAACATGTAAGCGGAACTCCGGAGTTCATTAACTATGAAAAAGGACGTGGGACCCCGGTTAGTCAGTTAATACTGTCTATTGATGAGGCCGCCGAAGTTATTAATGTGTTTGGGCGTCAACATGAAGATGACGATGCAAATAAAATACTTTTTACAAGTGAGGATTATATTGGGCTGTGGGCGGATATTAATGGCGACCTCTATCCCACTAAAAAGGGACGCATTTCTTATCGTAAAAGACGAGGAGCACATATTACACCTATGAAGCCAGATTACCTCAAATAAAAAGGAGAGACTTTGTATGAACCCTAAAAAAATGAAGTTGCCTGAGATTATTGCGGCATTTCGGGCAAGACAAGTTCAGTTCAAATTAAAGGATGGAAGTATCAAGACTATCTTTGTAGAAGAAATTGAGAATGAGTTGGACGATCAACCTGAGCTTATCTTTATGGCTGACGTTCCTGAAAAAGACATTAAAATTTCAGATGTAGTCAGTGCTACAGCCGTCTAGTTGGGAGGTGCAGTTATGGCTAAGGATGATTACTTTGTTATTATGTATCTGTTTTTGAAACGACTTTATGCTTTGCTGAAGAGTGGCAAAACCATTACTAATGACGAAATTGATGAATTTGGTCAGTCTTATAATCAAGACTACTGGGAGTATATTCTCATCAATTTAGCGAAGGAAGGCTATATTGAAGGTGCAGTTGAAGCTAAGACTCTTGGAGGCGGGAGCGTTGCTTACAAAGATGTGAAGATTACGCCTTCCGGTATTGAGTATTTGTTCAGTAACTCTATGATGGAACGAGTTAAGAATACACTAAAAGATATTAAGGGGATTGTCCCCGGATTCTAGCACCCGGCGAACACGTTGAGTGCTATTTTTATACTCTGATTGTCCCCAGCATGACGTAAAACTGCTTTTTGTTTTGCCTCAATTCGTGGTCGCTCCACGTAAATCTAGCGAGAGAGGATGTTTGAAATGAAACGAGAATTTTTAAAAGGTTTGGAATTGTCAGAAGAACAGATCAACGCAATCATGGCCGAGCATGGCAAGGATGTGGAGACTTCAAAGTCGCAGCTTACTGAGTTGCAGACAGAGAACGAGAGTCTCCACACTCAGATTGCTGATCGTGATAAGGACATCAAGGCACTTAAGAAGGACGCTGGCGATAACGAGGGCCTTTCCAAGCAGTTGACTGACCTTCAGGACAAATACAAGACTGACACGGAAAACTTGACCAATCAACTGAGTCAAACCAAGTTGAACGGTGCGCTGACTACGGCACTGACGGGTGCCAAGGTTCGTAACCCTAAGGCTGTGGAAGGCCTACTGGATATGGATAAGGTCAAGCTTACTGATGAAGGCAAGCTGGAAGGCTTAGATGACCAGCTTAGTGCGCTCCGAAAGTCAGATGGGTATTTGTTTGACGAAGGCTCCAAGGGTGGCTATGAGCCCGCTGGTGGCAATGGTTCCGACGATAACAACCAAGTTCAAGCTTTAGTCGATGCATTTAAATAATAGGAAGAAGGAATAATTTATGGCAACAGTTAATTACGCTGAAGCTTATCAACAAGCTATTCAGCAAGCATTTTATGATGGACACTTATTCTCAGTAGACTTATGGAACTCTCCGTCTAACAGCGTCATCAAGTTCGATGGTGCCAAGCATATCAAGGTCCCACGTCTGACAATTGATGAGGGTCGACGAGACCGTGCACGGCGTACAATTACGCAACCAAATGCAAACTACTCTAACGATTGGGATCCATATGAATTGAAGAACGAACGGTACTGGAGCACGCTGGTTGACCCATCCGATGTGGATGAATCCAACATGGTCATCTCCATCGCTAACATCACCAAGCAATTCAACCTTGACGAAAAGATGCCAGAAATGGACCGTCAAATGTTTAGTAAATTGTATCAAGAAAAGGCGGCAGCAGCTGATGGTGGGCTTCATACTGACACTCTGGATGAGAAGAATATCCTGACTGCCTTTGATGAAATGATGGTTAACTTCGATGAAGCACGGATTCCGCAACAGAACCGAGTACTGTATCTGACGCCTAAGAACAACGCTATCCTGAAGCGTGCTGAAGCTATGAACCGGGAACTGAACCTGAAGGATCCTAACAACGTTCAACGGACGGTCTACAGTCTTGATGACGTGACGATTGTGGTTGTGCCATCTGACTTAATGCAAACGGCTTTCGACTTTACTGTAGGTTCTAAGGCTGTGGATGAAGCTAAGCAAATCGAAATGTTCTTAATCTACAATGGTGTTCAGATTGCGCCACAGAAGTACAGCTTCGTTGGCTTCGATGCACCTAGTGCTGCCAACTCTGGCAACTACCTGTACTACGAACAATCCTACGATGATGTTCTGTTACTGAAAACGAAGACAAAGGGTATCGAATTTGTGACTTCCGATAAGGCTGCGTCCCCAAAAGCGTAGCCCCCGACAAGCCAACTAGTGCCAGTACGGTAGCGGATATCACTGCCTGGCTAGATGCCAATGAAATCGGTCATGACGGGGTAACCTTGAAGGCTGACTTGTTAGCGTTGGTACCGGCTGACTAAAAGGGGGGATCTACATGGATAAGCATCCACGGAGAGACGAGTTGCTGAAGCAATTGAGGCTGTTGAATCCTGATGATGGGAGCAATCCTAGCTATCAGGTCATGTTGGAGTGTGCTTTGGATAAAGTGGTGCAGGACGTGGCTAACTACACTCATTTGGCCATTTTGGAGCTACCTGAGGAGCTTGACACAGTTCTGGTGAGCTTGTGCCAACAGTTTCTAGCTACTCGTCAACTGCTCACTCCAGTAGCCGACCGAGATGGAGACGTTAAGACACTCAGTGAGGGTGACACGTCTGTAACCTTTAAGTCGATTGGTGAGGTGTACGCAGAGTTGCAGTCGGTGAACTCACTGACTGATAACTACACCGCTCAGCTGAACTCATTTCGGGTGGTGAAACGATGAAAGCATCATTTAAGCAAATGGGTAATCAACTTACTAAGCTGTGGTTTGACCGGGTGACCATCACCGGCGTTAAAACGGTCAAGGACGGTGCCTTTACCGACACCGTTCCAGTTGTGATTGTCGAAAACGAACCCGCTAAAGTGATTATGAAAGGTCAAAAAGCTAGTAAGCAGACGTTTTTCGGGACTGACGCTTACGATGCCAAATTACTCATCCGCAATGGCATTAAAATCCCTGCTGGTGCCGAAGTAGACGTGACAGATGTAAATGGTCAGGTCACTCATTACAAGCGTGCCAGCAAAGGATATGCCGGGTATGTGAGCCACCAAGAAGTAGCGATGGTTCGTGATGAGAAAGCTACTGAGGAGGTGGAGTAGATGGCTGCTTATGAAATTGACGATGAGGAATTTCAAGCCTGGGCCAAACGTGTGGACGAAAAGATTGCTACCGATGCAGTGAAGCTTGGTATTGAGCGTTCTGCCCGACGAATTAAAGCTCAATCTATGAGAGAGGTTAAGGCTCGGACCATAGTAGACACTGGGCACCTCCGGCGAACTTGGCACGTTTCTGGGCCATTTATTGGTGGTACCGTAATTTCATTGGAGTTATACAACAACACTGAGTATGCCCCATTTGTCGAAAATGGACATCGTACCCGAGGAGGCAGTGGATGGGTTGAAGGTAGATTTATGCTGAGAGACACTATTGAGGTGCTTGAGGCCCAGCTACCAAGTTTGATTTCACCGTCACTCCGAACGACTTTGAAGGGACTGTTAGATTAAGTGAATATTGTTGATCGTATTGGGCAACTCCTAGCAATTATAGCGCCGGGGCTGCCTGTTTATCGTGAGAACCAGAAAGGCGGTTTTAAGGAACCGTCTTTTTATGTGCCGGCGATTGGGAGTCGGGGTCAACCAGAACTATTCGGCCGACAGAAACGAACTCATGGGTATCAGGTGGTCTACTTTCCAGACCCGAAGAAACCGAATGCGGATATGGAAGTGATGGAACAGTTGCTGCTGGACCAATTCCTGACTCTTCCAGGGTTCGCCCACATTCGCGATCGTAACTTTGGCCGGATAGATGGGACTCTGACACTTGATTTTAATATCGTGCTCTGGGTCCAACCTGTGGATGACGCAGTGAAACTCAAGAACATGGAATATCATGGGGTGATTGCAAATGGGAGTAAGTAAATTTAATAAGTCTGCCTTGGCTTCTAGTAAGGGATTCACGCCGATTGAGCGGGATATCCTTACTATCAAGCTTGCAGATAACAAAAAGTATTCTATCACTGAGGCTAAGAAAATTATCAAGCAAACTAAAGGGGGTATTTAACTATGGCAGGTGGAACATGGACTACGCAAAACAAACGGCGCCCAGGGGCCTACATCAATACGAAAGGTGTTGCTCAGGCTAAGCCAGATACAACTCTGGGGCGTACGCTCTTTATTAACTCTGAAACGCTGAACTGGGGCGCTAATGGCGTCACTGAATTAGATGCAGGAACTGACTTTAAGGCGGTCTTAGGAACTAGCTTAGATAAGTTGGTGGCGTTAAAGGAAACGATGAAGGGGGCACTTACGGTGCTCTTTTTAAATACCAACGATGGTGAAAAAGCGAAGGTCACAGATGCGATGCTGCCTTGGGACTTCACAGCCAAGTATGCTGGGACTAAGGGGAATGACCTGACTATTTCTATTGAGAAGGACCCAGCGGATGAAACACTTGTTACAATCAATACCCTATTTGGTACCGAAGTTGTTAACCAGCAATCACTTCGAACTACTAACGCGAGTGGCCTGGAATCCAACACCTATGTGGATGTGGTGTTCACAGGCGACACCGTGTCCGGTGAAGATGGTGCTGGCAAGTCTAAACTCGAAGCTTTGTCAGCTTCCACAACTTACCCTCTATCTGGTGGGACGACCAAGCCAACCGATGTGACAGACGTTTTGAATGACGTTATGGGCACTGAGAACTATAACGTCGTGACTACCGCCGGTTTTGCTGTGGATAACGATATTCACGCACTGGTGACGGCTGCTACCAAACGTCTTCGCGAAGATGAAGGTTACAAGATTCGGGAAGTTGTACCAGGGCAAGAAGGTGGCACTAAGTACGACTACGAAGGTGTGTCGGTGGTAAACAACGGTGTTGAACTTACCGACGGCACTATCCTGACCACTACCCAAGCAGCAGGTTGGTTTGCTGGTGCTTCTTCAGCAGCTGATGAGACTACATCGTTGACCTACACAACCTACCCGGATGCTGTGGCGGCCTCTCCTAAGCGGACTAATGAGCAGACCATTAACATCCTGAATGCGGGTCAAATTGTCTTTACGACTCGTCGTGATGGGACTGTGGTAGTTGAACAGGACATCAACTCATTGTTGACGGTCACTGACGACAAGCCAGCTAGTTTCCAAAAGAATCGGACGATGCGGACTCTGGACACTATCGCTTTAAATACTACTGAAGCCTTTGAATCTAACTTTATTGGTAAGGTAAGCAATGACTCAACCGGCCGTAGCTTGTTTAAGGCAGATCGGGCAACCTATTTGCAAGGGTTAGCGAATAGTCGAGCAATTGATGGCTTTGATCCTGCTGATATTATGGTCGATCCAGGAAATGACAAGGATTCCGTTCTGGTGACTCTTGCGATTACGCCAGTTGATTCAATGGAAAAGCTCTACATGACTGTCACTGTAGGTTAAGAAAGGGGAGATACTAGATGGACGAAACAACGTCAACGATTGGTCAGTTTTTAAATGGCCGGGACACTATTAGCACGAAAGACGCCAAAATTTTTATTAAGATGAACGGCAAGGTTTGGCCAATGATTGAATGTGACAAGTTCTCAGCCAAACTAGAAAAGAACAAGGAAGATGTTCAAACCCTAGGCTCTCGCTGGAAACATAAGAAGGTCACCTCAGTCGAAGGAACAGGAACTTTGGGTGGCTACGTTATCAGCTCTAATTGGTTGAAGTACGCTTTGCCATATATTCAAGGTGGGAAAGACTTGTACTTTGAGGCCGTCATGAAGATTGAAGATCCAACGTCTCAGGCTGGCTCACAAACGGTTCAGTTGGGGAGCGTTAACCTCGATGACATTCCAATCGCGGACTTTGAAGCTGACGATGGTGTTATGGAGTTTGAATCGGACTTTACTTTTGAAGAGATTCAATTATTAGAAGCATTCACTGGTTTTGAAGAATAAACAATAAGGAGGCCATAACTATGGCAGAGCAAGTATCAATCAAGGATTTCTTACGTAAACGACAGATGGCGGAAAAGGAAGTTAAATTTAAGGGGTTCTCCGTCCCCTTTGTGATTCGAGAAATTTCAAACGGGGAGAATGAAAAGTTACAGAAGTCCGCGACTAAGACAACTAAGAATCGTGCCGGACAAGTTATGCAAAACCTGGATCAGGATAAGTACGCGAAGGACTTGCTGCTCACTTCGGTTGTTCAGCCTGACCTGAACACGCAAGAACTTCAAGAATTTTATGGTACCTTGGCAGACCCTTATGGAACCTTGAAAAAGATGTTATCTATTGGCGAGTTCACTGCCTTGGTCCAGGAGGTTAATAAGCTTTCTGGTGTGGAAGAAGCATTGGACGATAAGGTTGAAGATGCAAAAAAATAATCAAGTCCGGTAAAGGCAACGACCTATGGTATTACCATTATGCAATGTTTGAGTTCGGTTGGCTTCCAGAGCAATGGGCTAATCTAAATATTGATGAAAAGGCGTTGGTTATTGCTGGAATTGACAACCGTATTGCGGCTGAGGATAAACAACAAAAGGAAATGGAACGTAAGGCCAGGTCAAAGTGATCTGGCCTATTTTGATAGAAAGGAGGGGAAATAAGTGGCAGGAACGATTAGTGCAACTATTAAGATTAATGATGCCTTTAGCGGTGCCCTAAATAAGTTGAAGTCTGGTTTGGGTAGTAGCGCAAACGCTATGAACAAACTTAAGAGTAACGCCTCTGCTTCAGGCAGTGGTGGTGGGATGTTCAAGCAGTTTCTTGGTGCTAATGTTATTGGTGCTGGGGTTACGAAAGCGATAGGGGCTATTGGTAACGGTGTTCGGAGTATGTATGGCGAGTTAGACGAGTCTAGTCGAGCTTGGCAGACCTTTAACGGTAATATGAAAATGATTGGCCAGGAACCAAAGCAGATTGCCTCTACACGTGGCGATTTGCAGAAGTTCGCGCAGCAGACCATCTACTCAGCGTCTGATATGGCTTCAACATATAGCCAATTAGCTGCTGTTGGTACTAAGAACACAAAATCACTGGTTAAGGGGTTTGGTGGCTTAGCTGCGGCTTCATCTGATCCACAACAAGCGATGAAGACATTAAGTCAACAGGCTACTCAAGCTGCTGCTAAGCCCAAAATTCAATGGCAAGATTTTAAGCTGATGATGGAACAAACTCCTGCTGGTATGGCCGCTGTGGCCCAAACCATGCATCGAAGTACTGGTCAGCTGGTCAAAGATGTTCAAGACGGCAAAGTTAAGACGGATGACTTTTTCGCAGCTATTGCTCAGACTGGTACCAACGAGAACTTTAGCAAGATGGCCACACAGTACAAAACAGTTGGTCAAGCAATGGATGGGCTTCGTGAAACCGCGGCTAATAAACTTCAACCAGCATTTGATAAGATCGGCAAGGTCGGTATTAACGCCATTAGTTCATTTACTGACAGGATAGGTGATATGAACTTTGACGGTTTGGCAGATGGTATTCTCGGTCTAGGTTCGAAGATTATGGCGGGGTTACAACCCTTAAAAGAAGTTGCTCCATATATTCTTGGTGTGGTTGGTGCCTTTGCAGGATTATCAGCGATTTCTGGAATTCTTACAGGAGTTACTGGAGCATTTACTAGTATAGGGTCTGCCGCAATGGGGTTTGTGACGAAACTCATAGCTATTCCAGCACAAATTATCAGTATATTTAGCTCAATTGGAAGTGCGTTTGCTTTTCTTGCTACTCCTATTGGGTTGGTATTAGTAGCAATCACTGTAGCAATAGTGGCTGCTGTCTATGCTTGGAAAACAAATTTTGCTGGGGTTAGAGACTTTTTGAGTAGCGTTTTTAGCAATTTAGGAAGTATTTTTGGTCCGCTGGTCAGTGCATTTGATGAGTTGAAGTCAGCATTGGCCCCTGTTGCCAGTGTACTGCTTCCGATGTTAGGACAGGCGTTGGGGATGATTGGCGTCGGCGTCATTGTAAGCATTGCAGTGGCATTTGCCGCCTTTGCTGATGCTTTAAGAATTGTTGTTAGCGTGGGTGCCGCAGTCGTTCATGCTGTTATGGCAATTGTCCAAGGGATGCAAGCACTTCATCAGGCAATGACTGGGGACTTTAGTGGTGCAGCCAGTTCTTTATCTAAGGCTAAGGATAGTATTAGTGGAATCGGTGATGCTTTAAGTCACATTGGTGACAAATCAGCGACTGGTCAAGTCCTGTCTTCTTTGGATCAACTTGGTTCAAAGGCAAGTACGACAAAGAGTCAACTGAGCAATATTCAGGTTAAACCAAAACTGGACACATCTAACGTTTTCTCACAGATGGACCAGATGACCGCCAACAAAACAGCTAAGGTTAATGTTAAACCTGAGATTCAGGCAGGTGCCAATCCTTTTCAAACGATTCAGGCTCAGGCAGATTCTCATCCGGTTAAAACCAAAGCTCAAGTTGATACGTCAGAGGTCGGTAATCCGCTCAAGCAATTGCAGAGTCAGGCCTCATCGAATCCAATTAAAGCCAAAGTTCAAACTGATACTTCGTCCACAGCGGATCCACTCCAACAGATTAAGTCTAAAGCCGCTGCAACCACGATTAAGCCTAAGGTGGAGACGCCAAAGGTTCCAACGCCGACAATGCCAAAAGGGCAGACGTTGCATGTAAAGGTTGCAACACCAAAGATTCCCACACCAACGCGACCTTCTTCAATGCCAACTCTGCATGTAAAAGTAGCAACGCCTAAGATTCCAACGCCAACTAAACCAACAATTCCGACTATTGCAGCGCCACATGTTATGCGACCTTCAATGGCTGGTGTGGTTTCGGCTGTTGGGTCGGGAATGCGTGCTGCCGCAGCTGCGGCGCGTCAAGGCGGTGCTGGAATTTCTGCTGCTGTCCGAAGTTCTATTGCTCAGGCAGTGGGTGCTGCACGGGCAGGGGCTGGAGCCATGCGTTCGGCTGGTGCCATGATCGGTGCAGGGCTGGCTGGTGGTATGCGGTCCCAAGTTGGCGCCGTGGCCGCTGCTGCTAATGCATTAGTTGCTCAAGCTAATCGAGCCGCTCGTGCCGCTGCTAAGATTCACTCGCCTTCTCGTGTTTTTGCTGAAATTGGCGATTATATGGGTCAAGGTATGGCAGTTGGGATGAATGGAACTAGCGCACTAGTTGCTGGTGCTGGAGCCAGCATGGCTCACTCTGCTGTGGGTGGTGCTCGAGGGGCTACTATGCCGGGAGTAAACCCTAATGCATCTACACCGGGGCATTCGCCATTTGCCCGAAGTGTGGTACCAGGGTCGAGTATGACAAACGCAACTACGAATACCACTAGTCAGCAAACTAGTGGTAATACGATTACGTTTGCACCGGGAGCTATTCAGATTCAAAGCACCGGTAACGCTGACTATGATGGTGAACGGATTGCGGCTGCGTTGGAGTCACATTTAATTAACTTAAAGGAACGGAGGGGCTAAAATGGCTGGAATGCAATTCAACTTAACTGACAGCAAGAATAAAACGTTCGTGCTGCCAGTCAATCCGAAAGAAGTTTCAATTGATTCTGCCACTGCGGACTCTACTGTTTCTGTAGTTAAGCTGGGCCAGATCAACCTTGTTGGTGATGAGAAGATCCGTTCTATCGAGGTCAGCAGTACACTGCCGGTCAAGACCGCGGATGTGCACTATCTCAGTGTTTCCAAGCCATATAAGAATGGTCAGACCTATGTGGACAAGTTGACTAAGATTTACAAGTCCAAGAAGCAAGTTCGATTGGTTGTGACCAAGACGAAGATTAGCTTCAAGGGAATCATGTCGGAGTTCAAGTATGGCATGGAAGACGGCAATGCCGATGAGTTTACCTTCACTTTCAAACTGACTGAGTACAAGCCTCATAAGGCGAAGAAAATCAAAACGTCTAAGAAGAAAAAGAAGAAGGTGGCTAAGAAGGGGAAGTCCCGGTCGAAGCCGCCTAAGAAGATTGGACGTGGCTCTAAGGTGATTGTGAATGGACGGCTGCACGCTAATTCTGTTGGCTCTGGCCCTGGGGCCACCGAGCGGAATGCTACTCGCAAGATTTCACTGATTGCCAAGGGTGCCAAGTACCCGTACCACGTCACGACACTTAGTGGTGGGGCCCGGGGCTGGGTGTCCAAGTCAGCAGTAAAGGCGGTGTGATATGACAGTTACTTTCTTTCAGTCGCAGACGCCTGGTAGTAAGACTAAGTGGGACCTGCGGGAAATCTTGAAGACTGATATTAAGTGGACGACCGATATTGACTTTTCAGCCGGTCAGTTGACGTTTGGATTGGTTGAAGTGGATGAAGGCTACACGCCTAAAAACGGTGATAATATTTGGTTCAACTGGAACCATGATCACGTCTTCAAAGGAAAAATTTTTAAGGTTGATTATGATGAGTCAGAGACCTTTACCGTTACGGCCTATGACAGTCTGCGATACTTCAAGAATCAGGACTCACTTATCTGGCCGGTGTCTACCATCTCACAACGCTTCACTAAGGTAGCCAAATTGGCCGGAGTGAAGCACAAGGTTGTCGACAAGTCGACTCACAAGTTAGTGGCGGAGGTTGCCGACAGTAAGAGCTACTTTGACATGCTCAAGGATTCCTTCAAATCTACACGGTTAGCAACGGGGCACCGTTACTTCCTGCATGATAACTATGGTGTAATCGAATTACGACGTTCCCCATACAAGAAGCTGAAATATTTCATTGGTGACCAGTCGTTGATGACTGGTTTTTCTTTTACTAAATCCATTGATGAGGCTGCTAACGTGGTCCGGGTCGTTCGGACGGATAAAAAGAAGAAGCAGAAGACTTCCTCCACAGCTAAGGCCAAGAAACAGACTGCGGCTCAGAAGAAAGCTGCTGACGTGGCCAACACTAAGTTGAAGACAGTTACCGCTTCTGGTGGATCTGTTGAGCGTTGGGGAAAGCTTCAGATTGTCGAGAAGGCCAAGGATAAGGCTAACGCCGCTCAGATGAAAAAGAAGGCTGCTGACATTCTGAAGTCTAAGAATAAGCAGACCTACACTTTGAAACTGACAACGTTGGCCACGCTCTCTATGGTTCCCGGCAATCAAGCGATGGTTAAGGTGAAGAGCTTGAAGGATATCGGTTTAGGTAGTAAGTACCTGCTGATTACCAAGGCTACTCATACCTTTGGCCGTACCAGCCATACAGCTGATTTAGAAATGAAGGTGCGTATTTAATGGCAGGAGAAACCATGCTGAGTTGGTGGGCCAATCGTGGTGGCCACGATAGTGAGTATTCGGATATCGTGTTTGGCACGGTGGTTACTGAAGACCCGCTGACCATTCAGATATCCAACCAGATGATGCTTACCGAAGCGTTTCTTAATTTGAGTGAGTCTGTCACTGATCACAAGGTAAAAATGAAAATTGACGGCAAAGAAACCACGGTCACTGTCTTGGGCGCCTTGAAAAAAGGCGACGGGGTCACGATGATTCGCCAGGATGGTGGCCAGCAATTTTATGTACTAGAGAAGACGGGAGGTGACGAAGATGAATGATGAACTAGAAGAAGTCGAGACCGAAGATGTGGTTGATGAGGTTGAAGACGAGGTTGAGGAAGAGACGTTACCGAGCCTCACCTATCTGGTCCGCAATGGTCGAATCGTTTCAACTGTGGACGGACAGGCCGCTATGGTTCAAGCGGTCGACAAGATTCTGAAAACAGAACGGTTCGTATTCCCCATCTACGATGACCAGTACGGTAACGACCTGGGCGAATTAATCGGCAAGGACTTTGATTATGCCGAGGTCGAGGTGGAACGAATGCTTACCGAAGCGCTGGAAGCTGATGACCGGGTTACGGATGTAACGGTCGATGAGATTGAACAGATTAATTCCACTACACTGAAGGCTAACGGCTCCTGTGAAACCATCTTCGGCACTATCCCGATTGAAAGCGAGGTGACATTGAATGAATCCTGAAACATTGGCGGCGGAGCTGGAGTCTCATGACTTCGATTACTTTATGGATACCATGTTAGATGACGTTAGCGATGACGTGGATAAGCGGCAAGGGTCAATTATCTATGACGCGCTGGGCCCCGCTGCTACTCAGCTGGCTGAAGAGTCATTACAAATGGCGGAAGTTATTCGGGCAGCTTACACGAAGACGGCACCCGGCGAGTTCTTAGACTACCGAGCCCCAGAACGTGGGACGGTTCGTCAAGCGGCTACCACAGCACAGGTTCTAGCTAAGTTCCTAGATAGCAATGGTGTACCAATCAGTAATGTAGAGCCAGGTGATCAATTCGCAAGTGTGGGTGAGGAGCCAATCTTTTACCACGTCACTAAGGTCAATGACGATTTAACTGGTGAGTTGGCTGCTGACGAGTCCGGTACGGTAGCTAACGGTTACCTAGGTCAGATTCTCCCGGTGACGCCGAACGATTCGTTGAGTTGGGCGGAGATCACTGCTGTGACGGTGCCCGCTAAGGATAGCGAGACCAATGACCACTTGCGGGAACGGCTACTATCACCGGACGCCTATAACGCTTATGGTGGGAACGTGTCAGATTACTTGGACATGTTGTCTAAGATTACCGATGTTGGTGCTGGTCAGGTTTACCCAACGTGGGAAGGCGGAGGCACCGTTAAGTTAGTGATTGTAAATAACGAGCTGCGAGCTGCCAGTGATTCGCTGATTAAGCAAGTTAAGCAGACCATCGACCCGGCCAATTTCGAGGGACAAGGTTACGGTCTAGCTCCCATCGGTCATGCGGTCACTGTGGTGGCGCCTAGCGAGGTTAAGGTGGAAATTGAGTCAACGGTCACAACTGATTCACAAGCTTCCGTGTCGAGTGTGGAGACCCAGATTAAGGCCGGTATCGAGTCTTACTTTGCCAAGCGACGGGAAGCTTGGGACGATGTGGATAAGGTGACTGGCCGGGGCTATTCGCTGACGGTGTACCGCTCACAAATTCTGTCAGAGATTATGCGGGTTGAGGGCGTGATTAACGCCACTTTGCCGGTTTTGAACGGGACTGAGAGTGATGTGGTGATGACCTTCAATGATGAAACTTCTGAGCTACCAGTGGTTGGTGAGGTGGTGCTCAATGGTTAAGCTGAAAGAGTATCTGCCAGACTACTACGATGGCGTTCGTGAGATGCAGCGCTTGATGGAGGTCGAACAGAAGCAGGCCGATGGTTTCGATGATATGGCTACCCGAATTCTGATGAATCAGTTCGTTTCTACGGCTGATAGCGATGGCCTGAGTATCTTCGAGAACCAGCTAGGCTTGCCAACCGATTTGAATCAATCGTTGGAATCACGCCGTTACGATATCATGGTGCGCCTACTACCACCGCGACCAATCACTATTTGGTATTTTCGAGAGTTACTAGCATCGATGGATATTCCGGCTACGGTTGATCAAGACGCTATTCGAAACCATGTGACTACGATGAGTGAAGCTGACGACATTACACCGGAACAGATTAAGCGGCTTCGCTATTTGTTGAATGTGATGTTACCGGCCGATCAAACGTATCAAATCCAGACACAAGCCAACGTGATGACCACACAGAGTATCTTTATGGGTGGAAGCACGCAGACCTATACGAAAGCTACCATCATGCCGAAGACGTTGCGAACCGCAGTAGTACGGCAACCGCAATACTTTGGTGGAATTAAGTCACAGATTTATGTACGAACAACAATTAAGGGAGGGGATGAGAATCAATGAGTAAGTATGATGCTTCAGAGTTAACCAACGAAGGGCTGCGGCTATCTAGCTTGGCAGCTAATGGGAAGACCAGCTTCACGATTACCCGAGTCGCTTCCACAGCGGATGATCTGTCTGGGGTGGATGTGACGGAACTAACGGCACTGCCAAATGAAGTTCAGACAGGGGCCATCAACGACCGATTGAATTCACCAGACGGCAACGGCGCCATTGTGGGGACCGATATTACTTTTGAAAACTCTGGACTTACCGAGAGTTATTCGATTGGTGCGGTTGGTTTATATGCAACTGAGACTGGTGAGGGCAAATCAGAAGTGCTTTATGCAGTGGTTAAAGCTATCAAACCTGAGTTTATTCCAGACTTCGCTGACAAAGTTCTCATGCAGTTTGGCATGATCGTCTATGTAATTGTTGGTAAAACCGAGAATGTCGCGGTAACGATTAACCCAGCCGGAATGGCAACTAAGGAGTATGTAGACAAAGCAATCGAGGACCACAAGGTGATTCTTCCAAGTACATTGATGTATTCGAATGAGGATGCAAATATTTCTGCACGATGGAAGTTTGAACAAACTCCAACGGACGTAAATGGAAATCAATATGCTACTAAGAATGAGGTTGAAAAAGGGTACGTTAAAGACAATGGTGATGGTTCTGCTAGTCTTAACGGAGATAATATTGTTCTTGCTGATGACACTAAAGTGATTCATCGTAGTCCAGATACTGGATTAGTAACGGAGAAAGTTGATTTTATTAATGCCACAGTGAATGGAGGTAAATCAGTCGCTACCAGCGACGATTTAAAAAGTGTTGAGTCAAAGGCTTGGCATAAACTAGTATTTGATGAAAGCTGCAATTTAAATGGTGCGCTAGTTAGTTCATATATCGTGTATCAAATTCATGATGACGAGAAGTATATTTCCTTTTTCTATTTAGGAATAGGACAGTCTCAAAACCAGCCATTTGATACGGGTACGCCAATTTTGGATCTTTCTTCAGTTGTTAAAGAGATATCAAAAATTGATTTTAGGACAGGTTATGGCGATATTGGTAATAACCAATCAAATGGAATCGAGTTTAAAATTGAGGGGGCAAAAGTCTTAACTTATTCAACCACAGGAAAGTTATATATTGCACCCGATCATGTAGTTAACTTGTTCCCATTGAATAATACTGAAAGACGAATTTATTATACTGAATTAATTTAAGGAGGAATAAAAATGCCGACTTACTACGTTAAACCAGATTCAAAGAATGAGTTCCCAGACAAGAGTGTATCACCTGTGTTGGAACAGTCCGATGGCTTAAGGGCAGTAAATGTGACCCTTACTTCAGTGCAGTATTTCACTCGTTATTGGTGGATGTACCGACTGATGGATAACGGCCGAGTTGAAGCTCCTGGTAATCTGCCAAGTCTGGATATTGATTATCTGACGGGTTTGATCGATAAGCAGTCTGAGACAATTGAAAATCTGAAAGATATCGCTGCTCAACTAGGTGGAGCACAAGCAACTGCAGCTGTTGATTTAGATAGCGTCAAGACGGCCGCAAGTGAACTTGGCGGACAGTTTGCAGAGTTTATGGTGGCTAATGCTACCAACAAAGAATAGGAGGAAGCAATCATGAATTACACACTAATCAAGATGTTCTACAGTTGGGGGAAGCTTACACCGACAATTAGCTGGTACCGGGAGAATGATTTTATTGACGATAAGCAATATGAAACTATTACAGGAACGCCATATCAAGCACCGACTACTGACGAGGCAGGGAAGTAGAGGTGCTTTTAATATGGATAGAAAACTGTACGATCATTACAAGAAGAATCAATTCTGGTTCTGGTCCGCCGTCGAGACTTATGCGATTGCGATTGTTTTCATCATTCAAGTTAACTTCTTCGATTTAGAACCCCCAGCGCACACTATGCTGGGCTTTTTAGATGATCCGGTATCAATCTTCCTGATTGCAGTCATTGGGACGTTTGCAATGGTCTACTCAATCTGGGACTTTCATTGGTTCTACGCACGGCCCATTATGATTGGCTGTCTAGTCTTTGTGTGGATGAGCTTCTTTCTGGGATTCCTAATTCACGATATGGAAATGGGGGCCCTGATTAGCCCAGGAGCCGTTTTGACTGGTGGGGTGATTTGTCGGATTATTAGCTACGCTTTTACAGGGGATGATTAAAGTTGAGCGACAAGGTATTTACGGCCATTCTCTCTGCAATCTCTGCCATTGCGGTCGGCTATGTGCCGGTGTGGGTGGCCCGGATTAACGCCGGTAAGCCGCCAACTAAGAGCGATGAAATTAAGCGATTGAAGCGTGAGAATGACCGATTAAAAAAGGAAGTAGAAAAATTAAAGAAGCGAGGTGAGTAGCGTGGATTATATCCAGCAACTCAATCTAGGAACTGCGACTGAACTGGCACTGACCACTTTAGTCGTTTTTGTGTTGACGCAAGCCGTGAAGCAAACCAAGGTGCCTAACCAGTGGATGCCGTGGTTATCCATGGCGATTGGGGTGGCGGTCGGCTTGCTGTCAGTACTCGTGACAGCTGACCATAACTTCTTATCAGGAGCCGTTATGGGGCTTCTAGTAGGTGGCTTCACGTCGGGTCTGTTCGATGGATTCAAAGGATTTCAGGTTAAAGGAGATGGCAAATAATGGGATACAGTTTGAATCGAAGCTACGAATTGGGCACCAATCAGGGGGCCAGCGCCAAGGCGTCTCACCAGTACATCATTGCGCACGATACTGCTAATGAAAATAACAAGGAAATTGGTTCCGGTAAAAATGAAGCCAGTTATATGCGTGACCACTGGCAAAATGCGTATACCCACGCGATTGTTGACGACAAGGAAATCTATATCGTTGGGACGACTGGTTACGTCGCTTATGGCGCTGGTTCGCCAGCTAACGAGCGTTCGCCCTTCCAAGTGGAATTAGCCCATGTTGATAGCCAGAAGCGGTTCAACGAGTCATATAAGCGCTACATCTGGGTTATCCGTTATTACGCAAGCAAGTATGGTATTCCACTGACTTTAGATGGTTCCGGCAATGGAATCAAGACCCACAAGTGGATTAGCGATAATCTCTGGGGTGATCACCAAGATCCATATGGTTATTTAGCCAAGTGGGGTATCAGTAAGGCCCAATTTGCCAAAGACTTGAAGAATGGCGTGGGTGGCTCGGCTTCCACACCAGCAAAAAAGGCCACCTGTTTGAAGGCAGCCAAGCAAGTTAAGGCTAAGACTAGTGTGACGCGGTACCATGACAAAGCGTTTAAGAAGAAGGAGCTGACTTTTAAGCCGGGGACTATCTTCGACATCGCTGGTGTGGTCGGCTATGGGAAGATTACACGGTTGAAGCTTGGAAATGGATTGTACATTACTAGCAACACTGATTATGTGAAGAAGCTCAAGTAATAATTAAGCCACTCTATCTATTTTGGATAGGGTGGCTTTTTTACTTGATTGTGTAATAATCAAATAAGAAAGGAGTGACGATATGGAGTGGTATTCTTGGATTACATTATTCATTTCAATTGTTAGCTTTATTTTTTCGATTTGTGCTTACATTATGTCGTGGAAAGACAAAAAACAAGAAAAACGTGTCACCAATTTAGAATTAGATGCAACTTTGAGACCATACCGAAAGGTTGAAAGAAAAATAACAAGCATTCTAGATGAAATCGATGACGTGAGTCCAACAGAGGAAAGAAAGAGCTATTTTTCCTTATTTTCAAATATGTCATACTTAATAGAAGAAATAAAAGATTCCGATTTAGAAGAAGTGAAGCAACACAATAGTGACTTAGATCTGATTAGAAAAAGAATGAATAATACAAAATCAGTAGACTTTAACCAGGTTATGGGTTTCCTTAGCGCCGCAAAAGATCCGCTAAGTAACTTAAGACTCGACATCCGGGTAAAAATTGAAAATATTGAAAATAGGAAGAATAAGTAACGATATGTATTCATTCGCACAGGCAGTGAATAAATGGCCCTTAACCAATTAGTGTTGCTAGATTGTTGGTACAAAATCTTTGAGTCTCTATTCAGTTTCTGATAGGTATGAAGAATATAAATTAAATACCACTCTATCCAGATTGATGGGTAGGATGGCCTTTTTATATGTGCTTAAACTATAATGAAGTAACACGTGGAGGTGTCAGTATGAATTTTGTTTTAGAAAAGGATTTCTATGAACCGAAAGATATAGTTAGGTTCACAGACTGGATTTCGCAAGCTACGAATAGCGAAATAGGCTTATATGTAGAAGACTCGGTCTTCTATTCCTCAATATCTTTCTCATCTAGTGAACCTGGAAAGTATCACAAAAAGCATAGATATACTCTAATATTGACCGCAGTTGCTAGGAATGAGAAAAATAAAGTATTGGCAGAAAAATATATTAGTAAGAGAGAAAAATGGTATCGCAATCGGGTAGACAGCTTTTTGATAATACCATCAGTATCCACTGAAATGGATAATAGTTCTAAACTGTCCAACACTGATATTGAAAAGATTAAGAGTCGAATCCACGAATATCTAAAAGTAAATGAAGTGGCAGATATAGATAAATTTGATGTTGATATGATTGAACACGCTAATATTGAAGCTGAAATTTCACACTTGGGTTATAATTCTCAGAATGAAATGGAACTTACATTAAGAATGGGATATGTGACTATGTAATTTACCTGCCTAGGTGGTGCATAAATGTTTTTCCAATCTCTTAGTATTGTGAGATTGCTAGCGCAAAATTTGGGGATTGCTGTTCAAATTTTGAATAAATTGAAAGCCACTCTATCCGTTTGGGTAGGGTGGCTTTTTTATATAGAAAGTCACTTTATATTTTATTTTCTCGACCATTGTTAATAATTGTGGTAAAAATTCTATAGGCTAATCGGTATCAATGGAAATTCTCTTTTTAATGAATTTAAATAGATAACTGAGAACAAAAAGTACAATCATAAATACAATACAAAATATCAACATAGTCAGTAAAACGAGTTCTCCTCGACCAATAAGTCCAGATGGTTTTGAGCCAATAAGTAGACTGAAGATCTTAGCCATCACGGGTGAATTAACAAGGAATTCTGATAGTGCAACAAGAAATAATGTTATTAGAGAAAGATATTTAAATAAAATGAAAATATCTTTTTCTTTCTTGGATAACTTATTTTTGTACTCTTCAACGCTTAAATTACCATGACGTATTGATTTAACTAATGCAAGAAAGTCTAGTGAAAAAGATTGAACGATCAAAGTGACAAAAATAGAAAATATCATCGATTTTGAAGGATCCATAAGTCCAAGCAACCAACATATAACCGTTACACCACAAATGCCGGCCCATGCTAATTCTCTATACGTTGCAAAAGACTTTAGGTGTGTTGTGAATATATTTGCAGTTAGAAATATTGAGATGGCATCGATTGCTTTAATCATAGAGAAAATAGCGGCAATCGGTTCAGATATAGCAGGAATTGGAATGATTAATCTAATAATAAAAGCTCCAATTATGGGTAACATTATCAGGTTTGATAATAGATAAGGAATTCTTTTTAATTGACTCAGGTTCCATCTATTTCCTGAGAATGCAAAATAGAACAAACTCAGAGAAAGAATAACCAGAGCGGAAAATAATAGTCGAAGTTTCCCGTTACCTACAAAATAATGACATATCTTTATAAAGAAAATAGTTAAAAGGACGAATAATGTTGCGAATATTCTCATTCTTGTACCATAGGTCCAATTTGTGAAAAACGTCTTCTTATTTGTCTTTTTGTCTAGAATAGAAGTCACTCCAATTAAAGTTGTATAGAAATAATGTATCCTTAAGTATTAAAAAACGCACCTCCCACAAAATGGAAGGTGCGCACCTCTATAATCCTTGACGCTGTCCTAAAAATCTCCCACAAAATCTCCCACAGAATGGGGGTAATCAGCAGTAATCAATAGAATACGGAATTTTAAGAATGCCGTAATACCAGCGTTCAGAGCACCACAGAGTAGTGATAAAACCCCAACCGATTTAACGGTTGTAGTATTCAACGATAAGAGAATCGTCGAGTTCTGCATCTAATTCTTCACGTTGAGGGAAGCGGGTAAGGGAACCTTCCAGCTTGTCAGCGTCGAATTGGACGTATTGTGGACGGCCAACAACGGCTTCAACAGCGCCCTTGATGATCGTCATGTCCTTGGACTTTTCACGAACTGAGACAACTTGGCCAACTTCGACTTCGTATGAAGGGATGTCAACGCGCTTGCCATCAACCGTGATGTGACCATGGTTAACCAATTGACGAGCTTGACGACGAGTCGTTGCCAAACCTAAACGGTAAACCACGTTGTCCAGACGACGTTCGAGTAAGATCATGAAGTTAGTACCATGGGTACCTTCCTTGATCTTGCCGGCACGCTTGAACAAGTTGTAGAATTGACGTTCAGTCATGCCGTAAGTGAACCGGAGCTTTTGCTTTTCACGCAATTGCGTACCGTATTCAGATAACTTTTGACGACGACCTTGACCATGATCACCAGGTGCGTAAGGACGACGGTTTAATTCTTTACCAGTGCCGGAAAGGGATACCCCTAAACGACGGGAAATACGCCAGCTTGGGCCAGTGTAACGAGACATAGATAGTTCCTCCAATAAAATATTATTTGGAGTAAAATAAGCTGTTTATAAGTTTAGTATTCGTGCAGGTTGCTTTGCAGGTTTCACCGTGTACAGCCGCAGGTTACTTCCTGAACCAATGTATCGGCAACAATCTGTTGACGAGCTTACCACTTATCGCTGCATTATTTTACACAAACACCAGTATAACCAGAAACACTAGGCTTTGTCAATGTGTTTCAGCAAAACGCGGGCGAATTCTTCGAGGACGGTCTGGTCCTCAGTCGTGAAACGGCCCTTGCTAGGGGAGTCGATGTCCATGACCCCCAGCTTAGTGCCATCGCTTAAGGTTAAAGGCACTACGATTTCGGAATTGCTGGCGGAATCGCAGGCGATGTGGCCCGCAAAGGCGTGAACGTCGGGGACCAGTTGTGTGGTTTGCGTGGCTAAGCCAGTCCCGCAGACGCCGCTACCGTTTTCAATGTGGACACACGCCACGTTCCCTTGAAAGGGGCCGAGAATCAGGTCGTCTGTCTGCGGCTGGTAGAGATAGAATCCCGCCCAGTTGACGTCCGTTAGGGTTTGTTTGAGTAGGGCGGATGCGTTTGCTAGGTTAGCGACCCAGTTCGTTTCCTCATATAGGAGGGCGTCAAGTTGTTCGGTGATTAAAGGATTGATACGATCACTCATGAAAAGGCCTCCACTGTTTGTAGATAAATTATTCGATTATAGCCAGAAAGGTTAAGAGAATCATGAAAACGTAGTGAAGCCAGTGCGTCACTTATGCTATAATCAAGATTAGATTAAATTATAAAGTGAACCGAGTTATTTTACAACTCGTTTAAACGTTGAAATGTGGATGAAGGATGGGGTCAATATGATTGTGCTAATAGGAATCGTCATACTTGCGATCGTCGCGTACGTTGGCTTGTTGCTATGCCAACAACGAATTCGGCGGCAAGTTGCGACGCTAACCACTAAGAAGGAAGCGATGGAAGCTATTCCGTTGCAAGATGAGCTGCAACTGGTTGGGCAGTTAAGCCTGACTGGACAATCGCTGGAAGACTATGAAAATCTTCAGGAAGACTTCTCCGAAATCACTGAGAACCGATTTACCCGAATTGACGAGCAATTGGCCCAACTGTTGAGCGATTCACGGGGGGTTAACCTGATTCAGCTGCGGCAAAATCTGAATAAGGTCACCACGCTGATTACCCAGACGGATGAATTGATTAAGTCCGTGCAAGAACAGTTGACCCATTTACAAGAGGTTGATAAGCAACACCGTGAGGCCGTTAAAGAGCTGGAGCAGAAGTATCAGGGCTTACGCAAAACATTGCTGGCCAAGAACTTTGCCTTTGGTCCCAGCATCGATGGCCTTGAGGATCAGCTGAGCAAGTTAGAAGATAATTTCGATACCTTCTCTCGGTTGACGCAAGAGGGCGATCATCAACGGGCTGCCGATGTTTTGGAGCAGCTACATGATGATACGACTGTGCTTGAGGACCTGATCAAGGCGATTCCACCGTTGTACAAGGACTTAACGGTGGTGTTCCCCGACCAGGTGAAGGAATTAAAGAGCGGCTACCAGCAATTGACTGCCGAGAGTTTTCACTTCGGTGATCAAAACCTACCGGAGCTTATCAGTACCGTTGAGGATCACATCAGCACGAACCTTGAAACGTTGCAGGCTCTTCGCCCGGATGACGCCAAAGTCGTGAATGATCGGATTGCCGGTCAGATTGACAATGTTTATGATCTGATGCAAACGGAAATTGATGCCAAGTCGCCGGTTGAGGCCAACTTGGATGGCGTGGCCAAGTTTATTGGTCATGCGCAGAACCAGAGCCACTCACTGATGGCTGAACTGGACCGCCTGAGTCAAAACTACACCTTGGATCACCACGAGGTCGAGACAGCGCGGGAACTCAATGAGCAGTTGCGAGGGATCGATGGCATCTATCAACGCGATGTGCAAGATCTGACGGGAAAGACGGCAACGTATTCCCAAGTTCTGGAGCACCAGAAGCAGCAGCAAAAGGACCTGGAACAGATCGAACAGCAACAGGCTGATATTTTGAAGAGCGTTGCTGGCCTCGCTGATGAAGAACGGCAGGCCCGTGACACGCTGCAACAGTTCGACTTCAATCTACATAGCTTACGCCGGCAAGTTGAAAACTTAAATCTGCCGGGGATTCCGCAGAACTACTTAGACTATTTCTTCGTGGTTCGGGACGAGGTTGCCCAGCTAGCGACCGACATGGATCAGCCCCAGATCGACATGGAACGGATCACCAAGCAATTGCTGATCATCCAGACCGATTTGGATACGTTGCAGGAAAAGACCGATGATCTGATTGACAGTGCCGAGTTGGCCGAACAGCTCCTACAGTACGCCAACCGTTATCAGACCAGTCACGAGAACGTGGCCGCTGCCAGCAAGGAAGCCGCCGATTTGTTTGAGAACCAGCATCAATACGCGCAGGCTTTGGAGACCATCGCCACGGTTCTGGATCAGGTGGAACCGGGTTCTTACAAACGCTTAGAGGACGCTTACTACCAGAGCAAGGGCAAGCAGAAGCCTAAACGTGAAACGGATGAAACAAAATAAGGTCCACCAGTCACTACGGCGGGAACTCCCGTTGCGGTGGCTTTTTTATTCTGGTAAGGGCGGTCGTCGATCGGACTTCTCCAGGATAAGTTGCTGGGGAAAGCATTTCTCAGGGGCCGTCGGTGAATTTCACAGGCTTGGGGCTTGTGGGAAAGAACGATTGTGTTTATAATGAGAAGGAATTTCTATCGGAGTCGAACCAATAGAAAAGAGATAAGAGGGTTCAGTATGATTTATTTTGATAACAGTGCGACCACCAAGGCAGCGCCCGAAGTGGTCGATACTTACGCCAAGGTTAGCGCAAATTACTGGGGTAACCCCTCGAGTTTGCACAAGTTTGGTGAGCAGGCATTTAACCTGCTGGAACAATCCCGGCAACAGATTGCGGACTTGGTCGGTGCTAAGCTGAGTGAGATTCTCTTCACCAGTGGCGGCACTGAGGGCGATAACTGGGCCATCAAGGGAACGGCCATGGCCAAACGGGAATTCGGGAACCACCTCATCACGACCGAGGTGGAACATCCTGCCGTGCACAATTCCATGGAACAACTGAAGCAACAAGGCTTTGAAGTGACCTACCTTCCCGTCGATGAACACGGTCGGGTTTCTGCAGAAGATCTGCGGGCTGCGATCAAGCCGTCCACGATTCTGGTGTCCACGATGGCCGTCAACAATGAAATCGGTGCGGTGCAACCACTCGATGAAATTGCGGCGGTCATGCGTGACTTTCCTCGGATTCACTGGCACATTGATGCCGTTCAGGGGATTGGTAAGGGCCTAGCCGATAAGATCTTTAATGACCGGGTCGACTTCATCACGTTCTCTGGGCACAAGTTCCATGCGCCGCGAGGAATTGGCTTCATGTACAAACGGCAGGGCCGTAAGATTGCGCCCCTAATGGCCGGTGGTGGTCAGGAACGTAACCTTCGCTCCGGGACCGAAAACTTGCCTGCCATTGCCGCTATGGCCAAGGCACTGCGTTTGTTACTGGCCGACGAATCAGCTAAGGTTAAACGCCAACGTGACATTCGCCTCGCCATTTTACATCACGTGGAGAAGTTCCCCAACGTGACGATCTTTTCTAAGGACTTGCCTTACTTTGCGCCGCACATTTTGTGCTTTGCCATTGCGGGTGTCCGAGGTGAAACCATCGTCCACGCCTTTGAGGAACACGATATCTTTATCTCGACCACGAGTGCTTGCTCCTCAAAGAAGCACGTTGAATCGAGCACGTTACAGGCCATGAAGGTTGATGACGGTATTGCGACGAGTGCGGTGCGCATCTCTTTGGATGAGCACAACACCATGGCAGAAGCTGAAAAGTTTAACCAGGTCTTTGACGAGTTATACACACAATTTGCCAAATTAAATTAAACAACGAAAGGGGTCGCGCAATGGAATACAGCGAAATTATGGTCCGTTACGGCGAGCTGTCGACGAAGGGGAAGAACAAGAAAGACTTCATCAAACAGTTAGGCCAAAACGTCCGTAAAGCACTTAGCACCTTTGACGGGATTGAAGTCAAAGCACAACACGACCGTTTGCACGTTACCTTAAACGGTGCGGATTCTGATGCCGTGATGGCGCGATTGAAGGGTGTTTTCGGAATCGAAAACTTCTCGCCTTCGGTTAAGGTCGATAAGGATATCGACGTGATCAAGGCCACGGCCATCGCCATGGTCAAGGAAGCCTTTAAGCCGGGGATGACGTTTAAGATCAACACGCGTCGTCAGGATAAAGAATTCCAATATGACACGTATCAGATGAACGAGATTCTAGGGAGTGCCATTTTGGAAAACGTCCCTGGTCTGACCGTTAAAATGAAGCATCCCGACCTTGAACTACGGGTCGAAGTGCGGATGAACGGGGTCTTCCTGTCCGGTGAAACCATTCAAGGTGCCGGCGGGTTGCCCGTGGGTACCGGTGGTAAGGCTGTCATGATGTTGTCTGGTGGGATTGATTCCCCAGTGGCATCCTACTATGCCTTACGGCGTGGCGTTAAGATTGATATGATTCACTTCTACAGTCCACCATATACGTCCGAACAGGCCCTGGCTAAGGCTAAGGAACTGACGGCACGGTTGGCCGGCTACTCTGGTGGTATTCAGTTTATTCAGGTACCTTTTGCGAAGATTCAAGAGACCATCAAGGAAAAAGTTCCAGAAGGTTACCTGATGACGGTTCAACGGCGGTTAATGCTGCGGTTGACGGCGGCCATTGCCGAAAAGCGGCACGCTAAGGGAATCTTTAACGGGGAATCCCTGGGCCAAGTGGCCTCACAAACGTTGGAAAGCATGGCGGCCATCAACGATGTGACGTCAATGCCAATCCTGCGGCCACTGCTGTCCATGGACAAGACGGAAATCATCAAGGTTGCCGAGGATATCGACACCTATGATCTCTCCATCCTGCCTTATGAAGACTGCTGTACGATCTTCACGCCACCAGCACCCAAGACGCATCCTGACTTGGAAAAGTCACGGAAGTATGAGGGCTACATTGACGTGGAAGGCTTGATGAAGGAAGCTCTCGACGGCATCGTCATCTCTGACATCCGCCCTGGTGACAATTACTTGAACCAAAACGAAGACGTCTTCGCCGAATTGCTTTAATTCTTCGCGCGTCACAATGACGCCAATCAAAAGCGATGCTGCTTTTTTGACTACCTGACAAGAGCTAGCTTGCTGAGATCTTAGTGGTCAAATTGATTTTTACACCACCTACGGCTCCTGACATTGCAGGATAGGTGTCTTACAGGCGACCTTGTGGAGAAATCCCGCCTTACCGTTCACCAAATTTGGGCCGGAACGCTGTGGGCAGGACGGCCCGAGCCACAGAGCGGTCTCGGACCTTGCTTTGAACCGATAACCCACGTTTCAAAGACACCATTTTCCAAGCAGACCACTTGGAAAATCCCACGGCTGAGCCCAAATTTAGCTCACTCACGGCTACACAGAATGTTGCCGATCAATAGCAGTGGATCAGCGATGATAGTCGGCGTTGTTGTCAGCAATAAGCTGGTTAACAACTTCCGTAACCGGAGGAGGTCAGAGATGGAGGCAGCCGTGACAACGGTGTTAGCCGAGAATCGGCTTACAGCGTGGGACGTGTTTGGAGACCGGTGATCTTTGCCGGGCTTCAAACCGAGCCGGAGGACCGCTTCTCAGGCCGCAGGCGGTCCCCACAGCAGCCGGAATCTCTGGCAGCCGCAGGTGAATGGTGAGAACTAAGCTAGTTAACCGCGTGACGACTGCGTTTGCCGCTGATGATGGCTTGTGCGTCGTTGAGGGCGATCTCGAGGCCGTTCTTCACGGCGAGCTTCGTAAAGAAGGCCACGTGTGGTGTGACAATAACGTTTGGCATGGCGTTTAACTTCTGGAAGTCTTGCGGCGTGTCGGCGTAAGGCTTTTTCTGCGTGAAGAAGGCAACTTCATTGGCTAAGGTATCGAGGCCGGCACCCGCGATCTCTTTGGTCTTGAGTGCATTGATGAGGGCGGCGGTATCAACCAGTTCCCCGCGAGACATGTTAATCAAGATGGCATTGGGCTTCATTTTCTTAAAGGCCGCCGCGTCAATCATGTTTTTGGTTGCGGGTAGTAACGGCGTGTGTAGGGAAATGATGTCGGCTTCCTTGAGAATAGTTTCCTTGTCCGTGTAGGTCGTGTAGGGTTCTAGAGCGGCATCGTAGCTCGGATCGTAAGTTAAAACCTTGGCTCCCAGTGCACTGTAAATCTGCGCCGTGGCACTCCCAATGTGACCGGCGCCAATGAGGCCGACCGTACAGTTGAAAATTTCAGTACTAATCGTTTCCGCGTCCCAGGTGAAGTCGCCATTGTGCATGCGGTCCTGGTAGACGCCGATGTGGCGCAACAGGGACATGGCCTGGGTGACGCCCATTTCGGCAATGGCACGTGGTGAGTAAGAAGCGACGTTGGTCAGGGTGATGCCGTGCTGGGTGGCAGCGGCGACGTCCTGATTGTCGACCCCAACTTGGCGGACGGCTAGTTGCTTGATGCCGAAGCTTTCAAGTGTGGCGTAAACGTCTGCGGTTACGGGAACGATCCCCTTGGTGGACACACCATCGTAACCCTTAGCGAGTTCGACCGTGGCGGTGCTCAGGGGCTGGCTGGTTATGCCGACTTCAATGCCCTGTTCTTTGCCCCAAGCGCGTGCGTAGGGTTCCTCAACGGCTAATGTTCCAAAACAAAAGATTTTCATAGATAAAGCCTCCAATTTGTCATTAAAACGCTTTTCTTAATTGAACTACAAAGGCCAGGCGGCGTGCAAGTGATGCGTTAATGTTTTTCAAGTTTAACGGAGAGATGAGACCTTGTATTTGTTAAGCGAAGTAACCATTGTGTCTGGTGTGAAGTAGATTATAGCGGTGATAAGACAATGGCATTAATCATCTGGCAGATTTGGTCGTTACTTAAGCCGCGTTGCTTGCGTTGGAAAGCGTAATTATCACTCTTTAACATGGCGATGAGCATATCTGTTCTAAATTGAATGGTCGTTGGGGTTGCATCCGGCAAAACGGCTTGCAGGAAGCGCGTGAATAGGCGGAACAGTTGCTGATAGAGGGTAGTTTGTGTGAAATTGACTTGGGAAGAACCCTCAATCGTGGCTAGAAGTTCACGATTTTCTTCGCGAAATGACAGGTAATTGGTCAATAGCAGCTGCCAGGTTGTCGCCGTGGGGGTGAGGCGTTGTTGATTGGCGATGAACGTTTCCAGATGACCATATACCAGGTCCAAACAGAGCGTCCCCTTATTTGGATAATTACGATATAGCGTTCCGGGTCCCAGTTGTGCCGCAACGGCAATATCTTTCATACTGACGTTGGCCACGCCATTTTGCTGAAATAATTGGGTCGCGGCGGTTAGAATTTTTTTGTGATTTTGAGTGGCATCTTTACGCATCAGATCAATCCTTTCTTTCAGGATCTAACCATAACGTAGTCCGGAAGACTTGACAAGCGGAGCAAACTCCGATTAAATAAGTGGAGTGCACTCCGTTTACTACGAAAGGTGGTTAAATTTTGATCAGTGTTATCTATGGTTTACTCATCGGTATTTTTATCAGTTTGATTGGTGGCGGGGGCGCCTCGCTTTATTTGGGGGTCTTAACGAGCCAATTGAAGGTGGCAACGGCTGTGGCGGTGCCGACATCCTTGTTTGTCGCTCTACCAGCCCTGTTTTTCGGCTTTTTAACCCAAGTTCGGATTCATAATGTTCGATTCAAATTGGGAAACGTTTAATTTTCGACGCATTACCGGGAATTGTTGGTGGCACGGTGGCGGCTAGGTTCATCTCGACCTCTATTTATGATGGGCTAGTGGGCCTTATCTTGGTGATCATGGGTGGCATTGTGCTCGTAAAGTATTGGCGGCCGACTGTGAAGCCAGCCACTAATCGGCCGGGGTTGGCGATTTTCTTTGGTCTGTTGAGTGGCTTGATGGTGGGCATTGGTGGACTGAGTGGTGGCGCAACGACGGCGGCTGGCTTGAGCATTCTAGGACTATCAGCCGTAGAAGCGGCGGGGACGGCTACCTATGTCCTTTTTTGGATGTCCTTAGTGGGCTTTATCAGTCATCTGATGACCAGCACCATCGATTGGCAGGTCGGATTAGGCCTCATGTGCGGCGCCATTGTTGGTGCCGTGGTGACGCCACTGGTTTTACAGCGGTTGAACTTTGTTAAAGTTAATCGTGTCTTGACACCTTTACTGGGCCTCGTGATCATTTATTTTGGGGCGAGATTGTTAGTTTAGCGTTTTTCATTGAAGATCTTCTCGCTTTTTTTCGGAGCGCCTCGTTGCGATCGACCAGTTATATCATATTATTGAGTTTTTCATGATTTTATGGCAAAACGCTTGTCATTGCCCCCTAAGTTGCGGGATAATTGAAGCAACAATCGGTATAGAACCGATGTATATTTTGAAGGGGTTGATCTGCGTGGATGTTACACGGCTCGGCAATACAATGGCTCTCTCTGGCACACCGCCAGAGGTTGGAGATCAGTTACCAAAGTTTAAAGTGTTTGATCAGAACAATGTCAAAGTTAAGACGGCTAATTTAATCGGCAAAGTTACTTTGATTAGTGTTGTCCCGGATCTTGAGACGCCCGTTTGCACGTTGCAGACGCGGAAGTTTACCCAACAGGCAGACCATTATCCAGCAGCGAAGTTCTGCACGATCTCGAACAATTCCATTGCTGAACAGACCGGCTGGTGTGCCGCTCAGGGTGTGGAAAACGTTGACCTGTTATCCGATGAAGAACTTTCATTTGGTTACGAGATGGGTCTGTACGTGCCTAACCTGGGCAACTTGGCCCGGTCCATCTGGATTATTGATGACACCGGTAAGATCGTTTACCGCCAAATTGTCACTGAACAATCCGACGAACCGAACTACCTTGAAGCCATCGAGGCTTTGGAAAAACTTGTCCCACGTGTTGACCTTTAGGCCAAAATTGAGTAGACTATGTGAAAGTAGCGTTGAACAAGTCAGTAGCGTGCGTTAATCGCCAAGAGAGCCGGGAATGCTGGGAACCGGTGGATAAGCGCTCGTGAACGTAGCTTGTGAGCTGCCGAGCTGAACCAACAGTAAGCTCGGACCGGAGCACTCTCCGTTAACAAAGAAGTTAAGTGGGGCATGAACGCCCAATTTAGGTGGTACCGCGAAGACTCTTCGTCCTAATTTTTTAGGATGAGGAGTTTTTTTGTGTCATCGACAGTTAACTTAGGTCGTTGTCGCGATTGTGACGCACGGCGCTGGTTTAGGGTAGTGTGCACACAACCGTTTAAAGTAAAGGTCATAGGAAGAAAGGAACTGATTTACATGGCAGATAAGCAAACCGACATGCCAACCAAGTATGATCCGACCGCCATTGAAGCCGGTCGGTACCAAGCTTGGCTAGACGAAGATGTCTTTAAACCCAGTGGCGACAAGAAAGCCACGCCGTATTCTATCGTTTTACCCCCACCAAACGTTACCGGGAAGTTGCATTTAGGTCACGCTTGGGACACCACGTTACAAGACATGATTATTCGGCAAAAGCGGATGCAAGGGTTCGACACGCTCTGGGTTCCGGGGATGGATCACGCCGGAATTGCCACGCAGGCCAAGGTTGAAGCCCGCTTGCGTGAACAGGGCATTACCCGTTACGACTTAGGTCGCGAAAAGTTCGTGGACAAGGTTTGGGAATGGAAGGACGAATACGCCGCAACTATCCACAAGCAATGGGCCAAGATGGGGCTGTCCATGGACTACTCCCGCGAACGCTTTACCTTGGATGATGGCTTATCCGATGCCGTTAAGAAGGTCTTCGTTGCGTTGTACAAGAAGGGCCTGATCTACCGGGGCGAATACATCATCAACTGGGATCCGCAAGCCCGGACCGCGCTTTCTGACATCGAAGTTATTCACAAGGACGACAAGGGTGCCTTCTACCACGTTAAATATCCATTTGCCAATCCAGATGACACGTTTAACGGCAAGCATTACATTGAAATCGCCACGACGCGTCCCGAAACCATGATGGGGGATACCGCCGTTGCCGTTAATCCCGATGATGACCGGTACAAGGACTTAGTGGGCAAGAAGGTTATCCTGCCTTTAGCTAACCGTGAGATTCCGATCATTGCCGATCAATACGTTGACATCAACTTTGGGACGGGGATGGTTAAGATCACGCCAGCCCATGATCCTAATGACTTCTTAGTGGGGAACCGTCACAATTTGGAACGGATCAATACCATGAACGAGGATGCATCGATGAACGACCGCGCTGGCAAGTATGCCGGCATGGACCGCTTCGATGCACGGAAGGCCATGGTTGCCGATTTGGATGATCAAGGCTTGCTGATCAAGGTTGATCCCATCGTCCACTCCGTTGGTCACTCAGAACGGACTGGCGTTCAGGTTGAAGCCCGGTTATCGACGCAGTGGTTCGTGAAGATGAAGCCACTGGCTGAAGCCGCCATTAAGAACCAAGAGGGCGACAATGCGGTTGACTTCGTCCCAGAACGTTTTGAACATACCTTTACACAGTGGATGGAAAACGTCCATGACTGGGTTATTTCACGGCAACTCTGGTGGGGTCACCGGATTCCAGCTTGGTACAACAAGAAGACGGGCGAAGTCTACGTTAATGAAGAAGCGCCTAAGGACATTGAAAATTGGGAACAAGACCCTGACGTCTTAGATACCTGGTTCTCCAGTGCCTTGTGGCCATTCTCCACGATGGGCTGGCCTGATGAAAACAGTGAAGATTATAAGCGTTACTTCCCAACCGACACGCTGGTTACGGGTTACGATATCATCTTCTTCTGGGTTTCTCGGATGATCTTCCAAAGTCTCGAATTTACGGGTAAGCGGCCGTTCAAACACGTCCTCTTACACGGACTGATTCGGGCCGAAGATGGTCGGAAGATGAGTAAGTCACTGGGTAACGGGATTGATCCCATGGACGTCATTGACAAGTACGGTGCCGATGCCTTGCGTTGGTTCCTGTCCACCGGTTCAACGGCGGGTCAAGATGTTCGGTTCAGCTACGACAAGATGGATGCGGCCTGGAACTTCATCAACAAGATCTGGAACGCTAGCCGGTTCGTGATCATGAACTTGGGTGAAAATACCAAGCCAGTGGTTCCGGCAGCCGACAAGTGGGACCTGACCGACAAGTGGATCTTAAGCCGCTTGAACGACACGGTTAAGCATGTTACCGAAATGTTCGACAAGTTCGAATTCGGTGAAGCGGGCCGTTCCCTGTACAACTTCATCTGGAACGATTTCTGTGACTGGTACATTGAAATGAGTAAGGAAGTCTTGACGGGCGATGACGAGGCGGCTAAGGCTACCAAGCAAGACCTGTTGGCTTACGTCTTGGATCAAACCTTGCGCTTACTTCAACCAATCATGCCATTCGTAACGGAAGCCATTTGGCAAGCCATGCCACACGATGGCAAGTCTCTGGTTACGGCAGCCTACCCGGTTGACCATCCAGAATTCGACAACGCTACGGCCGAAAGCGACATGACCAGCCTGATCGACCTGATCAAGGCTGTCCGGAACATTCGGGCCGAAGCCAATGCCCCAATGTCCACGCCGATTGACCTGCAGATCAAGACCAGCGATGCCAAGCTGCAGAGCGTCTTTGAGAACAACCGCGACTTCATCGACCGGTTCGTTCATCCAAAGGCCTTTGAGATTGGTGCCGACTTGATCGCACCTAAACTGGCCATGACCTCCGTCATCACGGGTGCCGAAGTTTCCGTACCACTGGCCGAATTGGTCGACTTGAACGATGAAGCCGCTCGCTTGGACAAGGAAGTTGCCAAGTTTACGGCCGAAGTTCAGCGCGCAACCAAGAAGTTAGGGAACGAACGGTTCGTCGCCAACGCACCAGAAGACGTGGTTAACGCCGAACGCGACAAGCAAACGGATAACCAAAAGAAACTGGAAGCCACGCAACAACGGTTGGCTGATATTAAGGCCCAACTGTAAGCACTATTGGGTAAAGTGTCTGTTATCGCGATCTGAATCGTTGATGAGGTCGCATTGCAGTGAAGTAAATAGAACGGTTTGAAAGAGATGATTGCGGTCATCTCTTTTTTTATGTGGTCGACGGGACGACTTGTATGGTGGGCACCGTACACTTATGACTAACGTAAAAATGTTGGAATTAGTCTCAGCGTTTGCGAGAGCTTTAACCTTTCTTAACGACTTGGGCAGCTTATCTAATCGTATGAGTTGATTTGACTGCTAATGATTGGGAATTTTGGTGCAGATCATTGGCAGCATCGTCGAAGCGTGTGGAAGCAGGCAGCCAGTCAGTTGCGCCTGCTTCCACACGCTTGGGAAATCTGCTACACTAAGAAACAGTGACTCAAGCGGGAGGTTTTCATTTTGGTAGAAACGTACGCTGAAGCCTTGCAGTTCATCCACGGTCGAGACCGCTTCAAAAAGAAGCCGACCCTGGACCGGATGCGGCAGTTCATGCACATCTTGGGTGACCCGCAGGAAAAGTTAAATATGATTCACGTTGCCGGAACCAACGGCAAAGGGTCCACGGTGGCTTTTTTACGAGACCTGTTCATGGCTGAGGGGCAGACGGTGGGAACCTTTACCTCGCCGTTCATTACCCGGTTCAATGAACGGATCAGTACGGATGGTCAGCCCATCAGTGACACGGATCTGGTGGCGATGGTCAACCAGATTCAACCCGTGGTCGCTCGTTTAGATCAGGAGTTGGCCGAAGAGGGGCCAACGGAATTTGAAATCGATACGGCCTTGATGTTCTGCTACTTCGCCAGTCATCCGGTGGACCTTGTTGTGGTCGAGGTTGGACTCGGTGGTCTGTATGATTCGACCAATATTATCACGCCAGCCGTTTCGGTTATCACGACGATTGGCATGGATCACATGAAGATTTTAGGGGATACGATTCCTAAGATTGCCACGCAGAAGGCCGGGATCATTAAGCCCGGTGTGCCGGTCGTTTGTGGTCGCCTGACGCCGGATGCACTGACTGTCATGGATCGGACTGCTGATGAGAACCAGACCGACGTTCGCGCGTTAGGTCGCGACTTTACGGTGAAAAATCAACCCGAGTCTGGTTGGGGGGAACGGTTCGCCTACACCTGGGCAGACCATCGCTGGCAACATCTGGCCATTGACCTGTTGGGACCGTATCAAATTGATAATGCCGCTACCGCACTCACAGCCTTCATCACGTATCATCAGGTCCGGCAGTTGCCACTCGACATTGCGGAGATTCGTGAAGGCTTGAAGCATACGGCGTGGCCTGGCCGGTTTGAACGGTTGAACGATGAACCCCTGATTGCCATTGATGGGGCCCATAATGAGCCCGCCATGGTGGAGATGGTACAATTGTTGCGGCAGCACTTTGCGCAACAGGATATTACGATTGTTCTGGCGGTGTTGGCGGATAAACAGTATGATCAGATGGTGAAGACGCTGCTACAAGTGCGTAACGTCCACATCATCGTGACCCAATTTCAGGGGCCCGGTAAGCGAGCGGCTGCAACGCCACAAGCTTTGGAGGCCGCCGTTGCCTCTAGCAAACGGGTGACGATGGCGGATAACTGGCCGAGTGCGCTCAAAATGGCACTGGATAACATTTCCGGTGACAGCTTAATTCTGTTGACCGGCTCGCTCTACTTTATTTCAGAAGTTCGTCAGTATTTTAAGGATAACGACAAATAAATCGGCTTTTTTTACGGAGTTAGTCTGTAAGGGAGCTGAGAATATGCGACGAGAAAGAATTAGCAGTGTTAATGAACGGCAATTGGTCGGTCGGGTTCTTCGCGGACTGGGATTACCGGCCGCGAGCGAATGCGACCGGTTCTTCCAGTACTTTCACAGCGTGGCCAATCTACGCTATACCAGTCAACGGCAGTGTGATCGGTATGTTCGAGGTAAGCGCGAACGGCGGGCATTATTAATCGCGATCGACCTGGGCCGTTGGGCACAACGCGCGCCACGACAGATCTATGGCGAGGTTGTGGCGAGCAGCCAAATTGGTGAGACGCTGATGGATGACTTACGTTATGCGCCCCAGGAAAGGCTCGAGGTCTTAGCGTTGGATGCCAAGCATCGGGTGATCGACCGGCAGACGGTATTCGTTGGAACGCTGGATAATTGTCCGGTCCATCCCAGGGAGATCTTTCGACTGGCCGTTCTGACTGGGGCGGCAGCCATTGTCATCGCCCATAACCATCCCAGTGGTCTAGCCGACCCATCACCGAACGATTTGAAATTCATGCGGCGGTTGGCCGAGTGTGGCCAGTTGATGGGAATTCCGCTGCTCGACGGTTTTGTGATTGGTCTGCGAACCTACTTTAGTCTGCGTGAGGCCGGGATTTTACCACTAATTCAGAAGTCAAATAAGTCAGAAGTTTTAAAATCTAATTAAAATCGAGTTTACCTATTTCTTTCTCGTTAAAAGTTCGGTATTCTTGACATTGACGACGTGTTCTCACGTAGATAGGTATGTTATAATACGTCTATCAATGAATAAGACAAAAAAATATAAATATTTTGTTGACCATGAAGGGATGAAACACAGTGTTCGGATTAGGAACGAAAAATATTGGAATCGATCTTGGTACCGCCAATACAATTGTGTATGTTGACGGTAAAGGAATCGTTCTACGCGAACCTTCTGTTGTCGCCAAGAACACAAAGTCTGGGGAAATTGTGTCCGTTGGTGAAGACGCTCGTGCAATGATTGGCCGGACTCCGGCTAGTATTGTTGCCATTCGGCCCATGAAAGATGGGGTTATTGCGGACTACGACACGACCGTTGCCATGATGAAGTACTTCATCGAAAAGACGGTGGGTAAGTCTAGCGGTAAGCCTTACGTCATGGTTTGTGTGCCAAGCGGTGTAACGGAAGTTGAAAAACGGGCGGTCATTGACGCGACCCGTGTTGCTGGTGCTCGTGACGCTTACGTCATTGAAGAACCATTTGCTGCAGCCATTGGTGCTGGTTTACCCGTCATGGATCCAACCGGTAGTATGGTTGTTGATATGGGTGGTGGGACAACTGACGTGGCAACGATTTCCCTTGGGGGGATTGTTTCCAGTCGTTCTATCCGGGTTGCCGGTGACAAGTTGGATGATGCGATCGCCACTTATGTGCGGTCTAACTTCAACCTGTTAATTGGTGAACGGACTGCTGAAAAGCTCAAGATGGACATCGGTTCTGCTTCTGTTGAAGAAGCCGATAAGATCGAAGGCGCCACGATTCGTGGTCGTGATTTGGTCTCTGGGTTACCTAAGGCAGTGGAAGTTTCCGCTGTTGATGTGGCTAAGGCCATTCAGGAACCCGTTCAAGACGTGATTACAGCAATTAAGGAAACCCTAGAAGAAACATCACCAGAAATCGCCGCTGACGTGATTGATCACGGTATCGTGTTGACTGGTGGGGGTGCCTTACTGAAGAACCTATCGGAAGTCATCGCCGATGCAACCAAAGTTCCCGTTTCCATCGCCAATGATCCTCTGGATTGTGTGGCAGCTGGTACCGGTGAATCATTAAAGAGTATCGATGTCATGAAGAAAAAATAGGGACTAGCGGGAAGGCAGCTTCCCGCTTCTTTATTGTGACGCCAATGACGAATCTGTGATTGGCGAACAAGATGGAGGTCAAACATGCAGAAATTTTCTTTCAATCGGCGACTAGTGATCATCATTGTCTGCTTGATTGTTAGCTTTGCTTTGATGACGGTGTCCGTAGCTATTCGTAACAAGAAGTCAACGCCGCCGCTGATTCAGCAATTTGGGAATGACATTGTCGGCTTAACCGACCGGGTCGTTGCCTTACCAGCTAACGGCTTGAGAGGTTCTGTCAGTTCTATTTCAGAATTGTTGAACACGTATCAAGAAAACCAGCAATTGAAAAAGCAGGTTAGTGAACTCGCCCAGACCAAGGTCCGGGATCAAACCTTAGCTAAGGAAAACAAACAGCTTAAGACACAGATTAAGTTGAATGATTCATTGACGGATTACACGGCGATTAGTGCCGCAGTCATCACGCGGACGCCTTCGTCTTGGCAGAACCAAGTGGTCATCAACAAGGGGTCGTCTGCTGGCGTTGTGAAGAACATGCCCGTCATGTCCGGTTCCGGCTTAGTTGGTCGGGTTTCCGAAGTCAACAAGACGAACGCCAAGGTAGAGTTGATCACCGACAATAATGACTCGGCTAACCGGTTTGCCGTTACAGTATCGACTAAATCGGGGAAGACGGTCAACGGTGTCTTGAGCGGTTACAAGGCGGCTACGGGGCAAATCACGATGGATAACCTGACGACTAAGGCTAAAATTAGTAAGGGTGACAAAGTGATTACCAGTGGGCTTGGCGGCGTGACGCCTAAGGGCCTGTACGTGGGGACTGTTGCCAAGTCAGCGGGTTCCGACTATGGGTTATCTACGAAACTTTACATTACGCCAGCAACTGATTTAAGCGACCTGAACATTGTGACGGTTGCGGTTACGAAACAATAAGGGGGCTAAGGCGTGTATCGATTATCAAAAATGCGTTTTGGTTTCCCAATTGGCTTATTCTTAATGCTCTTTCTTGATGGCAGTATCAGTCAAGTCTTCAGTGTACAAATGTTTAGTGCGTCCTCAGTGATGATCAGCCATTTGGTTGTCCTGTGGCTGGTTTGTGGCGTGCTATTTGAAGAGAATATGGCCATGCCACTTGCGAAGTGGGCTGCTGTAGCTGGGGTGGTTTTTGACCTTTACTATACGGGAATCTTTGGGGTTTACGTCTTCGTCTTTCCGTTGGTGGTCTACTTGACCCGGCAAATTGTAAAATACATTAGTCCCAACTTTTTAAGCGGACTACTGATCTACTTTATTGATATCACCATCGTGGAAGCAATGAGCTTTATTGCCAGCCGTGCCGTTCATATGACGTCGATGTCTGGTAGCTCGTTTTTGGTTAATACCTTGGGACCAACGTTGGCTTTGAATTTGGCCATGTTTGTCGTTTTATATTTTCCAATTCGCGCGGTGTATAATTGGTTAAAATAGGTGAAGGGAACGAACGCTATGCAAGCTGCCGTATTACGGGGAACGCAGAACGGCTATGATTTGGTGCTCAAACAATCGGCGAGCATGGACCAAATCCTGGTCGATTTAAGAGCTTTATTGGAAAATCTAAATGTTGATCCCAAAGCGATGGAAACCACGAAGGTCTCGTTGGATGTCCTGACCGAGGATCGCATTTTAACCGCCGATGAAAAATCACAGATCGAACAACTGGTAGGCAACTACCCGCGTTTTGAAATCCATAAGATTGCGGCAAACGTGATGACTATTGCGGATGCCATCCAGTTACGCGAGCGTGAGAATGTTCATCTGTTGAGTAAGGTCATTCGTAACGGGCAAGACGTGACCATGCAGGGGGATGTCCTATTTTTGGGAACCATCCACGAAGGTGGTAAACTTTGCACGACGGGGAATATCTTCTCAATGGGTGACGTGAGTGGCATCTTGCAGGCGGGGTATCCCGACGATGAATCCAAACTGATTATGGGAAATCTTGCGACCGCACAACAGGTCAGAATTGCCGAACAGTTTGACATTATCGAACCGGATCAATTGGCCGATTCTAGCCAAACCATTGCTTACGTGAACGATCTCCACGTGTTGTCGTACGGTAAGCTCAGTGCTTTAAAGAAGATCAACCCGAAGTTGTACAACCGGATTGGAGGAATTTAGAATGGGAAAAGCAATTGTGATCACCTCTGGTAAAGGTGGTGTGGGTAAAACCACGACCAGTGCCAACATTGGGACGGCGTTAGCTCTAATGGGTAAACGGGTGTGCCTGATGGATTTGGACATCGGTTTGCGGAACCTAGACGTGGTTCTGGGATTGGATAACCGAATCATCTACGATATCGTGGACGTTGCCAGTGGTCGGGCCAAATTGCCCCAAGCGCTGGTTAAAGACAAGCGTTTTGATGACAAGCTTTACCTGTTACCTGCAGCGCAGAACACAGATAAGACGGCGTTACAACCCGATCAGGTTAAAACGATCGTGGATGAATTGAAGCCGGATTACGACTATGTCCTCATCGATTGTCCTGCTGGGATTGAACAGGGCTTTATGAACGCTGTCGCCGGTGCGGATGCTGCTATTGTGGTCACCACGCCAGAAATTTCAGCTGTCCGGGACGCTGACCGGGTTGTTGGGTTATTGGAACAACATCCTTTGACGGAAGCACCGCGGTTGTTGATTAATCGGATTCGGCGGAATATGATGCAGGACGGTTCCATGATGGATATCGATGAAATTACCCATCACTTGGGCATCGAGTTACTGGGGATCATCTTTGACGATGACGCCGTGATCTCAACGTCTAACAAGGGTGAACCTATCGTCATGGATACCGACAATGCGGCCTCACAGGGTTACCGTAACGTTGCTCGGCGTTTAGAGGGCGAAACGGTGCCGTTGATGAAGTTGGAAGACCAAGAGCCAGATGGTTTCTGGCACAAGGTTAGTGGCTGGTTCCGTCGGGGCTAAGCGCACATTTAAAGTGAATTTTCTGAGAGGTTCCATGACGCGTGCGTTGTGGAACCTCTTTTGGGTTAATCGTGTGCGTTGGTAAAATTTTTGGCTCTTTGTCAACTGTTGTTGGTAATCTATTGTAGGTTGTCTAATCGCATCGCG
>NZ_AZFS01000047.1 GCF_001434395.1 Levilactobacillus hammesii DSM 16381
TGCTATAGTCCCCTTAAGATTGACAGATGAAAAACAATAATTCATCTATTAATCTTAAGGGGATTTTATTATGCCTAGAACCAGATTCACACCTGAGGAAAAGGTAGCGATTATCACTGGCTTATCAACGACCGAGTTAACCAAGGCCGCTTATTTGAAATCGTATGGTATTGGCCAACACAGTCTGGAAAGGTGGCAAGATCTTTATAAGCAAGATGGTATCAAGGGACTGGAAGAACGACACAATTGGACACGCTATAGTCCAGAAATCAAACAACAAGCCGTAACAGCTTATTTAAATCATGAAGGTAGCTTGATTGATATTAGTAGGCGGTTTGGAGTAAGAAATGAAAGGCAACTCAGGGACTGGATTAAAAAATTCCAGTATAATGGGACCAATAAAGTATTGACAGCTGCTCAGTCAAGAAAGCAGGTCCGCATTATGAGTCGTAAAACTACCTTTGAGGAACGAATTGAAATCGTTGAATACGTTACTGCTGGCAAACACACTTATGCGCAAGCAGCAGAACATTTTAATATGTCATACCAACAAGTTCGGTCGTGGGTTCTCAAGTCTAAAAAAAGTGGCTACACCGCCCTTAAGGACGGTCGTGGACGAACGAAAACCATCGAAGAAATGACCGAAGTTGAAAAGCTTCAGTTGGAAAACCGGCAATTAAAAGCCAAGCTCAAAGAACAGGAGGTCCTAGATCTCTTCGTAAAAAAATTCCAGGAACTACAGAACAAGGAGTGAATAGCCGGCGTAAATTAGCTTACCAAGCTATCCAAGAAATCAGTTCGCAGATTCATGGTGCTCAAGCAATTATCTTGCGTCATATAGGTATTAGCCGCCAGGCATTTAATCAATGGCAACACCACGAGGACACGCCTTGGCAGGTACAAGAATCAATTCTCAAACAAAAGATTCGCCAACATTTCAAAGCACACCGCCAAAGAATCGGTGCCGGGAAAATGACGCATTATCTTGAGCATGATGAAACCATCGACTTTATCATTTCAGAAAAACGCGTAAAACGCTTGATGGCTGTCCTACACTTAAAATGTCAGAGTCGGGTGAAAAAGCATCATCGGATTAAGCAAGCAGAACAAGAATTACGCGATAATATCTTAAATCGGCAATTTGATTTAGCGACTGACGCCAATCAAGTCTGGTTATCAGATTCTACAGAAGTTCGGTACGGAATTAATGGCGAGCATAAAATGCGATTATGTGGTGTTTTAGATCTATATGGTCGCTATTTAGTAGCTTACAAACTAAGTGTTACTGAAACTAGCGAAGCCATGATGGATACCTTTAAACAAGCATTCAAAGATGCCGGAGACGTCCATCCGATGGTCCATACAGACCGAGGTTCAGCATTCACAGCTAAAGCATTCAATGATCTAATGACCGAGCATGAAGTTGTCCGTAGTATGTCGCGGCCGGGAACACCTTATGATAATGCGCCGATGGAACGTTGGTGGAATGAATTCAAACTTAACTGGCTAGATAGTCATCCGATGCCGAAAACTGAGGCAGAGCTCATAACGCTAATTGAAGAAGGAATCCACTACTTCAATTACATAGACCGAACCACACAAAGAAGCGGCTTCACCGCGGCAGAATACCGCGGCAAAGCCGCTTAGACAGAACTCGAAAAATTATATTATTTTACCTGTCAACTTGACAGGGACTAGTACAA